>NZ_JACYFU010000001.1 GCF_014837245.1 Devosia oryzisoli
GATCCCCTGGCCCCAGACGGGCTGGTCGAGCAGCAGCGCCAGGAGCGTGCCCCCGATGATGGTGATGACAAGCACACCCCCCACCAGCAGCAGGGTGTTGACCAGCGCCTGGGTGAAGCTGGGGTCGCCGATGACGTAGCTGTAGTTGGCCCAGCCGGCAAACCCGGTCATCATCGGATTGAGCAGATTGTAGTTCTGGAAGCTGAACCACAGCGTCATCGCCAGCGGCACCGCCATCCACACCAGCAGCACAAGCACCGCCGGAGCCATCATCACGCGCGCAAGAGTTCGGGTTTGTCTCGTGGCCATTGGTGATCCGTCACTAACCGCACGTTTGGGCCGACGTCCCCTCTCCCCTGAGAGGAGAGGGTTAGGGTGAGGGGTTCAGAGTCTGTCTGACTCCGATGACCTCATGCGGCACTGAACCTCTCATCCGACGTATTGCATCGACCTCTCCCTTCAGGGGAGAGGTGATCAGGGCAGGCCCACTACTTGATGTAACCGGCGCGGGTCATGTCGCGCGTGGTGGCGTCCTGGGCCTGAGCCAGGGCATCGTCGGCGGACATCTGACCGGCGAGGGCCGCCGAGAAGAGCTGGCCCACATTGGTGCCGATGCCGGCGAACTCCGGGATGGCCACGAACTGGACGCCCGTATACGGCACCGGCTTGACGGTCGGTTCGCTCGGGTTGGCCGAGTTGATGGCGTCGAGCGTCATCTTGGCGAACGGCGCTGCGGCCTGATACTCGGGGTTTTCGTAGAGCGAGGTGCGGGTGCCCGGAGGCACATTGGCCCAGCCTTCCTTCTCGGCGACCAGGGCCAGATAGTCCTTGTCCGTCGCCCACTTGATGAACTTTTCGGCAGCGTCCTTCTGCTGGGAGGAGTTCGGAATGGCGAGCGACCAGGCCCAGAGCCAGTTGCCGCGCTTGCCAAGGCCATTGTCGGGCGCCAGGGCAAAGCCGACCTGGTCGGCGACGGTGGAATCCTCGGGGTTGGTGACGAAGGAGGCCGCCACGGTGGCGTCGATCCACATGCCGCACTTGCCCTGCTGGAACAGGGTCAGGTTCTCGTTGAAGCCGTTGGACGAGGCGCCCGAGGGGCCCGCATCCGCCATCAGCGAGAGATAGGTGTCCAGGGTGTTTTTCCACTCCGGCGTGTCGAACTGGGGCTTCCAGTTCTCGTCGAACCAGCGGGCGCCGAAGGAGTTGGACATGGCCGTCAGGAAGGCCATGTTCTCGCCCCAGCCGGCCTTGCCGCGCAGGCATATGCCGTTGATGTCGTTGGCGCGGTCGGTCATGGCGCGGGCCGCCTCGCCGATGAATTCCCAGGTCGGTGCATCCGGCATCTCGAGGCCGGCTTTTTCCATCAGGTCCTTGCGGTACATGATGAAGCTTGACTCGCCGTAGAACGGGGCTGCGTAGAGCTTGCCTTCGTAGGAAAGGCCCTCGCGGATGGGCGGGAGCAGGTCGTCGACGTCATACTCTGGATCCGAGGTCAGGCCGTCGAGCGGGGCGAGCCACCCCTGCTTGGCCCAGATCGGCGCCTCGTAGGTGCCGATGGTCATCACGTCATACTGGCCGCCATTGGTGGCGATGTCGGTGGTGACGTTCTGACGGAGCGTGTTTTCCTCGAGCACGACCCAGTTGAGGTCGATGCCGGTTTCTTCGGTGAAAGCGCTCGACAGGCCCTGCATGCGGATCATGTCGCCATTGTTCACGGTGGCGATGGTCAGCGTTTCGGCCGAAGCCGAACCTACGAGAGCAAGAGTTAGCGCGCCCACAAAAATGGGTGTGAGTTTCATTGATATCCTCCCAAGGATTGAGGCGAACATATGCCCCGGTTATGGGCAAATGTTCATTAACCACGCAGCGGAGTCAAGGGGCGTTCCGCGTCAGCGACTGCCGTACGTACCTCAACGAAACCGGGCAGCCTCCGCCGGTTTGGGCAAATCTTCAGCTTGGATGGGCGTCTGGACCGACGGGCTCAAGCCAACAGAAGCTGGGCCGTACGCTCGTCCGTAATAAGACCGTTCACCAGCCGCCGGTTCAGCGCCGCCTTGATGGCTGCGGCCTTGGCCGTGCCCATGGCCATGCCGATCACCAGCCCTTTTTCGCGGCTGGGAATGGGGGCAGAGGCCACGCGGTCATTGGTGAGGCCCTCGATGAGGCGGCCGTCGGCGGCGAACGCCCAGCCGCAGATTTCACCCACCGCGCCAGCCTTTTGCAGGCTCTTGTGTTCGGTCTCGGTGATGAACCCGTCGAGCAGCAGGGGGGCATCGGCGCCGAGGTGGCCGATCCCCACGAAGGTGATGTCGGCCTTGGCGGCAAGGGCGAGGGTTTCGCGAATCATGGTCTGGCCGTGCAGCAATTCGCGCTCGCGGGCCGAGGAGGCAATGACGGGCAGCGGCATGGGGAAGGACCGCGCCTTGACCGTGTCGGCCACGTTGAAGATGACGTTGTAGAACGCCGCCGATCCATCGGGGGCGATGTTGCCGGTGAGGGAAACAACCTTGTGGTGCGTCGCGTCCATGGGCTGGAGTTGCTCGATCGCGGCCTTGAGCGTTCGCCCGGTGCCGATGGCCATGATGATCGGGTCGTCGCGGCGCAGGAAGCGCTCGATCTCGGCGGCGCCGGCCTCGGCCACGCCAATGGTCGAGGAACTGCTGCCCGGGTCCGAGGGCACGACTTCGCAGTGGTCGAGGGCAAAGCGCGCCTTGAGGCGCGCGGCAAGATCGAGGCAATTGCCGATGGGGTGGTCGAGGCGCACCTTGATGAGCCCCTCGCTGACCGAGAGCGACACCAGGCGCTGCGCCGACTGGCGCGAAATACCCATCTTGGTGGCGATCTCTTCCTGCGTGTTGCCGGCGACGTAGTAGAGCCAGCCGGCGCGTGCCGCATCGTCCAAGCGGTTCGCGTTTGCGTCCTGTCGGGCTGCCATGGGCCTCGTCCGTTTGCCTCGCCCGCGATTATTCCACCCTTGCGGCAGGCTGCAAGCCCTAAGGCGCTGCCGGGGTTCGGTTGGGTTGCTTGGCCATGCGGGAGAGGGCGGTGCGGATGTCGCGCTCGGTGTCCTTGAGGTGGAACCGCATGGCTTCGGCGGCGGCGCGGGCATTGCCGTCGCGGATGCAGTCGAGGATGCGCTGATGGGCTTCGATGGTGTCGAGGGCCGTATGCCCGCGATATTCGTTGCCGCGCCGGCTGATGAAGAAGCCTTCCTTTAGTGGGCCTGCCATCGCCTCGAAAAGAAAGCTCAGAACGCGGTTGCCGCTGGCCATGGCGACGGCTTCGTGGAAGCCGACGTCAAAATCGTGAAAGCGGGACTCGGCTTCTGCGGAGGCGACCGTCCCGTCCGGTTCGACCAGACCGCGCATGCCCTCGATGGCGGTTTCGATGGCCGTGATGCCGGCACGGCTCGAGCGCTTGGCCGCAAGCGTTGCCGACTGCACCTCGAGCGTCAGGCGCACCTCCACCAGGTCGAACAGGCCCTTGGCATCGTATCGGATGACCGAGGTGAGGAAGTCCGCGAAGGCGGAGCCGTCCGGCTCGCGCACCACGGCGCGGCGGCCGCGCGCCAGCTCGAGCAGGCCTCGTCCGGCCAGCAGCTTGACCGACTCGCGAATGGTGAGGCGGCTGACGGCATAGCGTTCGGCCAGTTCCGCCTCGCTCGGCAGGCTGGTGCCGGGGGCCATCTGGCCCAGGATTTCCTGCGCCAGATGGTCGGCGACCGCGCTGGCGGCGCTGGCTTGCTCCAGGCGCGTTTCGTTCCGGATGGCCACCGTGCTCCCTTGAGGTATCTGATACCTTCTGCTCTTCGGTCCGCGCTTTTTGCTGTTTTGGGATGCGCTTCCTGCGAGCTGGGCGGCACCATATCCACGCAGGGTACATTTCGCAATGGGCGCAGCGCGGCGGTTAACCTCAAGAACCGGTTAATCTTCGAGACTCGAAAAAAGTGGTGGGGGAGGGCGCTGAGCGCTTTACAGCGGTATCTGATTATCCTAGCGTCCACGCCTGTGGGCCAGGGAGGGTCCGTGACGGCAATGCCGTCTGTCGTGGAGGATTTTCATGCAGTTCGACGTGACGATGCCGCTGGCGGCATCGGCGCAGTCCGGTGCGACGGCCGCCCGGTGCCCTTTCGGGGCAGCGGCGTTCGACGCCGGTCGTTCCGGCTGCCTGGTCCTGGTCCCGCCCGCAAGGCGCAAGTAACAATCTCGAATGACATAAGGGAGTCGAGACGTGAAGGTTCTGAAATCAATCGCGACGCTGTTCGCTGCCGGTGCCCTGATGGCCACCGCCGCGACCGCCGCCTACGCCCAGGACAAGGGCCAGATCGGCATCGCGATGCCGACGCAGTCCTCGCTGCGCTGGATCTCGGACGGCAACGAGCTGAAGTCGGCGCTGGAATCGAAGGGCTACACCGTCGACCTGCAGTATGCAGAAGACGATATCCCGAACCAACTCGCCCAGATCGAAAACATGGTCACCAAGGGCGTCAAGGCCCTCGTGGTCGCCTCGATCGACGGCACGACGCTCTCGGCCGTGCTGCAGCAGGCTGCCGATCAGGGCATCAAGGTCATTGCTTATGACCGCCTGATCCGAGACAGCGAGAATGTCGACTACTACACCACCTTCGACAACTTCCAGGTTGGTGTGCTCCAGGCCAACAGCCTGGTAAAGGGACTCAAGGAACGCTTCCCCGACACCAAGCCGTGGAATGTCGAACTCTTCGGCGGCTCGCCGGACGACAACAACGCCTTCTTCTTCTATGACGGCGCCATGTCGGTCCTGCAGCCGATGATCGACTCGGGCGACATCGTCATCAAGTCCGGCCAGATGGGCATGGACCAGGTCGGTACGCTGCGTTGGGACGGCGCCGTTGCCCAGGCTCGCATGGACAACATCCTTTCCGCAAACTACTCGGATGGCTCCACCGTCCAGGGCGTCCTGGCTCCCTATGATGGCCTCTCGCGCGGCATCATTTCCTCGCTCCGTGGCGTTGGTTACGGCTCGGGCGATCTGCCCTGGCCGATCATCACCGGTCAGGACGCGGAAGCTCCGTCGGTGAAGGCGATCATCGCCGGCGAGCAGTACTCGACCATCTACAAGGACACTCGCGAACTGGCCAAGACCACGGCTGACCTCGTGGACACCGTTCTGTCGGGCGGCACGCCGGAAGGCCTGGACACCACCACCTATGACAATGGCGTCAAGGTCGTCCCGTCCATCCTGCTGACCCCGTACGAAGTCGATGCGTCCAACTACAAGGAACTGGTCGTCGACTCGGGTTACATCAAGGAAGAAGACCTGCAGTAATCACTGCCGGTTTGCTGATCGGGGCTCCGCGGTCTTGCCGCGGGGCCCTTTCAAGATTTTAGGGGTGATGCCAACCCCTTCCCGGTGCGTGGGGTGCCGCGAGTGCGAGCGAAGCTTCCGCCGGGGTGACAATCGAGGATGTACCGGCTCGTAGGGCTGGTGCGTGCTCCGCAAGGACAGGGTCCAGCATGACCAAGACTATCCTGGAGATGCGCAACATCACCAAGACCTTTCCGGGCGTGAAAGCGCTGTCGGACGTCAATCTGGACGTTCGGGAAGGGGAAATTCACGCCATTTGCGGCGAGAACGGGGCCGGCAAGTCGACCCTGATGAAGGTGCTGAGCGGCGTCTATCCACATGGCTCCTATGAGGGCCAGATCATCTACAAGGGCGAGGAGCAGCATTTCCGCTCCATTCGCGACAGCGAACACAAGGGTATCGTGATCATCCACCAGGAACTCGCCCTGGTGCCGCTGCTCTCGATTGCCGAAAACATCTTCCTGGGCAACGAGCAGGCGACCGCCGGCGTCATCGACTGGGATGAGACCCGTGACGGCGCCCGCAAGCTTCTCTCCATGGTTGGCCTTAGCGAAGATCCGGATACGCTCGTCACCAATATCGGGGTGGGCAAGCAGCAGCTGGTGGAAATTGCCAAGGCACTATCCAAGCAGGTGCAACTGCTGATCCTCGATGAACCGACGGCCTCGCTGTCTGAGAAGGACAGTGCTGCCCTCCTGGCGCTGCTCCTCGAGTTCAAGTCGCAGGGCATCACCTCGATCATCATCAGCCACAAGCTCAACGAGATCTCGCGCATCGCCGACCGTGTGACCGTGATCCGCGATGGCAAGACCATCGAGACGATGGACACGACCGATATCAGCGAGGATCGCATCATCACCTCGATGGTGGGACGTTCGCTCGACGATCGCTACCCGCCGCGGACCCCCCATGTGGGCGAGGTCGTGCTGGAGGTGAAGAACTGGTCGGTCTACCACCCGCAGCATCGCGAGCGGCAGATCATCAAGAACATCGACATCACCCTGCGCAGGGGTGAGGTGGTGGGCATTGCCGGCCTCATGGGCGCAGGGCGCACCGAGTTCGCCATGAGCCTCTTCGGCAAGTCCTATGGTCAGAAGATCACCGGCGAGGTCTATATGCACGGCCAGAAGGTGGACGTGTCCACCGTCGAGCGTGCGGTCGGCCGGGGCATCGCCTACGCCACCGAAGACCGCAAGACCTACGGGCTCAACCTCATCGACCACGTCAAGCACAACACCACCATTGCCAATTTGACGGGGATTTCGCGCTTCGGCGTGATCGATGACCTGGCGGAGACCGACGTCGCCAACGAATACCGCAAGAAGACGAACATTCGCTCATCGAGCGTCTATCAGACGGTTGGCAATCTTTCGGGTGGCAATCAGCAGAAGGTGGTGCTGAGCAAATGGCTCTTCGCCAATCCCGAGGTGCTGATCCTCGACGAGCCGACACGCGGTATCGACGTGGGCGCGAAATACGAAATCTACACCATCATCAATCAGCTGGCCGCCCAGGGTAAGGCGATCCTCGTCATCTCGTCCGAGATGCCCGAACTGCTGGGGATCACCGACAGGCTCTACGTGATGAACGAAGGGCGCATCGTGGGCGAAATGGCCACCAGCGAGGCCAGCCAGGAACAGATCATGCGCTCCATCGTGCGCGCCGAAGGAAAGGCATCATGACCACCGAAACTGCACCGACCGGGGCGGGGGCCCCTGCAAAGCCGCAAGAACTGAGCCTGTGGGGTGCCTTGCAGGCCAATATGCGCGATTATGGCCTCTTGCTCGCGCTGATCCTGATCATGCTGTTCTTCCAGTATTTCACCAACGGCGTGCTGTTCAAGCCGGTGAACCTGACCAATATCATCCTGCAAAACAGCTACATCATCGTGATGGCGCTGGGCATGCTGCTGGTCATCGTGGCTGGGCACATCGACCTGTCCGTGGGCTCGGTTTCGGGCTTCATCGGAGCGCTGGCGGCGATGCTGATGATCGGCTGGAAATTCCCGCCGGAACTGGCATTTCTGGCCAATCCAATCGTCGCCGGCATCATCTGCCTTGTGGTCGGGGCCATCATCGGTGCCGCCCAAGGCTACCTCATCGCCTACCATCGCATCCCAAGCTTCATCGTCACGCTCGCAGGCATGCTGATCTTCAAGGGCCTGTCGCTCGCCATCCTGGCCGGCAAGTCCGTCGGTCCGTTCCCGGCCGAATTCCAGTTGCTCTCGGCAGGCTTCATTCCCGACATCATCGGACCCACGGTTGTGGTGCCGGACGGGGAGGGGGTGCAGGGGCTGTCTTTGCACACCACGACGCTGGTGCTGGCGATCATCGGGATCGTGGCCATGATGTTTTTCGCCATCCGCACCCGCGCCCGCCGCAGCAGCCGCGGCCATGAGGTGGAGCCGTTCAGCCTCTTCGTGCTTAAGAACGTCGTGATCGCGGCGCTGATCCTGTTCTTCAGCTACATGCTGGCGTCCTATCGCGGCCTGCCCAACGTGCTGGTGGTGATGGGTATCCTGATTGCCCTCTTCGTCTTCATGACCAAGCGCATGACCTTCGGCCGCCGCATCTATGCGCTGGGCGGCAACGTCAAGGCGGCGGCGCTTTCGGGCATCAAGACCGAACGGTTGACCTTCTACGTCTTTGCCATCATGGGCGCGCTGGCGGCTCTGGCCGGCATGATCTATGCGGCGCGCCTCAACTCGGCGACCCCGAAGGCGGGGCAGGGGCTCGAGCTCGACGTGATTGCGGCCGTGTTCATCGGCGGCGCGTCCGCGCTGGGTGGCGTGGGTGCCGTGGCCGGAGCGGTGATCGGCGCCTTCATCATGGGTGTGATGAACAACGGCATGTCCATCATGGGCGTCAACATCGATTGGCAGCAGATGATCAAGGGCGTCGTGCTGCTCGCGGCCGTGTTCTTCGACCTCTACAACAAGAACAAGTCGGCCTGATCGCAAGCCCTGTTTCTGGTCTTGAAGGCCGCCGGTCACCCCGGCGGCCTTTTTGTTGTCTCTGCGTCCGCAAAGGCGGCCGGCTCCGGCCGGGCACCGGGCAACGCAACGCGACCGGTTGGAACACGTTTTCCCCCGGGAAGGGTGCGCCCCGGGGTCCTGCGGTTGTCGCATGTCCAGGTTTGGCGTGTGCCCCAAGAAGGAAGACACACTCTTGAACAAGACCCTGCCCATCGCCCTCGCCGGTCTGCTGCTTTCCGTTTCCGCTGCTGTTGCGCAGGACGACACCTCGCTGAGTCTCGACACCGTCAACACCGCCAGGCTCGGCACCCTCCTTGCCCAAGACGACGGCGCCGCAGACGAGAGGGCAGAAGCAGAAGGGCCGCGCCCCGTCATCGTGCGCCTGCAGGTCCTGCTCGATCGGGCCGGAGCGTCCCCTGGCGTCATCGACGGCTATGACGGTGAAAACGTCCGCAAGGCCATCGCAGGCCTCGAGACGCTGAACGGTCTGAATGCAGGCGGGGAACTCGATGACGAGGTGGTCGGTCTGCTCGAGACCGACAATCCCGTTCTCATGGGTTATACCGTCACGCAGGATGATGCCGACCGGATCGTCGACCCTCTGCCGGACGACTATGCCGAACTCGCCAAACGGGACTTTCTTGGCTTCACCAGCGTCGCCGAAGAACTGGCTGAACGCTTCCACATGGATATCGACCTGCTCAAGGCGCTGAACCCCGATACGCGTTTCGCGGTTGGGGAGGAGATCGTGGTGGCCAACCCTGGCGATGCGCGTGAGGGCAAGGTTGCCCGCATCGAGGCCGACAAGAAGGCCGGTCAGGTCCGCGCCTATGACGAAAGCGACAGGCTGATCGTTGCCTACCCGGCGACGGTCGGCAGCCGAGACAATCCTTCGCCCCAAGGCACGCACACCGTCGAGGCGATTGCGCCGGAGCCCAACTACACCTATCGACCCGACGAGAACTTCAAACAGGGCGACAATGACGAGCCGCTGGTGCTGGCGCCGGGACCCAACAACCCGGTAGGAAGTGTCTGGATCGATCTTTCCGAGCCCACATTCGGCATTCATGGCACGCCGGAGCCGGAACATATCGGCAAGACCGCCTCGCATGGCTGCGTGCGCCTGACGAACTGGGATGCTGAAGAACTCGCTGCGATGGTGGAAAACGGCGTGACGGTGGATTTCGTGCAGTAGCCTCCGGCGACTACAGATCGCCGATCCCGCTCTTGACCGCGACTTTCCAATGTAACTATGTAAGTTACATTTTGGAGTGTCCGATGGCCAAGACCCCATTCACCAATGCTTCTGCTGCGTATCTTGATGGCCCGCGCCGTCAGGTGCCGGGGTTTGGCGACCTGCACCGCATGGTCTCGATGCTCCTGCAGGAGCGGGTGCCGGAGCGGGCGCGCATTCTCGTTCTGGGTGCGGGCGGCGGGCTGGAACTGAAGGCGTTGGCCGATACCCATCCCGACTGGCGCTTTGTCGGCGTCGATCCCTCGGCCGCCATGCTGGACCTGGCAAAGGACACCGCGAAAGACCACCTGGACCGGATTGCCTTCGTGCAGGGCACTGTGGAGGCCGCGCCATCCGACCTGTTCGATGGCGCGCTGTGTCTCCTGACCTTCCACTTTATCGTAGAGAAGGACCGGGCGACAACGCTGGCCGCCCTGCGCCAGCGACTTGTCCCGGGGGCACCCCTCGTGCTTGCGCATCTGAGCTTTCCGCAGCGCGAACCGGAGCGCTCGCGCTGGATCGCGCGGCACGTGCTCTGGGGCGCGGCCGCAGACGCCGGTGCTGCCCAGTTTGCGGTGGCCGAGGAGGCGATCCGGACGCGGCTGACCATCCTCGATCCCGCCGAGGAGGAGCGAATGCTGCGGGACGCCGGCTTCGCCGAGGTCGAACTGTTCTACGCCGGGCTCAGCTTGCGGGGCTGGTCAGCCATCGCGGGCCATTGAGGCGGCGCCGTGCCAGCGTCAGAGCTTGAACCTTACCCCCACGGTCGCCGCGTTCGATCCATCGATGTCCGCCAAAGTCCCATATCCGCCCGAGCGGTGCTGGATGCGCGCGAAAGCCTCTAGGCCGGGTAGCGCGGCGTGGGACACGGCAATCTCGGGCCCGAGATAGAACAGCGCCGACACGTTTTGCCCGACCGCCGCCGCGCGCTGCGTCTCGACGCCGATCGTATCGGAGACGAGGGACAGCCCGGCGGTAATGGAAGGGGAGAGTGTGAAGTCGCCCAGGGTGACGCCGTCATTCTTGAGCACGAAGCCGCCCCAAACCTCGGTGGACACGTCGGACCCCAGGCGGAGCCCGGCACCCAATTCCACGCCGGCGTGAAAATTGGCCGGCAGGTCGGCAAAGAAAGTCTGGTAACCGGCTCCGATGAAGGAGTTCGGCTCGTAGTGGTCGCGCCAGAACGCGGCGGTTTCCCAGACCCATTCGCTCTGGAACCGTCCCGCGAAAAAGAACACGTTCGAGCCATCGACGATCGGATCGGCATTGGCCGGCGCGGCCGAAGCGAGCGCGAACAGAAGAAGTGACGTTGCCCTGGCAAGGTGCATTCAGAAAAGCTCCCCACCCCCCATCGACAACCTTAGCAGCGACCGTTCCGCTGGCAAGCCATTAGCTGGTAACGTTTTTCAGGTGCGGCCTGCGTGCAACAGGGAGTGAAACTGCGTAGCGGATTACGCCTGAAGTGGATCCGCGGGCTCCGAACGCGTCGCCGCGTCATCCAGTTCCCGATTGAGCCGCGCTTCTTCTTCCACCTTGGGCCGCGAGAAGCGAGCCAGAATCAGATAGGCCACGGGGGTGAGGTAGAGGGTCGAGATCGCCGCAAAGCTCAGGCCCCCCACGATGACCCATCCCAGGGCTGTGCGGGCCTCGGCCCCGGCGCCCGAGGCGAGGACCAGCGGCACCCCGCCCAAAATCGTCGCGATCATCGTCATCATCACCGGCCGCAGCCGGATGTTGGAGGCCTGCTCCACTGCCTCGCGGACGGAAAGGCCCCGGTCGCGCAGCTGGTTGGCGAATTCGACGATCAGGATGCCGTTCTTGGCCATGATGCCGACGAGCAGCACCAGCCCGATCTGGCTGAAGATGTTGAGACTGCCGCCGGTGAGGAGGATCGCGTAGATGCCGGCGGCTACACCAAAGGGCACCGTCGCCATCACGATGATCGCGCTCCAGAAGCTTTCGAACTGGGCGGCGAGCACGAGCAGGATGATCACCAGGGCAAAGCCGAAGGTGATGAAGAGGCCGTTATTGGCTTCGCCCAGCGTCTTGGCTTCCGCCAGCGGCAGGATGGAGGTGCCCTCGGGCAGCAGAGGCGCCGCGATCTCCTGCAGTTGCGCATAGGCATCGCCCAGCGCCAGGCCCTCTTCAAGGCTGGCCGACACCGTCACGGCGCGGCGCTGTTCCTCGCGCCGCAAGGAGGGCGGCACGGCGGATTCCTCGATGCTGGCGATGGTCGACATGGGCACGTAGCGCCCGTCGCCGGTACGCACGAAGAGGGTTTCGAGATCGCGCGGATCGTTGACCGGGTTGGTGGTCGAGACCATGCGGACCGAATAGCTCCTGTCGTTGATGAAGACGTTGCCCACCTGGGCGCCGTCGATCATGGCCTGCATGGTGGTGGCGAGGCCGTTGATGTCGATGCCGAGGGCGTCCGCCTTGGTGCGGTCGACGGTCAACGTCAGCTGCGGCTGGGTGGTGTCGAAATCGACGCTGACGCGACCGAAGCGGCCATCGTCTTCCAGCTTGTCGGCAATGGACTGGGCCGTTTGCGCCAGCACGGCATAGTCCGAGCCGGCGACGGCAAATTGCAGGCCTGAACCGCCGCCGCGAATGCCCAGGCTATTGCCCTGCATCACAAAGGCGCGGACACCGGGCACCTGCGCCATGAGCCCGGTGATTTCGCCCGCGATCTGCTGCTGGCTGCGCGCGCGCTCTTCCCATGGGGCCAGGCTCAGGGTGAGGAAACCGCCATTGCCCCAGCCCGAGAGCACGAAGAGCGAGGTGGCTTCGCCGCTCTCGAGATAGGGCTTGAGCATTGTTTCAACCTGCCCGAGCCGGGTCTTGACGAAGTCGAGGCTGACCGTATCGGGCGCCGAGACGCGAATGCTGACGACGGAGCGGTCCTCGGACGGCGTGATTTCCTGGCGCAGATTGCCATAGGCGAAGAAGGCCGAGCCAGCGAATAGAGCGGCAATGACAAGGACCACCAGGGGATTGCGCAGGGCCAGGCCCAGCGTCACCCGATAGAAGCCGGCCAATGCACGGCCGAGCGCGCCGAACACGCCGTCATGTGTTTCCCCGGCACTTTGCTTGAGCAGGCGCGAGGCGATCATCGGCCCCATGGAGAGGGCGACGATGGACGAGAGGAGCACGGCGATGGCGAGGGTATAGCCGAACTCGCGGAAGAGCTGCCCGGTCTGCCCGCCGAGGAACGAGAGCGGAATGAAGACGGCGGCCAGCGTCAGCGTGGTGGCAATGACCGCGAAGAACACTTCCTGCGTACCCAGCACGGCGGCGGCTCGCGGCCCGGCACCCAGATGCTTCCGGCGCACGATGTTTTCGAGCACGACAATGGAATCATCCACCACGAGCCCCGTGGCGAGAACCAAGGCCAGGAGGGTGATGATGTTGAGCGAAAAGCCCGCGACGTACATGCCCGCTACAGCGCCCAGCAAGGCGATGGGCATGGAAATGGCGGGGACGATGGTGGCGCGCCAGTCGAGCAGGAAGAGGAAGATGATGGCGATCACCACCACCAGCGCCACGACCAGCGCAATTTCCACCTCGTGCAGGGCTCCCTGGATGAAGATGGCGTCGTCGCTGGAAACCTTGACGTTCACCCCGGCCGGCAGGGTAGTGTTGAGCTCGTCAACGGCCGCGTGAACGGCCTCGGAGATGGCGATGGTGTTCGATTGCGCCTGCCGCACGATGCCAAGACCAATGGCCGGGCGCCCATCGGCGCGAATGGCAGAGGTGCTCGCGCCGGCATCGAACACGACGCTGGCGACGTCCCCGAGCAGCGTCCTGTCCTTGATGACCAGGTTCTCGAAATCGGCCGGCGTCGTCAGCTCGGAAATGGCGCGGACGGCAATGTTCTGGTTGGGGCCGTTGAGCGAGCCTGCGGGTGCATCGAAGGCGATGGTCGAAAGCGCGCTCCGGATGTCGGCGACCGTGAGGCCGCGGCTGGCGAGCTTGACCGGGTCGACGTCAACCTCGAAGGCCGTCTCGCGCGCGCCGTACACCTGAACCTCGGCAACTCCGTCGATCGAGCCCAGCTTCTCGGCGATGATGTTCTCGGCCAGGTCGCTGAGGTCGGCGACGCTCATGGTGTCCGAGGTGACGGCGAGCTGGATGATGGCCTGCGCGTCGCTGTCGGCCTTGAAGATGGTGGGATCGTCCACGCCATCGGGCAGGCTCCGGCCGATGCGGCTCAGCGCGTCCCGCACGTCCGAAGTCGCGACATCGAGATTGGTGTTCTCCGAGAACTCGAGCGTTACGCGGCTCGAGCCGACCGATGAGCGGGAGGAAATGCCGGTAACGCCCTGCACGCGGGCAACAGCACCCTCCACTCTCGCCGTGATCTCACGATCGACGGTTTCGGCTGCGGCGCCCTCGAAACTGGTCGAGATCGACAGCACAGGCCGCTCGACGCTCGGCAGTTCGCGCACTTCGATGCCGATCAGGGCCGCCAGACCCGCGACGACGATCAGCGAATTGATGACGATGGCCATGACCGGACGGCGCACGAAGAGGGTGGCCAGGAGCCCGCCACGTTCGTTCTTGCTTTCGATCGACATGGCCCGTCCCCCTCAGTTTCCGGCCGGCGCGGCGCTGGCCGCCGATGCCGTCTCGGCCTCGTCGCCCCGGCCGTCAGGACCTTCGATGAGGTTGACATCGGCCCCTTCGCTGAGCTGCAGGATGCCCTCGGTGATGACCGGGTCGCCAGCCGCCAGATCGGCGCGCACCAGTACGCCGTCGCTGTTGCGCTGGATGATCTCGGCCATGACCTTGGTGGCTTTGCCGGCTTCATATTTCCACACATAGGAGCCTTGGGCCGACCACAGGATCGCCAGCGGATTGACCGCCGGATAGGTCTCGCCGGGAAAATCGAGACGGACGGCAAAGCTCATGCCTGCCCGCAGCCGGCCATCGGGATTGGGAATTTCGGCCTGCACCTGCAAGGTTCGGCTGGCCGGGTCTATGCGGCTGTCGATGGCCGAAACGGTGCCGGTGAATTCCTGGCCGGGCAGGGCGGTGGCCGAGACGGTCACCGGCTGGTCGACGTCGATCTGGCCGGCGTAGCGCTCGGGCACCCAGAAGTCGATCAGGATGGAAGATGTGTCGTCGATGGTGGTTATGGCCGTCTGCGCCGCAACGTAATTGCCGGGGTTCACGCGGATCAGCCCCACGGTGCCGCCGATGGGGCTCGTGATCGTCTTGCGGTCGAGGGCCAGGCGCGCGTTGCGCAGCTCCAGTTCCGCATTGGCCTTGGCCAGTTCGGCTGCGGTCAGCGCGGTGTTGGCAACAATGTTGGAACTGGCCAGGCCCTGCGTGCGGGCGAGGGCGGCTTCGGCGTCTTCCAGCGCCAGTTGCGCGCCGTCGAACTCGATCTGCTCGGCCTCGCTCTTGAAGCGGGCGATGACGTCGCCGGCCTCTACCGTCTGGCCCGGGCGCACCAGCACTTCCGCCAGTTCGCCCCCTGCCGGCGCAGCCACGGAGACGCTGCGCGCCGCGCTCGCCTCGCCGACGGCCGAAAGGGCGCTATTGATGGTGGCCATCCTGACGGCAGCGGTGATGACATTGGTTTGCCGCCCGGCAAACCCACCCCGGCGGCCGCCACCGTCCGGCCCCGCGCCGCCTCGGCCGCCGCCGGTCGGACCCACCTGTTCGGTGGGTTTTGGGCCGAAGGGAAGGCTTATGTCCCAGCTCTCGAGTGTGCGGGGTGCGCTGGGCACGAGGTACAACCAGATGAGGCCGGCAACCAGGAGAACAGCAAGGGAGGCGAGAAGCTGCCGGAGTGCACTCAGCATCAAGGTCCAAATCTGCACGTGACTAAAACGAAGCAGACACTAGCAGCGGCGGAACAGGCGCGGGATTACAATCGCGTAATTTTGGCGAAATCTCAGGCTTCCACCTCGGCGTCGGGCCGGGCCCCCCATTCTGCCCACGACCCGTCATAGACAGCGACATCGCGGGCCCCGGCCCGTTCCAGGGCCAGCGCCAGGGTGACGGCGGTGATGCCGGAGCCGCAAGAGGTGATGATGGGTTTTTCCAGGTCGACGCCGCGGGCCTCGAACAGGCCCTGAAGTTCTTCGGCCGGCTTCATGCGGCCGTTCTCGGTGAGGAGGCTCACCGGCACGTTGAGGCTGCCCGGAATGTGGCCCGAGCGCAGGCCGGCGCGAGGTTCTGGCGCTTCGCCGTGGAACCGGGGGGCAGGGCGCGCGTCGATGATCTGGGCCGCGTTGTCCCTGCTGCGCGCCTGCACGCGATCGAAGCTGGCGATGCGATCGGGGTCGATATCGGGGACGAACCGGGCGCGGGGCCGGGACGACAGGCCCGCTTCCACGGGGCGGCGCTCGGCCCGCCATTTGGGGCCGCCGCCCTCGAGCATCGCGACATTGCGGGCGCCGAAGGTGCGCAGCGTCCACCAGACGCGGGGAGCGCTGAACAGCCCCACCTCGTCGTAGACGACGATGGTCATGCTCTCGGCAATGCCCAGGGCCCCCACCATGCGCGCAAAATCGGACGGCTCGGGCAGCATGTGGGGCAGGGTGCTGTCGGTGTCGGCGATACCGTCGATATCGAAGAAGACGGCGCCGGGAATGTGTCCAGCCAGGTACTCGGCCTGCGCATTGCGCGCCGCGTTCGGCATGTGCCAGCTCGCGTCGACCACGATCAGGTCGGGATCGTTGAGGTGTTGCGCCAGCCAGTCGGTGGTGACGAACGGCGTATCCATGGCAAGCTCCCGCGCTGTGATCCTATTGCTAACGCTGCAAAAGGGGCTGCGGCAAGAACAATCCAGGCGCGCAGTGGTTCATTCGAGCCAAAGCAAAATTGCCACCAGCATCGAGCGAACCCAGCTCTTCGCGGAGAACCGCGCGACAGCGCTCAGGGCGGCGGTCCGGAGCTTTCGCGCAAGACGAGCTCGACCGGCCAGAGCTCGTGCACGTCCGCGGCCGGCTTGCCACCGACGATCTGCATCGTGAGTTCGGCGATGCGCTGTCCGGCCTGGCGAATGGAGGAGCGCGTCGTCGACATGGTCGGGTACATGTTGTCGGCGTTGAGATAGGGAAAGACGTCGTCATGGGCGATCATCGAGACGTCCTTGCCCAGCGTCAGCCCCGCCTGGCGGATAGCGCGGAAGACTCCGAGCGCCGTCATCATGGAGCCCGCGAGGAACGCGGTGGGACGCGGGCGCAGTTCCAGCATGGCCTGGGCGAGCCGGAACGCGACCTCGTCGGTGAAGATGGAGTTGCCCATCAGGGCCTTGTCCGGTTGCAGGTCGCGCGCCGCCAGGGCCGTCAGATAACCCTCCTCGCGATGCTCGGCAAAGGTGCGACCCTTCACGCCATTGAGCAGCGCGATGCGCCGGTGGCCGAGATCGACCAGGTGGGTAGTCGCCCGCTCCAAGGCTCCCCGATTGTCGATGTCGAGCCAGGCGACCGGCGCCCCCACATCCGTGCGCCCGTGCAGGACGAAGGGAATGCCCAGCTCCATCAGGAGTTCGGCCCGCTCGTCCCTCAAGGAGGGGGAGTGCAGAATGACCGCGTCCACCTTCTGGCTGGCAGCAAGGCGGCGATAGGCGGCCATTTCGTCCTGCTGCGAGGCGACGGTGGTGACCAGAAGATCGATCTCTTCCAGCGCCATGCGTCCGCCCAGGCCACCCAGGAATTCGCTGGTATGGGGGCCGAACTCATCCGAGCCACGCAGGACCATGCCCACCGCGCCGGCCCGGCCAGTGGCGAGGCGCAATGCGCTGGCGTTGGGGCGATAGCCGAGTTCGGCCGCGGCCTCGGCGACGCGCCGGCGGGTCGCTTCCTTGACTTCGGGATACCCGTTGAGCGCGCGGCTCACCGTCGTCTGTGAAAGACCGAGATGGTGCGCGAGATCTTTCAGTCGCATGGCAGTTCGTGGCCCGGCACCCGCGCTGGCGAGATCACCAGCGGGCGCAAATCGGGCTGGCGGTCTCCTTGGCCGGAGTTCTCCGCCTTCCTCCTCCGGCGTCATTCAAAGCGATTTCAATTTTTATAGCAAGTAGTCGGAAACGATTGCGGAAGGTGAGGTGCGTACATCAGCCAAAAACTGGCCCCTTTACCATTGCCGAATTCGCGGCACCCATAAGCATTTGAAATTCCCAAGCAATTTTTTTCGACCTTCGAAATGTCTGAATTTCGCCGCGAGCCGTGCTTGACAGGTTTTGTCCAAACTGTTTCCCTTTCATTTAAAGCGCTTTGGAAAAGGGGGCGAGGAACGTCCTCCGCGCCGGGCGTTTTTAGGGAGGGTTTCACGGGGTCTGGCGGGTTACCGTCGCAGACCCCTGCCATGCGCCTCCCTGCCTAGTGGTTCAATCGGGAGGATACCCAATGAAACTCAACAAGCTGCTCGCCGGAATGCTGGCCAGCGTGACCCTTATTGCCGGACCCATCCATGCCGCAGAACTGGCGATGGTGTCGGGCGACACGGGGACGGGCCTTGAATTCCTGCGCAGCCAGCTGGATCGCTTCGAGGAAGAAACCGGCAACACGGTCACTATCGTGCCGATGCCGTCCTCGACCACCGACCAGTTCGGCCAGTATCGCCTGTGGCTCGCCGCCGGCAACACCGACATCGACGTCTACCAGACCGACGTCATCTGGGCGCCGCAGCTGGCGGACCAGTTCCTCGACCTCACCGATGCCGCCAAGGACATCGTCGACCAGCACTTCCCTTCGATCATCGAGTCGCAGACCGTGGACGGCAAGCTCGTCGCCCTGCCGGCCTTCACCGACGCTCCCGCGCTCTACTACCGCACGGACCTCCTGGAAAAATACGGCAAGGAAGTCCCCAAGACCTGGTCCGAAATGGCCGCCACCGCCAAGGAAATCATGGATGGCGAGCGGGCTGACGGCAATAGCGAGCTGTGGGGCTTCGTGTTCCAGGGCAACGCCTATGAAGGTCTGACCTGCAACGCGCTGGAATGGGTCAAGTCCTATGGCGGCGGCCAGATCGTGGAAGCCGACGGCACCATCTCGATCAACAACGAGCAGGCGGCGGCGGCCATCGACGAAGCGGCGAGCTGGGTTGGCACTATCGCGCCCGAAGGCGTGCTTGGCTACATGGAAGAAGAAAGCCGCGGCGTCTGGCAGCTGGGCAATGCCGTGTTCATGCGCAACTGGCCCTATGCCTACGCGCTGAGCAATGGCGACGACTCCGCCGTCAAGGGCAAGTTCGACGTCGCTCCGCTGCCGGCGGGCGAAGGTGAAGGCGCGGGTTCGGCGGCAACTCTGGGCGGCTGGAACGTAGCCGTTTCCAAGTACTCGCAGCATCCGGACGAAGCCATTGCGCTGGCCAAGTTCCTGGCTTCGGAAGAAGTCCAGAAGGAACGCGCCATCAAGCAGTCCAACCTGCCCACGATCCCGGCCCTCTACGAGGACAAGGACGTTCTCGCAGCCTCGCCGTTCATGGCCAACTGGCTGGAAATCTTCCAGCAGGCCGTGCCGCGGCCGTCCGCCCCGACCAAGACGGACTACAACGAAGTGTCGTCCATGTTCTGGAGCGCCGTGCATGAGACGCTTTCCGGCAACGGCTCTGCTGCCGAGAACCTGGAAGTGCTCGAGGCCGACCTGCAGGAACTCAAGGGCGACGCCTGGTAAGTCCTCCCGGACTTGACTTGCGAGGCGGACGGCTCGGCACAACCGGGCCGCCCGCCTTGCGCAATCGAAGAGCCGCGGGGAGGCAAGAACGACCATGGCCACTGACGTCATGTCTGCGACGCGTGTCGCACAAGCACGCAAGCACCGATCGGAACTCATGCAGCAGCGGGTTCGCGCCGCGCGCTGGTTCCTCGTGCCGATGTTGATCGCGCTGGCCGTGGTGGCCGGCTGGCCGCTGGCCCGCTCGATCTACTTCTCCTTTACCGATGTCACGCTCAACGACCTCTACGGAGCGGAGTGGGTCGGCTTTGCCAATTATCTCTCGATCCGGACGCTGGACAGCGGGCGCGTGATCTATCGCGGCGTGCTGGCCGATCCGCAGTGGTGGAACGCGGTCTGGAACACTGTCCGCTTCGCCCTGGTGTCGATCACCTTCGAAACCGTGCTGGGCATGATCGTGGCGCTGGTTCTCAACGCCGAATTTCGCGGCCGCGGCATCGTGCGCGCCGCGATCCTCATCCCCTGGGCCATTCCCACCATCGTCTCCGCGCGCATGTGGGGCTGGATGCTCAACGACCAGTTCGGCATCCTCAACGACCTCTTCCTCCGACTGGGCGTTATCAGTGCCCCGATCGCCTGGACCGCTTCCCCCGACACGGCGATGACCGCCGTCCTGATCGTGGACATCTGGAAGACGACGCCGTTCATGGCGCTCCTGATCCTGGCCGGCCTGCAGATGATCCCCAAGGACATCTATGAGGCGGCCGACATCGATGGCGTCCATCCGGTCAAGCAGTTCTTCCGCATCACCCTGCCGCTGGTGCGGCCGGCCCTGATGGTGGCGATCATCTTCCGCATCCTCGACGCCCTGCGCATCTTCGACCTGATCTACGTGCTGACGCCGAACTCCAGCGCCACCAAGACCATGTCGATCCTGGCGCAGGAAAACCTCTTCCAGTTCAATAATTTCGCGGAAGGATCCACGCAGTCGACGCTGCTGTTCCTGATCATCGCGATCTTCACCGTCCTCTATATCTGGCTGGGCAAGGTGAATTTCGAAGGGGGAGACCGCTGATGGGCGCCACGTTCGACATCTGGAAGCTCACCAAGCAGGTGCTGTTCTACGCCCTGGTGGTGGTGATCGTGGTGGTTTCGGTGTTCCCGTTCTACTACGCCATCCTCACCAGCTTCAAATCGGGTACCGACCTGTTCCGCGTCACCTACTGGCCGACCTCGCTCAGTCTCGAGAACTATCGGCAGGTGTTCACGCAGGGCTCGTTCCCGCGCAACCTGCTCAATTCTCTCTTCGTCGCTTCGCTGACGGTGATTCTGGCGCTGTTCCTGGCCGTCACCGCATCGTTCGCCCTCAGCCGCGTGCGGTTCCGGGGCAGGGGGCTGCTGCTGATGGTGATCCTGGCGGTCTCGATGTTCCCGCAGATCGCGGTGTTGGCCGGTCTCTTCGAGGTCATCCGTGGCCTGGGCATCTACAACACGCCCTGGGCGCTGATCTTCGCCTACACCATCTTCACCCTTCCCTTCACCGTCTGGGTGCTGACCACTTTCATGCGCGACCTGCCGATCGAAATCGAGGAAGCCGCGATCGTGGACGGGGCCTCGCCCTGGGTCATCATCACCCAGGTGTTCATGCCGCTGATGTGGCCGGCGCTGGTGACCACGGGGCTCCTCGCCTTCATCGCGGCGTGGAACGAGTTCCTGTTCGCCCTCACATTCACCGTCTCGAACCAGACCCGTACCGTGCCGGTTGCCATCGCGCTGCTCTCGGGCGGATCGCAATATGAAATTCCGTGGGGCACCATCATGGCTGCCTCGGTGGTCGTCACCGTGCCGCTCGTGGTGCTGGTGCTGATTTTCCAGCGCAAGATCGTGAGCGGGCTGACCGCCGGCGGCGTGAAGGGCTAAGGAGCAGAACAAATGGCAAGTATCGAACTGCGCAATCTGCGCAAATCCTTCGGCGCCGTCGAAGTCATCAAGGGCGTCGACCTCGAGGTGCGCAAGGGGGAGTTCATGGTCTTCGTCGGCCCCTCTGGGTGCGGCAAGTCCACGCTGCTGCGCCTGATCTCGGGGCTGGAAGACATCACCTCGGGCGAGATGCTGTTTGACGGCAAGGTGGTCAATTCGCTGACCCCGTCCAAGCGCGGCATCGCCATGGTGTTCCAGAGCTACGCGCTTTATCCGCACATGACGGTCTACCAGAACATGGCGTTCGGCCTGAAGCTCGAGAAGGGCCACAGCAAGGACGAGATCCGCCAGCGGGTGGAAAAGGCCGCCGACATGCTGCAGATCCGGCAATATCTCGACCGCCTGCCCAAGCAGCTCTCGGGCGGCCAGCGCCAGCGCGTCGCCATTGGCCGCGCCATCACCCGCGACCCCAAGGTGTTCCTGTTCGACGAGCCACTGTCCAACCTCGATGCTGCCCTGCGCGTCGCGACCCGCATCGAGATCGCCAAGCTGCACGCGGACATGCACGAGGTCACCATGATCTACGTGACGCACGACCAGGTGGAGGCCATGACGCTGGCCGACCGCATCTGCGTGCTGCGCGATGGTCTGGTGGAGCAGGTCGGAACGCCGATGGAGCTCTACGAGCGGCCCGACAGCATGTTCGTCGCCGGTTTCATCGGTTCGCCCAAGATGAACTTCATCTCGGGCAAGTTTGCCGAACCGTTTGGCTGCGAGACCGTGGGTGTCCGCGGCGAACACATGATCATCAACGAGGGCCCCGGCCGCTGGACCGGAAAGGTGATCCACAACGAGAACCTGGGTGCGGATTCCTATATCTATGTCGACATCGGATCCGAGGAGCCGGTGGTGGTTCGCCTGGAAGGCGCCAACACCTACAAATCGGGCGACAGCGTGAACCTGTCCCCCATGGACGACAAGATCCACCGCTTCGACAAGGCCGGCAAGCCCATCCGCTGATCGCGACGGCAACGGCGCTTCCCGCGGGCAGGACCAACCCTTTCACAAAACCATGACGTGCGGCCATTGCCGCACGATCGTCACGATGACGGCGCACGCCCGGGTCTCCCTCCGCGGCCTGCCCAGTTTTAGGAGACTTCCAGATGCCGATCCGTACCCTTGTCTGGGGCGAAAACGTCCACGAGCAGAAGAACAAGACCGTTGCCGAGAACTATCCCAACGGCATGCACAACCAGATCGCCAGCCTGCTCAGGCAAGACGCGAACCTCGAGGTGAAGACCACGACGCTGCAGGAGCCCGAGCACGGCCTGACGCTCGACGTGCTCAACAACACCGACGTCCTGATCTGGTGGGGCCACGCGGCGCACGACAAGGTGGACGACGTCGTAGTCAAGCGCGTCATGGAGCAGGTCTGGCAGGGCATGGGGCTGATCGTCCTGCACTCGGGCCACCATTCCAAGGTCTTCAAGGGCCTGATGGGGTCCCCCGCGAACCTGCATTGGCGCGAGGCCGGCGAGCGCGAACGTCTGTGGGTCGTCAACCCCGGGCACCCGATCGCCAAGGGCCTGCCGCCCTATTTCGAGCTCGAATACGAAGAGATGTACGGCGAACCCTTCACCGTGCCGGAGCCGCTCGAAACCGTGTTCGTCTCCTGGTTCCAGGGCGGCGAGGTCTTCCGGTCCGGCCTCACCTACCGGCGCGGCGCGGGCAACATCTTCTACTTCCGCCCCGGCCACGAGACCTACCCCACCTATTACGACGAGAATGTCGGCAAGGTGCTGCGCAACGCCGTCAACTGGGCCTATAGCGGCGAGCGCCATGCGCACCTGATGAAGGCGCCGAACACGCCGGTGCGCGAGGCGATCGAAAAGATCGAAGAGCGCGGCCCCAAGCTCTCGGCGTCCGACCACGCCGGTGACGTCAAGGTTTAGGCGTTCGGTCCATCGGCGGTCATTGCCCGGCTTGTCCGGGCAATCCATCTTGCTTGAGATGGACCACCGGACGGGCCGGGTGGTGACGGACCTTCGGGGGTTCGGTGAAGACATCATCTGGCGCGCCGGGTGAATGATTGTGAGAAGGGCACCAATCGTGCGCTTGCGCGGGAAATGCCCGGTGGTAAAGCAGCGGGCAAACGTCCCTAAGGAATAATCATATGCGTATCCTCATCCTGGGTACCGGCGGCATGGCCAATACGCATGCCAAGAACTTCGCGGGCATCGAAGGGGTGACCCTGGCGGGCGGCGTCGACGTCGATCCGGCGCGGGTTGAGGCCTTCTGCGCCACCCACAATATCGAGCGCGGCTTCGGCTCGCTTGACGCAGCGCTGGCCTGGGGCGAATTCGACGCCGTCGCCAACGTCACGCCCGACAGCGTGCACTATCCCACGACAATGGCTGCCCTGGCGGCTGGCAAGCACGTCTTCTGCGAAAAGCCGCTCGCCACCGACCATGCCCGCGCCACCGAAATGACCGAAACGGCCGAGCGGCTCGGCCTCGTCAACATGGTCAACCTCACCTATCGCAACGTGGCGCAGTTGCAGAAGGCCCGCGAAATCGTGCAGTCCGGTGCGGTCGGCACCGTCAAGCACTTCGAGGCGAGCTACCTCCAGAGCTGGCTTGTCTCCAAGGCCTGGGGCGACTGGCGCACGGAATCGCAGTGGCTCTGGCGCCTGTCCAAGAAGCACGGGTCGAACGGCGTCCTGGGCGACATTGGCGTCCATATCCTCGACTTCGCGACCTATGGCGCCGGCAGCGATTTCTCCAAAGTGTTCTGCCGTCTCGAGACCTTCGACAAGGCCGAGGGCAACAGAATCGGCGAATATGATCTGGACGCCAACGACAGCTTTGCAATGACCGCGCAATTGGAGAACGGCGCGCTGGGCGTGATCCACGCCAGCCGCTGGGCCACCGGCCACTTCAACGAATTGCGGCTGCGCATCTACGGCGAGAAGGGGTCGCTGGAAGTGCAGCATCGGCACGACTGGTCCAAGCTGCTCACCTGCCTCGGAGACGACGTTGAAACCGGCACCTGGACCGAGGTCGAGGTGCCCCCGGTCAAGACGAATTACGAGCGGTTCGTGGAGGCGTGCCGCGCGGGCGTCAACAAGGAGCCCAGCTTCCGGCACGCCACCAACATCCAGAAGGTTCTGGACCTGGCCACCGTCACCGAGCGGGACCGGCACGAGCACGCCGTCTGACATTCGATAGAGGCATGCAAAAAGGCCCCGGCATACACCGGGGCCTTGTTTTTGTGGAAGACCTGGAGCCGTTATTCGGCGCGGTCGTCCACGTAGACGATGACCGTACCATCCGCTTCGGACTTCACGGCAACGACGTCAGCGGCCGAATAGCCTTCAGCTTCCAGCTTGGCCTTGATGACTTCATTGCCGTCGATGTTGGTCTCAAGCATTGTGTGGGCCTCGGCGTCTGCCGAAAGCGCGGCGTCCAGCGCCTCGGATTCAGTTGCGGCATCGCCCTGCAGCGAAGAGAGCAGAACGATCTGGACGTTGTCTTCGCTGGTGATGCCGCTCAGGTCAACGTCGGCCGAGCCCTTGATGGACGAAATCACCGAGCCATAGGTGTTGTCCGACATCCCGCCGGCATTCGCCTGGGCGTTGGCGTTGGCGTTGCCGCTGGCATTAGCGGCGGCGTTGCCCGTTGCACCATCCTTGCTGGCGTCGACGTTACTCGACGCACCGGCGTTGACGCCCGCATCGACGCCTGCAGCCGGTGTATCGACGGAGACGCCGGCGTCCACGCCGGCACCGACGCCGGCAGAGGCGTCCTGTGCAATGGCGGGAGCGGCGGCGGAAGCCAGAAGCAGGGCGATGGCGCTCGAAGCAATGATCTTGTTCATGTGTAGTCTCCTCAGTGGTTGCCCCCCACTTGGACACGGCACAAACGGCGGAGCCCGGACGTGGTTGCCGAAGTGTCGATCACAAAAAAATTGGCAGGTTGCCGATAAGGGAGGCCGCAATCAGGCGGCAGGGGCCGAAAATCAGCCCATGCCGCCGGTCAGGTCTGGCGGTGGACAGGGGTGCCGATTACTCCGGCCGGTCGTCGACATAGACAAGCACGGAACCGTCTTCATTCTGCTTGAGGCTGATGACGTCCTCGACCTTGTAGCCCTCGTCTTCGAGCTTGCTGGTCAGGGCGTCATTCTTCGAAATCCGCTCGTAGAGACCCTTCTGCTCGTCGGCGTGGCCGGAGAGGTAGGCGTCCAGCATGTCCTGGCCCGCTGCTGCGTCACCCTCGAGCGAACTGATCGTGGTGATGGTGATCTCGGTGTCGCTGTCGATGGCGGAGAGATCAAGTTTGGCCGCTTCCTCGAAGGACTGAGAGACGCCCTCGTAGCTGTTGTCCCAAGCGGCCATGTCTTTTGCCTGCGTGTCGGCAGCGGTGCTGGCATCGGCCTCGGCACCAGCGCCCTTGGCGGGGACCTCGGCGGTCACGCCTGCGTCCCGCGTAACGTCGGCATCGACGTCCTGGGCGAACGTCACCGGGGATGTACCCAGCAGGGTTGCAAGGGAAATGGCCGTCATGAGCTTGGTCTTGATCATGTTTTTCCTCAGTGGTTGCGACGCTCCTCGCAAGGCCAACGATCGTCCCGGTCGCATGTTTCGGGTGCGAAAGTCACAATTCCCGGAGCATCTTCTTGCGCTCCCGTGCAACCGCGCGAGGGGCAGCCGCCTTTAGGGGAGGCAACACCAACCGGAGCCTCATCATGGGTATCATCTGGGCCATCATCATCGGCTTTTTCGCCGGGCTCATCGCCAAGTTCATCGTGCCGGGCCGCAACGAGCCGCGCGGCTTCATCCTGACCACGGTGCTCGGCATCATCGGTTCGGTGCTCGCAACGTTTCTTGGCCAGGCCGTCGGCTGGTATGGTCCGGATGATGGGGCGGGCTTTATCGCCTCGATCCTGGGGGCGATCATCGTGCTGCTGATCTGGGGCGCGATCGCAGGCCGCCGCCGCGCCTGATCGCTGAAACGGGCAACAAAAAAGGGCGCCCTGGGGCGCCCTTTCGTGTGTCGGATGATCAAGCCCTACTTGATCTCGGTAATGCGGCCATCGGTGTAGGGGGTATAGGTGCCGCCCTGCTCGGCGATGTAGTCGGCAACCACTTCCTCGAGCGGCGGGCCGAAGTCGTAGGGGTTGTCACCCTCGGCAAAGGTGCCGTAGCCGTCGCCGCCACCGCGGACATAGTTGTTGGTGACGATGGTGTAGGTTGCTTCCTCATCGATCGGCACCCACTGGTCGCCCTCGCCCTTGACCAGCACGTCGCTGACCCTGCTGCCGGCTGGCTTGGAGAGGTCGAAGCTGTATTTGAGGCCGGCGACCTGGGCGAAGCGGCCTGCGCCGTTCTCCACGTCACTCACCCCGTTCTCCAGCGCATCGATCACATCGGCGCCGTTGATCTGCACGGTGGCCAGCGTGTTCGAGAAGGGCAGCACGGTCAGAACGTCGCCCTTGGTGATGTCGCCCTTGTCGATGGAGGCGCGAATACCGCCACCGTTCTGGAACGCGATGGTTGCGCCCTGGTCAGCCGTCCGGTCGAGGATGGCGTCGGCCAGCAGATTGCCCATCGAGCACTCCATGGCGCGGCAGACTTCGCGCGAGCCTTCGATGGCGTCGGTGGTGCTGCCGATGACCTGGCCCATCTCTTCTTCGATCGGCCCGGAGAGCTCGGCGAGCTGGGTGGCGAACTCCTCGTTGCCCTTGACGGAGGCGTCGATCAGGAAGGGCTCGCCTTCCGCCTTGATCACGTTGCCCTCGTCATCCCAGGTAATGGCAATGTCACCCAGATACTTGCCGTACTGGTTGGCCTGCACCACGGGAACTTCCACGCCTTCGGGATTTTCCACCATGGTGGGATAGGGCCCGGCGGCGCCTTCCGCCGTGTTGGACAGCAGCGTGTGGGTATGCCCGCCGACGATCACGTCGACCAGCGGCAGGGACGCTGCGACCTGCTGATCCTCGTTGTAGCCGATGTGGCTGAGCAGGATGATCTTGTCGACGCCAGCGGCATCGAGCGCTTCAGATGCGCCGCGCACATACTCGACGACGTCGGTGAACTCCACATTGCCCGGCGAGGCGATTTCCGGCGTGTCTTCCGTGGTGGCGCCGATAATGCCGATCTTCTCGCCGCCCACGTCGAGGACGATGGAGCCCTTGATCTTGCCGCGCAGGCTGTCTTCCTTGGTGACATCGAAGTTGCCGCCGATGATGGGGAACTCCGCCGCCTCGATGAAGCGCATGAACTCTTCGGGACCATCGTCGAATTCGTGGTTGCCCGTGGCTACCACGTCGAAGCCCATCTGGTTGAAGAAGTCCGAGACCACCTTGGACTTGTAGGTGGTGTAGTAGAGCGAGCCCTGGAAATTGTCGCCGGCCGACAGCAGCAGCACGTTGGCGCCTTCGTCCTTCAGCTTGCCGCGGGTGTCGTCGATGATGGTCTTGAGCCGGGCGATGCCGCCAAAGCATTCGCCGGCCGCGTCGGTCTCGGCGTCGCAGTTGGAATCGGTGCCGGTGATGGGGTCGAAACGCGAGTGGAAGTCGTTGATGTGCAAGATGTTGAGCGTGTACTCGGCCTGCGCGGCGCCGGTGAACCCCGCGCACAGTGCGAGCGCGGTAGCGCCCATCAAAACCGTCTTCATCCCTGGTGTCCCTTCTGCTATTTGACCAGCGCCCCGGCCCGACGCAACCGCCCAGAGGCAGCGGCCGGTGACGAACCCCGACTTAATCAGGTATTTGTGACAGGCGAAAGTGGACCCGGGGATGAACGGCCGAGGACTCGTCCTGCCGCCTTTGCCGCTCGGTTTCCCACAGGCGGGGTTTTCATAGCGGATCAGTAGAGTATTCTCCGCCGCGTTTGATTTGCGGGGTAATTCCAATGCGCAGTGCTTTGATCGTCTACGGTGGCTGGGAAGGCCATGATCCGGAGGAGTGTGCGGCCATCTATCGCCGCTGGCTTCACGAAGACGGCTTCTCGGTCCGCATGGCGACAGAGACCAGCGCCTTTGCCGATCCCTCCATTCACGAACTCTCCCTGATCGTGCCGATCTTCACGATGAGCAAGATCGCCAAGGAAGAGGTGGAAAACCTGACCGCGGCGGTGCGCGGCGGCGTCGGTCTTGCCGGCCACCACGGCGGCATGAGCGACGCTTTCCGCGAGGCGGTGGACTACCAGTTCATGGTGGGCGGGCAGTGGGTGGCCCATCCGGGCAACATCATCGACTATACCGTCGACGTCGCCAAGCCGGATGATCCGATCATGGCCGGCATCAAGTCGTTCCCCTACACCTCCGAGCAGTACTACATGCATGTCGATCCGGCGATCGAGGTGCTGGCGACCACCACCTTCACGGGCGAACATGCTCCGTGGATCGAGGGCGTCGTGATGCCGGTGGTGTGGAAGCATCGCTACGGCCAGGGCCGCGTGTTCCACAACACGCTCGGTCACCGCGCCAAGGAGTTCGAGAACTCCAACATGGCCACGATCATGCGCCGCGGCATCAATTGGGCGGCGCGCGAGGAGGCTTAGCTACCAGCGCAAGGCGAAACGGCCGATGACCGTGCCCAGCGCCACGGTCATGGCCATGCCCAGCGTGTACCAGACGGCCATGAACATCATGCCCGTTTCCCCACAGTAAAAGGCATAGACGAGGGCGCCGAAGCCGGCGGCGACGAGCCCGGCGGCCGTGCCTGCCTGCGTTGGCGAGCGTGGGGCCGTGGAGCGCAGGGCAAGGAGCAGCGACAGCAACACCGGCAATCCGGTGAGCGTAATGAGCCAGGGGCAGACCATGGCCGTCCTCCCCATCAGCTCCTCGCGCGCCCAGCCCTGGTGCATCCACCCCATGGTCCCAAGTCCGAGGGCCAGCACGACCAGAAGGCCGGCAGCCGCAAAGGGCCAGACGATGCGCCCATGGGGGCGCGCCAGGGCCGGAGCGGCGGCGAGGCCCAGAAGGCCGAAGGCAAGGGTATATCCGGCCTTGGTCCAGAACATGGGGCTGCCATAGGCGCCCCCGAACGGGCGCCCCATCGTCAGGTCGAGAAACAGATAGGCACCCACCACGGTGATCGCGCAGCCAAGCGCCATGGCGGCCAGAATCCGCCGCTCCAGCGTACGGGGACGCACCGGATGCAGGTCCGCGGCGAGGCGGTTGATCAGTTCGTCGGTCATTTTGCGCCTCCCGCAAAGCGGGCCATGAGAGATTTGAGGCCGCGATGAATGGCGACCTTGGCCGCCGTCTCGCTCATGCCGTGACGGGCGGCCGCTTCCGCGACGCTCGCCCCTTCCAGCCGCGTCTCGCGGATCAGCGCCCCCGTCCGCTCGGGCACATCCGCCAGAATGGTCTCCACGTCCCGCCGGTCCGCCGCATTGGCGCTGTCGTCCGCCGCGAAGATCGGGGCGTCGTCATCGAGATGGACGATGGGTCGGATGGCATGATGGCGAACATGATCCACGAATTTGTGGTGCGCGATGGCGTGCAGCCAGGCGGTGAAGGGGCGGCTGCGATCATAGGTCATGCGGCGCCGGTGCACGGCGAGAAGCGTTTCCTGCACAAGGTCCTCCGCGTGGGACGCCTGCGCCGGCGTCAGTCGCCGGGCAAACCAGGGACGTAGATAGCGCGTCAATTCGGACAGCAGCCGGCGATATGCCCCGGCATCGCCATCCAGCGCCGCCACCATGAGCGCGCGCAGCCGCATCTCCGTGGTGTCCGCCTGCATCAGGACTCCATTCGCTGTTCCCGATGAGAGGTTACACCCAGCGCCAGGAAAAGCGAGCGGCGTAAAAATGCTCCTCCTGAGGTAACCGCGGCGATCGCCATGGCGAATGGCCTCCCGAGCCGCAACGGAGGGTTGCGGCATCAGACCGGGAGATTTTCAATGTCCGCAAAGTTCATGAGCATCGCCGCTGCCCTTGTCCTGGCAAGTGCCGGAGCCGCCGCAGCGCAGGACGCAATGTCCACCGACACCATCGGGTCGAGCGCCATGGCGCCCATGATGAGCGACGACGATCTGGCAAAGTGCCTCGAACAGGCCAGGGCCATTACCTTCCCCGAGGTCGCCATGGCCGCAGAACAGGCTTGCCACAGCCTGCAGAATGGCGAGGAAGTGATGGGCGGCGACGCCATGGGGGGCGGAGCCATGTCGTCATCGAACCCGATGTAGGCATAACATCGGCGTGATGATGAACAGCTGCCCGAACGGTTATCGTTGCTTCGGGCAGACCATTCTTTAGGGCGGGGAAGCATATGGACGACCAGAGTCTGCCAGCCAGCAGAGGGCCACTGATCTATCGGCAATCGATCTGGACGCGCCTCACCCATTGGGTGTGGGTCTTGTGTCTCTTTTTCCTGCTGCTATCGGGCCTGCAGATCTTCAACGCTCATCCCGCCCTCTATATCGGGCAGGAGTCGGGCTTTGAGTACGACAACGCCATCCTCAGGATCGGCGCCGTCAACACGCCCGATGGTCCGCGCGGACAAACGACATTGTTCGGCCAGACCTACGATACGACCGGGATGCTCGAGATGAGCGGATCGGCCGACAACCCTACCTTCACCGGCTTTCCCGGCGCCGTGACCATTCCCTCGTACCGGGACCTGGCGACGGGGCGCGTCGTGCACTTCTTCTTCGCCTGGCTGTTGGTCGGCACCCTGTTCGTATGGTTCCTCGCCAGCCTGATCAATGGCCACATCCGTCGCGATCTGGTGCCCAAAGGGCGTGACGTGACGGGTCTGCCGCGCGACGTATTGGATCACGTCCGCTTCCGCTTCCGTCACGGGCGCTCCTATGCGCCGCTCCAGAAGCTGAGCTATCTCGTGGTGTTCGTCGTCCTCTTTCCGCTGATCATCCTCACGGGCCTCACCATGAGCCCGGGCATGGACGCCGCCTGGCCCTGGCTGCTTGACCTCTTCGGGGGACGGCAGACGGCGCGGACGATTCATTTCATCACCATGAGCCTGCTGGTGCTGTTCTTTGTCGTCCATGTCATCATGGTGGTGCTGGCCGGGCCGATCAACGAGCTGCGCTCCATGATCACCGGCTGGTATCGCGCCAGCCCGGGTACGGCGCGCGAGGCGGGAGACAAGCTATGAGCAATCTGATCATCAACCGCCGGCGCTTCCTCATGGGTTCGGCGGCCGCCGGTTCGGGGCTCCTGCTCTCGGGCTGCGACCAGTTCGATTTCCTGGGGCAGCGGGACAATGGGGTGCGCAATGTCATCGAGCAGGCGAACGTGCTCACCTACAAGGCGCAGCGCGCCCTGATCGGCGACCAGACGCTGGCGCGCGAGTACAGCGCCAGCGAAATCCGCCAGGGGCAGAAGCCAAACGGGTCAACCGAACCATCCACCCCCGAATACATGTTCCTGCGCCAGCAGAACTTTGCGCCCTACAAGCTCAAGGTCACCGGCATGGTCGATCGGGAGATCGAGTTCTCGCTCGGCGAGTTGCGCAACATGCCGGCCCGCTCGCAGATCACCCGGCACGATTGCGTCGAGGGCTGGAGCTGCATTGCCAAGTGGACCGGCACGCCCCTGGGGCCCGTACTCGACCAGGCGGGCGTCAAGCCCGGAGCCCGCTTCTGCGTCTACCATTGCTTCGACAACATCCAGCGCACGCTGAGCGGCGACATCTTCTACTATGAGAGCTCGGACCTCATCGACGCTTACCACCCGCAGACCATCCTGGCTTATGGGTTGAACGATCAGGTCCTTCCCGTCGCCAACGGCGCGCCGGTTCGGCTGCGGATCGAGCGGGCGCTGGGCTACAAGCAGCCCAAATACCTGCACACGATCCAACTCGTCGACGACCTCACGCCCTTTGGCCTCGGCAAGGGCGGCTATTGGCCCGACAATGGCTATGACTGGTATGGCGGCATCTAGCTGCCGTATGGCCGGGAAAAGAAAGGCCCGGCTTGGCCGGGCCTTCGTTGTCAGTCGAGAGCGTCGCCGGTGAAGCCGGCCTCCTGACACATCTCGAGCGTGATCGTGGTGACGTCGAAGCTGCGATTGACGCTTTCGGTCCGCTCGCTCGACGCATCGTCGTCGTCTTCTGCGCTGGCCGCAGCATCGCTATCCGCCTGGTCATCCATGGTGGCGGAGTTCGCCGCAGTGCTCGTTGCGGCTCCTGCATTGCCCGATGCGCCGGCGTCTGTGCTGGTGGTCGCGCCGGTCGGTGCATTTTTCTCGTTGGTCACATCCGTTGTCGCCGTGGCGCTTTCGGTCTGCTCTTCGGTCATCGTGCTTTCAGGCTCTTGCGTGCCCGTCAGGCCCTGCTGCGCCTGAAGTTCTCGACACCAGTCCTTCACGGCGGGAATCTGCTCGGCCGGGATGATCTGGTCCCCGATCGTCAGATCCTCGGCCTTGGCGTCCTGGGCGTAGGCCGCTCCGGCGAGGAAAAGGCCGGCGAGCGGGCTGAGAATGGCGGCAGTCGCGAAACGTTTCATGTCGATGTCTCCTCTCGATGGGTCGTTCGGCCAATGCAGCAGGCCGCCGCATGTTGCCCGGACTCTCCGGGGTTAAGAGGGGCCTGCGGCCATCGGCATGGGCCATATGCGCCGACGGCGCTTGCTTTCGGCCGGCTTTTGACCCATATCGGGTGCACGTCGCGGCTGAACTGCCGCCGATGGACTTCTCTTCTTACTCAAGCGGTGAGCGGCGAAGTCGACCCGAACCGAAGATACGGTGATCGGGTTTGAGCCAGCACCCGCGCGATATTTCCTATCGCCCGATTGCATTTTCCCCTGGCGCTGCCTGTCCGGCAGGGCCCTCGCGTGCTTTGCGCGCCATGAAAGACAAGCATTTGACTGATTTTTCTTCACTCGGCCTCCCCCAGAACCTGCTCGATGGTCTCAGCCGCGCCGGCTTCGAGACGCCGACCAAAATCCAGGAACAGGCCATCCCCAAGCTGCTCGAGGGCCGCGATGTCATGGGCATTGCCCAGACGGGCTCGGGCAAGACCGCAGCCTTCGGCCTCCCCATTCTCGCCGGGATCGGCGAGTTGACCGGCCGGGCCCGGCCGTTGACGACGCGCGCGCTGATCCTGGCGCCGACGCGCGAACTGGCGGTCCAGATCGACGAGAACCTGCGCAAGTGGGGCGGGGCCAAGATCAGCACCGTCCTCGTCTTGGGCGGCGTGTCGCGCAATGCGCAGGTGCAGAAGCTGTCGCGCGGCGTCGACATCGTCGTGGCCACGCCGGGGCGCCTCAAGGACCTCGTCGACGACGGCAAGCTGCGGCTCAACGAGACGCGCTGGTTGGTGCTGGACGAAGCCGACCGCATGCTCGACATGGGCTTCATCGCCCCGGTCAAGGCCATCGCCAAGCTGATCGGGCCGCGTCGCCAGACCATGCTGTTCTCCGCCACCATGGCGGCGGAAATCGAAGACCTCGCCAAGGGTCTCCTCAAGGACCCGGTCAAGGTCGAGGCGGCCCCGCAGGGGTCGACCGTGGTCAAGATCGACCAGCGGGTGATCCTGTCGGGGTCCAAGGCCAAGCGCGGTGTGCTCAACGATCTTTTGGCCGATACGGCCGAGGGCATGGATCGGGTCATCGTCTTTGCCCGCACCAAGCATGGCGCCGATCGCGTGGCCAAGAACCTGGCGATCGACGGGCATGACGCTGCCGCTATCCACGGGAACAAGAGCCAGAACGCGCGCCAGGCTGCGCTCAAGGGTTTTGCCAGCGGCTCGGTGCGCATTCTCGTCGCCACCGATATCGCCGCGCGCGGCATCGACGTGCAGGGCATTACCCATGTGGTGAACTACGATCTGCCCGACGACGCCGAGAACTACGTCCACCGCATCGGCCGCACGGGTCGGAACGGCGCCACCGGCATCGCCATCACGCTTTGCGATGGCACCGAGCGGCCCAAGCTGCGCGAAGTGGAAAAGCTGATCCGCCGCACGCTGCCGCTCTCGGGCGATGCGTCACTGCTCGCCGAGGCAACGGCCTCGCGGCCGGCGCCGACGCATCAGAACAAGGGCCGGCCCGGCCCGCGGACGGCACGCAACCCCAAGGCCCAGGGTGCGCCCCGGTCGGCGGACGCCGGCAAGCCGGGTGAAGGTCGTCCCGCTCAGCGCCCGCATGGAGCCAAGCCGTCTCTGGACGGCGCCAAGAAGCCCCGCTGGAACCGCTCGCGCCGTGATGCGGCAAAGTCCGGGCGCGTCGCCGCTCGGGCATAGGCCTGGCGCTCAGTTCTCTTGCAAATAGAAAGGGCGGCCAGTGAGCCGCCCTTTTTCTTGCCCGGTCAGGCGACCGAAGCGAGGTAGAGGATATCCCGTTTGGATGTCTTGGGGCTGGCCATTCCAGGGGAGAGGCGCTGGAGGAAGCTGGACGCCCAGTCGTCCACATTGTGCCTGCGCGCCGCCGCCATGAGGGCCCCCCACCGCTCGCGTCGCTCGTCGAGCGGCATATCGAGCGCCATCCGCAGGGCCTCGGCCGTTTCGTCGGTGTCGAACGGGTTGACCTGCAGCGCCTCGGGGAAAATCTCGGCGGCCCCGGCAAAACGCGACAGCACGAGTACGCCCGGATCCTGCGGGTCCTGGGACCCCACAAATTCATGTGCCACCAGGTTCATGCCATCGCGCAGCGGGGTCACGAGCCCAACCCTCGCCAGCCGATACAGCCCGGCCAGGCTCGGCTGGCCATAGGCGCGCTTCACATAGGTCAGTGGTTGCCAGTCCGGCTCGGCAAAGCGGCCCATGACGCGCCCGCACATGGCGTCGAGCGTGTCTCCGATTTCCTGGTATTCCTTGATGCTGTCGCGCGAGGGCGGCGCCACCTGCAGCATGTGCACGGTGCGCCTCAGGCGGGGATTGTTGGCCAGGAGCTTTTCGTAGGCCTCCACGCGCTGCGGCAGGCCCTTGGAATAATCAAGCCGGTCCACGCCAAGCACCAGCCGCTGGTCGGCCAGCACCCGGCGCATGCGGTGGATCATCTTGGTCGCGGCGGGGCTGGCGGCGAGGCGGGCGAACGCATCGGGATCGGAGCCGATGGGGAAGGCCGCGATTTCGGTCCCGGAAAAGTCGATGTCCACCGCCGCCTGTGTCGCCCCGAAGGTGGATGGCGCCTGATGGTCGGCGAACTCGGTGAACGCGGCGACGTCGCGATTGGCCTGCATCCCGACGAGATCGTAGCGCGACAGATCGCGCATCAATTCGGCATGGTGCGGAATGGCGTAGAGCGCATCGGCCGTGGGGAAGGGGATGTGGAGATAGAACCCCATGCGGTTGCGGGCGCCCAGGCTGCGCAGTTCCGTCGCCAGCGGGATGAGGTGATAGTCATGGACCCAGACGATGTCATCCGGCTTCAGAAGCGGCTTCAGGGCCCGCGCGAACTGCGCGTTGACGCGCCGATAGCCTTCGTACCAGTGGCTCTCGATCGTCGCGAGATCGAGACGCAGGTGAAAGCTGGGCCAGAGGATGGAGTTGGAAAACCCCGCATAATAGGCGTGGTGATCGTCGCGCGTGAGGTCGATCTGCGCCACGCTGAGTCCGTCAATGTCCTCGATGCGTGCTTCCGGCGATGGGTCGTCGGTGAGCTTTCCCGACCAGCCGAACCAGAAGCCTTCCTGATCTGCCAGGACTTTTCGCAACGCCACGGCCAGTCCGCCTGCGGCGGGTCCCTTGCCCGGCGTGCGGTTGGATACGATGACGATGCGGCTCATGGGGTTTGTCTCCTTGACCTTGTTGATATCGGTGGCGGCAATGGCGTCAGTGGGTGCCGGCGGCGGTCTCGTCTTCGCGTTGGGCGATCTGCCCCAGGCCGCGCAGCAGCGCATAGACCGAACGCACATCGGCGATCCGCATGCGGGCGATGGTGTCGCCGGCCCCGAGCTTGATGCCGATGCCGCCCAATTCCTGCGCGGCCAGGAACCCGTCTTCGTCGGTGGTGTCATCGCCGATGAAAATGGGCGTGCGGCCAACGAACGGCTCTTCCTGCATGAAGGCGCGAAGGGCGGCCCCCTTGTCGAAGCTCTTGGGGCGGGCCTCGAACACCATCTTGCCCGGAACCAGGGTGAAGTCGGATCGCGCGGCAACGGCCACTTCCATGGACGTGCGGCAGGTGTCCTCCAGATCGGGTGCCTGGCGGAAATGCAGCGCCACGGCCCCCTCCTTCTCCTCGAGGATCAGGTCGGGGTGGGTCTCGAGCAGCGGCGCCATCTCCTGGGCAATGTCGCGGGCCTGTCTGATCAGCGCCTCGTCCAGCGGCTCCATGGAGCCGTCGGCGCGCCGGCGCTGGGCACCGTGGGCGCCTGCCACGGGCAGGCGCAGCGGGGAGAGGAAGCTGTCGATATCGGCGATTTCGCGCCCGGTGATCACGGCGAAGGCGTGCTCGAACTCGTGGATGGCCCGGTCGAGTTGTTCGGTCAGTTCGGCCGGGACGTCGACACCATCGGGCGTTTCCGCGATCTCGACCAGCGTGCCGTCGAAATCGGTGAAGACGGCAATCCGGGGTGGAGTGCCGGTTGACGGGGCAAGGGGGTTGGACATGACGCTTCCTCAGCGACAGGAATGGTTATTGTCGCAACGCGAGGCAGCCCAAAAAGTTCTGCATGGCAGGCATGTAGCTGTGCAAAACGCGAAACTCAGGCGAGCGGAATGCCCTTGCCACCCTTGCCGCGCTGGTAGGCATCCGACAGATCGCCGTAGAGGGCGGAAATGTCGTCGATGCGCGCGAGAAGCTCTTCGCGGTGGCTGCGATCGAGCCCGGCAATCATCTGCTGAATGCCGTGGGCGGTGAAAAAGGCGTTGTTCCGATTGTAGAGCGGCCGGCCCGGCAGTGGCGTATCGCGGTCCGGATCGGGCACGGCATAAACCGCCCGCAGGATCTGGATGTCATAGGGAATGGCGAAGCTGTCGCGGCTCTCTTCGTGGCTGAAGAGATAGTAGAAATTGTCGAAACCGGACCAGGTGATCCCGGAGAGGCAAAGCGAGCACGGCTCGTGGGTTGCAAGAAAGAGGCACTCGGCCGGGGCGGGTCGCGTCCGTGCGGGCAACTCGAAGAACCGCTTAATGGCATGCATCTCGCCGTGCCAGAGCGGGCTTTCCACCTCGTTGTTCGTCTCGGCGATGACCACCGACAGGTCGCTCTTGCGCAAGATGGCGGCGCCGAACAGCTTGTTGCCCCGCTTGACCCCGAGCCGGGTCAGCGGCGCAATCTCCTGTTCGATGACGTCCAGGAGGCGCGTGATGAGGTCCGCCGTCTCCACTCAGTTGTTCCCGGAGTCGACAAAGCCGATCAGCGGCACCCCCGCTGGGTCGAGCAGGCGCAGGACGTGATCGCCCGTCTCGAAACTCGTCACCGCGGCAAGAGCGTCGAAGAACGCCGTTTCCTGTGCCATCGTCGCCTCGTCGCAGGCCATGCGCGTGGCTGCGGCCGGGCCGAAGGTGAGTTTGTCGTCTTCCACACTGGCCTGGGCGAAATAGCTGTTGCAGCCGCCGGTCCCGCCGGCGCGCAGATCCGGTGCGATCTGCAGCGTTGGCGCCTTGCCTTCAATCACAGGGCGCCCCCCTATGCTGGTCACCTGCCATTGCGTATCGAGGATAGTGGGGTCGGCGAGCGGTTCGCCTTTGGGAGCCGGCGGAACCGAGGGAGCCGGTGCACCGACGCGCTGAACGAGGATCGCTGCCGGCTCACTGGTTTCGAGGTCGACCGGAACAGCCGTGACATTGCGGAACAGTGGAACCCCGCCGGAGGTGATCTCCGCAATGAGGCCGTACTGCAGCGATTGATCAAGGCTACCGCGAACGTTGAGCACGAACCCCAGCGGTGGGGTGGACCGCGTCTCCAGCACGGCACCCGCGCCGACGACGGGCGTATTGCCGGGCAGGGTCACCAGCCCGACATGCAAGGTGGCGCCGGCCGGCAGCGCCATGCGTTCGCGATAGATCACGTTGCCGGTGATGGTCTGGGGGTCGGCGAGGGCCGGCACCGTCATTAGCCACAGGGCGGCAAGGGCAGCTACAAGTCTGGCGATGACCATGGGCGTCTCCGTTCCGCTCCTTTCAAAATAGTGCAGCAGCAGAACAGTTGCGAGACCCGCCTCTTATTGTGGTTACGCGGCGCTCAGCGGTCCACCCGGATTGGAGGATCGAGGTGAAACTCCTCGAGATTGTTCCCCTCGCCGCCGCGATCGACGACGAGAAAGTCGGCTGCTGTGCCCAGAACCGTGAGCACCCCGTGCCAGGTATTGCGGGCAATGTTGACGCCCTGGCCGGCGCTGGGCGCGAAGGCGCGAAACCGCACCGGCTGGCCGGCGTCCTCCTCGGCGACAATCACCAGCCACTCGGGCTCGCCCAGCGGAAAGAAGGCCTGGCTCCCCAGCGGATGGCGCTCCACGAGCGCAAGCGAATAGGGCAGGGCATAGGGCTGTCCGCGGAAGATCGAGATCAGCGGCCGGGCCGTTTCGCCCTCCACCTCTATCTTTGCCAGGTCATGGAAGCGCTCCGTCATTCCCGCGTTGATGGGATAATGATGGGCCCCTTCCGTCTCGATGACCTGGCCGAAGGGCGCGAAGGCCTCGCGCGTCAGGGGCTCGATGAGGATGCGCGGCGGGAGCATCAGAAGGGCAGCTTCATGTGGCGGTTGACGTCCTTGTAGAGCAGGTAGCGGAACCGCTCCGGCCCGGCATAGCAGGCCTGCGGGCAGAAGGCGCGCAGCCACATGAAATCGCCCGGCTCGACCTCGACCCAGTCGCGATTGAGCCGGTAGACGGCCTTGCCTTCGAGCACGTAGAGGCCATGCTCCATGACGTGGGTTTCCTCGAAGGGAATGACCGCGCCCGGCTGGAGCGTCACGATATTGACGTGCATGTCGTGCCGCACATCGTCCGGTTCGACGAAGCGGGTGGTGCCCCAGGTCTCTCTTGTGTCCGGCATCCAGCGGATGGGCACCTCGCGCTCGTTGGTGACGAAGGCCTCCGGCGTCGCGATGCCTTCGACCGTTTCGTAGCGCTTGCGTATCCAGTGGAAGCGGACCGGGGCGGTGGATTTGTTGACGAGGCTCCAGCGAGAGCCGGGCGGCAGAAAGGCATAGCCGCCCTCGCTCAGATGGTGGGTGTTGCCCTCCAGCGTCAGCGTCATCTCGCCCGCCACGACGAACAGCACGCCTTCCGCTTCGGGGTTGGTTTCGGGCCGTTCACTGCCGCCCCCCGGTTCCACTTCCACGATGTATTGCGAGAACGTCTCCGAAAAGCCGGACATCGGCCGGGCAATGACCCAGAGGCGCGTCTGCCGCCAATGGGGCAGGGAGGAGGTTACGATGTCGCGCATGACGCCGCGCGGCAGAAAGGCATAGGCCTCGTTGAAGGTGGCGCGGCCGGTGTGGAGCGCCATCTGGGACGGCAGGCCGGCGGCAGGCGAGGCGTAGCTGGAAACCATGGGCGGGCGTTCTCGAAACAGGGCTCGGAGCACTATGCCCAAGCCACGCGCCGGAGCAAGACGCTTACGCGTCCACCTCCTGCTTGAGACGGCTCAGCATGGCCGCGGCATAGACCGCGTAGGGGCCGATCCAACGCTCGTGGATGGCGTGGATGGGCAGCGCGTCGAGATGGTTCCAACGCTCCCGGCCGCGACGCTCGGCAACCACCAGCCCCGCCTCTTCCAGAACGCCCAGGTGTTGCATCACGGTGCAGCGGTCAAGCTCAGGAAACCGGCTGCAGATCATGCCGGTGGTCAAGGGCCCCGCCTTCAGGCAATCGAGAACCTGCCGGCGAAACCGGTGGCTCAGCGCCTTGAAAATGAGATCGTCTGCGTCGTCGGTTGACATGTTATAGATTTATAACATATCGATGGGAGCGTCAAGACGAGAGGAGGCACCGATGCGTGCAGTGGTTTCCAAGGACTCTGACTTGCAACTGGCGTTCCGGGTGTCCGGGCGCATCAACAAGCCCGTCCACGAGGTGTTCGAGGCCGTGGCCAATCCGGAGAAGCTCTCGGGTTACTTCACCACCGGCGGCGCCAAGGGCCGGCTCGAGACCGGCGCAACCGTGACGTGGGATTTCCACGATTTTCCTGGTGCCTTTCCCGTCGAAGTCGTCGAGGTGGAACAGGATCGGCGGATCGTCCTGCGCTGGGACGCCAGCGAGGCGACCGAGCCCAGCACGACCGGCGAAACGCCACAGCCCGTGGGCTACAAGACGACTGTCACGATGGAATTTGCCCCCACGGAAGATGGCCGAACGCTGGTGACGATCTCCGAAAGCGGCTGGCGCAGGACGCCGGGCGGGCTCAAGTCATCCTACGGCAATTGCGAGGGCTGGACCGGCATGCTGTGCGCCATGAAGGTCTATCTCGAGCACGGCATCAATCTGCGCGAGGGCTTCTACAAATAGCTAGGGCAGCACCGCCTTGAGCCGCAGGAGCGCGATGCGCTCCACCTGGGCGCATGCGGTGGCGAATTCCTCGGCAGGGGAATTGTCGAGCCGCCGCCGGAAGGCTTCCAGGATCGTCGCCTTGGTGTGGTCCCTGACGGCGATGATGAAAGGGAAGCCGAATTTGTCGACATAGGCGGTGTTGAGGCGGGTGAAGTCGTCGCGCTCGGCATCGGTCAGCGCGTCGAGACCGGCCGAAGCCTGTTCGGCGGTGGATTCGGCGGTCAGGCGCCGCGCCGCCGCCAGCTTCCCGGCAAGGTCCGGGTGGGCGCGCAGCACGCCCAGGCGCTCCTCGTCACTGGCCATGCGGAACTGACTGCGCAGCGCGAAATGGAGGCCGATAGCGGTGTCGTTGGCCGGCCCCAGCTCGCTCTCCCACGCGCGCCCGGCGATCCAGGGCGAGTGCTCGAAGATCGAGCCGTAGCGCTCGATAAACGCGGCTTTCTCAAGCTGGCTGGGAACAACTTCAGGCGCCACATAAGGATGGTGCTCGGCCCAGTGCCGGGCGATATCGAGGCGAGTCGGCACCCAGACCTGCTCGAAGCGCTTGATGTAGTCGATGAACTTCTTGAGCCCCTGAAACCGTCCCGGCTGCCCCACCAGGCGACAGTGGAGGCCGATCGACATCATCTTGGGGCTGCCCGCTTCGCCTTCGGCGTAGAGACAGTCAAAACTGTCGCGCAGGAAGGTGAAATATTCCTCCCCATTGTCGAAGCCCGGGGCCGTGACGAAACGCATGTCGTTGGCGCTGAGCGTATAGGGGATGATGAGCTGCGGCGTGCCGGCGATCACCTTCCAATAGGGCAGGTCGTCGTCGTAGGTGTCCGAAATATAGGCAAAGCCGCCGTGTTGGGCGACCAGTTCCACCGTGTTGAGGCTGGAGCGGCCGGTGTACCAGCCGAGGGGACGGCTGCCGGTGGCGATGGTGTGGAGGCGTACCGCCTCGGCGATCTGCGCGCGCTCCTCCTCGGGCGGCATGTCCTTGTGCTGCACCCATTTGAGGCCATGGCTGGCGATTTCCCAGCCTGCGTCCTGCATGGCCGCGAGCTGCGCCGGGGCGCGCATCAACGCGGTGGCGACGCCGTAAATGGTCACCGGCAGCCCGGCCTCGGTAAACAGCCGGTGGAGGCGCCAGAAGCCGGCACGGGCGCCATATTCATACATGGACTCTACATTGGCGTGCCGCTGACCGGGCCAGGGCGCGGCCCCCAGCACGTCGACCAGGAACGCCTCGGAAGCGGCGTCGCCATGCAGGATGGAGTTCTCACCGCCCTCTTCGTAGTTGAGCACGAACTGCACCGCGACCTTGGCTCCGCCAGGCCAGTTGGCGTGAGGCGGGTTGGCACCATAGCCGTGCATGTCGCGGGGGTAGCGGTTCATCGGTCTGTCTCGGTCAAAGTTCGGGCAGAGCTTAGCTGCCCCGGCGCTGCGCACAAGTCGCACAAAAGTGGACCAGATGGTAAAAAATGGGCATTGCGCCGCACGGGCGTTGCGCTAGTCTCGCAGTTCAAGTGAAACACGAACGTGCTTGTGCAGCGGCCCATTGCGAGCCGCGAGACGCGACCAGGAGCAGCCATGGCGGGCGGACGCCTTACCACCCACGTCCTCGATACCACGCAGGGCAAGCCGGCGCGCGGCATGCGCCTCGAACTGCACTACGTGCATGGCGATCACACCCACCACATTGCCGACAGCTACACCAATGCCGATGGCCGGGTTGACCAGCCTCTGCTTGAAGGCGAGCAGTTCCAGCAGGGCGAGTTCGAAATCCGCTTTCATGTCGGGCAATATTTCGAGCGCATCGGCGTCGAGATCGAAACGCCGTTTCTCGATGTCGTGCCGATCCGGTTCACCATTTCCGAGGACACGCATTACCACGTGCCGCTGCTCGTCAGCCCCTTCAGCTATTCGACCTATCGGGGGAGCTGAGGCATGGTCGAGGTCGCAAACGCCATCCGCTTTCTCCTCAACGGCGAAGAGATCACCCTCACTGACGTCGCGCCCGACCTGACGCTGCTCGACTGGCTCCGGCTCGACCGGCGCTTGCGCGGCTCCAAGGAAGGCTGCGCCGAGGGCGATTGCGGGGCCTGCACCGTCCTCGTGGGCCGAGTGATGAGCGACGAAATCATCTACGATGCCGTCACCGCCTGCATCCGCTTCGTGGGGAGCCTGCATGGCACGCACGTCGTCACCATCGAGCATCTGCGCGGCGAGAATGGCAATCTGCATCCGGTGCAGCAGGCCATGGTCGACCATCACGGCTCGCAGTGCGGCTTTTGCACGCCCGGCTTCGTGATGAGCCTTTATGGGCTGTGGATGCGCGACCCGCAGCCAAGCCGGCGGGCGATCGAGAAGGCCCTGCAGGGCAATCTCTGCCGCTGCACCGGCTACGCCCCCATCATCCGCGCCGGGCAGGCCATCTCCACCTATGGCCAGCCGCAGGGCGACCCGCTCTGGGCCGAGCGCATCGCCGTGCGCGAAACGCTGCTGCGCCTCAACGACGGCAAGCGCGTCGAGATCGGTGAGGGTGAGCGCAAGATCTTCATCCCCGCAAGCCTCGACGATTTCGCGGCGCTTTATGAGCAGTATCCCGAGGCGCGCATCGTCGCCGGTTCCACCGATGTCGGGCTCTGGGTCACCAAGTTCATGCGGCGCATCGGGCCGGTCATCTTCATCGGCCATCTGCAGGAATTGCGCCGCATTGCCGAGAACGCCAGCGAGGTGCGGTTCTATGCCGGCGTCTCCTATTCCGAGGCGCTGCCAATCATCGAGAACAGCTTCCCCGAGCTGGCGCCGCTCTGGAACCGCTTCGCCGGCGAGCAGATCCGCAATATGGGCACACTGGGCGGCAATATCGCCAATGGCTCGCCCATCGGCGACACGCCCCCACCCTTCATTGCGCTCGGCGCAAAGCTGAGCCTGCGGCGCGGCGAGCATCGCCGAGAGATCAAGCTCGAGGACTATTTCCTCGCCTATGGCAAGCAGGACCGGCAGCCGGGCGAGTTCGTTGAAAGCGTCACCGTGCCGCTGCTGCCGCAAGGCGAACTTTTTGCCACCTACAAAATCTCCAAACGCCGCGAGGAGGACATTTCGGCGCTCTGCGGCGCGTTCCGGCTGTTCGTCAACGACGCCGGCACGGTGGGCATGGCGCGCATCGCCTTCGGCGGCATGGCGGCCACGCCAAAGCGCGCCAAGGCCGTCGAGGCGGCGCTGGTCGGCAAGCCCTGGACCATGGACACCGTTGAGGCGGCGTTGCCGGCCTTTGCCGAGGATTATCAGCCCATCACCGACATGCGCGCCTCGGCCGACTATCGCCTGCTTGCCGCGCAGAACCTGCTCAAGCGATTCTTCCTCGAAAGCCAGGGCGAGCAGGTCCAGGTCAAGCGGGAGGTGGCGTGATGAACAAGCGCGTAGACCCGATCAACCTCGCCGTCCTCCACACCAGGACCCGGCACGATAGCGGCCCCAAGCACGTCACGGGCACGGCCGAATATATCGACGACATGGCCGAACCGGCCGGGACGATGCACGCCTATCTCGGTCTCTCCACGCGCGCTCACGCCGAAATCCTGGCGATGGATTTCTCGGCCGTCCGCGGCGCCCCCGGCGTCATCGGCGTGCTGACCGCCGACGACATTCCGGGCGAAAACGACGTCTCGCCCAGCCACAAGCACGACGAACCGATCTTTGCCGAGGGCCGGGTGCAGTTCTGGGGCCAGCCGATCTTTGCTGTGGTCGCCGAAACGCGCGACGCGGCGCGCCGGGCAGCGCAGCTGGCAAAGATCGAGTATCGCGATCTCGACTGGCTGCCGGACGTTCGCGCCGCCCAGCAGGCTGGCGGCAAGCTCGTCACCGAGCCGCTCAAGCTTGAGCGCGGTGATGTGGCAGCCGGTCTCGCCTCCGCCCCAAGGCGCGCCAAAGGCGCCATCACCATTGGCGGACAGGACCACTTCTATCTCGAAGGGCAGATCGCCTATGCGGTGCCTGGGGAGGACGAGGACGTCACCGTCTATGCGTCCACCCAGCACCCGAGCGAAGTGCAGCTGATGGTGGCCCAGGTGCTGGGCATCCGGCACAACGCCGTGACCATCACGCTGCGGCGCATGGGCGGCGGCTTCGGCGGCAAGGAAACGCAGGGCAACCTCTTCGCGGCCGTGGCGGCCATTGCCGCCAAGAAGTGGAACCGCGCCTGCAAGATCCGCCCTGATCGCGACGACGACATGCAGGCTACCGGCAAGCGCCACGATTTCGTGGTGGATTACGATGTCGGCTACGACGAAACCGGAAAAATCCTCGCCGTCGACGCCGTCTATGGCGCCCGCGGCGGCTTCTCGTCCGATCTCACCGGCCCGGTGACGGACCGGGCGCTGTTCCATTGCGACAACGCCTATTGGTACCCGGCCGTGCGGGCGCGGTCCGAGCCGCTCTACACCAACACCGTCTCCAACACCGCCTTCCGCGGCTTTGGCGGGCCGCAGGGAATCATGGCCTGCGAGCGCTGGATCGAAGACATCGCCTATGCGCTGGGCAAGGACCCGCTCGATATCCGCAAGGCCAATTTCTACGGCGTGCACGAGAACAACGTCACGCCCTATCACCAGACCGTGGGCGACAACATCGTCCACCGGATCGTCGATGAGCTTGAAGCCTCCTCCGACTATCAGGCTCGTCGGGACGCGATCATCGCCTTCAACCGCACGAGCCGGGTGCTCAAGAAGGGCATCTCGCTGACGCCGGTCAAGTTCGGCATCTCCTTCACCGCCACCTGGTACAACCAGGCCGGAGCCCTGGTGCATGTCTACAAGGACGGCTCGATCCATCTCAATCACGGTGGCACCGAGATGGGGCAGGGCCTCAATATCAAGGTGGCGCAGGTGGTGGCGGACGCGTTCGGGGTCAACCTCGACACGGTCAAGATCATGCCCACCTCGACAGGCAAGGTGCCCAACACCTCGGCCACGGCGGCGTCGTCGGGCTCCGATCTCAACGGCATGGCCGCCTGGGACGCCTGCGAACAGATCAAGTCCCGCCTCATCGCGCATGCGGCGCAGCTCTACCAGTCCGACGAGGCCGATTGCCATTGGGTGCAGGGCGGGCTGCAGGTGGGCCGCGAGTTCGTCGCCTTTGCCGAACTGGTCGCCTCCGCCTACCTCAACCGGATCCAGCTGTCCGCCGCCGGCTTCTACAAGACGCCGAAAATCCACTGGGATCGGGCAACCGGCAAGGGCCACCCGTTCTACTACTTCGCCTATGGCGCATCCGTCAGCGAAGTCACCATCGACACCCTGACCGGCGAATACACCGTCGATCGCGTCGACATCCTCCACGACGTCGGCAAGTCGCTCAATCCCGCCATCGACCAAGGCCAGATCGAGGGCGGCTTCGTCCAGGGCATGGGCTGGCTGACCACCGAGGAGCTGGTGTGGGACGCCAAGGGGCAGCTGCGCACGCATGCGCCCTCGACCTACAAGATCCCGCTCGCCAGCGACGTCCCGCCGGTCTTCAACGTGCAAATTGCCGAGTGGTCGGTCAATCCGGAGCCGACCATCGGCCGCTCCAAGGCCGTCGGTGAGCCGCCCTTCATGCTGGCCATCAGCGTGGTCGAAGCGCTGGGCATGGCGGTCGCAAGCGTCGCCGAGTACCGCGTGGCCCCCCAGCTCGACACGCCCGTGACACCGGAACGCGTGCTGATGGGCGTCGAGCGGATGAAGGAGGCGCGGGGGTGAGACTGGGCATCGTGGCTCCCCTACCCCCACCCTCGGTCCCTCCCCACAAGGGGGAGGGAGGCGCAAAGCTCTGGCACCTCGGTTCCATCGTCTCCCTCCCCCTTGTGGGGAGGGACCAAGGGTGGGGGAGCTTCGCTTGAGCGCCGCCGACCTCACCGCTTTCCTCGAAGCCAACCCCGACGCCATTGCGTGCGAGTTGACCTCGGTCCGCGGCTCTTCTCCCCGCGAACAGGGAACCTTCATGCTGGTCGCCCCCGACGCCCTTTTCGGCACCATTGGCGGCGGCGCGCTCGAATACATGGTGATCGAACATGCGCGCCGGCTGATCGCCGAGGGTCGGGCCGAGGAGGCGATGGACGTGCCGCTGGGCCCCGAAATCGGCCAGTGCTGCGGCGGGCGGGTCAGGGTCGACCTCCGCTTTGCCGACGCGAGCGTGCGCAAGTCCCTCCTCGAGAGGGCCGCCGCCGACGACGAATCCCGTCCCAGCGTCTTTGTCTTCGGCGCGGGTCACGTCGGCCGGGTTCTGGCGCAGATCCTGCACCTGCTGCCGGTCCGGCTCGAGGTGATCGACACAAGGCAGGATGAGCTCGACCTGCTGCCGGCGGACATCACCGCCCGCCGCGTCGCCATGCCGGAGGCCGTGGTGCGTGCGGCGCCGCCGGGCAGCGCCTTTGTCATCCTCACCCACGACCATGCGCTCGATTTCCTGATCGCCGCCGAAGCCCTGGCGCGTCCCGACGCGGCCTATGTCGGCATGGTCGGCTCGAAGACCAAGCGCGCGAAATTCTCGAGCTGGTACCGCGAGCAGGGCGGCGAGGCGCGCCTGCTCGACCGGCTTGTCCTGCCCATCGGGGCGCAGGGGATTGGGGATAAACGCCCCGCAGTCATTGCAGCACTGGCGGCGGCGGAAATTATGGTCCACATTGGGAAACGGGAAGCATCTGTCGGGCCTATGGCCGCCCCCGCGAAGAATGGGGTGGTGAGTGGACAATAATATGCCCAATCGGCTCGAGTTGAGCGGCATTACCAAGCAGTTTCCGGGCGTTCTCGCCAACGATAACGTCTCCTTTGCGGTAAAGCCGGGCGAAATCCACGCGCTTCTGGGCGAAAACGGCGCCGGCAAGTCTACCCTGGTCAAGATGATCTACGGCATCATGCAGCCCGATGCCGGCGAAATCCGCTGGAACGGCCAGCCGGCAACGATCGCCAACCCCAAGGCCGCGCGCCGCCTCGGTATCGGCATGGTTTTCCAGCACTTTTCGCTGTTCGAAGCGCTGACCGTATTCGAAAATATCGCGCTGGGCATGGACGCAAAAATCCCCTCGCGGGAGCTCGAGGCGCGGATCCGCGAAGTGATGCAGACCTATGGGCTGCTGCTCGATCCGCATCGCACCGTCGCGACGCTCTCCGTCGGCGAGCGGCAACGCATCGAAATCGTTCGCGCCCTGCTGCTCAACCCCAAGCTGCTGATCATGGACGAGCCGACTTCGGTCCTGACCCCGCAGGAAGTGGAGCAGTTGTTCACGGTCCTGCGGCAGCTCGCGGCAGAAGGCTGCTCCATCCTCTACATCTCGCACAAGCTGCACGAAATCAAAGCCCTGTGCGATACGGCGACGATCCTGCGCGGCGGCAAGCTGGTCGACACCTGCGATCCGCGGCAGGAAACCAGCCGGTCCATGGCAGAAAAAATGATCGGCACTGGCCTTAAGGACATCGTCAAGCCCGATGGGCGCGCGTTCGGCGATCCGCGGCTGGTGGTCAACCGCCTTTCGACCTCCCGGACCGGCCACTTCGATGTTCCCGTGCACAACGTCACCTTCACCGTGCGCGCCGGCGAAATCCTGGGCATCGCGGGGGTCGCGGGCAATGGGCAAAACGCCCTGCTCGACGCGCTTTCGGGCGAGATCAAGGGGCATGATCGCGAGGCGATCACCATAGACGGGGTCGGCATCGGCTCGATGGACACCACCGAGCGGCGCCGGCACGGGCTCTGTGCCGTGCCTGAAGAGCGCAACGGCCACGCCGCCGTGGGCGACTTCAGCCTCTCCGACAATTCCGTACTCACGGCGCGCGACCGGCTGGGCATGGTGATGATGGGCCTGATCAATTCGGGCGCCGCAAGGACCTATACCGGCAAGGTGATTGCCGACTTCGCGGTCAAGGCGCTGGGGCCGGCCTCGACCGCCGGGTCGCTGTCGGGCGGAAACCTGCAGAAATACATCATGGGCCGCGAGATCCTGCAAAAGCCGAGCGTGCTGGTGGTCAGCCAGCCCACCTGGGGCGTCGACGCGGGAGCAGCGGCGGCCATCCACCAGGCTCTGGTAGACCTCGCCGCGGCGGGTTCGGCCATCGTCGTGATCAGCCAGGACCTCGACGAGCTTCTTGCGCTCAGCGACACGCTGGCCGTCATCAACATGGGCCAGCTCAGTGCAGCGCGGCCGGTCAAGGCTTTCAGCGTGGACGAAATTGGCTTGCTGATGGGCGGGGTGCATGGCGAGAAGGAGGCCCAGCATGCCGTTCCGGCTTGAGAAACGTCCCGAACCCAGCCGCACCATGCTTTACCTCACGCCGGCGGCCGCGGTTCTGCTGACCATGATCGTGGGCGCCATCATCTTTTCCGCCATCGGCTACAATGGCCTGGGCGCGGTGCGGGAAATCTTCTTCACGCCCCTCACCAACTCCTACAAATGGCAGGATTTGGGCGTGAAGGCTGCCCCGCTCATCATCATCGGCGTTGGGCTCTCCATCGCCTACCGGGCCAATGTGTGGAACATCGGCGCCGAGGGGCAATACATCGTTGGGGGCCTCGCCGGCACCTGGGTGGCGCTGGCCACCTATTCGATGAGCGGCCCGTGGATCCTGCCCCTGATGATCCTGGCTGGGGTGGTCGGCGGCATGCTCTATGCGGCCATTCCGGCCTTTCTCAAGACGCGGCTCAACGTCAACGAAATCCTGACCTCGCTGATGCTGACCTATGCGTCGGTGCAGCTGATCTACTATCTCATCCGCGCCCCCTGGAAGGATCCGATGGGCATGGGCTTTCCGCAGACGCGGCTGTTTGCCGAAAGCGCGCGCCTGCCCACCATAATTCCGGGCACCATCGTGCATCTGGGCGTGCCGATTGCCATCATCGTCGCGCTGGTCGCCTGGTTCATCATGTCGCGCTCGGTCTTCGGCTATCAGATGCGGGTTGTGGGCACGGCGCCGCACGCCGCGCGCTATGGCGGGTTCTCCGAAAACAAGACCATCTGGCTGGCGTTGCTGGTCTCGGGCGGTCTTGCGGGCCTTGCCGGTGTGCTGGAAGTGGCCGGCCCCTTCCAGCGCATGGTGCCGGGCTTTCCCGCCAATTACGGCTTCACCGCCATCATCGTGGCCTTCCTCGGCCGGCTCAATCCGCTGGGCGTCATCTTTGCCGGTATCGTCCTGGCCATCACCTTCGTGGGCGGCGAGGTGGCGCAAACGACCATCGGCCTGCCCAATGCGGCGACCGGCATCTTCCAGTCGATGATGCTGTTCTTCCTGCTCGCGGGCGATCTGCTGGTCCGCTATCGCATCCGCCGCACGGCGGTGCAGCCGAGCCGGAGTGCCGCCTGATGGACCTCCTCATCCCCATCTTCGTGACGCTGGTCGGGGCGGCCTCGCCGATCCTCATCGCCGCCCTCGGCGAACTGGTGGTTGAAAAGGCCGGCGTCCTCAATTTGGGCGTCGAGGGCATGATGCTGGTCGGTGCCATCGCCGGCTTTGCGGCCCAGTTCTACACGGGCAATCCCTATTTCGCGCTGGTGTGCGGCGCCGCTGCCGGTGTTGCCGTCTCCCTGATCTTCGGCGTTTTGACGCTGAGCCTTTCCACCAACCAGACCGCCACCGGCCTGGCGCTCACCATTTTCGGCACCGGCCTCTCGGCCCTGGCGGGCGCGCCGTTCTCGGCCCGCCCCGTGCAGCTGATGGCGCCGCTCTTTCCGCCGGAACTGGCGACGCACCCGATCTGGCGCGTCATCTTCGGCTATGCCGCGCCGGTCTATTTTTCGCTGATCATGGTGTTCGTGCTCTGGTACTTCCTCAAGAAGACCCGCAGCGGATTGATCCTGCGGGCGGTCGGAGAGAACGACCTTTCCGCCCATTCCATCGGCTATTCCGTGGTCGGCGTCCGCTATGCGGCGGTGGCCTTCGGTGGGGCCATGGCGGGCATTGCCGGAGCCTGCTTTCCGCTGCTGCTGACGCCGCAATGGGCCGAGCGCATGACGGCCGGCCGCGGCTGGATCGCCGTGGCGCTGGTGGTTTTTGCGTCCTGGCGGCCGTTCCGCCTCCTGGCGGGTGCCTATCTCTTCGGCCTCGTGATGACCATGGAGCTCTACGCCAAGGCCGGCAGCGGGCCGCTTTCGGCCATTCCGTCCGAGCTCTGGGCCGCTTTGCCCTATCTTGCCACCATCGCCGTCTTGGTGCTGATTTCCTTGCGCCGCGACGGCTCGACCAATGCACCGGCCTGCCTCGGCAAGCCGTTCATGCCCAGCAATTGAGGCGGCGCCAAATGATCGCTTCAGGCAACAACGAAAAATCGTCATTCAGGAGAAACACGATGACTCTTACAAGGCGTAACCTGCTCAAGATCGGCGCAGCCGCGTCTGCCCTGCCGCTTCTTGGCTCCCGTGCCTTCGCGCAGGGCGAGCCGCTCAAGGTCGGCTTCATCTATGTCGGCACCATCAACGACAATGGCTACAACTACGCGCACAATCAGGGCCGGCTCTACCTCGAGGAGCAGCTCGGCGACGCGGTGGAAACCACCTATGTCGAGAACGTGCCGGAAGGCCCGGACTGCGAACGCGTGCTGCGCGAGCTGGCCCAGCAGGGCAACAAGCTGATCTTTGCCACCAGCTTCGGCTTCGGCGACTCGGTCATCAAGGTCGCCCAGCAGTTCCCCGACGTGAAGTTCGAGCACGCCACGGGCTACATGAAGGCCGATAATGTGGGCCTTTACAATGCGCGCTTCTATGAAGGTCGCGCCGTGTGCGGCACCATCGCCGGCCACCTCTCCAAGACCGGCAAGGCGGGCTATATCGGCTCCTTCCCGATCCCCGAAGTGGTCATGGGCATCAATTCCTTCGTGCTCGCCGCGCGCAAGGTGAACCCTGACTTCACCATCAAGCCGGTCTACATCTCGACCTGGAACGATCCCCCGAAGGAAGCCGATGCCGCGCGGGCCATGATCGACCAGGGCATCGACATCATCGCCCAGCACACCGACGGACCGGCTGCCTTGCAGGTTGTCGAGGAGCGTGGCGCGGTGGGTGGCTTCGGCCAAGGCGCCGACATGAGCGCCTTCGCTCCCGATGCCCAATTGACCTCGATCATCGATCACTGGGGCCCGCACTACGTCAATTCGGCCAAGGCCGTGATCGACGGCACCTGGGTCCCCGGCGATACCTGGGAAGGCCTCAAGGAAGACGTGGTGCAGATCGGCCCCTATGGCCCCAAGGTCACCGAAGAGGTCAAGGCCGCGGCGGAAGCGGTGCGCACTGGCCAGATCGACGGCTCGTTCCACATCTTTACCGGCCCGATCAAGGACAACACCGGCACCGAACGCGTTCCCGCCGGCCAGACCATGACCGATGCCGAACTGCTGAGCATGGACTGGTACGTCGAAGGCGTCGAACAACCGGCTTGATCGAATGGGAGGGCGGTCACTGGCCGCCCTCCCACCATACCCCTCACCCCAGCCCTCTCCCCAGAGGGGCGAGGGAGCCGCACCGCGTTTGAGGCACTTTCCTGCCCCACCCGCCGCGCCGATCCCCTCGCCCCTCTGGGGAGAGGGTTAGGGTGAGGGGTCTTCAAAACGAGGACGAAGATGCCCGACACCATAATCTTCTACGAATGGCTGATGTTCGCCGTGCGCTGGCTGCACGTGATCACGGCCATCGCGTGGATCGGCTCGTCGTTCTATTTCATCGCGCTCGACCTGGGCCTGCGCAAGACGCCGAGCCTGCCGCCCTTGGCGTATGGCGAGGAGTGGCAGGTGCATGGGGGCGGCTTCTACCACATCCAGAAATATCTGGTGGCGCCCGAATTCCTCCCCGAGCACCTGACCTGGTTCAAGTGGGAGAGCTACTGGACCTGGTTCTCTGGCGCCATGCTGCTGGTGCTGCTCTACTATGTCGGCGCGGACCTGTTCCTGGTCGACCGCAGCGTGCTCGACATCCCCTCCTGGGCCGCCATTGGGCTCTCGGCCGGCTCCATCGTGCTGGGCTGGGTGCTCTACGACAGCCTCTGCAAATCGCCCATCGGGCAGTCCACCATCGGCCTGATGCTGGTGCTGTTCGTCATCCTCGTCGCCATGAGCTGGGGCTATGTGCACCTTTTCACCGGCCGCGCGGCCCTGCTGCACATGGGCGCCTTCACCGCGACGATCATGGCAGCGAACGTGGCCATGATCATCATCCCCAACCAGAAGATCGTGGTGGCCGATCTCAAGGCCGGGCGGGTGCCGGACGCCAAGTACGGCAAGATCGCCAAGCAGCGCTCGCTGCACAACAACTACCTCACGCTTCCCGTCATCTTCTTCATGCTCTCGAGCCATTACCCGCTGGCCTTCGCCACGCAGTGGAACTGGATCATCGCCTCGCTGGTCTTCCTCATCGGCGTCGTCATCCGGCACTATTTCAACACGCGCCACGCCCGGAAGGGCAATCCGCACTGGACCTGGGCGGTGGCCATCGTGCTGTTCATCGTCATCGCCTGGCTCTCGAGCGGACCGAAGCTGCCCAACGCGGATACGGAGATTCTGCCCAGTGCCTCGGCCGAACGCTTCATGCAAACTGAGCATTTTGCGGCCGCCAGCCAGATCGTGCAGTCCCGCTGCGCCATGTGCCATACGCCCGAGCCGGTGTGGGAGAGCATTTATGAAGCGCCTAAGAACGTCATCCTCGACCGCGACGTCGCCATCGCCAACCGCGCGCACGAGGTCGCCATCCAGGCCGGGTACAGCCACGCCATGCCCCCGGGCAACGTCACCGAGATGACGGATGCGGAGCGCGCAACGCTGGTCCAGTGGTTCCGTGAAGGCTCCGGCTCATGAGCCGCACCATCCTGCGCGGCCGCGTCCTGAGCTTCCATCGTGCGCCGCAGGCCATCGATGACGCCGGGGCCTACGACTATCTCGAGGACGCGGCCGTCGTCATTGCCGATGGCGTCATCGTTTCCGTGGCGGACTTTGCCACAGCCGACACGACGGACGCACTGGTCATCGACCACCGGCCGCACCTCATCATGGCCGGCTTCATCGACCTGCATCTGCACTACGTGCAGTCGCAGATAATGGCGGCCTATGCCGGTTCGCTGCTCGAATGGCTCAACACCTACACCTTCATCGAAGAGCAGAAGTTTGCCCGACAGGGCCACGCCGATGCCGTCGCCGTCGATTTCTACGATGCGCTGATCCGGCACGGCACCACCACGGCGGTGGCCTATTGCTCGAGCCATCCGCGCTCGGTGGATGCGTTCTTTGCCGAGGCGCGGCGGCGCAACATGCTGATGATCGGCGGTAAGGTGATGATGGATCGCAATGCCCCCGACGGGCTCTGCGACACCGCGCAATCGGGCTATGACGACACCAAGGCGCTGATCGCGCGCTGGCATGGGCGGGGCAGGGGGCTCTACGCCATCTCGCCGCGTTTCGCCATCACCTCGACCCCCGCACAGATGGCAGCGGCGCAGGCGCTCGTGGCCGAGCATCCCGAGTGCTACGTGCAGACGCATCTGAGCGAAAACGACGCCGAGATCACCTATTCGATGGAGCTCTACCCGGACGCCCCAGACTATACCGGCATCTACGAACACTACGGCCTTCTTGGCCGCAGGACGCTCTTGGGGCACTGCATCCATCTCAACCATCGCGAAACCGGCGTGCTGGCGGAAACCGGTGCGGTCGCCGTCTTCTGCCCCACGTCGAACCTGTTCCTGGGCTCGGGCCTGTTCGATCGCGAGAGGTTGATGACGCATGGCGTGCGCGTCGGCATCGCCACCGACATTGGCGGTGGCACCAGCGTCTCGATGCTGCGCACGCTCGACGAGGGCTACAAGGTGCTGCAACTGCGCGGGCAGCGGCTCAATCCCTTCGCGTCGTTCCACATTGCGACCTTGGGCAATGCGGAGGCGCTGGGACTGGGGGAAACCATCGGCTCGGTCGCGCCCGGCCGCACGGCGGACCTCGTGGTGCTCGACGCCGGCGCGACGCCGACCATGCGCATGCGGCTCGGGACGATCAACAGTCTCGCCGAAGAATTGTTTCTGCTCCAGACAATAGGCGATGACCGCGCCATTGCTGAAGTCTATGTGGCTGGTGCAAGGGCGAAGTCCACTTTGGGCGGGTTGTGACGCATCCAACAATGGCCTAATCGTGTCGCTGCCCGTTTGTCCAAGGAGTGCGGCATGAGTGACTACCAGACCAAGTCCGGCCTTTCCGTGCATCCGTTGCTGGTCGCGTTCATAGAACAGCGCGCCCTGCCGGGGCTGCCGGTCAGCGCGGACCAGTTCTGGAGCGGGTTCGCCGACTTGGTGCGCACCCATGCGCCGACCAATGCGCGGCTGCTCGAGCGGCGCGACGACTTGCAGGGGCAGATCGACGACTGGCACCGCCAGCACGGGCCGGTCGATGCCGACGCCGAAGGCTACCGGCGGTTCCTCGCCGAAATCGGCTATCTTGTGCCGGAGCCGGCCGACTTCACCATCGAAACGCAGAATCTCGACCCGGAAATCTCCAGCATCTGCGGCCCGCAGCTGGTGGTGCCGGTTTCCAACGCCCGCTACGCGCTCAACGCGGCGAACGCCCGGTGGGGCAGCCTCTACGACGCCCTTTATGGTACCGACGCCATCGCCCGCGAGGGTGAGCTGGCCCCGGCACAGGGCTACAACGCGGCGCGCGGTGCCGCGGTGGTGGCCCGTGCGGCCCAGTTCCTCGACGAGGCCTTTCCGCTCGCCGGGGGCAGTCATGCCGACGCAACCGGCTACCACGTGGTCAAGGACGGCGGCACGCGACACCTCGCGGTCGATCTGCCCTCGGGCCGCACAGGCCTGCGTGACCCTGCAGCCTTCGCCGGTTACGGCGGCACCGAGGAGACGGGCGAGATCGTCCTCGTCCACCACGGCCTCCACGTCATCCTCGTCATCGATCCCAAAAGCCCCATCGGCGCGAGCCACAAGGCTGGCCTCAGCGACGTGGTGGTCGAAGCGGCGCTGACGACCATCCAGGACTGCGAAGACTCTGTCGCCGCCGTCGATGCCGAGGACAAGGTCGGCGTCTACGAAAACTGGCTCGGCTTGATGCAGGGCAGGCTCGAGGACACGTTCGAGAAGGGCGGCAAGACCGTCACCCGCCGGCTCAACCCGGACCGCGTCTACAAGGACCTCGAGGGACAGGAGGCAAGCCTCAAGGGCCGCTCGCTGCTGCTGGTGCGCAATGTCGGGCACCTGATGACCACCGACGCCGTGCTGCTCGACGGCAAGCCGATCGGCGAGGGGCTGATGGATGCGGCCGTCACCGCGCTTTGCGCCATGCACGACAAGGGCGGCAACTCGCGCACCGGCTCGATCTATGTGGTCAAGCCAAAGATGCACGGCCCGGAGGAGGTCGCCTTCGCCTGCGCCATCTTCTCTTCGGTCGAGAAGATGCTTGGCCTTTCGCCCAACACCATCAAGATCGGCATCATGGACGAGGAACGCCGCACCTCGGCCAACCTCAAGGCGGCGATCTACGAGGCGCGCGCCCGGGTTTTTTTCATCAATACCGGCTTCCTCGACCGCACGGGCGACGAAATCCACACCTCCATGGAGGCCGGCGCCGTGCTGCGCAAGGACCAGATCAAGTCCGAGCGCTGGATCGCTTCCTACGAAGATCGCAATGTGCTGATCGGTCTCGCCTGTGGCTTCTCCGGCCGGGCGCAGATCGGCAAGGGCATGTGGGCGCAGCCCGACAACATGGCGGCGATGATGGCGGCCAAGATCGGCCACCCCAATGCCGGCGCCAACACGGCTTGGGTGCCGTCCCCTACCGCCGCGACGTTGCACGCGCTGCATTACCACCAGGTCGACGTGTTCGAAGCGCAAAAGCGCCGGCACAACCAGGAACTGCCGGGGCTCGACGCGCTGTTCTCCATGCCGGTGCTGGCGCCCTATGCGCTCACCCGCGAAGAGATCACGCGCGAACTCGAGAACAACGCACAGGGCGTTCTGGGCTATGTGGTGCGCTGGGTGCAGCAGGGCGTCGGCTGCTCCAAGGTGCCCGACATCAACAATGTCGGCCTCATGGAAGACCGCGCCACCTGCCGTATTTCCTCCCAGGCCGTCGCCAACTGGCTGCGCCACGGCCTCGTTAGCCGCGATGAGGTGACGGCGGTATTCGAGCGCATGGCGGCCGTCGTCGATGCGCAGAATGCGGGCGACCCGCTCTACCGGCCCATGGCCGATAACTACCAGTCCGTCGCGTTCCAGGCGGCGCTCGACCTGGCTCTGCACGGCGTCGACCAGCCCAGTGGCTACACCGAGCCGCTGCTGCATGCCGCACGGCGCAAGGTGAAGGCGCGAGAGAGGGCGCGGGCGTAGGTCAGGCGCAGCCCTGGCCCTCGCGTCTGCTCCCGGAGCGCCGGGAGCGGGGGTGAACGCGCGGTTCAGGCTGAGTTCATGCCGCACCGTGCATTCTGTTGGTCAAGGGTCAGAGGACCCAAACCAACAGGAGACGCGCTATGCGAATTCATCACAAGATCATGTCGTCCGTTCTGGGCGGCGCCCTCGTGCTCGGCATGGCTGGCGCGGCGATGGCCGCTCCCGCGATTGCAACCGGCAGCGTCAACGTGCGCACCGGCCCCTCGACGCAATACCAGCGCGTCGACACCTTGCAGCGCCATGAACGGGTGGACGTCGTCGGCTGCCGCAGCGGCTGGTGCTACGTCGAGCATCGCGGCGCCGATGGCTGGGTTTCGGGCAATTACCTGCAGGCCATCCGCGGGCAGCGGCATTCGTCCAAGCCGGCCATCAGCTTTTCCTTCAACTTCGGCAATCCGCCCGCCGTTCATTCGCCGCGCCCCCGTCATGACCGAGACTGGGATCGTAACCATCGCCGCGATCACGATTGGCGCCGGGATGACCGCAACGACTGGCATCGCGACCGCGACGGGCGGCGCTACTCCGATCGCAGCACCAGCGGCAGTTACACCTTCCAGTTCGGTAACTGAGTCTCAAAGGCCCGCTTCGGCGGGCCTTTCGTTCATCAGCTGACGAAGTCGAACCTGTCGACGTCGAAGAGCCCGCGATCCGTCATCTTGAGGTGCGGGATCACCGGCAGGGCGAGGAACGCCACCTGGAGGAAGGGCTCGGGCAGGGTACATCCCAGCGCCTTGGCCGCATCGCGCAGGTGGTGGAGATCGGCGGCGACCTCCTCGAAGCTGTTCAAGCTCATCAACCCTGCGATGGGCAGGGCGAGTTCGGCCGTGACCTGCCCGGCATCCGCCACCGCGAAGCCACCCCCCATCTCGATCAGCCGATTGACCGCTGCGGCCATGTCGGCGTCGTTGGCGCCCACCACGGTAATGTTGTGGCTGTCGTGACCGACGGACGAGGCAATGGCGCCGCGCGTGAGGCCGAAGCCGGTGACGAAGCTGCGCCCGATATTCCCGTTGATCCCATGGCGCTCGATTACGGCCACCTTGATCACGTCGGCGTCGAGGTCGGGCTGCAGGCCCGTCTGCGTCGTGGCCAGGCTCGCCTCTTCGCGAAACGTCAGGATAAGCCCCGGCTTGACGCCGATGACCGGCACCCGATTCTGCCCGGGTTTGGGGGCGGTGACGAAGACATCTGCCGTCACAGGCTGGGCCTTGACTGACTTCAGTCCCACCGGCGCCACCGCCTCGCGCGCGGCAAACAGGGCCGGGGTGACCAACCGCCCTCCCGCGACAACGTCGGAAACGCGACACGCCTCCAGATTGTCGAGCAGCGCGATGTCAGCTCGCCAGCCGGGGGCCACGAGGCCACGGTCACGCAGGCCGAAGATGCGCGCGGCCGAATGGCTGGCGGCGCGATAGACATGGTGTAGCGGACAACCTCGCGCGATCAGTCGCCGGATCGAGTTGTCGAGGTGGCCCTCTTCGGCAATGTCGAGCGGGTTGCGATCATCGGTGCACAGCGCCACGAAGCTCGAGGTGTCTTCGTCGAGGATTTCCGCCAGCGCCTCGAGATCCTTGGATACCGACCCTTCGCGGATCAGGATCGCCATGCCCTTGGCCAGCTTTTCGCGCGCTTCGGCGGCGCTTGTCGCCTCATGGTCGGTGCGGATACCGGCGGCGAGGTAGCCGTTGAGGGCCTGCCCCAGCAGCAGCGGCGCGTGGCCATCGATGTGCCCGTCCTGGAAGGCGACCAGCTTGGCAATTATGCCCGGATCGGCATTGAGCACGCCCGGGAAGTTCATCATTTCGGCCAGCCCCACCACCTTGGAGTGATCGCGAAACGGCAGAAGATCGTCGATCTCGAGGCGCGCCCCGGCCGTCTCGAACGGGGTGGCGGGAACGCAGGAGGAGAGGTTGATCCGTATGTCCATGACGCTGCGCTCGGCGCTGTCGAGGAAGTAGCGGATGCCTTCTGCGCCCAGCACATTGGCGATCTCGTGCGGATCGCAGAGAGCCGTCGTAACGCCATGCGGCAGCACGCAACGGTCGAACTCCAGCGGCGTGACCAGCGAAGATTCGATGTGCAGGTGCGTGTCGATGAAGCCGGGAACGGCGAAGCGTCCGTTACCCTCGATGATCTCTGCACCCTCATAGCGGGCATGGGTGCCCACGATGCGGTCATCGACGATCGCGATGTCGGTCTGGGTGATGGTCCCGGTGATGACGTCGAGCATTCGCACGTCGCGCAGGACGAGGTCCGCGTTAACCTTGCCCTGGCCGGCCATGATCATGCGGGTGAGACGTTCGGGGGAGGGGGTGTTGCGTGTCATGCCGGAGGTTTGCCTTGCCCCGCCGCTCCGTCAAGCCCCTGTGACCATTGCGCCAGGGAACTCTGGTCATCGGCGGCACGTTCGTCTTCCGAACACGCTCGGAGGCGCCGATGGAAACCTATGATCCCAAGAAGAACGACACCGAGGTCACCCAGGCCAGTCCGCGCAAGATGAACCTGCGGGTGCTGATCTTCTCGGTCATCGGTCTCGTGATCGCCTTCGGCATCATCTACGCGGTCTATACGGGCACCCAGCCCAATCCGAACGGCTGATCCGCGCGCAACTCAGGCGACGCGACCCGGCCGGCGGCGACGCTGCGGCAGGTTGTCCGGCTGATCGAACACAGCCCGGATCGTGGCCTCATCCACTGCCCCCGAGAACAGGAAGCCCTGGAGCGTGTTGCACCCCAGCTCGCCCAGGATGCGCGCCTGCTCGGCCGTTTCGACGCCTTCAGCCGTGACGTGAATGTTCATGGCATGGGCCAGCGTTACCAGCGCCTGGGTGATCGCCACGCTGACATGGCCCGTGGCCAGTTGGCTGACGAAGGAGCGGTCGATCTTGATGCGATCAACCGGATAGCGCTTGAGATAGCTCAGCGACGAATAGCCGGTGCCGAAATCGTCGAGCGCGATGTGGATACCGGCCGCCCGGAAGGTCAGCAGGTTCTGCGAGGAAATGTGCTCGTCGTCGAGCAGGATGGACTCGGTGATCTCGAGTTCGAGGTCCTCGGTGCGCATGCCCGTTTCGTGCAGGATGTCGAACACCCGCGTGGCGAAGTCCGGACTACGGAGCTGCATGGGCGAGATGTTGACCGCCATGGTGTAGCCCGGGGCCGTCGCGCCCAGTTCGCAGGCGCGCCGCAGCACGTGCTCGCCCAGCCGCCCGATCAGCCCGCTGGTTTCAGCGATGGGAATGAAGCGCGCCGGCGAGATCTGGCCGTATTTGGGGTGGTTCCAGCGCGCCAGGGCCTCGGCGCCCACCACGCGGCGCGATTTCTGGTCGACCAGCGGCTGGTAGCCTATCGAGAGGTGCTCGCGTGTTTCGAGCGCCTCGCGCAGTTCCGCTTCGATCGTGTGCTGGAGCTGCAGCAACTCGTTCATGTGCTCTTCGAACACCGTTGCCCGATTGCGCCCCGCCGCCTTGGCCTCATAGAGCGCGATATCGGCCTTGCGCACCAGTTCCTTGGCGTCGAGTTCCCCGGCGCGGGTCGAGGCGATACCAATGCTGGCGCCGACATGGGCGTGGTACTGGCCGATGGCGAAGGGCTGGCCAATGGCCTTGACCAGATCCTGTGCCAGGTGCAGCGGGTCGAGATGCCCATGCGCCGTCGCCGCGACCAGGGCAAATTCGTCGCCCCCGATCCGCGCCACGAACACATCGCCTGGCACCACCTGCCGGATGCGCTGCGCCGCATCCTCGATCAGGTCGTCGCCCGCCTGGTGGCCCAGCGTGTCGTTGACCTGCTTGAAGCGGTCGAGGTCGAGCATGAGAAGGTGAATGGCCGAGCCGCTGCTGTTTCCCGCCTCGAGCAGGCGTGCCAAGTGGGCGTCAAAGCCAGAGCGATTCGGCAGGCCAGTCAGGCGATCGTGCGCCGCCTGATGCTCGGCCGCACGGCGCGCCGCTTCGACGGCCGCCGAAGAGCGGCGTAATTGAGTCATCAGCAGGATGACCAGGATGGCCGAAACGATAAAGCCAGCCGCGAGGACCGGACCGGTGCTGCGCAGCATCATCTGGCCCGGCCGGTTGCGCGTCCATTCGAAAAACGCGATGAAGCGGCCGCGACTGTCGACGATGGGCCGCCCCAGCCTGGTTTCGCTGGTCGACGGACGCATGACGAAGCTGGCATCGTCGATCAGGTATTTGCTGGTAATCCGCTCCGCCAGCTGGTCATCAAGATAATCGAGGCTGACGATAAGGTAGATCGAGTCAGGCGCCCCGGCGAGGACCGCGCCCTCGCCCATGATCGGGGAAATGGCGACGATCGCCGGCTTGCCGTCCACGAGGGCGTATTCGCTCACCCAAGGCGCCGGAGAGCTGTCATCGAGCCGATAGCGCTCGATCGCCCCGCCGGCGATGCGCTGGCGCAATTGGGCCAGCATGGGCGCCAGGCCGGGCAGCAGGTGTTCCTCAAAGCTCTCGTTTGTGTCCGTCACGCCGCCCGTGGCGACAAAGAGCGGCTGGTCGCGCTCGTTGAGGATAACCGTGTTGGCGTGGTCGAAGAATTCGTTCATCCAGCGCCCGACATGGTCCGATACCCAGCCCGGATCGTAGGCCTGCCGGATGTGGCGGAAGGCATCGTCGGAGAGCGCGATGCTTTCCTGCTCGTGCGCCAGCTCGACCCGGTTGTTTTCGAGGATGCGGGCGGCGATGCGCGCCTGCCGTTCCTGCGCCCGCTGGTCCAGATTGGCCGTGGACCACAGCACGAACGCCATCACGGCCGCGCCGGTGATGATCAGCGCAAGCATGGACGGTAGCAAGACGGTGGCGGAAAAGCGCCAGCGATCCAAGGGAATATCCCGGTTCGGGCCTGGAGGCGGCCAGTGTGATGCAATCCATGGTAAGACAACGGCCTTAGTGACTGGTTACCGCACTCGATAACCTTGTCATCTCGCCTTCCGCCTTTGCATCGGCTACACCAGCGCAAAACGGAGATCGCCGCCCATGACCAAAGTCCGCGCCCTGGTGCTCGAGCGCCAGCATGAACTTGCCCTGCGCGAGATTGATCTGCCGCTCGAGGTGGGGCCGGGCATGGTCAAAATCGCCATCCATACCGTGGGCGTCTGCGGTTCGGACGTGCACTACTACACCCATGGCCGTATCGGGCCGTTCGTGGTCAACGAGCCGATGGTGCTGGGGCACGAGGCAGCCGGCACGGTGGTGGAAGTGGGTGAGGGCGTCAGCCATCTCAAGGTCGGCGACCGCGTCTGCATGGAGCCCGGCATCCCCGACCCGCAATCGCGCGCCAGCCGGCTGGGCATGTATAATGTCGATCCGGCCGTCCGGTTCTGGGCGACCCCGCCCGTGCACGGCGTGCTGACGGCAGAGGTGGTGCATCCGGCCAACTATACCTTCAAGCTGCCGGACCACGTCAGCTTTGCCGAAGGTGCCATGGTGGAGCCCTTCGCAGTGGGTATGCAGGCCGCGACCAAGGCGCGAATCACGCCCGGTGACACGGCCATCGTGCTTGGAGCCGGACCGATCGGCACCATGGTCGCCCTTGCGGCGCTGGCCGGCGGTTGTGCCAGGGTGATCGTCGCTGACTTTGCCCAACCCAAGCTCGACATCGCGGCGCAATATCAGGGCGTCATTCCGGTCAATATCGGCAAGCGCAACCTCGCCGAGGTCGTGAGCGAGCTGACCGAAGGGTGGGGCGCCGATGTGGTGTTCGAGTGCTCCGGCTCGCCCAAGGCCTGGGAAACCATCATGGATCTGCCGCGTCCGGGTGGCGCTATCGTCGTCGTGGGGCTGCCGGTGGAGCCGGTGCGGATTGACGTCGCGGCCGCCTCCGTCAAGGAAGTGCGGATTGAGAACGTCTTCCGTTATGCCCACCAATATGATCGGGCCATTGCGCTCATCGGCTCGGGCAAGGTCGACCTCAAGCCGCTGATTTCCGAGACGTTTGCCTTCGAGGACGCGGTCGCGGCGTTCGATCGGGCTGTCGAGGCGCGGCCCAGCGACGTCAAGTTGCAGATCAGGGTCGCTGCCGAATAGCCGCAGGCGCTGCCGGGAACCGCAAACGGTTGGCCGCTGTTGTGCCCACAGCGTCACCGGTGGTCATTGGTCATGGATTTTGGCAACAGTTTTGGGCTGGTAGAAACGTACCTTCCCCTCCACATCATCGCCATTCGGCTGACCATAGCCGCCGTTCTGGGGGCCGCCATAGGGTTCGAGCGCGAGGTTCACACGGCCGAGGCGGGGCTGCGCACGCACATCCTCGTGGCGGTTGCAGCCGCGCTCTTCACCATCCTGGCCTTCGAGATCTTTCACACCATCCAGACGGCCAACAACACCAACCCCGACCCGATCCGCGCGGTCGAGGCGGTCACGGCGGGCATTGCGTTTCTGGGCGCTGGCGCCATCTTTCGCAGCGGGGGCGGGGTGCAGGGCCTCACCACCGGCGCCGGCATGTGGCTCGCCGGCGCTGTCGGGTTGGCCGCTGCGCTGGGATATTATGTCGTGGCTGCGGGGGTGGCCGTGCTGGCGGTCATCGTCATGGCGGCCTTGCGGGCGCTTTCGCACCGCATCATCGGCAGCAAGGGCCGGCGATCCCGGGAAGAACGCTGAAGCGCCCAGAACGGGGACGTGGGGAGAAGCGTTCGGTGCCCGGCGCGCCGAGGGACAAGCGCGCCCAATGCTCCTGCTTCTCCCCTCGTACGGTGCGCGACCGGGAGGTGCCGCGACCGTGTCCCCACGCCGGCGTGCCTGGAGTGCAACCGGCGCATCGACCCGTGGTGGTGCAAACCTCGGGCCGGATTTACTGGCGGGGAGGACGCTTGGGAATGCAGCCCGGCCCGAAAGCCGTTTTGCAGCATCGCTCCCCACCACGGCATGAAACCCTGTGGACGCAGGCTCTACATGCCAACCATGTCCGGGCGCGGCTGGCGCGCCAGGAAATTGAGAAGTCCGGCAGCCTCGCGACGATAGGCGTCGCGCTCCGGCTGCCGAAAGAATACGCCCGACGCGCCGGCCCGGTGCAGCACCTCACGGTCCTTGCGGGGGATCGGGCGGCACATCACGACGAGCGGGATGCCCTTGGCGTCCAGCATCGCGTGGTGCTGTTCGGCGAACTCGGTGTTCGCCCGGCTGTTGGCTTTGAGGTCGACCACCACCAGATCCGGCCAGCTGGACGCAGGCGCCTGCAGCAGCGCGTGCAATCGCTCGCCGCCGATCGTACCGCCGCCCAGATGCTGCACCGCAAGATCGCCCTGCGCCGTCAGTGTCTTGTGCAGAAGCCGCGCGGAATGCTCATCGTCATCGATGAGAGCAACCAGGGGCGCCACAACGGCGAAAGTACTCAACACACCCTCCGCTCCGCCGCCACGGAACGCTGATTTGTGGTCGCACGCCCGAATGGCGAACGGATCCGGGTACCTTGAAAATGACTAAAAGTGCGGCGGGGCCTAACCGCCAGAGATGGGCGGCCGCAACGCTACCCATTCCTGCCATATGCTCCCTTCTTCCTGCCGCGCAAAGAAACGACATGTAAAACACGGGTAACTGGCCTTGCATTTTACATGTAAATTCTCACACTCGGCTCAGACCGATGGAGAGCCTGGGTGGCAAATCAAGGGCCGCAGTCGGAAGAGGTTGAAGCAGCCCTGGGCCGGTTGCTCGCTTGGCCCGAAATCGCCCGCTCCCCTCAACTCGCCGCCTTCCTGGACTACATCGTCCGGCGGACACTGAGAAACGAGGCGACAGCGATCAAGGCTTATGCCATCGCGGTGGACGTTCTGGGTCGGCCGTCGGGTTTCGACCCGCAATCCGACCCGATCGTGCGGGTCCAGGCGCGGCGCCTGCGCTCTCTGCTCGACCACTACTATTCCGCCGACGGGCAGGATGAGCGCGTGCGGATCGAACTGCCGGTGGGGCGCTATGTGCCGGAATTCGTCGTGGTCGGGCAGAGCGTGCCGCTTCTGCTTGCACGGGCGGACGACACCGTTGACGAGGCGGGTCCGGCCGCTCCAGCCCGCCCGCGCCACCGCCGCCGACGATCCGTGGCTATTGCTGCCCTGACTGCGGCGGGCATTCTGGCAATCGTCGCTGTCCTTGCCTTCCTGGTGCCGCATCTGGGAACCCCCGACCCCTTGTCGGAGACCGCGACCCGGCCCTCGCTCGCCATCAAGGAGTTCGAGAACCTCACCGGCGATCCCTCTGCGGTCTCGCTCTCTGCGGGGCTGGCGCTTGAACTTGTGACGGACCTTGAGCAATTCGAAACGCTGACGGTCTCCTATAGCGGCAGCGGCACCCCAGTCGGGGCCGTGGATGCGACGCCGGATTTCGTGCTCAACGGCATCGTGCGGATGGACGAGGGTAAACCGCAATACAGCGTCATCCTCAGCGACCCGACGCAGAACGACGTGGTGTGGACGAGAATCATCTCCCTCAGCGCGGCCGAAGCCGATCGCCCCGATGTCCTCGACAGCGTCTCGGGAATATTGAGCCGCGAACTGGGCAGTTTCCGCGGACCACTGCATGCCAACGCCCGCGCACTGGTGCAGGGCCGGCGGAGCCTGGCGGGAATGGAAACGCTCTACCGGTGCCGCATGGCCTTCGATGCCTATCGCGAGACCAGCTCGACGGCGGCTGGCGAGAAGGCGCAGAGCTGTTTTGCCGCGCTCGATGAGGAGACGCGTCAACGGGGCGTGGCTCTGGCCGCCGAGGCGAGCCTGCTGGTTGAGCTGTCCGGCGGCACGATGGCTGATGCGGCCGCCAACGAGGCATCCCGCCTCTTGGACGAGGCGCAGCAAGTCTCGCCCACCAACTCCTTCGTCTGGGAGCAGCGGGCGCGCCTTGAAGAGCGGCGGGGAAGGCATGATGCGGCCGAGGCGGCCTATAACTCGGCCCTGCAGCTCAACCCCTCCAATCTCGACGCCATCGCCGCCCGCGCGCGGCATCTGGCGTTCCTGGGTCGCGTCAGCCAGGGGGCGGCCCTCGCCCGGGTGGCCATAGAAGGGGCTCCTCCCGCGCCACCCTGGTACCATGCGGCGCTGGTGCTCGAGCGGTTCGACGCCGGCGAGTTTGATGCGGCCCTGGCCAGTGCCGAACTCTATGCCCGTGCCGACGCGGAGGTGGGGCCGGTGCTGGCCGTGATGGCGGCGCAGCGCTTGGGGCGGCGGGAAACGGTCAGCCGGTATCTGGCGCAGGTCATGGACACCGACAGCTTCCGGCGGCTGGGCGTCGTGGCGCAGTTGCGCCGCCGGCTGGCAGACCCGACGCGTTTGAGCGCCATGCGCCAGAGCCTGCTCGATGCGGGGGTGCCCATGCAGGCCCTTTATTCAGCGTTCTGATCAAGCGCGCCGGCGCCAAACATCTCCCGGCTCAATGCCACGAAACGCCTGCCGCGCTCCTCGAAATTCTTGAACTGATTGTAGGACGGGGCGCCGGGCGAGAGGATGATCGTGTCGAACCGCTCGCGCATGTCCGCCAGCGCGCGAATGCCGGCCTCAAGGTCCGCAACTTCCACCACGCTCATGCGCGGCGACAGGTTCCGTGCGGCCTCCGCCAGGCGCGGGCCCGTCACCGGCAGCGTCACCAGCGTCGTCACGCCCCGCTGTTCGAGAAGCCCGGCAAGTTCGGTGTAATCCTGCTCGCGCTCGTGGCCACCCGCGATCAGCGCAATGCGCCGCCCGGGATAGGCAGCCAGGGCCGCTTTGGTGGCCTCGGGGGTGGTCGAGATCGAATCATTGACGATCGTCAGCGCCCCGACCGCATGTTCCTCCAGCCGGTGGGGCAGGGGCCGGAATGCGCCGATGCCAGCCACGACCCCGGCAAGCGCACCCCCGGCCGCCAGCGCGATCTGCGCGGCCAGAAGCGCGTTGTCGAGATTGTGCGCCCCACGCAGGCGGGACGACGCCGTGGCCGCCTTGATCGCTGTTTCTTCCGCCTCCGTCAGCTCCCGCAGGAGCCGGCGATGATCGCGCACCGCCCGTGCCACGATGGCGTTTGCCCGCGCCGCGCGGCCAAGCGCGACTGCGAAGCCGCCGTCCCGGTCGATCAGGTGCAGCTTGTCGGCGTAGTAGCGCTCCACCGACCCGTGCCAGTCGACATGCTCGGGGTAGAGATTGGTGATGGCGCCGATGTCGGGCAGGAAGTTCATGTCCGCCGTCTGGTAGCTCGAGAGCTCGAAGACGACCACGGGATGCTTGTCCGCAATCTCGAGGGGTGCCAGTCCGACATTGCCGGCCAGGCCCGCATCGACGCCCGAATGGGTCAGCATCAGATGCGTCAGCGTGGCCGTCGTCGACTTGCCCTTGGTGCCGCTGATGGCGATCACCGTGCGGCCGTGGCGATAGGCGCTCCCCCACAGATTGAGATTGGACGTGATGGGAATGCCGGCATTGCGGGCCAAATCGAAAATCGGCTTGTAGCGCGACACGCCGGGGCTCTTGACGATCAGCCCGAAGCGATGGTCGGCGATGGCCTTGGGCAGGTCGCCGGCGGCGATGGGCTCGGCCTCCGGTATGTCGGCGGCGCCACTATCGACCGTCACGAACACCTTCAGCTCCGGCTGCCGGCTCTTGAGGAACTGCCGCGTCGAGAACGCCTCGCGCCCCGCGCCATAGAGCAGGACCGGTTCCTCAAACCGCATAGGCGGCCACCTGCGCGGCCAGTGCCGGCGGAATGTGGTGGTCGTGGCTGTCGGTCAGGCATTCGGCCATGGCAAGCTGCAGTTTTTCCTCGCCATACTGGGCCAGAAGATCGGGTTTCAGCGCCTTGACCACCGCATCCTCATGCCAGTCGGCATGGCGGGACAGCGTATAAAAGCACGCCGCCGCTTCGAGGATTTCTCCCACGCATTCCCAAGGTTTTTGCCCCGTCAGCCCCGCCAGTTCGCGGAAGGAATGCTCATTGGCCGGCTCGTCGAGCAGGTTCTTGCCGAAAATGCGCAACAGGCGATCCTTGGGCATGAAGGGCGCGAAGATCAGGAACACGAAGTGGCATTTCGGGCACTCGCCGCACCAGAGCGGGCCGTCGTTGCCGGTCAGGCGGAAATTGCGGTTGCAGCTCGAAAACACGCTGTCGAAGCGGTGCCCATGCGTGAAGAGCGAGGCGATGCGCGCTTCCGAATAGGGCCGGAGCAGGGAAAAATAGCGCAGCGCCCCGCCCGTCGCATGCAAGAGGATATCGGCGATGCGGACCTCGAAGCCCAGCGATTTGGAATATTGGTGATTGGTCTCGCGCCCGTCGAACACCACATTGCCCTCGCTGGCCGAGCGCTCGTTGGACAGCACGATCTGGTCGTAGCCGAACAGCAGCGCGCAGAGCGCCGCGATCATCGAGTTGATGGCTGTCGAGGGGACGTGGCCATTGTAGTAGCCGGGCTCCTTGCCCAGCCGGATCATCTCGGGGTCGAGCGTACGGGTGACATAGACGGGTTCGATGCCGATCGCCTCCACTGACGAGAGGATCGGTCCCTTGGGGTTGACGGCGAACGGGGTGAACTCAGCCCCGACATGGGTCAGAAGATCGACGCTCACCAGCGAATCCTTGCCCCCGCCGATGGGCAGCAGCGTGCGCTCCTTGAGGACGGGCGCGGGAAGCTGCGCCTTGTCATCCTCGGGTGCGTCAAGGCTCAGCCGGCCGAAGCGCTGCAGCCCGTTGCGGGCGTAGAACTCTCCGAGCCCATTTTCGTAGACGTCGAGGACAAAGGCCCGCTCGTCCGGCGTCAGGGCGATGTCGGTCTCGATGCGCAGCGGCGCGCGCAGCTTGAAATAGCTCACCCCCAGCACGATCGCGCACAGCCCCAGCAGCTTCTGGAACGAGGGCGTATCGAGCACGGCGATGTCGGACACGTGCGGAAAGCGCAGCACTTCGGTGAAGGCGAGATCGTTCAGCCGATAGCTGAAGCGCGCCTCGCTGGTGTCAGGGTCGAACTGGGGACACTCGATGCGGAAAAATTCGGTCACGGGCAACTCGCTGGCTTTCTCCCCATATAGGTGATTTGCGCGCATGGCGGGAGTGGGGCGTACCCCTCTGTCGAAACTGCTGGTCATGGTGCGTCGTCTGGGCAAGATTGGCTGCTAGGGACCCAAGCGACATGACCCCCATCCTCACCGTCTTCAAATGGTCGCCCGATGGCGGCAAGGGTCTTGCCCGGGACATGCGCGTCCGCTGGGCGCTCGAAGAGGTCGGGCAGCCCTACGAGGTGCGCCTCGTCTCCTTCAAGCAGATGAAGCAGCCCGAGCACCTTGCGCGGCAGCCCTTCGGCCAGATTCCGGTCTATGAGGAGGGGGCTCTGACCCTCTTCGAATCAGGGGCCATCGTGCTGCATCTGGCCCAGACGCGTGCTGGCCTCTTGCCCGGTGACGCCAATGCCAGGGCCCGCGCCGTGACGTGGATGTTCGCCGCGGTGGGCACGGTGGAGCCGCCGATCGTGGAGCGCGAGCAGGCCGGTTTCACCGACCCGGGCCAACCCTGGTACAGCCCTGCGCGCCTCGCCTTGCTCGATGACCGCATCCGGGTGCGGCTGAGGGCCCTGTCGGACCGGCTGGGCGATGCGGAGTGGCTCGAGGGTGCCTTCAGCGCCGGGGACCTGATGATGGTCATGGTCCTGCGCCGCGCCGATGACTGGCTGCTCGACGAATTTCCAAGGCTCAGGGCCTATGTGGCACGCGCCGAGGCCCGGCCGGCCTATCAGCGGGCCTATGCGGCGCAGCACGCGCTGTATTCGGGCGCGCCGACCGACAGCTTTCAGTAGATGCGCATCTGCATGCGCATGACGATCTCGTTGCCCAGCCGTTGGAAGCCGAACTCGCGCATCATGCAGTTCCAGCCCTCGCCATTGCGCTCGATGCGGAAGAGATTGTAGCGCGCCGGATCGTCCAGCGTGCCGCCCTGGGCCGCGCTGGCGGCGGCGACGCCGATCACCGGCACTTCCCTGTCCTTGCCCGGGATGTGGTGGATCGAGGAGCGGTGCGTATGGCCGTGCAGAATCATTTCCGCGCCATGCTCGGCGATCACCTGGCGGAAGATGCGGTGGCCGCGCAGGCCGAAGGAAGGATGCTGCAGTTCCGCATTGGGCGGGTGGTGGATCATGACGACGCGGAAATAGCCCGCGTCCCCGAGCAGCTTCAGCATGCGTGCCAGGCGCGCCGCCTGGCTTTCCTCGAACCGCCCTGCAGCCACGAAGGGAGGCATGGGCACGGCGCTGGAGCAGGAGACGATGGCGACGTCCTCGATTCGCCGCACGAAGGGAAATGGTTGGCCCTCCAGCGTTTCGCCCTTGAGGTAGGAGCCCCAGCTTTCCTGCGCCTGGGAAAGCGCGCCATGCACATAGGCGTCGTGATTGCCAGGGCAGACGGCGATCCGCTCGCTGTCGCCCAGGGCTTCGAGCCACTTGTTGGCGCGCACCATCTCGTCCTTGAGCGCCAGGTTGACGAGGTCGCCGGTCACCGCTGTGAAATCGGCGCGCTGCTCCTGCATATGCGCCACGAGCCGCGCCAGCGTTTCGCTGTTCAATTCGTCGTGCCGCTTCAGCTTCCAGTTGAGGTAGCCGGTGAACCGCTTGCCTAGCAGATCGGAGAGACCGATCTCGGGCAGGGGCGAGAGATGAACGTCGGAGATGTGGGCCAGGGTAATCATTGCGTGCGGTTTTGCCAGAACGCGAGCGGCGAGAAAACGTTCAATCGTTCCAACGCACGATTTTGTCTCGCGCCAAGCTCTGCTAGGCGTGAGGGACGAGACGGAGCACTGCCCAAATGATGAATCGCTTCCAGCGCGTCCGCGCCAAGGTATTCCTGACCGCCAAGGGCCTCTGGCACCGCATGACGATGGGCACGCGGGTCATGGTGGTGGATGGCGACAAGGTGCTCCTCATCCGCCATACCTATGTCCCGGGCTGGCAGTTCCCGGGCGGTGGCGTCGGTCCGGGCGAAACCTTCGAGGAGGCGGGACGGCGCGAAACGCTCGAGGAAACCGGCTATCGCGTCGACGGGCCGCTCGAGCTTTTCGGCCTTTATCACAACACCAGCCCCGTCACGAACCGCGACCACGTTGCCTTCTACGTGGCCCGGAAATTCGTCCACGAGTTCGAGCGCAAGAAGGACCACGAGATTTCCGAGGTCCGCTGGTTCGACCGCCGCGCCCTCCCCGAAGGGGTGACCCCCGCCACCAGCCAGCGCATCGACGAATATTTCGACCATGTCGAAAAGCGGGCGGTGTGGGGCTACTGACCCACCCCGCCCAATTGCCCATCAGTCCATGAACGGCAGGTCCGGCCCGATCGGCACGATACGGTGCGGATTGATGGTGGTGTGGCTCCAGTAATAGTGCGTCTTGATGTGGTCCATGTTGACCGTCTCCTTGACGCCGGGCACCTCGTAGAGCGCCTTGAGATAGTGCGAGATGTTCGGATAGTCGGCGATGCGGCGCCGGTTGCACTTGAAGTGCCCGAAATAGACCGCGTCGAACCGCACCAGCGTGGTGAACAGCCGCCAGTCGGCCTCGGTGACGTCGTCCCCGGCGAGATAAGCGTGTTCGCCCAGCAGTTCCTCCACCCAATCGAGCGCGTCGAAGAGCGTGGTGGCCGCCTCCTCGTAGGCCGACTGGGTGGTGGCAAAGCCGGCCTTGTAGACGCCATTGTTGATGTCGTCGTAGACGCGCGCATTGATCTCCTCGATGCGCGGGCGCAGCGCCTCGGGAAAATAGTCGTCCGTGTTGCCGGTGATGTCGTTGAAGGCGGTGTTGAACATGCGGATGATTTCCGCGCTCTCGTTCGACACGATGGTGTTGCGCTTCTTGTCCCACAGCACGGGCACGGTGACGCGGCCGGTATAGGTGGGGTCGACCTCGGTATAGACCTGCCAGAGGAACTGCTTGCCCAGGATCTGGTCGCCGCTCGAGCCTTCCTCGGTCTTGAAGCTCCAGCCGGTGTCGTCGGGCATCTTGGGGGACACCACGGACACCGAGATCAGGTCCTCCAACTCCTTGAGCCTGCGGAAGATCAGCGTGCGGTGCGCCCAGGGGCAGGCCAGCGAAACGTAGAGATGATAGCGGCCCGGTTCGGCCGCGAAGTTGCCTTCGCCCGATGGGCCGGGTCTGCCGTCCGCCGTCAACCAGTTGCGGAAGCCGGCCTGGCTGCGCACGAACTTTCCGCCCGTCTTGGAGGTGTCGTACCACTGGGTGGACCACTTGCCATCGATCAACTGTCCCATTGTTGCTCCTTTGCGGTCATCAAGCCGTCGGCATTGTCCGATCAAGTCCTGAACGGGGATGCGGGTTGCGGCGTTGGTTAAGACTTAACGGCGGGCTGGCCGATCGATAAGCCCGCCATGCGACAACGGTGCGTTGTGCAACCGTGCCACAACGACGGGAAGGAGTGAGGAATTTTGCCATGTGCCGCACATTCCCATTTACGGCCCCCCATGTGGGTGTTAATGCGAATCCAGACGTGGAGGCGTCCAGGATGGTGAAGGTTTTGCAGACGGAACGACGACCCTAGTTGGTCGTGCCACGCGGCGCCCGATGGCGTGCCGCTCATGCTGTCTCGCATTGCTTTTACCGGACCTTGCCCCATGACCACGCTCGTTGCGGCCGAAGCCGCTGCTTCTCCTTCCGGCCAGCCTATCGTCCGTCTCGCCACCCCGGCCGATGACGCCTATATCGATGATCTGCAAGCCATCGCTTTCGGTCCGGGCCGGTTCGCTCGCACGGCATTCCGTGTGCGCGAACGCTTCCCCATCGACCCGACGCTGAGCTTGGTCGCCGAAATCGACGGCACGACCTGTGGTTCGGTCTGGATGACGCCGATCAGCGTGGGCGGTCTCAAGGGCTATCTGCTGGGGCCACTCGCCACCCACCCCAATTTCCGCAAGCGCGGCGCGGGCAAGCTCCTCGCCCGCGAGGTCAGTAAGCTGGCGCTGTCCCGCGGCGAGGGGCATTTCGTCCTGCTGGTGGGCGATCAGGATTATTACTGCCCCCTCGGCTGGGTCCCGACCGTGCCGGGCAACATCCAGTTCCCCGGCCCGGTGGACCCGACGCGCGTCCTCTTGCTGGCCGACGACAAGAGCTTGGCCCAGTCGCTCAAAGGCCCGATTGCCAGTTTCGACCAGGGCCAGTAGACGCGACGGAGCGGCTTGACTTGTGTCGGCCGCTCCTCATCTTTGCCTCATGCTCTCCGCGCCCTCCATCATCGACAGACTGCCGCAGATGCTGCTGAGCGCGCCGCCGGACCTGCCGGCGCGCGAGACGCTGGTGCCGGATTGGGCGCCGCCGCAGCCGATCACCCGGCCACCCGTGGCTGCCGCCGTCCTGATCGCTCTCGTGCGCCGGCCCGAGGGCCATACCGTGCTCTACACCGAACGCTCGCCCGACCTGCGCGCCCATTCGGGCCAGGTCGCGTTTCCCGGCGGCAAGGTCGATGCTTCGGATGCGGACGCCGCCGCTGCCGCCCTGCGCGAGGCGTGGGAAGAGGTGGGGATGCGGCAGGAGGATGCGCGTATCCTGGGCTACATGCTGCCCTACTACACCGGCACCAACTATCTCATCACCCCTGTCGTGGCCGAAGTCGCGCCCGCGCGGCCCTTCGTGCCCAATCCGGGGGAAGTGCACTCGGTGTTCGAGGTACCCCTGAGCCGCATCCTCGATCCCGGCAGCTATGGCCGCTTCCGCATCAAGCGCGGTGGGGAGGAGCACTCGACCTGGCAGATCGACCACGAAGGCCACACCATCTGGGGCATCACTGCCAATCTCACGCGGCGCTTCCACGACATCGTCATGGGCGAGGCGGCGGCGTGAGCGGCGCGCGTATCGAGGCCGAGTGGCTGCGGCGTCCGGCCACGCAGGCCATTCTAGCGGCGCTCGAGGGCGCGAGCGGGCGCACCCGCGTGGTCGGCGGGGTGGTTCGCGACACGCTTTTCGGGCGCGAGCGCACCAATCCCGACATCGACATGGCGACCGAGCTCCTGCCGGTCGTCGTCATGCAGCGCGCCAAGGCGGCAGGCATCGCCGCCCACCCCACCGGCATCGACCACGGCACGGTGACGCTGGTGCTGGACAATACCATCGCCGAGGTCACCACGCTGCGCGAGGATGTTGCGACCGACGGCAGGCACGCCGAGGTCCGGTTCGGCACCGACTGGGTGCGCGACGCCGAGCGGCGCGACTTCACCATCAACGCGCTCTATTGCGAGGCGGACGGCACGCTGTTCGACCCGCTGGGCGGCCTGCCCGATCTCGAGGCCGGCCGGGTGCGCTTCATCGGCGACGCTGCAAAGCGCATTGCCGAGGATGGCCTGCGCGTCTGGCGGTTTTTCCGCTTTTCGGCCAGCCACGCCCAACAGCGGTTCGACCCCGAAGGCCTTGCGGCCTGTCGCCATGCCGTCGGCCACCTCGATCACATCTCAGCCGAGCGGATCGGGTCGGAGATGCGCCGCATGCTGGCCCTGCCGCAGATCGCCCGCACTCTGGCCGTCATGGCCGAGATCGGCCTGCTCGACGCCGGCGAGCAGGTGCTGGGCCGCCTCTTCGCCTATGAGGCGCTGGGTGGGGCGTCGTCCGAAACGCGCCTCGCCATGCTTTCAAACGGCGACGTTGGTCGGCTTGTCGCTGCGTGGCGGCTCTCCAATGCCGAGCGGGAGGCGATGGACAGCCGGCTCGCCGCCGCCGACCTGCTTTCCGCCGGCAAGCTGGCCTGGGCGGCCTATAGGTTCGGCGAAGCGGCCGTGGAGGGCCTGGCACTGGCGGCGGCCCGGGGGGGCTGGCGGCGCGAACAATTGGCCGAAATAGCGCGCGAACTGGGGCGCCTGCCGGTTGCCCCGCTGCCGGTCAAGGGGCAGGACCTGATCGAGCTGGGCATGCAGCAGGGACCGGCTCTGGGCGCCACCCTCAAGCGCCTGGAGACGGCATGGGTCGACAGCGCCTTCACGCTCGAGCGCAAGGACCTGCTGCTGCTGGCGTCGTCCGGCCCATAAAAAAGCCCCCGACTGGGTCGGGGGCTCGAACATCCCGTACTGGAGGGTCAGTGCCGGGTCTGGGTGTCGCCGGTGTCGACGATGCGTTCCTTGATGCGTTCCACCATGTCGGGGCGCACTTCCGTCTCGCCATTGAGGGTCTTGAGCTTTTCGACGGCCTGGCGCACCACCTCAGCCTCGTTGTCGGCTTCCGCACGCCAGGTCGAACCGGGAATGAGCGTTCCGGAATCGAAGCGTTTCATCGCTATCTCCTTCACTCGGCCTTCTTGTGTCCCCGAACAACGCCGGTCCGCTGCCGGGGTTCCTGATCGGCCGATCACAGCTCGTCCGGAAAGTGCCCGACCTGCGAGAGGCCCTCCAGCCACGTCCCCTCATCGGTGCGGATCACCGTGCGCGGCACCACGCCCGAGAGGTCCGCGATCGCGGCCGCCAGCTCCTGCGAATGGGTCACCACCCAGACCTGGCTGCGCCCCGCAGCGCCGACGATCATGCGGGCCAGGAGCGGCAGCAGGGAAGGGTGGAGGCTGGTCTCGGGTTCATTGAGGGCTATGAAGGGCGGCAGGCGGTAGGCCATTAGCGCGCCCGCCAGCGCCAAAAATTGCAGTGTCCCGTCGGACAGTTCATGGGCCAGAAACGTCCGCTTCGGCATCTCCGGGTAGCGCAGGCCGAAGCGGATGAACTCGCCCAGTTCCACATCGAGCCTGGCCCCGCCGAAGGCGTCGGCGATCAGGCCATCGAGATCGGTCGTGTCTTCGCGGATGAAGCGCAGCGTCGCCAGCACCGCCCCCAGATTGTCCCCCGAGGCGCCGAGGGCGGGCGCGGTCACCGCGCGCGCCGGCTGGCGCAGCGGCGAATCGGCATCGGTGCGAAAACCATGGTAGAAGCGCCAGCCGAGGAGGGTCTCGCGCAGCATCGCGACCTCGGGCACTCCGGCCAGACGCGACAGCGCCGTTTCGCTGGGCAGCACGTCCACATCGGCCGCCTCGCGCACCCCCTCCGCGTCGCGCACCCAGATGGCGGCATCCTTGCGCTCCATCAGCGCCACCGGCTTGCGGCGGGCCAGCAGCAGGCTCTCGAGCTTCACCTGCGCCTCGTTGGGAAAGGCCGCGGCCGCCTCCTTGGGCGGAAAGCCGACCTCCAGCCGGTAGCGCAGCGGCAGGCCCGTTTCCCCTTCTTCAAGCGAAATCTCCAGCGCCAGCCGGTTGGCCTCGCCCTTGCGGTACCCATCGGTGCGGTACATCGGGTCGAACCCGCCATCGGCACTCAAATTGCGCCCGCCGGCCCAGAACACCGAGCCAAGGCCGCCCTCGCGCGCCAGATCTTCGGCCAGCGTTCCCCGTGCCGCCGCCTGAAGCAGTTCAAGGCCGCGGTAGAGGTTTGTCTTGCCCACGCCATTGCCACCGACCAGCACCGTAAGTTGGCGCAACGGCATGGTGATGCGGCGAACCGACCGATAGCCTTGGATCGTGAGATCGGTCACACTCATGTGCGTTCACCCCAGCCCTAGGGCCACTTCACCGCTGGCGGCATGGACGAGAGAATCGAATTGACGTTGCCGCCGGTCTTGAGGCCGAAGGTCGTGCCCCGGTCGTAGAGCAGGTTGAATTCCACGTAGCGCCCGCGGCGCACCAGTTGCTCGTCGCGCTCCGCCTCAGTCCAGGCTTGCTCGAAATTGCGCCGCACCAGCTGGGGGTAGACCTCGAGAAACGCCTCGCCCACCGCCTGGGTGAAGGCGAAGTCGGCGTCCCAGTCGCCCGAATTGAAGTGATCGTAGAAGATGCCGCCTATGCCGCGGTGTTCGTTGCGGTGCGGCAGGAAGAAGTATTCGTCGCACCAGGCCTTGAACCGCTCATAGTCCACTCCTGGCCGGCCTTCGCAGGCCCGGCGCATGGCGGCGTGGAAGTCGACGCTGTCGGGATCGTCCTGCGTCCGGCGGCGGTCGAGCACCGGCGTCAGGTCGGCGCCACCGCCCCACCATTGCTTGCCGGTCACGATCATGCGCGTGTTCATGTGCACGGCGGGAACGTGCGGGTTCCAGGGGTGGACGATCAGGGATATTCCCGAGCTCCAGAAGCCAGTGCCGGCTTCCGTGCCGGGCATCTGGCGCGCGAAGTCCTCCGAGAAGTTTCCGTGGACGGTGGAAATATGCACCCCGGCCTTCTCGAAGACACGGCCGTGCAGCATGGACATTTCCCCGCCGCCTCCGGCGGCGCGGTCCCATGGCGTACGCTCGAAGGCACCCGGCGCCATATCGCTATTGGGGCCCGAGACGTCTGCTTCGAGGCGCTCGAACTGGGCGCAGATACGATCGCGCAGGCTGCGGAACCATGCGCTGGCGGTGGCTTTCTTGGTCTCAATGTCGGCTGGCAGGGTCATGGCGTGGACATGAACCCATCGGCAAGCCGTGTAAAGCCGCCAGTCTGCCGCAGCGCTTCGCCCAGCACCATGGCCCCGGCCACGGCGACGTTGAGCGAGCGCAGGCCCTCGCGCATGGGGATGCGCAGGCGAAGGTCGGCACGCGCCGCGACGTCGTTCGGCACGCCAGCGCTTTCGCGCCCCAGCATCAGCATGTCTCCGGCAAGGAACCCCGCCTCGTAGGCCGATTGGCTCGCCTTGGTGGTCAGCAGCACCAGCCGCCGGTTTTCCGCCGCCCGCCACGCCTCGAAGGCCTCGAAGCTGCGGTGTTCGACGAGACTGGCCTTGTCCAGGTAGTCCATGCCCGCCCGCGCCAGATTGCGGTCCGTGATCGCAAAGCCGGCCGGATGAATCAGGTGCACCCGGACGCCGAGGCAGGCGCCGAGTCGCAGCAGCGTTCCGGTATTGGCGGCGATGTCGGGCTGGTAGAGGGCGAGGTCGATCGGCATCGGAAGGGGCACAAAGGCGGGGAGGGAAGAGAACTCGGGTATAGTGTCGCACTTGTTCCCTGTCACGGCCGCGCGCACTGGACAAGTTCATGTGACAGTGCAAAAAGGACGCTACCTGACGGGCCGCTTGAGGGCGGACGGCGGTCGATTCTGCTTGAAGGTCGACACTTGCGCCGGGGCCGGCCCAGTCAATAGTGCATCGTACGGGGATACGGACCTTGGCCACGCAAGCAGAACATTCATCCACCAACCGGCGGGACTTTCTCTACGTCGCCACTGGCGCCGTCGCGGGGGTCGGTGCCGCGGCCGTGGTCTGGCCGCTGATCAACCAGCTCAATCCGGACGCGTCGACCCTGGCCCTGGCCACGATCGAATACGACATTTCGGCCATTCCCGAGGGCCAGACGGTGACCATCACCTGGCGCGGCCTGCCGGTCTTCGTGCGGCACCGCACGGCGGCCGAAGTCGAAGAGGCCAAGGCGGTTCCGCTTAGCGAACTCAAGGATCCCGAGACGGACGAGCAGCGCACCAAGGAAGGGCATGAGCCCTGGCTGATCATGATCGCCAACTGCACCCATCTGGGTTGCGTGCCCACGGGCGAGGCGGGCGAGTTCGATGGCTGGTTCTGCCCGTGCCACGGTTCGGAATACGATACTGCCGGCCGTATCCGCAAAGGTCCCGCACCCAAGAACCTCGTGGTGCCGCCTTATGAATTCGTCAGCGACACGCTGGTCCGTATCGGTTAGTGGGGGCTTTTCCGATGTCTGAACATTCGACTTACGTTCCGGGAAGTGCCGTCGAGAAGTGGCTCGACGACCGCCTGCCCATCATCCGGTTCTCCAAAGAACATTTGATGGACTTCCCCACGCCCAAGAACCTCAACTACTGGTGGACCTTCGGCGCCATCCTGGTGATGTGCCTGGGCATCCAGATCGTCACCGGCATCATCCTGGCGATGCACTATACGCCCAATATCGCCATGGCGTTCGACTCGGTCGAGCATATCCGCCGCGACGTCAATGGCGGCCGCGTCATCCAGGCCGTCCATGCCGTGGGCGCCTCGGCGTTCTTCGCCGCGCTCTATATCCACATCTTCCGCGGCCTGTTCTTTGGCTCCTACAAGGCGCCGCGCGAGATCCTGTGGATCCTGGGCGTCGTGATCTTCATCCTCGTGATGGCCACCGCCTTCATGGGCTACGTGCTGCCGTGGGGCCAGATGAGCTTCTGGGGCGCCACCGTGATCACCAACATCTTCTCGGCGATTCCGCTGGTGGGCAATTCCATCATGGAACTGCTTCGCGGCGGCTTTGCCGTGGGCAATCCGACGCTCAATCGCTTCTTCTCGCTGCACTACCTCCTGCCGTTCATCGTTGCTGCGGTGGTCGCGCTCCACATCTGGGCGCTCCATGTTCCGGGCAACAACAACCCGATCGGCGTCGAGGTGAAGGACAGTCGCGATACCCTGCCGTTCCATCCGTACTATACGATGAAGGACGCGCTGGGCATGGTGGTGTTCCTCATCCCCTTCGCCTGGTTCGTGTTCTTCGCGCCAGACATCCTGGGCCACCCGGACAACTACATCCAGGCCAACAGCCAGGTGACGCCCACGCACATCGTGCCCGAATGGTATCTCCTGCCGTTCTACACCATCCTGCGCGCCATCGACTTCAACGTGCTGTTCATCGACTCCAAGCTTGGTGGCGTCATCGCCATGGGCGGCTCGATGCTGTGCCTGCTGGTCGTGCCGTGGCTCGACACCGCCCGCGTTCGCTCGGGCAGCTTCCGCCCGCTGTTCAAGTGGTTCTATGCCCTCTTCGTGCTCAACTTCATCGGCCTCACCTATATGGGTGCGCAGGATCCGTCCGTGCCGCTGAACAACATCCTGGGCAAGGTGTTCGTGGCCTACTACTTCATCTACTTCCTGGTCATCCTGCCGGTGCTGTCGCGGATCGAAACGCCCAAACCGCTGCCGACCAGCATTTCCGAGAGCGTTCTCGGCAAGGCGCACGCGTGATCGGGGTGGCACAGTTCATGTTCAAGACCAAGTTCATCATCGCCGCCCTCGCTGTTGTTGCGGGGCTCGGCGTGGTTTCCACGCAGGCCGCCGAAGGCGAAGCGCCGCATATCGAGAAGCAAAGTTGGAGCTTCGGCGGCATCTTCGGCACCTACGACCAGAACCAGCTGCAGCGCGGCTTCCAGGTGTTCCGCGAGGTCTGCTCCAGCTGCCACGGCGCGCGCCTCCTGGCGTTCCGCAACCTCTCCGAAGAGGGTGGCCCAGGCTTCTCCGAAGCCCAGGTGAAGGCTCTGGCGGCCGAATACGAAGTGGACGATCCCAGCGCCGAAGGCGGTCGCCGCCCGGCCGTTGCCGCCGATCGGTGGCCCGAACCCTTTGCGAGCGAGCAGGACGCGCGTGACGCCAATGGCGGCGCCCTGCCTCCCGATTTCTCGGTGCTGGCCAAGGCGCGTGGCGTTCACGATGCCTTCCCGTACTGGATCTTCAACTACTTCACCGCCTACCAGGAAGGCGGACCGGATTATATCCATGCCCTCCTGAACGGCTATCATGAAGAACCGCCGGAAGGCTTCGTGCTGCCCGAAGGCAAGTACTATAACGACTACTTCCCCGGCCACGCGATCGGCATGCCCCCGCCGCTGTCGGAAGGCGTCATCGCCTATGAAGCGGACGAGAATGGGGTGACCCTGCCGCAGACGGTCGAGCAGTATTCCTACGATGTCTCCGCCTTCATGATGTGGCTCGCCGATCCGCACCTGGCCTCGCGCAAGCAGACGGGTTTTGCCGTGCTGGTCTTCCTCGTGCTGTTCGCCGGCCTGATGCTGGCCACCAAGCGCAAGATCTGGGCCGGTATCGAACACTGACAACTGTCCCGCAGGGCAAATCGCTCCAGTGGAGCGATTTGAGGATGTCAGGCCCGGAGAGCTACGCTCGCAGGGCGGCCCGCGTTTCGCCTGAAGCGCTGGAAATCTGATACCGAAGGGGCCCGCGGGCCCCTTCGACACGTGTGACAAGTCCGTCAGGGCCTTGTCATTGGCCGACAATGCCGCAATGATGCCCGCATGATCCTGCTTCGCGGGGTCGTATCGCCGGTTCTGGAGGACGAGGAACATGCCTGCCGTTCGTGTGGCCGTCGCCGTGGTCAGCACCGCTCTTGCCGTCAGCCGCCATCCGGTCGTTCGCGCCGGCGTGCAGGCGGCGCTCAACAATCCCAAGACGCGCGAAGTCGCGATCCAGGCTACGCGCACCGCCGCTTACAATGCGGGCGTCGTCGCGCGGCATCTCTTGGGCCGCAACCGCTCCTCCTGATTTTCCCGTATTTCCAGGCTTTTCATGTCGCTGGACTTAAAGTCGCTCGTCCGCACGATCCCCGACTATCCCAAGAAGGGAATCCTGTTCCGGGACATCACCACGCTGATCGAGCACCCGGAGGGGTTCCGCGAGAGCGTTGAGCGCATCGCCGACGCGCATCGGGGCATGGACTTTACCCACGTCGCCGGTATCGAGGCGCGCGGCTTCATCTTCGGGGCCGGCGTGGCGATTGCCCTCGGCGTCGGGTTCGTCCCCGTGCGCAAGCGCGGCAAGCTGCCGGGCCAGACCATCGGGCAGAATTACGTGCTCGAATACGGCGTCGACACCATCGAGATTCATGCCGACGTCCTGAGCAATGTGCACAAGGTGCTGCTCGTGGATGATCTCATCGCAACCGGCGGCACGGCCATCGCGGCCGTCAACCTGATGCGCCGCACCGGGGCCATCTGCGACAACGCGGCCTTCGCCATCGACCTCCCCGAGCTTGGCGGAGCCGCCAAGCTCGCGGCCGAGAACGTCGCGGTGCATTCCCTCATCGCCTTCGAGGGCCACTAGCCCTCAGACTGCCGGGTCGTGGCAGACCTACCAGTTGTTGCGGCCGTCCATCTGCTCCACCTCGATCTTCGACCAGTCGAGGCCGTCGATCATGTTGAGATTCACCGCATAGGTGCGCCGGCTCGGCACCACGCCGGGGTCACCCTTGGGCGTGCCGTCGGCATTGTAGGCCGACGCCCAGTCGGGTGAACTGCCCCAGGTCTGCATGCCGCACTGGCCACAGAAGTGATGCTGGTTGAGCCCGCCGCTGGCCGAATAGGTCCTGTCGTTCTCGAGCGAGGCGAACTCCAGTTCCCCTTCCTCGAAATAGGCCCAGACCGCGCCGGCGCGCTGGCAGAAGCTGCAGTTGCACGCCTTCGCCTCCGCCGGTTGGCGGGGCAGGGTGATACGGGTGGCGCCACAATGGCACGTCACGGACAGCGTCATGGATCTCTCCCTTCGGAACGATCCACGTGTAAGGCAGCCCGCTGACGGTTCCTGTCAGCACCTGCTCATTCAGGCCGCGACGCGGTTCGCCACGTCGTGCGCATCCACGAGGCAGAACTGGTTGCCTTCCGGATCGCGCATGACCGTATAGGTCGGCAGCACGCGCTCGACCGATGCGCCCGCTTCGGTCAGCCGCTGCGTCTCGCTGGCGCGGTCGGAGACTTCGACGTCGAAATGCACGCGGTTGTTGTCGCACCGCTGGCCATCGACGTTCTGGAAGCAGATCGAGGGACCCGGCCCGTCGACCATCACCGTGGTCTCCGTCTGGGCGTTGAGATCGAGGGCGATCATCTGGGCGATGTCGTCTTCGTCGCGGTGCCGCACGCTGTAGCCGTCGAGCAGTTCTGCCCAGAAGGCGGCGAGTTCGCCGGGGTTGTCGCAGTCAAAGACAATTTCATGGATGACAGCCATTCTGCCCATCTCCTTTGCATTCCGCCACATCAGTTAACGAAAGATTGCGGCAAGAAAGGTGCAAAGGAGATGGGGCTGGAGCCCAGGGGAAACCGGACCCCAGGAGGGTCACCGTCTCGGCGGCTGGCGGGACAGCAACTGATCTAGTGGCGGCAAGGCGGCGGCCGGTTCGGCCGGCCCCCGTTCACCGCGCTTGGCAGGGGCTGGCACGCCGGCCTGCTTGCCGTGGCGCGGGACCTTGTGGTCGTGGTTCACGGGTTGGGGGCGCTGGAAGGTGTTTTTGGGCATGCGTTTTCCTTTCCCATCCGCGTCTTCGCGAATTGGCCAAAGGTTTCGGAGCAGCGGTGCGAAAGGCGACCGCCAACGGGGATTGGGAGAACGCTCGTGCTGGGGAAATGAAGCGGCGCGGTCAGCCGAAACAGGGCTGGAGCACATGAATCCGGATCATCGCAAAACGCCAGCGTGGGTCAGCGGTCCCTGTGAAGCAGGGGAGCCGTCCGTACCTGGAGCGTCGGTTGCGACTTCTCAGATCATTTTCGTGCAAAAACCTCGCGTTGGAAGCGCAAGGGTAGAAAAGCCAGGGGCCGGCGTCAAGCGCCGGCCCCCCATGATACCGGTTACGGCTCGAGCTGGCCCGTCTCCGGCCGCTTCTCGGCCGAGATGTCGGGCTCGTTGCGCGTCTTCCAGAGCGAGAAGACGATGCCACCGGCCAGGATCGCGAGCGTGGCACCCAGCGAGAGCAGGGTGTCGATCTTGATGCCCAGGGGTACGAGGAAGATCTTGATACCGATGAGCACGAGGATGATCGCCAGCGAAATCTGCAGGTAGCGGAAGCGGTTCATCGCCGCTGCCAGCGCGAAGTAGAGCGCCCGCAACCCGAGGATGGCGAAGATGTTCGAGGTGTAGACGATGAACGTATCCTGCGTCACCGCGAACACGGCCGGCACGGAGTCGACGGCAAAGATCAGGTCGACGAATTCCACCATGATCAGCGCCACGGCCAATGGCGTCAGCCAGGTGACGATCTTGCCGGTCTTTGGATCAGGCTCCTTGACGGTAAAGGCGCGGCCCCGCAGTTCCTTGGTGATGCGGAAGCGCTTGCTCAAGAACTTGAAGACCGGGTTTTCCTCGATATGGGGCTCTTCGTCCTTGTGGCTGAACATCCTTATGCCGGTGAACACCAGGAAGGCGCCGAACAGGAACAGGATCCAGCTGAACTGGTAGACGAGCGCCGCACCCACGCCAATGAGGATGGCGCGGAACGCGATGACGCCGAGGATGCCCCAGAACAGCACGCGGTGCTGGTAGAGGCGGGGAATGCCGAGGAAGCCGAAGATCGTGGCGATGACGAACATATTGTCCATCGCCAGCGATTGTTCGATCAGGTAGCCGGTGTAGAACTCCAGCCCCGCCTGTGCGCCGCGCTGGAACCAAACCCAGACGCCGAACAGCAGCGCCACCACGACGTAAAAGCCGTAGAGCAGCAGGCTTTCCCTGGCTTCGATCTCGTGTTCATCCTTGTGCAGGATGCCGAGGTCGAAGACGAGCAAGCCGATGACGATCGCGATGAACGCGACCCAGAAGTAAATTGGTGTGCCGAGAAACTCGCCCGATAGGGCGGCAATAAGCGATTCCATCGCCGGACCTTCTCCATGTAGTCAAGTGGAGCAGCTCCGACATCGCCATAGCGGGTAGCCATGACCAGAGGGGCCCGGCGCTGCCCCGCTAAAATGCGCAAAAAAGAGAAAAGTTCAAGCCCCCCGCCCTCGAGGGCATGGCGAGCAGGCCGCAGGCGCGGAGCTTCTGGCACGTCCCGGCGGAATGAAAGGCGCGGTCGCCGCGCTCAGCGCGGCGTGCACATCATCACGATGGCGTCCTTGGTTTCGAGCTGCACAGCAACGCCATTGGCGGGGTCGCTGATGATGCGTCCGGCCTGGATGCCGGCCTTGGCCCGCAGATTGCCGTCGTTGAAGCCCACGCCGTCCTGGTAGAGCGTGAGCGTGCCCGTCCCGGAGTTGGGGTCGCCGGCGACGCGGGAGGCGTAGCCGTAGGATTGGCCATAGATGGTGAGAATGCCGGCGCGATTGGTCGTGGCGTCGCGACAGCTCCAGTTGCCCTGATAGGATTGGGCCGCCGCGGGCAGCGTGGCGGCGAGGACGAGAGCTGTGATGAGGGCGAATCGGCGCATGCAGGCACAGTGCCGAGCGCGCCCGCCTCTTTCAAGCGCCTCGACGCAGGCGCCGTCCGATCACGGGCACTCTGGTGAGCGCCTGCAACAGCCTGAGCCGCAGCGGCATCTTGTAATCCCTGAGCTTGGAAAAGCTTACCAGATCAGCGGTGTAGACCAGTTCGTTGCGCTGGTTGACGGCGGTGATCCGGTTGAACAGCAGGCCCCAGCCGGGAATCGAATTGGACGCGCGCTTGTCGTTCACGACCAGTTCATAGGTCACCGTGTCCCCCGGCCGCACCGGCACCTTGAAGTCCATGGCGTTGACGCCGGGCGAGGGCCCCGACACACCCGGTTCCTCTCCCAGTCCGCGCAGCCGCTCTTCCTCGGCGAACAGCGCGTCCACCATTTTGCGGTGGCCGATGCTGACCGTATGCCACCCCGAAGCGATGAGTCCGCCGAAATGGCTCTCCCGCGCGAGCTCCGGGTCAATGTGAAAATACTGCGGGTCATACGCCCTGCCGAAGCGGATGATCTCTTCCTCGGTAAAGGTGTGGCTGCCGAGCGGAAACGGCTCGCCCGGCGTGATGTTCTCGAACCAGCGCGTCATGCCGGCGCTCCGGCGTCGCGACACTCGACCAGATTGGCCAGCCGCATGGTCAGCACCGGCTTGTCCTTCTGGTTGCGCACGTCGAAATCGAGCGTGACGATCCCCCATTGCGGATGGCTGTTGGAGCGGCGCAACTCGGCAATCGTCACGGTGCCGCCGATGGTGTCGCCCGCCATCACCGGGTTCTTCCATTTCAGGTTGCGAAAGCCCAGCCCCCCGCAGGAGGCGACGGTGGAGAGAAACCGGTCCACCAGCATGCGCAGGCCCAGGCCCCCGGTCTGCCAGCCGCTCGAAGCCAGTCCGCCGAGCAGGCTGTTGCGCGCGGCCTCCTCGTCGAGGTGAAAGGGCAGGGGGTCGAACTCACGGGCAAAGGCGAAGATCATGTCCTTGGTGATGGTCTCGTGCCCCAGGTCGATCACTTCGCCCACAGCGAGGTCCTCGAAATGGCGCCTGTCCTTGGTGACGGGATTGGTCATTGGCTTGCCCCATACGTCAACGGGTTTTTGCACGTCGCGACGCCCCCGGCAAGTCGGTCAATTGGCTTCGAGGCGTGTGGCCCTGAAGGCCAGCGGCGAACATTGACGCCGCCGGCGGAACGTCTTGGCGAGGTAGTTGCCATCGGCAAAACCCGTCAGTTTTGCGATTTCGGCCACCGTCATCTCGGTGGCCAGCAGCAGCCGTTCCACCCGCTCGATGCGCCGGTCGAGCACATAGTCGGAAGGTGGCGTGCCCGTGGCCGCCGCAAAGGTGCGCACGAAATGGGCGCGGCTCATCTCCGCTATGCTGGCCAGGCGCTCCACCTGCAGGGGGGCGCCCAGATTGGCCTCGATATGGGCGATCACCCGGCTGACCGCGGCCGGTAGGGCCCGGTCGGCCGTCGGCCGGGCGCCGAAAGCGGCGTCGTGCAGGCTCGATATGGCCTGGTAGGCGAGGGTCGAGGCCTCTCCCGCCGAGAATTCGGGCTGGCGCATGAGGCCGAGGCACGCGGCGGCCAGCCGGTCTACCTGGCCTTTCGTCGGGCGCAAGACGGGGCCGGTGCTGTCGAGAATCTCGCGCGCCAACCGCAGCGCCTCTCGCCCGTTCAGCACCATCCAGAAATATTCCCAGTGCCCGCCGCGCTCGAGCCAGTAGCGGTGGGCATGCGGCATCGTCACCAGCATGGTCTGGCCCGGGCCGAGCCGGTGGCTGGCACCGGCATAGTCGAGCCGTCCCTCGCCATAGGTGGTGTGCTGGATGACGAGGAACGGCGCCGTCCCCCGCTTGCGGCCATCCCAGGAGTAGACCTCGTTCATGCGCTGCTCGTAGCCGGCGCTCACCGCCATGCAGTGGAGCGGCGCGGCGCTGCGGGGCAGCTCAAGCCGGCGAATGTCATGGCCATGGTCGAGAAGCTGAAAGAGCACAAAATTACCCGCGTTCGCACAAGCTTTCTCTACACCGCCGGGGCGTCTGGCGCTAGCACTGTGACGGATTGGAAATTGCTCGTGCCCTGCGGAGGAAAACCATGGCATTCAAGGTAACGGTGATCGGTGCCGGATCGGTGGGCTTCACCAAAACGCTGATCTCGGACCTGCTCAAGGTCCCCGAATTTGCCGAATGCGAATTCGCCTTGACCGACATCAACCCGCACAATCTCGACATGGTCAGGCAGATCATCGAGACCATCGTTTCGGTCAACAAGCTGCCCGCCAAGGTCACGGCTACGACCGATCGGCGCGCCGCCATCACCGGCGCCCGCTACATCATGAGCTGCGTGCGCGTGGGCGGGCTCGAGGCCTTTTCGAGCGACATTTCCATTCCGCTCAAATACGGCGTCGACCAGTGCGTGGGCGACACCATCTGCGCCGGCGGCATCCTCTACGGCCAGCGCAACATCCCGGTCATCCTCGATTTCTGCAAGGACATCCGCGAGGTCGCCGAGCCGGGCGCACTGTTCCTCAACTATGCCAACCCCATGGCCATGAACACCTGGGCGGCCGAGATGTATGGCGGGGTCAACGTCGTCGGCCTCTGCCACGGCGTGCAGCATGGCGCGCACCAGATCGCGCAGGTGCTGGGCGTCGATGACAGCGAGCTCGACTATGTGTGCTCGGGCATCAACCACCAGACCTGGTACATCGACATCCGCGCCAAGGGCCGCAAGGTCGGGAAGGACGAGCTGATCGCGGCGTTCGAGGCGCATCCGGTCTATTCGCGGCAGGAGAAGGTGCGCATCGACGTGCTCAAGCGCTTCGGCGTCTATTCCACCGAGAGCAACGGGCACCTCTCCGAATACCTGCCCTGGTACCGCAAGCGACCCGAGGAGATCGGCCGCTGGATCGACATGAGCGACTGGATCCACGGCGAGACGGGCGGCTACCTGCGTTACTCCACCGAGCGCCGGAACTGGTTCGAAACCGACTTCCCGATGTTCAAGGAACAGGCCAGCAAGCCCCTCTCCGAGGTCAAGCGCACCAGCGAGCACGCCAGCTACATCATCGAGGCGATGGAGACCGGCCGCGTCTATCGCGGCCACTTCAACCGCCGCAACAATGGCATCATCACCAACCTGCCCGACGACGCCATCATCGAAAGCCCCGGCTATGTCGACCGCTTCGGCATCAACATGATCGAGGGCATCACGCTGCCCACCGCCTGCGCCGCCACCTGTTCGGTCTCGGTTTCCGTGCAGCGCCTGTCGGTGGAAGCGGCGATGAGCGGTGACATCGATACGCTCAAGCTCGCCGTGCTGCACGATCCCTTGGTGGGCGCCATCTGCACCCCCGACGAAGTCTGGGCCATGGTCGACGAAATGGTCGTCGCCCAGGCCCAGTGGCTGCCCCAATATGCCGACGCCGTCCCGGCCGCCCGGGAGCGGATCGCCAAATCCACCGTCAAGACCCGCGACTGGGAAGGCGCCGCCCGCAAGCGCGTCCGCTCCGTCGAAGAACTGCGCGAAATGAGCGGCGCGCATCATTGATCATCCACGTCCTCCCTGACGTGAGGCCCCCGGTACGCCGGGGGCTTTTCTATTGCGCCGACTGCGCGACCTCCCCCTCCCGCCGTCATTGCCCGGCTCGTCCGGGCAATCCATCTCGCCACGCACCAGGATAACGGGAATTAGCCGGTGACGACGATACGTAACCAACCACCAAGTCATCCCCGCGAAAGCGGGGACCTCCGTTTCCTTTGGGCGAGAAAACAGGGGTTCCCGCTTTCGCGGGAATGAGACTCTGGGAAGCCCTCTCACACCCCGGTGTGTCTGCGGCAAAAAGGAGAAAATTTCCGGTTTTCACAGAAGCGCTTGTCCGGCTGACAGCTGCACCATAGCGTCGTGCGGGGGAGGATGCTTCGCATGGCACAGCCGGCGCATTTCGTCATTGTGGGTGGCGGCACCGCCGGGTGGATCGCGGCGTTCATCGTGCAGGATGCCGCGCGCCGCAAGGGCTTCGATATTCGCCTTTCCGTGGTCGAAAGCTCCAAGATCCCGACCGTCGGCGTCGGCGAGGCGACCACAGCGGCGTTCCGCGTGCTGCTCAAGTCCTTCGGCATCGATGAGTTCGAGTTCCTGCGCAAGACCGATGCCAGCTTCAAGCTCGGAATTCGCCACGAGGACTGGCGGCGCAACGGTTTTACCTATTATGGCCCTATTGACGATCCGCACCAGGTGATCCAGCCGCCCGCTGGCGCCCCCTCGGACTATCTCAATGTCTATGCCGTGGCGGCCGGCCGCGCGGTGCAGGAGATGCACCTTTTCCAGCCGCTCCTCGAGCAGAAGAAGGCGCCCTACGCGCGCAAGGCCGATGGTTCGCTGGTCCCGCTCGGGCCGTTCCACCACGCCTTCCACTTCGATCAGGCGCTGGTCGGCAAGTTTTTCGCCAGCAAGGCCAAAGGCGTCGAAAAGGTCGACGCCATGGTGGCCGGGGTCGAGCGCAACGGCGAAACCGGCGACATTGCCGCGCTGGTGCTGGATGACAACTCTCGCCTCGAAGCCGATTTCTTCATCGACGCGACCGGCTTTCGCAAGCAGCTGATCGTCAAGGCGCTGGAAGCGCCCTGGAAATCCTATGCGCACGAATTGCCGGTCAACCGGGCGCTGCCGTTCTGGATCGACGTCAAGAAAGGCGAACCGCTCCCCAACTACACCCGCGCCTGGGCGCAAGGGTCGGGCTGGATGTGGCAGATCCCGACGCGGACGCGCTTCGGTTGCGGCTATGTGTTTTCCGATGAGTTCACCACCCCCGAAGCCGCCAAGGCCGAAATCGAGACGGTCCTCGGCCACGAGATCGAGGTGCGCGGCGATATCCGCTTCCAGATCGGGCGGCTCGAGAACGCCTGGATCGGCAATTGCCTCGCCGTTGGCCTCAGCTCGAGTTTTCTCGAGCCGCTTGAATCCACCTCCATCCACGGCACCATCGTGCAGATGATGCTGTTCGCCCAGCATTTCCTCGATCTGCCCGGCCGCATGACCGACAAGAGCAGGGCAGACTACAATGCCCGGGTCGGCCGGCAGGTCGATGACTTCCGCACCTTCGTCAACACGCACTATGTCACCGAGCGCGACGACACGCCGTTCTGGCGCGAGGTCCGCGCCCGCCGCATTCATCCCGAGACGCGCGAGCGCCTCGCCTATTGGCAGCGTCACATGCCACGGCGCGAGCAGTTTCCGTCATACCTCGGCGGCCTGCCGCACATCGAAACGCAGCTCTATTATCCGGTGCTCGACGGGCTGGGGCTGCTCGATCGCGACGTGGCGCGGCGCGAGATGGAGGCCGATCCGGCGTTGCGGCGCTTTGCGCAGCAGACCTTCGACAGCCTCGTCGCCGAATACCGCGCCGCCGCCGCGCAGGCGCTCGACCACGCCGAATTCCTGCGCATCGTGCAGGAGATGGGGTGAATGGCCGGCGCGCATTGACATCAGCGCCGATCCGACCCAAGTGGAGCCCAACAGTTTCCGGAGATCCCCATGGGCTTCAAGATGGGCATTGTCGGCCTGCCGAATGTCGGCAAGTCGACGCTTTTCAACGCATTGACGCGCACCGCGGCGGCGCAGGCGGCCAATTTCCCGTTCTGCACCATCGAGCCGAATGTGGGCGAGGTCTCGGTGCCCGATCCGCGCCTCGAAAAGCTGGCTGCCATCGGCAAGTCGGCGCAGATCCTGCCCGCGCGGATGAGCTTCGTCGACATCGCGGGCCTCGTCAAAGGCGCCTCGCAGGGGGAGGGGCTGGGCAACCAGTTCCTCGCCAATATCCGCGAGACCGACGCCATCGCCTATGTCCTGCGCTGCTTTGAAGACAGCAACGTCATCCACGTCGCCAACAAGGTCGATCCGCTGGCCGACGCCGAAGTGGTCGAGACCGAGTTGATGCTGGCCGACCTCGAAAGCCTCGAAAAGCGCCGTCCGGGCGTCGAGAAGAAGGCCAAGGGCAACGACAAGGACGCCAAGCTGACGCTCGAGCTCATCGACCGCTCGCTCGTCGTGCTGCGCGAAGGCAAGTCGGCTCGTTTCGTCAAGCGCGACGCCGAGGAAGAAAAGGCTTTTCGCGAGCTGCAGCTCCTGACCAGCAAGCCGGTTCTATACGTCTGCAACGTCGACGAAGGCTCGGCCGCCACCGGCAATGCGCTCTCCGCCAAGGTCGAGGAATACGCCAAGGCCAACGATGCCGGCGTCGTCATCATCTCGGCCGAGATCGAGAGCCAGCTTGCGCAACTGCCCGACGAGGAACAGGCCGAATATCTCGCCTCCCTCGGGCTCGAGCAGCCGGGCCTCAACCGGCTGATCCGCGAGGCCTACGACCTGCTGCACCTGCAAACTTACTTCACCGTCGGTCCCAAGGAGACGCGCGCCTGGACCATCCACAAGGGCGACAAGGCCCCGCAGGCGGCCGGCGTCATCCACACCGATTTCGAGCGCGGCTTCATCCGCGCCCAGACCATCGCCTATGACGACTTCGTCACCCTGGGCGGCGAAGTCCCCGCCAAGGAAGCGGGCAAGGCACGTGACGAAGGCAAGGAATACGTCGTCAAGGACGGCGACGTCATGCTGTTCAAGTTCAACACCTAGCGCCAGCCCCTCACACCGATGTCACCCCGGCGCAGGCCGGGGTCTATCCCGAGATGTCGAGATTGTTCCCGGCCTGCGCCGGGATGACGTTCTGTGAGCTGGACCGTATGCTGGGCCAATCCCCTCAGTGCGGCCCAACCTCCGCCAGCGTCCCGCACGGTCCCCCGTCCTCGTTCACCCCGATCTCCTGCCGCGCGCCGGCAAAGCTCATCGCTTCGTACCAGTGGCTCATCTCCACCGTGCTGGCCGGCACGTAGTGGAAGATCAGCGAGCGGCGAAACCGGTCGGTGCTGGTGTTGGGCGTCGAGCCGTGGATGACGCTGCCGTTGAAGAACAGCACGTCGCCGGCCTTGAGATCCATCATCTGCGGTTCCAGCCCGTCGGGCGGCTCGACATGTTCGGTGGTGAACGACACGGCCGGGTCCGAGGGTTCGGGACAGGCGATGTCGAGCGTTGCCGTCTGGGGCACGCACATCATGCCGCCATTGCCCGCGTCGGCATCATCCACCGCGATCCAGGCGGCCATGCAGGTGCCCGGCTTCACCCGCAGGTAGAAATTGTCCTGGTGCAGGTCCTGTCCGCGCGCCCCGGGCGGCTTGAAGTAGAACATGGACTGGCAGGCATAGGGCTGCTCGCCGAAGAGCTGGGCGAGGATCGGCTCCAGCCGCGGATCGAGCATGTGGCGCATGGCCAGCTGCCCCGCCGCTTTGTCGGCATGCTTGTGCGGGTGCATCATGCGCGGATAGCGCGCCAGCGGGTCATCGGGTGAAGGATTGCCGCGCGGCAAATCCGACAGCCCCGGCACCGGGCCGTCCGCGGCCTGCTGCATGAAGGTGTCGCGGATTTCCGCGATCTCGGCCGGGCTGAACAGTCCGCGCGCGGCGACGAAACCGTCGCGCTGGAAGGCGGCATACTGGTCTGGTGTGAGGCTCATGCACTGCTCCTGGTCGGCGCTCACACTAGGCCGCCCAGGCCGCAGGCGCCAAGCCGCTTCCTGCGCTGATGCTAGCGAATCGTGTTCTGGCGCATCTGGTTCGGCGTCATCCCATAGGCGCGGCGGAAGTGTTCATAGAACTGGGTCTGGCTGACGAAGCCCGAGTGGAACGCCACGTTGGCAATCGACAGGCTCCCGTCGAACAGCAGGCTGCGCGCCCGGATCAGCCGCATGCGGATGACGAATTTCTGCACGGAAATGTGCATCACCTTGGTGAAGAGGTTGGTGGCGTAGTTGGGATGCAGCCCCACCACCGCCGCGATGTCTTCGGCACTCAGGCGATCGGTAATGTTCTCCACGATGTGGCGCACCATGCGCACCACATAGCGCACCGGGGAGGCGCTGCGGGTGCGGCTCGCCGACTTTTCCAGCCAGGGTGGCAGAAGCGTTTCCCAGCCGGTGATGGCGGCGCGTCGGAACATGGTCCCGATTTCGGCGCGCACGAGGTCTGAGCGCAGTGAGTTGCCGCTGCGATAGTCGCCATGCCAGCGCTCCAGCGTCTCGAGGCCGATGCAGTCGGGGGTAAGCTGGATGACCCCGCCGCCCATCAGGGTCTCGGTCAGCCGCCCCAGTTGCGGCATTTCGAGAAAGGCGTCCATGGGCAGGTAGATGTTGAGCTGGCGCCCATCGTCCACGTCGCGCAGCGCCACCGTTTGGTGGGGTATCCCGGCCCAGAAGGCCACGAGACGATTGGGCCCGACGGTGATGTCGCCGCCGTCGAAGACATAGTCCATTTCGCCGCGCGTCAGCCAGTTGAACTCGATATGGCCGTGGCTATGGGGCTGCGGCATGATCTGCGGCGGGAAGGCCCGAATGCCGAAACGGCCGAAGGCCTTGCCCGAAGCGTAGAAGCTCCGGTCGGGGCGCGGTGTCGGGCGCGGCGCCTTTTCGCGGGTGCGCGAAGCGGGTGAGGGGCGGTCCTCGATTATCATACTTATCCGCGGATATCTTAGAAAACCGGAATTAGTCACTACTATTCCGGATTGTATCGGCGCTGGCAAGGCGTAGGCTTCAGTATGCGCGGTGTTCCGTCCGGTGGGAGAGACCGGCTCGTGCGATAGACGCAAAACACCGTCCGCAAATGGGAGGTTCTATTGAGAAAGCACACCTATGCCCTTGGCGGGGCAGGCCTTTTGCTGTCCGTCTCCATGCTGGCCATCCCGGCCCAGGAACTGACGGGCGAGCTGCCCGATCCGCCCGAGTTCGCGGCACAGAGCGAGCCGAACTTCGTTTCCGTCGGCGACATCCTCGAATTCAAGGCGCTGCCCGAATATCACGAACCCGACTGGGTCACCTCGAAATATGTCGACGAAGGCAAGCTGCCGCCGGTCGCAGAGCGCCTGCCCAAGGAACCGCTGGTCTACAAGACGGCCAACATGCCCGACGGCGTCGGCGTCTATGGCGACACCATGCGCCACGTCATCGGCGGCCGGCCCGAGGGCTGGAACTATATCGGCGGCCAGAGCCAGGGCTGGGGCGGCATCGACATCGGCCTGTCCGAATGCCTGACGCGCACCGGCCCGCTGTTCCAGGTCAAGGCCGACGAACTCGAACCGCTGCCGAACCTGGCCAAGAGCTGGGAGTGGTCCGAAGACGGGCACGAATTGACCATGCACCTGATCGAAGGCGCCAAGTGGTCCGACGGCGATCCATTCGATGCGGAAGACGTGATGTTCTACTGGAACGACAACGTCCTCGATTCCAACGTCTCCCCGCTCAATGGCGCCACGCCCGAAACCTTTGGCGAAGGCACCACGCTCGAGCAGGTCGATCCCTACACCATCAAGTGGACGTTCAAGGAAGCCTTCCCCAAGCAGTACCTCTACGCCATGGCCTATGGCACGTTCTGCCCGGGGCCGAGCCACATTCTCAAGCCCGAGCATCCGAAATACTCGGACAACACCTATGAGCAGTACAAGAACGCCTTCCCGCCCGAATACATGAACATGCCGGTGATGGGCGCCTGGGTGCCGGTGGAATACCGGCCGGACGACATCATCGTCATGCGCCGCAACCCGTACTACTGGAAGGTCGACGAGGAGGGCAACCAGCTCCCCTATCTCAACGAGATGCATTATCGCCTCTCGACCTGGGCGGATCGCGACGTGCAGGCCGTGGCCGGCTCGGGCGACTTCTCCAACCTCGAACAGGCTGAAAGCTACGTCGAATCGCTGCGCCGCTCGGCTGAAGACAGTGCTCCGGCCCGTCTGCAGTTCGGCGCCCGCACCATCGGCTATGCCCTGCGCATGAATCTGTCCGGCAATGGCTGGGGCGACCCCGACGAACGCGAGCAGGCCGTGCGCGAGCTCAATCGCAACCTCGACTTCCGCAAGGCCGTCACTATTGCGGTCGATCGGCAGCGCTTGGGCGAGTCGCTGGTCCGTGGGCCGTTCACGGCCATCTATCCCGGCGGCCTCTATGCCGGCACCGCCTTCTACGACAAGGCGTCCACGGTCTACTATCCGTTCAACCTCGACGCGGCCAAGAGCCTGCTCGATGGCCTTGATCTCAAGGACACCGACGGCAACGGCATCCGCAACTTCCCCGAAGGAACGGCTGGCGGCGCCGACGTCGAAATCACGCTGCTCGCCAATACCGACTACGGCACCGACACCAACCTGGCCGAAGGCGTCATCGCCATGATGGAGCCGCTGGGCATTCGCGTCATCGCCAATTTCCAGTCGGGAACGGCGCGTGACGACATGTCCCAGGCCGGTCAGTTCGACTGGAGCGTCGAGCGGCAGGGTTCGGAAATGGTCTCGGTCGTGCAGAACACGGCCACGCTCGCCCCGACCGGTCCGCGCACCAGCTACTTCCACCGCGCGGGGACCGATGGCACGGTCGATCTGCTGCCCTTCGAGCAGGAACTGGTGGATGTGGTGAACAAGTTCATCGCCACCAGCGACAACGCCGAACGCGTGGAGCTGATGAAGCAGTATCAGAAGATCTATACCGAGAACGTCTATTCGGTGGGCCTCACCCAGTATCCGGGTGCCCTGATCATCAACAAGCGCTTCGCCAACGTCCCCGCCGGCACGCCGATCTTCATGTTCAACTGGGCAGAAGACAGCGTGATGCGCGAGCGGCTCTACGTGCCGGAAGACAAGCAGGGCAATTACGAGCTGTTCCCCGAAACCCTGCCGGGCGAACCGGGCGGCGAAGGCCCAGCCTGATCGGCGCAGCGCCGTTTAGCCTGGCCGGCAAAGGCACCGGCCTCCAAGCCGACTCCCTCCCCCTTGCGGGGAGGGATCAAGGGTGGGGGGGCTGAGCCCGGATTTTCCGGCTCTCGCTAGCCTTACCCGGCGCCGACGCTTTGGCTCCGGCCGTCCCTCCCCCCTGGTGGGGAGGGAGAGCGAGATCGGACTTGGCCCTTCGCCAAGTCCGTCAATCGAGCAGGGTTGGGGGGATCTCTCCGCAAACGCATTGCGCGGAAATCCCCCCACCCTTGATCCCTCCCCACGAGGGGGCGGGAGACGACTAAGACGCCGGGGATCAATATCCCGCTGAAGACCTCGAGAGGCCAAGATGCTCCGCTTCCTGACCATACGCGTGCTCGGCGCGATCCCGCTGCTGTTCCTGCTCAGCGTCGTGACCTTCGCCATCATCCAGGCCCCGCCGGGCGACTATGGCGACACCATCCGCTCCATGCTGATCAACCAGGGCGGTGCGGCCCCCGACGTCGCTGAAGCCCAAGCGGAGATCTATCGCGAGAGGAACGGCCTCAACGATCCGATCATCGTGCAGTATTTCCGCTGGATCACCGGCATCGTCACCCGCTTCGATTTCGGCCAGTCCTACTTCTACAACAAGCCCGTGGCCAACGTCGTGGCCGAGCGCCTGCCGGCGACCATCGCGCTGGCGCTTGTGTGTCACATCCTGGCCTCGCTGCTCGGCATCGGCCTTGGCATCGTCGCCGCCACCCGCCAGTATTCCTGGGTCGATACGCTTCTGGGCATTGTCAGCTTCCTTGGCATGACGATCCCGCGCTTCCTCCTTGCCATCATCATCCTCTATCTCCTCGTCTTCCGGCTCAACGTCTCGGAGGTGGGCATGTTCTTTTCCGCCCGCTATGGCGGCGCGCCCTGGAGTTGGGACAAGTTCGTCAACCTCATCCAGCATGTCTGGCCGGTGATCTTCATCGCCACCTTTGGCGGGCTCGCCTACAATATGCGCGTCATGCGCGCCAATCTGCTCGACGTGCTCAATTCGCAGTATGTCGAGACGGCGCGGGCCAAGGGCCTGCCCGAAAGTGCCGTCATCATGAAGCACGCGGTGCCCAATGCGCTTCATCCGCTGATCGCCTATCAGGGCGTGGTGCTGCCCTACATGCTGACCGGCGAGATCGAGGTCGCCATCGTCTTCGGCCTGGCCACCGTCGGTCCGGCCATCGTCGGGTCCATGGGGGCAGGGGACGTCTATGTCACCGCCACCTTCATGCTGGTGCTGGCCGCCACGCTGATCATCGGCAACATCATCGCCGACCTGCTGCTGGTCGCCCTCGACCCGCGCGTGCGCATGGGAGGAAACGCCGAATGAGCAAGGTCGATACCCGCTCCTCCATCCCGCTGCCGACCGATCTTGCCGGTGGCCCTGAGCCCACCTTCGCCGAGGAGGCCGATGTCCCCCCTGCGGTCTCCCGCTACGGCTCTGGCAACGAAACCTATGCGGCCCTCGTCTGGCGCCGCTTCCGTCGCTCCACCATGGGCATGATCGGCCTCGTGCTCGTCGCGCTCCTGCTGTTCGTCTCGATCTTCGCCGATACCTTCGCGCCCATGGACCCCAAGGCCGCCAACCTGCCGTTCGCGCCGCCCGACACCATCGCCTTCGAGGACCCGCAGGGCAATTTCAGCCTCATCCCTTACGTCTATCCCATCGGCGACACGGGCGAGTTCGACCCCGTCACCTTCCAGCCGCTGACCGGTGCCGACAAGTCCAACCCCACCCCTACCGGGTTCTTCGTCGAGGGCTACAGCTATCATCTCCTCTGGTTCATTCCGACCAACATCCACTTCTTCGGCTCGACCGACGGGCGCCCGATCCAGCTCCTGGGCACCGACAAGTTCGGCCGCGACATCCTTTCGCGCGGCATCGTCGGTTCACGCATCTCGCTGATGATCGCGCTGGCCGTGGTCACCATGACCACCGTCGTCGGCACTCTGGTGGGCATCACCTCGGGCTATATCGGCGGGGCGCTTGACGCCTGGGTGCAGCGCTTCGTCGAGTTCGTCCTCGCCTTCCCGCAACTGCCGCTCTACCTCGCGCTCACCTCGCTCATCCCGGTGACGGCGCCGTCCAACGTGTTCCTCACCTTCGTGATCTTCGTCATGGCGGTGCTGGGCTGGGCGCAGCTGAGCCGTGAGGTGCGCTCCAAGACCCTGGCGCTGGCCCGCATCGACTATGTCCGCGCCGCCATCGCCGTGGGCTCGTCCGATGCGCGCATCATCACCCGCCATATCCTGCCCAATGTGCTCAGCCACATCATCGTGGCGGTGACACTGGCCATCCCCAGCGTCGTGCTGCTCGAAAGCTTCCTCGGCTTCCTCGGCTTTGCGGTGAAGCCTCCGCTCGTCTCGTGGGGCCTGATGCTGCAGGACACCGGCACCTTCTCGGTGATTGGTTCCTACCCCTGGATCCTCTCGCCCGTCATCTTCGTGCTGATCACCGTCTTTGCGTTCAACGCGCTCGGCGATGGCCTGCGCGACGCCATCGACCCCTATTGAGAGGGCGTTCAGCATGCGCATCTCCGCCTCCCCACCAGGTCATTCCCGCGCAAGCGGGAACCCCTGTTCCCCTAACGAGGGCTCCCGCTTGCGCGGGAATGGCACCGTGTGCCGCCATCTGAACGATCCAAGGAGCCTCCCGTGACTCCGGAGAATCTCGCCCCCTCCGAGCGCTTCGACCTTGGCCAGCATGGCCGCGAGCTGATCCTCGATGTGCGCAACATCGCGGTCGATTTCAAGGTCGAGGGCGGCGTGGTCAACGCCGTGCGCGACGTCTCCTTCCAGCTCCACAAGGGCGAAACCATCGCGCTGGTCGGCGAAAGCGGCTCGGGCAAATCGGTCACCGCCCGCACGGTGATGAAGCTCCTCACCAAGCGCGCCACCATCGGCAAGAACACCCAGATCACGCTCAAGGGCAAGAACATCGTGACGATGAGCGACGGCGAGATGCGCAAGCTGCGCGGCAACGATCTCGCCATGATCTTCCAGGAGCCGATGAGCTCGCTCAACCCCGTCTACACCATCGGCCAGCAAATCTGCGAGATCATCCACCTCCACAACAAGGTGTCGCGCGCCGAGGCCATGAACCGGGCCGAAAAGCTGCTCGAGGAAGTGCAGATTCCCGAGCCGCGCGCCCGCCTCAACAATTATCCGCACCAGCTCTCGGGCGGGCAGCGCCAGCGCGTGATGATCGCCATGGCGCTGGCCAACCGGCCGGACGTGCTCATCGCCGACGAGCCCACCACGGCGCTCGACGTCACCGTGCAGGCGCAGATCCTCAACCTCATCAAGGACCTCAAGGACAAATACGGCATGGCGGTGATCCTGATCACCCATGACCTGACCATCGTGCGGCAGTTCTCCGAATATGTCTACGTCATGCAGAATGGCGCCGTGCAGGAGCACAACGAGACCGAGGCGCTGTTCGCCAATCCGCAACATGCCTACACCAAGCACCTGCTGGCCTCCGAGCCCAAGGGCACCGCTTTGCCGCTCGAGGAGGGGGCGCATGAGACGGTGCTCGAAGGCCAGAACGTCAAGGTCAGCTTCACGCTCAAGCGCGGCGGCTTCTTCAAGCCCGATTTCTTCGAATTGAAAGCCGTCGACAATCTCGACATCAAGCTGATGCGCCACGAAACCCTCGGCATCGTGGGCGAAAGCGGCTCGGGCAAGACGACGTTCGGTCAGGCGCTCATCCGCCTCATCGGCAATCAGGGTGGCAAGATCTGGTTCGATGGCGAACCCATCGAGGACAAGGATCGGGCGGCCATGCGGCCCTTGCGCAGCCGCATGCAGATCGTCTTCCAGGACCCGTTCGCCTCGCTCAATCCGCGCATGTCGATTCGCCAGATCATCGAGGAAGGGCTGATCGTCAACGGCATCGGCGCCAATGGTCGCGAGCGCATCGACCGCGTCCGCCAGGCGCTGCGCGACGCGGGCATGCCCGACACCATCCTGCAACGCTTCCCGCACGAATTTTCCGGCGGCCAGCGCCAGCGCATCGCCATTGCCCGGGCCATCGCGCTCGAGCCCGAGTTCATCCTGCTCGACGAACCCACCTCGGCGCTCGATTTGTCGGTGCAGTCCCAGATCATCGACCTGTTGCGCAAGCTGCAGGACGAAAAGGGGCTTTCCTACCTCTTCATCAGCCATGATCTCAAGGTCGTGCGGGCCCTGTGCCACCGCGTCATGGTCATGCAGAACGGCCGGATCGTCGAGGAAGGCCCGGTCAACGAAGTCCTCATCCACCCCAAGACCGATTACACGGCCCGGCTCGTCCGCGCCGCGTTCGAAATTGCCGCCTGACCTTACGGAGCATTCCATGGCAAACCCAAAAATCACCTTCATCGGAGCCGGCTCGTCGGTGTTCATGAAGAACATCGTCGGCGACATCCTGCAGCGCCCGGCGCTCAGCGGCGCCCAGATCCGGCTGATGGACATCAACCCCACGCGCCTCGAGGAAAGCGAGATCATCGCCAAAAAGCTGGTCTCGACGCTCGGCGTCCCGGCCACCGTCGAAACCTTCTCCGACCAGAAGAAGGCCCTCGATGGCACCAATTTCGTCGTCGTCTGCTTCCAGATCGGCGGCTACGAGCCCTCCACCGTCGTCGATTTCGACGTGCCCAAGAAATACAACCTCCGCCAGACCATTGCCGACACGCTGGGCGTCGGCGGCATCATGCGCGGCCTCAGGACCGTGCCGCACCTCTGGAGCATCTGCGAGGACATGCTCGCGGTCGCACCCAACGCGGTCATGCTGCAATACGTCAACCCGATGGCCATCAACACCTGGGCGATTTCGGAGAAATACCCCACCATCAAGCAGGTCGGCCTCTGCCACTCGGTGCAGGGCACGGCCATGGAACTGGCCCACGACCTCGACATCCCCTACGAGGACATCCGCTACCGCTCGGCCGGCATCAACCACATGGCGTTCTACCTCAATTTCGAGCAGCGCCTGCCCGATGGCTCCTACAAGGATCTCTACCCCGAGCTGCACCGCGCCTATCGCGAAGGCCGCGCCCCCAAGGCCGGCTGGAATCCGCGCTGTCCCAACAAGGTGCGCTACGAGATGATGACGCGGCTGGGGTATTTCGTCACCGAGAGCTCCGAGCACTTTGCCGAGTACACGCCCTACTTCATCAAGGAAGGCCGCGAAGACCTGATCGAGAAGTTCGGCATTCCGCTCGACGAATACCCCAAGCGCTGCGTCGAGCAGATCGCGCGCTGGAAAAAGACCAGCGAAGACTACAAACAGGCCGACAAGATCGAGGTGAAGCCCTCCAAGGAATACGCCTCTTCCATCGTCAATTCGGTGTGGACGGGCGAGCCTTCGGTGATTTACGGCAATCTCAGGAACAACGGCGTCATCACCTCGCTGCCCAACAATGCCGCCGTGGAAGTGCCGTGCCTTGTCGACAACAATGGACTGCAGCCCACCTATATCGGCGAGTTGCCGCCGCAGCTGACGGCACTCATCCGCACCAACATCAACGTGCAGGAGCTGACGGTCCGCGCGCTGATGGAGGAAAACCGTGAGCACATCTACCACGCCGCCATGATGGACCCCCACACCGCCGCCGAACTCGATCTCGACCAGATCTGGGCCGTGGTGGACGACCTCATCGAAGCCCACGGCACCTGGCTCCCCGAATGGGCCCGCGGCCCCCGCAAGGCCCAGGTGGCCTAAGCGCAACGTCCTCCCTGGGCGGTCTCTCCCGCCCTGTCGGTTGCCGATGATGTCTGGCCGCCCACGATGCAGCTCCTCCCCCTTGACGGGGGAGGCTGGGTGGGGGTGCGCCACGCCCTGGGGACCCGTATCCAGCCTCCTGCACGCGATCTCCCCACCCCATCCCTCCCCGCGAGGGGGAGGGAGCCGGATCGCGCAATCCCTCCACCTCGCCGGTCTCCCCCGCCCCATCGGTTGCCCATGACATCTGGGCAACCGCGATGCAGCTCCTCCCCCTCGACGGGGGAGGCCGGGTGGGGGTGCGCCACATACTGGTGGCCCATAGTCTGCTCGCGACACACTCTTCCCGCGAGGCGCAGAGTGCCGGATCAAGCCAGCAGGTGGCCCCCACCAGCGGCCGGAGCCATGCGGAACATTTTCCGCCTGTCCCCATTAGCCTTTCACCTGCTTATCACGGAACGGAGACCACCCATGCTTTGGACGATCGCGGTCATACTGCTTATTCTGTGGGCTGCCGGCCTGGCATTCAAGGTGGCGGGTGCGCTGATCCACCTGCTGCTCGTGATCGCGGTGATCGTGGTGCTGGTCAAACTGTTCATGGGCCGCAAGGCCTGAAGCCGCAAACGCGTCGGGCGTGCTTTCGCCATTCATCGCACCCCGGCCAAACGCGAGACAGCGGGTGAAAATCTCTCCACCTCGCTCGCGTTCTCCTCGCCCCCAAAACCGCGTGCCATTCTTCTCCCATCCCCGCCAGGTTACGCGGCCCCTACGCAGGGCCGGGTGGGGAGGATCGGATGGGGGAGGCGTCCCCCTGCGTGGGTAGAAAATCGGCAGCCGGGCTTGCAACACAGTTCCGCCTGAGACCGGACCCCCTAAGCAAGCCGATGCCGTGACGGGCGGCCCTTGGACCGTTCTACCTATTCGGAAGGCCCAAAGGCCGCCCGTTACCGTGCCCTCCAGCAGGACACACCAGCGAAAGCGCGACGCCAGCAGGCCGGGCGCTAATTTCGCACGTCCTCAGTCGCCCGACTTGCCGAACAGCTTGCTCAGCATGTCGGCCATCGGTCCGGACTTGGGCAGTTCGGCCTGTGGCTTGGGCGGACGCGCCTGTCGGATGTGGCTCTGCGCCTTAGGAGTGCCCTTGGGCGCGGACTTTTCCGCCTTGGCGGGGTCGTCGGCCTGGACGGCCAGTGCCAGCTTGTTCATGAAGCCGCTGTCGTCGCCCTTGAGCAGCAGCGGCGCCTGGCGCCCCATCTCCTCGAGCAGGGGTTTAAGCCAGCTCTGGTCGGCCTTGGCGAAGTCGCCCAGCACATGGGGCGTCACGAATTCCTTGCCCGGGTGCCCGATGCCGATGCGGACGCGCTTGTAGTCGAGCCCGATCTGCGGATCGATGGACCTCAGGCCATTGTGCCCGCCATTGCCGCCGCCGACCTTGACCCGCACCTTGCCCGGCGCCAGGTCGAGCTCGTCGTAAAAGACGATGACGTCGCTGTTGGCGATCTTGAAGAAGCGCGTGGCCTGCTGCATGCTGTCGCCGGACTTGTTCATGAAGGTCTGCGGCTTCAGGAGCAGCACCTTCTCGCCGCCGATCGTCCCCTCGGCGAGCAGCCCGGCGTGCTTGGATTTCCACGGCCCGATGCCATGCGCATCGGCAATGGCGTCGATGGCCATGAAGCCCACATTGTGGCGGTTGCCGGCATATTGCGCGCCGGGATTGCCGAGGCCGACCAGCAGTTTCATCGTTGTGGCGCCTTTCAAATGACAGAGGCGGCCGCGGGGCCGCCTCGTTCAAACGCTGGGAAAGCGCAAGGAGGATTACGCCTCTTCGCCGCCTTCAGCCGCTTCTTCGGTCTCTTCGCTCTCGGCATCGCCAGCCGAGCGCAGGCTCGACGGAGCGACGACGGTCGCGATGGTGAAGTCGCGGTCGGTGATGGCCGGCTTGACGCCCTTGGGCAGGGTCACGGCTGAGATGTGCACCGAGTCGCCGATCTCGTAGCCGGAAAGATCAACGGTGATCTCTTCGGGGATGGCATTGGCCGGGGCGATCAGCTCGACAGTGTGGCGCACGACGTTGAGCGTGCCGCCGCGCTTGAGGCCGGGGCTCTTTTCTTCGTTTACGAAGACCACGTGCACCTCGACGTGGAGCGACGAATTGCCTGAAACGCGCAGGAAGTCGACATGGACGGGCATGTCCTTGACGACGTCGAGCTGGTAGTCGCGCGGAATGACGCGGTGCTTTTCGCCATCGACGTCCAGTTCGAGCACGTGCGACTTGAAGCCGCCATCATAGATGGCCTTCAGCGTCTCGTTGAATGACAGCGAAATGGTGACGGGGGGCTTCTTGTCACCGTAGATAACAGCGGGAACACGTCCCTGACGGCGCAGTTCGCGAGCGGCCCCCTTGCCCACTCCGTCACGCGCCTGTGCCTTGAGCACTTTGGTCTCAGCCATGGAAATCATCCATTGGGTTGGTGTATGGCGTCATCACAACGGCATACGCGCCCGTCCTCCAGGGGTGACGAGCGCTTCATGGCCGCGGGATATAGAGGAAAGCATCCGGCACGGCAAGCCGGTGCGGACGTTGTTCGGCAGGGCTTTCTGACTAGTCGAACAGGCTCGAGACGCTCTGCTCGCTGGCGGTGCGAGCAACCGCCTCGCCGATCAGCGGCGCGATGGTGATGCGCCTTATATTGGGAGCGGCCCGCGTGGCGTCGGTCTCCTGGATCGAATCGGTCACCACCAGCTCCTTGAGCTTGCTGGCCGCGATGCGCTCGGAGGCCCCCTCGGACAGCACGCCGTGGGTGATATAGGCCGAGACCGACTTGGCGCCTGCCTTGAGCAGCGCCTCGGCGGCGTTGATCAGCGTACCGCCACTGTCGACGATATCGTCGATCAGGATGCAGCTCTGACCCTCGACGTCGCCGATGATGTTCATCACCTCCGACACACCAGCCCGCGGGCGGCGCTTGTCGACGATGGCCAGATCCCGCCCCAGGCGCTGCGCCACGGCGCGCGCCCGCGCCACCCCGCCGACATCGGGGGAGATGATCATGGTGTGGTCGAGCTGGTAGTTATCCAAAATGTCGCGCGTGATGATCGGGGCGGCATAGAGATTGTCGGTCGGAATGTCGAAGAAGCCCTGGATCTGGGCGGCGTGGAGGTCGAGCGTGATGACGCGGTTGACGCCGGCCTCGGTAATGAGGTTCGACACCAGCTTGGCGGAAATCGGCGTGCGGCCGGCGGCGCGGCGGTCCTGCCGGGCATAGCCGAAATAGGGGATCACGGCGGTGATGCGCCGGGCCGAGGAGCGCCGCAGCGCGTCCGTCAGGATCAGCAGCTCCATCAAATTGTCATTGGCCGGGAAGCTCGTCGACTGGATGATGAAGGCGTCTTCGCCCCGTACATTCTCGTGCACCTCGACATAGACTTCTTTGTCCGCGAAGCGCTTGACGGTGCAGTCGGTGAGGGGAAGTTCGAGGTAGCTGGCGACGGCCTGGGCGAGGGCGCGGTTGGAGTTGCCGGTCACCAGCTTCATGGGCGCGATCCTGTCTCAACCGGTCCGGGAGGCGGACCATGCAGTTTCGCGGGCAGCTTTAACGGCTACGCCGGGCAGGCGCAACGGCACTTTGGGCGGATCGGTAAATTAAACCTGCGTCAATCCGATGACGGCGATCTGCCGCCCCGTGCGTGTGCCGTGATGGGTTGCGCGCCGGTGCGAGAAGTACCTGCCGGGGTTGGCATAGGTACAGGCGCCAACCCGCTCCACCCGTTCAATCCCGGCCCTGCGCACCTGCTCCTCGACAAAGCCGGGCAGGTCGAAGTGGGGCGCCCCGCCCGGAGGGGTGTGGAAGTGCGGGGCGGCATCGGCGTGGAGCGCGAGCACGTCGGCCATGAACTGCTCGCCCACCTCGTAATTCTCGCCATAAATCGTCGGTCCATAGGCGCAGATGATGTTTTCGCGCCGAGCCCCGACGGCCGTCATCGCCTCTACAGTGTGCTCGACAATACCATCGACGGCTCCCCGCCACCCCGCATGCGCCGCGCCGATCACCCCGGCCTCGGGGTCGGCGAAGAGGATCGGCGTGCAGTCGGCGGTCAGAATGCCGAGCAGCAGCCCCGGCGTGGCCGTGACCATGGCGTCGGCTTCGACCATCCGGTCGCCCACGGGAGTGGTGACGGTTTCGGCGTGGTTGGAGTGCACCTGCTTGAGGATGCAGAGCTGGGCCGGATCAAAGCCCATCATGCGCGCGACGCCGGCGCGATTGGCCAGCACCGCGACCGGGTCATCGCCAACCGCCAGGGAGACGTTGTTGTCGGCGAACTCGCCGGTCGACTGGCCACCGGCGCGCCCGAAAAAGCCGTGCGTCACCCCGGCGATCCCGCTCAGTGCTTCGGACGTCTCATAGATGCTCACGGCGCGAAACCCGCCGGCTGCAGTCCCGGACTGTGTGCGCAGAACACCTTGAAGAGTTCGCCCATCTGGTCCTTGCCGATCAGCCGGTCGTGGCCTGACTGGATATCGGCAGCGGCGCCGGGATTGGCTTTCTGCAGGGCATTCTTGCGCTCGCCAATGCCCATCCGGGTCAGGAACTGCCCTTGCGTGGCCAGCGGCTCCACCGCGAGGCCGCTCTGCCGCGCGACATTGGCAAGCGCGCCAAAATCCACGTGGGCGGACAGATCCGTCTCTCCCGGCGTGTCGAGGACATCGGCATAAGCATGGCGGCGGACCCCTTGCAGCGTCTCTCCCGTCTGGCTGGCTGCGTACCCGTAATCGATCGCAAGGATACTGCCACCGAGCCGCGCCACTGCCTTTGCAAGGTGCGACAGCACTTCGGCCGCCGCAAAGCAGACCTCGAACACGGCATCGATCTCGGCATCGGCCACCGCATCGGGCATGCTCGCGGCCGGGATGGGGGTAGGGGACAACCCGAAAGCGCGCTTGTCCTCAACCAGGCCGATCACCCGCTCGTGCCAGCCATCGGGGCGCCGCACGAACTGGCGGATGGGCATGGCATCGAAGAATTCGTTGGCCACCACCAGCAGCGGCCCTTGCGGAAAGTCGTCGAAGTTCTGGATCCATTGCGGATCATAACTCTCGAGCCGGTCCTTTTGCGCCGCCAGCAGGTTGGGGCTCGTTTCGAACAGGCGCAGCTGCAGGCCGTCCCGGAACCCCGGTGCCCGGCAGGCGACGCGCAGGATGTCGGCCATCAGCGTGCCGCGGCCGGGGCCCAGCTCCAGGAGCGTGAAGGCTTTCGGCTCGCCCATTTGTTGCCAGAGGTTGACGAGGTTAAAGCCGATCAGCTCGCCGAACATCTGCGAGATTTCGGGCGCGGTAATGAAGTCGCCGCCCTGGCCGAACGGGTCGGCACCCTTGTAGTAGCCACGTGTCGGATGCGTCAGGCAGAGGCCCATATAGGTCGCGACCGACATGGGGCCGTTGGTGCGGATCTGCAGGTCGATCTGCTCGTCCAGAGAGAGAGCATCTGTCATGGTGCGGGCGGCCTTCTAGGGACGGATCGGGTTTTCTCGCCGGGTCAACGCATAAGCGACGAGGCCGATGCCGATGATCAGCATGGGCAGACTCAGCACCTGTCCCAGTGTCAGCCAGCCGCCATAGAGGTATCCGATCTGGACGTCGGGTAGGCGGACGAACTCCACGAGGATGCGCGCCAGCGAGTAGCCTATGGCAAAGATGCCTGCAACCAGACCCGGCTTGCGCAGGCCATGGAAGAGGTGCGTGACGACGCGGATGAGCAGTAAGAGCAGCAGGCCTTCGAGCAGAGATTCGTACAGCTGGCTCGGATGGCGCGGAACCTGCAGCGGATCGGTCGGGAAGATGACGCCCCAGGGCAGGGTGGTGGGGGCGCCATAGAGTTCGCCGTTGATGAAATTGGCAATGCGTCCGAGCATAATGCCGATGGTGGCGACGGCCCCGAGAAGATCGAGCGCGGACAGCCAGTGGCCGCCCTTGGACCGCGCAAACAGCACGGCTGCGAGCATCAACCCGAGCATGCCACCGTGGTAGGACATGCCGCCATCGAGGGTGTTGATGATCTGCGTGGGGTTCTGCAGATAATAGGGGAGGTTGTAGAACAGCACGTAACCGGTGCGGCCGCCGATCACGATGGCGAGCATGGCCCAGAAGGCGAAATCCCAGATGTCCTTGGCAGGGAAGGGCGGCGCGCCGCGATACCAGAGCCGTGGGTTGCGCAGCAGGAGCCATCCATAGGCCGCGCCCAGCAGAACCCCGAACAAGTAAGCGAGAGCATACCAGCGGATGGCAATCGGGCCGATCGCGAAGGCAATGGGATCGATATTGGGGAAAGGCACGTTCGCGTCTCCAGCGGCCGATGGCGCTCGCTTGGCCAATGCGGCCAATCGCCCAGTGGCCTAGCCTTTTGGGCGCTGCGGTTCAAGCAGTGCGGCGGGGGCAGACTGGCCAAGTGCCGGTATGTGCCCTACATATCGGCAAAGAGCCCGACACCCGGGCGCCCAGCAGTGAACGGAAGTGCCATGAACCAGAGCAACCGGATCTTCGACAATCTCGGCCGGATGATGAACGAGGCCGCCGGCATGGCGGATGGCGTGCGGCGCGAAGTCGAGACCATCGTCAAGTCGCAGGCGCAACGGATCATTTCGGACATGGAACTGGTCAAGCGCGAAGATTTCGACGCGCTGCGCGAGCTCGTGCAGGTGCAGGGCGAAGAGATCGATGCTCTTCGCAAGGAACTTGCGGAGCTGAAGGGCAAGGGCACGCCGTCCGCCTGACGGCCCATTCGCCTTCTGACCGCTTCAGCCCTGCGTTGTGGAAAACTGACCTCTTTCGGGACGGTTTTCCCCGGCTGCGGCTGGCGTGTTAAGGTTGCGTTAACCTTGTCGGACCAATCATCATCCACAAGGAAATGGTCCTCGTGGCGTTCCCTGCCGTCCCCTGAATCGCCGGGGCAATGTAGGGTCCTCTCATGTGGACGATTCGTAAGCCCTTGAGGCAGCGACCAGTTCTCTACAGTGTTCGGTCGCGTCTTGCGGATGGGAGGAGTGCCCGTCCGTTGCGTGTTCCAGCGTACCCGATGCCATGCCGGTTTGTTCGCCCGAACCGGATAGACGACAACGCCTTCCAGACGGAACCCGTCCATGTCTCTGATTGAGTTTGAGCCAGATCGCGTCTCCCACCCGGTGGACTTGGTCGAGCATATCGCGTCGATCAACGACTGGACCTTCGAGCGCCAGGACGCCGACGAAATTTCTATCTCGGTACGGGGCGGCTGGAGCGACTACCACGTCTCCTTCAACTGGATGGAAGATCTCGAGTCGCTTCACATCGCCTGTGCGTTCGATCTGAAGGTACCCGATGGCCGTCGCAGCGAGATCAAGCAATTGATCACCCTGATAAACGAACAGCTCTGGATCGGTCACTTCGACATTTGGCACAAGGAAGGGGTGGTGCTGTTCCGCAATTCGCACCTGCTGACCGGCGGGGCGGATGTTTCCCCGCAACAATGTGAAGCCCTGCTGCGTTCAGCCAGCGACAGCTGCGATCTTTACTACCAGGCCTTCCAGTTCGTGGTGTGGGCCGGCAAGTCGGCCGCAGATGCTCTGAGCCATGTGATGTTCGAAACAGTGGGCGAGGCCTGATGACGACAGTGCGAGATGTTGGCCCGGTCATGTTGATCGGGGCCGGAAAGATGGGATTGGCGATGGCACAGGGCTGGCTCGATGCCGGCCTGGCGCCAAACAATCTCATCCTGGCCGATCCGCTGCCCAGCGAGGCGGCGAAGGGCTTCGCGCAAGACTATGAGATCGATATCGGTCCCGACCCCGTCGGGTTGCAGCCCAATGTGCTGGTATTGGCGGTGAAGCCGCAAATCATCGCCGACGTCATGAAAACGCTCAGCCCTGTCATCGGTCGGCATACCACGGTTCTTTCGATTGCGGCGGGGATATCCATTGCCCAACTCGCTCGCGGGCTTGAGACGGATAATATCGTACGCGCCATGCCCAATACGCCGGCGCAGGTCGGCAAGGGCATGACAGGAGCGGTTGCTGGTCCCGGCGTCAGCGCCGAGGGAAAAGCTGCCGTGGATGCCCTTCTGAGGGCGTCGGGGCAGTTGGTCTGGTTCGATGCCGAGAGCGATCTTGATGCGGTGACCGCGGTCTCAGGTTCTGGCCCGGCTTATGTTTTCAACCTGGTGGAAGCCTTGGCTGCCGCCGGTGTGGCGCAGGGGCTTCCGGAGCACATCGCCATGCAGCTGGCCCGCCAAACCGTCATCGGTGCCGCGGCGCTGATGGAAGCCGATCAGAGTCCTGCCGGGGTGTTACGGCAGAATGTGACGTCACCCAAGGGGACGACGGCGGAGGCGCTGGCAGTGCTGATGGCGGATGATGGACTTGGCCCCCTCGTCGGTCGCGCCGTCGCAGCTGCACGCCGGCGCAGTGAGGAACTGGGGCGGGGCTGACGCTTCGATCGCTCAGATATTTGCGGTCAGGTTCAGCCGGTCGAGCGTCGGGTGATCGGCGGGATCGACCATGCCGACCAGGAAACGCCTGACCGTGGTCGCCGCCTCGGGCGGCAACGCGGCAATGGAGGCGTCGATACGGGTGGCCTGGCTCACCGAGAGGTCAGCGAAAAAGGCGCGACCCTTGTCCGTTGCGAACAAGAGCCGCTGCCGTCGATCGGCGTGCCCGGTCTTTTGTTCGACGTAGCCATGGTCGATCAGTTGCCGCAGCACGCGAGCGAGCGACTGCTTGGTGATCTTGAGGATGTCGAGCAGGTCCGCGACCGGCATGCCCGGTCGCAAGTTGACAAAATAGAGCACCCGGTGGTGCGCGCGCCCGAAGCCTTGCCGCTCCAGCAGGGCATCGGCGTCACCGGTAAAATCCCGATAGGCAAAGAAGAAGAGTCCCATGATGTCGAGCGGGAGGTGTGGCTGATCGGATACCGGCGAAATTATGTCAGCCTTGTTGACATTTTTAGGGTGCTCTGCCATTGTGTCTCCCAAGCCGCCGCATGCTGTCTTATCCCAAAGAGCTTGGTATTTGCCAAGCTCGGGTACGCTGGGCATGATGAGCGGAACCGTGCCTGAACAGGGCGAACGACACTTTATTCTCGGGAGAGGATCATGGCAGGCCTGCCGATGGACCAGCGCGATGGCTGGATCTGGTTCGATGGGGAACTCAAACCCTGGAAGGATGCGAAGATCCACGTGCTCACGCACGGGCTGCATTATGCCAGTTCGGTATTCGAAGGCGAACGCGCCTATGGCGGCGAAATCTTCAAGTCGCGCGAGCATTCCGAGCGTCTGATCCGCTCTGCCGCGACGCTGGACATGCCTTTCCCGTATACGGTCGAGGAACTCGAAGCGGCCAAGCGGCTGGTGCTGGAAAAGAACGGTCTTGTCGACGCCTATGTTCGTCCTGTCGCCTGGCGCGGATCGGAAGAATTGTCGGTGCCGGCTCGCAACAACACGGTGCACGTGGCGATCGCGGCCTGGGTGTGGCCGAGTTATTTCTCGGTCGAGGAAAAGCTCAAGGGCATTCGGCTCGAATGGAGCAAATGGAAGCGTCCGTCGCCGGAGACGATCCCGTCCTCTGCCAAGGCCGCGGGTCTTTACATGATCTGCACACTGTCGAAAGACCATGCCATGGCCAACGGCTATGCCGATGCGCTGATGCTGGACTATCGCGGTTATGTGGCCGAAGCCACTGGCGCCAATGTGTTCTTCATCAAGGGCAAGGACATCACGACGCCGACGCCCGATTGCTTCCTCAACGGCATCACGCGGCAGACTGTCATTGCGCTGGCCAAGGAGAACGGTTTCACCGTCACCGAACGGCACATCAAGCCCGAGGAACTGAGCGACTTCGACGAGTGCTTCCTCACCGGTACTGCCGCCGAAGTGACGCCGGTGTCGCTGATCGGGGACTACACGTTCACACCGGGCGAAGGGTGCCGCACACTGATCGATGCCTACACTCGGGCGGTTCAGCCCAAGCGGGCACAAGCGGCCGAATAGGGCTCGTGTTTCACCAGAAGATGAAGTGCCCGCCGGTCCGGCGGGCATTTTTCTTTGCGCGTCAGGCAGGGACGGAGGCGGTGCCGAACAGCGTTTCTTGCACAAGCCCCGTCGTGTAGCCGCGGGTGTTGTGCGCTCTGGCGGCGTAAGCCGGATTGGACATCAGCGCCGCGTGCAATTGGGGCAGGTTGTAGAAGGGGACGCTGGGGTAGAGGTGATGCTCGAGGTGGTAATTGACGTGGTGCGGCGCAAAGAGTGCTCGCTCCCACTGATAGGGCACGACGGAACGGGTGCCGCCCAGTTCATGCGAATAGTCCATCGACCCGAAATGCTCGGCCACACTGCGGACATGCATGAGCAGGAAAAAGGCCGTGAAATAAGGGACAAACCAATAGAGAAGAACCTCGCGCCAGATACCGAGGACTGTGAAGAGTGCCGCGAGGACAAGATAGTAGCCGAGGCGCGCGAGGCGGTAGGCGAGCGGCGGCTTTGGCGCGGCCTTGAGGCGAGCGGTGATGCTGAAGATGTCGATGATGGACCCGACGACGACGAGATAGCTGACCAGATCGAGCGCCGCGTGCTGCCAGGCCTGGGGGAACGTGAACTTGCGCTTGCCCAGCTTGATGACCCAGTCCGGGTCCTTGTCGGTATTGGTGTAGCGATGGTGCGCGAGGTGGTTCTGGCGGTAGCTGGCGACGGTTGAAAGGATCGGCCAGGCGACAAAGTTGTCGCATATCCAGTCGCTCAAGCCCTTTCGCCCGGACAGGAACCGATAGTGCGCGAAATCGTGCAGGAGGACGCCAAAACCGTGCATGCGGCCACCGACAATCACTACGGCCAGCAGGTAGATCGCCCAGTGCTGCGCCCATTGGGAAAGGGCGATGGCGGCAACGATGACGCCCCAGTCGAAGGCAAGCGCAAAGGCGGTGCGCCACGGCGTGAGCACGGAGAGCCGCTTGACCGTAGCGGCGTCGAGATAGGGTTGCGACATGGTGTGGCCCCAGCCGGCGTTTGACTGACGCACTGTTATCACGGATCGCATGGGAGCGGCAGTTATGGTTACCGGACGGTTAACAGGCCGTCAGGACCAGCGGCCGCGGGCCGCGTCGTCCTCGGATTTGGCCGCTACCCACTCCAGGCCGTTCTCGGTCTCTTCCTGTTTCCAGAATGGAGCATCTGTCTTGAGGTAGTCCATGAGGAACGCGGCGCCCTCGAAAGCGGCTCGGCGGTGCGGCGCCAAAGTTATGACCTGCATGATGGTGTCCCCGGGCAGAAGGCGGCCATGGCGGTGCGTGATGGCAGCGTCGATGAGCCCAAAGCGGACGATCGCCCGGTCCCGCATCTCGGCCAACTCGTGTTCGGCCAGCGCCGGATAGCACTCCAGGACCAGCGCGGTGATCGGGCGATCCGGCGTGGAGCGAACGATGCCGGTGAAGGTGACCATCGCCCCGGCGCCCTCGCTCTCCGCCTGAAACCGATTGGCGTTGAGGCCGGGGTCAAACGGGTCGGCGGTCACGCGGATCATCGTCAACCACCCGTCATGGGGGGCAGGATGGCGATCTCGCGCGCGCCGGCGATGGGCGTGTCAGGCGAAACGATGCGGGCATCGCGCGAGAGCTTGAAGAGGGCGGGATTGGCCATGGCGATATCCAGCGCTTCGTCCCGCGCCCGCAGCCAGTGCACGAGATCGGCAAGCGTTTTCACCTCTGCAGGCGGGTCGATCTCGTCGCTGGCGCGATTGAGGCGCTCGCGCAGCCAGGCGAAATAGAGAACCTTCATTTGCCGGTGCCAAGAAGGTGTGGCCAGGAGGCGCGAAGATAGTTCCAGCCCGTCCACAGTGTCAGCGCCCCGGCCAGCCAAAGAACAATGTCGGACAGGAGCCGCAAGCCCGGGATGATGCCTTCGAGCAGCACGATCGCAAGGGCGATCAACTGCACCGTAGTCTTCCACTTGGCCAGCTTGCTGACCGGCAGCACCACGGCGGTATTGCCGAGAAATTCACGCAGCCCGGAGATGAAGAACTCGCGAAAGAGGATGGCGATGACCGGGATCATGTCCCAGCCGGACAAGCTGCCATCCCAAGCGAGGACCGCCACCATGATGCCGACGAGCAGCTTGTCGGCGATGGGGTCGAGCATGCGGCCGAGGTCGGAATACTGGTTCCAGGCGCGGGCGAGATAGCCGTCTACCCAGTCACTGGCGGCGGCCAGCACATAGAGAACCAGAGCGACGATGCGAAGGCCAATGTCGCCTTCCATCACCAGCCACGCGATCGGCACGATCGCCGCGATGCGGATGATGGTGAGGATGTTGGGGACGAGAAGCAGGGGGTTGCGGGCCATGGCGGGAGAGAACAGGAACGCGGGGTGCCGGTCAAGCCGCTTCGACGCGGAGCCGACCGTCCTGAGCGTACGGCGCTTCCGGTTAGTGACTTGCCTTCCGGGCTCTCTCACCCCCTCCCGGCCTCCCCCGGAGGGGGAGAGGCGGGTCGGTGCGTGGGATGGACTATGCCACCGCCTGGGTGGTTGCGGCGCGGCGTTTTTCGACGGCGGCGGCGAGAGCCTCAAGGGTCTTAACTGTCGTGTCCCAACCGATGCAGCCGTCGGTGATGGACTGACCGTAGGTGAGGGGCTGACCCGGTACGAGGTCCTGCCGGCCGGCGACGAGGTTGGATTCGATCATCACGCCGATGATGCGGTTGTCACCGGAGGCCATCTGGTCTCCGATCTCGGCCAGAACGCGGGGCTGGTTTTCGGGATTCTTGGAGGAGTTGGCGTGGCTGGCGTCGATCATGATCGCCGGCGCGAGGCCCGCCTTTTGTGCTGCCTTGGCAGCGGCATCGACGCTTTCGGCATCGTAGTTCGTGGTCTTGCCGCCACGCAGGATGATGTGGCAATCGGGATTGCCGGTGGTGGCCGCGATGGCTGACTGGCCGTCCTTGGTCACCGCCATGAAGTGATGCGGCTGGCTGGCGGAAAGGACCGCGTCAAGCGCGATCTTGACGTTGCCATCGGTGCCGTTCTTGAAGCCCACCGGGCAGGAAAGGCCTGAGGCCAGTTCGCGGTGGATCTGCGATTCGGTGGTGCGCGCGCCAATCGCGGCCCAGGCGACGAGATCGGCCAGATATTGCGGCGTTGTCATGTCGAGGAATTCGCAGGCGGTCGGAAGGCCGAGATTGGTGATGTCGAGCAACAGGGCGCGTGCGGTGTGCAGCCCCTGGCGAATATTGAAGCTGCCGTCGAGATCGGGATCGTTGATGAGACCCTTCCAGCCCACCGTCGTGCGGGGCTTTTCGAAGTAGACGCGCATGATGATTTCGAGCCGGTCGCCGAGCTTTTCGCGCAGGGGCGCCAGGCGCGTGGCGTACTCGATGGCGGCGGCCGGATCGTGAATGGAACAGGGACCGACGATGACGGCCAGCCGGTCGTCCTGGCCCGTGAGAATGTTATGGAGATCGTGCCGAGCCGAAATCACCGTGCGCGTCGCGGCGTCGGTGCGTGGATGCTGGCGCATCACCTCGATGGGCGGCGTCAGCGGCTTGATTTCGGTGATGCGGAGGTCGTCGGTCGATTTGAGCATTTGGTCCCTCGGGGTGGTGCTGCGAGGGGCCAAGAAAAAAGCCGCCTCGGAAGTCGGGCGGCTGGCTTGCGGTTTGGTCTGGTCTTGTCTGGATCAGGACACGCGCGCGTTAGCCTCCGCCGGGAGCGGATAGCTAAAATACCAATAAAAGGTGGCGGCGTTGATCATGAGGCGAAAGGTAGCGGGGCAGGCGGAGGTTGTCGAGCCCCGACTTTGGTAGGGGCAGGAGTGTTTGAGCCTTAGCCTCCCGCGCCTTGGTAATTGCGCAGGCACCAGCGCCAATGGGCGGCCGCGAGGATGACGAAGAGGGGGCCGATGAGAAGGGAGGCCGCTGGCGCGAGGTCCCCAAGGATCGGCACGGGTTTGCCGAGCACAACGGCGCAGGGGATGAACGCCAGGAAGCCCAGAGGCGCAAAGGTGATCATCAGGATCTGGAGCGGTGCGGGGAAGATGTTGAGCGGGTAGCGAGCCAGTTCCCAGAAGCCGAAGAAGATCGCAAACAGGTGGCGCGACCGCACCCAGATCAGAGCGGTGGCACCGATCATGGTCATCAGGGCGGCCACAAGCATCGCCGCGCTGGCGACCGCGGCGGCGAAATAGAGGGCCAGGCCTGGTGTCCAGGGCAGGTCGAGGCTGAGCAACGCCCAGATCATCAACCCGATGGCCAGCGCGATGTGCCCCCCATATTCGATATTGAGCCCGGAGAAGGCGAGGAACGTCCACGGGCCGATCGGCTTGACGAGGATGGCGTCGAAGGTGCCGAAGCGGATCTTTTCTTCCATATCGCGGAATTGGACGAAGCTGATGCAGGCGCCGACCGCGTAGGCGAGCAGATGGAAGGCGAGCAGCAGCGCCATCTGTGGCCAGGTCCAGCCGCCGAGGTTTTCGAAGCGGTTGATGATCAGCGCAATGGAGGCATACATGCCGCCATACCCGACCGCTTGAGCGATCCACCCAATGACCAGGGCGCTGCGGTATTCCATGTGCGTGCGCACGTGAATGCCGATGAGATGGGGCAGGAGGCGAAGTGTGCGCAGCATGGCTCAGCCCCCCTGCACGACCAGCCGGTGGCGGGCGCGCGACCAGAGCCAGCCGGCAAGGGCTGCGAGCGCGGCGAGCCAGGAGAGGCCGATGAGCAGGTACACCCCGGAGGTCGGCGCATCGAGTTTGCCGAGATAGACGGCGCTCGGATAATAGCTGACCCAGGCGAAGGGGAGGTGGCCAAGGAGTGCCGCAAGTGCGCCCGGCATGAACCACAGTGGAACGACGGCACCGGAGGCGAGCGCCATGATGCCGCGCAGGAACCATTCCAGCGAAAACGCCGTCAGCAGCCAGAAGGCGAGGAGGCCAGTCAGCGTGGCGATCAGGAACAGCATGCACCAGGAGACTGCCCAGAACGCCAGGAAGAGCAGGCCGTGGGCCGGGCTTGCCGGCGGCAGCAGGCCGACGGTGAGGGCCACGATCACGGCAACCGGCAGGGTGATTGTCAGTTGCTCGAAGGCGTTGTTGCCCAGCTGGTTGAAGAACAGCAGCGCCGGATAGTGCAGCGGCTTGAGCAGGAACACCGTGACATCGCCATTGCGAATGCTGTCGCCGACCTCGCGGATATAGCGCGTCGTGTTCCAGTTGAGCAGCGGCCCGGCGATCAGCACGTAAGTGACCATGTCGGGCAAGGTGACGCCATCGACATTGCGCGAGCCGGAGAAGGCTGCCGTCCACACGGCGATGAAGGCGAAGGTGGCGACAAGTTCGCCAAAGACGCCGGACCACACCTGGTTGCGGTAGACAAGGCGCGAGAGGAACGCCGTGACGGTGAAGGCGGGATAGGCGCTGACCTTCATGGCGCAGCGCCGGCCAGCTGCGGCTTGGTCTTGTAGAAGGTGCGGATGACCTCTTCGATGTCCGGCTCCTCGAGCTTGACGTCCTTCAGCCCGTGGCCGCGGCCCAGCTCTTCCAGCACGTCGAGCAAGGACACGCTTTCGTCTTCGAGCAGGAAGTGCTTGGCCGCGCCGTCATCGGCCGTCAGCGTGGCCGAGGTCAGAATGATGGGACCGGGGTCGCCGGCAAATTCGAGGGTCAGCCGGCGGCGCGAGCCGAGGGTGGCGCGCAGGCGTTTGAGTTCGCCGTCGAACAGCAGCTTGCCATCGTCCACCATGATGAGGCGAGGGCAGATTTCCTCGATGTCCACGAGATCGTGGGTGGTGAGGATGATGGTGGTGCCGCGCTCGCGATTGACCTCGGCCAGGAACTTGCGGACCGCATCCTTGGCGACGACATCGAGGCCGATGGTGGGCTCGTCGAGGAACAGGATTTTGGGATCGTGCAACAGCGCCATGGCGATTTCGGCGCGCATGCGCTGGCCGAGGCTGAGCTGGCGCACGGGGCGGTCGATATACCCGCCCATGTCCAGCATGGCGGTCAGATAGCGGAGGTTTTCGGTGAAGCGGCCTGCGGGGATATCGTAGATGTGACGGTTGAGATCGAAACTGTCGCGTACCGGCAGATCCCACCACAGCTGGCTGCGCTGGCCGAAGACGACGCCGATTTCGGCGGCGTTGAGGATGCGGTTGCTGTGCGGTTCACGTCCGAGGACGGAGAGGGTGCCGGCCGTCGGGACGAGAATGCCGGTCATCATCTTGATCATGGTCGATTTGCCGGCGCCATTGGGTCCGAGATAGCCCGTGGCTTCGCCCGCAGCGATGTCGAAGCTGATGCCATCGACGGCGCGGACTTCGGTGAACTCCCGGGTGAACAAGGTCCTGAGGCCGCCGATGAAGCCGGGAAGGCGCCTGGGCTGGCGGAAGATCTTCTCCACGCCGCGCGCGGCGATGATGGACGGCATTGCAGTCACTCCCCCGAGGGAAGGGGAGGTTAGGTCGATTCTGCGACCGAGGGGAGGAAGAAGTGCGGTGCTGCAGGGGTTAAGGCCTGCCCCAGCCCTCGCAGCTTTGCAGCCGGCACTTGCGCGGTCAGCCGGCCATGTTGAACTGCTGGAGGTGAAGGATCGTCACCTCGCCATCCCATTGCGGCCAGTGCTGGCGGTGCAGGTCGACGAAGCGCTGCGTCCAATCGACGATCTCCGCCTCGGTGGGCAGTTCATAGATGGCGTAACCGCCCACCATCTCCTTGGCTTCGGCGTAGGGGCCGTCGGTGACGAGTTCGCCCTTGCGCGTGCTGACCGTCCCCGCCAGGGCCACGCCGCCGGTTTCGGTCATCTTCGCGCCGGCTTCCATGCCGAGCTTGACGATGGCCTGCATCAGGGCGGGCGGGGGATTGGTGGCGGTCTCGGGATTGAGCGTCTTGACCATGGTGAGGAATTTCATCGGTATCTCCCTGTGGATGCCCCTGCGACGATCCAGCCGTGTAGATTTCGACACAGGGTCGAGGGGCCAGAGAGACGGTTGCTGGGTCAGGTCCGGTTGAAGTGGTCGTAGACCAGTTGCGCCATGGCCTTGGAGATGCCGGGAACGGCTTCGAGATCGAGCAGGCTGGCGCGGGACACGGCCTTGGCCGAGCCGAAGTGATTGAGCAGCGAGCGCTTGCGCGTGGGGCCGATGCCCTCGATTTCATCGAGCGGGTTCTTCACCACGTCCTTCTTGCGCTTGGCGCGGTGGGTGCCGATGGCGAAGCGGTGCGCTTCGTCGCGCAGCCGCTGGACGTAGTAGAGCACCGGATCGCGGTGCGGCAGCATGAAGGCGTCCTTGCCTTCCATGAAGAATTTTTCGCGCCCGGCATCGCGTTCTTCGCCCTTGGCGATGCCGATGAAGGTGACCTCGCGGGGGAGGTTGAGCTCGGCGATGACCTCGCGCACCGCATTGAGCTGGCCCGCGCCGCCATCGATGAACACGACGTCGGGCCAATCGGGCATGCCGGTCTGCTCGTCCTCGGCGTCGGCATCGCTTTCCGAGGCGAGCCGGGCGAAGCGGCGGGTGAGGACTTCGCGCATCATGCCGAAGTCGTCGCCGGCGGAGATGTCGGATTTGATGTTGAAGGTCCGGTAGTGCTTCTTGGAGAAGCCTTCCTCGCCCGCCACCACCATGGCGCCGACCATGTTGGTGCCCGAGATGTGGGAGTTGTCGTAGACCTCGATGCGGCGCGGGATGTTGTCGAGGCCGAAGCAGTTGGCGACACCTTCGAGCAGGGTTCGGTTCGAGGCGCCCTCCGCCAGCTGGCGGCCGAGCGCCTCGCGGGCGTTTTGCAGCGCGTGATTGACCAGGTCGCGTTTTTCACCGCGCTGCGGCACTTCGATGCGCACCTTCCGGCCGGCGCGAGAGGAGAAGGCTTCTTCGAGCAGGGCGGGCTCGGCGAGGTCATGGCTGAGCAGCACGAGGCGCGGGGGCGTGCGGTCTTCGTAGAACTGAGCGATGAAGGCTTCGAGCACTTCGGCATCGCTGAGGCTGTCGTCGGCCTTTGGCCGGAAGGCGTGATTGCCCCAGTTCTGAAAGGCGCGGAAAAAGAACACCTGCACGCAGAACTGGCCACCTTCGTGATGGATGGCGAAGACGTCGGCTTCTTCCACTGACCGCGCCGTGGCATCGCCTTGCGACTGGATCAGCGCAAGCGCAGAGAGACGATCGCGGATCAGGGCAGCGCGCTCGAAATCGAGGTTCTCTGCCGCCTGGTTCATCTCCGTCTGCAGGTGATCGCGCACCGTCTGCGACTTGCCGGAGAGGAAGAGGCGTGCGTCCTCGACGAGCCCGGCGTAGTCCTCGAGGCTGATCTCGCGCGTGCAGGGGCCCGAGCAGCGCTTGATCTGGTACTGCAGGCAGGGGCGCGTGCGCGCGGCGTAAAAACTGTCCGAGCAATTGCGCAGCAGGAAGGCTTTCTGCAGGCTGGCGATGGTTCGGCTGACGGCGACGGCGGAGGCGAAGGGGCCGAAATAGTGGCCCTGCCGGCGGCGGGAGCCGCGGTGCTTGGTCAGCTCGGGGGCCTCATGGTCCGTGGCGATGAGGATATAGGGGAAGCTCTTGTCGTCGCGCAGCAGCACGTTGAAGCGCGGCTTCAGGCGCTTGATCATGTTGGCTTCGAGCAGGAGCGCCTCGGACTCCGTCTCGGTGCGCACGAATTCCATGCTGACGGTGGCCGCGATCATGCGCTGGATGCGCACGGGCAGGGCCTCGGGGCGGGTGTAGTTCGTGACGCGGGCCTTGAGGCTGCGGGCCTTGCCGACATAGATCACGGCGCCATCGGCATCGAGCATGCGATAGACGCCCGGTGCAGAAGGCAGCGTCCGGACGAAGGCGCGGATGACATCCGGACCGGATTGTAGGGGGGCGGAGGTATCGGTCATTGTCGCGGCGTAGGCCCGCGCCTGGCGGGATAGTCGAGATGTTTGCCGCCATCAAGGGCCAGCATCTGACCGGTCATCGACGGCAGGGAGAGGATGGTGAGGATGCCCTGGGCAATCGCATCAGGGTCGGCATGGCGCCTGAGCGGGAGCGCCTCGACACCCTGATCAAATTCCTGCTGGCTCTGGCGCGAATGGGGCAGGACGGGCCCGGGACCGATCGCATTGACGCGAATGGCCGGCGCCAGCGATTGGGCAAGCGTCTGCGTTGCCGTCCAAAGCACGGATTTAGACAGAGTATAACTGAAATAGGCCGGGCTGGGGTGCAGCACGCGCTCGTCGATCATATTGACGATGTTCCCTTGTGCGCCTTCGGGAAGCTGGTTGGCGAAGTCGCGCGAGAGAAATATGGGCGCTTCAGCGTGAATCGAAAAGTGCTGATCCCACAATTGCTCGTTCACATCGTGGGCACAGTCGGGATCGAACACGGAGGCGTTGTTGACCAGCAGGGTCAGCGGTCCGAAGGGTTCGGTTGCCCGCCGCACCAGCGTCTGGCGTTCATGCCGGTCCGCAATATCGGCGCCGAGGATCTCGGCGTTTCCTCCAGCCGCCCGGATGGCATGGCGGACCTCTGCGGCCCCCTCAACGTTGGACCGGTAGTGGACGACAACAGCGTAGCCTATGTCGGCGAGCGCTTGCGCGATCGTTGCGCCGATGCGGCTTCCGGCCCCCGTAACGAGGGCGACCGGGGGATGAGCGGTGGTTGCTGGAGCAGGACTGGACATCGGCGTGGACCTTAGGCCGGAAGGGCAGCTGGCATCAATCGGAGAGAATGGGGTGGAGCGCGCTCAGCGGTGATTGCTGACACGGCCCGGCAGGAAGTGCGCAGGCGGAAGCGCTTGGCGGTCGGGCCGAGGCTGGGTTAAGGGAAGGTGTTTTGCGCCGTGGACGGCGTGGAACTGCACCAGCCAGGATCCTTCCTCCTCATGACCGCCGCACCCGATTCGCAGCGTCCCGATGCCGTGGGTCGCGCCATAGTCTTGACCCTTCTCACGATTGGGGTGTTCGGGATTCAGGACGCCGTGGGCAAGATTCTTGTTCAGACGTACTCGCCGTTCCAGGTGACCATGATGCGGTACTGGGGATTTACCCTGTTCGCGCTTTTCATGGTGATGCGCCAGGCGCCTCTGAGCCAGGCGCTGAGTTCGAAGGCGGTCGGCTGGCAGGTGCTGCGTGGCGTCCTCCTCATGGCCGATATCTGGCTCTTTGCCATCGCGCTGCGCACCGTGCCGCTGGGCGAGTTGCAGGCGATCGTGATCGTCTACCCCCTGCTGGTGACGTTGTTCGCCATTCCTCTGCTGGGCGAGAAAGTGGGTGTGTTTCGGTTCGTGGCGGTGGCGGTTGGTTTCCTCGGGGCGCTCGTGGTGGTTCGGCCCGGAGGGGTGCCCTTGAGCTGGGGCGTGGGCGCCGGCCTCGCCTCTTCTGCGCTTTACGCCCTCTACATCGTCATCACCCGCAAGGTCAGCCGCATCGACAGCGCCGCGACGAGCCTGCTCTATACGGCCCTGGTCGGCCTGATCCTTTCGGGCGCTGTGGGCATCTTTGCCTGGGAGCCGATGGCCTGGACGGACGTGCTCCTGGTGATCGTGACGATGGCAACCACGTGTGCCGGTCATGGTGTCATGGTCTATGCCTTGTCCATGGCACCCGCGAGCACGCTGCAGCCGTTCAACTACTTCTCGCTGCCCTGGGCGATCTTTCTCAGCGCCACCATCTTCGGACATTTCATCGACCCGATCTCGCTGGTCGGCGCCGGCATCATCGTTGCGGCGGGGCTCGTGGTGATGGCCCGGGAACGCAAGCGAAAGGTGGCCGTGGTCACCGCCGGCCCCGTTCCCGGGCGTGAGTAAAGATCAGGCCAAGAACCGGCCGGCCCAAGTGGCTGCGGCTGCGGTCACGGCCGTCAGTGCCGTTCCCCAGGCCATATCGACCATCGCGACTGCGGGGGTGAAGCCCTTGACCGTGGAGAGATTGGTCAGGTCGTACGTCCCGTAGGCGACGAAGCCAAGAACCGCGCCGAGCACGGCCGCTTTCATGATGTCGCCTTCGGCGGGAGCAACCACGAGAATGACGACACCCACCAGGTAGGCAAGGTAGAACAGGCCCGCGATGACCAGGTTGGGCTGGTCGAGCAGAAGCCCGTTGAGCTCCTTGAAGTAGAAGTTCTTGCCCATCGTGCTGAGCCAGATGAAGTCGAGCGGGAAAAACACCACGGCGCAGGCTGCGTAGATGATGAGATGCTTGGTCACGGCGGGCTCCGATGCGGTATCGAAGCGGAAACGGAGCAAACTCGCCGCTGGATCATTCGCCCGTGCGTCTTGAACTTGGGCGAACGCGGAGGCATGTGAGGTCTATGGATGGGAGGACCAAATGGCCTGGCTGATCGAACTTGCGCTGGTACTGCTGTTGATCGGTGGCGGCTGGTCGCTGCTCAACAGGGGCGGCAAGACGGGTGGGCGCGATGCGCTGACGATGCGCCGGGTCGACGCCTACATCGAAACCATCCGCCGAGAGCGCCGCAATCCCGACCTTGCCGCGATGAGCGATACCGAGTTGCGCGACCTTCTCCACTCTGGAGCGCACAATCTCAGGATGGCCGAGCAGAAGAAGACCTGGACGCTGGCCGGCGTGGCCGGGGTGACACTGCTCGCTGCGGTGGTGATGGTCAATCAGCAGGGCTGGATGGCTTGCGCCATCACGGCCGTGATTGGCGTCATCGCCGGCTACGGGGTCAATGAATACCTCACCCGCCGGATGCGGGCGCCGCTGGAGCGGCGCGGCGTCGACATCGATCGTCTGCGGGTGGAATAGAAAGCGCCGCCCGGAGGCGGCGCCTGGTCACGTCAATCGCCGATGCAGAAGTAGCCGTTCGGGCCATTGTAACAGAAGCTGGCTCCGGGCTGGGTCGGGTAGGGCGGCCGCGGATAACCGTGATGTGGCGGACGCGGCGGGCGCGGATCCCAATGGGGCGGACGAGGTGGGTGGTGGTCCCAACGAGGAGGCCGCGGGTCCCAGTGCGGAGGACGGTTCCAGCCATCATGGTCATTCCAGCCGGGACGGCCACCACGATCGAGGTAGCTGGCCGAGACCCAGCCGTCGGGCCCGCGCTTCTGCACGAAGCACCAGCTGCCGCGGCAGTACTGGACGTCGACCTGCTCGCCCCGACGCAGGGCATCGATGACCGCATAGCCCGTGCCGGGGCCGGTGCGCACGTTGACATTGCTGGTTGCATAGGCGGGAGCCGCAGAAGCAGCCGCCGTGGTTGCGATCATGGCCAAGCCAGCCAGGCCGGTGGCTATGAGCTTCCGGGAAATCGCCATGGGAAGTCTCCTTCTTGTGGGTCGGGCGTCGCAACGCCTGTAACGCCACCTAACCGCATTGCGCATGAACCCAGGCTGAACGCCGTGTTTAGCGTCCCGGTTGCCGCATCCGCAGTGTCTGCTAAAGACGCAAGAGGTCGACAAACCGGCGCAGTGCGCCGGAGAACTTCTTGCGCTGCTTGGGCTTGAGTTCACCCATCAGCGCCTCTTCGAGTTGGCTCCAGTGCTCGGCGAGGCTGTTGCGGATGCGCATGCCACGCTCGGTCAAGGCCACGCCCGGCGTCAACTCGGGACCGACAGCCTGCCGTCCCACCAGTTCTCGCTCGATGAGACGGTTGAGCCGGCCCTCGATGGCGTCCCATGGCAGGCCCAGCTCGTCGGCCAGCTCCTGCTCGGTGGTGCCGGACCGGCCCAAGACGAAGAGGATGGCATCGTCCCCCGGTTCAAGTCCCTTATCTCTGAGAGGGACCAGCAGGGCCCTGTGCGCCAATTGGCCGGCCTCGATGAGACGGTAGAGCGCAGAATTGGAGGAGGGCTTGGCCATGGGCGGGAAAATAGTCCGAACTCCTCTGTTCCGTCGATCCGGCTTGCATCCTATCGTTAATCGCCCAACGACCAAGGCCCGTTATTGTTCACCCTGTGCAGATGAGTTATGCGTCTGATCAAGCCGGGCCAAACCGGCAGATCATCGGAGCGACCGTCGCCAGCCGCCGTCGCAGACGCCAGAACGGACACAGATGACCCAGGACCTCGCCCGCATCCGAGCCTTCGTACAGGTCTTCGATGCAGGCGGGTTCTCTGCCGCGGCGCGCCAGCATGGCCGATCGAAGGCGCTTCTGAGCAAATACGTGACGGACCTCGAGGATTATCTCGGCGTGCGCCTGATGAACCGCACGACGCGCAAGCTGAGCCTGACCGAAGCGGGTGAAGCCTATTACCGGGAAGCCTCGGGGCTGCTGCAGCAGCTGGATGACCTCGACGCCACCATTGCCGACCAGACCACCGAGCCCCGCGGCCTGCTGCGTGTCTCGGCGCCGCGCAATTTTGGCGAAACTACCCTTTCGCCGGCCATCTTCGAGTACCTCAAGAAGTACCCGAAAGTGTCGCTCGACCTGCGCCTCGAGGACCGCTACGTCGATCTTGTGGACGAGGGAATCGATGTCGCCCTGCGCATCTCGACGCTTTCGGACTCGTCGCTGATCGCGCGCAAGATTGCCGATATGCACGTCGTTGCGGGGGCGTCGCCAACCTTGCTCAAGAGCGTGGGAGCGCCAAAGCATCCCGAAGATCTGCGGCATCTGCCCTGCATCGTGGACGTCAACCTGCAGGGTCAGTCCAACTGGCGTTTCATCGAAGAGGGCAAAACGATCTCGGTGCCGGTGACAGGACCCTTGCGCGTCAATTCCCCTCTCGCGGCCCGGACGGCAGCCATTCTGGGGCTGGGGTTCGTCGTCCTCCCGTCGTATCTGGCCGACCCGGCGGTGGCCGCCGGAGAACTGGTGCCGGTGCTGGCAAGCTATCTGCCCACAGGGCAGAAATTGCAGGCCGTCTACCCGCATCGGCGGCACCTTGCAGGCAAGGTGCGGGCGCTGATCGACCACCTGGTGGACTGGTTCGCCGTCCACCCCATTACCTGAGGGCGAGACTTGGCCAGGCTGTGGTGGCTGGGGGCGGCCCTGGGAGCAGCGCTGACCGTTGGGGCCTCGGGTGTCGCAGAGGCGCATCCGCACATCTTCATCGATGCGGCGGTGGATGTGACCTTCGATGCGCAGGGCCGGGTCAGCGCCCTCCACCATCGCTGGACGTTCGATACAGCCTTCTCCGTCTGGATGGTGCAGGGCCTCGACGCCGACGGCGATGGCAATGTCAGTTCGGCGGAGATGCAGGAGCTGGCGGACGAGAATGTCGGCTCCCTCGCTGAGTATGGGTTTTACACCTATGCCGGCGAGGGACTTGAGTTCACCAGCGCCGGTGATCAGCGGATGACCTATGCGGGCGAGCGCGTGACGCTGGGTTTTACGGTCAACGCGGTGACGCCCGAACCGCCGGGTCATCGGTTTGAACTGGGCGTCTACGACCCCGAATACTATGTGGCGATCAGCTTCGGGGGTAGCGAGGACGTTCATCTGCTGGATGCCCCTCCGGGCTGCTCCGCGACGCTTGAACCGCCCAAGCCGATGGCTCCCGAGGTGGAAGAGCGGCTCTATGCGCTGGGACCGGAAGTGCTGGAGCTGCCGCCGGACCTCGCCGCCGCGATGCGTGGTACGCAAGGCCTGATCGCGATCTCCTGCGGGCAAGCGCCGCCGGCAACCAATGCGCTCGAAGCGGTAAACCAGGCGGCGGCGCCGCCACGAAGCCTGCCCTTCGGCGGCCCGCCGCCGGAGGTGGGGCTGCCGGTGTGGCGGACGGGCTTGATGGGATGGGTGCAGCAGCAACAGCGGGAGTTCTACGCGGCGCTGACGCGTTCCCTCGACGCCTTGCGGACTGACTGGACGGCCTTCTGGGTGCTCGGTGGGCTGAGTTTTGCCTATGGGGTGTTTCATGCCGCAGGCCCCGGACACGGCAAGGTGGTCATTTCCTCCTACATGCTGGCCAATGAGCGGCAATTGCGGCGGGGCATCATCCTCAGTGGCCTTTCGGCCTTCATGCAGTCGCTCGTAGCGATCGGCTTTGTCCTCCTCCTCGCCGGACTGTTGCGTGTCACCAGCACCGCTATGGGCGACGCGGCCTATTGGGTGACGCTGCTGTCCTACGGTCTGGTTGTGCTGATGGGCGCCTGGCTGGTGCTGCGCAAGCTGTTCGGTTGGGGGCACGGCCATCATCACGCACCAGGTCCAGAACCTGCTCACAAGCGGCACAAGGCGCGGGCGCTGCTCTACGGTGACGACGCAACTCCAGCTGGGGCGCAGGCGCACCAGCATAAGGTCGATCACCATGAGCACGAGCATGAGCATATGCACCATGCCGTGGGGCCGCGCGATCTGCGAGGCGACTGGCGAGAGCAACTGACCGTCATCGTGGCGGTGGGGCTGCGCCCGTGCTCGGGGGCGCTGGTGGTCCTGGTTTTTGCCCTCTCGCAGGGCATCCTCGCCGCCGGTATCGTCTCCGTGCTGCTGATGGGGCTGGGCACGGCCATCACGGTGGGCGTGCTGGCGACCTTGGCCGTGACGGCGAAAAATATGGTGCGGCGCATCGGCGGCCGCGACAGCGCAGTGGCACGGGCGCTGACCTGGTGGGCCGAGCTGGTGGGGGCGGTGGCCGTGTTCTGTTTCGGCGTGGTGCTGGTCCTGGCGAGCCTCTAGCGCGACCTGGTGCCGCCTTGCGGGCGAAGCACAACAGTCTATGGTGCGCGCCACCTGAATTCATCCCCGCCTGGCACCATGTCCGAACACCTGCCTCCAAATCATCCGCCCGTTCCGCAGCAGAAGGTGGGCGTGTTGCTGCTCAATCTCGGGACGCCCGACGCGACCGACTACTGGAGCGTGCGGCGCTATCTCAAGGAGTTCCTGAGCGATCCGCGCGTCATCGAGACGCCGAAGTGGCTGTGGTGGCCGATCCTCAACCTCGTGATTCTCAGTTTCCGGCCTCAGAAGAGCGGCCACGCCTATGCCCAGATCTGGGACAAGGAGCGCAATGACAGCCCGTTGCGCATCATCAGCGAGGCGCAGACGGCGGACCTGGCGCGGCGCATGAGCGGCGACGGCGTGGTGGTGGACTACGCCATGCGCTACGGCAACCCCTCGACCCGGAGCGTGCTGGAGAAGATGCAGCAGGCCGGGTGCCAGCGGATCCTGCTCGTGCCGCTCTATCCGCAATATTCGGCAACGACCACGGCGACGGCGAACGACAAGGCCTTCGACGCGCTCAAGGCGATGCGCTGGCAGCCGGCGGTGCGCACGGCGCCGGCCTATTTCGACGATCCGAACTATGTGAAGGCGCTGGGCGACTCCATCAGGGAGGGCGTGGCGAAGCTCAATTTCGAGCCGGACGTGGTGATTACCTCATATCACGGCATGCCCGTGGATTACCTCAAGAAGGGCGACCCGTACCACTGCCAGTGCTTCAAGACGACGCGGCTGGTGCGCGAGTATCTGGGCTGGCCCAAAGAGAAGCTCATGGTGACGTTCCAGAGCCGTTTCGGGCCGACCGAATGGCTGCAGCCCTATACCGACAAGACGCTCGAAGCGCTGCCGGAAAAGGGGATCAAGAAGGTGGCGATCCTGGCGCCGGCCTTCTCGGCGGACTGCATCGAGACGCTCGAGGAGATTGCGATGCAGGGCAAGGAAACCTTCATGGAAGCGGGCGGGGAGAATTACGCCTATATCCCCTGCCTCAACGACAGCCCGGGTGGCATGGATTTCGTGGAAGCCATGGTGAGGCGCGAGCTTTCGGGCTGGGTCTGACTACCAGCCGGGGCCGACAAAATCGGGCGGCGTGACGTTGACGAGGCCGCGGCCGACAATCTGGCTGCGGTCGACCCAGCCGGTATGGGGAATGTGGCACCATTGCCTGGCATTGGCCCCGCGCAAGGGGTGGCCGGCGTCACCCACCCAGGAGCCAAAGCGGGAGTCGCTGTCGTTCTGGGTGCACTGGTCGATGGGGATTTCGGTGCCGTCAGCGAGCGTCCCGATGACGCGGCCGTGGCCGCTGGGGCGATCGTGGATGGTGGCGCCGCCGGAGACGCGGGCGGTGACGGTCAGGGCGTGCGCCGGGAGGGTCAGGGCGCAGAGCGAGAGGGCAATCAGGGCCAGGGTGCGCATTCTTATCTCCGCAGGAGTGGCCAAGTGGCCACTCCTGTGCACTTACCGCTCCATTGCGGCGCGAGTAAGCCGGCTAGAGATTGACCTTCTCGTTGTCGCCCATGTCGGGGCTTTTCCCGGTGACGGCCGCCATGGCCATCTTCGCCATGGCGACGGCCTTGTTGGGGCTGTCCCAGAGCTCGCCATCATCGGGGGTGACGGTGAGCAGGCGGATATTGGGGTCGTTCTCGTCGTCCCACCAGGCCTTGTCGAAGTCGGTCCAGAGGTCCTTGATCTTGGCGCGGTCATTGGTGATCGCGGCGTTGCCCGAAATCACGGCATATTTGAAGCCGGAATTGTCGACCCAGGCGCAGGACACCCACGGGTACTTATCGACCTGCCAGTTCTTTTCGCCCTCGGCGTCGACCAGGAAATAGATGGCGTGCTCGTCACGGTCGGGGCGGGCGGAGAGGGGGCGGGACCGCTGGCGCTCGCCATCCCAGGTGGTGAACATGGCGATGTCGATCTTCTTGGCCAGTTCCCAGATGCGGTCCTGCACTTCGGCAGGCGTCTTGTCGTTGTCGTGGTGTTCCTTGGCCATGCTCGAGGCTCCTGTTGCGTCTTGGCCGGGCAACGAGCGGGAGGGCGGGGTGGTTGCGAGGCGGGCGATCACAGGTCCGAAGGGGGAACGGCGCCGCGGCGGTTGAGCGCCGCGGCCTAGAAGCGGCGGGCGCCGGGCCTCAAATGTGGATGAATCTCCTCGAAGCGGGCGGCGGCGGCGTTGAGGCGGGCGATGACAATGCCCAGATCCACCAGCGCCATGGGCTGGCCGATGCCGACGGGGAAGAAGCGCGGAATTTCCGGGTGCCGGCGAAACAGCCGGTTGGCCATGAGGATGAGGCCATTGAGCGCCAAGAGCGTCTCCCCATGCACGGGACCGGCCGGCCGCGCCTGGCCCAGCGCCTGGGTGAAGGCGCGCAAATCGCGGGCGAAGCGCTGGTAGGCGTTGCTGGCTTTGGGGCCGAGCGGCGGAAGCTGGGGCAGGTCGGGGTCGATCATGGGCGGGCTCCTTTGCGGTCCCAAGTGTAGTGGGCGCGGCGGGAGCGGGGATATTTTTGGGGGGGCGGGCGGGGAGGGAAACGGGGGGAGGAAACGGGGAGGAAACAGGGGTTCCCGCTTTCGCGGGAATGACATTGGGGACGGGCGGACGTGCGAAGCCATTCGAGCATAGCTCTCATGGCCTTCTTCGCTAACTTCGCTCCACTGGAGCGAATTTGCCTTCCAGGCACGACTACGAAGCGCCCGGCCATTCGGCTTACGCTTTTGCGGGTGTGTCCTTGGGGAGGACACGGTAACGGGCGGCCTTTGGGCCTTCCGAACAGGGTGAACGGTCCAAGGGCCGCCCGTCACGGCATCGGCTTGCTTAGGGGGTCCGGTCTCAGGCGGAGCTTTATTGCAAGTCCGGCTGCCGATTTTCTACCCACGCAGGGGGACGCCTCCCCCATCCGATCCTCCCCACCCGGCCCTGCGTAGGGGCCGCGTAACGTGGCGGGGATGGCAGGAGAATGCCACGCGGGTTTGGGGCGGGGATATCTTTCTGCCGCAGGGGCGATAGGATCGGGGGCGGCAAGGAGGAGAGAGCCATGAAACGCGGGGTTTTTTGGGGCGCCTTGGGACTGGCGCTGGCGCTGTTCGGCGGCGCCGGCGCGCAGGAGAAAATCGCCAAGGGGTGGCACATCGAGGAGTTCGACAGCGGCATCACCGAGATCTATCTCGTCTGGTACGATCCTGCCGAGACGGTGCCGCGGCTGCAACTCTCCTGCACCGAAGGCTGGCCCGAGGTCAGCATCGTCGCCTTCATCGACGCGCCCGCCGCCGATCCGAAGGAACTGGCGCTGGTCGATGGCGACGTCCGCTACGCCATGGAGCCGATCAGCGGCACGGTCAACGACGTCTACTCGACCGGCGGCTCGGCCACCTTCACGCCGGAGCTGATCGAGCTGCTGTCCGGGCAGTTCACCGTGCAGGTCGACGGCGTCGACATCGGCCGCTACTCGACCAAGGGCGCGGCGGACAAGTTCGGGCGGCTGTTCGAGGCGTGTCCGGTGGACGGGGAGGGGGTGGATACAGAGGCGTCGTGATCGACCGCGCTGCACCCCCACCCGGCCTCCCCCTGGAGAAAGGGGAGGAGTCGCATCGGGGCTGGGGAGCGATTTCGCTTCACCCCGCATGGCGCTTCCAAACTATCCCTCGAGTAGAGCCGACTCCTCCCCTAGCAGGGGGAGGCCGGGTGGGGGTTTCTCCCGACCCGCCCCTGCCATCCTTCCACCAGAGCACCCCATGACGGACAGGATCACCTTCGCCCGCAGCTTGCGCCACAACCCGACCCCGGCCGAGCGCGCATTCTGGAGCATACTCTTTTCCTGGCGTGAGGCCGGGATGCATTGGCGGCGGCAGGCACCGATGGGGCCCTATGTGGTGGATTTCGTGTGAAAGCGGGAGAAGTTGGTCGTCGAGATCGGTGGCGACAGTCACTATGGCGACGAGGGCATCGCCCGCGAAGCGGCGCGCACGGCGTTTCTCGCAGCGCGGGGATTTCGCGTGGTGCGGTTCGGCAATGCCGATGTGCTGCACAATGCACAGGGCGTGTTCGAGGTACTGCGCGGGATTTTGGGAGACATTGACGAGAAGGGCTAAGCCCACTTCTCCTCCCCGCCTTCCAGGGGAGGCGGCGCTGACCCTATTCTCCTCCCCATGCAGAGGGGGAGCCTCAACTTGAGTTGTATAGACGGTGGACTCATCAGAAGTCCTAACGAGGAAATATACGTCACTTCGAAGTCCAATTCGGAATCGAATCGAAGGATGTTCTCCTCCAATATCCCGAATTGCGTTTAGTAAAGCTGAGATGTTTCGCACATCGTTTGGTGTGGCAGACCATCCTCGGTCAATATCATCGATGTAGATGTTGATCGGATTGCCACGTGCATTCTCTTTAAGTGAACGCGTTAGTAGATGTGAAAGCTGGCTTGGATCGTAGCTCTCTAGGCTATTTATTACTTCAGAGGCGCCTTCCCCGTATACCAAGCGCCAATGGTGATCCAGTACGTTGCGGAGTATGCCTAACTTCCATTCTTCAATCCGAAGAATGAAGTCATGTTCTTTTGCAGCAGCTGATCTCGCAGCGACCAGTGCGTTTGGCTTCATCCAAACTGCAGGCTTTCGAGCTTCTTCATCCGACAAAAATGCATGCTTCAAAAGCGCGCTTTTTCCGACACCCTTATGCCCTACCAAAACTCTGACTGGCAGAGCTGAAGTTAGCGCCTCATAGGCGCGATTTTTGTAGAAGTACTCTTTGAAGCGGACCGGGTTCTCATTTTCGGCGTCGTCAGCACCAAAAATCCGTTCAATGTTCTCATCGGTAAATTGCGGCATAGCGACCTGAAAAGCATGATTGTCGCTAGTGTAGCTCGATTCCAGATATTTGAAGAACTATTGTTCTCGCGCTTCCACTGATGAACCGCACCCGTGCATCCTGAATTTGCGGGTACAGCCGTGCAAGCATTCTTTCAGTTGGTTGAAGGCGCGTCCTAGCTGACCTCGCCCTCCAGTGTATCCAGCTCCATCTCCCTGAGCCGCTTGACCTCATCCCGCAACCTCGCGGCCTTTTCGAACTCCAGGTTCGTCGCCGCCTCGCGCATCTCGCGTTCGAGGTCCTTGATGACCGTCGCGAGATTGTCGCCGGTGACGGTCTTTTCCTTGCCGTCCTTGCCCTTGCCGATGCTGATCGTGACGTGGTCGCGTTCGGCGGTGCTGTCGATGATGTCGTTGATGCGGGCTTTCACGGACTGGGGCGTGATGCCGTTGGCTTCGTTATAGGCGATCTGCTTTTCGCGGCGGCGGTTGGTTTCGGCCAAAGCGCGTTCCATCGAGCCGGTCATGTTGTCGGCATAGAGGATCACCTTGCCGTCGACGTTGCGCGCGGCGCGGCCGATGGTCTGGATGAGGGAGGTTTCGGAGCGGAGGAAGCCTTCCTTGTCGGCGTCGAGAATGGCGACGAGGCCGCATTCGGGGATGTCGAGGCCTTCGCGGAGGAGGTTGATCCCCACCAGCACATCAAATGCCCCCAAACGAAGGTCGCGAATAATCTCGATGCGCTCGATGGTGTCGACATCGGAGTGCATGTAGCGCACGCGGATGCCCTGTTCGTGCATATATTCGGTGAGGTCCTCGGCCATCTTCTTGGTGAGGACGGTGCACAGGGTCCGGTAGCCGGCCTTGATGGTCTGGCGGATCTCGTCGATGACGTCGTCGACCTGATGGGTGGCCGGGCGGATCTCAACCGGGGGATCGATGAGGCCGGTGGGGCGAATGACCTGTTCGGCGAAGACGCCGCCGGTCTGTTCCATTTCCCAGGAGCCGGGGGTGGCCGAGACGTAGACCGATTGCGGGCGCATGGCGTTCCACTCCTCGAAGCGCAGGGGGCGGTTGTCCATGCAGGAGGGGAGGCGGAAGCCGTATTCGGCCAGGGTCGCCTTGCGGCGCAGGTCGCCGCGATACATTGCGCCGAGCTGGCCGATGGTGACGTGGCTTTCGTCGACGAAGACGAGGGCGTCGTCGGGCAGGTATTCGAACAGCGTCGGCGGCGGCTCGCCGGGCTTGCGGCCGGAGAAGTAGCGCGAATAGTTCTCGATGCCGGCGCAGGAGCCGGTGGCTTCCATCATTTCGAGGTCGAACAGCGTGCGCTGTTCGAGGCGCTGGGCTTCGAGGAAGCGGCCGGCGCCGTTGAGTTCCTGGAGGCGCGCGGCAAGCTCGGATTTGATGAGCTTGATCGCCTGGTTCATGGTGGTGCGCGGCGTCACGTGGTGCGAGTTGGCGTAGACGCGGATGAAGGTGAGGTCGGCGCTTTTTTTACCCGTTAGAGGATCGAACTCCGTGATGGATTCGACTTCGTTGCCGAAGAGGGAGACGCGCCAGGCGGCGGCTTCGTAGTGGGCGGGGAAGATTTCGACGGTATCGCCGCGCACGCGAAAGGTGCCGCGCACGAAGCCAGTATCGCCGCGCTTGTATTGCAGGGCGACGAGCTTGGCGAGCAACTGGCGCTGGTCGATCTTTTCGCCCTTCTGCACGTCGATGGTCATGGCGGTGTAGTCTTCCACCGAGCCGATGCCGTAGATGCAGGAGACCGAGGCGACGATGATGACGTCGTCGCGTTCGAGGATCGCGCGCGTGGCCGAGTGGCGCATGCGGTCGATCTGCTCGTTGATGGTGGATTCCTTCTCGATATAGGTGTCGGTGCGCGGGACGTAGGCCTCGGGCTGGTAGTAGTCGTAGTAGGAGACGAAGTATTCCACCGCGTTGTCGGGGAAGAAGCCCTTGAACTCGGAATAGAGCTGGGCGGCCAGGGTCTTGTTGGGCGCGAGGATCAGCGCCGGGCGCTGGGTCTGGGCGATGACCTGCGCGGCGGTGAAGGTTTTTCCGCTGCCGGTGACGCCGAGCAGGACCTGGTCGGTCTCGCCATTGTTGACGCCTTCCACCAGCTCGGCGATGGCCGTGGGCTGGTCGCCGGCGGGGACGTAGTCGGTGGCGAGGCGGAAGGGCTTCGAGGCACCGCGCTTGGCCGGGCGCTCGGGACGGTGCGGCACCCAGGGGGCGGAGCCTTCCACTTCCTTGCGGCCGTGCAGGATGATCTGCTCGAGCGCTTTCACCGTGGCGGTGACGCCGACGCCGGCGCCCGAGATGTCTTCGTTCTTGCGGGCCTTGTTCTTCTTCACCGAGGCGTCGAGGGCTTCGCGCAGCTTCGCCTGGGTTTCCGGGTCGGCGGCGGCCACGCGGGAAATCTCGCGGGCGGTGACGCGTTGGGAGGGCACGTGGCCGAAGCCGGCCTGCGGAGCCTCGCCCATGCCATCGAAATCGACGCGGTCCACCGAGTTGATCTTGGTCTTGCTGGTTTTTTTGGCCATGCCGGTGGCCGTGTCGTGGCTCGACTTGGTGGTGCGACGCTTTTCGAGTGCGGTCTTGGGTTCGGCGGCGGCCTTCTCGGCGGCATCGGCGCGATCGAGCGCGCGCTTGTTCTTCATGCGCTCGGCATAGAGCGGCTTGCTGGCGGCGATATCCTCGGCCTTTTCGATTTCGGCGAAGAATTCGTCGATGGAGAATTCAGCCTTGCCGGGGCGTGAGGATCTGGAAGCCATGGCGCGCGCTCGTGGGTCAGCAGGGAAAGGGACAGGAGGAACCCATAGATGGGGTGCCTGTCACGCAATGTCAGCAGGGGATCGGTTCACGGTTTGTAGCACAGCGGAAACGCGCGCGGAACCGGTTGGGGTTCCGGCAACGGAGAGAGGCTCCGCCTGCCGCGGCAAGGCGGAAGCAGCCCAAAGGTTCCACGATTTTAATAGGGCCAAGCGGCGGAACGGGATGCCCGTTGCGACCATTTTCTCGGTGAGTGTGCCCCGATGGCGGCACTGAATCGAGGAGATTTACGATGACCGTGGATAATCCCGGAGCATCCGGAACGGGCTCCCTGCCAACGGATGCACAGCAGAAGGCCAAGACCGACCTGCATCAGGCCAGCGAGAAGCTGAGCAGCGATCTCAGCGCTGCTTCGCAGCAGGCGTCGCGCGACATGGACGCGATCAAGCGCGAAGCCAAGTCGCAGATCGGCGCGGCGACCGAGCACGCCAAGTCCTTCGCCACCGACCAGAAGGACCTGGCGGCCCATCAGATAACCGGCATTGCCGGTGCGATTTCCAAGGTCGCCGATGAGCTCGAAGGCGAGCAGGCGACAACGGCGCGCTACGCCCGGGACCTTGCCAAAGGGCTCGACCGTTTCGGCAAGGACGTCGAGAACAAGGGCGTCGATGAGCTGATGCACACGGCGCAGCAGTTCGGTCGCTCGCAGCCGCTGGCTTTCCTTGGCGCGGCGGCGCTTGCAGGCTTCGTCGCGAGCCGTTTTGCCGGTGCCTCCGCGCATCGTCATCAGCGGGCGCAGGCGTCCAGCGGGACTGGATCTTCCAGCGGCACGGGCTATTCGAGCGGCTCCGGCTATTCGGGCGCGAGTGGGTCGACCGGTTCGAGCTACGGCAGCGGGGCCAGCGCTTCGGGCGGTAGCAGCTACGGATCGTCCGCCAGCCGTCCTGCCGGCAGCTACTCACCGGCATCGAGCCCCTCGTCCAGCGTGAACACCAGTGGCCAGTCGGGCAGCAGCACGCGCACGTCGAGCAGCACTTTTGGAGGGAACGGCAATGTCACAGGTTAATGAACAGCGTTCGCTGGCGGATCTCCTCAGCGGCCTGGTCGGCGATATTTCCGGCCTCTTTCGCAAGGAAATCCAGCTCGCCAAGACGGAAGCCTCGGAGAAATTCGGCGAGATGCTGGGCGGCGTGACCTCGCTCGCCATCGGCGGCGTGCTGGTGCTGGGGGCGCTCGGCGTCCTCCTGAGTGCCATTGTCACGCTCATCGCCTCGTTCCTGGTCGCACAGGGCATGGGTGACACGCTGGCCACGGCGATCGCGGCGGTGATCGTCACAGTGGTGGTCGGCATCATCGGCGGGGTGTTCATCTCCAAGGGCCTCAACACCGTGAAGGCCTCCAATCTCAACCTCAATCGCACCACGACCTCCCTCGGACGGGATGCGGACATCGTGAAGGAGCGGCTCTAATGGCTTACGATGACCATAAAAGTTCTGCGGAACTGCAGCGCGAGGTGGAGCAGCAGCGCGCCCGCCTCGAAGACCGGATAGACAGCATTTCGGAGAAGTTGTCTCCGGGCCAGCTCGTCGATGAACTGCTTACCTATACCAAGGGCGGCGGCGGCGCGTTCGTATCCAGCCTGCAGCGCAATGTGACGGCCAACCCGTTGCCGGTCGCGCTCTTGGGCGTGAGCCTTGCCTGGCTGATGGCCAAGCCGGCCCCGGCGGCCGGGACCAGCACCGACGCCGACCGGGCCTGGGACGACAGCATCAATGGCCGTCGTGGCTATGACGGCGGCGAGACGCTGGAAGACGACTATCCGGTCGCCGTCATCACCGGCACGAGCCTGCGTCGCGTGTCGCACCGGCGCGACGAGAGCGGCAATCACGTCAGCGAGTTCCTCGATGACGCTGGCAAGAAGTACAAGGCGGCCTCCGATGCGGCCGGCCGACGTGCGGGCCACTTCGTCGACGAGACCGGCAAGAGCTTCCGTGGCTTTACCGACGCGGCGGGAACGCGTGTCGAGCAGTTCCGTGACGAAGCGGGCAACATGCTGGACGAAGCCAGCGGCTGGGCCTCGCATAACTGGCGCAAGGCCAAGGACATGCTGCATGGCGCGCGGCACGGCCTCAGCCAGGGCATGAAGGGTGGTGCGCATCATGCCGCCCATGCTGGCGAGGCCATGAGCGCCCAGGTCAATTCGCTCAACCAGACCATCATGCAACAGTTCAAGGACCAGCCGCTGGTGGCCGGTGCCCTTGCCTTTGCCGTGGGTGCCGCGTTCGGCGCTGCCTTGCCGCATACCGAGCAGGAAGACGCGCTGATGGGCGATGCCGCCGATTCGGCGAAGTCCAAGCTGGGCGAAGAGGCCGAGCATCTCTACGACCAGGGCCGCGAAAAGGCGTCCGAGCTCTACGAGACTGCAACTGAACGCGCCGGCGACCTCTACAACAAGGCGCGCGACGGTGTGGCCGAGGCCGGTGGCTCCACGAGCGGATCGTCAACGTCGGGCAGTTCTTCCGGTTCCGGCAGCTCGTCGAGCTCGTTCGGCACGAGCGGCGGAACGTCGTCCTCGACGACCTACAACAGCTGACCTGAACACAGGGCGCGGGAGCTTTTCCCGCGCCCTTTCTTGCGCCTGGGGATGCCATGACACAGTCTAACCACCACGAGGGCCGCGGCCGGCGCGCCGACCAGCCGACAGACATTCCGGCACGCGGCTGGAAGGATATCCTCTGGCGGGTTTATGGCGACATCAACCAGAACCGGATCATGCTGACAGCGGCGGGGGTGACCTTCTACCTGCTGCTTTCGCTGGTGCCGACGCTGACGGCCTTCGTCTCCCTCTATGGGCTGTTCAACGATCCCGCGAGCGTCCTCGACCAGATCGCGTTCCTTCAGGGCATCGTGCCGTCGGACGTGCTCAGCGTTCTGACGGACCAACTGACCCGGCTGACGTCCGAGGGTGGATCGACGCTGGGGTGGACGCTGGTCATCTCGCTCGGCATTGCGCTGTGGAGCTCCAGCTCCGGCGTTAAGGCGCTCTTCGAGGGCATGAACATCGCCTATCATGAGCGTGAGGACCGCAACTTCTTCGTGCTCAACGCCACAGCCCTCATCTTCACCTTCTGCGGTGCCGTTGCCGGTGTGCTGGTGATCGCGGCTGTCGTCGTGATGCCGATCATCCTTTCCATCTTCGCCCTGGGCGAGGGGGCGGAGTGGCTGGTGCGGATCGGCAGCTATGTCGCCATGCTCGTCGTCATCTCGCTGATGATCGCCGCGCTTTATCGTTGGGGCCCGGCGCGGGAGCAGGCGAAGTGGCGCTGGATCACCCCCGGCACCGTGCTCTCGACGGTGGCGCTGGCGGTGGGGTCCGTCGGCTTTTCCTGGTACGCCGCCAATTTTTCGGACAACAACGCCACCTATGGCTCGCTCGGCGCGGTCATCGGCCTCATGACCTGGCTCTGGATCTCGGTGACGCTGGTTCTGATCGGGGCGCTGCTCAATGCCCAGATCGAGCATCAAACGATGCGCGACACCACGACGGGCGAGCGCGTACCCCTCGGGAGCCGGGGCGCCTATGTGGCTGACACGGTCGGGGGCAGGGACAACAAGTCAGACGCCAACGCCGACGAGGTGCGTCCCGACCGTCATCGCAAGCGCGTCTCCTGGGGGACGCTGGCCTTTGCGGCGCCGGCCGCCGCGGCGCTCTTGCTGCTCGAGCGAAAAAAGCCGGCCAACAAGTAGGCGCTGTCGAAAGCGCCCCTATCGGTCCGTCATGAAGGCGTAGGCAGCATGGTGCTGCCGCTGGAGCCTTTGCGATGGAACGAGCGGGTTGGGTGGTGAGCGTCTTGATTGCGCTATTTTTAGTGGGGGCGTCGGCGGTCCCCAAATTGATGGGCATGGAGGCGGCGATTGAGCCGATGCATGTGGTCGGGTGGGACGCCAGGTACCTCATCCTGATTGGCTGCATCGAGCTTGCGTGCGCGGCGCTTTTCCTGATCCCGCGGACGGCTCTGCTCGGCGCGGTGCTCACCACCGGGCTGTTGGGTGGCGCGCTGGCGGCCAATCTGCGCGTGGGGAACCCGCTGTTCAGCCATACCCTTTTCAGCCTCTACCTGGGCGCGGCGCTCTGGCTGGCGCTGTGGCTGCGCGACCCGACGCTGCGCCAGCTGTTTCCGCTGCGGCGGTAAGAAGAGGCGGGGATTCCCCGCCTCCGAGGCCTAGCGGCGCGATGGCATGAACATCATGACGGCAAACAGCAGCACGCCGGCAAAGGTGACGAGCGAGCTGACCGCGACGATGGGCTCAACGCTCGTGTTGCCGCCCAGCAGCAGGTAGAGCGACGCGCCCATGACGATGACGCCAACGATGTAGATGCCGTACTGCACGCGGGGCAGCAGGCCCTGGGCTTTCGCGGGATTGAGTGCGAGATAGGTGCCGAAGAGCGCGCTGGTGACCCAGCCGAGCAGGTTGATATGGGCGTGCGCGCCGACAAAGGCATGGTTGCCACTGATCGACATGTGAATGCCCAGGCTGATCCCGACGATCAGCAGGACGATGGCTGTACGGAAGTACAGATGCGACATTGCAGGCATGATAATCCCCCTCCATCCGCCGGCGTCTGCTTGGGCAGACTCGCGGGCGGCGACGCAGGATAATCCTCCCCGGGGTCGAGGAGAATGGGGATCATGCGCTGACCTGCGCGCAAAGGCGCCGGGGCTGCCGGCGCCTTCAGGCTCTTCAGTAGACGCGGACGGAGGAGAGGTTGCGCCGCAGATATTGGTGAAGCACCGGCTCGCTCTCGACGATGCGCGTGCAGTAGGACTGGAACTCACGATCGCGGCAGGCGGCGACGGAGACGCTGCCGGTCACCTGCACCGAGGAAAAGACATCGTCGAGGTGATAGAGGGCAAGGTCGGTGAAGACCTGTCCGGGACCGGCGCATAGGGAGGCGCCGGTGTAGTTGGTGCCGGTATAGAAGCAGACGGCGCCCGGGCCGCCCGACGCGTAGTTCAACTTGGGACCTTCCAGGGGACCGATGGGCGCCTGGCCGAAGCCGACACTGCCCTTGTAGGTCCAGCCGCGGCCGCCGGGGCCATCGACGAGGCACCAGTTGTCGTGGCAGCGGAGGACCTTGATCGCCACATCGGCCGGGATCTGGCCGGTGACGTCGTATTCGGACCCCGGACCGTTGCTGAGGGTAAGGGCGTTGAGGGCCCAGCCGTGGCTGCCACTGGGCGAGTCGGCGGCAGCTGGGGAAAGGCCGCCGGCGAGGCTGGCAAGCGAGAGGCCGAGGGCGAGCAAGAGACGCTTCATGGATCACTCCATTCTTGATCGACAGGCAAAAAAGAACCGGCCCCTGGGGGCCGGTTGAAAATGTCAGCGGACGCGGACGGAGGTGACGAGGTCACCGAACCGGCCCAGCGAATTGGCGCTGGTGGTGTAGGTCCGGCATTCGCGGTAGCTGCGGTCGGTGCAGAGCTGGACCGAAAGGCCATCGGGGTTGTCGATGGAGCCGATGTATTCGCCCCGGCGCAGGGTGGTGCGCTCGCCTTCCTCAAGGCAGAAGCTTGAGCCGCGCATGCCGCGATCCTCGTAGAAGCAGACTTCCGCGTCGCGCTGCGGCGGCCGGGGACGGATCACGGTCGGGCGACCATCGTTGCCGACGCCGATGCTGATGCTCGGGCCGCCAGGGACGCTGAAGCCGAACGAGATGCCGGGGCGATCGGCGTCCACTGGACGGCCGCCAGCGCTGAGGTAGTTGGCCGAGACCCAGCCATCGGGGCCGGGCTTGACGACGTAGCACCAGGAGCCCTGGCAGCGCTGGACATCGACGCGATCACCGCGGCGGAGCGCATCGACCACGGCGTAACCGGTACCCGGACCGGAGCGCACGTTGACATTGTTTGTCGCCGTGCCGGGAGCGGCCTGTGCGGCGGGCAGGAACACCACGACGGCTGCTGCAGTGACGGCGACGCCGGTCACCAGATTGAGGAGTTGTTTGCGGGTACGACGGTTCATTTTCTTACGCTCCCTTGGCGAAGAACCGGTCCCGATCTGTCGGGACGACGCTGACGGTTCGGCGCCGGATAATATTGTTCAAAGAACGGCGAGGCCGGAAAAGAGTTCCGGAAACCCCGCACGGCTTGGTGAGATGTTTAACGCCGGCCCAGGCTGATGGATTGTGGCTGAACGGTGGCTGAATGGATCAGGCGGTGGCGGCGATGGGCCGCTTGTTGCCGGCCTCGTCGAGCGAGACGTAGACGAAGCGCGCTTCGGTGACCTTCTGGCGGTCGTCCAGCCGGTTGCGGCGCACCCAGGCCTCGAGGCCGATGGTGATGGAGGTGGTGCCGATGCGCTCGATGGTGGTGTAGACGCACAGCACGTCGCCCACCTTGACGGGGGCAATGAAGGTCATGCCTTCGACCGCCACGGTGACGACGCGGCCGTTGACCCGCTCGACCGCGGCGATGGCGCCGGCGATGTCCATCTGGCTCATCACCCAGCCGCCGAAGATGTCACCGGCCGGATTGGTATCGGCCGGCATGGCGAGGGTGCGGATGGTGAGCGTGCCGTGCGGCTCTGGGGCGTCGGAGATCATGTCAGGGTCCTTTCACCGGCCAGCGGCCGACGGCCTCTTCCCAGTGCTTGCGGCAGAGGGAGAGATAGACGGATTTCTCGATCGCGACCTGGTCGCCCTCGGTGAGGACGCGACCGCTCATGTCCTGCCGGACCACCATGGTGGCCTTGGCGCCGCAGGTGCAGATGGTGCGGATCTCGCGCAGGGCGTCGGCGATGGCGAGGAGTTCCATGGCGCCGGGAAAGAGCTTGCCCTGGAAATCGGTGCGCAGGCCATAGCACATGATGGGGATGTTGAGCCGATCGGCCACGCGGGCGAGCTGCCAGACCTGGTCGCGGGTGAGGAACTGGGCTTCGTCGATGAAGACGCAATCGACCTTGGACTCTTCGTGCGTGTCCCGGATCGCCTGGTAGAGGTCGTCGCCGGCCGCGTAGAGCTCGGCGGGTTCGGCGATGCCGATGCGCGAGGTGATGAGGCCGACGCCGTCCTCGACATAGAGCGCGGAGGTGAAGAGCAGGGGACGCATGCCGCGCTCGCGGTAGTTGTATGCAGCCTGCAGCAGCAAGGTGGACTTGCCGGCATTCATCGCCGCATAGGAAAAATAGAGCTTGGCCATCAGGCGTCCGGGGTAGCTGCCGTATGGGGTAGCGATAGACCCGGGCGCCGCGCGGCGAAAGAGTTGGCGGGTGCGCTTCAACAGATGAGTGCGTTGCCGCAGGCGTGGGAAAGATGAGCGGGCAAAAAAAGACCGCCCAGAGGCGGCCTAAGCCGGTTCTGAACCGGCGGAGGGCGCGTTGGCGGTTTGCCCTCCCGGCCGGTTGCGTGTTGGGGACAGGCGACCGGCAAATCCGGCTGCATGGGGGGAGCCGGACGCGGCAAGCCTAGGCAGGTCCTGTGACAGCGACGTGACAGAGGTGTTCAGGCAGGGTTCATGCGCTGGCCCCGATACAGGTCCCCGTTGATAAGTCAGGGAGATTTCGCATGCCCAAGATCGGTCCGTTCATCGCAGGGATGGTGGCGCTGACCCTCGGCGTGGCGCCGGCTTTCGCGTCTCCGGCAGGCGTGTGGGATCTGGAAAGCAAGGATACGCGTTTCGAACTGGCGCTCTGTGGCGACGGTTCGCAGCTCTGCGGCAAGCTCGTGTGGCTTTCGGACGTCGACTACAACGAGCAGTACAAGCCGTATCTCGGCAAGCTGATGGCGAACGGGTTGCGGCAGGTCAAACCCAGGGTGTGGAAGGGGCAGATGTCGCTATTTGGCTATTCCATGTCGGGCACGATCACCGAGCGTAGCGCAGATCACCTGACGCTGAATGGTTGCGCCTTTCTGGTGGTCTGCAAGACCTACGAAATGTACCGGCACAAGGACTGAAGATGCAGAAGGTCAAGACAGCACTACTTGCCATGCTTCTGGGCGTATCGGCACTGGGGCAGGCGCAGGCCGCGGCCTATGCGTCGCCGCAGGGGATCTGGGAGATCGAGATGCGCGACTCCCGCTACCGGGTCGAGATGTGCGGTGACGGGGCGCAGCTTTGTGGCACGCTGATCTGGCTGGGCAATGGCGCGGACAATGCGGAGAACACGCCCTATCTCGATTCCATGCTGATCGACCACGCCGCTCCGATCGGGGAGAATGTGTGGAAGGGGGATCTGCACGTCTTCGGACAAAGCGCCAGCGGCACCATTACCCAGGTCAGCGACGACCAGATTACGCTGGAAGGGTGTTATCTGGGCATCTTCTGCCGCACCTACCAACTCTATCGCTACGCGCCCTGATCAGTTCGTCGGGCGCGGGATGTGGGTCCGGCGGCGGGCCCAGAGCGGTGGCACGGCTTCGACCATGACAATGGCGAAAAAAATGAGCGCCGCGCCCGCATAGCCCACCGGCGTCAGCCGTTCCCCCAACAGCCACGCGCCGCCCAAAGCGGCAAACAGGCTCTCGGCCGAGAGGATGATCGCGGCATTGGCAGCGGGCACGAATTGCTGTCCGATGGCCTGGAAGGTGAAGGCGATGGCGGTCGAGAACAGCGCCGCATAGCCGATTTCGACCCACCCTGCCGTGATGGCGGCGAGGCTTGGTTGTTCCGTCGGCAGCGCGATGAGAATGGCCATGAGGCCGGCGCCGAGAAAGCTGATGGCCGAGACGAAGACGGGCAGCCCGGTGAGGCGCGCGATGTGGCCGAGCAGCAGAACGTGCAGCGCCCAGAAGACGGCGCAGGTCGCCACCAGGTAATCGCCCGTAGTGAAATGGTGCAGGCCGCCCCCGCCGTTGAGAAAGAAAATACCGATCAAGGCCAGGGGCACCCCCACGAGGATGATCGGATGGGGTCGGGTGCGGAACAGCACGAAGCCGAGCAAGGGGACGAAGAACACGTAGAGGCCAGTGAGAAAGCCTGCATTGGTGGCCGTGGTGCCAGCGAGGCCAGCCTGTTGCAGCCAGGAGCCGATGAAGAAGACCAGGGTGACGGCGCCGATAAAGAGCCAGTGCTGACGGGGCAGGGGCGCGGGCTTACGGCGGCGCTCGGCGAAGGCGAGCGGCAGCACCAGCAGGCCGCCGATGAGGTAGCGGACGCCGGCGAAGGTCAGGGGGCCCATGCTGTCCATGGCCGATTTCTGGGCGATGAAGGCAAAGCCCCAGAACATGGTGCAGAGCAGAAGAAGGCCGGTGGCGACGGGGCGGGACATCTGGGGGCTCGGATGGGTTTGGGGAGTGCCCGACCTCATGGTTCGACGGGGCTCACCATGAGATCTCAGGGGCTAGAGCTCGGCGTCGAGGGCGGCGATGAGCTGCTGGATTTCCCGGGGCGTGGTGTAGTGGACGAAGGAGAGGCGCAGGACGCCGTGCTGCGGGTCGATCCCGAGGGCCTCCATCAGGCGCCAGGCGTAGAAATTGCCGCCGGAGGCCATGATGCCGTGCCTGGCGAGGCGCCGCGCGACCTCCACGCCCGGCTCGCGGTGATGGACGGCGATGGTGGGGGCGCGCTGCTCCGGATCGTCCGGCCCGACGAGGCGCACGTCATTGCGGTTGCGCAGGTAGTCGAGCAGCGGTTTTGCCATGGCGATTTCCTGCGCGCGCATGGCGGCATGGGCGCGACGGAAGGGATTGTCGCCCGCCGCGGCGGGACCGGCGATGGTCGCCACCTGTTCGAGATAGTCGGCGATGCCGGCAGACGCGGCGATCTGGGCGTGGTCCGGGCCGACCGGCGTCAGGCGATAGCGCGGCTTGCTGTCGTTGAAGAAATGGCCCTGGTTGGGCAGTTGCGCCGCCAGATCGGGCCGGATGGCCATGATGCCCTGGTGGGGACCGTAGGTCTTGTAGGCCGAAAAGAGATAGATGTCGGCGCCGAGGGTCGTGAGGTCGGGCAGGCCGTGCGGCGCGTAGCTGACCCCATCGACGGCCAGAATGGCGCCGATGGCGTGAACGCGGCTGGCAATTTCCGCCACCGGATTGATCTCCCCGACGATGTTGGAGCAGTGCGGCACGGCCACGAGCCGGACTTTTTCGTCGAGCAGCGGATCGAGCGTAGCGAGCGACAGCCGCCCGGTGCGCGGATCAACCGCCCATTCGCGCACCTCAATGCCGTAGCTGGCCAGACGCCGCCAGGCGCCCGTATTGGCTTCATGATCCTGATTGGTGACGACGATGGCGTCGCCGGGCTTGAGCCAGCCGGCGAAGGCGTGCCCGAGGACATAGGTGTTGGCCGAGGTCGAGGGGCCGAAGTGGATCCAGTCGGCGGAGACGTTGAGCGCGGCGGCGATGCGCTCATAGGCCAGGTTCATGGCCTCGCCGGCTTCGGCGGAGGCGGCGTAAACGCCATAGGGCTGGACCTTGGTGGCGCGATAGTAGTGATCGAGCCGGTCGAGCACCGCCTGGGCGGTGTAGGAGCCGCCCGCGTTTTCAAAGAACGCCTGTCCGGCAAGGCTCGGCTCGGAAAAGGCCGGGAAAAGGGCGCGGATGCGGGCGGGGTCGAGAGGCAGATCAGTCATGGCGTTTCCGTGAAGAGCGTGACCGATTGGTATGCGAGGTGGGCGCAAAAGCAAACCCCGGCCTTTGAGGGCCGGGGTCTGGCGGCGCTGGTTGTCCAGGCACCGCTGGCAGGCCCGCCACCGAAGGAGGCACGGCGGGCCTTAGGGTGAGGGCCGTCAGTCGCTGATGGCACGGGCCTTGTCCGCTTCGGACTGTGCGGCCGCCGGCGCCTGCGGGTCCGGCTGCATCATGCCGCGCGGACGCTGGTCGCGGTTCATCCAGTTTTGCCCCCAATGGCCTTGCATCCCCCAGCCGTTGCCACCCATCATGCCATGATGGTCGCCGCGGGGGCCGAAGCCGCGCTCCCTGCCAGGGTCGCCCGGCATGCCTTCGGGACCGCGATTGCGCGTCGCCAGCTGCGTCTTCTGCTCATCGGTGAGGCTGTCGTAAAAGGCCTTCGCGGCGGGCTGGACTGCTTCGAGAGCCGCGACGTGCGCTTTTGCCATGGCAATGCGGTTGTCAAGCCGCGTGGCGAAATCCGGCGCAGCCGGGGATGTGACCGTGCCCGATGCGTCAGCGGTTGGCCGGGTGGGGCGCAGGCCCTGGGTCGCCGCGTCGAAATCGTTGGCGGCCTTGAGGGCGACGGTCTTGAGCTCGTCGAGCAGGCCCTTCTGCTCATCGGTCAGGTCGAGCCGGTAGCCCAGACGCACGATGGCAACCTCGATGCCTTCGGCGCCGCGCTCGACATTGACGATGGCGTCGAGCCCGCCACCGTGGCGCATGCCGAAGCCCATATGGAAGCCATGGCCGAGGTACTGATCGGAGGAGGGTGGGGCGGACGGCGTGGTCTGGGCAGGGGAGGCTTCCTGGGCCAGAACGGGAGCGACGGCGCCAAGGCCGAGGGTGGCCGCCATCACAGCCACGACGGCAGTTTTGGAAATCGTCTTCATCGGAGTCATCCTTTGCATGGGATCAGCCGGTGAACCGGCATGGACCTAATATAGGTGCGCCGGGGTGGTCACGACCTTGCGAGCGGATGAATTGTCGGCAAGATTGCCGCGATAGGGGGGGCGGAAATGGAAATTGTGATCGATCCGTTCCCCTCCAACGGGGTGATGAACCGGCTTTGGCGCGCGGCTTGGGGTGCGGAGGAGGAGCGGGATTTCGGGCCGGTCCTGTCGCGGAGCCTGGTCCATGTCGGGGCCGTGGCCGGCGATGAGCTGATCGGTTTCGTCAACGTCGCATGGGATGGCGGGCTGCACGCGTTTCTGCTCGACACCTGCGTGGTGCCCGAGTTCCGGCGACAGGGCGTGGCGCGGCAACTGGTCGAGGCGGCGCGCCAGACGGCCGCTGCGCGAGGGGCCGCGTGGCTGCATGTGGATTTCGAGCCGCAGCTGGAGCCGTTCTATCGCGCATGCGGATTCCGTCCATCCGCGGCCGGCCTCATCCGGCTCCGGTCATGAAAAAGGGCCGGCGCAGGGCCGGCCCAAGTCGAGGTCAGGGAGAAACAAAGGTATGTCAGCCTTCGCCTCGGCCAGGCGTCCATTTCAGACGCTGTTGCCGCGGCGATGGAGTCGTGGCTGGTACCTTGCCGCGCCAGACAATGCGCGCGACTTCGAAGAGCAAGACAGAAACCAGCAGGATCAGCGGCAGCATAAAGACCGCCACCTGCGTATCAGGCTGCCTGGCAAGTGTCGCCGCCGTTGCCGGCATGGCGCCGGCAATGAAAACGACACCCGAACCAAGGCCGAGGAGTGCAGTCCCGGCCATGGCCAGGAGCCTGAAACTTTTCTTTCTGGGGGACGTAGATTTGTGCATGGGATCGACGTCCTTTTCTCGCATCAACGCTAGCGATCTGGCACCCCCAATGGGGTCCGAGCGTGAAGTCACAGAGGAAAAACGGGGTCCATTTGAGGGCAGAACTGTGGCAGCGAGGGGAGCAATGGCATGCGTGCAATCACCGGACTGGTCCTGGGCCTGATGCTGGCGGCGCCCACCCTAGGCCAGCAGCAAAGCGAGACGCCGTGGCAGGACGTCGTGACGGCGCAGATCGAGGCCCTGCGCCTCGGCGACGGGGCGGCAGCGCTGGCCCTGGCCGGCAAGCCCTTCCAGGACACCTATAGTGACCCGGGCAAGTTCTTCAGCGACATCGTGGCGGCCGGCTATGCGCCGATCGTTCAGTCGGTGTCGCACAGTTTCGGGGTGTTCCGGCAGATCGGGCCAGACCATGTGGCGCAGGAAGTGCGGTTCTTCGGCGCGGACGATGTGTTGTTCGAGGCGGTGTACGACATGGTCGAGGAGCCCGGGCGCGGCTGGACCGTGCACGGGGTGGTGCTGCGCAGGGCGGCGACCATAGGAGCCTGAGCGGCAATAGAGATTGCTCCGGCGGAAGGGAATGCGTATTGCTGCTGCGCCTTTTTCCAGCGGGAGACGACGATGGCCTTTCTGTCCGAAGCACTGGGGCGCGTGGCCCCCTCGGCGACCGTGGCGATCAGCCAGAAAGCGCGCATGCTGGCGGCCGAGGGACGGGACATCATCGCCCTTTCAGCCGGGGAACCCGATTTCGATACGCCTGAACATGTGCGCGACGCCGCCAAGACGGCGATGGACGAGGGCAAGACGCGCTACACCAATGTGGACGGCATTGCCGAGCTCAAGGAAGCGGTAGCCGCCAAGTTCCGGCGCGACAACGGGCTGGACGTGACGGCGGCGGACTGCTTCGTATCCGCGGGCGGCAAGCTCATCATCTTCAACGCCATGATGGCGACGCTGAACCCCGGGGACGAGGTGGTGGTGCCAGTGCCCTATTGGGTGAGCTACCCCGAGATCGTGCGGCTGTGTGGCGCCGAGCCGGTGTTCGCCATGGCCGATGCCTCGACCGGGTTCAAGCTCTCGCCCGAGGCGCTGGAGGCGGCGATCACGCCGCGCACCAAATGGCTGATCCTCAACACGCCGTCCAACCCGTCGGGCGCGGCCTATTCGGCCGCGGAACTCAAGGCGCTGGCGGCGGTGCTGCTGCGCCATCCGCACGTTCATATCCTCACCGACGATATCTATGAGGTGCTGGTTTACGACGGGGGCCGGTTTGCCACCATCGCCGAGGTCGAGCCGGCGCTGCGCGAGCGCACGCTGACGATGAACGGCGTCTCCAAGTCGCACGCCATGACGGGATGGCGCATCGGCTATTGCACCGGACCGCGGCCGCTGCTGGCGGCAATGACCAAGCTGCAGGGACAATCGATCTCGAACCCGACGTCGATTTCGCAGTGGGCCGCCGTGGCGGCGCTCAACGGGCCGCAGGATTTTCTCAAGGACTGGCGCTCCGTGTTCCAGGCGCGGCGCGACATGGTGGTGGCCGGGCTCAATGCCAATACCGGGCTCGACTGCCAGACGCCGGCGGGTGCGTTCTATGTGTTTCCCTCCTGCCAGCAGCTGCTGGGCAAGACCAGCGCGGGCGGCGCCCGGCTCGAGACGGACGAAGCCTTCGTGATGGCGCTGCTCGAGGAAACCGGCGTGGCGCTGGTGCATGGCGCGGCGTTCGGGCTGCCGGGCCATTTTCGGCTCAGCTACGCGGCGAGCAATGCGGAGCTGGAAGAGGCGGTGCGCCGCATCCAGGACTTCTGCGCAGCCATTCGCTGAAAAAAAAGGCCCCGCCCGAGGGGATGGGCGGGGCCAGGGGTCTACGGCAAAGCCGCTGACCTTGGAGGAGGGGGCTCCACGGGGCCGCCTTCGTGAGCACTATTGCGCGCCGCAGCGGGCGCCACAAACGCCACTTTGACAGGGCTGCCATGCACGAATGCAGGGGCATGGGCAAAAAAAGAGGCTCCAACCGAAGTTGGAGCCTTAATGATAGGGCCGAAGCCAAATCGAAGTAAGGGCCTGGGAGCAAGGGAGGAGGATTTGCTCCAGGCCGTGGACCCTGGCCGAGGGAGGAGGATACGGCCACAGTCCGATGCCGGGCAACGCGGGTCCGAGGGAGGAGGAAACGGAGCGGCGTCGCATCGACAGGTACACATATAGAATTTGACCGTTTGGTCAGCAATGGGTGGAACGACATGACAGCTATGCAATAGGCACAGCGGCAAACTGTCCACCAAATGGGCAATCCGACAGGCTCGCGACAGGTTCCGGCGAAGGGCCAAAAAAAGAGGCTCCAACCGAAGTTGGAGCCTTATTGATAGGGCCGAAGCCAAATCGAAGTCTGGCAGAGAGCAGGGAGGAGGAATTGCGCTCTGCCGGGTGAGCCGCCGGTCGAGGGAGGAGGAGAAGACCTTGGGCTCGGTGTCGCGATGCGGGGTCCGAAGGGAGGAGGAGATCGGAGCGCGCCTCAGCGACGGCGCCCTTATGAACTCTACTGACTTGGTCGGCAATAAAAAACGGCACATGCCAGCCATGCAATATTGTCGCAGCCTAGTAGCCGGCAGCCGAAAAAAAACGGCTTCGCCCGAGGGGAGGGCGAAGCCGTTAAAGGGAGCGGGCACGGAGCCCGCCAGGAGGGAACGCAGCGGAAGCAAGGGAGGGAGGAGAAACATCCGCTGTGCTGAGGGGCATATAGGCTGCGTCGGGCGGGTCGCCAACCAGACATCGAGTATGCCAGCCATGCGTCATGTGCATGCCGGGCCGAGGCCTGGGGGAGTTCAGCGATGTTGCAGGTCGAGGAGGTGGGGCGGCAACTGACCCAGATGCTCCAGACGGGCGTAACGCGGGTGATCGGCCGGTTCCTCGGCATGCTCGTAGGACCAGGTGAGATCGTGCGGCACGTAGACGGCGAAGGCGCCGGCCTCGAGGGCCGGGATGATGTCGGAGCGGAGCGAGTTGCCCACCATGACCGTGTGACCTGCCCCTTCGGTGTGCTGGCTGAAAATCCGCTCATAGGCCGCGCGCGTCTTGTCCGAGACGATTTCGATGGCCGCGAAATATTCGGCGAGGCCTGATGCGGCGACCTTGCGCTCCTGGTCGAACACGTCGCCCTTGGTGACGAGAATCAGCCGGTAGCGGTCCTGCAGGTCTCCGAGAGCCTGATCGACATAGGGCAGCGTCTCGATGGGGTAGGACAGGAGCTCGCGCCCGGCGGCCAGGATTTCCGCGATCACCCGCCCGGGAACCCGATGCTCGGTGACCTCAAGGGCGGTTTCGACCATGGAGAGGGCAAACCCCTTCATGCCGAAGCCATAGAAGGACAGGTTGCGCGTGACGCTCGCGATCAGGCGGTCCTTGAGATCGGGAATGTCGGTGTAGTCCGCCAAAAGATCGGCGAAGCGCTGCTCGGTGAGGCGGAAGAAATGCTCGTTCTGCCAGAGCGTGTCATCGGCATCGAAGGCAATGGTGGTGATGCGCGGCAAGACCAATGGCTCCCGGATATGCTGACGCCAAGACCGTCCTGGGGCGGTTGGCCCGCCCCGGATCGCCCCCGGCGACTTTCCTAGTCGGCTAGAAGCTCCACTCACGGGCCTTGGCGACCAGGAAGTCGCGGAAGACGCCGACGCGCTTGGAGTTCTTGAGCGCTGGCGGATAGACGAAATAGGCTTCGTAGGCGGGCGTTTCGATCTCGGGGAGCACGCGGATCAGATCTTCCTGCCGCTCGGTCACGTAATCGGGGAGCATGGCGATGCCGATGCCCGCCTGGCAGGCCTGCAGCATGCCGTAGATGGCGTTGACCTTGAGGACAGCGCGGCGCGGCGAGGATTCGGTGCGGCCGACGCGCTCGAGATAGTTGATGTCGCCGAGATAAGACGGAACCGGCTCGCCGAAGCTGACGATGCGGTGCTCGTCGAGGTCATCGGCGCTCTTGGGCATGCCGTGCTCCTCGATATAGCTGTTGCTGGCGTAGAAATGGTTGTGGACGGTGAACAGCTTGCGCTGGATCATCTCGGACTGGTTCGGGCGGTGCAGCCGGATGGCGACGTCGGCCTCGCGCATGGCCAGGTCGAGTTCGGCGTCGTTGAGGCGCACTTCGAGCTGGATCAGCGGATAGAGCTTGATGAACTCCTCGAGGCGCGAGCTAAGCCAGGCCGAACCGATGCCCACCGTGGTGGTGACGATCAGGGGACCGGTCGGGACGTCCTGGCTTTCGGACATCTGGGTCTCGACCTGCTGGAGCTCCCAGTGCATGCGGTGGGCCGTGCGGAACAACTGCTCGCCGACCTCGGTGAGGACAAGCCCGCGCGCGTGGCGGATGAAGAGCTTGAGCCCCAGATCATCTTCGAGCGCAGAAATCTGCCGGCTGACGGCGGACTGGCTCATGCCCAGCTTTTCGGCCGCGTGGGTGAAACTGCCCGACTCGGCGGCGGTGTGGAAAATCCGGAGCTTGTCCCAGTCGAGCATTGGTGACGCTTTCTTTGTTGTTCAGCCGGGTGGGGCGACTGTGCAGGCCATAGTTGAGACCCGCGCAGGAATTATGACAGCGATAGCCTCTCCTCCGGCCGGCGCTGTCATTGTTTTACTCCGCTGCTTCTGCCAGTTCGTGTTCGGCAAGGTAGCGCTCTGCGTCGAGCGCCGCCATGCAGCCCATGCCCGCCGCCGTTACCGCCTGGCGATAGACATCGTCGGTGACGTCCCCGGCCGCAAAGACGCCGGGGATGTTGGTTTCGGTGGAGCCGGGCTTCACCTGCAGATAGCCGCCGGGCTTCATGTCGAGCTTGCCGGCGAAGATGGATGTCGCGGGGGCGTGGCCGATGGCGACGAAGACGCCGTCGATGGGCTGCTCATAGACGCGGCCCGTGACGTTGTCCTTGAGCGTCACGGCATTGACCGAAGGCGGCATGGGCGAGCCGTTGACTTCGACGACCTCGTGGTTCCAGCGTACTTCGATCTTGGGATTCTTGAACAGGCGCTCCTGCAGGATGCGCTCGGCGCGGAACTCGTCGCGGCGGTGCACCACGATGACCTTCTCGGCGAAGTTAGTGAGAAAGAGCGCCTCCTCGACGGCCGTATTGCCGCCGCCGACCACCAGCACCTGCTTGCCGCGGTAGAAGAAGCCGTCGCACGTGGCGCAGGCGGAAACCCCGAACCCCTGGAACTTCTGCTCCGAGGGCAGGCCCAGCCACTTCGCCTGGGCGCCTGTCGCGATGATGATGCTGTCGGCGGTATAGGTGTCGCCACTGTCGCCCGTGAGTATGAAGGGGCGGCGGTCGAAATCGACGTGGGTGATGATGTCGGAGACCATGCGCGTGCCGACGTGCTCGGCCTGCGCCTTCATCTGCTCCATCAGCCAGGGGCCCTGGATGACATCGGCAAAGCCGGGGTAGTTTTCGACGTCGGTGGTGATGGTCAATTGGCCACCGGGCTGCAGCCCGTGGATCATGACCGGTTCAAGCATCGCGCGGGCGGCATAGATGGCGGCGGTGTAGCCGGCCGGGCCGGAGCCGATGATGATGACTTTGGCGTGCATCGCGACGCTCTCCGAAGAAATGGGATCGCTCTCTCTTAGCCTTAGTTAAGAGGCGAAGCGGGGAGGTTTCAAGGCAAACCCGCGCGCCAGAGGGGACTGGGCGCGCGAGTGCACTGAAAACAGACACGACGGTGAGCAAATGCCCACCGTTTAAGCGTCAGATGTAGCGGATCTTGACGATCTCGTAGCTCTTGGAGCCGCCCGGGGCGGCGACCTCGAACGAATCGCCTTCCTCCTTGCCGATCATGGCGCGGGCGATCGGGGAAGAAATGGAGATGCGGCCAGCCGAGGCGTCCGCTTCCGGGTCGCCCACGATCTGGTACGTTTTTTCTTCCTCGGTGTCCTCATCGAGATACGTCACGGTGGCGCCGAACTTGACGGTCGTGCCCGAGAGCTTGCTCACATCGATGATGTCGGCGAGCGCCAGCGTCGATTCGAGTTCCTGAATGCGGCCTTCGTTGAGGCTCTGCTGTTCCTTGGCGGCGGCGTATTCTGCGTTTTCCGACAGATCGCCATGCGCCCGCGCCTCGGAAATCGCCTCAATGATGCGGCGGCGCTCGGTGGCCGTGCGATGTTCATATTCGGCGGACAGGGCCTTGTGGCCCTGCACGGTCATCGGGATCTTGTCCATACTGTCTCGCCTCCATTCGGCTCGGCAAACAAAGAAGCGCGCGCGGCAGGTTTCCCTCACAGGCCGCGTCGCGCCATCAAACTCGTGCTGCACCGGCGGCCCAGAGCCGCCCAAATGCACTTCCCCTCAGCCAAACTTCGTTCGGCGACTGCTTCACGACAAGTTTTGAGGAGAATGAGCGATAGCTTGCCTCTCCGCCGCGTTGCGGTCAAGCGCATGTCGTTTCAAGATCGACCAGTACACAACGGAACCAGGACAGCGATGATGAAGACAACGTTCACCACACTGGCCGCGGCGGCGACCCTTTGTGCCCTCCCGATCGAGGTGGCACTGGCGCAGACGGTCGAGTCCAGCGCGGGGCCGTTGACGGCCACCGTGCTGGCGGAAGGTCTCAACCACCCCTGGGGACTGGCCCTGCTTCCCGATGGCCGGTTTCTGGTGACGGAGCGGTCGGGCCAGCTGCGCGTGATCGAAAACGGTGTTGCCGGCGAGCCGATCGCGGGGGTGCCGGCGGTGGTGGCCAAGGGGCAGGGCGGCCTGCTCGACGTGGCGCTGGCGCGGGATTTTGAAACCAGCGGCCGGATCTTCCTGACCTTTTCCGAAACGCCCGAAGATGCCGGCGAACAGCGCGGCACGGGAACGGCGGTGATGGTGGCCAAGCTGACGCTGAAGGGCAATTCGGGGCAGCTGGGCAACCAGGAAACCATCTTCCGCATGAACCGGTTCGACAACTCCAACCGGCACTTCGGCTCGCGGGTGGTGGAGGATCTGGACGGCAATCTGTTCGTGACGCTGGGCGAGCGGGGCAGCATGGAGCGGGCGCAGGACCCGCAGGACCTGGCGGGCGGGGTGGTCCATATCACGCCCGATGGCGGCATCCCGCAGAACAATCCACAGCCCGAGGGATGGGCGCCCGAGTTCTGGAGCATCGGACACCGCAATCCGCAAGGGGCGACGCTGCGGGAAAGCGACGGGCAGCTCTTTACGGTGGAGCATGGGGCGATGGGCGGCGACGAACTCAACATGCCGCAGCCAGGCCGGAACTATGGCTGGCCGGTGATCACCTATGGCAAGGACTATTCCGGCCTGCCAATTGGCGACGGGACGGAAAAGCAGGGGTATGAACAGCCGCTGCATTACTGGGACCCCTCGATCTCGCCTTCGGGGCTCGACTTCTACGAGGGGCCGCTGATCCCCGAGTGGGACGGAGACCTGCTGAGCGGCGGCCTCAGCGGGCAGGTGCTGATGCGCATCGACATGGAGGGCGACACGGTGGCGGGAACGGAGCCGCTGTTCGCGGGGCAGTTAGGGCGGGTACGCGACGTGAAGGTCGGCGTGGATGGGGCGATCTACCTCATCACCGATGCCGATAATGGACGGCTGATCCGGGTGGCGCCGGAGGGCCAGTAGCGGCGTTGGTGGAGCCAACAGAAAGGGCGCGATCCCTCCCGGAAGCGCGCCCTCGCATCGTCGTTTCGGGTTGGGTCAGACAGCCGTCAGGTTGTCGGCTGCCGATTTGCCGGTCCGCTTGTCCTTGACGATTTCGTAGTTGATCTTCTGGCCCTCATCCAGGCCATTCATCCCCGAGCGCTGGACGGCGGAGATGTGGACGAACACGTCCGCGCCACCCTCGTCGGGTTGAATGAAGCCGTAGCCCTTCTGGCCATTGAACCACTTTACCGTGCCTGTTGCCATGATGCGCGTTCCCTCGTGCAATCGCTGCTGTGGCGGCCCCGGCTAACGCCGAGACCTCAGTTGATATCGAAATATCGGAAGATGACGTCAGCGAATGGCATTCGCGTCTACAGATCAGTCGGCCGCAATATTCGATTGCCAGAGCGTATCCTGAAACCGAGGCGGCATCAATATCCTGTGTAGGCACGACGAAACGCCCGGCAGAACCAGAGGCTCTGTCAGGGGGAAAGACGATCTTCAGACTATCTTCGGTCCGACGGGCCGAAGGATGAGATCCCGAAAGGCCAGGCGGGAGGCCGACTTTCGAGAGGCAGCGTGGCGAAACGCGCTGTCGAGAACCCCATACTAGGCCGGTTTGCCGCAAAGAAAAAGGGGCGGGGCGCCAGAAGGGTGACCTCTTGTGCAATTTACTTGCGTAGGGTCCCGGTTTGCGGCACATCCCGCGCGCCGCGCCGCTCGGGCCGGTTTCCTTTCGAAAGCTCCCGTCTTGACCAAGGCGTTCTTTTCCTCCGGCGACGTGATCGCCGACCGGCGCGCGGACTATGCCCGCATGCTGGCCGAAAGTGGTGACCATGCCGCTGCGGCCGACCTCATGAACCAGGCGCTCGAGATTGCACCGGACTGGGCCGCGGGCTGGGACCTGCTCGGGTCGTTTCACGAGAAGGCGGGCAATGTCTCGCACGCCATCGCCGCGTGGCGGCGGCTCGAGGCGCTGGACGACGAGGGCACGTTCGGGGCGCGGCTGAAGCTGGCCGCCTACGACGCGGGTGCCGCCGGAGAGGGAACGGCGGTCGGTTATGTCGAGGCGCTGTTCGACCAGTATGCGCCGCAGTTCGAGGCGTCGCTGGTGGGCAAGCTGGGCTACCGCGTGCCGGAGATGCTCGAGCAGATGGTGCGCGAGGAGATGGCGAAACTGGGCCTGACCTCGGTGGGCAAGGCGCTCGACCTGGGCTGCGGCACGGGCCTGATGGGCGAGCGGCTGCGCGATGCGGTCACCCATCTCGAAGGGGTCGATATTTCGGCGGCGATGATCGCCGAAACGGCGCGCAAGGGCATCTATGACAGCCTGCAGAAGGCGGAACTGGTCGCCACCCTCAATGCGCGGCGCTCCGACATCGACCTCATGACCGCGGCGGATGTCTTCATCTATTGCGGCGCGCTGCAGCCGGTGCTGGCGGCGCTGGTGCGGGCGCTGAAGCCGGGGGGTCTTGTCGCCTTCTCGCTCGAAGCGCATGACGGGGAGGAGGCGCTGTTCCTGCGGCCGAGCCTGCGTTACGCGCATGGCATCGGGCCGACGCGCGAGGCGCTGGTGGTGGCGGGGCTGGAGGTGCTGCGCTTCGAGACGGCGATCCTCCGCTTCGACCGCGGCGCGCCCATCACGGGCATCCTCGTTCTCGCCCGGCGGCCGGCGATCGATGTGTCGGCGGCCAACGAGGTGGCGGACGGCGACGATCGCGCGGCCTAGCCAAGGCGCCGTCCTCTTGGCACAAGGGCAGGGACGATTGCCCCGGAGCCGCCCATGAACGCCATTCGCCACGATTTCCGTTCGGACACTGTCACGCGCCCGACATCCGCCATGCGGGCCGCAATGGCCGAGGCGGAGGTGGGCGACGACGTCTTCGGCGATGACCCGTCCGTCAACCGGCTCGAGCAGCGCATGGCGGGCCTGCTGGGCAAGGCGGCGGCGATGTTCGTGCCCTCCGGCACTATGTCGAACCTTTTGGCGCTGATGAGCCACTGCGGCCGGGGCGACGAATTCATCGCGGGGCAGAACGCGCATTGCTACAAATACGAGGCCGGCGGGGCGGCGGTGCTGGGCTCGATCCAGCCGCAGCCGATCGCGCACCGGCCCGACGGCACGATGGACCCGCGCGAGGTCGAAGGCGCGATCAAGGCCGGCGACATCCACTTTGCCACGACGCGCGTGATCGCGCTGGAGAACACCTTTGGCGGGCGGGTGCTGCCGGTCGAGTACATGCATGAGATCGCCGGCATTGCCCGGCGGCACGGGCTCGGACTGCATCTCGACGGCGCGCGGGCGTTCAACGCCTGCGTGGCGCTGGGGATGGAGATCAGCGACTTCACGTCGCCGTTCGACACGGTTTCCATATGCCTCTCCAAGGGCCTGGGCGCGCCTATTGGATCAGTGCTGGTTGGGCGCGCGGACCTGATCGAGATAGCGCGGCGCAATCGCAAGATGCTGGGTGGCGGTATGCGGCAGGCGGGGATCCTGGCGGCAGCCGGGCTTTATGCGGTCGAGAATCATGTGGCGCGGCTGGCCGAGGATCATCAGCGGGCCAGGCGGCTGGCGGAGGGGCTGGCTCAGCACAAGGCGCTGAAGGTCGTGATGCCCGATACCAACATCCTCTGGATCGAGGCCGAGGCGGAGCTTGGGGATCGGCTCGGCCATTATCTTGGCGAGCACGGTGTGGGGATCAGCGGCCGCTACGGCCAGCAGCGCTGGGTGACCCACCTTGATGTCACCGACGAAGATGTCGATGGCGCGCTGGCGCTGGTCGACAGGTTCTTCGCGAATTGAGATGAAGCGCCCGGGCGGCCCGGGCACTTCGGTCCTCAGCTCTGCTTCCAGAAGGCGTGGAGGCCTCTTATGTCGGGGGAGGTAAGGAGCGGCATGGCGGCCGAGATCTTTTCGACCGGCCAATCCCACCAAGCCATTCCGAGCAGCAGGGCGATGTCCTCATCGGTAAAGCGCTTGCGGATGGGTTTTGCGGGATTGCCCCCGACGATGGTGTAAGGCTCCACGTCCTTGGTGACGAGGGCGCGGGTGCCGATGACGGCGCCATGGCCCACAGTGACGCCGGGCATGATGATGGCTTCCGAGCCGATCCAGACATCGTTGCCGATCACCGTGTCCCCGGCGAGCTGGAAGGCATTTCTGGCGTCAGCAAATTCCGGTGCTTCGGGGACGAAGGCGAAGGGGAAGGTGCTGATCCAGTCGCTCCGGTGGCCCTGATTGCCGGCCATGATGAAGGCGGCGCCTGAGCCGATGGAGCAGAAGGCGCCGACGAGGAGGCGGTCGACGCCGGGCTCGGTCGACAGGTAGCGGGCGCAGTCGTCAAAGCTGTGGCCATGATAGTAGCCGGAATAATAGCTGTAGCGGCCGACCACTATGTTGGGGTTGGTGACCTGACGGTCGAGCGGGATGCCGAGGAACGGGCTTTCGAAATAGTTGGACATGAGTGTTCCATGAGGTGAGCGTACTAAAAAGCGCGCAGCACGAAAGGCCGGCGCGGTGCCGTTAGTCAGCGTTCCTTGCGCGTGTCAGGCGCGGGGGAACGCGATGGCGGTGGTACAGTGGGCCTGCTTCATGGTGCCCCGGTTTTAGGTGGGACGGCGCCTGTTGTCGAGCCTGGCCGCAGGCGGCCGGAAGGAGGCATTCCAATGACCCCAGAAATGCGTGACGAGCTGGCGATTCGGCACTTGATCGAGGATTGGGTCGTGCGGCAGTGGAGTGCTTCGGGAAAGTCTGGCACAGCTCGACCGTGACCTCCTGTCGCGCTTTCCAGAGGGCTACCGCTACCTGGCCTATCTGCAGACCCGCGTGGGCTACGCGGTCAAGCGCGACATGCCGGGGCCGGACGGGCCGCTGCTGGATGAACTCTATGCTTGCGGAGCGCGGTGGCTAAGGGGCCAACCGCATGGCTGGCCCGAGCACTGAGGTTGCAGAGAGGTCATTGCCGGACGGGGACACCCGTTGCTCAGCGCCCCTGCGGGAGGTTCAGGGCCCGGATGGCCCAGGGCAGGGCCGTCGAGAGCTGTTGGCGCTGCACGCGGCGGACAAAGGGGGCGTCAGGAATGTCGGGGAGGCCGGCGCGGGCGGCGAAAAAGCCGGCCACCGCCGCGGCAGTGGCCGGGGCGTCCGGCAGGATGGTCTCCGGCAGGGGGCCGCCCTCGTAGGCGAGACTGGGAAGGAAGAAACCCAGGTCCACCTCGGGGCTCGAGACACCTGCCTCGGCCCAGTCGACGATTTTTACCCCGCTGGTGGTCATGCAGATGTTGTCGCTGCGCAGGTCGAAATGCGTGAGAGCGGTGCCGGAGGTATCGCAGCTTGCTTCGGCCGCAAGAAGCAGCGGCAAAGCGTGATCGAGCCACTGGCTGGTCACGAGGCCGAGGGAGAGGAAGGCGGACGGGTCCTCAGCGACCACCGTCCAGCCTGAATCCGTCATGTCGCCCAGACCGCGCGGCGGCAGATCGGCGGTGAGGCCATGCATGTGGCGGATGGTGTCCAGCACGGGATCGAGCACCGCCGGGGTCCAGGGTGGGGGCCAGGTGGCATCGCTCAGGGCTTCGATCGCGAGCAGTGGCGTGTGCGGGTGGGCCTCGGCCCCGTAAAGGCGCGGCAGGAAGGGCGCGTCGATCCTCCGATAGGCGTCGATCTCGCGGTTGACCATCCCAGCCGTCAACGGCGTGGTGGCGTGTTTGACGAAAGCAGACCGGGGTCCGTCGGTCACACGGTAGCGAGCCGCCGGCGTGTATCCGCCGGCGACTGGAAACCATTCGGTGGGGGTCCAGCCGAGAAGGCGGGTGGCGCGCGCCTGAACTTCGGGATCAGGCGCGCCCGGGATCATGCGGCAAAATATTCCTGCAGGGCACGGACCTGCAGATTGCCGTGGCGGTAGGCGACGATGCCTTCGACGGCGGCGAGGGCGCCATCGATGGTGGTGTAGTAGGGGATTTTCGACAGGAGTGCGGTGCGGCGAATGTCGCGGCTGTCGCTAATCGACTTGAGGCCATCGGTGGTGTTGATCACCAGTTGCACGCCGCCATTCTTCATGCTGTCCACGATGTGCGGACGGCCTTCGAGCACCTTGTTGATCTTGGTGGCGGGGACGTTGTTGTCGACGAGGTAACGCTGAGTGCCGTCGGTGGCCAGGATGGTGAAGCCGGCCTCGACCAGATGGCGGGCGAGATCGACGATATATTCCTTGTCCTGATCGCGCACGGAAATGAAGGCGGTGCCCGACGAGGGAACCTTGGAGCCGGCCCCCATCTGCGACTTGGCGAAGGCCATGGCGAAATCGGTGTCGAGGCCGATGACTTCGCCCGTCGACTTCATCTCCGGGCCGAGCACCGTGTCGACGCCGGGGAAGCGGTTGAACGGGAACACGGCTTCCTTGACGGCGATGTGCTTGAGCTTCTTTTCCGTGAGGTTGAAGCTCGCGAGGCTTTCGCCCGCCATGATGCGCGAGGCGATCTTGGCGATGGGTTCGCCAATAACCTTGGCGACGAACGGCACGGTGCGCGAGGCGCGCGGGTTCACTTCGAGCAGGTAGATGACGTCGTCCTTGATGGCGAACTGGACGTTCATCAGGCCGCCGACCTTGAGCGCGAAGGCCAGTTCCGCCGTCTGGCGCTTGAGCTCGGCGATGATCTCGGGCGAGAGGGTGCGCGGGGGCAAGGAGCAAGCGCTGTCGCCGGAATGGATGCCGGCTTCCTCGATGTGCTCCATGATACCGGCCACGAAGACGTCCTTGCCGTCGCAAAGACAGTCGACGTCGACTTCGGTGGCGCCGGAGAGATAGGCGTCGAAAAGGAGCGGGTTGTCGGAGAGGACGGAGTTGATCTGGCCCGTCCTGTCGTTGGGGTAGCGCTGCAGGATATCGGGCGGCACGAGGCCGGTCAGCGTGTCCTGCACGTAGCGCTCGAACTCGCTGGCCGAATGGACGATGGCCATGGCGCGGCCGCCCAGCACGTAGGAGGGGCGGATGACCAGCGGATAGCCCAAGCGTTCGGCGACGAGGCGCGCCTGCTCGAGGCTATAGGCGATGCCGTTCTTGGGCTGGGTGAGCTCGAGCCGGTTCAGGAGCTTCATGAACTGGTCGCGGTCTTCGGCCAGGTCGATGGAGTCGGGCTGGGTGCCGAGGATCGGCACGCCGGCCTTCTGCACCGCTTCGGCGAGGTTGAGCGGGGTCTGGCCACCGAACTGCACGATGACGCCATGCAGGGTGCCGTTCTGCTTTTCGGTGAGCAGGATCTCGATGACGTCCTCTTCCGTGAGCGGCTCGAAATAGAGACGATCGGAGGTGTCGTAGTCGGTCGAGACGGTTTCGGGATTGCAGTTGACCATGATGGTCTCGTAGCCGGCATCGGCCAGCGCGAAGGCGGCATGACAGCAGCAATAGTCGAACTCGATGCCCTGGCCGATGCGGTTCGGCCCGCCGCCGAGGATCACGACCTTCTTGCGGTCGGAGGGGCGGGCTTCGTCGTCCACCTGCCCGGCAAAGGGCATCTCGTAGGTCGAGTACATGTAGGCGGTGGGCGAGGCGAACTCCGCCGCGGAGGTATCGATGCGCTTGTAGGCGGGGCGCACCGACAGGCTGTGCCGGAGCTTGCGCACGTCGGAGGCTTTGAGGCCAGCCAATTGCGCAAGGCGGGCGTCGGAAAAGCCCATGGATTTGAGCATGCGCAGGGTCGCGGCTTCCTGCGGCAGGCCGAATTCACGGACCTTGGCCTCCATGTCGACGATGCCGCGCATCTGCTCGAGGAACCACGGGTCGATCTTGCAGGCCTCGTAGATTTCCTCGTTGGAGACGCCCAGCCGCATGGCTTCGGCCACGTGGAGGAGGCGATTGGGGGTCGGGGTGCCAAGGGCAGCCTTGATGGCGTTCTTGTCCTCGCCTTCGCCGAGGCCGGGAATGCCGACTTCGTTGAGGCCGGTGAGGCCGGTTTCGAGGCTGCGCAGGGCCTTTTGCAGCGATTCCTGGAAGGTGCGGCCGATGGCCATGGCTTCGCCCACCGACTTCATCGAGGTGGTGAGGCGATTGTCGGCGCCCGGGAATTTCTCGAAGGCGAAACGCGGGATCTTGGTGACGACGTAGTCGATGGCGGGCTCGAAGCTGGCGGGCGTGGCGCCGCCGGTGATGTCGTTTTCGAGCTCGTCGAGCGTGTAGCCGACGGCCAGGCGCGCCGCGACCTTGGCGATGGGGAAGCCGGTGGCCTTGGACGCCAGGGCCGAGGAGCGCGAGACGCGCGGGTTCATCTCGATGACGACCATGCGGCCGTCCTTGGGGTTGATGCCGAACTGGACGTTGGAGCCGCCGGTTTCGACGCCGATCTCGCGCAGCACCGCCAGCGAGGCGTCGCGCATGATCTGGTATTCCTTGTCGGTCAGGGTCAGGGCCGGGGCGACGGTGATGCTGTCGCCGGTGTGCACGCCCATGGGATCGATGTTCTCGATGGCGCAGACGATGATGCAGTTGTCCTTCTTGTCGCGGACAACTTCCATCTCGAACTCCTTCCAGCCGAGGACGGATTCCTCGACGAGGACTTCGTTGGTCGGCGAGGCGTCGATGCCGCTCTCGCAGATGGCGAGATACTCCTCGCGGTTGTAGGCGATGCCGCCGCCAGTGCCGCCCAGGGTGAAGCTGGGGCGGATGATGCAGGGCAGGCCGATGACCTCGAGCGCCTGCAACGCCTCGATGGTGTTGTGCGCCAGCATGGAGCGCGGGGTCTCGAGGCCGATCTTCTTCATGGCATCGCGGAAGAGCTCGCGATCCTCGGCCTTGTCGATGGCTTCGGAGTCGGCGCCGATCATCTCGACGTTGAACTTGTCGAGCACACCCATCTTCTTGAGGCTGAGGGCGCAGTTGAGCGCGGTCTGGCCGCCCATGGTGGGCAGAAGCGCGTCGGGTCGCTCCTTTTCGATGATCTTGGCGACCACTTCGGGGGTGATCGGCTCCATATAGGTGGCGTCGGCCAGATCCGGATCGGTCATGATGGTGGCCGGATTGGAGTTGACCAGGATGATGCGGTAGCCCTCTTCGCGCAGGGCCTTGCACGCCTGGGTGCCGGAATAGTCGAACTCGCAGGCCTGTCCGATAATGATGGGGCCTGCACCGATGATGAGGATCGACTTGATATCGGTACGTTTTGGCATGGCGCTCGCTCTATCTGGACCTGGTCAGATGGGCGAGGGAATCGCCCGGACGCACCTGTCCGCGCGAAACCCGCGTGGCCGTTGAGCACAGCAGCGCAGGGGAGAAAACCGGACGTGGTGGTTAGGCGGGCGGTTTAGCCGAAGAGTCGCGCGAAGGGAAGGGGGCGGAGGGCAGCTCTTTGGTCCGCTGCGGCCGAGCCCGCCTTCGATGGAAACAACAGCGGGCTTGCGGAGGCGAGGGTGCCCGATCACAGAGCGCCGCCGAGGAGGTATCGGCGGACGCTATAACTCAGGTTAGCGACACCGTGTTCCCGGCGTCCTAACGTGGATCACAGGGCCGGCCCTTTCCGTGGCACCGGTTCCGGCAGTGCGGCCTGCGCAGACGGGCTTTCTGTCGCCACATCACCCAAGGGTGGCGACCAATGACTTCCTCTTTTCGTTCGGCTTTGACCTGCCCGCGATGTGGCCAGACCAATGTCATCGCTGCCGCCGACCTTCCGCCGGGCAGCGAGTTGCATTGTTCCTGCTGCAAGAGCCTGATCGGCCGATGGGCGCAGACCGCCAAGGGCAAGGGATTCGTGCCCGAAACCTCCAATCCGCGGGCTGGCCTTGACAATGAAGTCAATAGGGCCGATCTTTAAGCCATACGTTTTCTGCCCATGTTGGCGACCTGATCCCACCGGCCTGCCGGTTGCTTGGCTTTCCTTCCGAACCGCGAACGTTGTTAGACCCGCTGTCGCACACTGCACTGCGGGAACTGCTCGTTTGCGATGCACCGAGCCAATCGAAAGTTGCCCCCATGATCAATGGCACCGTAAAATTCTTCAATTCGACCAAAGGCTTCGGCTTCATCACGCCGGAGACCGGCGGGAAGGACGTCTTCGTGCATATTTCGGCCCTCGAGCGGGCTGGTTTGTCCATGCTGCCCGATGGGCAGAAGGTGACCTACGACCTCGAGCACGGCCGCGATGGGCGGGAGTCGGCCATCAACCTGCAGCTCGCCTAAGTCTGGACAGGCGGAGACGCTCGGCGTTTCCGCCGCCTTTTTGGAGCGTGTCAATGACGTATCGCTATAAAGTGGGTCAGATGCTGGAGTTGCGCGCCGCGCCCCGCCACAGCAACCGCCCGGCGGGTCCCTGCGAAGTCGTGGCCTGCCTGCCGCACGAGAAGGGGCCGGTGCTCTACCGGGTGAAGGCCCTCGACGAGAGCTATGAGCGGGTCGTCGACGAGATCGACGTAAGGCCGAGTTCTGTCACCAAGACGCCGAAAGGCGCGGCGGAAGCCTTGTTTTCCATCGCCGTCAGCAAGCGCTAGCGCTTTCAGCTTTCCCAAAGTCCGGTGAGGCGTCGAGCGCTGCCCAAGGGGCGACGCGCCTTCAAACACGCCCTGTCACCGGGGCGACATCAAATTCCTACAGGATGAGGCGAGCCGCGCGATGTCACGCTGCGGCTCCTCATTGGCGGCACGGCCGCCGGCCGACACCGTCGGCAGAAAGTTTTCTCATGACCATTTCCATACTCAATCATCCGGCAGAGCTGCTTCTCGGTAGTGACGCCCGTACCGCCCAAGCGATGGGCGCCCGCCAGTTTCGCAGCGCCGCCAAGGCGGTGCGTTTCGCAATGGAGCACGCCGCTCCCGTCAGCCTTCGCGGCGCGCTGCTCCGGATCGGCGACCTGTCGCTGGGACCGGACCAGATCCGCGCCCTGCATCGCCAGATGCACCAGCTCGGGCAGTCGCGTCGATCCGGCCACTGAAGGGCCCTCTACCGGCACACTTTCGCTAGAAAACGCGAGACCCCTGCTCAGGCCGCGTGGGCTCGGGCGGGGCGGTGCATGGCGGCAAGGATGTCGTCGAGCCGATAGGGCTTGGGAAGAAAAACGGCATTGGGCGGAAGGTCTTCGGGCTTAGGCCTTACGCCCCCTGACACTACCACGATGGGCATGTCGGGCCGGAGGCGGGCGGCGTAGCGGGCGAGGTCGAGACCGGTCAGGTCGCCCGGCATTTCAATGTCGGTGACTATGGCATCGATCGACCGATCCAAGAGCGCTGCCGCGCTGCGCGCCGTGGTGGCGGGAACGACGGCGTAGCCGTGTTCGCCAAGCTGGTCGACAAGATCGAGCAGCAGGATGGCATGATCTTCGGCAACGAGAATACGCGATACACTGGACATTTTCGGTTTCCCCATCCGTCCGTTCGAATGGGAAAGCGCAATGGCAAGCCATCCGTTGCCAGCCATTCCTGCATAGCTGCCATCATGGTTACCATTTGGTTCAAATTGTAGAGGAACGCCCCGAAACACAGGTTGTATGGGCTTAAGGAATGTCCGTTAGCGTACCTCCTGCGGGAGGAACGGCATGAACAGGCAGTCGGGCGTTTATCTATCGGAGGTTGTGGGGGCGCTGAGCTATGCTCTGGACATTACCGAGGGGCAGCCCGTGGGGCACAGCCTGCGCTGCTGCTGGATCGGGATGCATGTGGGGCAGCGGCTGGGGCTCAGCGAAAGCGAGCTCTCCGATCTCTACTACACGGTCCTGCTCAAGGATATCGGCTGCAGCTCGAATGCGGCGCGCATCTGCAGTCTCTATCTTGCCGATGACCTCGATTTCAAAGGCAACTACAAGAGCGTCGACACCAAGCTGCCCGAAATTCTCCGCTTTCTGATCGCCAACACAGCGCGCCAATCGGGGCTGGTGGAGCGGCTGCGCACCATGATCCATGTCGCGCGCAATGGCGGAGAGATTGCCCGCGAGCTGATCGACACGCGCTGCCATCGTGGGGCCGACATCGCCCGCAGCATGCGCTTTTCCGAGGCGGTGGCGCGGGGCATTCTCGACCTCGACGAGCATTGGGATGGTTCGGGCCAGCCGCTGCGGCGGGCGGGCGAGGACATTTCGCTCTTTGCCCGCATTGCCCTCATGGCGCAGGTGATCGACGTGTTCTTCATGCGCGGGGGCGCGGCTGTGGCCGTGGCCGAGGCGCAGGACCGGGCCGGGCGCTGGTTCGATCCCCGTCTGGTTGCGATCGTGAGCCAGCTTGCGGACGACGCGGCCTTCTGGGCGACGCTGCTGGCCAACGACCTGCCCGAGCGTGTGGCTGCGCTGGAGCCGCCGGCGCTGATGCGGCAGGTCGACGAGGATTATCTGGACGACATCGCCGCCGGATTTGCGCAGGTGGTGGATGCCAAGAGCCCGTTCACGGCCGGCCACAGCGATCGCGTCTCCCTGTTCGCCGACCTCATTGCCGAAGAGCTTGGCCATGCGCCGGAGCGGCGGCGGTGGCTCAAGCGCGCGGCGCTGCTGCATGACATCGGCAAGCTGGGCGTTTCCAACAGCGTGCTCGACAAGAACGGGCGGCTAGACGAGGACGAGTGGCGACAAATCCGCCGCCATCCCGAGCTGGGCCGCACGATCCTTTCCAAAATCTCGGTGTTCCACGACATGGCGCGGATTGCGGGGGATCACCATGAGCGGCTGGATGGCAAGGGCTATCCCTGCGCCATTGGCGGGAGCGATATCGACCTCGATACGCGCATTGTCACGGCTGCCGACATCTTCGACGCCCTGACGGCCGACCGCCCCTACCGCAAGGCGATGAGCGTCCCGGAAGCCTTCGCCATCATGCGGGCCGATGTGGGGACGGCGCTCGATCCGGTGGTGCTGGCGGCGCTGGAGTGCGGCTTTGCCCGGCTGCATGGCGTCGCGGCGGAGGGGGCGGACCAAGCTGCCTAAAGCTGCGCCCGGTAGAGGGCGACACGAATGCCGCCATGCAGCACCGGGGGGAGCGGTGGGTCGAAGCGCAGGCCGGTCGCCTGGGCCAACGCCTTGTCGGCCGTGACGATGCCCACACGCCAGCCGGGGAAGCGGGTCTTGAGGACCGTGCCGAGCATGCGGTGCAGTGCCATCAGCGGCGCCTTGTTGCCGATGCGGGTGCCATAGGGTGGATTGACGATCACCAGGCCCGCCTGACCCTCGGGGGGCTGCAGGTCCTCGATGGCCTGGACGCTGAAGCGGGTGGAGGGTGCGACGCCTGCGCGAGCGGCGTTTTCGCTGGCCATGCGGATGGCGCCTGCATCGCGGTCTGAGCCGTGGAACAGCGCGGAGGAAAGTGGCTGAGGAGGCTGCGCGCGCAGGGCCAGCCAGTCCCGAGCCTTGAAGGACGGCAAGTGTTCGAAGGCAAAGCTGCGCTCGCGGCCCGGATGGAGGCCGGCGGCGATCTCGGCGGCTTCGATGACGAAGGTGCCGGATCCGCACATCGGGTCGAGCACCGGCTCCGTGCCGGTATAGCCGCATTGGCGCAGGAACATGGCGGCCATGGTCTCGCGCATGGGAGCCTTGCTGACGGCCTCCTTGAAGCCGCGCTTGTGCAGCGACTCGCCGGTGCTATCGAGGCTCAGCGTCACCAGATCATCTTCGATGCGGACCATGATCCGCAGAGGGGCCGCTTCGTCGATCGGGGCGCCGAATTCCTGGGTGATGGCGGTGGCCACGCGCTGGGCGGCGGCGCCGGCGTGGTAGATGCGGGAGCGGCGGCAACTGGCCTCGACATGCACCGGCACATTGCGCCGGAGCACATGGCTCCAATCGACCTTGCGGGCGCGCTTGTCGAGTTGCGCCAGGTGCATGGCGCGGAAGCTGGCAAAGCGGACAAGCACGCGCGTGGCGCCGCGCAGGACCAGATTGGCGCGCCAGACGTCCGGCCAGCCTCCGGCGAGGCTGACGCCGCCATCGACGATCTTTGCCTCGGCGAAGCCAGCCTGCCGGGCTTCCTCGGCGAGGGGCGCCTCGAGGCCGGGCGTGGCCACAAGGAAGATGTCGAGCGCGGTGTCGGTCATGGCCGAGCAGTAGCGGGGCCCAGAGCCGGTGGCAATGGCACCGGTTGCGGCTTTGCAATCATCGGTAAGTGACGATATAAGGGCCCGCATCTCCAACCCGTGCAACAAGGTGTTCGCAATGTCGGAAGAATACGTGCCGCCCACAGTCTGGACCTGGGACAAGGAAAACGGGGGCGCGTTTGCGAGCACGAACCGGCCCGTCGCCGGCGCGACGCATGAGCACACGCTACCGCGCGGCACGCACCCGTTCCAGCTTTATTCGCTGGCGACGCCCAACGGGCAGAAGGTGACGATCATGCTCGAGGAGCTGCTGGCGGCCGGGCACGACGCGGAATACGACGCGTATCTCATCAATATCGGCAAGGGCGACCAGTTCGGCTCCGACTTCGTCTCGATCAATCCGAACTCCAAGATTCCCGCCATGATGGACTATGGTCCGGCGGAGCCGATCCGCCTGTTCGAAAGCGGCTCGATCCTCGTCTATCTTGCCGACAAATTCGATGCCTTCCTGCCCAAGGACGTGGCCAAGCGGGCCGAGGCGATGAACTGGCTGTTCTGGCAGATGGGCAGCGCGCCGTTCCTCGGCGGCGGCTTCGGGCATTTTTATGCCTATGCGCCGATCAAGATCGAATACGCCATCAACCGCTATGCGATGGAGGCCAAGCGGCAGATGGACGTGCTGGACCGGCAACTGGCCGAGCGCGAGTATATCGCGGGCGACGACTATACCATCGCCGACATGGCCATCTTCCCCTGGTATGGCGGGATGGCGCTGGGTCGGGCCTATAATGCGGCCGAGTTCCTCGATGTGACGAGCTACAAGAACCTGCTGCGCTGGGCACAGCAGGTGGATGCGCGCGAGCCGGTCAAGCGCGGGCGCTGCGTCAACGCGGCCAATGGGCCGGAGGATGAGCACCTGGCCGAGCGGCATTCGGCGGCCGATATCGACAAGGTGCTGGCGGTGCGCAAGGCGCGCGGCACGGTGTAGGGCCTAGGGTCCGGGCTCCAGGCACCCCACCCTCGGTCCCTCCCCGTCGAGGGGAGGGAGGCGATGGGGCGGGCATTGCGTTTAGCCTCCACCAGAAGGGGCTGTCGAAATGGCGGCGGCTCGTTCGTCGTCAAGGAAACGAGGAGGACGCGATGCGGTATGTGGCGCTGGTTTATATCACCCCGGGGGCGATGGACGGGATGAGCGCGGACGACTTCCGAAAGTTGGACGACGCCACCATTGCCCATGACCACAAACTGCGCGCTAGCGGGCACCTGCTGTTCGCCTCGCCGCTGGCCGAGCCGTCGAGCGGCCGCACGCTGCGGACGGAGGATGGCGTGGTCGTCTCCACCGACGGACCCTTTGCGGAAAGCAAGGAAGTGGTTGCCGGGTTCCTGCTGCTCGAAGGGGAAAGCCTTGATGAGCTGACGCCGCTATTTGCGGACGACCCTATTCTCCAGTACGGGCGCATGGATATTCGGCCGGTGGTGGTGCACCAGCACAGCGAAACGGGGCAGAAGCGCCCGGAGCCGAAGTTCGCCTGAGCGAGGGGAGCGCCCGGCGATCAGTTGTTGATCGAGAAGATGCCCCACTGCGTCTGGTCGCAAGCGTCGTCGAGGCAGATATTGGTGATCCAGATGGCGCCGTCGCCGATGCCGACGCCCTCATCGGTCACGATGAGGTCGGCGACGTCCTGGGTGCGCAGTGCGTCGAGTGTTTCAGGCGAGACCAGCGCGTCGAAATTGTCGCTGAGGTCCTGCTCCTCCAGCACATCATAGGTTTCGCCATTGGCGTTCACCACCAGCGGGTAGAGCCCATAGTGCGCGATTTCCGTCGGGTCGCCCAGCATCACCGCGTCCTGCATTGCGCCGAACACGTCAAAGAAGCCCTCTGCATTGCCGTGGATGGTCTCGATCCGGTTCATCACGTCCTCTTCCGACTGGGCGAAGGCGGGCAGGGCCGAGCAGGCGAAGGCGAGCAGGACGGGCGCGAGGCGCATGGAATGAACTCCGGTGGTGGCGGAGGGTAGCGCGCGGCTTCGTGATCGGTCAATTCGGCGCATGCGTAAGGCTTATCGACCGAATTGACGCGCTGTTAAGCCTGCGCGCCGCACTATGCCGACGCATCGATGGGCATGGTCCCTCGCTGCAAGTTTGCGTTTGTGTACGAGTGTGCCCCCCATGCGTCTCATTGTCGGTATCGTCATTGTTGTCGGCTGTGTCATCGGCGGATATCTCGGCGTGGGCGGGCATCTTTACGTGCTTTGGCAGCCGTTCGAGTTCCTGATCATCCTGGGCGCTGCCCTCGGCGCTTTCGTCATCGGCAATACCGGCCCGGTGCTGAAATCCATTCCGAGCATGTTCGGCACGCTGTTCAAGGGGCCCAAATACAACAAGGCTGCCTATGTGGAATTGCTGGGCCTGCAGTACTCGATGTTCAAGCTGGTGCAGCAGAAGGGGATTCTCGGTATCGAGCCGCATATCGAGGACCCGCAAAACTCCAGCCTTTTCAATGCCTTTCCCACGTTTGCCAAGAACCACCATGCGGTGGAGTTCGTGTGCGACTACATGCGCATGGTGACCATGGGGTCCAACAACGTCCACGAGATGGAAGCGTTGATGGACGAGGAACTGGAAACGCACCACCAGGAGCAGGAGCGGGTGGTGAGTGCAGTGCAGGCATTGGCCGATGGCACGCCGGCGCTGGGCATCGTGGCCGCCGTGCTCGGCGTGATCCACACCATGGGCGCCATCGCCGAACCGCCCGAAGTGCTGGGGCACATGATCGGCGGCGCGCTGGTGGGGACGTTCTTCGGCGTGTTCGTGGCCTATGGGTTCTTTTCGCCCTTCGCCCAGTCGCTCAAGAACATCTACGAGGCGGAATCGAAATACTTCCTGTCGCTCAAGGTGGGCCTGCTCGCCCATATCGGCGGGCAGCCCCCGGTCATGGCCATCGAGTTCGCGCGCAAGGCGCTGATGAGCGAAGTGCGGCCGACCTTCAACGAGGTGGAAGCGGCCACCGCCGCCCTGCCGGCCACGGCCTGACCCTATTCCCAAGACGCGAGTGAGCCAGAATGGCGAACTACGACCAGCCCATCATCATCAAGAAGGTCAAGAAGGCCCGCCATGCGCACCATGGTGGCGCCTGGAAGATCGCCTATGCGGACTTCGTGACCGCCATGATGGCGTTCTTCCTGCTGCTCTGGCTCATCAGCATGACGACGCCGGAGCAGAAGGAAGGGCTGGCCGACTATTTCGCGCCCGCCGCGGTCAGCCTCGCAACCAGTGGCGCCGGTGGCGTCATGGGCGGCAATGCCATGGACAATTCGGGCAACCAGATGTCGGGTTCGTCCGCCGATATCGTCGAGCCCGCTCCGGCCTCGCCGCAGAGCGCGGAGACGGGAACGGTCGACCAGCAGATCGGCGGGCCGGCGCGGGAGCAGGGCAGCGAGCGCGTGGCCAGCAGCGACAGCGAATACAACCTCAAGTCGATCGACACCGAGAAATTCCACAGCGCGGCCGCGAGCATCAAGCAGGCCTGGCAGTCCCTGCCGGAAGTCACGCCTTACCAGGACAATCTGCTGATCGAGGAAACCGAGGAGGGGCTCGACATCGAGATCACCGACCAGCAGGGTCGGCCGATGTTCCCCGAAGGCTCGAAATATCCGATGGAACAGACGCGCGCGGCCATTGCGGCCATCGCGCCGATCCTGCAGCAGCTCAATGCCCAGATCACCATTTCGGGGCACACGGCGGCGGGCGGGCGCTACGACAATCCGCGCTACGGACCGTGGGAGCTTTCCGCCGATCGCGCCAATGTGGTGCGCTCGATCCTGGGCGAGTTCGGGCTGGGCGAGGACCGCATCCAATCGGTGCAAGGGCGGGCGACCGATGACCCGTTCTTCCCCAACGACCCGTACATGGCGGCCAATGAGCGGGTCCGAATAACCGTGCTGCACGCGCCGCCGCCGGTGCCGGATAATCTCAAGCCCTAGCCAGCCACGGAACGCGGCGCCCGAGGTCGCGTTGCCCTTTCCGGAAGGTTCAACTGGAAAGCGTCATGTTACAGCTGCTCATCATTCTTATCATCGTGGCCGTGGTTGCCGGGGCCATGGGCTTTACCGGCATCTCGGCAGGCGCCGCGACGGCCGCCAAGATCATCTTCTTCATCATGCTGATCGGCATCGTCATCCTGCTGGTGCTGGCGATGATGGGACTTGCCATCATCTTCTAGTCGAGCAGCAGCTTGAAGCCTGCGTCGCGTTTCCGAATGGCTGATCGGTCATATCGGGCTCTTGGGGGCGACAAGGCGTGCAACGCCGAGCACGGCGAGTGCAATGAGGGCAGGGAGAAGGGCGACGGACGAACCGGCGGCGAGGAGCGCGCCGGTCCCGGCCCACATGATGGATGAGAACGCTTCGGACAGCGTCGCGGCACGGGAGGCGACCTGACGCCGCCGGAACATTGACCGGCGGGCGGTGACGCGAAACCAGAGCTGGATGGCGGTCGCCGCGGCGGCGGACAACCCGGCACAGAGCCCGGTGACCAGCGCCATGCGCAGATCGGCGAGGCCGATGAAGACAAGGATGGGGGCGAGGACGATGGCGATGATGACCAGCACCGCCTCGACCTTGGCGCGCAGCACCGTTCCGCGGGGCAGAGGGGCGGTGGCCACCAGATCGTGGGCATCCTCGCCGGAAATGGCGAGCCAGGCGAGGCCGCCAGCCAGTTGCCCGCAGGCCATGACCAGCACCGGAACCACCACGATGAAGGCGCCGCTGCCCGCGCCGTAGTTGACCCAGATCAGCAGGGCTGGCGGCACGAGATAGAGGATCTGCATCAACGTCTGTGACAGGAGCCAGGGATCGCGCTGGAGAAGGCGCCATTCCTTGCGGCGCAGGGCCTGGTGCTGGGTTGTGGGCCGGAACGCGGCGCGGGAGCGACGGCGCTGGCCGCGGATGTGGCTGAGCCCGGTGGCCGCGGTGGCGAGGCGCCCATAGCTGGGGGCTGTCAGCGCGATGACACCGGCGAGGATGGCAAGACCAGTTGCTGCGACCAGGGTCGCGGCTGGAAAGTCGCCCATTGCGGCATGGGCGGGGAGCCAGACAAGGCTCGACGGCTCGGGCGCGGCAGCGATGACGTCTTCGGACTGGAAGACGGAAAGCCGCGAAAACCCTTCGTGCGAGAGGATGGCGACGGCCTGGATGCCGATGATGAACCCGGCGCCGATGATGGCGGCGATGATCTGGGCGATGAAGCGGGTTTGCCGGGGCCCGACGAGGCGGAAGAGCAGCAGGGTGACCGCCAGCGCGATGGCGACGGACAGCGCCGCGAGGCCGGCCAGGACAAGATAGGCCCCGAGCCAGGCGGGACCGGCGATGATGGCGAGCACCGTGACGAGCGGGCTGATGAGCAGGGCTCCGAGCACCCAGGTGGTGATGGCGACGGCGGCGGCCCGTACCGCGAAGATGCGCTGCGGCGAGGTCGGGGAGGAGAGGATGAGATCAAGATCGGCGCGGGCGTAGTAGACCCGCGTCACCGATTCAAGGGCCTGCGAAAGCGTCACCGCCCAGAACAGGAGGCCCATGCCGGAGACGAGCACGAGGGTCTGTTTGTCGGCGACCATGCCCCCCAGTTGCCAGGGGCGGATGGTGTACCAGGCGATGAGATGGAGCAGCGCATAGACGAGCAGTCCGCCGATTGCGAAGCCCCAGAGGCGCCCCTTGCGTCCGCGGGTGAGCATGGCTGCGAAGTCGCGCCAGGCGAGGAGCAGTTCGTGGCGGGCGAACCAGGGCAGGGTGCCGGCGGCAAGGGTCACGGCGCTGCGCCCTGCTGGGAGACGAGATCGAGAAAGATTTCCTCGAGCGTGGTTTCACGGCCGATGCGCTGACGCAGTTCGGCCAGCGTTCCCTCGGCCACGAGGCGGCCGCCGGCGATGACGCCGATGCGCTGGGCCATGCGTTCGGCGACTTCGAGAATGTGGGTGGTCATGATGACGGTGACGCCGGAGCGCACCTTGTCGAGCAGCACGTCCTTGACCTGGCGGGCGGAGCCGGCGTCGAGGCCGGTCAGTGGCTCGTCGAGGATGATGAGCTGCGGGTCATGGACGAGGGCGCCGGCCAAGGCCACCTTTTGCAGCATGCCCTTGGAGAAGCCGCCGCACAGTTCGTTGGCATGCGGGCGCAGGCCCAGCCAGTCGATGAGTTCATTGGCCACCGCGGCAGCGCGGCGCGGCTCGACCTGCCAGAGCCCGGCGACGAAATCGAGGTACTCGAGCGGCGTGAGGCGGTCGTAGACCATGGGTTCGTCCGACACCCATGCCGTGACCTGCTTGGCGGCGACGGGATCGGCGAGGGCGTCGATGCCGAAGATGGAGATCGCGCCAGCGTCGGGTTTCAGCAGGCCCGCCACCATGCGCAGGATCGTCGTCTTGCCGGCGCCGTTGGGGCCGAGCAGGGCGTAGAACTCGCCGCGCGCGATGGTCAGGTCGATGTTTTCGACGACGGGACGATCAAAGGCCTTGGTGAGCCCGCGCAGGGCTAGGGCGGGACTGGACACGGCAGGCTCCTGCAGAAATGCCGGAAGCCTAGGCTCCCGGCATTGCCGTGACGTTTAGGGGTGGGGTTAAGAGAGGGTTACTATGCCGCCAACCTCAGGCGACGGTCAGCTTGACGTCGACATTGTTGCGGGTGGCGTTGGAGTAGGGGCAAATCTGATGGGCTTTCTGCACCAGGTCTTCGGCCTGCGCCCGGTCCAGCCCCGGGATAGTGACCTTGAGTTCGACTGCGATGGCGAAACCGGCGCCATTGGCGTTTTCGCCGAAGGAGACGGCGGCATCGATGGTGGTGTCGTCCGGCACCTTCACCTTTTCGCCACGGGCAACGGCCTTCAGCGCGCCCAGGAAGCAGGCGGAGTAGCCGGCCGCGAAGAGCTGCTCGGGATTGGTGCCCGGACCGTCATTGCCGCCCATGGCCTTCGGCGTGTCGAGGGTGACTTCGAGACGGCCATCGTCGGTCTTGCTGGTGCCGGTGCGGCCGCCGGTGGTGTGGGCGTGGGCGGTGTAGACTGCAGACTTGATGCTCATGGTGTTCTCCGTCGTTGGTTCGGTTTATATAGCGCACGATTTAATTGTACGCAATGCAATTTTCCATGGTAGAATGTCGGCTAGAGGTGATGAATGGCGCAGGACTGGATGCCGACGATCGACAAGATGCTGTGCTTTGCGGTCTATTCCGCGAGCCACGCCTTCACGCGCTTCTACAAGCCGCGGCTGGATGCGCTGGACCTCACCTATCCGCAATATCTGGCCTTTCTCGTGCTGTGGGAGAAGGACAACCTGACGGTCAAGGCGCTGGGGGAGAAACTGTTCCTCGATTCGGGGACCATCACGCCCCTCATCAAGCGGCTCGAGGGGCGTGGTCTCGTGACGCGACACCGGGACGATGAGGATGAGCGGCAGGTTCGCCTTCGCCTGACCGATGCCGGACGGGCGCTGGAGAAGCAGGCGATGGCGATCCCTCTGGCGGTGATCGAAGGCACCGGATTGGGTCTCAACGAGGAGCATGCGCTGAGGGCGCAATTGCGGATGTTGCGCGATCGGCTGGACGCCGCGCTGCCGGAGTGAGGCCGTCTATTGCAGCCCGACGGGGTCGACGATCCCGCCGCGACAGCCGCGCTGGCCGGGCTGGGCGGCCTTGAGCCAGGACGTCAGGTCAGCCGGCTGCGCCATGTCACCAGCAAGCGCGATGGTGAGTTCGGTGATGATGGTGCGGCGGCCATCGGCTTCGCAGCCGATTTCGACGCGCTCACCGGCACCGGGGCCGAAGCTGCGATCGAAGGCGGAGCGGATCTGGTGGGCGCTCAACTCGCCGCCGGCGCTGTTGGCGAAGAGGGCAGCGACGCCGGAGGCATTGAGGTCCTCCATCAGCGCCAGCGCATCCCGGTAGTAGGCGTCGGCATCGGTGCCGTAGCAGGTGCCGTGCTTGATCCATTCGTAGCGGTCGAGGCCCGAACGAGTGCCGGGCATGACCCGCTCGAGGTCGCGTGCCGTGTCGCGTGCCAGATCGAGCCGCGGCAGGTCGCGCCAGCGCCCGTCTTCGGCGGCCCAGCGATCAGCGTCGGAGACCTCGCAATAGGTGTTGCCGATCGGCTGCGGCCAGAGGCCGTGGAGGGAGAAGGCCCTGGCGGAAACATCGCCCGCGCGTTGGTTGCGGCATTCGCTCTTGCGCGGCGCGGTCTCGCAGAAGGCCGGCTGCCAGTTGACGGCGAGGACGTATTGCCTTGGTGCGGGCCGCGGCTGCCGGGCGATGGGCGTGGGCCAGCGGCCGAAGGTTTCCGAGCGGGTGCCGCACCCGATTTCCACCCAGCGCCGCTCCGGATCGACTCCGGGAATGACGATCCAGAAATGGGTCGGGCGGGCGGTGTTGCCGGCCAGAAGCTCGTATCCGGTGCCCGGCTCGGTGCGGACGTCGCCGGGATTGGTGCCGCGGCGCATGGACTGGAGGGCGGGGCAGGCTTTCGTTGCCGTGAAGGTGCCGGTGAGGGGAACTTCGCCCTGGGCCGGGAGGCAGAGCAGGGCGAGGGCGAGCAGGATCAACAGGCGGCGCATGGCATCTCTTTTCTCAGAACCATGACGCCCGTTGAGCGGTGATGCAACACCCCCTCGATGGCGGGAGGGGGGCAAGGGTCGGAGGCTGGGGGCTCTCGTACCCCCTCCCGGCCTCCCCCTGAAAGGGGGAGGGGTGGTTTGGTGCCAGGCGGCTACAGGGCGATGCGGTAGATGCCGAAGCCGTCTTCGTTGGTGTCGCCGGTGGGCTCGATATCGATGGCCGTGACGTCCGCGACATGTTCGGCCGCCTTGGGGCCGGTGGCGAAGAGCACGGTGGTGTCGCCGATCGGGGCGAGGGACCAGTTGCTGTCAGCCTTGGGATCGATCGTGCCCTGGTCGACGATGTAGCGGATGATGATGTCGCGGTTGGTATCGGGACCCTTGAAGACGATGACGTCGGGACCGATGCCCGGGAAGTTGCCACCGCCGCCGGCGCGGTAGTTGTTGGAGGCGACGACGAACTTCTGTTCCGGATCGATCGCCTTGCCGTCATACATCAGGTCGACGATGCGGTTGGCGTCCGGGTTGAGCGTTTCCTTGCCGTCGGCCGAATATCTCGAGGGCTGGGTGACGTCGATCTTGTAGGTAACGCCGTCGATCACGTCGAAATTGTAGGACGGGAACGTCATGTCGATGAGTTCGGCGTCGGTGGCGCCCTTCTCGACCTGGTTGAAGATGCCGGCCGAGCGTTCGAGCCAGTTCTTCACGTCCGCGCCGGTGATGACGACGGCCTGGATGGTGTTGGGGTAGAGGTAAAGGTCCGCCACGTTCTTGATGGCGACGGGGCCGACGGGGACGTCGGTGTAGTAGTCCGGCCCCCCGCGGCCGCCGGCCTTGAACGGGGCTGCTGCCGAAAGGATCGGCAGGCTTTCCCACTCGGTGCCCTTCATCATCTGCGCGATGTACCAGGTCTGGGCCTGGCTCACGATCTGGACGGACGGATCGTCGGCAACGAGCGCGAAATAGGAGTGCAGCGGGGCCGCGGTTTCACCGACCGGGCGGCGCACATAGTCGATGGTTTGCTGGTGGTCTTCCTCGGCGGCGTCGATGACCTCCGCCTCGTCTTCAACCAGCGGCTGCACCTTGCCCTCGACCCGCTCGTAGATCGGGCGCGCTTCGGAGGTGTGGGACACGATGGACCATTTGCCGTCCGCGTCCTGCTCGAGCAGGAGGTCGACAAGGCCCATATGGCTGCCCCAGAAGCCGGGCATGACGGCGGGCTTGCCGGCCAGCGTGCCCTTTTCGAGGTCGACGCCCTCGATGCCGGCGAAATCTTCCGAGTTGGGGAAGACCAGATGCTGGTGACCCGTGAGCACCACATCGAGGCCATCCACGGCGGCCAGTTGCAGGGCGGCGTTTTCGGCACCCGGACCCTGATCGGCGGCGATGCCGGAATGGCAGAGGGCAACGACAATGTCCGCGCCTTCCTCCTTCATCCGGGGGATGTAGGCCTGGGCTGTCTCGACGATGTCACGCGTATTGACCTTGCCTTCGAGGTTGCTCGCATCCCAGGTCATGATCTGCGGCGGCAGGAAGCCGATGATGCCGACCTTGATCGTGCGCGAGCCGCCATTGCCATCGGTCAGCTCTTTTTCGACGATCATGTAGGGGTCGATATAGGTGTCGTCGCTGAGCGGATCGGCGGCCAGTTCACCGCGCACCAGATTGGCGGAGACGAACGGGAAGGTGGCGCCGGCGCGGGCCTTGTCGAGAAACTCGAGGCCGTAGTTGAATTCATGGTTGCCGAAGGTGCTCGCCTCGTAGCCCAGGGTGTTCATGGCGGCGATGATGGGGTGGACGTTGTCGTCGAGGCCCTTCTCGTAGGCGATGTAGTCGCCCATCGGATTGCCCTGGATGATGTCGCCATTGTCGACCAGCATGGAATTGCCCGCTTCCGCGCGAATCGCCTCGATGATCGAGGCCGTGCGCGCCAGACCCATGGTGTCGTTGGGGGCATCGGCGAAGTAGTCGTAGGGGAAGACCGCGACGTGCAGGTCCGTGGTCTGGAGGAGGCGCAGATGCGCCTGGTTGGATTGGGCGCTGACCGCGAAGGGGTGCAGCACGGCCATGGCGCCCACGCTGGCGGAACCTGCCAGGAAGGTGCGCCGCGAAATCCGGGGAAGGAAATTCATCGATGGTCTCCGTTGATTGCCCTGCCACCGGGGGCCGCGCTCCCGGCGTTGCCGGCTTTGCCGCCGGTTCGTGGCGCTCGCGCGGCGGCGCAAGCGGGCTCGCTCATGCCCTGTTGCGATGACGCTGGCATGACGGCGCGACGGAGACGCTATGCAGTTTTGACCAGATGGTCAATTTAAGACAGTTGGGCCAGAGCCGTCAGCCCTGGACCAGCTGCGGATCGACCAGCGCCCCTTTGTGGCCGATGACGATGCCGGCGGTCCGATGGGCGGCTTCGAGGGCCTCGCGCAGGGACTTGCCCTGCAGCCGTGCGGCCAAATAGGCGCCGTTGAAGCTGTCGCCGGCGCCGGTGGCGTCGACCACCTTGGCACCGGGCGGGGGCGCCATGCGGATCCGTTCGGACGCCGTGGCGGCCAGCGCCTCCTTGCTGCCGTCCTTGACCACCACCTCCTCGACGCCCAGTTCGAGGTAGCGATCGGCCGTGTCATCGATGGAGGTGTCGCCGAACAGCGGGGCCTCGTCGGTGTGGGTGGGCAGGACAATGTCGCAGAGGCTGGCAGCGGCGGTCAGGACGCCGGCCATGACGCGGGGGCTCGACCAGAGGGCTGGCCGCAGATTGGTGTCGAAGGCGATCCTGGCGCCGTTGTCGCGCGCCTTGACGATGGCGCCGAGCAGGCGGCCACGGGCGCGGGGGGCCAGGATGGCGAGGGTGATGCCGGAAAAATAGACGAGTTCGGCGCCCTCGACGGCTGTTGCCAGCGCGGCCTTGTCGTCGGCCAGGAGCTTGGCGGCAGAGGTGTCGCGCCAGTAGGTGAAGTGCCGGTCGCCGTGTTCCTGGTGAATGAGGTAGAGGCCGGGGCGGCGGTTGGGAATGGTCTGGATGTGACCGGTGCCGATCTGGTGCTGCGCAAGGAAGGTGCGGATATCGCCCGAGTAGCGATCCTCGCCAAGGGCCGTGGCGTAGTCGACCGACCAGTCGGCGCCGAGAAGGGCGCGCAAATACCAGGCAGTGTTGAGCGTGTCGCCGGCGTAGCCGAGGCGATAGGTGCGGTCTTCGCCGCCGCTCATCTCGACCATGCATTCTCCGATGGAGACGATCCGTCCTGCCACGCTGCTCTCCCTGTGTCGCTTGCGGCCACTATGCTGACGGCGGGCTCTTTCGCCAAGCCGTGATGGTGGATATAGCGGAGCCGCTAGCAGCCATGCAACTTCCATACAAGTTCGGAAGGCCCTATGGTGCGCGCAAATCGATCGCCGGAGTTTTTCATGACGCGCCTCAGCACGAGCACACTCGCCACCCTCACCGATGCGGTCACCGTGCCGGGATACGACCGCGGGCAGGTGACACCCGGCATCGTCCATCTCGGCATCGGGGCGTTTCATCGTGCGCATATGGCGGTCTATGTGGATGACCTGCTGAGCCAGGATCCTCATTGGGGAATCGTGGGCGCGAGCCTGCGCCGCCCCGATACGAAGGAAGCGCTGGAGCCGCAGGATGGGCTCTACACCATTGCGGTGCGCGATGCGGCGGGCACGCATCCGCGCGTCATCGGGTCGATCCTCAAGGTGATGGACGCCAATACCGAGCGCGACGCGCTGCTGGCGCTGATGGCCGACCCGGCGATCCGCATCGTGTCGCTGACGGTGACCGAGAAAGGGTACTGCCACGATCCGGCAACGGGCGAACTGGACGAGAAGCATCCCGATATCGCGCATGACCTTGCCAACCCGAACGCGCCCCGATCGGCGCCCGGGATACTGGTGGAAGCGCTGGCCCGGCGGCGGGCGGCAGGCATCGCGCCGTTCACCGTGATGAGCTGCGACAACCTGCCGAGCAACGGCGAGACGGCCAAGCGGATCGTGTCGCGCTTCGCAGCGCTGCGCGATGCAGGCCTCGGCGCCTGGGTGGAGGACGTGGCGTTTCCCTCGACCATGGTGGATCGCATCGTGCCCTCGACCACCGACGCCGACCGGGACGAGGTGGCCCGGCTGATCGGGGCGGAGGATGCCTGGCCGATCATGACCGAGCCGTTCACGCAGTGGGTGATCGAGGATCATTTCCCGGCCGGCCGACCGGCGTTCGAGCGGGCGGGGGCGCAGCTGGTGGAGGACGTCGAGCCGTTCGAGCTGATGAAGCTGCGCATGCTCAATGGCTCGCACTCGACCATGGCCTATGCCGGGTATCTGGGGGGCTATCAGTATATTTCCGACGTCATGGGGGACGAGGCCTATGTTCGGCTGATCCACGGGCTGATGACCGAGGAGGTGATGCCGACGCTCGACATGCCGGGCACCGACCTTGGCGCCTATCGCGACGAACTGCTGGAGCGGTTCCGTAATCCGGCGCTCAAGCACCGGACCTGGCAGATCGCCATGGACGGGACGCAAAAGCTGCCCCAGCGACTGCTCGGCACCATCCGCGACCGGCTGGCCAGGGGGCAGGGAATCGAGCGGCTGGCGCTCGGGGTGGCGGCGTGGATGCGCTACGTTACCGGCGTCGACGAAAAGGGCGAGGACATCGACGTGCGCGATCCGCTGGCGCTGCGGATGCACGCCATCGCGGCCGATGCGGGTGATGACGCGGAAGCGCTGTTCGAGGGTCTGGTCGGCCTCAGCGGCGTGTTCGGGACAGATCTGCCGGACAATGCCGCCTTCCGCACGGCCGTTGTCGGGCATCTCGAAAGCCTGTTCGACCGTGGCGCGCGGGAGACGGTTGCATCGCTGACGCGCTGAAGACGGAACCGGCGCTCGGGCTCAAGACTTGTTGCTGTCGGCGGTGGGTAACCGGGTTGTGAGGCAAAGACGATGAAGTGGCGCGGGCGCGCAGGCAGCAGCAATATCGAGGATCGGCGTGGAGCCCGTGGCGGCATGGGCGGTTTCGGCACCGGGGGCGGTGGCTTGGGCCGCGGCGGGTTCCGCATTCCCACCGGCGGCCGGACGGCCCGGGGCGGCATGGGTAGCGTCATCGGCATCATCGTGGTGCTGGGGATCATCTGGTTCATCACGGGGCAGAACCCGCTCGACATGCTGGCGGGCAATTCCGGCTCCAGCGCCCCGAGCACGCAGTCGAGCTATCTTCCTGCCGATGGCAGCGAGGACGAGCTGCGCAATTTCGTGGGCGTGGTGGTCAAGGAGACCGAGGATCTCTGGAACCAGCAGTTCTCGGCGATCGGGGAGACTTACGCCGAGCCTCAGGTGGTGCTGTTCACCGGGCAGACGCAATCGGGATGCGGCGTGGCGGATGCGCGGACGGGTCCGTTCTATTGCCCCGAGGACCAGCAGGTCTATATCGACCTGGGCTTTTACGACCAGTTGCGGACGCAGTTCGGTGCGCCAGGGGATTTCGCGCAGGCCTATGTGCTGGCCCATGAAATCGGCCACCATGTGCAGAACGTGCTGGGCGTGCTGCCCGAGTTCAATCGCGCCCGGCAGAGCATGAGCCAGGAACAGGCCAACGCCTATTCGGTGCGGGTGGAACTGCAGGCCGACTGCTATGCCGGGGTGTGGGCGAACTTTGCCGGTCAGGAAGACCTGCTCGAAAATGGCGATATCGAAGAAGCCATCAACGCGGCAGACCAGATCGGCGACGACACGCTGCAAAAGCGCATGCAGGGCTATGCCGTGCCCAAGACCTTCAACCACGGCACGTCGGAACAGCGGAAGACCTGGTTCGAGACGGGCTATCGCTCGGGCGATCCGGGCAGTTGCGACACCTTCTCCGGCACCGTCTAGCACGATGGGAACGCCCGCAACGATGTGAAGTTGCGGGCGTTGCTGCACCAAGAGGGAGGGCGCAATGCAAGCCAATCTGGCCAGGATCAGCTACGAGTTTTTCGCCGACGACGGGCATTTTCCGAACAGCACCCTGCCCGTCGTGATCTATGGCCAGGCGGTGGCCGAGCCGTCGCCGGAGGCGATGGAGGCTCTATTCGATGCCAATGACTGGCCGAGCGCCTGGCGCTATGGCGTTTATGACTACCATCATTTCCATTCCACGGCGCACGAGGTGCTGGGCGTGGCGCGGGGTTCGGCCAGCCTGCATCTGGGCGGGCCGGAGGGCCGGATCTACGACGTGAGGGCCGGCGACGTGATCCTCCTGCCGGCAGGCACCGGGCACAAGAATATGGGGTCGAGCCCGGACTTCCTGGTGGTTGGGGCCTACCCGCCCGGAACAAGCGCCGACATGCTGTATGGCAAGGCGGGGGAGCGGCCCGGCGCAGACGAGCGCATCGCCAAGGTGCCGCTGCCCAAGACGGACCCGGTGGGCGGGCAGGGTGGCCCCGTGCTCGAGAAGTGGGGGTAGCGTCGGAGGGCGCGACGGCCTAAGCAGGGCGGCATTCCGCTCCCCGTTAGGCCCATGATCCCCAAACGCCTGCATTTCACCTGGAAGACCACTGCGCTGCCTCGCCCGATGCAGGCCTATTATGACGCCTGGCGCCGCCTGCATCCGGGTTGGGATGTGCGGCTCTGGACCGACGACAGCATGCGGACGTTCGTCGCGGAAGCGTATCCGGATTTTCTGCCCGTCTACGACGGCTATCCCAAGATGATCCAGCGGGCGGACGCATTCCGCTATCTGGTGCTCGGCAGGCTCGGGGGAATCTATGCCGACCTCGATGTCGAGCCGCGTCAGCCGGTGGATGGGCTGCTGAACTACGAGGCGTTTCTGGGGATCGAGCCGCTCGAGCATATCTTCCCCGACCGGCATCATCAGGGTGTGCCGTTTCTCCTCACCAACGCCTTCATGGGATCGGTCCCGGAGCATCGGCTGTGGCGGGATATCGTCGCGCTGCTGCCCGAACTGGTGCGGCAGGAGACGTTCTATTCGACGGGGCCATCCATGGTCACGGCGGCGGTGTTGCGCATGGACCGCGAGGATCGCCCAACGCTGCTGGCCCCCGAGACGTGGTCGCCGCTGCGCTCGAACGGGCTGCGGACGCACCGCAACGATGAAGCCATTGCCCTATTGGAGCCGGTCGGCACGATCGCCGAGGAGCGGGCGACATTGGTGTCGCATAAGTGGATGACGACCTGGGTGCCCTGGCACAAGCGCGCCAACCGGTTTGCCGGCGTGCTGCAATTGCCGACGCAGGCCAAGTGGGCGCTGCGGCAGGCGCGGCACCGTAGGCTGGCGCAGACCACCATTCCCGATCCGAGGCAGCTCTATACCGACCAGAACTTCAAGGCGTCGCGATTGCGCCCGACTATCGAGGTGGCGGTGCTGCTTGGGGACCGGGCGCTGCGTCCCGAGCTCGAAGAGGCTCTGGCGGGACTGGACTATCCGCGCGAGAAGCTGCGGCTGGTTTGTTATGGTGCCCCAGAGGGCAGGGCAGCGGCGGATGGTGCTGGCTACGCTTCGGTCGAGTTTCGAGACGCACCTTCTTCCTGGAACGAGATGGCGAATCTGGCGCTGGCTTCGATGAATGGCGGGTCGGAGCACCTGCTGCTGGTGGATGGGTCGGTGCGGGCCATCCCAAGGGATGCCTTGCAGACCATGCTGGGCGCGGGGCGGCCGGTCGTGGCGGCCAATGCGCTGGATGCCAAAGGCGAACCGGCCGATGACGAGCTGTTCCGGTACGACAAGGGCGCGCCGTTCAAGGTGCTCTACAAGGATGGGGCACTGGACGGGCGCGTGCGGCGCGACCCGCAGTTCCGCACGACGCTCGAGGCGCAGAAGGCGTTTCGGGTGCTGCCGGTCGATGGCGTGGGGGAAAGCTTTGTCCTGGTGGCGCGCCAGGTGGCCGAGGCGGGGGTGCGGTTTTCCGATACGCCATACAAGCTGCACGTGGGCGCGGAGGCTTTTGCCATCATGGCCCGGGACAAGGGCTTTGAGGCGTGCGGACTCACTAATCTGCGGGTGATCGTGGAGCGCTGAGCTATCCCCGGACGGTCAGGGCAGCGCTTGGGGGTGCTGGGCGTTGATTGGGGAACAGCCGCAAGGAGGTTCTGATGAACATGGCCAGTAGCACCGGACCCGCGCAGCCCGATCATGTCGAGCGACCCGAACCGGGTGCGCGCGAGGCGCGGGAGAAAGACAAGGAGCGCGAACATGGGAAGCCGGACAGGGACCAGGATATGCCCGGCGCCGATGGGCCGAGCCAGGCCAAGGCGACGGACGACACCTACGATTGATCCGTGAAACGAAATCGGCGGCTCCAGAGCCGCCGCTTTTTTTAGTCAGGCGTCGGCGTTGGCAGCCGCCGGATGCTCGGGGCGCTTTTCGAGGCCCTTCTGCTCGCGCACCAGATTGAGGAAGCGCGTGAAGAGGTAGTGGCTGTCCTGCGGGCCGGGGCTGGCTTCGGGATGGTACTGCACGGAAAAAATCGGCTTGCCCTCGACCGCCAGGCCGGCGTTGGAGCCGTCGAAGAGCGAGACGTGGGTCTGCTTGACGCCGGCGGGGAGGCTATCGGCATCGACGGCAAAGCCATGATTCATCGAGGTGATCTCGACCTTGCCCGTCGTCAGGTCCTTGACCGGGTGGTTGGCGCCGTGGTGGCCCTGGTGCATCTTGGAGGTCTTGCCGCCCAGGGCCAGGCCCATCAGCTGGTGCCCCAGGCAGATGCCGAACATCGGCTTGCCGGTCTCCATCAGCTTCTGGATGGTGGGGACGGCGTATTTGCCCGTCGCGGCCGGATCACCAGGGCCGTTGGAGAGGAAAATGGCGTCGGGCTGGTGGGCCATGACATCGGCAGCCGTGGCGGTGGCCGGCAACACAGTCACCTTGGCGCCCTGGTCGGACAGGCAGCGCAGGATGTTGCGCTTGGCGCCGTAGTCGATGGCGACGACGTGGAACTGCGGATCGGTGAGCGTGGCGAAACCCTCGCCCCATTTCCAGCTTGTCTGGTCCCAGTGATAGGTCTGGGCGGTGGTGACTTCCTTGGCAAGGTCCAGGCCTTCAAGGCCCGGAAACGCCTTGAGCTCGGCCATGATCGAGCCTTCGTCGAACTGGCCGGTGGGTTCATGGGCGATGACGCCATTGGGCATGCCGTTTTCGCGGATGCGGGCCGTGAGGGCGCGCGTGTCGACGCCGGCGATACCCACGATGTTGCGCTTCTTGAGCCAGGCATCGAGCTTTTCGGCGGCGCGATAGTTCGAGGGATTGGTGATGTCGGCCTTGAGGACCACGCCGCGGACGCCGGAGAGCGCCGCCATGTTCACCGTCTCGATGTCTTCGTCGTTGGCACCCACGTTGCCGATATGGGGGAAGGTAAAGGTGATGATCTGCCCGGCATAGGAGGGGTCGGTCAGGATTTCCTGGTAACCCGTCATCGCCGTGTTGAAGCACACTTCGCCGGCCGCGTGGCCCACGGCGCCGATGCCGTGTCCTTCGAGGCGGGTCCCGTCGGCCAGGATCAACAGGGCGGTCGCGGGGGGGTGCTGCCAGCCGGTCACGGTAAGCCTCCAAAGCTCGATTTCGGTTCAGGTCGCGCGGCATGGACGGGGGCGAAAGCCACCTCGGGATGTTGCGCGCATGTCGGTTGAGGCCTCCTCTTAGAAGGCCAAGCCGGACTGCGCAAGTGGCGCGGCCCTCGTTTCATGCCTATATGGGGGCGACAAAACGCATGGCAAGGACCGCAACGGATGCGCGAACAAATCAGCGAAGGGCTCAAGCAGGCACTCAAGGCACGCGATCAGCGGCGCACCGCGACGTTGCGCTCGATCAACGCGGCCATCAAGGACCGGGACATCGCCAACCGTGGCGACGGCAAGGGTCCGGTGACCAATGAAGAGATCCTGGCGCTGGTGCAAAAGATGGTGAAGCAGCGCGAGGAAAGCTTTGCCATCTACGCGCAGGCGGGACGCGCCGACCTGGCGACCGTCGAGAAGGAAGAAATCGACATTCTCAACGAGTTCCTGCCCAAGCCGCTGACGGAGGCAGAAGTGGAGGCAGCCATCGCCTCGGCCATTTCGACGACGGGTGCCGAGGGGCCCAAGGACATGGGCAAGGTCATCGCCCAGCTCAAGGCGGATTATCCCGGGCGGATCGACTTCGGCAAGGTGAGCGGTCAGGTGCGGGCGAAGCTGAGCGCCTGACGATCAGGCGACGCGCTTGAGGGGAGCGAGGTGAACCTTGTTCCTGCCGCGGCGCTTGGCCTTGTAGAGGGCAGCATCGGCACGGCTGAGGACGGAAGAAAAGGATTCGCCCGGACCGCCTGTGGCGAGCCCCGCACTGACCGTTGCGACACCACCCGCGTTGTTGATGGTGATGGCGAGGTCCGCGAAGGCTGTTCGGATACGCTCGGCGACCGCGCGGGCTTCGTCGCGGTCGAGGCCGGGCAGGATGACGCCGAATTCCTCGCCGCCGAGGCGCGCGATCATGTCCTCAGGCCGAAGCTGCTGCCGCAGGAGATCGGTGAAGCGCTGCAGTACCTCGTCGCCCTTGGCGTGGCCGAGCCGGTCGTTGATCTGCTTGAAGTGGTCCAGGTCGAACATCAGGACCGCCAGGCTGCTGACCGATTGGCCTTCGGGATAGCGCTCGAAGAGGGCGCGGCGGTTCAGGGCGCCGGTCAGGGGATCCGTATTGGCTTCTTCGCGATGACGGAGCGCGGAGCGCGCATGGTGGAGGGTCAGCGTGATGGCGCCGATGCCGGTGAGGCCGACAAGCGACATGATGGAGTTGATGTCCTCCGCCCAGTTGTCGGGCGGCGCGGTCAGCACCCAGCGCTGGTCCACCAGAAGCACCGCGGCGCAGGCGGCAAAGGACACGGCGGTAAGGCCATAGAGCCCGGCATTGACCAGCATGGCGAGCCTTGATTCTTGGCGGCCGAGCGCGAATTCCCGGGCGCAGAGCGACATGATGAGCGCGCTGGTGGCGTTGAGGACGAGCGTGCCGACGCCGGAATAACCCATGAGCAAGGGCACGTCGGTGAGAACGACGCATGCAACGCCGATAGCCAGCGGTAGGCCGATGCCGCTGTCGCGGCGGCGAAAGAGGCGCGATGCGGAGAAGATGAGGGTGAAACCGCCCAGCAGCACACTAAACGGGATCACCTGGTAGAGCAGATCGTAGGCGCCATGGCGAAGCCCCATGACCAGCAGTGCCACGACGACAAGGCCGATACCGCACGCGCCCTGGACGAGATAGGTCTCCTGGCGGTCGCTGAGCCAGCCGATGAGCAGAGCGAGCATGAGCGAGGCGCTCGAGAACGCGATGGCGATCAGTAGTGAGGCCTGGTCCACAACCATGAGCGTCCCTCCCCTCTGGCGGATAGCGCGCCAAAGCGAATGCAGCGTTACCGCGCGAGCACAAACAAAAGGAAATTGTGCGACAGTCTTAATCGCCTATTGCGAGGCAGCGGCCAGCCGGGCTGAGGGCGGAAGAGTCGTGCCCCGCTTTTCCAGGATCAGGGACAGCAGGGCGACGGCGGCCGCGAGGAGCATCGCCACGGTGCCGACATAGCCTAGGTTGCGGTAGCCGACCCCGGCATCGATGAGTGCGCCGCCCAGGCTCGCGGCAATGGCGATGCCGATATTGAAGGCCGAGGGAATAAGGGTCGAGGCGAAGTTCGGGGCATCGGCTGTCCAGGTCAGGATGCGCGACTGGACGGGCGAGCCGAACGAGAAGGCCAGCCCGCCCCAGAGGACGATGGCGAACGACATGACGAGCGGGTAGGGCGCGACCGCGACGATCAGCAGATAGATGAGCGACATACCGAAGAGAATGCCGATCAGCGCGGGCATCAGTTTCCAGTCGGCGAGCTTGCCGCCGACAAACACACCGGCCGTGGAGCCGGCGCCGTAGAGCAGCAGCAGCCAGGGCACCATTTGGGGCGAGAGGCCCGTCACCTCCCGCAGGAGCGGGGAGATGTAGGTGAAGAGGCTGTACTGCCCGATCATGGCGAGGATGGCGATGATCAGCGAAGTGACCACCTGCTGGCGGCCGAGCACGCGCATTTCGCCCATGAAGCTGCCGGCGCTCGCTGCCCCGCCAGCGGCTCGCGGCAGCGCCAATGCCACAAGCAGGGTGGCGAAAAGGCCGATGGCCCCGACGCCCCAGAAGGTGGCGCGCCAGCCCCAGACGGTGCCCAGTGCGGTGCCGAGCGGCACGCCGATGACGTTTGAGATTGTCAGACCCGCCAGGATCAGGGCGACGGCCAGGCCCCTGCGTTCGGGTGGCACGAGGCCGACGGCGACCACCATGGCGATGCCGAAATAGGTGCCGTGAACCGTCGCCACAAGCACCCGCGCGGCGAGCAGGAGCGAGAGATCGGGCGACACGGCGCAGAGCGCCTGCCCGGCCGTGAACACGATACCCAGCCCGATGATCAGCGTCTTGCGTGGCAGCTGTTTGGTCAGGATAGCCAGGAGCGGCCCGCCCAGGGCGATGCCGATAGCATAGGCGGTAATGAGGGTGCCGGCGGTCGGGATGTCCACGCCCAGGCCCTGGGCGACGTCGGGCAAGATACCGGCGATGACAAACTCGGCCGTGCCAAACGCGAAGGCGGCCAGGAACAGGGCAAACAGCGGCAGGCTCATGGGCAATCCGGAGTCGGTTGAGAGAGGTGGTCGTTTCACGGGCGCCCGGCGGAGGCAATCGATAATTTGCCGCGCCGTGATGCAGGGAAACTAAAGCGGGAGGGGGATGACGGCGGGGCAGGAGACGCGGTACCACTATCCTCGGGGGTCGCGGGGGCGGCCAGTCCAGGGGGTAAGAATGACCGTCTCGTCTGAAGTCAAACGCCGCTTCGCCGCTGCCACCGCCTTGCGCGGGGTGCTGATGCTCATTGCGGGCCTCTACGCCATCCTCGCGCCGCTCGATGCGCTGGCGGTGCTGGTGCTGTTCGGCGGCATCCTGCTGCTCATCGACGGGGCCCTGGGCTTGTGGAGCCTGACCTTTGGGGGCGGGCGCAGCGGCAATTACTGGTTCGACGTCATCGCCAACGCGGCATCCCTCATCCTGGGTATCGTCATCCTGATCAGCCCGCTCCTGGCGACCATCTTCACGGTCAGCCTCATGGGCAGCCTGGTTGGGCTGGTGGCCCTTGTGGTGGGCGTCATGCAGGTGGTGGTCGTGGTGCGCGAGCGGGACAGCTACGCGCGCATCTGGCCCGTGGTGCTCTCCGGCCTGTCCTATGTCCTGCTGGGCCTGCTGTTCCTGTTCTTCCCGCTGCTCAGCGCCTCGGTCGGGATCATCTTCGGCGGCGTCATGCTGATCTTCTTCGCGGTGGGGCTGTTCGGCTGGGCCTGGCGGCTCTACCAGGCCAGCAAGGCCGGATGACGGCCTTCCCTTTTGCGGCAGCTTTGCTAGGGTCGTGCCTGCGATGTGACTGGCGAGATCGGTGGGTGACCACGAGGGAGCATCGCTTTTTGGGCCGCTCGCCTGGGCATGTGTCACCACCGGAGGAAGACCATGGCCACGCCGCAGCGCCCGATCAGCATCGGATTCGTGCTTTACCCGAACCTTACGCAGCTGGACCTGACCGGTCCCTGGGAAGTCCTGACGCGGCTGCCCGGTGCGCAGTGTCATCTGATGTCGCATCGGCTGGAGCCGGTGAGAAGTGCCAGCGGACTCAGCATCTTGCCGACACTGATCTTTGCCGAAGCGCAGCAACTGGATGTCCTGGTGGTGCCGGGTGGGCCTGGGCATATCGAGGCGATGCAGGACGCTGCCCTGATCGCCTGTCTCCGGCGGCAGGCAAAGGGGTGTCGCATTGTCTCGGCGGTCTGCACCGGGACGATGATTCTCGCGGCGGCAGGCCTGCTCAGCGGGTACCGCGCCACGACGCACTGGGCCTCGATGCCGCGCCTGGCGGCTTATGGCGTTGCGGCCGACGACCGGCGCGTGGTCATCGACCGGAACCGGATCACGGGCGGTGGGGTGACGGCGGGCATCGATTTCGGATTGCACATGCTGGTGGCGCTGGGCGGCGCGGATGTGGCCAAGCGCGTGCAACTGCAGATGGAGTACCAGCCGGACCCGCCCTTTGCCGGGCATCCCTCCACCGCTGACGAAAAGATCGTGGCGGCCGCGCGCGCCGGCATGTCCGGCTATCTCGAGAAAATGGCAGAGCTGGACGCTCGGCTGGCCGCGGTTCAGCGGTAGACCACATCCACGCCGGCGACGCTGGGGTCGCGGCGGACGACGTTGTCCCCTTCGGGCAGGGTAATCTCGATCTCGCCGTCGCGCGTCCAGGCCGGGGCGAGGTCGACATCCCCGTTCACTTGCGCGAAGGCCACCGCGTCGGCTGGGATGGGGTCACCCTTGGGCAGCAGGGCAGCCTGGCTGTTGGGCTCCGTCCTTTCGCCGCAGCTGCGCGAATAGGTGACGAGATCGAATCGCCCGTCAGGCGCCGAAGCCCGGGCGTGCTCGGTGATCGTGCAAGCCGGCACCAGGTCCGCGACGATCCAGAGCGTCATGCCGATCGCCACGGCGGGGCCCAGGGTGAGCGCAAGCAGGACCGGCAGTGGCATTTTCCGCGTACTGGGCATGGCTGTGGATAAGCTCCTTGCTGATGACTTCGGCCGGGCGAGCGCCTAGATAACAGGCATGCGCTTTTCCGATCAGTTCCTGGACGAGATCCGCCAGCGCCTGCCCATAACGCAGGTGGTGGGCGAACATGTTCTCTGGGACAAGCGAAAATCGCAACCCGGCAAGGGCGACATGTGGGCCTGCTGCCCCTTTCACGCCGAAAAAAGCCCCAGTTTCCATGCCGACGACCGCAGAGGCATCTATCACTGCTTCGGCTGCGGGGCTACCGGCGATCATTTCCGGTTTCTCACCGAAAAGGCGGGGATGGGCTTTCCCGAGGCGGTGGAGCGCCTGGCGGGCATGGCCGGCGTGCCGATGCCGGCGCGGGACGAGCGCACGGAAAAGCGCGAGGCGGCGCAGCGGACGCTGGTCGACGTCATGGAACTGGCGACCAAGTATTTCGAGGCGGCACTGGCGCACAATATCGGCGCCCGGGCCCGGGGGTATCTCTTCGAGCGCGGTGTCTCCGCCGCCAGCCAGGCGCGCTTCCGCATCGGTTTTGCCCCCGACAGCCGCAATGGTCTCAAGGAGCACCTGGCGGCCAATGGCGTCTCCGCACAGGCCATGATCGACACCGGCCTCGTGACGAGCCGCGAGGGCGATCCGCTGACCTATGACCGGTTCCGCAATCGCGTGATGTTCCCCATCACCGATTTTCGCGGGCGGGTCATCGCCTTTGGTGGCCGGGCGCTGAGCGCCGATGTGCCAGCAAAATATCTCAACTCGCCCGAAACGCAGCTCTTTTCCAAGCGGCAGACGCTCTATAACGGGCATACGGCCCGGCAGGCGGCGCGCGATGGGGCGACGGTGATTGTGGTCGAGGGCTATCTCGACGTGATCGCCGCCGTATCGGCGGGGTTCGAGGGCACGGTGGCGCCGCTCGGAACCGCGCTGACCGAGGAGCATGTGCACCTGCTCTGGCGCATGAGTGATGTGCCGATCCTGTGTTTCGACGGCGACAAGGCCGGCCTCAAGGCCGCCGAACGGGCCGCCGATCTCATCATGCCGCACCTCAAGCCGGGCAAGACGGTCAAGATCGCGACACTGCCGGAGGGGCAGGACCCGGACGATCTCATCAAGGCGCAGGGGCGGGCGGCCTTTGCCGAAGTGATCGAGAAGGCGCGGAGCCTCTCGGACATGGTCTGGAGCTTCGAGACCGGCGGGCTCGTGCCCGAAGCGCCCGAGGAGCGCGCGGCCCTGCAGGCGCGCCTGCGCGAGCGGGCGAACGCCATCCAGGATTCTACGGTCCGGTTCCACTATGCGCAGGCGTTTGACGAGAAGCTCAAGGCGTTCTTCGCGCCGATCCGGCAGAGCGGCCGCGATGGCTGGCGCGGAAAGCCGACCTATGGGCAAAGCGGGGCCTATGGCTACCCCGCGCGGGGCACGCCGCGCCTTGTCGTCTCGGACACGCTGCGCAACTCGCGCCTGCTAAGGGCCGGGGCGACCGCAGATGCCTCGCCGCGGGAGGCCACCATCATCCTGACGCTGGTCAACCATCCCGCGCTGGTGGAGGACAAGTTCGAGAGCCTTGCGGCGCTCGACTGCGAGACGCCGGTGGCGCACAAGGTGCTGGGCGATATCCTGGCCCTGGCGGTGCGCCACCATGACATTTCGTCGGACGATCTGCGGGCCGCGCTGGGCGCGCGCGGGCATGGCGAGGCGCTGCGCCGCATGGGCGAGGTGCTGGTGCGGCAGGGGGTGTGGCAGGTGGGCGCGGACACGGCCCTGGCCGACGCCGAGACCGGTTTGAATCATGCGCTGGCCTTGCATAACAAGAAAGTTCAGCTAAATAGGGAACTCAAGGCAGCCGAAGCGGCGCTGGGCGAAGACCCGAGCGAAGAAACCTTTGAAAGGCTGCGGGACATCAAGAACCAGATTACCACTGTCGATGGCACTGAGGCATTGATCGAAGGCTTTGGTTCGTTATCCGGGCGCGCAACTCGCAGTTTTTAGGGGTGTCCCTCAAAACCTGCGATGATGCGCGATTTTGCGTTGTGGCGAATCAGTCCGGCGCGCGATAGCGAACCCTTGGTTTTCCGGCGCGTTAACGCCCCGGTTACCAGACCTTTACCTTGTCTTGAGTTGTCACCACCTAAGACACAGCCGGGACTGTTGCCCACAGGTCCCGAGGAGTAGCAGATGGCCACCAAGGCAGCGAACAAAGCCAGCAAGGACACCGAGAAGCCCGAATCCGGCGCTCCGGAGACCTCCAACGACAGTCCTCTGATCGACCAGAACGATGCCGCGGTCAAGAAGCTGATCAAGGTCGCCAAAAAGCGCGGCTATGTGACCTATGAAGAGCTCAACGCCGTCCTGCCCTCCGACGAGGTAAGCTCGGAGCAGATCGAAGACTTCATGTCGATGTTCTCCGAAATGGGCATCAACGTCGTCGACGAAGACGAGGTCGAAGAGACCGAGGTCGAAAAGGACGAGGAGGACACCGGCTCGGAAGTCGCGACCTCCAGCGGCAGCACCGCCGTCGCCAACACCTCCAACGCCAAATCCGGCTCGGATCGCACCGACGACCCCGTGCGCATGTATCTGCGCGAGATGGGTTCGGTGGAACTGCTCAGCCGCGAGGGCGAGATCGCCATCGCCAAGCGCATCGAGGCCGGTCGCGAGACCATGATCGAGGGCCTCTGCGAATCGCCCCTGACCTTCCAGGCCATCATCATCTGGCGCGACCAGCTGGCGCAGGGCGAGATCCTCTTGCGCGACATCATCGACCTGGAAGCCACCTATGCCGGCCCGGACGCCAAGCAGGCAGCTCCCGCGGTCGAGGCACCGCCCAAGCCAGAAGCTGTCGAGGCCCCCAAGGACAAGACCAAGCCGGCGCCCAGGCGCGCATCGGGCGACAGTGACGACGACTACGTTCCTGAGGAGCCCGAGGCGCCGCAGGACCCGCAGGATGACGACGACGACGAGTTCGACAACGCCCTGTCGCTGTCGGCGATGGAAGCCGAACTCAAGCCGCAGGTGGTTGAGACGTTCGACCGCATCGCAGACGCCTATGGGCAGATGCGCGAGATGCAGGATCGGCACGCCGAGGATCGCACCGCGACGATTTCGACTGCCGATACGGAAAAGCTCGCTGCGCTGCGCAGCGAGGTGATCACGGACGTCAAGTCGCTCTCGCTCAACAACGGCCGTATCGAAAGCCTGGTCGAACAGCTCTACGACATCAACAAGCGCCTCGTGCGTCTCGAGGGCCGGTTGCTGCGCCTGGCGGAGAGCTATGGCGTCAAGCGCGAGCAGTTCCTGCAGAACTATTACGGCCGCGAGCTCGATCCGAGCTGGGAATGGGACCTCGAGAATTTCGATGGCAAGGGCTGGGGCGAGTTCGCCCGCCGCGAGACCGACACCATCGCCGACATCCGCACCGAGATCGCGACGCTGGCGACCGAGGCGGGTCTCGACATCGGTGAATACCGGCGCATCGTGCACAAGGTGCAGAAGGGCGAACGCGAGGCCGCCATCGCCAAGAAGGAGATGGTCGAAGCGAACCTGCGCCTCGTGATTTCCATCGCAAAGAAGTACACGAACCGCGGCCTGCAATTCCTTGATCTCATTCAGGAAGGCAATATCGGCCTGATGAAGGCCGTGGACAAATTCGAGTACCGTCGCGGTTACAAGTTCTCGACCTATGCAACTTGGTGGATTCGGCAGGCGATCACCCGCTCGATCGCCGACCAGGCGCGCACGATCCGTATTCCGGTGCACATGATCGAGACGATCAACAAGATCGTCCGCACCAGCCGGCAGATGCTGCACGAAATCGGCCGTGAGCCGACGCCCGAAGAGCTCAGCGAAAAGCTGCAGATGCCGCTCGACAAGGTGCGCAAGGTTCTCAAGATCGCCAAGGAGCCGATCAGCCTCGAGACGCCGATCGGCGACGAGGAGGATTCCAACCTCGGCGACTTCATCCAGGACGTGAACGCGATCCAGCCGATCGACGCGGCGATCCAGTCCAACCTGCGTGAAACCACCACGCGGGTGCTGGCCTCGCTGACCCCGCGCGAAGAGCGCGTGCTGCGCATGCGCTTCGGCATCGGCATGAATACCGACCATACCCTTGAGGAAGTGGGCCAGCAGTTTTCGGTGACGCGCGAACGCATCCGCCAGATCGAAGCCAAGGCGCTGCGCAAGCTCAAGCACCCCAGCCGGTCGCGCAAGCTGCGGAGCTTCCTGGACAATTAGGGAGGCAGCCGCGTGGCCGCTTCCCGCCTCAAGGTGACCTCGGTCCGCACCACCGTGCCGTTCAAGCTGGTGGTGACGTTTTCTGATGGCACGCACGGCGCGTTCAGCGCGTCGGACATGCTGTCGGAGCGGGGAGAGGGGGTGGAGCCCTTGCGGGACCGCGCCTATTTCTCCAAGGTCTCCCTGGCCAACGGCGTGCCGACCTGGCCCAACTATTTTGATATTTCGCCCCTGTGGTTACAGGAAGAAATGGATAAGCGCGGCGAACTGGTCCGGCCCCGGCCGGCCCGCCGGCCCTGAGCGTGAGGACGCCCCATGTCGTTTCTGAAAAAGTTGTTCGGTGGCGGATCTGACGCCAAGGCGCCAGCCGGAGACAAGGTGCTCGGCGAGGAAAGCTACAAGGACTTCCTGATCAAGGCGATCGAGATGCGGGCGGGCAGCGAATACCAGCTGGCCGGCATCATCGAGAAGGATATCGCGGGAGAGCGCAAGACCTACCGCTACATTCGCGCTGACCGGATGAGCTCGGTCGACGATGTCGTGGCGCTGGCCTTCAGCAAGGGCCGGCAGATCATCGACGAGCAGGGCAACAGCCTGTTCAGCTGAGCCACGCGCTATTTTTCTGACCACCGCGGGCCGGCCGGCTCGCGGTTTGTCGTTTAAGGAGACAAGACATGGCCAAAAAACCAACGGCCCGCACGGAATTCGTGATGTTCGACGTGATTTATGAGGACGGCTCGCAGCGATCCAACCGCAAGGTGGACGCGAGCCTGCTCGGTGGCCTGGACGGCGACGAGCCGGCGCGTACCGCCATCATGGAGCAGGATCGCGCCATCTCCGAGAAGTCCGGCATGCCGCCCCTGGCGATCAAGTCGATCAAGCGTTCGGGGAAGTAGGGCCATGGAGCTCGAGACGCTGCATCTGGGCAAGGACGTCGCGGTCCCCGCCCGTCCGGAGGACGCGGTGCTCGATCCCGTCCCCAACCCGCATACGGACGTCAAGTATGTCGCCCGCTATGCCGCGCCCGAGTTCACTTCGCTCTGTCCCGTGACGGGCCAACCCGATTTCGCGCATCTCGTCATCGACTACGTGCCCGATCAGTTCCTGGTCGAGAGCAAGTCGCTCAAGCTGTTCCTGACCTCGTTTCGCAATCATGGTGCCTTCCACGAGGGATGCACCATTGACGTGGCGCGCCGCATCGTCGAGGCCATCAAGCCGCACTGGTTGCGCATCGGGGGCTATTGGTATCCGCGCGGCGGCATCCCGATCGACGTGTTCTGGCAGACCGGGCCAGTGCCGGACGGCGTGTGGCTACCCGACCAGGGCGTGCCGCCCTATCGCGGGCGCGGCTAGGGGCGGGCGGTCTGCGCCGTCTCAGCCGAGCGCCTTGTCGATCGCCGGCTTGACCACCGTGCCGTAGAGCTCGATGGCGCGCATGACCTTGTTGTGCGGCAGTGTGCCGACACTCAATTGCAGGCCGAAGCGGTCGTGCCCGAACCACTCGTGCTGCAGCAGGATCTTGTCGATGATCTCCTGCGGCGACCCCATGTAGTAGGCGCCCTCAGGGGTAGTGCTGGCGTCGAACTGGGCGCGGGTGCCGGGTGGCCAGCCGCGCTCGGCGCCGATCTTGCTCATGGCCGCGTTGTGGGCCGGGAAGGCAATGTCTCGCGCATCCTGGCTGTCATCGGCGATGAAGCCGTGCCCGGAGACCCCTAATTTCAGACGAGCCGCGTCATGGCCCACCTTGGCGCCTGTCTGACGGTAGAGGTCGACCAGCGGCCCGAACTGGCGCGGGCGCCCGCCGATGATCGCCAGCATGAGCGGCAGACCGTAATAGGCGGCGCGCGCTACGGAATTGGGCGTGCCGCCAACGGCGATCCACAGCGGCAGCGGCTCCTGCAGGGGCTTGGGGAAGATTTCTATGCCCGGGATGGGTTGGGTATGCTTGCTGCCGGGCCAAGCGACCTTACCGCCCTCCCGGATCTTGAGCAGCATCTCGAGCTTTTCTTCGAACAGGTCGTCGTAGTCATTGAGGTCGTAGCCGAAGAGGGGAAAGCTCTCGATGAAGGAGCCGCGGCCGGCCATGATCTCGGCGCGTCCGTTGCTGAGGAGATCGAGCGTGGCGAACTGCTGCCAGACGCGCACGGGATCTTCGGAGCTGAGAACCGTGACGGCGGTGGAGAGGCGAATGGACTTGGTGCGCGCGGCCGCAGCGGCGAGGATGGTCGTCGGCGCGGAGGCCACGTAATCGGGCCGATGATGTTCACCGAGACCGTAGAACGCCAGGCCGAGCTGGTCGGCCAGCTCGATCTCCTCGATGAGGTCACGAAGGCGTTCGGCGGGCGATTGCAGGTGGCCGCCGGCCAAGAGGTCCGGCGTGTTCTCGGCGAACGAATACAGTCCCAGTTCCATGGCGCTCTCCTTGAACCGCAGACATGGCCGGAGCCGCCTGCCGGTTCAAGAACGCACACCGCTGATACTGCGGATCAAACGTTGCTTTGGTTGGGGGTATAGGCCCAGGGCTGCGCAGGGGCGGCGGCGGGCTGCGGTGCGCGCTCTCCGGCCACGCGATGGATCTCCGCAACCAGGCCGGGCTCGAGGCGCAACTTGCTGGCCAGAGCGTCCAGATAGGCCTGCTCCGCGGCCGTGTCGGCGCTGATGGCCACCAGCGAGGCTGCGTAGATTTCGGCGGCCTGTTCGGGGGTGTGGGCGCGCGCCACCACCGCATTGATGTCCAGCGGGCTCGAAAGCTCATCGAAGACCCAGGCCTTTTCCTCGGCCGAGAGCGGCATGGTCTTGAGCTTTTCGAAGATGGCCTCTTTTTCCTCAGCATCGATGCGACCATCGGCCTTGGCCGCCGTGATCATCGCGCGGACCAGCGACTTGCCCAGCTCTTCATGGGCGGGAGTGTCCGGCTGAGGAATGAAGGCGTCTTCGCGCGGAGCCGGTCCTGTGGCGGACTGGTTCTGCTGGTAGCTCTGCCAAGCCTTGTAGGCGAGGCCGCCCACGGCGGCCATGGCACCCAGTTGTGCCGCGTTGCCCAGCAGCTTGCCCGGCTTGCCACCGGAAAGCAACATTCCGGCGGCCAGGCCTGCGGCTCCACTGAGGGCATTGCTCTGCGTGCCCTTGTCGGTCTGCAGGGATTTCAGAATCTGGTCGATGTTGAACATGCCGGGCTCCTCCTGATGGTTTCTTGCAGGTGGGGCCGGAGACCATTCTATTCAAGCGCAACGGACAGGATGCCGCGGCAGGTGCGGCGAAAAAAAAGACCCCGGGGGGCGCCGGGGTCTCAAAGGCCTTGGAGGGAGGAGTCAAGGCCGTCAGTGCGGTCGCTGTTAGCCGTTGGTGGCCGGAGCAGCGGCCGGAGCCGTAGTCGTGGTGTCCGAACCGGCATCGGCAGGAGCCGCGTCAGTCGCTGCGGGAGCCGCGTCGGTAGCGGGAGCCGCATCAGTAGCCGGAGCCTCGGTCATCGGAGCCGCGTCGGCGCCAGCGGCCGGAGCCTCAGTCATCGGAGCGGTCTCGGTGCCAGCGGCCGGAGCCTCGGTCATCGGGGCCGGAGCCGTCACGGGCTCAGTGGTTGTCGATTCAACGGCGGGAGCGCCGTTGACGTCAACCGTAGTGGACGGGCCGGAATTGGCCGAGAACACAAGGTAGCCGATTGCCAACAGGGCGAGCGCGACGATGATACCGACGAACCAGCCGGTGCCGTTGCTCTCGCGGGTGTAGACGGTGCGGTCACCGTCGCGGGTGTAAACAGTATCGCGTTCAGGGGTAGCCATCGTGTTTGCTCCATTGTTTCAACGCTGGCTAAAGAACGCGCCCTCTCGATTGAATGTTCCGCAGATTGTGAACAGCGTGCGATCACATCTTTTGCACGGTAATTAGTAAGCGACATCAGAGGTTTAAGTCGGGCGCTTGGTCGCGTTCACCGGCTTTTGAATGTGGCTTTTTCGTGGAATCTTCACTGGGGGGCGCCGGATGCAAAAAAGGCCGGGCATGGCCCGGCCTTTTTTGCTGCGACCAACGCCGTTAGCGGTTGGCGACGGTCACCAGCGGGGTGATGCGGCGGATGGTGACGCGGCGGTTCTCGCGCTCCGCATCTTCGGTGCGGATCTTGAGGTACCGCTCGCCATAGCCCTGGGTCGCCAGGTTTTCCGGCGGCACATTGTAGAAGTCCGTCAGGATGCGGGCGACCGTGGCAGCCCGGAGATCGGACAGCTTCAGGTTGGAGATGTCCGAGCCTACGGCGTCGGTGTGGCCTTCGATGAGGAAGGTTTCGGCCGGGTTCTGCTTGAGCAGGTTCAGCATCGCGTTCGCCACGGTGGATAGGTTGGCTACCTGATCCCGGCTGATATTGGCCGAACCGGTATCGAAGGTGAGGTTACCCACCTCGAGGCGGCGGACGGTGTCGCGAACGCGGGCGGACCGCTTCACTTCGTCGATCGAGTAGAGACGATTGACGTTTTCCACCGGCGGCTGGGCAAAGAAGCGCGCGACCTCATTCACGTCTGCATATTCGGCGTCGAGCACGTACTCGCGAACCGGAATGTTGAGACGCAGCGGAGGCAGGTTGGCGGCCGGGTCGACCCAATCAGCCACATTGTCGTAGTAGCGGTCATCCACCCAGTTGAGGACGATTTCACGACCGTCCGGCGTGATGCGCGAGCGACGCAGGATGTCGCCCTGGGAATTGCGCACCGTCACCACCTGGCTACCGTCGGGGCGAGTGATGGTTTCGCGGACACGGCCATTGCCGAGGCGCTCGTAATAGATCTCGTCTTCCTGCGGATCATAGAAGCGCGACGTGTCCTGGCCGACAGAGTTGATCACCAGTTGCGTGCCGACCTGCAGGATGAACTGCGTGATGGGCTCGGCGCGGCCAACAAGACGATCACCCTGCTGCTCGCTGCCAGCAGCGCTCTGCTCGGTCACAGCACCCTGGACGGTCTCGCTGCCCTGGTTGGTCTGCTGGCCGATGGCAACGTTCGAGTTGTCGCCGGTCGAGACATTGTTGGTGATGTTGGTCTGGTTGTTGGTGATGTTGGTCTGGTTGATGATGGTGACGTTCTGCGGCACCGTGGGCTCCACGGCAGCAGCATCAACTTGCTCACCGTCTTCGGCGACGGCCGAGAAAGCTGCTGTCTCTACCGGTACTTCAAGGCTGGACTGCGCAGCGGCGTCGTCCTGCGGTGGAGGGGCTGCCGGTTCGGCCGGAGCCGCCTGCACGTCGGCATTGGCGTCGGTGGTGGCTTCCACGTTGGCGTCAGCGGCTGGTGCAGCACCGCCTTCGACGTCCTTGGCGCTATCGAGCACCGGAGCGATCTGCTCTGCGCTCACGCCTTCCGGCAGATCTTCGACGAGCTCGGCAGGCTGGCCATCCGGAGTGGTGGTTTCAACCGGCGCAGGCTGGTTGTCGCCGGGCTGAGCGCCTTCAGCCGGGGCGGCTTCGCCGGGCTGAGCGCCTTCAGTTGGGGCGGCTTCGCCGGCCGGGGCCGTTTCGTCAGACGGCTGCGCCGGTTCTGCGGCCGGTGCAGCGCCGTCGAGCGCCGGCACAGGCGGCAAGGACAGGCCATACTGGGCCAAGCAGGCGTCGATATCGGGGATGCCGGCCTGAGCGCAGAGATCGGCGATCTCGGCGCGTGCGGCGGCCAGCCGCGCCTGGGCATCGGCCGTATCGCCACCCGACATCATGTCGGCAAGGGCAGCGTTATAGGCATCGACCTGCGCCGCAAGTTCGGCGCTGATGTCGATCTGGGCGCCAGCAGCAGGCTGCTCGTCCGGAGCTGCCTCGGTCGGCGGAGCGGCCTCGGGGGCTGCTTCGGGTTCGGCCGGAGCGGGTTCGGGTTCGACCTGCGTGGTCATTTCGGCAGGCTGATCCTGCGGAGCCGGAGCGGGTTCTTCGGCTGCCGGTGCGACAGGCTCTTCGGCAACGGGAGCAGGTTCTTCGGCTGCCGGTGCGACGGGCTCTTCGGGCACGGGAGCAGGTTCTTCTGCGACGGGAGCCGCCTCTTCGGGAACAGGGGCCGGTTCTTCGGCAGCAGGCGCGGGCTCTTCGACCGGAGCCGGCTCTTCGGCAACGGGTGCAGGTTCTTCTGCAACCGGAGCAGGTTCTTCAACGGCCGGTGCCGGTTCTTCGGCGGCAGGGGCTGGCTCTTCGGCGACCGGCGCAGGTTCCTCGGCTGGAGCCTGGGCAGCGGGCTCTTCTACGGGCGCGGGCTCTTCAGGAGCGGCTTCGGGTGCCGGCGCTTCTTCAGGGGCCGCCGCAGGTGCGCCGCCGCTGAGGGCCGCGATGCATTCGTCGAGGTTGGCATAGCCCGCGACAATGCAGAGCTGCGTCAGGGAGCCTTGGGCGGCTTCGAGAGCGGCCGCATCGCCAGACGCCTGGGCGTCGACGTAGGCCTGGTAGGCAGACTGCAGTTCAGCATCCTGGGCGTGGGCCGACAGAGGGGCGAAAGCCAGGATGGTGATGCTGGTCCCAGTCAGGAGCCAGTTCTTGAGGCGCATGGGTTTTGTCCTTTTGTGTTGTTCACACGTCCTGCCGAGCATCGTAGGCGGATCCTGAATACAAACTGAACGTGCAGCTTAAGCAGGGAGGGCGCGCGGCAGGCCCCGTAACCGGCAGAACGCCGCCCTCCCGCCCCGGTTCCCGAGGTTGTGAAGAGAATAGAAGAGTTTGGCAATCTGGCACGATTGCGGCGGGGTGGACGATCTGGCGCCATCATGGCTCCTCGCAGGCGTCGTGCCATGCTAGGCCGGATGGATGCAGCAGCTCTTGGACACGATCGACATCGGGACTGGCGGGCAGGGCCTTTACGAAGTGACCGATGCGGTGACGGGATTCGTCTCCCGCTCAGGGGTCAGTCGGGGGCTTTTGACCGCCTATGTCCGCCATACGTCATGTTCGCTGCTGATCCAGGAAAACGCCGATCCGGACGTCCAAACGGACCTCATGGGCTTCTTCCGCCGGCTGGTGCCGGAGGGGATGGACTGGCTGGTGCACACGACCGAAGGGCCGGACGACATGCCGGCCCATGTCAAGGCGTCGCTGACCCAGACGTCCATAGGCATACCCGTCGTGGACGGGCAGCCTGTCTTCGGAACGTGGCAGGGACTTTATCTTTTCGAGCACAGGCGGCGCCCGCATCGGCGGCAGATCGTGCTCCACATCATCGGGGAATAGCATGGATTGGAGCGCCGTGGCCGGGTATTGGCCATTCGTCCTGGGATTGATGGCCACCGGCGTGGTGTCCGGGATCGCAGCCGGGTTGTTGGGAATCGGCGGCGGCGCCATCATCGTGCCGGCGCTCTCCAATGCGCTGCTGCTCCTGGGCTATGACGCCGACGTGGTGCAGCACGTGGCGGTGGGCTCCTCGCTCGCCATCATCATCCCCACCGGCGTGATGAGCGCCCGCTCGCATTTCAAGCGCAACTCCATGGACTGGGAGGTGCTCAAGCTCTGGGCGCCGTCCATCGTGGCCGGCACCTTCATCGGTGGATTGATGGCGGGATGGTTTTCCGGCGACGTGCTGCGCATCGTCTTTGCCGTCATGGCCTTCGTCATTGCGGCCAATATCGTCTTCGCCTTCCAGACGCGCCTGATGGGGCACCTCAAGGGCTCCAAGGCGACCCATCGCGCATCAGGGTTTGTCGTGGGCTATATCTCGTCCCTCATGGGGATCGGCGGCGGCTCACTGACGGTGCCGACCCTGGTGGCGTTCGGGGAGACCATGCACAAGGCGGTGGGGACATCAGCCGGCATCGGCGTCGCCATAGCCATCTCCGGCAGCCTAGGCCTGATCATCTCGGGTTGGGGTGTCGAGGGCCTGCCGCCACTGAGCCTGGGTTACGTCAACCTAGTGGCGCTGGTGCTCGTCGGCGCCCTGGCGGCCGTATTCGCCCCGGCCGGAGCCGCGCTGGCGCACAGGATGGACCAGAAGACGCTCAAATACGTCTTCGCCGTCTTCCTCGTTCTCGTCGGGCTCAACATGCTGTGGAAAGTGCTCGCCGGCTGAGCGGGACGCAAGGAGGGTTGGTGGGGACGGGTGACTACGGTTGATATCCGCCCCCACCGCCCAAGCCCCCTCGATGAGGGGAATCGGGTAGGCCGTGGCATCAGCCACTGTGTCAGTGACCGATAACGCAACGCCCGAGTGACGATCTGGTTTGGCCAAAAAGTGGCACCCGCCAGGTTTATCCCCACTCAATCGGCCTTGTTGGTCAAATCCCACTCGACGTTGACCGTCACCGAAAAGCTCATTTCGCCTGCGGCCACAGGCACTTCGGCGGCGGCCTCGGCGCGTGCGTACATGGGGTAGGGCGGGGCACCGGACGAATTCTGGCTTTCGGAAATAGACTCGAGATCACCCAGGGTCACGCCGGCGGCTTCGGCATAGAGCTCGGCCTTTTCGCGCGCGTCCTTGACCGCCTCGCGGCGGGCATCGTTCAGCAGTTCGGAAGGATCAGCCACCGAGAAGCTGATGCCGTTGATCGTGTTGGCGCCGACGGTGACCGATTTGTCGAGAATGGCGCCAAGGTCATCGAGGTTGCGCACCCGCACGGTGACGGTATTGGACACCTGGTAGCCATTGATGCGGGGCGGCAGCGAATAGCCGTTCTCGTCACGATTGTCGGAATAGACGTAGTTGGGGTTGACCGAGAAGTTCGAGGTCTGGATGTCGCGCTTCTCGATGCCGGCCTCCTTGAGCGCCGCCAGCAGCTCATCCATGGCCTTGGAGTTGGCGTCGAGCGCGTCGCGCGCCGTATCCGCCTGGGTGGTGACGCCCGAGTTGATGATGGCCGTGTCCGGAGTGGCGGTGACCTCGCCTTCGCCCTGGACGGTGATGCTGGCGGCCAGGGCCGGCACGGAGAGGCCCGCAAGCAGCAGGGCGGGAACGAGAGCGGTCAGTCGACGCATGAAAAGACTCCTCTGATGCGGGTCGAGCTTGACCCGTCCAATGCGTCAGTATTGCGGCGCAGATGAACCGCGATTGAACGAGATGAACTACCCCGGATGCCGCAACATAAGTATGATTTATTTGCTACGCGGCTTGCCTCGCCTGCGGTGCATGGGCTAGTCAACGGCGAACCAGACGCGCGGAGTGCCCATGAACGCGACCAGCCTTCCGGACGGTATCCTGCTTGGGCGTGCCGCCGTTCCCGGACAAGCCTATCCCAGTGTCGTCACGCTGCGGGATGGACAGCTCATCGACATCACCGCCAAGGGCATGGCGACGGTGCGCGACATTGCCGAGAGCGGACGCGCGGCCGAGCATGTGCGCACCGCTGAGGGCAAGCCGCTGGGTGATGCCGCCGCGATCCTCGCGCAGGCCGAAGCTTCCCTGCCACGCCTGCTCGCTCCGGTTGACCTTCAAGCGATCAAGGCCTCGGGCGTCACCTTCGTGGTGTCGCTGCTCGAGCGCGTGATCGAGGAGCAGGCGCGCGGTGACAAGGGGCGCGCCGATGCGCTGCGGGTCGAAATCCTCGGGCTCATTGGCACCGATCTGAGCGAGTTGGTTCCCGGCTCGGATGCGGCGATGAACGTCAAGGCGGCGCTCATCGAGAAGGGCGTCTGGAGCCAGTACCTGGAAGTAGGGATCGGGCCGGACGCGGAAATCTTCACCAAGGCGCAGCCGATGAGCGCGGTGGGTCCGGGAGCGGATGTGGGCCTGCACCCGATTTCAAGCTGGAACAATCCCGAGCCCGAGATCGCCCTGCTGGTGACCAGCAGCGGCCAGATCATCGGCGCCACGCTGGGCAATGACGTCAACCTCCGGGACGTCGAGGGCCGGTCGGCGCTGCTGCTCGGGAAGGCCAAGGACAACAACGCCTCGGCCTCGCTCGGCCCCTTTGTGCGCCTGTTCGACGGCGAGTTCACGCTGGAGACGGTGAAGGGCGCCGAGGTGGGGCTGCGGGTCGAAGGCGAGGACGGTTTTGTCCTCGAAGGCCGCTCCAACATGGCAGAAATCTCGCGGACGCCGGAATCGCTGGTGGCGGCGACCCTGGGGGAGCATCACCAATATCCCGATGGTCTGGTGCTTTACCTCGGCACGATGTTTGCGCCGGTGAAGGACCGCGATGGGGCGGGCAAGGGGTTCACCCACAAGATCGGCGACATTGTCTCTATTTCGACGCCTGCGCTGGGTACACTTTCCAACCGCGTGAACCTATCTACCAAATGCCCGCCCTGGACCTACGGCGCCAGCCATCTCATGCGGGACCTCGCTCGCGCGGACCTGCTCTGACCGACGCCGACGGCATCTCTCCCGCCGCGGCGCACGACAATCGAAAGGCTTTCCATGACCGAATTGCACAAGAACCTGATCGACGGCGAATGGGTCGGGACAGACGGTGTCGAGAACATCAACCCGTCCAACCTCAAGGAAGTGGTGGGCGTCTATGCGCGCGCCACGGCCGAGGACACCAAGCAGGCCATTGCTGCCGCCAAGGCGGCTTTCCCCAAATGGTCGCGCTCGGGCATTCTTGAACGGCACGCCATCCTCTCCAAGGCCAGCCAGGAAATCCTGGCGCGCAAGCAGGAACTGGGTGAACTGCTGAGCCGCGAGGAAGGCAAGACGCTGCCCGAGGGCATCGGCGAAGTGACGCGCGCGGCGCAAATCTTCGACTTCTTCGCTGGCGAGACGCTGCGCCTGGCGGGGGAAATCCTGCCCAGCGCCCGTCCCGGTCTGACCGTTGAAATTACCCGCGAGCCGGTGGGCGTTGTCGGCATCATCACGCCGTGGAATTTTCCGATCGCCATTCCGACCTGGAAGATCGCGCCGGCGCTGGCCTATGGCAACACCGTCGTCATCAAGCCGGCGGACCTCGTGCCGGGGTCGACCTGGGCGATCGTCGACATTCTGCACCGCGCCGGCCTGCCCAAGGGCGTGCTGAACCTCGTCATGGGCAAGGGCTCGGTGGTCGGACAGACCCTGCTCGACAGCCCCGACGTCAATGCGCTGACCTTCACCGGTTCGGTGGGGACGGGCAAGCGCGTGGCGGAAGCCTCGATCAAGGTCGGGCGCAAGTTCCAGCTCGAAATGGGCGGCAAGAACCCCACGGTCGTGCTCGACGATGCCGACCTCAAGGTCGCGGTGGAAACGGTGGCGCAGTCGGCGTTCTTCTCGACCGGACAGCGCTGCACGGCGGCCAGCCGCATCATCGTGACCGAAGGCATCCACGACAAATTCGTCGATGCGCTGTGCGAGCGGACCAAGAAGTTGCGCGTGGGCGATGCCCTTGCCAAGGACACCGAAATTGGTCCCGTGGTCGATCCCAGCCAGCTCAAGCAGGATATGGACTACATCGACATCGGCCAAAAGGAAGGCGCCGAACTGCGCACCGGTGGCAACCGCGTCAACAAGGAGACGGAAGGCTACTTCCTGCAGCCGGCCCTGTTCACGGGGGTCACCAACCAGATGCGGATTGCCCGCGAGGAAATCTTTGGCCCGGTCGCCTCGGTGATCAAGGTGAAGGATTACGACGAGGCGCTGGCGACAGCCAACGACACCGAGTTCGGCCTCAGCGCCGGCATCGTCACGACCTCGCTCAAATACGCCACGGACTTCAAGCGCAACTCCGAAGCGGGCATGGTGATGGTCAACGTGCCGACCGCCGGCGTCGATTTCCACGTGCCGTTCGGTGGGCGCAAGGGCTCCAGCTACGGCCCGCGCGAGCAGGGCAAGTACGCGGCCGAGTTCTTCACCATCGTCAAGACGGCCTATACGGCCGCTGGCTAAGGCGTCGGCAGCGACAGGACAAGAAAACGGGGCCCTCGGGCCCCGTTTTTGTTGGCGTCAGCTTTCGCGGATCCAGACCTGCATGGTCCCAGGCTCCCTGTTGGCCCAGAGGAAGTAGGGGATGGCCGTAAGCGTTGTCTGGGACACCTCCGGCGGCGTGGTGCGGTAGAGGTCGTTGCCCCAGTCCCTGGCCGCAATGGTCTGGGCCGGTGCGGTCAAGGTGACGATGCCGTCGAAGAGGTCGTCGCGTGGCTTGTCGGCCACGACGGCATCGCGCGGCAGGATCAGGTCGGGGACCGGTGTCGGGTTGTCCGCCTGCTCGGCGCAGTAGACCAGCGGTCCGCGGGCGAGAGCGACGCGGTGGCGGTCCATCCTGACCTTGGGGTTGGCGTAGATGCGCCGCGCCTTCATGGGCAGCTCGAGCTGGATGGTGTCGCCGTCGAGCCAGTCGCGGTGGATGACGAGATAGCCGCTTTCCGTCTGGCCCGGAACGTCCACCGGATTGCCATTGAGCACCGCGACGGCGTCCCTGGCCGCCCAATCGGGGATGCGCAGCTTGAGCGCGAAGGGGCCGTGCCCATCGGGGTGCACCGTGATGCGAATGCTGCCCGACCAGGGGTAGGTGGACTGCTCGTCGATGCGGATCTTGCGGCCGCCCATGTCGAGTTCGGCGCTGTTGCCCCCATAGAGGTTGACGGCAATGGAGTCGCCACCAACCGAATAGAAGTAGCCGCCGACCGACGCCACAAGCCGCGAGACGTTCATGGTGCAGCAGGGGCAGGGGTGCCATGGCCAGCGGCGGTGGCTGCCGTCGCTCTCGAGCTTGTTCTCGTAGAAGTAGAGCTCGCCATCGCGGCTGAGGCCCGAAAGCGTGCCGTTGTAGAGAGCCTGTTCGAGGATTTCCGCGTACTGCCCGTCGAGCTCGATGTTGAGCATGCGCTGGGCCCAGAAGACCATCGCCACCGAGGCGCAGGTTTCGCAATAGGCGGTGTCGTTGGGCAGGTCGTAGTCGGTGGTGAAGCCCTCGTTGGAGGCCGAGGGGCCGAAGCCGCCGGTGACGTACATGCGGGTCGTCGTGACGTCCTTCCACAACACTTCGCAGGCGTGGCGCAGGCTGTCGTCGTCGAGGTCGGCGGCGAGGTCGGCCATGGCGGCATACATGTAGAAGGCGCGCACGGCGTGGCCGACCACCTTGTCCTGCTCGCGCACCGGCCTGTGGGACTGGCTGTATTCGTAGTTGCCCGAATTATAGAAGTGGTACTTTGTCGGATCGTCGCCGCGGGCGACCGCTTCCTGGTCGAAATAGTGCGGCTGGCGGCCGCGCTCGTTGATGAAATAGGTGGCGAGGTCGAGGTGCTTGCGCTCACCGGTCAGGTGATAGAGCTTGACCAGCGCCAGCTCGATTTCCTGGTGCCCGGGGTAGCCGCGCTTCTGGCCCTCGTTCGGGCCGAAGGTGGTGCGGATGTGCTCGATGTAGCGCTCCATGACGTCGAGGAACTTGCGGCGTCCGGTGGCCTGGAAATAGGCGATGGCGCCTTCGAGCAGGTGGCCTGCGTTGTAGAGCTCGTGGCGGTCGCGCAAATTGGTCCAGCGGTTCTCGATTTCGTGGCCCTGGTACCAGAGGTTGAGGTAGCCATCGTCCATCTGCGCCGCTTCGAGCTTGTCGACGATGGCGTCGACCTGCGCTTCGACCGCCGGGTCGCGGCGGTGGCGCAGGGCATAGCCGGCCGCCTCTATCCACTTGCCGAGGTCTGAATCCCAGAAGTACTGGGTGGTGAACCCGCTGGCATTGCGGGGGATGCGCAGGGGTGGTGGCGGATCCTTGAGGTCCAGCGACTCCAGGATGCCGCTCTCGTCGAGCTTCCTGTATTGGCTGGGGACGGTGCGGGTCAGCACCGTTTCGAGCCGCTCGGACCAGAACGGTCCGGTGAGGCTCACGCGGGTGAAATCGACGGGGTGGTAGCGGCGCATTCTTTTCTCCTCCGGCCGGTTCGGCCAATTCACGCGGTGGGATCAGTGCTGGCGCGAACGACCAGCGAACAGGGCAGGCGGGCGGTGCTGGCGATCTCTTCGCCAGCCATCATCCGCCTCAGACGGCGCCCGGCTTCCTCGCCAAGCGCGCGCAGGTTCATGTCGATGCTGGAGAGCGGCGGGCGCGCGGCCTCGGCCATCACGCTCCAGTTGTCGAAGCCGATCACGGCGATGTCGTCCGGCGCCACGAGGCCACGCTCGCGCATGGCCTCGAGAAGGCCGCGGCCGATCTGGTCGTTGCCGGCCACGATGGCATCCGGGGGCTGCGCAAGCGCGCAAAGCCGGTGCAGCGCCTCGCGTCCCCAGTGTTCCGACCAGTCTCCGTAAAGGACAAGATCGGGGTCAACCGCGCGGTCGGCCCCGGTGAGAGCCTGCCGGTATCCCTCGTGGCGCAGGCGGACCGCCTCGAAATCCTGCGGCCCCGTGACGTGGGCAATGCGGCCGCGCCCGAGCGCCAGCAGGTGTTCGGTGGCGAGACGCGCGCCCCCGGCGTCGTCGGGCAGAAGACAGACCGAGCCGGGTTCGTCGCTCTGGGAAAAGACGTAGATCGTGGGCAAGCCCCCAAGATTGAGACCGGGTGCGGGACGACGGTCGGCGCGGCGACCCGTAAAAACGAGGCCATCGACCCGCTTGCCCAGCAACTGATCGATATGGCGCTTCTCGCGCTCCGGATCGTCGGTGGCGTTGCACATGAAGAGCGCGATGCCCGCTTCGTGCAGCACGTCTTCGAGCCCCTCCATGATGGGCATGGTGAAGCGCCCGAAGCTGTCGTTGGAAATCAGGCCGACGGTGTAGCTCTGGCCGCGATGGAGGGCCTGCGCCAGGTCGTTGGGGCGAAAGCCCAGGGCGCGTGCGGAGGCCAGCACCTTGTTGCGCGTCTCGGAGCGTAGGGTGCCCGACTTGTTGAGCGCCTTCGATGCCGTGCCCAGGCTGACGCCGGCGTGGGTGGCAACATCGCGGAGGGTGGGGCGCGGGGACATCGGGCGGAAAAGCTTTTCCTAATTGGTCGACAGAGGAGTCAAAGCGAGCAAGCGCGTGCGTTAAGGGGTCCGGAAAAGCTTTTCCGTTGCCCGATATTGCATGAACCCCCGCAGGGCGGCAAGAGGGTGCCGGCGATGAAGAGCGGCTGTGCGCCGGCAGCCGCGCGACTGCGGCAGTGCGCTTCTGGGCGGCAGCCGGATGGCGTCAGGCGGTCTGGGCGAAACGCTCGTCGAAGGCGTAGCCGGCGCCGCGCACGGTGCGGATAGGGTCGGCTTCGCGGCCGCGATTGATCGCGCGGCGCAGGCGGCCGATATGGACGTCCACCGTCCGCTCATCGACATAGACGTCGTTGCCCCAAACGCCGTCGAGCAGCTGCTCGCGGGAGTAGACCCGGCCGGGGTGGCGCATCAGGTATTCGAGCAGCCGGTATTCCGTGGGCCCCAGATGGACGTCTCGGGAGGCGCGGCGCACGCGGTGAGTAGTGCGGTCGAGCTCCAGGTCGCCCACCTTGAGGGCCGAGGTGACGAGATTGGGGTTGGCGCGGCGCAACAGCGCGTTGATGCGGGCGAGAAGCTCGGGCACGGAGAACGGCTTTACCATGTAGTCGTCGGCCCCGGTGGAGAGGCCCCGGACGCGCTCCTCTTCCTCACCGCGCGCCGTCAGCATGATGATGGGGGTGCGGGAGGTCTCGTCCCGCGTGCGCAGACGCCGGCAGAGTTCGATGCCCGAAATTTCGGGCAGCATCCAATCGAGCAGGATCAGGTCGGGCAGCTTTTCCTGAATGGCCTGCAACGCCTCGTCGCCGGTTTCGGCGGTGACGACGCGGAAGCCTTCGGCTTCGAGGTTGTATCGCAGGAGAAGGGCGATATCGCCTTCGTCTTCGACAACAAGAATGGTCGCGGGCATGGGTTCAATCCATTGGCGTGCGAGCGCCGCGGCTTCGAAGACCTCATGGTGAGCCTGTCGAACCATGGGGTCGGGCAAGTGGAGACTTTGGTGGCACGACCTCGTCCTTCGACAGGCTCAGGATGAGGTCTACTGTGCCGTGTGCGGCGCCGGTCAGGTCTTGATCTGCTGGCGCTGGAGTTCCTGGACGTCGCTGGTCAGCTGCTTGCCGGTCTCGAGGTAGTAGGCGCGTTCGGCGATGTTGGTCGCGTGATCGCCGATGCGTTCGAGGTTCTTGGCGCAGAACAGGAGGTGCGTGCAGGTGGTGATGTTGCGCGGGTCCTCGAGCATGTAGGTCAGGAGTTCGCGGAACAGCGAGGTGTGCATGGCGTCCACTTCGTCGTCGCGATTGCACACTTCGACCGAAGCGGCCGCGTCCCGGTTGGCGTAGGCGTCCAGGGCATCCTTGACCTGACGGAGCACCAGGGCCGTCATGTTCTTGACGCCGTTGTAGAAGGTGGGCTGGAGGTTGATGCCTTCGAGCTTGAGGGAGCGGCGTGCCAGCTGCTTGGCCATGTCGCCAATGCGTTCAAGATCGTTGGCGACGTGGATGGAGGTGATGATGGCGCGCAGGTCGCTGGCCATGGGCTGGCGGCGCGCAATCATGGAAACGGCCATGTCATCGATGCGGCGCTGCATGTCGTCGATGCGCTGGTCGGCGATGATAGTGAGCTCCGCCAGTTCGCGGTCGAGCTTGAGGAGGGCCTTGGTGCCGTTTTCGATGGCAACTTCCACCTGCCCCCCCATCTCGGCGATGGCCCGCGCCAGGGCGAGCAGCTCGTCGGTGTAGGAGGTTACGATGTGTTCGGGACTGGATGCGGGCATGATTGTCTCCTCTCGATCGGCGATCAGCCGATGCGGCCCATGATGTAGTCCTGGGTCTGCTTGTTCACCGGGTTGGTGAAGATGTCTTCGGTCTTGCCCTGCTCGATGAGGTTGCCCAGGTGGAAGAAGGCGGTGCGCTGGCTGACGCGGGCGGCTTGCTGCATGGAGTGGGTGACGATGACGATCGTGTAGTTCTCGCGCAGCTCGTCGATCAGCTCTTCGATGATGGCGGTGGCGATCGGGTCAAGGGCGGAGCAGGGCTCGTCCATCAGGATGACTTCCGGGCCGACGGCGATGGCGCGGGCAATGCAGAGGCGCTGCTGCTGCCCACCGGACAGACCCGTGCCGGGCTCGTTCAGTCGATCCTTGACCTCCTCGAAAAGGCCAGCCTTGCGCAGCGAGGAGATCACGATCTCATCGAGATCGGCCTTGTTGCGGGCCAGACCATGGATGCGAGGGCCGTAGGCGACGTTGTCGTAGATGGACTTGGGGAAAGGATTGGGCTTCTGGAACACCATGCCGACCCGGGCGCGCAGCTCGACCACGTCGAGATCAGGGGCGTAGATGTCCTGGCCATCGAGCCTGATCGTGCCGCCGACGCGGGCGCCTTCGATGGTGTCGTTCATGCGGTTGATGCAGCGCAGGAAGGTCGACTTGCCGCAGCCCGAGGGCCCAATGAAGGCGGTCACGGCCCGGTCGGGGATGTCGATGGAGATGCCGAACAGGGCCTGCTTGGCGCCGTAGTGAACGGTAACGTCCCGGGCAGTGAGGCGGATGGGCCGGTCGAGACCTTCGCTCGGATTCATCGACGTCGTCACGGTTTGCTGGGTCATCTTAACCTTGCCGGACATCAAGTCCATTGAAGTGTTTCCTTCTGCCCGAGGCGCCGATCAGGCGCGCTTTTCCAATCTGGAGCGCAGATAGATGGCAGCGCCATTGAGGATGATCATGACCGCGAGCAGCACGATGATAGCGGCAGCGGTGCGGGGTTCAAAGAAGTTGCGGTTTTCGTTGCCCTGCCAGAGGTAGATCTGCACGGGCAGGGCCGTCGCCTGGTCCAGCGGGGTTGCCGGCACGGAGGCCACAAAAGCCTTCATGCCGATCAGCAGCAGCGGCGCGGTCTCTCCCAAGGCGTGGGCAACGCCCAGGATGGTGGCCGTGAGGATGGAGGGGAAGGTCACCGGCAGCACGTGGTGGAACACCATCTGCGTCTTGCTGGCCCCCATGCCCAGAGCCGCCTGGCGGAGGGCGGGGGAGACGCCCAGCAGCGCCCCGCGGGTGGCGATGATGATGGTGGGCAGCGTCATCAGCGTGAGGACGAGCCCGCCAACCAGCGGCGCCGAAAGCGGCAGGTGCGCCCAGTTGACGAAGACGGCAGCGCCGAGGAGACCGAAGACAATCGACGGAACGGCCGCGAGATTGTTGATGTTGACCTCGATGAGGTCGGTCAGCCGGGATTTCGGCGCGAATTCTTCGAGGTAGATCGCTGCCGCCACGCCGATGGGCACAGCCAGCACGATGACGATCAGCATCATCCAGAGCGTGCCCATGAAGGCGCCCAGAAGGCCGGCCGAGGCGGGAGCGGAGCGGCTGTCGACATTGGTGAAGATCGACCACGCAAAACCGGTGGAGATAATGCCCTCTTGCTGGAACTGGTCGATCAGCGCGCGCGCCTCGGGGGCCAGTTGCTGCTGTGCGTCGCCCAGGGAGCGATCGATATTGCCCTTGACCCAGTTGTCAGTGTCGGCGGAGCCAAGCAGGTCGACCTCCACGGTCTGGCCGAGCAGGTCGGGGTTTGCGACGAACATTTCGCGCAGTTGGTGACGCGCGTTGGTTTCGGGGATGCGCAGCAGGGCACGGGCATCGATGTCGAAGCCTGCGGGGGCCGCCTGGCGCAGGGCGGCCTCGACGATCTTGTTCCAGTTGAGCAGCGCCGCGTCGCGCTGCCAGGCAAGGCTGGCTGCCCGGTACTCGGCTTCCGAGGCGAACTGCGATGGCTCCGGCTTGGGATCAAGCTTGATGACGGCGGGATCAAAGGTGACGGCCAGGTGAAGGTTGGTCTGCACGAAGGCCGGAATACCCTTGCGGCCGATGTCGATGAACAGGAGCGCGACAAAACCGAGCGCGACGGCAATGGCCAGGAGGCCGAAGCCGCGGAACAGCTGCTCGCCCAGGTGGCGGCGCTTGAGGCCGGCGCGGACGCGCTGCCTGCGGGCGGCGGAATCGGAAGCGGTGAGATCAGCCATTATTCGTACTGCTCCCGGAAGCGGCGCACGATGTAGAGCGCGAAGATGTTGAGGCCGAGCGTCATGACGAAGAGCGTCAGGCCCAGCGCAAAGCCCACCAGCGACTGCGGCCCGGTGAAGTCGGTATCGCCGGTCAGCTGATTGACGATGGATACGGTGATGGTGCCCACGGGCTCGAGCGGGTTGAAGCGCAGGATGGGCGCATTGCCTGCGGCCAGCACCACGATCATGGTTTCCCCGACGGCGCGGCTGACGGCGAGGAGGAAAGCGCCGACGATGCCGGGGAGGGCGGCTGGCAGCAGCACGTTCCGGATCGTCTCCGATTGGGTGGCGCCAAGCCCATAGGCGCCATCACGCAGAGAACTCGGCACCTGGTTGAGAATGTCGTCGCTGAGCGAGGACACGAAGGGGATGATCATGATGCCCATGACGATGCCCGCGGTCAGGGCGCTCGTCGCGTTGATGTCGAGCCCGATGAAATTGCCCAGGTCGCGCAGGAAGGGGCCGACAGTTACGAGGGCGAAAAAGCCGAACACGATGGTGGGGATGCCGGCCAGGATTTCGATGAGCGGCTTGGCGACCGCGCGCAGCCGGGGATGGGCATATTGGCTGAGGTAGATTGCGGCCATCAGGCCCACGGGAACCGCGACGAGCATGGCAATGGCCGTGATCATCAGCGTGCCCGTCAGCAGCGGCAAAAGTCCATAGGAGCCGTAGTTGCCGCCATTGGCGGCATTGTTGGGCGCCCAGACGGTGCCGAGGAAGAAGTCGATCGGGCTGATGAAGGTGAAGAACTTGAAGGCTTCCGTCACCAGCGAGGCGACGATACCCAGTGTGGTCAGAATGGCCACCGCAGAGCAGGCCAGAAGCATCCAGGAGATGAACTGCTCTACTGCGGTGCGGGCGCGCAGGCGAGCCGTAATGCGGCTGCGGGCGTAGACGAGCGCCGAGCCGCCGGCAAGGATGGCCAGGACGAGGACGCCGGCAAAGGTCAGGAACTGGAACGAGCGGAGCGCGGCGCCGGCAGCGGCTTCCCAATCGGCGATTTCGCCCGTGGCGCCGAAGCCTGAGGCCATCGACTGGATGCGCGCAATTTCGGAATTGAGGCCGGCCTGGTCGAGCGACAGGAGAATGTCCTGCGGGATCTGGGCGACGGTGTAGGAGCGGGTGAGGCCAGGGCCGAAATAGGCCCAGAGCGCCAGAATGAGGAGCGCCGGGATCATCGTCCAGACGGCAACGAAGGACCCGTGATATTGCGGCCGGGAGTGAACGCGCGTGCCGCCGACCGTGGCCAGGCCCCGGCCCCGGGACCAGCCGGACTGGTAGGCCACGCCGAGCATGATCAGCAACACCGCGGCAATGATGAGCGTATTCATCGCAGGCCCCGCCAGAAGAATGTGCGAAGGGGCGCACCAGCTGGTGCGCCCACGCCAGGGTTTTTTACTTGCCGGCTTCGAAGTCGGCGAGTTCTTCAGCGGTCTTGTCGGCCGGCTGCGGGATCAGGCCAGCGGCTTCGAGAATGCCGCCTTCGCCCGAGACGCCTTCGGACAGGAAGTACTGCACGTATTCCTCGATGCCCGGGATGGTGCCGATGTGCTGGCCCTTGACGTAGAAGAACAGCGGGCGGCTGACCGGGTATTCACCGGCGGCAACGGTTTCCTTGGACGGGGTCACGCCACCGACCGTGGCCACCTTGAGGGTGTCCGTGTTCTGCTCGTAGAAGGAGAGCCCGAACACGCCGACGGTGTTGGGGTCGGAAGCAAGGCGCGCCAGGGTTTCGGTATAGTCACCGGAAATCTCGGTCACGACGTCCTGGCGGTAGGTGGTGCAGGCGTCTTCCGGGGCATCGGCAGGCAGACCCGCTTCCTCGCACCCAGCGCTGACCATCTTTTCCTGGAAGACTTCGCGCGTGCCGTGATTTGCAGCCGGAACGGCTAGCGCGATCGGCTGATCGGGAAGGTCAGGGTTGACCTCCTTCCAGGTCTTGTAGGGGTTGTCGACGAGCTTGCCGTCGACGGGAACCTGGGCGGCGATGGCCTTGTAGACGTCGACCGGGGCCAGCGCGAAATCGGGGCCGTTGGCGGAGGAGGCGAAGACGATGCCGTCAAAGCCGAACTGGATTTCGCGGATATCGGTCACGCCGGCCGCGGTGCAGGCCTCGCGCTCGGAGTCCTTGATGGGGCGGGAGGCGTTGGCGATGTCGGTGGTGTTCTCCCCAACGCCTTCGCAGAACTGCTTGAGGCCGCCACCCGTGCCGCCCGAACCGACGACCGGCGTGTTGAACTCGGGGAAGACGGCGCTGAATTCTTCGGCGACGATCGAGGCGAACGGCAGGACCGTGGAGGACCCGGCGATCTGGATGGTGTCGCGCGACTGGGCGGAGGCAGCGGTGGTGCCGAACGCGGCGAGCGCGAGGACGGCGGCACTGGCGTAGAGTGCGGTCTTCATGGAATGTCCCTTCCGGAATTCATCTTCAACATCGGCCACCCCTCTTTTGGGCTGCCCTGTGACGCGGCAGACCATAGGTTCGCGCAACGACGGTTTTATTTCAGTTCGATGACCGGTTTGTGACGGGCCAAGGTACTCCAAAACAACGCCTTTTGCCATGCCCTGCTGTTTTCATGACAGCGCAGTGTGACTCCCGTTGAATGTCATCTGCCGTTGCGCACGTGTGCATGAGAGACGCGCTGACTAGCGCAGCAGGGGCCGCAGTTCTGCCTGTACCTTGCGCATCAAGGGGAGGAAGTGCGCGATCATCCGAGAGGTGGGTGCGCGGGCTGTCTGCGCCCCGATATTGAGCGCCGCTACCACCTTACCCGAGCTGCTGAAAAGCGGCACGGCGATTGAACAGAGGCCCAGCTCCAGCTCCTGGTCGATGACGGCAAAGCCCTGCGCCGCGACCACGGCGAGTTCGGTGGTGATGGTGGCCAGATCGGCCTTGGTGCGGTCGGTGTAGGCCACAAGCTCTGAGCGGTCGAGAATGGCGCGGGCCTCGTCCGCGGGGAGGGCGGCGAGGAGGGTGCGCCCCATCGAGGTGCAATAGGCGGGAAGACGCGCACCCGGCCCCAGGTTGATCGACATCACCCGCCGGGTGGAGGCGCGGGCCACATAGAGAATGTCGGTGCCTTCCAGCACGGCCGCCGAGGTGCTTTCGCTGGTGGCGTGGGAGAGTTCCTCGAGAAAGGGCTGGATCAGCTTGGGGAGCGGCGTGGTGGCCAGATAGGAATGCCCGAGCTTGAGCACCCGCGGCGTCAGCTGGAAGAACTTGCCGTCATAGGTCGCGTAGCCGAGATGGGCGAGCGTCAGCAGGCAGCGCCGCGCGGTGGCGCGCTCGAGCCCGGTGCGCTGGGACACCTCGGTGATGGAGAGCCGGGCGTGTTCCTCATCGAAGCACTCGATGACGGCAAGGCCGCGGATCAACCCCTGGATGATGTCGCCTTCGCGCATGCGCCGCCTTTGTCCTCTTGATCGATGCTTAGCGGGAGACGATTTGCCGGGGAAGGCAAAACGGTGCGCGAACCTGCCCGACACCCCTTTGCCACCGTCCCGTCGCCTGCTATGAGGCGGACAAGGGCCTATAGCTCAATGGTTAGAGCCGACCGCTCATAACGGTCTGGTTCCAGGTTCGAGTCCTGGTGGGCCCACCATGTTGAAGGCGTTAATGCGACCAAAAAATGTTGAGTCGATTTGACCCCGGAAAACCGGGCATCGACCAAAAGTCGTGAGTCGATGCGCCACTGATTTGAGAGTCGCTCCTTCAATGGGGCGGCTCTCAAATTTTTTGCGCGAGCAGCTTGTTGTCGTGACGTGACCAGAAACCTGAGTCGATTTTTGCAAAAACAACGAGGGTCGAAAATTTCTGGGTCGCCGCACCGCCCAGACCTGAGTCGCGCTATTTTCGCGACTCCGGTCTTGCTGTTCGTCTCCCTCCGTTCCGGCACCAGCGCTATCCGGTTACTTTTGGTACGCGAAGCATCTGGCCTGCGTAGATACGGTTGGGATCGACGATCTTGCTGCGGTTGGCCTGAAGGATGAGATCGGACATATCCGCCTTGCCATAGACCTGTTGCGCGATCTTTCTGAGGCCATCACCCTTCTGCACTTGGTAGAGATCGAAGGGTCCGATGTCCTTTTCTTCGCCGACACCGAGGACGTCAGGGTCAAGCGCATCCAGTTGTGCGGCCACCTGCTTCAGGGTAGCGGGGCGATATGCTTCCTTTTCTGGCAGCCGTTCCGCCTGTTCCTTCCAACGACGCTGAGCCGTGACGCTAACCTCGTGCAACGCGGCGGGTCCCGGCATGCGATCGGCTTCGGGCAACCGATCGAGGATGATGCCGATCGGGTTGAATCCAGGCTTGTCCTCGGTATTCGCAAGGTGCTCGAGGTGGTTCGGCATCAACTCATAGATCCTGGAAGACGGGGAACTGTCCAGATCGAGGCCGGCCCTCCGTGCACCGTCCCAGATCCAGTCCAGCGCCTGATCGGACAGGCCCCTACGCGACCCTCCGCCCCCGACCGACCCGTGAACGCCGGGGAACCAAACCTGCTGGTAAGGGGCGTCCGCGGATGTCGGATCGGCACCGACCGACTGGTTGAGTTGATCGATGTTGTCCCACAGGGTAGGAGCGAAATCCTTCTTGCGCTCGTCGATCGCAACGGCGTGTCGGGCGCTTTCCACCAGCGACGATAGGCTGACGTCGTGGAACTCATGCTCGCGATTGAAGCGACCAGCTCCCAGGATATAGCCCGGAATACCGAGGGCACCTACGGTATCCCAGACGCCGAGGTACTTCACCTTCAGCTTGGGAAGCGTGCCGGCGCTGTAGCCCGGCACGTTGGCTGCACGCCATTCGTCCTCGTCGTCCGAGACACAGATGTCCGGCGAGCAGTCCCGCCTGAACGCCATCACCTCCTGCTTGAATGCAGGATCGTCGGAACGTCGCTTGTAGAGTTCGACCGCGTCGTTCGCCCTGCCGGCACTATGCCGGCTGAGGATGCCGCACGTTCCGAGCAGGCCGACGAAAGAACGAGCCGTATAGGCTCCACGCGAGAAGCCGAAGACGTAAATCTCGTCGCCGGGCGTGTGGTTGAAGATCAGGAAGCGATACCCGTCGCTCAGGTTCTTCACCAGACCCTGCCCGAACATGCCGCCCTGGAACGTCTCGCCCTCTTCGGTGCCGACACCCTCGTCATAGAAGATGACCTGAGCAGTGTCTCCGGCATAAGGCAGAACGCTCTCCGCAGTGAAAAGGACGTTCGTCGGATTCGGAGCATCCAGACGATTCCAGCTCCCGTCGAAGCAAAATACCAGTCGTTTCAAGTTCAGTTCCTCCCTGTAAATTCTCTAAGTACCGCTCACCGCACTGTTTACGTCCCGCCCTGTCGGCCATCCTGATGATCTCGTCCCCTAAGCCTCAGCCGAGATAGTTCACCAGTCTAGGTCAGCAGGTTGTTGTAGACGTCGAAGACCTTCTGGGCGCGATCTAGGGTGGCCGTCACGGGCTGCCCCTTGCCGTCGAGAAGCTTCGGGTTGCGGATCAACCAGGATGCCGGGGTGTAGTGGTCGAACTCCGCCACCGTCGCCGGCATCAACGCGAACAGCGCATCAGCCTGCTTCACGAGGCGCGCGGTCGGCGGGGTCGTGGAAGCGAGGCGGTCCTTGGTGATCTTATTAGCATCTTCCAGGCCGTAGGCACCGTTCAGGATCGAGGCGAAGACCTCCGGCTCGAACATATCTTCGATATCGGCTTCAGGACGTTCGAGAAAATCGGCCATGGTATAGAGATGTCCGGCCCTAAGCACGGCGGAGCGCTTCATGTCATCGATCTTGCGCTTGTCGCCGTTCGCCTCGTCCGAGAGCACCGCGACCTGCAGCTCGTTGCCCGAGAACAACGAGATGAACGGGCGGATCTTGTCGATACCGCCAGCCGGGCACATGGTCCACTTCTGGTCGAGACCGACGCGACCCCGTCGCTTCAGCGCGTCCGAAAGCGCTTGGATATAGAGAATGTCCCCGGGCCCCTCCACCAGCAGCGTGTGCTTACCGACGAAGAGCGACTGGGAGATCTCATACCCTAGAGCTCCCTGGAGTGGGAAGATGGTGTCCGGATCGCGGGACAGCACGTCGCTGCGGACCTTCGTTCCCAAGGGTAAGCGCCGCGGACCCTTCATCTCGATCTGGTCCTCGACGATGCGCACCGACGCAAGATCGTCAGCGGGGACCATGAAGGGCGAGTGGGTGGAGAAGACGATCTGGTGGTGCGGCGCCAGCTTCTCGTCGAAGAAGCGAAGCAGGTCCGCTTGCGCCTTGCCGTGTAGGGTCAGGCCGGGTTCGTCGAGAAGAAGGACGACAGGCGTATCCTCGTCCTTGACCTGCGCGAACTTGACCAGGAAAGAGAAGAACCAGACGAAGCCGGCACTGCGCTCCGAGAACGGCGTATCGACGCGATGCAGCGCGTTGTTTATGCGGGCCCACGCGATGGTGCCGGCATTGAGCGGTTCGGGGTCGCCGGACCGGGCCTGCTCCACGCGCACGTTGACGCTGAGATCCGGATTCTGCGTCCAGTACTCCAGGATCTGGTCGGTGATATTGTTGGAAGCGGCCTGGAGACGGGCGTTGAAGGTCTCGTAGGTGGTCTCGTTGGTGATGTCCTCGATCGACACGCCGGCATAACTCAAGAACTCGGCGAAGAGCTTTTTTCCCTTGTGCTGCTCCTGGTCGATGGTCTCGTTGGCGATCAACTTCCGGGTCTGTTCCAGCTGGATCGCCCCGTCCATCCGGTCATATGAGGAGAAGTACATGAACTTCGGCAACATGCTCCTGATCAGGTTGTCGACCTGCGTCTTGACGGAACCGTGCTTGGCCAGATGCGCTTTCAGAAGCTGCTGGCGTTCCGACAGCGACGTCAATGCATTCAACTTCTCGATGAGCTGCGAGGTGGTGCCCACCGGGCCGATGACCGAGACTTCGGCTTCGTCGAGCTGAAAGCTGCCGTACAGCCATTTGATTGCGGTGCTGTAGTCGATATCGGCTTCGACTTCGGGCTGCTTGGATCCGTAACGCCGGAAGATGCGGACCTTCTCGTCGGTGACCACCCCCTTGCCGACTTGAGCTGCGACACGGGCGAGTTCCCCAGCGCTCAACTGCCATGTGGTCGAAATAGCGACCGCGTCCTCGTCGGTGTGGCGTTCTGCATACTGTGTGAGGAGACGGCGGGGGTAATCGCGCTCCTTGTCCAGGCGCGCCGGGGTGGATGCATGGGGGTTCAAGGCGGCCAAAGCCAAGAGGACAGCGCTCTTCCCCGCCTCATTCTTGCCGACCAGGCACGTCACCGGAGCCAAGTCGAACTCTTCGCTATCGTCGACGGACCGAAAGTTGGTCACATGGGCACCGACCAGAAGCATAGTAGTCGTCCTCCAAAGCAGACAGCTCGGAACGGCTTCATCTTCATCGATCCAGCCGAATACATCAGACTTAAGCACACACAGCTATCCACGCAATCGCAGGGAGCCCCAATCCACAACCGCCGTTGCTACCTTAAACCTCCAGGTCTCGATATCCTGGGTCGGTACATGACGATACGGAGGTGGCTTCAGCTTGCCTGGAATCGGTATTCCATGGGCAAGGCGGGCCTCGGCGCATGCACCGGTTGACCAGACCTGCGCACCATCGCAACCGCAAGGAAGGCGATCTCGTGCGCCGTCCCATCAAGGGCCTGCACGGTGGGCACCCGAAAGGGGCCGACCTGATGATACCGAGCCTTGATGTAGTTGCTGTCGGTGTCGATCATCTCGAGGACGTTCAGGTCTTGGGGCTCGTTGAGGCCGAACCCTACAAGGTTGCACGCACAGGCCAGTTTGATGAAGCCGTGGCCTAGGCGCCGTAGCTGGTCCTCGGTTTTGCCTGCCGATATCAGCGCAGCCTTCATGTAGAGCTCGATGCCGTGGTAGTACAGGTAGCGCGTGGGATCACCCGACCACCCGCCTACGCCCTTCAGTTCTCGAGCAAGAAGCTGTGCCCCTGCACGGTAGGCTTCCGCCTTGTTCAAGAAACCGATGGGTGTGGTGGCGGTAAACTGTTCGGTCACGACCAATCCCGGTCGACGTCTACATTCTCTACCTCTAGGTGAAGGGCCAGCGCCCCGATCGCCGGTATGACATCCGATTCGCAGGGACGCAGGTGGGAGCCGGTGCCGAGCGTCAACGCCTCAACAATATCGTCCTCGCCCATATCGGCATAAACCACCTCCTTCACCCTGGAGGACCCATCCAGGAGAACGAAAACGGGCAGCGGCTCACCCGGCGTCAATTCGTTGCGCCACCCGCAGTACAGTGTGGTGCAGTCGCTCCGTCTCCCGACGCGACCGAACGTCCGGCGCACGCGCTGGGCCACTCCCCAATCGGTAACCTGGTGCCAGAGGAGATCGCCGACTGGCAGGACCGGAGTCATACCGCTGCGAGGTACGCGACCTCTCGCCGCGATGCGGAATAGAAGTATGTCGCACGCCTCTCCAAGAGCGGAGGACAGTTGCCTCCAACGGTACCGCACGACCGCCTTGAAGGTTAAGGCGATAACTACCCTGCGGTCCTCACGGCCATAATCGTTCTCGAACAGCAGCGTTTCGAACAGCGGCCTTGTAAACAGTACGCGGTCCATTCTTCGTCCCAGCGGCTCATGTCGACTCTGGCTCATGGATCGAGGCTACGCGTCGACCCCGCTGCACGCAAACACTGACGAACTGTATCCCCAAGACGAAACGACCTCCTGGGCGGACAGCGGGAATCCTCCTCAAAATCGCGGTGGGGACGAGGACTTCCTGAATGTGCCGTGCTTGTACTGGTAATCGACGTGGTCGAGGAGCTGCCGGATCTCATGATGAAGGCGATCCTGATCAGTGGCATCATCACGGGCGATCTCAATCAAAAGGTTCGCAAGAACGGCTGCACCGCCGATGTTCCGCCCCCTGGCGTTGGGGCGTTGGGTCCGGCGCTTCTTGCCTTCGACCTCAACCGGACCGAGCGCTTCGGCGATGCGAAGCATGGCGTTTCTGATCCGGGTGTTACTGGCTCCGGTCTGCTGCTTGAGCTCAGCCGTCGCGAAGATCCTCTCGTCGCCGTGGGCCAGTGCCCCGAGGCGCGCCAGCACCAGAAGATCTCCCAAGGTGACATCGGGCTCGAACGCTGGTCGACGGGGCATGGCAGAACTCCAAGGCTGAAACGCACTTTAGCCTTGCCCATATTGCGAAACTGTTAGCCTCAGGCCACCAACACTCGACCGTAAGAGATGGCGAGTCGCCATGAAATGACGTCGACTTGCCGTTTTTGCCGTCCGGATATCCTCAGAGCACCATCTTTGTCACCAATTTGGCGGCGACTGAAAGTTTAGTTAGTCCAAACACCTGTGACTGCAGTGACGTGTTATATTGACGTCGACATGCCATCATCGAGCCATTGGGAGTGACTTTTTGCCAGCAGTGACTGGCCGATGATGGCGGCAACCCCGCACCCGGTTGTGGTGTCACGGCAAGTATCGCCGGCCTGCAGCACCTGTGCTTTGGCCAGATCCGACAGGCCTCAAAGCACTTCCGGCAAGTGCATCAAGCCTTGGAAGGGCTGGGAACTTACCTGGGCACCCTAAGCCGAGGATTCGCCGGGCCGTACCAATGCCTGGTTGGCACCCTGAGCCAATAGCTTTGCCGCAACGGGAGACGTGATCGTCTGTATCACCGCAAAAAAAACCGCCGGCACAGCCAGCCCGCTCGGCAGTCTCGAGGCGACAACGAGTGCTGCCGCAATGTTGAGTTCCTTCTTGCTAACGGTGAAAGAAGGCGATCTGCTCGTCCGGGTCGTTGGTAAACAACCTCGCGGTCAAACCGACCAGATAACCCGTCAGGCTCACGCAAAGCACCGCCGCCGCGGCGATGACGAGGGCGTAACATCCGTAGCCGAATGTCGTCCCGGCATTGGGCCGCACGTCGAGCAGCAGGAGCAGGTAACCGACCCCATTTCAATCACGGCGAGCGATGTGAGAAGCTCCTGAAAGTTGCCCTAGAAGCCTTGGGCAGAGAACTGGTCACACTTCGAAAGAGGTGAGGATTGGACAGGGCCCGCTTCCACGCCCTGCATAAGACGCGGCAAAAACCTCATCTTGACAGCGAGTTTTAAATCCATAATCTTCGATATATGGAATCAACACATGCAATCGAAGTCTTCGCTGCACTATCGCAGTCGACCCGTCTGGATACCTTCCGCTTGCTCATGGAACACGAGCCTGAAGGTCTACCGGCAGGGGAAATCGCGCGCCGCCTAGAGGTGCCACAGAACACGATGTCGTCGCACCTGGGCGTACTAACCCGTGCCGGCCTGATCGAGTCCGAGCGTCACAGTCGTTCGATCGTTTATCGTGCCGTCGTTGATCGTGTTCGAGAGATTGCGAGCTTTCTAGTGCAAGACTGCTGCGGTGGTCGACCGGAGCTGTGCGAGCCTCTCGTCGCCGAGTTCACCCCTTGTTGCCCACCAAAGGAGTCGAGCCATGCCTGACCGCGTCTACAATGTCCTGTTCCTCTGCACCGGCAATTCTGCCCGCTCGATCTTGGGCGAGGCGATCCTCAATCATGTGGGCCAAGGCCGTTTTCAGGCATACTCCGCGGGCTCGACGCCCAAAGAATCGGTTCATCCGATGACGCTGGAGACGCTGGCCAAGGTTGGCATTCCGACGGATGGCCTTCGCTCGAAGGCTTGGGATGAGTTCGCCGCCCCGGATGCACCCAAGATGGATTTCATCTTCACGGTCTGCGACAACGCTGCCGGCGAAGTCTGTCCGATTTGGCCCGGTCAGCCGATGACCGCCCACTGGGGCATCGAAGACCCTGCTGCAGTTGACGGACCGGAGTTCAAGCAACGTGCCGCCTTCGATGATGCCATGCGCTATTTGCGCAACCGGATCGGCGCGTTCATCAACCTGCCGATCGCCAGCATCGATCGTATGGCATTGAACTCGAAGCTTGAAGGCATTGGCGCCATGGACGGAACGACCACCAAGTCGTCCAAGGTCGCATGATCAGCCCGACTCCCATACCGGGGAACGATCCGAAGTTCCTCGCCGCTCTCACCGAAGCAAAGCTTCCTACCGACGATGTTGGTGAACCTGACCGGTCGTTCTTCAGATTCGAGCAGGACGGTCGACTCCTCGGTTTCGGCGGCTTCGAGCTCTACCGCGAGGACGCCCTTCTTCGATCCGTTGTCGTGCCGCAGGAAAGCCGGGGCACTGGCGCCGGGCGTACGGTGGCCGAGGGCATGCTTCGTGAGATCTCCAATGCCGGCGGCACGCGAGCGTACCTGCTGACCACCACGGCAGCCGACTTCTTCAAGCATCTTGGCTTCGAGGTCATCGACCGTGAGGACGCACCTTCCGCGATCCTCAGGACACGTCAGGCCTCTTCCATCTGCTCATCCGCACCGATGCTGTTCCGCGCCATCTAGGTTTCCCATGTCCATCTTCGAACGCTACCTGACCTTGTGGGTCGCCATCTGCATCGTCGTCGGCATCGCCGCCGGCCACTTCTTCCCTGCCGTCTTCCAGGGTCTGGGATCCTTTGAGTACGCTCAGGTCAACATCCCTATGGCAGTGCTCATCTGGCTGATGGTCGTGCCCATGCTGGTCCGCATCGACTTCATGAGCCTGCGGCAGGTCGGTTACTACTGGCGCGGCATCGGCGTCACCGTCTTCATCAACTGGGCAATCAAGCCGTTCTCAATGGCCCTTCTAGGCTGGCTCTTCATCGGCGGGCTGTTCCGACCACTGCTGCCGGAGACGCAGATCGACAGCTATGTCGCGGGCCTCATCATCCTGGCCGCAGCGCCGTGCACCGCCATGGTGTTCGTCTGGTCAAACCTGGTCCGGGGCGAACCCCACTTCACCCTGAGCCAAGTCGCCCTCAACGACGCCATCATGGTCGTCGCCTTTGCGCCGATCGTCGGCCTGCTGCTCGGCCTTTCTGCCATCACCGTTCCCTGGGACACGCTGCTGCTCTCAGTCGGGCTCTACATCGTCGTGCCGGTGATTGCTGCGCAGCTCTATCGCAGGTGGCTGCTTGCCAATGGCGGCATCGACGCCATGAACAAGGTGCTGGCCGTCCTGCAGCCGATCTCGATCGCCGCGCTGCTGCTGACCCTCGTCATGCTCTTCGGCTTCCAGGGCGAGCAGATCATCGCCCAGCCCACGGTTATCCTGCTGCTGGCCGTGCCCATCCTGATCCAGGTCTACCTCAACTCGGGCTTGGCTTACTTCCTGAACAGGGTCTCCGGGGAGCAGCACTGCGTCGCCGGGCCCTCGGCACTGATTGGCGCTTCCAACTTCTTCGAACTCGCGGTTGCGGCTGCCATTGCCCTCTTCGGCTTCAACTCCGGGGCCGCTTTGGCCACCGTGGTCGGCGTGCTGGTCGAAGTGCCGGTCATGCTGTCGGTGGTCTGGATCGTGAACCGTAGCAAGGGCTGGTACGAGCGCGGCGCAGCCGTTCGACACAACACAGAAACGAGGGCCGCCGAATGAGCGTCACCATCTACCACAACCCCGATTGCGGCACGTCCCGCAACACCTTGGCCATGATCCGTCAAAGCGGCGTCGAAGCGACGGTGATCGAATACCTCAAGACGCCGCCAAGCCGCGATCGCATCTTGGAACTGGTCTCCGCCGCCGGCATCAGCCTGCGTGATGCCCTCCGCAAGAAGGATACCCCGTACGAGGAACTGGGCTTGGGTGACCCGGCCAAGACCGACGAGGACCTGCTCGAAGCCATAGAAGCGCAGCCGATCCTGCTCAACCGTCCGTTCGTGGAGACCCCGGTGGGCACCCGCCTCTGCCGGCCATCCGAAGTCGTGCTCGATATCCTCGAGAACCCCGATATCGGGCCGTTCACCAAGGAGGACGGCGAGGTCATCATCGATGCCGAAGGGAAGCGGCTTGTCTAACTTGCCCAACGTCCTGCCTGCAGCCTTCCAGGTTCCCGACTTCGGCCAGCTCGTCGCTCCTGCCCTCGACCACAAACCACGCATTCTGATGCTCTACGGGTCGCTGCGGGAACGCTCCTACAGCCGATTCCTGACCCTGGAAGCCGCACGCCTCCTTGAGGCATTCGGTGCCGAAGTCCGGATCTTCCACGCAAATGGCCTACCGCTGCCCAACGATGCTCCAGAAACGCACCCCAAGGTGCAGGAACTGCGCGAGGCCATGCTATGGTCTGAAGGCCAGGTTTGGACATCGCCGGAACGGCATGGCGCGATGAGCGCGGTGTTGAAGTCGCAGATCGACTGGATACCGCTTCCTGGCGGCGCCATTCGGCCCACGCAGGGTCGGACTCTGGCGGTCATGCAGGTGTCGGGTGGCTCCCAGTCCTTCAACGCCGTCAACCAAATGCGCATTCTCGGACGCTGGATGCGGATGGTGACCATCCCCAACCAGTCCTCGGTGGCAAAGGCCTTCCAAGAATTCGATGAGGACGGTCGCATGAAACCGTCATCCTACTACGATAGGGTCATCGACGTTATGGAGGAGCTGGTGAAATTCACGCTGATCAACCGCGGCGTATCCGGCTACCTGACCTCCCGCTATAGCGAGCGCAAGGAAGCGGCAGCCAAGCTCGAGGAGCGGGTCGGCCTCAAGTCGATCTAGGATACGATGGCCGATACCCAATCCAACGCCGGCGCCATCTGGGCTCTCGGCATCACCCAGATCATCGGGTATGGCACCCTCTATTACAGCTTCAGCATTCTTGCCCCGAACGTCGCCGGCGACCTGCAGGTGCCAGTGGAGTGGATCTACGGCTGCATCTCCCTCGCACTGCTCGCCGGTGGGCTCGTCTCGCCATGGGCGGGCGGGCTGGCAGATCGGGTCGGTGCTGGCAGGGTAATGTCGGCCGGCTCGGTTGGTGCCGCTGCGGCGCTGGCGACTTGCGGGCTGGCGGGGAACGCCATGGCCTTCTTAACTGGCGTGATCCTTGTCGAACTGGCATCTGCCTTCGTGCTCTATTCCACGGCGTTCGCCTTCCTCGCCCAGACGACGGGCTCCCGCGCCCAACGCAGCATAACCTACCTGACCCTCATCGCCGGCTTTGCCTCGACGATCTTCTGGCCGCTTACCACCTGGTTGCTGGAAGCCGCGAACTGGCAAGAGGTCTACTTCCTCTTCGCCGGCCTGAACCTCGCGGTCTGTCTCCCGCTGCACCTGTTGCTATCCCGCTTCGCACGGATCGCAGCGGGTCGTCCGCCCGAAACGGTCGCTGCCCCGATGCCGATATCGGTCGAGAACGGAAACCTCGTGTTCGTCCTCATCGTCCTTGGGTTCTCGCTGGCCGGCTTGGTTTCGGCGGCGACATTGTTCCATATGGTGCCCATGCTTGGCCTGCTGGGGCTGGGCACAGCCGGCGTGTGGGTCGCCTCGCTGCTCGGTCCTGCCCAGGTGGCAAGTCGATTGATCAACATGGCCTTCGGCCAGAACCTTCCTGCTACGGTCTTGGCAGTGGTCTCGGCAGTCACAATGCCGCTGGCGTTGGGTGCGTTAGCGCTATCCGCCCCCTCAACTACTGGCGCCATTGCCTTCGCGGTGGTTTTCGGTATCGGCAGCGGGCTCTTCAGCATCGTCTCCGGGACGCTGCCATTGGCGATCTTCGGCAAGGCAGGTTTCGGGAAACGGCTGGGCTGGATCGGCATGGGAAGGCTGGGGCTGTCCGCATTGGCGCCATTCGCCTTGTCGATCTCCCTCGGCACTATCGGACCGGAGCCATCGCTCTGGGTCTTAGCTGGCGCCGGCACCTGCTGCGTCGCGGTATTCGCCGAAGTGTGGCGTCGCTGCTGTCCGTCAAGATCAGTGATGCCAGCTCGTTAGTGCACGAAGTTCACGTTCCGCGATTTACCTATCTCGCAACCGCTCTATAGATCTGGTCACGTCACCTCGCTCTGGCGCGTGCTCGACAGGGGCAGTCCATCGAGGTGCCGGGAAACGCCTTCCCGGCCTCCGACACTTCGTAGCCGAGAGCCTTCACGCAACCAAACAAGTTGGCGAGGTCGAACCCCTCGCCACTGCGGACGGTCATGCTTGCGCCGCTCAGCGAAACTCCGACATAGGCGATGCCTGGGAGCCGATTGACCGCGTTCTCCAGGACATGGACGCAGCCGTCGCAGGCCATCCCGGCGATCCCGATCGTCAGCTTCTCCCCGACCCCCAGGACGTCATGCATCGAAGCTGACCTTGCCAGCCATGTCGAACTCGTAGACATCGTCCCGGAAACTGACGACCCCGTTCCGGTTCGCCCACGCCGAGATGTAGGTCGTGTGGATCTCCGGAGGGTTGGTTACCTCGACGTCCTTCCGCTCGCCGGTGGCGAACACATTGGCGACCTCTCCGGGCCCCCAGTCGCCGTTGTCGCGCAGCACCCAGCCGACGAAGTCCTGGACCTGGTCGACGCGGACGCATCCTGACGAATAGAACCGGGCGTTCTCCCCGAACAGGCCCTTGGTCGGCGTGTCGTGCAGATAGACCGCATGGGGGTTGTGGAAGTTGATCTTGACGTTCCCCATCGAGTTCTGCGGACCCGGATCCTGGCGGAACCGGTAGTTCACCGCTTCCTCGGTCTGCCAGTTGATCTGGCTCGGTTGCAGCTCGTTGCCGCTGCCGTCGAAGATCCTGATCTTCTGTTCGGTCAGGTAGTTCGGGTTCTCGTTCATGTACTTGATGAGATCGCGACGGATGATCGAGACGGGCACGTTCCAGTACGGATTGAAGTTGATCTGGTGGATGCGGCTCTTGAGGATTGGCGTCTGCCGGTCGATGCGTCCAACCACAGCGGTGTGCCGGCGCTGCACCATCCCGCCCTCGACAACCTCGATGAAGGCCGCGGGAATGTTCACCACGACGTAGCGGTCCGCCAACGCCGACGCCATGTTCTGCACCCGTAGCAGGTTGAGGCGAAGCTGGTGCAGTCGGGTCTCGGCCGGAACATTGAGGGCATACCAGGTGGCTTCGTCGACCTGTCCGCTTACCTGCAGGCCATGGCGAGCCTGGAAGCGTCGCAAGGCGGCGTCGGTCGGAGCGTCCATTGCATCGTCGACCCTGTCCACCATGGGCATGTCCGCAGAGGCGAGCAGCCGCCGCTTGAGCTGCACCACGCCATCACGGTTGACGCCCATGGTAACGCCGTAAGTTTCCTGCGGCACCTGCTCCCAGCCGCCGCGGGCGACGAAGGGCTCGTATTGGGCAATCGCCATCTGAAGGTTGTTGGCCGTGTCGTAGCTGAGGATCGGCTCAACCGTATCGATGGCCTGGATCGCGGCGGCACTGTTCGCTTCCCGCTCTGCATCGGTCAGGGTGCGGGTCTGGTTCATCATGTCCCATAGGGACTGCGCCCGTGCAGGCTGCATCATAGGCAAGATTGCGACTGCGCTCATGGGAAGCAGCCGAAGTAAATCGCGTCTTTTCATCATTCGGTCCGGTCGGTGTTCCATGGATCGGCGCTGCGTTGGCAGTGCCGGACTGCTGGATCAGACGAGACGAGGCGGACGGAAATGTTTGGATCTCGGATAGGAATAGCCGTTGGTGCGCCCTGGATCGACGGCGAAACGAATGGTGCTTGCCGGCGAAAAGGCCGAGACGGCATCGGGTGCCGCAACCCCGAAGGCAATCGTGCAGCATGTCGTGGCGTGGAGAGGATCGGGCGTATCGTGCCTGTCGGAACCCACCGCGACCGCACCGATCCCGTGCTCGGCCACATGAACGGCAGCACCTGCCTGATGCATGGACAGCATCAGTGCGAGCAGCGCGAACATAACGGGCAACAGCCAACGATGGATTGAGATGGTCATTCCTCACCACACGGTCCGGATCATTCCAGCCCATCATCCTTAGCCTAAGGTTAAATCTGGCGAGACTGCGTCATCGATGGCAGGGACACTCGGGCTAGACCTGCACCAGACCGGGAAGCGAAGCCGCACAGCATAATATCGTTAATAATAATTCGATTTAAAAGGCAGCTCCGTGCAAGCCCGCATACGAGCAATCGGGGTGCGGCGAAATTGCCCTTGCTCCTCTAGCGGCTATAGATCTTAAGAATCCTTCGAACCAAGGAGTTTGCATGCCGCGCGAAACGCATCAGTGGACCCTGCTCATGGCCGGCTGGTTCATCGCGATGGTCGCCACGCTTGGCGCCCTGTTCATCGGCGAGGTCATGGGACAGATGCCATGCACCCTGTGCTGGTATCAGCGCATCGCCATGTTCCCGCTGGTCGTGATCCTAGGTGTCGGCGCCTTCCGCGGCGATATGGACACTTGGCGATATGCCCTGCCGCTTTCGTCGGTCGGCCTGGTCATCGCTGCCTACCATTCCCTCCAGTATGCCGGACTGCTGCCAGCACCGATTGTCCCGTGCTCGGCATCAGGGCCCTCCTGTTCCGGAGCCGGCATGCTGATCATGGGCATTCCCATTCCTTATCTCTCCACCGCTGCCTTTGCCGGCATCACCCTCTTGCTCTTGCCCCTCGCGAGGAAACAATCATGAACAAGCGCCTTGCCGTCGTGGCGGTCGCAGTCATCGCCGTCGCCGCATTCGGCCTCGCAGCCTGGTTCTACCGGCCCGCCCCGACGCCAAGCGCATCGCCCGTCGTCGCCACCGTAGAGGAAGCAGGATTCGCACGGCCCCACTCACCGGTGATCGGCCCTGCAGACGCTCCAGTCACCATCACCGAATTCTTCGACCCCAGCTGCGAAGCCTGCCGCGCATTCTACCCGATCGTGAAGCAGATTATGGATCGTCATCCCAACCAGGTGAAGCTGGTGCTGCGCTATGCAGCTTTTCACGAAGGTTCAGACACCGCGGTGAAGATCATCGAGGCTTCTCGTCTCCAGGACCTCTTCATCCCGGTGCTCGAAGCGCTCCTTGCCCGCCAGCCGGAATGGGCGGTGCATGGTGCACCTGACCTCGATCTGGCATGGCAGATTGCAGGCGAGGCTGGTCTCGATGTGGAACAGGCCCGGCAGGACGTTCTCAGGCCAGGCATGGTGGGCGTTCTCAACGCCGACATGGCCGACGTCGAGCGCCTCGGCGTTCGGCAGACGCCCACCTTCTTCGTCAACGGCAAGGCGCCAGCCAACACTGATCCGCAAGCCCTTGCCGATTTGGTCGCGAGCGAGGTCGCAGCTGCGCAATGACGGAGCAGGTCGACGTCCTGGTCGTCGGGGGCGGCCAAGCTGGTTTGGCGGCTTCCTACCGTCTCGACCAGGCTGGCGTGTCGCACCTGGTGGTCGATGCATCTGCCCAAGTCGGTGATAGCTGGCGACACCGCTATCATAGCCTGACCCTGTTCACGCCGCGGTGCCTGAGCTCGCTCCCAGGCGTGCCGCTCGATGGCAACGCCGAAGGCTATGCCGGACGACTCGAATTCGCCGACTACCTTCGGTCCTACGCCGAAACGAACCGCCTCCCGCTGATGAGCGGAACCCGGGTGGTTCGATTGGAGTGTGACACTGCCGGCACGTTCGTCGCCGAGTTGGGCAACGACGCCACCGTGCGCAGCCAAGCCGTGCTGGTCTGCACGGGCGGTTTCCAGCAGCCGATCGTACCGGAGGTGGCGTCGCGGTTCGGACCCGGCATCGCCCAGCTCACCATGTCCACGTACCGGTCGCCGCTGAGCGTGGGGAAGGGTCCGGTGCTGGTAGTCGGCGATGGCGCTTCGGGCCGGGACATGGCGATCGAATTCGCTGCCACGCACGAGGTCCTGCTCGCCACTGGCAAGCCCCGCCGCCTGTTCCCGCAGCGCCTGTTCGGCGTCAGCACCTGGACGGTGATGGACCGGCTGGGGCTCTTGTCCGCGTCTGCCGGATCGCCAGTCGGCAGGATGATGCAGAAGGCGGATCCTTTCCCGGACCGCGGCAGAAGCCTTGCCGCGCTTCGTGGCCGAGGCATTAGCATCCGGCCACGCCTCGTTGATGCGTCCGACCGCACTGCAAAGTTCTCGGATGGCGGCCACGCTGAGGTCGCTTCAGTCATCTGGGCGGTTGGATACCGGAACGTCGCCGACTGGAACGCAGTGCCCGCAGGAACGCCAGGTCTGCATTACCTGGGACGACCGTGGCAGCGGAACCGGGCATCGGCGCTGATCCTGGGTGCCAGTAGAGATTCCGAAGTGGTGGTGAACTCTGTCCAGCAACAGCTCTATCAGCTGTGATCATAGTCGTGGTGGTCGGGAGGAGGCTCTCCTGCACCAAGGATACGGGCATTGAACGTCACCCGCGCCTCTCCCAATGACACGCTGACCGGCACTTTGCCCCCTACAGATATACCTGTGGCTTCGACACGTACTCCCCCGGGCTGCATGTAGAGTTCGGCATGCGGTGGCAACGTGGGCTCGAAGGTCCCCCCATCCGATCTTACCACCTGCGTCATGGTTGCGCCTGGAACTTCGATGCCAAGCGGGCCTACGCCGGTAAGGTTGCGGTTGTTGATAACGAGGTAGACTTCCACGCCGTCCGGCTTCACTCTTGCCCAAGCCTCCTCGACCATGAGGTCGTCAACCAGCATCATCGGCAGTTCCGCACCGAATACTGTAGTGGCCCATCCGCCAACGAGGGCTGCAAGGATTAGATTCTTCATCGTCCTAGCCTGACATTCCGGTGCCTCCACAGCAACTGGGCTAGGACAGGCTGCGACAATGCGCTTGCTCCTCTAGCCACTGGAGGAGTTAGGTTGACCTCGACGCAAGGAGGTTTGCATGTCCCATTCGCACGGATCCGCAGCCAATCGTAGCCCAGGACAAGGCCGCCGGCTGCTCATCGCCTTGGCGCTCAACCTCGGCATTGCTGTCGCCGAGGTGGTGGGCGGGGCCATCTCCGGCTCACTCGCCCTGATCGCGGACGCAGCGCACAACCTATCGGACGCCGGCTCGGTTCTGGTGTCCTATATTGCCTGGCGCATTGCCCAGCGGGCCGCAAACGAAAGACGAACCTTCGGCTATGCCCGGGCAGAAACCGTTGGCGCCCTCATCAATCTCACCACGTTGATCATGATCGGCCTCTATCTGCTGTGGGAAGCCGGCACCCGTTTCCTGGAACCGGTGGAAGTCGTCCCCACGACGGTCCTGATCGTAGGCGTCATCGCCTTGGTCGAGGACCTGCTCGCAGCGTGGGTGCTGCGCAAGGATCTCGGCAGCCTCAACGTTCGCAGCACCTTCCTCCACATGATCGCCGATGCGCTGGGCACCGTCGCGGTGATCGCCAGCGGCATCGCCATCATGATCTGGGGACCATCGGCTTCCTGGGTCGACCCTGCCGTAACCGCCCTGATCGCCATCTACGTCCTGGTCCACGGTTCCACGGAGATCCGGGAATCGATAGCGGTCCTGATGGACAGTGCTCCCAAGAGCTTCGATCACGCCGGCCTGGTGCGGCATCTCGAGGCCGCGGACGGCGTCGTGGACGTTCATCATCTTCATGTCTGGCAGATCAGCGAGGGTCGAACAGCGGTCGAGGTGCATCTGGTCACCGATCGCAATGACCTCGCCGCTGCCACGGACCTCAAGGAGGGACTCAAGAAGAGCATGCACGACCAGTTCGACGTGGAGCACGCCACCATCGAGATGGAGTTGGCCGGCATGGTCGAACACGATCGCGACATCGTTCCCATGACCTAAGGGTAAGGCTCACGAAGGGGTAACCCTCCGGGGATATGGTTGCCAGGAACTGAACTGGACCTCTTCATGCTCTCTCGCCTCCTTCACACCGTCGCCCTCCTGATCGCAGCTGTCGCTCTGGCCGGCTGCAGCCAGTTCGTCGGCGACAATCGTCACAACGTCCCATTGCCGAAGGGGCTGGTGGACCAGATGGCGGCGATCGGGTCCTCGCCTACCGAACCGATGATGATCCGGGTGTTCAAGGAGAGTTCCGAGCTCGAGGTGTGGAAGCGCACCCACACCGGCCGGTACGCCCTGCTCAAGACCTACCCGATCTGCAAATGGTCGGGCGCGCTCGGACCCAAGATCCAGGAAGGCGACTACCAATCGCCGGAAGGCTTCTACGACGTGACCCCAGCCCTGATGAACCCGAAGTCGAACTACTTCCTGTCGTTCAACGTGGGCTTCCCCAACAAGTTCGACCAGGCTTGGGGACGCACCGGCAGCTACCTGATGATCCACGGCGACTGCAAGTCGGTGGGTTGCTACGCCATGACCGACGACGGCATCAAGGAACTCTACGCCATGGTCCGGGAGTCGTTCAGGGGCGGCAACCGATCCGTGCAGCTGCAGCTGCTGCCGTTCCGCATGACGGAGGCAAACCTCGCACGGCACGCCGCCAGCCCCCATGCCCCCTTCTGGCGCAACCTCAAGGAGGGCACGGACATCTTCGACCGCACGCTGCAGTTGCCGGCGGTTGACGTGTGCGAGAAGCGTTACGTGTTCAACCGCACGGGCGCCGCTCTGCTCGATCCCAACGGAACCTGCCCCGTCGCGCCGCTCTCGACCATGGCCGCCCTTTGATGGGTTAGGGGCGCCCGGCACCGGGGGCGGTACGGCCCGCGAAGGCGCCGGTGATGGTCGCCATCAGCAGCATGACGACGCCGGCGTTGATGCCGACGTCGGCCAGGTTGAAGGTGGGAAAGTGCCAGCCGCCCGCGTGCAGGTCGATGAAGTCGGTGACCGCGCCATCGGGAATGCGGTCGACGAGATTGCCCAGTGCCCCGCCCAGGATGGCGGCGTAGCCAAAGCGCTCGAGTCGTCCACGGCTCCTGTGCCACAGCCAGGCGACCACCGCGGACACCACGAGGGTCACGAGGACGATGGCCCACCAGCCCCCGGGCCCGTCCGCGGCGAACATGCCAAAGCTCACGCCGGTATTGAATCCCAGGGTAAGGTTCAACACCGGCAGCACCGGCACGCCAGCCCCGTCGAGGTACATCAGGGCGGCCTCCTTGGTGGAGGCGTCCACGCCGATGACGCCCAGAACGAGGAAGAGCGAGGAGTCGCGATTGCTCATCGGCCAGCCTGCCGTAGGTCAGACCTCGCATCACGGATGATCGACCAAGCGGACTGCAGGAACAGGCCGGCCACCGCGAAGGCGACGATCAGGTCAGGCCACTGCGACCCGGTCCACCAGACCGCACCCGCGGCGGCAACCACGGCGAGGTTGCCGATGGCGTCGTTGCGGGAGAACAGCCAAACCGCTCGCATGTTGGCGTCGCCCTTGCGGTGCGGGATAAGCACCACTGCGGCCAGCACGTTGACCACGAACGCAATCAGCGCGAAGACGCCCATCACCAGGCTCTCGGGCTGGTGCTCGATGAAGACTCGGTAGACGGTGGACGCGACCACGCCCAGTCCCAGAAGGCCCAGGAAGATGCCTTGCAGCAGGGCCGCCTTCGCCCGGGCGGCAAGTCCCCAGCCAACGGCGATCAGGCCCAGGAACGAAATGAGCCCGTCGCCGAGGAAGTCGAGCGAATCGGCCTGCAGCGCCTGGGAGCCGGCGATGAAGCTGCCGGCGATCTCGACGATGCCGTAGCCGACGTTGAGCAGCACGACGATCCAGAGAGCCCGCTTGTAGGCCGGCGTGACGTGCGAGAGGTCCGGAATGTGGTCGTCGTCGCCCTCCTCGTCGTGGTCGTGCTCGGAGTTCGCCCCCTTCTGCCCGCCGATCCGGTCGAGCTGGTAACCGAGGTCCGTCACCGCGGTCTCGAGGATTGGCAAGCGCCGACCAGGATCGTCCACCTCGAGCGTCATGATCTGGGAGGCGATGGAGACCTTGACGTCCTGGATGCCGTCCACCTTGCGGGCGGCCCCTTCGATCTTGGCGGCGCAGGACGAGCAGTCCATGCCGGTGACTTGGTAGCGTACGGTTTCGGCAGCAGCGCTCATGCCCTTGCTCCTTCTTGAGACGATTTGGTGCAGAGGCTACAACCTGTAGTCACTACAGGAGCAAGCAGGAAATGCAGATAGGGGATCTCTCCCGCAACGCGGGGGTCAATGTCGAGACCATCCGCTACTATGAACGAGCGGGCGTGCTGCCCGTACCGGCCAGACAGGGCAACGGGCGCCGCATCTATGGCGAGGCGGACGTCCGCCGTCTCGGATTCATCCGCCACGCCCGCGATCTCGGCTTCGACCTGCAGTCCGTCCGCACCTTGTTGGCTTTGCAGGAACAGCCCGAGGCCTCCTGCACCGATGCCAGCCGAATCGCCCAGGCTCAACTGGACGAGGTCGAACGCCGCCTGGCGCAGTTGCAGAGCCTGCGAGCAGAATTGTCGCGGATGGTCGCCGAATGCCGGAAGGGGGTCGTCGCTGAATGTCGTGTCATCGAAGCGCTCAACACCTCGCCGTTCTGATCGCGGTCGCCTTGGCGGGAGCGGCGGGGGCGGCCCTTGCCGAGGACGTTTCCGGCAGGCAGGTCTATGTCGACTATTGCGCAAGCTGCCATGGCGCGAACCTCGAAGGTCAGCCGAACTGGAAGCAGCGGCTGCCGACCGGGCGCCTGCCGGCACCGCCCCACGACGCGACCGGTCATACCTGGCACCACTCCGACCGGCAACTGTTCCGGATCGTCAAGGAAGGGCCGGCGGCCATGATGCCCGGCTACGAGACCGACATGCCAGGCTTCGGTGCGGTGCTCGACGACGGCGAGATCGCCGCCGCGCTCGACTACATCAAGAGCACCTGGCCCGAACGTCAGCGCGACGTGCAGGCCGCCAAGTCCGCTTCGGACCCGCTCCAACCATAGACGAAGCCGTCAGGCCGCGGCGTTGGCGGCGACCGGAAGGGCTCGCTTGTGGGCGGTCGCGCGATAGGCGTTCACGATCCGATCGCGGGCGAAATCGGGAACCGCCCTGCCTTCGAGGAAATCGTCGATCTGGTCGTAGGTCACCCCATAGGCGTCCTCGTCTGGCCGCAAAGGGGCATCGTCCTCGAGATCCGCCGTAGGCACCTTGAACACCAGCTCCGACGGTACACCGAGGTGGGCTGCTATGGCGCGGACCCTCCGCTTGGTCAGGCCGGCGAGCGGCAGGATGTCGGCGGCGCCGTCGCCGAACTTGGTGAAGAAGCCCATGACCGCCTCGGCGGCATGGTCGGTCCCGATGACGAGGCCCTTTAGACCTCCCGCCAGGGCGAACTGGGCGATCATCCGCTGCCTCGCCTTGACGTTGCCGAGCAGGAAGTCCTCCTGTCCCTCATTCTCGGGCCCGAAGCCGGCTGCCCGGATCTGCCGCCACATGGCGTCAGCGGCAGGCTTGATGTTTACGGTGAAGGTCTGATCCGGTTCGATCGCCGACAATGCCGCCTGGGCGTCCTTCTCGTCGGCCTGAACTCCATAGGGCAGCCGTACCGCGATGAAACGCGCTTCGCGGCCCTCGGCCCGCAGGTCCCTCACGGCTCGCTGTGCCAGCATGGCCGCTGTGGTCGAATCGACGCCGCCGCTGATGCCCAAGACATAGGTCGTCAGGCCGGAGCGCACCAAGTAGTCCCTGAGGAACGAGACCCGCCGGTCCACCTCGACGGAGACTTCGAACGATGGCGCGACACCGAGCTCGGCGATGATTTGGACTTGAGAGGTCAATGGTGTTCCAATCTGACTGACTGACCGGTTTCCGAACGTGATCCACATCGAAGGTAGTGGTCGATCCATCTGGCTTCGGATCAAGCGTCGTGCAGATGGTGCTTGCACTTGCCGTGATCGGCGAGGATCTCGATCACCCGACAGCTCTCGACCCGACCATGGCTGCAGCCATCGACCATCCGCTCGAGTTCGGCCTGCAACGCCGTCAAGCTCGCGATCTTCGCTTTCACCTCCACCAGGCGAGCCTTGGCGATCGTGTCGGCATCTGCGCAAGACTGGCCGGGACGGTCTTGGAGTTCGAGCAGCGTTCGAATCTGGTCGATTTCGAAGCCGAGCTCTCGCGAGTGCCGGATAAAGGTTAGCCGCTCGATGTCCTTGAGATCATATGTGCGGCGCCCGCCATCCGTGCGCGGCGGCGCGGCCAGCAGCCCGATCTGCTCATAGAAGCGAACAGTGGTGACCTTGACTCCGCTCGCTTGCGAGACTTTTCCAATCGCGATGCCGTGATTCATTTCCGCTTGCTCCTATAGTCGCTGGAGGATGTACGGCAATGATGGAGAATTCAAGGAGTCGCTGCCGATGGACGCAAGGATCGAAACCACCCGCTTCAAGGTGGAAGGCATGGATTGCGCCAGCTGTGCTTCAAAGGTGGATACGGCGGCACGTCGCGTTGAAGGAGTTGAGGACGTATCCGTGTCCGTCGTGTCGGGCACCATGTCGGTGAAGCACTCGGACGCCGCCGATCTTGCCGATCTTGCCCGACGTGTCTCCAACCTTGGCTATCCGACTCGCCAGCTGCAGAGCACATCCACTGCGCGACCCGTGGACCAGCATCGCGACGGCCATGGCGATCATGACGATCAGGCAGGCGACAGTCATCTTCATCTGCATGGCGACGAGGATGCCGACGAGGGCATACCGTGGTGGCGCACACGAAAGGCGATCTTGACGGCGTCCTGCGGCATCGCACTGCTGCTGGCCTACCTCGTGGGCCGGGTCGTCCCGGATGTCGGGCACTGGGCGTTCCTGGTCGCGCTACTGGTGGGCTTGGTCCCGATCGGTCGCCGTGCCGTCGCCGGCGCCATGGCCGGCAGCCCGTTCTCCATCGAAACGCTGATGTCGATCGCCGCCATGGGAGCTGTGGTCATCGGCGCCACGGAAGAAGCGGCTACGGTTGTCCTGCTTTTCCTCGTCGGGGAAATGCTGGAAGGCTTCGCAGCTGGCCGGGCCCGTGCCAGCATCAAGGGTCTGGCCGATCTGGTGCCCAAGACGGCGCTGCTGGTCGATGGCGACGGGGTTCGTGAAGTCCAGGCATCAAGTCTTGCCCTGAAGCAGGTGGTGCTGGTGCGCCCCGGCGACCGCATCCCGGCGGATGGCGCGATCGTCGAGGGCCGCGGTGCCATCGACGAGGCACCGGTCACCGGTGAAAGCGTCCCCAAGAGCAAGGGCGTCGGCGACACTGTTTTCGCCGGCACCATCAACACCGACACCGCCATCAGGGTGCGCGTCGCCGCTGCCGCTGCCGACAACACCATTTCCAGGGTCATCGCCCTGGTGGAGGAGGCACAGGAATCCAAGGCACCGACCGAGCGCTTCATCGATCGGTTCTCCAAGATCTACACGCCCGGCGTTCTGCTGGTCGGCGCCTTGGTCGCCACTGTGCCGCCGCTGCTGATGGGCGCATCCTGGAGCGAGTGGGTCTACAAGGGCCTCGCCATCCTTCTGATTGGCTGCCCCTGCGCGCTGGTGATCTCCACCCCTGCCGCCATCGCTGCGGCCCTGTCTGCCGGTGCCCGTCGCGGGTTGCTGCTCAAGGGCGGGGCGGTACTCGAGCAGCTCCGCACCATCACCATGGTCGCCATGGACAAGACCGGTACGCTGACCGAAGGGAAGCCGAAGGTCACCGATATCTTGGCCATCGGCCGCAGCGAGACCCAGGTGCTTTCGATGGCTGCGGCGCTCGAGACGGGTTCGAGCCATCCGCTCGCCCTCGCCATTCTCGCCAGGGCCAAGGCGGACAAGGCACCCGTGCCTCCGGGTTTCGATCTTGCCGCGGTTCCCGGTAAGGGCGTCACCGGCAGCATCGGCACCGACAAGGCCTTCCTCGGTTCGGTTGAGGCAGCCGCGGAGCGCACCACCATTCCGGAAGACGTGCGCACCCGCATCACCGCCCTCAACGACGAGGGCAAGACCGTCTCCGTGCTCCTCGCAAACGACTCCCTCGCGGGCATCTTCGCAATTCGGGATGAGCCGCGTGCCGATGCCAAACCCGGCTTGCAGGCGCTGAGGGACGCCGGAGTGGGAACGGTGATGCTCACCGGCGACAACCAGCGCACCGCCAGTGCCATCGGTGCCTCGCTCGGCATGGACGTGCGCGCCGGCCTCCTACCGGAGGACAAGCAGCGGATCGTTCGAGAGCTTCAATCGCAAGGCAAGGTCGTGGCCAAGGTGGGCGATGGCATCAACGACGCACCGGCACTGGCTGCCGCCGATGTCGGCATCGCTATGGGCGGCGGCACCGACGTGGCGCTCGAGACTGCCGATGCCGCAGTGCTGCATGGCCGCGTAACTGACATCGCCGACATGATCAACTTGTCGAAAGCGACGATGGCGAACATCGGGCAGAACATCACCCTGGCGCTCGGGCTCAAGGCCGTGTTCCTCGTGACGACTGTCATCGGCGTGACCGGCCTTTGGCCTGCCATCCTTGCGGACACGGGTGCAACCGTGCTGGTAACTGCGAACGCCATGCGCCTCCTGGCCTGGCGGGGCAGCCGGTCGCATTCCGTCTGACCTGTCGAGGCGGTATTCTCCAGGAAAAGGGATCGGACCACATGAAGCTATTTGTCACCATCGCCTTGATCGGCATCCTTACGGCAGGGAGCGGATTCGCCCATGACTTCACGCAAGGTTCGATCTATCTCGACCATCCCATGATCGAGGAGGCCCCGCCGAACGCGCCGGTACTCGGCGGATACCTCTCCATCCAGAACATGGGCGACACCGATGACCGCCTCGTCGCCATCGAGAGCAGCGCTGCCGAGAAGGTGGAGATTCATCGGTCGACCGTGACCGATGGCATCGCGCGCATGCAGCCCATGAAGGAAGGCCTCGTCATCCCCGCCGGTGAGACCGTTTGGTTGGACAACGGCATGCATGCCATGTTCGTCCAACCTGTCGAGCGGTACCGCGCCGGCGACGAGGTGCCGGCGACGCTGGTGTTCGAGAAGGCTGGTCGCATCGACGTTACGTTCAAGGTGGAGGAGCGGTCCACCGGATCCGGCGCTGCTCATGAAGGTCACGGCCAATGACCGGCTTGCGCAGGCTTCGAGGTATCCTTTGGCTGCTGGTGGCGATCGCAGCTGCCGGCGCTGCCTTCCTGGCTTTTGGCCCCCGGTTCGCGCCAGCGAACGCTGGGGAAGCCATCTATGCCAAGCCCTTTTCGTTGGTGAACCAGGACGGCGCTCCGTTCACGCAGGCCGACTTCCTCGGCAGGCCTTCGGCGTTTTTCTATGGCTTCAGCCATTGCCCCGACGTCTGCCCCACTGCCCTGGCCGAGATGTCGGCCATCCTCGAGGCGCTCGGACCGGATGCGGACAAGCTGCAGGTCGTCTTCGTCTCCGTCGATCCGGAGCGGGACACGCCGGAGATCATGAAGGACTATGTGGAGTACTTCGACCCTCGCATCGCCGGCCTGACCGGCGAACTCGACGAAGTCACCAAGATGACCCGCGACCGCTATATCTTCTTTGAGAAGGTGCCCACCGAAGACGGCGACTACCAGATGGAGCACCAGGCATCGATCCAGCTGGTGACGGCGGACGGTCGCTTCTTCGGCACCCTTGCTGCCGAGGAAGGCTTCGAGGTCAGGCTGGCCAAAGTTCGTCGCCTCATTGCCGAGGGATAACGCCCATCCCAGCGTCACCTCACGTCACGATCGGGAATCTCACGGCTAGCAGGGACCCGATGCACGCCTTCGGGTTCGTCTTCGCCACTGAACCTGATGCCGGCACGCTCCAAAGCCTCTTTCATGGCCACGACGCTGGTGGGCATCACCCTGTTGCCACCGTTCTCGTAGGCCGCCACGGTCCGGCGACCGATGCCGCTATGCCCCGCAAGCTCCTGCTGACTCCAGTCGACGAGGGCTCGTCCTGCCCGGATCTGGGCGGGAGTTGGATGGTGCTGCTGTTGGCTCAAGACGCCGTTCCGAATCGTTCTGATGATAACCGAAACTTAACGCAATCGGCGTTCGTTGCACAAAATGTACATTGCGGCTTGACTCCCGCCGTAAATACCTATAGTGACTAGAGCATTGGAAGCCGCAGGTGCCCATCGATCAGGCACCACAACAAGACCTTCCCCCGCGTGCATAGCCCGCACGACGTCCTGAATATTCATCGTGTTCGGCCTGTTCGTAGCATGCAGGGAGTGAACCTGTGTCTTTGTTCGTGCGTCCCCAAGACCTTAAATCGAAATCCCGTACGCTGCGCCACCGGGATACCCGGCGGAAGCTTTCGTCCATCCTGTTCGACTCGCTCTCCCGGCTGGACGAAGTGGCCGTGATCGGCTCGGATCCCCTCGTCACCCATTTCGCTGTGTCCTTGGGGCTGGAGGCTGCCTCGTTGGCGACCTGCCAGGCCATGCTCGACGAGCGACCGGTGACCTTGGTCGGCGTTCCCTCACGTCACTGGTTCCGTCCTGAAGCCATGAAGCTCCTTCTGGCGCTGAAGGGGTCCATGGAGAAGTGCGGTAGGCCCTGCGTGCTCCTTCCACAACGCGCCATAGCCATGCTTCCCGTCCGGGACGCCACCAGCGAGAAGGCCCGCATCTTGATCGAGTTGATCCGCGATCCGGTGCGGATGGGCGTCGACCTGGCCTGCTACGACAAGCACGTCGGGGATCCCGTTGGATGCCGGGCGATGCAGCTGCTCACCGGTCACGACTGCGTCTTCTGATCCGTCCGCGTCATCGACCTTCTTGATGGTCTCGAGCTTTCGAGCCGGAGGAAACCTCATGCCCGCAAACGCGACGAATGCTTCGTCGGAAGCACAGGCCTTGCTGTCGCAACTGATCTATCGCGCCGGCTTCGACCGCCATGAGCTGGAGATCGTCGAAGCCGAAGACGGCGGGTTCATCCGCTTTCCTGCCGGAACGGACCCCATGACCTTCAAAGTCCGGGACCTCGGGCACATGCTCAAGTCCTACGGACTGCCCTACGAGATCATGACCGACCCGGCGACCTAGACGCCAGCTCGTCTTCGCTCTCGAACTCACCGTTTTCGTTCAACATGGAGACCTCGCATGCTCGATGCCGATGCTGCACGCCTACCGTCCGGCCCTGCCCATGCCGGCGCTACCTCCGGACGACGCCGTCGTTCCCTGCGCCAGTCCGCGGAGGCCCTGGTCCTGGTCCACCCTTCGGTCAGGCGCCTCACCGACGATCGGGTGCCTGACGACCTGGCCGATGATCTCATGATCGCCGCGGAGGACTTCACCGCCATCAAGGTCGCCCTTGGCCGGCGCGAGGTCTACCTGGTCTGCGTTTGCAACGCGGCCTGGCGCGGCCATGGCAGGCATGCCTTCTTGGAACTGAAGGCACTGGCCGCAACCATGGGCCACACGATCGTGCTGGTGCCGGAATCGTTCATCCGCCGCGAGCCCCGCCTGACCAACGCCATGATGATCGCGGGTGCCGAAGGTGCCGAGATCGGCTTGACCGACCGCATGAAGCTGTTGGCCCACCTGATCGACAACGGCGGCAGCGCACCTTTGCTGGACCTGGCGGTGATGGTACGCGGGGAGGAGCCGATCTCGGCCATAATGGCCCTGGTCGTCGAAGGCGGCCTCTATGTCGACCTCGACAAGCCGATCCTTCCCGCCACCGAAGTGCACCTGGTGCAGCCGCTATGAGCCGGCGCCACCAGGCCGTGAACTTTTTAGGCGCCGATCCCCTCGCCACCGCGGATCGACTCGAAGCCTTGGCGGCGGACCTTCGCCGGCTTGCATCCGGTCACGCTCCGTCTGCCGCGCAACTGGCGGAGGCGCCCACGCTCGGGGAATGGGGCGTGCTGTCGCGCTCCGGCATCGCCCTGGTCGGCACGGTCAAAGGACACCCGAGGATCGCGGACCATCGCCCTGCGATCACTTCCGAGCTTTTCGCCATCGACGGGGACGAACGCTGGGCGAGGACGATGAGCCGGTACTACCTGCTCGAGCCGCGCCGCACCGGGGAGAAACAGCATGGGTGAGCTCGACGATTTGGTTTTCCCCGAGGAGCAGCATGAGATGAGGACGATTAAGAACACCAAGGACGAGCGCACGATCCAGGAGCGGCTGGCCGATCTCGTGGTCGAGCGCACTCTCCCCAAGTCGGTGCGCAACGCGTTGGCCAAGGGCACGAGCGGGCACCTGGTGGTCGTAGTGCCCTCAACGGAATGGCAGGAGCCGATCGGCGAGGCCATTGCGGAGCTGCACGACACGGTCCATTCGGTTTACCCCGGCGGTCCGAAGGCGGCTAAGGACGACCGCAAGGCGGTCAAGTTCCATCTGGAAGCCGGTCACGTGGTGGTCGGGGTGGCGGTCACGCCGTCTACCCTTCCACCGTTGCTGCGCACCGTGGCATCCGTGACGGTGACCGTGCCCGCTCCGGACCCTGCCTTGTTGCGGAGTTTCCTTCGGAGCGTCTGCACCGGTCCGGTTCCCCGCGGCCTCGATGCACTCAACGTCGGCGCCCTCGACTTCGACGAGATCTGCTCCCTCGTTTCCTTCCAGGCGGATGCCGCCGGCGTGGTGGAGAAGCTTGGCCGGGCCATCGCCAACAAGACCGGGATGACCCGCGGCGACGAGGTCCTGCCCTCGATGGAGGAGGCTGTCGAATTCGGTGACGCTCGTCTCTGGGCGCAGGACCTCAAGATCGACCTGGCAGACGTCGCCGCACACCGGATCGGGTGGGCCGACGTCGACCGCGGTATTGTCCTCCATGGCCCGCCGGGCACGGGCAAGACCACATACGCCCGGTCGTTGGGGCAATATCTCGGCATTCCGGTTGTCATCGGCAGCATTGCCGACCTGTTCGCCAGTACAACCGGCTATCTTGATACTGTCATTCGCGCACAGCGCGATCTATTCGAGCGGGCGAGATCCGCCGCGCCATGCCTATTGTTCCTGGATGAGCTGGACCAGGTGCCTAATCTTGATGCCACTGACAGCAAGAATAGGGATTATTGGGCTCCGGTCGTCGCCGATTTCTTGATTGCATTGGACGGTGCGGTGGCCGAGAGGGCCGGCGTCATCGTGGTCGGAGCGACAAATCGGCTGCATGCGATTTCGCCCGCCATCTTACGAAACGGGCGCCTCGAACGAGCCGTTTTCCTGGGTCCGCCAGGTCCGGATGGAGCAGTGCGCATCCTCCGGCATCACCTCGGCTCGGCACTCCCTGGTGCCGACCTCGGCGACGTCGCCGCGATCTGCGCCAGTCGCGCGATGACGGGTGCGGACATCATGGATGTCGTCCGCAGCGCCCGCCGCCGGGCCCGCCGCGCCGACCAAGAGATCACGCTCGACGACCTCAAGTCGGTCCTGATGCCCGGCGGGGAAACATCGCCCGAAGTGGCGAGGCGTATCGCCGTCCACGAGTCCGGCCATGCCCTCCTTGCCGCACTGCACATGCCCGAGAGCCTGAACCTGGTCACAATCGAACCCGGTGGTGCCGGCGCCAACAGCGGCGGTCACACCCAACTGGCGGTACCAGGAACGCGAATCGAGACCATTGTCGAACTCGAGAACAGGGTGGAGATGCTTCTGGCCGGACGGGCAGCCGAGATTCTCATCTATGGCTCCCCCAGCTCGGGTGCGGGCGGTTCCGGCTCGAGCGACCTGGCGCTGGCGGTTCAGACGTTGGCGGTCGCTTACCTCACTCTCGGCCTGATCGACGGCACGCCACGTTGGCGCTGCGAACCCGATGAGGTGATGCTGCACCTCATGCGCGACCCCATCGCCTGCCATGCAGTCGAGACCCGACTCGGCATTCTGGCCGACAGGTCCCTGAAGACGCTCACCGCGAATCGGGATGCGCTCTGCAGGCTATCTGACGCATTGCTGGCGCGAAGAACCGTCAACCGCGATGACATCCTGGCGATCGTCGACACCAAAACAGGGTCTGAAAGCTCTGCCTCCATGCCTCGCAAGCGTTACTGAGCGCATCCCGGTGTGACTTTTCAGCAACAAAATGTGAATTCTGTGGACACTCGAAATCTTCGTTTTTTCCGGTGTCAACATTGGATCGGCGAATCAGGGAACCGGCTGTCGGAAGCGCCCCTCAAGGCATCACCAGACCCGACTGGCACGGTCGAGTCTCAATCCGACACCGACCGCCGGATCCAGGCCTCGCTCTTAAAGTAACACATTAAAAAATTGACATAAGGTAGAGTCCAGACTCCACCATTCCGGGTGCGCCCTCACCAGAAAAAATCGTGGAGGGCCTTTTCAACCCTAGGTTCTTCCGCAGATGATGATGGCGGATTCGAACGGAGCCTAGTCCGAAGAGAATACCAGAAAATGAAAACGCCCCGGATTTCTCCAGGGCGTTGAAAATACCGACGACCCCACCCAGCCTGCAAGCAAAAGGGGTTCGTCCAAGCACTGCAATGGACCTACGGCCCGTTGCGAAACCGGCCTCACAGCCGACCGTGCACACCACGACAGAACTCTCGGTCCGTCGCCACGAACCGGCTTCACGGCCGACCCGCTACAAACCGGCCTCACGGCCGATCCGCTAACACAATGGACCCTCCGGCCCATTGCCATGGAACCGGCCTTACGGCCCGAACCACGCTCAGGAGTATCTGCTGGACGCAGCCCCGCGTCAAGCTTCTCCGGGCGTGAGTAGGAGAACTCATGCCTGAATCCCCCGGCGATCCGGAAAACAACATCGCCTTCGATGCCCCCGTGCCCGATGCCCTGTCGCGTCGGCCCCGTAAGAAGGAACGGCTCGACGTGAGTCGTCAACTCCGCATGGACCGCGAACTGGTCGTGGCCCACATCTTCGTTGCCGACGACGGCGGTCCCGTCCGCACCATCATCAACGGGCGGCACCGCAAGCCGACCGGTCGCCATTACATGGTCAAGGGCGGTTTCCGCAGTTCGCCATGGGAAAGCATGGAGGGCGAGTATCCCTTCATGCAGCTCTGCGAGGTGGCGACCGCGGTGCATCGTTTCCTGGCGCAGCCCCACCGGCTCGAGATGCAGGTCGTGGGCAGCGCCAAGCGCTGGGTGTACTTTCCCGATGCCCGGATCGAGGTCGATCGCGCGTTCGGCGAGGTGCTGCTGAACGGTGTTCCGTTCGACCAGGCCGTCGCGGAATGGCGCCCGCACATGGCGGACGGCGTGAACATGGCGATGTTGGTCGAGGTGAAGACCGACAGGGACCGTCGTGCCGACGAGAGTGACTACAAGGCCAAGCTGACTCTGACGCGGGAAGTCTACCACCGGCTCGGCTGGGGCTTCGTCACCGTCCGCCAGTCCGACATCGCCATGCACGACATCGCCTATTCCGTCCGTGAGATCGGTCTCGACCACGACACCTCGGTCGATGCCGAGGATGTGCGGGTCGCCGCCGAATACGTGGCCGCACCTTACGCCGATCTTGCCGGCCTGGTTCGTGCGCTGGGCGGTCGCCCCGTCGGCATGGCCAAGGCCGCGGCCCTGCATGTGCGCCGCGTCGTTCACATCGGTCTCGACAACGACCTGCGTCCCGACACCCGTGTCCGCCTCGTCGGCGACGGCAAGGACCTTTATGGAGTCATGCGTCGATGAGCTTCAATGGCATGAACCTGCCCAGGATCGACTTCGACCTCGAGAAGGACGACGTCTACTGGATCAAGGAAGGCCCCGACAAGACTTGGGCTGCCCGGTTCGTCCGCATGGACATGCGCGGTCTGCTTGTCTTCGAGCGTGCCGACTGCCCCGATTTCACGGTCGCTGTCCCGCTCTTCAAGCGCATGCGTTCGGACGGCAGGGCCGTACGGGTTCCGGTGAAGCTACGGACCCGGAAGAGCCCGCTCGAGCTCGGGGATGTCGACCCGACCAACCTGCTCGATCCCGAGGAAACCGGCATCACCGTGACGGAGCAGTCGCGCCGCCTGAAGAAGGTCGAGATCTTCAACCATGCGAAGGACGTCCGCTGGTTCGTGGTGGAGGCTGACGAGAAGCCGCTGCTCACCCGCGGCCATGCCGGCATCCGGGACTTCATCCAGTCCAAGGAAGCGGAGGCGCGCCGCAACGGCGTCACCTTCATCCCTTCTGCACCGACCCTGCTGCGGGCCATCGACCAGTGCGGGGTCTTCCAGTCCCGCCCGCTCTCCGCGTTCTTCTACGACTACGGCAAGCACGACAAGCTCCGCCGCTGGCACCCCGCGGTCATCCGCGAGGCCGACAAGATGGTGCAGGCCTACTGGCACCCGGACAAGAAGCCGCTGCACGAGGTCCGCAATGACTTCTGGGACGCCATCAACTCCGAGATCAACGGCCTGAAGGCCAAGCGGCTGCCGGTGCCCCCTTCCTTGCGCAAGCCGTCCAAGGAATGTGTTCGTCTCTGGATCAACCTCGCCGAAGACTGGTACCGCTGGAAGGAGCGTTATGGGCAGCTTGCCGCCGACGCCCGCTTCCGCGGTCGCGGCAAGCACATCGAGGCGACGCGTCCGCTCGAATACGTGACGTTCGATCACACGATCGTGGACTGCTGGGCCTTGGTGGAGGACGAGGACGGCAACATCCTCCTGGTCGAGAAGCCCACCCTCACGCTCGCGGTGGACGTTTTCACCCGCATGCGCGTGGGCGCGGTGCTCACCTACGAGCCGCCCTCCATTTACACGGTCAACCTCTGCCTCAAGCAGGTGATCCGCTTCAAGGACTTTCTGGTCGACGAATTCGGCGAGGTGAAGGGTGCCTGCGACGGTTGGGGCAAGCCCAAGTGCATCATCGTCGACAACGGCTGGGAATTCGTCGGCATGTCCTTCCAGGCCACCTGCGAAGCTGCCGGCATCTCGGTGATTTGGGCACCCATCCGCACGCCCCAGTTCAAGGCCGTGGTCGAGCAGGCGTTCGACGACCTCAACGAGCATGTCTGGCACCGCCTCCCGGGAGGCATCCCGCTCACCCCGCAACTCCGGGCCAAGCTGGGCATCGACAACCGCGTCAACTCGGCCCATACGATCCGCCAGTTGGAATACCTGATGTGGCACCACCTGGTGCACGTTCGCCACCTCGAGCCCAACGCGGAAATCGGCTGTGCCCCGGCGCAGAAGTGGGCCCAGGGGATTCAGAACAAGTCACGGGCCACCGTCGACGATCCTGCCTTGTTCGACGGTCTTCTCGGCCAGGGCAAGCGGTGCGTCCTCACCCCGCAGGGTGTGGCCGTCGATGGCCAGCGCTTCCACGATCCCGAGATCACCTCCGAGCTGCTCAACCGCCTGCTCAAGTACGGGCGCAAGAAGCACGTCAAGGGGTCCTTCCACAAGACGGGCAACGTCGACGTTTACGTCACGTGCGACCGCGTCGACGCCAGCTACGTGATGATCTGGGACTTCGACCGCCGCAAGTCGGTCAGGATGCCCAATGTGAAATCCCGCTACACGCAGGGCACCAGCTGGAAGGTGGTCGAGGCGGTCGAAGCCTTCGCCACCGCCCAGAGCATCGCCTTCCATGACGAGGACGCGATGATCGCGGCGAGGGCCGCCTACAACCGTATGATCCGCTCACAGCTGCCGATCGAAGGTTTCGGCAAGGCCCGCAAGCGTGCCGCCGAAATCGACAAGGCCCCAAGTCTCGTCCCGGGCGACCGTGTCATCGAGCAAGCGGTGCAGGCGACGCCTGACGGGAGTGCCGACGTTCGCCACGACACGGCGGCGATCCACCGGACCGACGACCGTATCCCCTCCATCGGGCGCGATCGCGGGAAGCCCAAGCGGGAGAAAAAGCCCCGCGACAGCCCCGGCAAGGCCCGATCGCCGGAGCTTCCGGTCGTCGCCCTCGCGTCCCGAGCCCCGTCCCACACCGAAGACTTCGCCTTGTCCGACCCTATGGACTTCCTGCGCCAACTCGCAGCTGCAGATCAGGAGTAAACACCATGAACAAGATCGTCTCCCCCTCCAACATCGCCATGATCACCAGTGCTGTCTGGACCACCTTCGAATCCCTGCACATCACCCACGATGCTCTCGCCAAGGCCCATGAGCAGTTCGATGCCGTCCGCCTGGCGCACGCCAAGACCAAGAACAACGGCAAGCCTCGCCGTTGCCTCTGCATCTTCGCCCCGTCCCATTCGGGCAAGAGCCACACGGTGAGCAGCTACATCCACAATACCGTGCTGCCGCGCCTCGTGACGGAAGACCCGTCGCTGGCGGCCATGGATGCGGACGAATTGGCCCGCAAGCAGAAGAAGGTCGTGCACGTGACCCTGTCCGCCCAGGCGACCCCGAAGAGCTTGGCGACGGATATCCTGATCGCCCTCGGGGACCCGGATCCGGACAAGGGCACCAAGCCCACGCTTTGGGGAAGGGTCTACAAGTTGATCGCCAAGCTGGAGGTCGAGCTGCTGATTATCGATGAAGTGCAGCACCTTGCGAACAAGCGCATTAAGATCACCGAAACCGGCGACCCCATCGTCTTCGACCATTCGCGCGACCAGAACGTGGCCGACACCCTGAAGGTCATGATGATCCGCGGGTCAGTCCCCTTGGTCTTCATGGGCATCCTGCAGGCCCGCGATCTCGTGATGGCGAGCACACAGTTCAAGGGTCGAGTCCTCGACGAGATCGACTTCGAGACTCCCCGCTGGGCGGTGGAGAAGGAACGCCTCGACTTCATGTCCTTCTGCGGGCGCCTGGCGCTCAAGCTCAAGGAGACCGGCCTGTTCGAGGAGCCGCCCCCGCTCGTCCACGACGACATCCCCAGCCGGCTCTATGTCGCATCGCGGGGTCGCCTCGGTCTGCTCTGCCGCATCGTCGAGAAGGCGACCATCCTCGCACTCACCCGCGGCAACAAGGTGCTCACCCGCAAGGACCTCGAGGAAGCCGTGGACATCATCATCGTGGGACGCGGCGAGCTGGCCGAGAACCCGTTCCATTCGGCCTCCAAAAGCCTGGAGCTGGTCTGATGCCCAGGCTGCCCATCCCCGTAAGCATCGCGGAGGACGAGCACCTGGCCGGCGCCCTTTGCCGGGCGACGTCGGCGAACGGTCGCCGCTTCCCTTCGGAGGTTCTGGCCCTCGTCGATATCGAGACGTTGCACCCGGCGAGCATCGCAGCCAGCCTCGATGAGGTGGATGCCACCGGTCTCGCCGAACTGCTTGGAACGGAGGTGGCGTCGCTGCGGCGTGCCACCCACCCCATCGCGGACGATGGCCGTTGCCTTTTCTTCGGCACGTCCATCCGCACCAAGCATCGCGAGGGCCCGGTCCGCCGCGTCTCGCCCCGCGGGCTTGCCGAAGCGCCCTATATCCGCGCCATGTGGCAACTCAGGCCGATCGGATTCGATCCCCGCACCAAGGAGCTGCTGCTCTCGGAATGCCCGGTATGCGGCGCCTCCTTGGGGTTCTCCCGTACCTACGGCGTGTGCTTCTGCGACCGTTGTGCGGGAAATGACGAGCTAGGTTTCGTGCAGCCCGCGGTCGACCTCCGCGACTTCCCGCAGCCGCTCGTCGAGATCGAGGACATGGCGGCACTGGATTTCGTCACCGGCTTGGTCGACCCCGACCGGGCGGTTAGGGAACGGTTCGCTCCGGCATTGGACGATGATCTGACCGGCCTCGACCGCGGCGAGATCTTCGACCTGTGCATGGCCATCGTCGGGGTCCTCGATCAGGACCCGAAAAGGGCCGTCACCTCTCCGGCCAAGCCCACCACGCGTAGCGACTACGAACGTCTGTTCACCCCCGAACGCCTGGCGGAAGCCGGACGGACCATCCTGGACTGGCGTACCGGTTTCGATAGCTTGTGCGAACGGGCTCGTGCCACATCTCATGATCGCCCGGGCTTCTACGGCATCAAGGCCGAACTCGGACAGGTCTATGCGCTCACTGTGGACCGGACGTTAACCGAAAATGTGCGCAAGGTGGTTCGGGAGGCGGTCCTTCGCAACATGGCGACGAGCTCCGCCGGCGTAACCGTGCGGCGGACCGAGCACCGCGGTCGCACCGACCTGATCACGTCCCAGCAGGCTGCCGAACGCTTCTGCATTCGCCTGAAGCTCTTCCAACGCCTGGCCAAGACACCGGAGCTGACGCATCATCGTGCCCCTGGGACGAAGAAGGGGCCGGTGCTGTTCGTGGCGGAGGAGATCGCGGCCCTCGCGGCATTGCGGGCGGATCTCGAGAGCGCCTCCTCGGTGGGCCTCCGCCTCGGCATCCCGAAGGGGGCCGTTGCGCAGCTCGCGCAGGCAGGCCTGATCGAGAAGGTGACCGGGCCGGTGCTGCTGACGGTGGTCGGCAAGAACCAATATCGCCGCTCCACCGTGGATGCCCTGATCCGCGACATCGAAGCCAAGATCGGCAGCGGGCCCACCGGCAGCTTCCATATCCGGCTCAGCAAGGCCATGTACCGGATGCCGGCTGGCGAAAAGCCGTGGGTTGCGCTCGTCCATGCCGTGCTGGCGGGCCGTTTGGCCGTGTTCGAGGTGTCAGGTCGCCTGAGCGCCACCCTGGTCAAGCTTGCGGCATCTTCCTTTGAGGAGGTGGTGGCAGCCGTCGCCGGTGAGGCTGGCACCAGCGACGCCGTCGAGCCTATGGTCACCCGTGCCGAGGCAGCCGACATCCTGGGGATCACGGTGGCTACGGTGATCGGCATGATCGATGCCGACCTGTTGCCCAAGCACGGGTCCGGTGTCTGCAACCTGCGCCGCGCCGACGTCGTGCGGGCCGCCCGGACCTATCTCTCCACCGCCGAGGCCTCTCGCCTTCTCGGCGTGGGTTATCGCTGGGTTCGAGGCAAGCTGGCGGAGGGCGGAATCGAGCCTGTGGCCGAACTCAGCGAGCACCGCGGTATCCTCTATGACCGAGAACAGGTCACGCGCTGGCTCGCCACCTCGCGGAAGGGCGCGGCATGACCAGCATGGCTGGACGCGAAACTCCAATGGATGAACTCGAACGCCGGCGAGCCGAGGCCAAGGTCATGGCACACGAGGCTCCCCAGGCCGACATGTTCCTCGAGGCCGACCTCGATGCTGCCGGCTCGGCGGAACACATCTCCTCGTTGCTCCGCCGCAAGAAGATCCGTCGCCCTCGGACGAGCAAGCACGTGATCGTTGAGGATGGTGGCCACCAGCAGCTCGAGTTCGAGTACGCGATCGCCACGGATGTCACCAACGAAACACCCGTAGCTCCGAAGGCATGCCGTTCAAGGGCGATCGTCATGATGCAGGCTCGTACGTGTGGTCCAATGACCAGCCGTTCGACTTGGGCGTGGTGTTCTGGCGGTCCGGCTCTCCGGAAGCAACAGATGCATCGCCCGTGCGCAAGGAGGGGTGGGCTGATCCCGCTGGCACGTTCCGATTTGGTGCACGACAGCCGTGGTGTCTCGCCAGATCCAGCCTTAACCTTCGAGGAACTTGACCTTATCCCGTAAAAGGTATAAATATGCCGGGAGTACAGAAGCCCCTGAGCTGGTTGACCCCGTCGATCAGTGAGCTCGTTGACCTACCCAGGGCTGTCCGAAGGGAGTTCGGGTACAAGCTGAGTCTTCTGCAGCACGGTGATGAGCAGGAGAGCCCAGACATCAAGAGATTCGGCGAGGACGACAGGATCGCGCATCTCACGAAGGTCGTCGTCAACGGAGCCGATGGTAACACCTATAGGTTGGCAGCGACCGTTGAATTCGAAGAGGGCATCTGGGTGATCGACGTTTTCGTCAAGAAATCCAGCTCTGGGATCAGCACACCGCAGAAGGATATCGAAAGGATCGTCAGGCGGCTGAAGAGATTGAAGGACTTCCGTGCTTCACCCGAAGGCCAGAAAGTCATCCAGGAGATGAAGGCCGAATACGCTGAAGCGGTGCGATTGCAAGAGACGACCGAAATGCCCGGATCGAAATACAGGAGAAAATGATGGACGAGAAGCTTGTCGCTTACAGAACCGGGAATGTGTTCGCGGACCTCGGCTTGGAAAATCCTGAAGAGGAGCTGGCGAAGGCACGTATCGTTGCGAAGATCGCCAGTGTCATTCGAGAGCGCAACTTGACTCAGGCGCAGGCAGCATCGATCACCGGGATAGCTCAACCCAAGATCTCCAGCATGGTCCGCGGGCATTTCGAGGAGTTCAGCTCGGACCGACTTTATCGTGTCCTCAATCGACTCGGTGTCAGCGTCATCCTGAAGTTCGAAGAGGAGCCCGATTGGAGTCCCGGTCGTACCTTGGTCGCAGATGGTGAGGAGAACTCCGACGAGTCTGCGCCAGCCTTGGCCTTTTAGCGAGTCGTCGGGATGTCGCAGCTTGCCGGTCGTGCTCTTCGACCGGGTTACATGAATGCTTGATCGCCGATGCCTCCGCTTGAGGCTCAGACGGCGGAGGCGATTGCCTTAGCGATGTCGTCCCTTGAAGGACGCGCACATCCACATCTTCGGTAACCAGGCTTGCGCCTGCGTCCCCCGGCTCGTCCCTTCAATGGGACGGGCCTTTTCTTTTGTGGCTCATCGGGAGCTCGCCTCCGCCACGGCAGCGGATCGACTCAAGAAACGCGGCCAAATGGTGGAAATCGACTCACGATTGGCGGTCGGAGGTCAACATTCGACTCTTGAAACGTGGTCAGGCCGACTCTAGGCTTTTTGCCGAGCCCCGGATTGCAGGGGTGTATCGACTCAACATCTTTTGGTCGCATTAGGCGTCTCCGAAGGATCGGGGGCGCCTTTCTCGTTCTGTGGGCGACGGCAGAGAAGCGTTGCTCAGCGATTGGAGAGCCTCCCCTCGATTTCGTTGAGTACAGAGAAGGCGGCGTCGAGGACGTTGGTGCCGGGGCCGAAGATGGCGGCGACGCCGGCGGCGTAGAGGGCGTCGTAATCGGGCTCGGGGATGACGCCGCCGACGATGACGCTGACGCTGTCGAGGCCGCGGTCGCGTAGCGCGGCGACCAGTTCCGGGACCAGGGTCAGGTGGCCCGCCGCGAGCGAAGAGACGCCCACGGCATCCACCCGGAGTTCGTCCGCATGCGCGGCCACTTCCGGGGCGGTTTCGAAGAGGTCGCCCATGTGCACCGAAAAGCCGAGATCGGCGAAGGCGGAGGCGATGACCTTGGCGCCGCGGTCGTGGCCATCCTGGCCCATCTTGGCGATGAAGATGGAGGGTGGTCGGCTGCGGGTCGCGGTGAAGGCGGCGACGCGCTCGGCCACGGCCTTGAGCTGCGGATCGTCGCCATAGCTTTGCGCGTAGACCCCGGAAATGACCTGGGTGACGGCGCGATAGCGGCCGAACACGTCTTCCATGGCCTGCGAGATTTCGCCCAGCGTGGCGCGGGCGCGGGCGGCTTCGATGGCCGCCTCGAGCAGATTGCCTTCGTCCATCGCCGCATATTCGCGCAAGGCCGCCAGCATGGATTGGCACTGCGCCTCGTTGCGCGTGGCGCGAATGCGCTCGAGCTGGGCAATCTGCTCGGCGCGCACGCGGGCATTGTCGATCTGTCGAACCTCGATCTCTTCCTCGATCTCGACCCGGTAGCGGTTGACGCCGACGATGACATCCTCGCCGCGATCGACGCGGGCCTGGCGGCGGGCGGCGGCTTCCTCGATGGCGAGTTTCGGCGCGCCGGACTGCACGAAGGCGGTCATGCCGCCCTTGGCTTCGGCTTCGGCAATCAGCGCCTCGGCGCCGGCGACGAGTTGGCTGGTGAGGGCTTCGACGTAGTAGGAGCCGCCCAGGGGATCGACCACGTCGGTAATGCGGGATTCGTGCTGCAGGATGAGCTGGGTGTTGCGGGCGATGCGGCTCGAAAACTCGGTGGGCAGCGCGATCGCCTCGTCGAAACTGTTGGTGTGCAGCGACTGCGTGCCGCCCAGGGTTGCGGCCAGCGCCTCGATGGTGGTGCGCACGATATTGTTGTGCGGGTCCTGCTCGGTGAGGGACACGCCCGACGTCTGGCAATGGGTGCGAAGCATTTTGCTGCGCGGGTCCCTGGCCCCCAGATCGGTCATGATCCGGCTCCAGAGCTGGCGCGCCGCCCGCAGCTTGGCGACTTCGAGGAAGAAGTTCATGCCGATGCCGAAAAAGAAGCTCAGGCGCCCGGCAAAGGCGTCGATGTCGAGGCCCCGGGCCTGGGCGGCGCGGACATAGTCCATGCCATCGGCCAGCGTATAGGCCAGCTCCTGCACGGCCGTCGCCCCGGCCTCGTGCATATGGTAGCCCGAGATGGAGATGGAGTTGAAGCGCGGCATGTGCCGGGCGGTGTGGGCGATGATGTCGCCCACGATGCGCATGGAGGGCTCGGGCGGGTAGATATAGGTGTTGCGGACCATGAACTCCTTGAGGATGTCGTTCTGGATGGTCCCCTCGAGCTGGGCCTGCTTGACCCCCTGCTCCTCGGCGGCGACGATGAACATGGCGAGCACCGGGATGACGGCGCCGTTCATGGTCATCGAGACGCTCATGCGGTCGAGCGGAATGCCGTCGAAGAGGATTTTCATGTCCTCGACGCTGTCGATGGCGACACCGGCCTTGCCGACATCGCCGACGACGCGCGGATGGTCGCTGTCATAGCCGCGATGGGTGGCGAGGTCGAAGGCGACCGAGAGGCCCTTCTGGCCCTTTTCCAGGGCCTGGCGGTAGAAGGCGTTCGACTCCCGGGCGGTGGAGAAGCCGGCATATTGGCGGATCGTCCAGGGGCGGTTGGCATACATGGTGGCGCGGACGCCGCGGGTGAACGGCTCGACGCCCGGAATTTCCGAGCCTTCGCCGAAGTAGACGGGCTTGATCGGAATGTCGCCATAGTCGCGGTCGAGGGATGCGAGCGGCGTGTCACGCAGTTCCTTCTGGGCGAGGGTAGTCCATTTTTCGTCGTGGTCAGACATGGGTTGCTCCCGCAGTTCGAGCGCCTGGCACCCCCCACCCCGGCCCTCCCCGCGAGGGGGAGGGAGCCGGACCTGCGGCTATCCGCAGCGCTTGCCCAACATCAGATGCGGCTCCTCCCCCCTGGCGGGGGAGGCTGGGTGGGGGGGATGAGAGCCACGCAGTCATGGTGAAACCGCCTCGAATTCCAGCATCACGGCATCGACCGCCAGCACGGCGCCCGGAGCGACGTGGACCTTGCTGACCCGGGCGCGCTTTTCGGCCCTCAGCACATTTTCCATCTTCATGGCCTCCACGATAGCCAGCGTCTGGCCGTCCTCCACCACGTCGCCTTCGGCAACGTCGATGCGCACGACCTGGCCCGGCATGGGGCAGAGGAGAAAGCGGCTCATGTCGGGCGGCACCTTGACCGGCATGTGCTTGAGGAATTTGGCGATGTGCGGGCGCAACACCAGCACCTTGAGGTCGGCGCCGCGATAGCGGATGCGGAAACCGGAGGTGGTGGGCGTCACCTTGAGCACGGCATGACGCCCGCCCGACCAGTCGAGATGGGCGAGGCTGTCGCCGGGTTGCCAGGTGACGCGCACGGCCTCGGAGCGCCATTCGAGATCGACCAGAATGTCGAGCCCGCTCTGGTGCAGCACCACCTGTTCGGCGCGGCCGTCAATCTCGACATGCCAGCGGCTTTCCGCCTCGGCGCCGGTGCGGCGTTGCTCGCGGCGAGCCATCAGCACCGCGGCCGCGGCCACCACGTCGAAATGGTGTTCGTCGCTGAGGGTGGCGCCCGAAAACCCTGCGGGGAACTCCTCGGCGATGTAGCCGGTGGTGAGGCGCCCCTCGCGGAAGCGGCTCTGCTCCATGACCGTGGAGAGAAAGGGCAGGTTGTTGCCCACGCCTTCGACCTCGAAGCGGTCCAGCGCCTCGGCCATGGCGTCGATGGCCTCGATGCGGCTGGGCGCCCAGGTGCAGAGCTTGGCGATCATCGGGTCATAGAAGGTGGAAATCTCGCCCCCCTCGAAGACGCCGGTGTCGTTGCGCACGACACGGGTTTCGCTCGTGCTTTCGGCGGGTGGCCGGTAGCGCGTCAGCCTGCCGGTCGAGGGCAGGAAATTGCGATAGGGGTCTTCGGCATAGAGCCGCGACTCGATGGCCCAACCCTTGCGCTGCACCTGGTCCTGGGTCAGCGGCAGTCGCTCGCCATTGGCCACGCGCAGCATCAGTTCGACCAGATCGAGGCCGGTAATCAGCTCGGTCACCGGATGCTCCACCTGCAGGCGGGTGTTCATTTCGAGGTAATAGAAGTTCCGGTCCTTGTCGACGATGAATTCGACCGTGCCGGCGCTGCGGTAACCCACGGCCCTGGCCAGCGCCACCGACTGCTCGCCCATCGCCCTGCGCGTCGCCTCGTCGAGGAAAGGCGAGGGGGCTTCCTCGATGACCTTCTGGTTGCGCCGCTGGATCGAGCATTCGCGCTCGTTGAGATAGAGGGCGTTGCCATGCGCGTCGGCGATGAGCTGGATCTCGATATGGCGCGGCTCGGTGACGAATTTTTCGATGAAGATGCGATCATCGCCAAAGGAACTGGCCGCTTCGGACTTGGACCGCTCGAAGCCCTCGCGCGCCTCGGCATCGTTCCAGGCGATGCGCATGCCCTTGCCGCCGCCGCCGGCGGACGCCTTGATCATCACCGGATAGCCGATGGAGCGGGCGATCTCTACCGCGTGCTCGGCGTCGTCGATCAGCCCCATATGGCCGGGGACGGTGGAAACCCCGGCTTCCGCGGCCAGTTTCTTCGATGTGATCTTGTCGCCCATCGCTTCGATGGCGCCAGGCGGCGGGCCGACGAAGACGATGCCTGCCGCTTCCAGCGCGGCCGAAAAGGCGGCGTTTTCCGACAGGAACCCATAGCCCGGATGCACCGCCTGCGCGCCGGTCTCTTTGCAAGCCGCGATGATCCGGTCGATCTGCAGGTAGCTCTCTCGGGCCGGCGAGGCACCGATGTGCACCGCCTCGTCGGCTTGTCTCACATGCAGCGCCTCCCGATCGGCATCGGAATAGACCGCGACCGTGGCGATGCCCATTTTCTTCGCGGTTTTGATCACCCGGCAGGCGATCTCGCCGCGATTGGCGATGAGGAGTTTGGTAATGGTCATTTGTGGTCCTCATCGGTGTTTGCGCGTGGTGGTCTCCCCACAAGGGGGAGGGGGTCCGACCCAGCTTGCAGCACGGTCTCGTCAAACTCACCGGCGCGACTCCCTCCCCCTTGCGGGGAGGGCTGGGGTGGGGGGCTGGGAGCCCGGATATCAAGGTGAGCCCTCAGCACGTCGAATATACCCTCAAGATTGGTCGTTACGTCGTGATTGGAGAACCGCAGCACGGTGAAACCGCGGGCCCGAAGGTAGTCGTCACGCACAGCATCATTGGATTGGGCAAGATCAGTGCCGTGGGTGTCACCGTCAATCTCGACCACCAGCTTGGCCTTGATGCAAGCGAAGTCGACATAGTAGGAACCGATCAACTGTTGCCGGCGAAACGGCCAACCGGATTGCCGGAACGTCCAGGTCAAGCGCCAGAAGTCTTGCTCCGCATAGCTAGCCTGGCGGCGGAGTTTTCTAGCTAGTTCCTTGGCCATTCATCCCCCCCACCCCAGCCCTCCCCGGAAGGGGGAGGGAGTCTGTTCCGTGCATGTCGGCCCCTATAGCGGAATATTGTCGTGCTTCTTCTTCGGACCCTGCACGCTCTTGTGCCTGAGGGTCGAGAAGGCGCGGATGACGCGGCGGCGGGTGCCGTGGGGCATGATCACGTCGTCGATGAAGCCGCGTTCGGCGGCGACGAACGGGTTGGCGAAGCGGGCTTCGTAGTCGGCGGTGCGTTGGGCGATCTTCTCCCTGTCGCCCAGTTCGGAGCGATAGAGGATTTCCGTCGCCCCCTTGGCGCCCATGACGGCGATTTCGGCCGAAGGCCAGGCGTAATTGACGTCGGCCTTGATGTGCTTTGATGCCATCACGTCATAGGCGCCGCCATAGGCTTTTCGCGTGATGACGGTGACCAGCGGCACGGTGGCCTCGGAATAGGCAAAGAGCAGCTTGGCGCCGTGCTTGATGATGCCGCCATATTCCTGCGCGACGCCGGGGAGGAACCCCGGAACGTCGACAAAGGTCAGGATGGGGATTTCGAAACTGTCGCAGAAGCGAATGAAGCGCGCGGCTTTCTTTGAGGCATTGATATCGAGGCACCCGGCCAGGACCAGCGGCTGGTTGGCGACCACGCCGACGGTGTGACCATCGAGTCGGATGAAGCCGATGAGAATGTTTCCGGCGTGGTTTTTCTGTAGTTCGAGGAATTCACCCTCGTCGGCCACCGTCTCAATGACCTCGCGCATGTCATAGGGCGTGTTGGCGCTGGCCGGGATGATGGTGTCGAGCTTGTCGTTGCGCCGGTCGAGAGGGTCGTGGGTGATGAGGCGTGGCGGCTTCTGGCCGGCCGCGAGCGGCAGATAGGCGAAGAGGCGCCGCACCTCGAGCAGCGTCTCGATGTCGTTGGCAAAGGCGGCGTCTGCGACCGAGGAAATCTTGGTGTGCGTCGAAGCCCCGCCAAGCTCCTCCTGCGTCACGGTCTCGTTGGTAACGGTCTTGACCACATCCGGGCCCGTAACGAACATGTAGCTCGTGTCCTCGACCATATAGATGAAGTCGGTCATGGCGGGCGAGTAGACCGCGCCCCCAGCGCAGGGGCCCATGATCACCGAAATCTGCGGGATGGCGCCCGAGGCCTGCACATTGCGCCAGAACACGTCGGCATAGCCGCCCAGGGACGCCACGCCTTCCTGGATGCGGGCCCCGCCAGAATCGTTGAGACCGATCATCGGGGCGCCATTCTGCATGGCGAGGTCCATGATCTTGCAGATTTTTTTCGCATGCGTTTCACTCAGCGAGCCGCCGAAGACCGTAAAGTCCTGCGAGAAGACGTAGACCAGCCGCCCTTCGATGGTCCCCCAGCCGGTGACGACGCCATCGCCCGGATAGATCTGCCCGGCCATGCCGAAATCGGTGGCCCGGTGGGTGACGAACATGTCGTATTCTTCAAAACTTCCCGGATCGAGCAGCACGTCGAGCCGTTCGCGCGCTGTCAGCTTGCCCTTGCCGTGCTGGGTATCGATCCGCTTCTGTCCGCCGCCGAGCCGCGCCTGGTCGCGCTTTTGTTCGAGTTGGTCGATGGTGGTCTGCATGCAAAAACTCCGCTCGTCGCGGCGAGACTAGCGCGGGAAAGCGCAGGACCCAAGCGATCAATCGGCGGCAGTTGCCGAGCCGAAGATTGCCACGGGCACGCCGGGGACGGGGCTGCGGAGCATGACGATGCCGTCGCGCCCGTCTTCGGCCAAACCGGAGTCCAGGCTGGTCACGAAAATGGTGCGCATGTCCGGGCCGCCGAAGCAGGGCATGGTGGGACGGAGGAGGGGCAGGTCGACCCAGCCGGTGAGCGTGCCGTCGAGATGGATTTGGTTCAGCCTGCGGCGCGACGGGGCGGCGGACCAATAGGTGCCGGCGATGTCGAAGGCGCCGCCGTCGGCGCGGCCATTGGCCTCGTCATGCTCGCGCAGGCGGCGCCGATTGCCAATGGTCCCGTTCCGCCGATCGAACGTCCAGCGATCGATGAACATGTCGCCACGCGAGTCGCTGTGGAAGAGGGTGGTGCCGTCAGCGGTCCAGGCCAGGCCGTTCGAGGTCTCGAAACCGCCGGCAAGTTCGGTTGCTGCACCATCCGCTCCGACGCGATAGAGGGCGCCCTCTGCCGGCGCACCATCGGGATCCATGCTGCCGACGTAGAAGGCGCCGTCAGGGCCGACCTTGCCGTCGTTGAGGCGCATGCCGGGTTTTGGCAGCGCGATCGTGGCGACGAGCCGCCGGCCTTCAGAGAGTGGATCGAAGAGGATGACGGTTCGCTGCAATGCCACCACCAGCTGGCCGTTCAGTGCCAGGCCGAACGAAGCGACCGACTCACCGAAGCTCCAATGGCGGCGCTGACGGGTGGCGAGGTGAATGGCGTGGATGAGGCCGGCGGGAATATCGCACCAGTAAAGCGTTTGCGTCCCGGCATCCCAGACAGGACTTTCCCCAACGCCGAAGCGCTCCTGGAGAAGGAATTGGACTGGGGTGGCGGTGTTCGTCATGAGGTGATGTCCGGAGCAAGTCGGGGCGGTGTCCCCTGCATGACAAGGCAAAACCGGATGATCAAGTTGCGCCAGTGCTCGCGCTGCCACGCGCTTTGGCTTTGACGTCGCGGCCGGCTTGTGATTGGTCGCGCGTCAAAAAAGGACAAAACAATGAAGGTCATTTTCGACACCGACCCCGGCATCGACGACGCCATGGCGCTGCTCTACCTCAGCAAGCTGCCGCAGATCGAGCTTTTGGGCATCACCACCGTGGTTGGCAATTCCAACCTCGACATCACGACACGCAATGCGCAGTTCCTGCGCCGCCAGTTCGGCATATCGGCACCCGTGGTGCGGGGCGCGGCCGAAACCCTCGATGGCGTGGTCAAGGACGAACCCACCATCGTGCACGGTCACAACGGGCTGGGCGATATCGACATCCCGGAGGTTGGCGACGAGGGCCTGCAGCACGGCACGGCAGCCGATTTCATCATCGATACGCTCCACGCGCATCCGGGCGAAGTCACCATCATCGCGGTCGGGCGCATGACCAATTTGGCCCTGGCCCTGCGCAAGGACCCGTCGGTCGCCGCGCTCGCCAAGCAAGTGATCATCATGGGCGGTGCCTTTGGCTACAAGGGTCGGAGCGGCAATGTCACGCCGGTGGCGGAAGCCAACATCCACGGTGATCCGGTGGCTGCGGACGAGATTTTCGGCGCCGCCTGGCCGGTCGTGGTGGTCGGACTCGACGTGACGCACGAGATCGTCCTCACCAGCGCCTATCTCGCAATGCTGGCCGACGAAGCCGGCGACAATGGCGAGTTGCTGCGCCAGATGTGCGGGCATTACGCCAGGTTCTACAACGCCATCATGGGCTTCGATGGCGTGGTCGGGCACGACCTGCTGGCGGTGACCTATGCGCTTCATCCGGAGTGGTTCGAGACGCGCTCGGGGCCCATCCGCGTGGTGACGGAAGGGCTGGCCGTGGGCCAGACCATCCAGAAGCCCGATACGCGCAAGGGCGGTGATCCGGCCTGGAGCGACCGGCCGTCCCACCTCATCTGCACCGCTGTGGACGGCACAAGGGTGCTCGAGCATTACCGGCAGACTGTTGCCGCCTGACCATCTGTTTTCGGAGACCAGACCATGACCTTGTTCGGCGCGTTGCGACTGCCCGCGGAAATCCTTTTCGGGGCAGGGCAGCGCCATGCGCTGGGCCGCGTGGCGCAACGCCTCGGCCAGCGAGCTCTGGTGGTGACCGATGCCCGCTTTACCGCTACGCCTGCCTTTGCCGGAATGGTGGCGGATCTGGAACAGGCGGGTCTGGTGGTGCAGGTGCATGACGCGGTGCTGCCTGACGTGCCCGTCGCCAGCGTCGCCGAAGGTGTTGCAGCGGTGCGCGGGTTCGAGCCGGACCTGGTGGTGGGGATCGGTGGCGGCAGTTGCCTCGACTTCGCCAAGTGCGCCGCGCTGCTGTTGAGCCATGGCGGGGCGCTGCAGGACTACTATGGCGAGTTCAAGGTGCCCGGACCGGTGCTGCCGCTGATTGCCGTGCCAACCACGGCTGGAACGGGGTCCGAGGTGACGCCCGTTGCGGTCATTTCCGATGCGGAGCGTACCCTGAAGGTCGGCATATCCAGCCCCTACCTCATCTCGCGAGTCGCGATCTGCGATCCGGAGCTGACGCTGTCCTGCCCGCCCATGCTGAGTGCCATTGCTGGCGCCGATGCGCTGACCCATGCCATCGAGGCGTTCACTGCCATCAAGCGAACGCCCGATGCCGCGCTGACGCAAGAGCATGTCTTTATCGGCAAGAATGCGCTGACCGACCAGCAGGCGCTCCATGCGATCGGCCTGTTGGGGCACAATCTCGAGCGCGCCGTCAGCGTGGGCGAGGACCTCGAAGCGCGCAGTGCGGTGATGATGGCCGCCATGGCCGCCGGGGCGGCGTTCGGCACGGCCGGTACGGCCGCGGCGCATGCCATCCAGTACCCGGTGGGCGCCTTGACCCACACCCCGCATGGGCTGGGTGTGGCGGCGCTGCTGCCCTATGTCATGGCGTATAATCGTCCGGCCTGCGAGACGGAACTGGCGCAGGTGGCGGTGGCGCTGGGAGCGGCCGAAGCGGCGGACGACCGTGGGCACGCCGCTCAGGCGGCCATCGATGCGGTGGTGCGGCTCTTCGCGGCCATCGGCATTCCGCGCTCGCTTGGCGAACTGGGCCTGCCGACGGACCAGCTCGACTGGACCGCGGAGCAGGCGCTGGGCATCGGGCGCCTTATCAAGAACAACCCACGTCCGCTGGACCTCGCGACCATGCGCAGACTGGTGCGGGCGGCGCACGCGGGGGATCTTGCGGCAGCAGCAGAGGCCTAGGCCCGGCTACCCGGCTTCGCGCACAATGGCCGGAAGCGGCGTCGTGCCGGCGACGTCCTGCCAGTGGAGGGCGGTGTCCCGCCCCTGGTCCTTGGCCGCGTAGAGCGCCTTGTCGGCCTGGTCGAGGAGGTCCATCGGCACGCCGGGTGTTGCCGTTGCGGTGAAGGTTGCAATGCCTGCGCTGCAGGTGACATGGCCCTTGGTGCTGCCTTCGTGGGCAATCTGCAGGGTGCGGATTTCATCCTGAATGGCGGCGACGACGGCGCGCGCGCCTTCGGCATCGGTTTGCGGCAGGACCAGCACGAATTCCTCTCCACCATAGCGGGCGGCAAGATCGGACGGCCGCTGCACGCAGTGGCGGATGCGGTCCGCGACCATGCGCAGGCACGCGTCGCCCGCCGGGTGTCCGTAGAGGTCATTGAAGCGCTTGAACCAGTCCACGTCGATCAGCACGAAGCTGAGCGGGGCGTGGCTCCGCAGCGAGCGCGCATATTCGCTTTCAAGGGCCGTGACCATGGAACGCCGGTTCTTGAGACCGGTGAGCGCGTCGACGCTGGCGAGGATGCGGAACTGTTCGGCCACAGCGGCCAGCTCTGTCTCGGCGCGCTTGAGGTGCGTAATGTCGGACACGACCACGACCGCTCCACCTTCGGGCAGCGGCGAGGTGCGGATCAGCAGCCAGGTGCCATTGCTGAGCTGGATGTCCTGCTCGCCACCGCGCACCAGGCTATCGAGGACGTTCTCGATCCAGCCCTGTTCGCTCTCGGGCAGGTTGGCCTGCTCTCCCGTCCGATACACGGCGCGAAGGATGGCGCCAAGGTGCCGCCCCGGCTCACGGAGGTATCCTGTGATCGGGAACAGCTCGCGATAGCGCGGGTTCGCCAGCACCAGTTTGCCCTGTGCATCGAAATAGGCAATGCCGTCCGAGGTGTGATTGAGGACCATGTCGAGGCGCTTGTGGGCGCTCTCGAGATTGGCGAGCAGGGTTTCGTGTGTGGTGAAGTCCTTGGTGACTCCGACGAGGCCGGAGACTTCGCCGTCGCTGTTGAGGATGGGATATTTGCTGGTGAGGTAGGTGTGCGGCTCCCCGAAGGCCGTGGGCAGGCGTTCGGACCGGTTGACGATGGGCGTGCCGGTTCGCAGCAGGTGCTGCTCGGCTTCAAAGAGGGCTGCCGCCCGGTCAGGGCCGGCCAGATCGAGATCGGTGAGGCCGATCATCTTGCGCGGCGAGGACCGGTTGTTGAAGCGCGCGGTGTTCCAGTTGGCGGCGATGATCCTGCCGCTGCGGTCCTTGACGTAGAAGTAGTCCGGTGCCTGCTCGACGGCCGACTGGAGCAAGTGCGTGAGCCAGCCGCGCCGGCGCGATATGGCCATGCCGGTGCCGAAGGCGAGTGAAGCCAGAAAGGTGACCGCCAGCGATGGTCCGACCGCCGTCTGGACGACGATGGCCCGCGCCGCCTCCGGCAGGAAGGGAACGCCGGAGATGGAGGCGAGGGCATTGCCGATGGTGAAGAGCGTGAGGGAGAAGGCGGTGGTGCCGGTTTTGCGGCGAAGAGCCCAAAATGCGCTGCCGAGGAGGAGAGAGGCAATGATACCGACGAACCCGGCCACGAGGCCGACGCCACCCAAGGTCGTCCGATAGACCGCCGCGATCAGCGCAGTGACAAGCCCGGAGAAAGGGCCTCCGAAGAATGTCGACAGGCCCACCAGGGTGGTGCGCAGATCGAAATAGGAGCCCGGCTGGAGTTCCACGCTCAGCAACATGGTGCAGATCGTGCCGATCCCCATCAGTATGCCGCTGGCCACGGGGCGCAGCGGGCGGGGCACGCGCCGCACCCACGTCTGAGCATTGGCCCAGATCGAGACGGTCAGTCCTACGGCCGAGAAATTGGCGAGCAGGTCAAGCCACATGCAGCGCTCCTATTGGAGCGCAATCGTCGGTCAAGCGCGACAACAAACCCTTAACTTGGCCGGGAAGAGTGTGCGGGACCCGCGGGTGGTGAACAGCTCAGGCCGTCTTGCTCATGCGGCTCATGGCAATTCGCGAAAACAGATTGCCTTGCCCCATGGTCAAATTGGTCTGGATGCTGGCGAAGTTGTTGGCAAGGGCGCTGGTGCGGGCCTGCTGTGCGGCCGCGTCTGCACGCCGGCTCTTCTGCCATTGCAGCCGGTCGTAGGACGAGTAGTTGAACTGGTTGAAGCGGTTAATGCTTGCCATGGTGCAAGCCTGCTCCGGCGGCGTTAAGGAGCGGTTAATCCGGCCATCAATGTTGCCAGACAACCAGGCCCGCTGCGGTGGCCATCATGACGCCGGCTGTCTTGTTGAGGCGTCCGAGGGCCCGCGGACTCTGGAAGAGATCGCGCGCGCGCGACGCCAGCCAGGCATAGCCAAAGCCGATCACCAAAAGCACCACTACCACGATGGCCGTCAGTTCGGTGAAGGCCAGCGCGGTCATCTCGCCCAGCGGAACGACGGTGGGCAGGATGCCGAGATAGAACACGATGGTCTTGGGATTGCCCATGGTGAGCGAAAAGCCGGCGAGGAAAGTCTTCCAGGGCCGCTCACTGCGCGGCCGGATGTGTTCGGCGCCGGGACGGGCGGTCCAGAATTTCCAGGCGATGTAGAGCAGATAGGCGGCGCCGGCCCAGCGGATGACGACGAACACCGGCCCGAACCAGTTCGCGACGGCGGCCAGCCCGAAAACGGCAAAGGCGAAATAGACGAGATCGCCCGCCAGAATGCCGAGCACCATCGGTACCGCGCCGCGGAAGCCGCCGCCCAGGGCCCGTGCCACAACCGCAGCAACGCCCGGACCGGGCACAAGCACGGCGACAGCATAGGCACCGGTGAAGATGAGGAGCGTGACGGGATCCATGGCAGTCTCATAGCAGCGAGCCGGCGGACACTACGCCGCGCCCCTGGCTTTTGCCAGAGGCCGGTTGACGCGGGGAGCCAACGGCTTATGTTTCGGCTCATCGTAACCCGACCGGACGGTACCTGATGGATCGCACCCCAAACGCACTGCACACCTGCTTTGCCCTAGGGGATATCCATGCCTGCCTCCGTTACGATTTCACAGCTCTCCTATTCCGGCCCTGACGGCCGCTCCCTCTTCTCCAGCCTAGACCTCAGCTTCGGGCCCGGACGCACCGGCCTCGTGGGGCGCAATGGCGTCGGCAAGTCCACGCTGCTGCGTCTGATCCTGGGCGAGGTGCAGCCGGGTTCGGGCACAATCAGCGTCTCTGGCCGCATCGGAACGCTGCGCCAGACGCTGCAGCCGGGGCAAGGGGAAACCATTGCCGACCTCTTCGGTGCCACGGCGGGCCTGCACCTGCTCGACCGCGCGCTGGCCGGTGAAGCCAGTGCCGAGGAGATGGCGGAAGCCGACTGGACGCTCGAAATCCGTATCGAGGCGGCGTTGGCGCAGATGGGGCTGGCTCATGATGCGCAAACGCTGCTGGCGAGCCTTTCCGGCGGGCAGCGGACCCGGGCGGCGCTGGCTGCGCTGGTGTTCGGGGAGCCCGACCTCATCCTCCTCGACGAGCCCACCAATAACCTCGATGCCGAGGGGCGCGAGGCGGTTGCCGGTCTCCTGGCGCGCTGGCGGGGCACGGCGATCCTTGTCAGCCACGATCGCCAACTTCTCGAGCAAGTGGATGCGATCGTGGAACTGACCAGTCTCGGCGCCACCACCTATGGCGGCAACTGGAGCCATTATCGGGAGCGAAAGGCGCAGGAACTGGCGGCCGCGCAGCACGACCTCGATGTGGCGGAGCGACAGATCCGGGAGAGTGCCCGCAAGGCGCAGGACGCGCGGGAACGGCAGGACCGGCGTCAGTCCGCCGGTCGGAAAGAGGCTGCCAAGGGGGGCATGCCGCGCATTCTGATCGGTGGCCTCAAGCGGCGGGCCGAACAGACCGCGGGTGCGCTAGACCGACTGGCCGAGCGGCAGTCGGAGGCGACCGCAGACCAGGCACAGGTTGCCCGGGCGCGGGTGGACGTCCTGACGCCCTTCGCCGTTGCGCTGGCGCCGACCGGGCTCCATGCGGGCAAGGTGGTGCTGCGCGTGGACGGGCTCAGCGGCGGCTATGTTTCCGACGCGCCGGTCGTGCGTGACGTCACCTTCGACATCATCGGCCCCGAGCGCGTGGCGATCACCGGCCCCAATGGATCGGGCAAGACGACACTTCTGAGGCTGGTGACGGGTGATCTTCCTGCCGCATCGGGAACCGTTACGCGGGGCGGGTCGGTGGCCGTGCTCGATCAGCAGGTGGCGCTATTGGATCGCGCTGAAACCATCCTCGCCAATTTCCGGCGGCTCAACCCGGACAGCAGCGAAAACGACTGCCGGGCCGTCCTCGCCGCGTTCAACTTCCGCAACGATGCGGCGCTGCAGCAGGTCGGGACGCTGAGTGGCGGAGAGATGCTGCGCGCTGGGCTCGCCTGTGTGCTGGGCGGCAAGACGCCGCCGCTGCTTCTGGTGCTCGATGAGCCGACCAACCACCTCGACATCGAGGCCATCGAGGTGGTGGAGGCCGGATTGCGCGCCTATGACGGCGCGCTCCTCGTCGTCAGCCATGATCGGACCTTCCTCGAGGCGGTCGGGGTCGAGCGCGAGATCAGGCTTGGTGAGGGGTGAGCCTCAGGGCAGGCGGGCCAGCCGCTCGGTCAGGAGCGTGAAAAAGCCTTCCGCGTCGCCCGAGCGCATGAAGGTGGCATTGGCCGGGCGGCCGGAGACGTGCCAGTAATCGGCGACCGTCATGCCCACCGTCAGTTCGCTGGCTGTCTCGATGGTCACGTTGCAGTGCCGCCCCTCGAACAGGTCGGGCTTGAGCAAATAGGCGATGACGGTCGGGTCATGCAGCGGCGCGCCTTCCCAGCCGTATTTCTTGAGGTCGAAGCTTTCCGAGAAGGTCAGCATGTCGTAGACGGCCTGGCCAGCCCGGTTGCCGATCGCGCGGATTGCGTCGAGCCGGGCCGGGGTGGACTGTATCATGTGCGTTACATCGAGCGGCAAGATGGTGATCGGTGCGCCGCAGCGCATGACGACGTCGGCTGCCTCAGGGTCGACATAGATATTGAATTCGGCGGCCGGGGTGATGTTTCCCACCTCGAAATAGGCCCCGCCCATCATGACGATTTCGGCGATTCTCCCGGCGATCTCGGGCGCCTTGACGAGCGCCATGCCGATATTGGTCAGCGGCCCGAGCGTGCAGAGCGTGATCGACTTCGGCTCGGCGGCGAGCAGCGTTTCGATGATGTAGTCGACGCCGTGTTGCTTCTGGAGCGGGATCTGCGGCGTGGGGAGGTCCGGGCCGTTGAGACCGGTGTCGCCGTGGACGTGTTCCGCCGTCACCAGCGTGCGGCGCATGGGGCGTGCGTAGCCGGCATAGACGGGGATGTCGGTGCGGCCGGAGAGTTCAACGACTTTGCGGGCGTTGGTCGCGTTGTGGTGCAGGCCGACATTCCCCGCGACCGCCACGATGCCCAGCACCTCCAACTCCTCGCGCGACGCCAGGGCCAGAAGAATGGCGACGGCATCGTCCTGACCGGGATCGGTGTCGATGATGATCTTGCGGGGCATGGGCTTCTTTCCCTTGGTATCGGATGTGTTCGGCGCGGGACATTAGCCAAGGCGCAGACAGCGGTCGACTGGTCCTGGCCGAGACAACCACTGGAAAAAAGGCATTGCCGCACCGAATCCTGGGATGGCTCACCGCCCGATGGCTCGACACGCAGCCATGCGTCTGGCCCGCTTGACGGCGCCCGAAGCACCAACCACTGTCTGCGGCCTGAGAAACGGGAGCAGCCATGGCCGGCCAAGTTATAGGACATGCGGCGGACGCCGCGGCGCATGGCGTCGATCTTGTGCCGATCGTGGCCCTGCTGGGCGCCGGGGTTATCGCGGTGCCGCTGTTCCGGCGGCTGGGCCTCGGCTCGGTGCTCGGTTATCTGGCAGCGGGCCTCCTGCTGGGACCTTCGGGTATCGGGCTGATCAACGATCCCGCCTCGGTGCTCGCCGCCGCCGAACTGGGCGTCGTGATGTTCCTGTTCATCATCGGGCTCGAGATGGAGCCGCAACGCCTGTGGTCGCTGCGCAAGCAGATCTTCGGGCTGGGGGCCATTCAGGTCGTGGGGTGCGGTGCGCTGTTGACGGGCGCCGGCGTTTTGCTCGGCTTCGATCCGGTCGTGGCCTTTGTTGCCGGAATGGGTTTCGTCCTGACCTCGACGGCCATCGTGATGCAGATCCTGGGCGAGCGCGGCGAACTGGCGACGGAGAGCGGGCAGAAGATGGTGTCCATCCTGCTGCTCGAGGACCTCGCCATCGTGCCGCTCCTCGCCATCGTGGCCTTCCTCTCCCCCTCGACCGGAGACGAGAGCCTGTGGGCGCGGACGGTCGGTTTCGGGATCGCCATCGGGGCGGTCTTGCTGCTGATCTTCCTTGGCCGCCGCATCATGAACCCGTTCTTTTCCCTGATGGCACAGGCCAGGGTGCAGGAGGTGATGACGGCCGCGGCGCTGCTGGTGGTGCTGGGGGCTGCGCTGCTGTTCCAGGCCAGTGGCCTCTCCATGGCGATGGGCGCGTTCCTCGCTGGCGTGCTGCTCTCCACGTCCACCTTCAAGCATCAGCTCGAAGCGGACGTGGAACCGTTTCGCGGCCTGCTGCTGGGCCTGTTCTTCCTTGCTGTGGGGATGTCGCTCGATCTCTCGGTTGTGGCTGCCAACTGGGGCATTATTGCCCTTAGCGTCGTCGTCTACATGGCGCTCAAGGCCGGCGCCATCTACGGGCTGGCGCGTCTGCTGAAGTCTGACCATGGGGAGGCGCTGGAGCGGGCGGTGCTGATGGGGCAGGGCGGCGAGTTCGCCTTCGTGCTCTACACCACGTCGGCGGCGGCCGGGCTCATCGATGGCCCCACCAACGCCATCTTCACCGCCGTGGTCATCATCTCCATGGTAGTGACGCCCTTCGCGATGATCCCCATGCGCTGGTTCATGCCGAAACCGACACAGTCCTTCGATGGCGTCGAGAAGGCGGATGGGTTGTCGGCGCGCATCCTCATCATCGGCTTTGGGCGCTTCGGGCAGATTGCCAGCCAGCCGTTGCTGGCCATGCGGCACTCGGTGTCCATCATAGACAACGACACCGATATGATCAGGGCCGCCGCACAGATCGGCTTCAAGGTCCATTATGGCGACGGGACGCGCCTCGACATCCTGCGCGCGGCTGGGGCAGGGACGGCGGACCTTATTTTGGTTTGCACGGACAAGCCCGACCAAACCACGCGTATCGCTGAACTGTTGCGGAACGAGTTTCCGCTGGCCCGCGTCATGGCACGCGCGTTCGATCGTCAGCACGCCATCCAGCTGGTGCGCATCGGCGTGGAATATCAGCGTCGCGAGCTCTTCGATTCGGCCCTCACCTTCGGGGGTGAAGCCATCCGCATGCTCGGGGCGGAGACGCAGCAGGTGGAGGACGTGCTCGAGGGCGTTCGGAACCGCGACAGCCAGCGCTTCGAGCTGCAACTGAACGGAAATGACTGGCGGGAGCTGGGGCAATTGCTGTTGTCCAATGCCCGCGAACAGGCGCGGGAAGGCGGCGTTGCCGTGTCGGATGAAAGTGCCGAAGAGGCGATCGGGGAGTCGAGCAGACAAGAACCCGGAGCGGCGTGACTGTACCCGAAGGGGGTTTCCCCTGCCTTAATTAAGTGCCAGAGTGTCGCACTTAGAGGGGAACATCGACATGCACTTTGGATCGCGATATGCCGCAGAAGCCGATCGTCTACGATGCTCCGACGCCCGAACCCCGGGCCACCACGGTTGAGGCGCTCCAGGCGCAAATCCTTGAGAAGCTGACTTATTCCATCGGCAAGGATCCGATCGTCGCGCGGCCGCACGACTGGCTGGCAGCCACGATCTATGCCGTCCGCGATCGCATCATGGACCGTTGGATGGAGAGTTCGCGCGAGACGTGGCGGACCTCCAACAAACGCGTCTACTACCTCAGCCTCGAGTTCCTGATCGGCCGCCTGATGCGCGACGCCATGAGCAATGTGCAACTCATGGAGCCCGTGCAGCAGGCGCTGAAGAACCTCAATGTCGACCTGGGCGACCTAATCAACATGGAGCCCGATGCGGCGCTCGGCAATGGCGGTCTCGGCCGTCTGGCCGCGTGTTTCCTTGAATCCATGTCGACGCTGAAGATTCCGGCCTATGGCTATGGCATCCGCTATGTGCACGGGCTGTTCCGGCAGGAGATGAGCGAAGGCTGGCAGGTCGAGCTGCCCGAAGAATGGCTGGCGCATGGCAATCCGTGGGAGTTCGAGCGGCGCGAGAGCGCCTATGAGGTCGGGTTTGGCGGTCACGTCGAGCCGGTCACCGACCCGGATGGCTTGATCCGCCAGGAGTGGCGGCCCAATGATCACCTGTTGGCCGTGGCCTATGATACGCCGATCGTCGGTTGGCGTGGCGCCCGCGTCAACACGCTGCGGCTCTGGAGCGCGCAGCCGATCGACCCGATCCTGCTCGACAAGTTCAACTCCGGCGACCACATCGGCGCGCTCGAAGAGAGCGCCCGCGCCGAAGCCATCACCCGCGTCCTCTACCCCGCCGATTCGACGCCGGCAGGGCAGGAACTGCGGCTGCGCCAGGAGTTCTTCTTCTCCTCGGCTTCGCTGCAGGACATCGTGCGCCGGCACATCCAGCAGTACGGTGACCTGACGTCCCTGCCAGACAAGGTGGCGATCCAGCTCAACGATACACACCCCGCCATTTCCGTCGCCGAGCTCATGCGCATCCTGGTCGATGACAACGGTATGAAATGGGCCGATGCGTGGAAGGTCACCAAGGGCACGTTCGGCTACACCAATCACACGCTGCTGCCCGAGGCGCTCGAAAGCTGGCCGGTGGCGCTGCTCGAGCGCCTGCTGCCTCGGCACATGCAGATCATCTACCAGATCAACGCGGACATTCTGGGCGAAGCCCGCAACCGGGCCAAGTTCACCGACCAGCAGATCGCCAATGTGTCGCTGATCGACGAGCATGGCGGGCGGCGCGTGCGCATGGGACAACTGGCTTTTGTCGGCTCGCACTCGATCAACGGCGTTTCGGCCCTGCACACCGAACTGATGAAGCAGACGGTCTTTGCCGACCTGCACAAGCTCTACCCCGAGCGCATCAACAACAAGACCAACGGTATCACGCCGCGGCGCTGGCTGATGCAGTGCAACCCCGGTCTCACCAGGCTCATTTCGGACCGGATCGGGCCAGCCTTTCTCGATGACATCGAGAAACTGCGCGGGCTGGAAGCCCATGCCGACGACCCCGGGTTCCAGAGCCAGTTCGCCGCCGTCAAGCGCGCCAACAAGGAGCGCCTCGCGCGGCTGATAAAGGACCGGATGAACATCACCGTCTCGCCCGAGGCGCTGTTCGACGTGCAGATCAAGCGAATCCACGAATACAAGCGGCAGTTGCTCAACATCATCCAGGCCGTTGCCCTCTATGATGAAATCCGCGCCCATCCGGAGCGGGACTGGATGCCGCGCGTCAAGATCTTCGCGGGCAAGGCCGCCCCGAGCTACTGGAACGCCAAGCTCATCATCAAGCTCATCAACGACGTCGCCCGTGTCATCAACAACGACCCAGCGGTGCGCGGTCTGCTCAAGGTGGTGTTCCTGCCCAACTACAATGTGAGCCTGGCCGAAGTGATCGTGCCGGCGGCCGATCTCAGCGAGCAGATATCGACGGCCGGCATGGAAGCATCGGGCACCGGCAACATGAAGTTCATGGCCAATGGCGCCATCACCATCGGCACAATGGATGGCGCCAATGTGGAGATGCACAAGGAGGTGGGGGCGGACAATATCGTCATCTTCGGGCTCTCAACCGAGGAAGTCGAGGACAAGCGCAGCCGCAACGAAGTGCCGCGCACCGCCATCGACAGCTCTCCGCGGCTGAGCGAGGCGCTCGAGTCGATTGCGTCGGGCGTGTTCTCGCCGGACGATCCGCACCGGTACCGGGATCTTATCGGCGGGCTCTACGACCATGACTGGTTCATGGTGGCGCGCGACTTCGACAGCTATTGGGATGCGCAGATGCGCGTCAATGCGCTGTGGAACAACAAGCCAAAATGGCTGGGCATGGCGATCCGCAACACCGCCGCCGTCGGTTTCTTCTCGTCCGACCGGACGATCCGGCAATATGCACACGATATCTGGAACGTACCCACCGCTTGAAGTGTTCTGTATGCTGGAGCGGTGGTTCCGCAAACGATCAGACGGTCTTGAAATTACACGTCGAACAGATTCGGCACAGGCAGGAGTGACGGGGTGAGCAAAGAGGACTGGCAAGCCGACGGGCGCGACGTCGAAGCGATTGTTTCGGGGCGCCACAGCAACGCCTTTTCGGTCCTCGGGCTGCACGACATAGCGGGGACATGGGTCCTCCGGGCATTCATTCCTCATGCCGAGAGCGTCACGGCCTTCAAGCTCGATGGCGCCGAACTGGGGCGGCTGACTCCGCGTCATCCGGCGGGCTTCTTCGAGGGCAAGGTGCCGCTCGACCGGCGCCAGCCGATCCGCTACCTGGCGCGCAATGCCGGGGGCGAGTGGACGGTTTTCGACCCCTATTCCTTCGGCCCGGTGCTGGGTCCGATGGATGATTACTACATCGGGGAAGGCAGCCATCTGCGCCTCTTCGATAAGCTCGGCGCGCACGAGATGGAGTTCGAGGGCATTCACGGCACCCATTTTGCCGTATGGGCGCCCAATGCCCAGCGTGTTTCGGTGGTCGGCCCCTGGAACGAGTGGGACGGGCGGCGCCACCCGATGCGCAACCGCAATGGCATCTGGGAAGTGTTCATCCCCGTGCTGGGGACCGGCACGCTCTACAAATACGAAATCATCGGCCCCAATGGCCAGGTCATGCCGCTCAAGGCGGACCCGTTCGCCCGGCAGGCGGAGTTGCGGCCACGCACGGCGTCGGTGGTGCCCGACCCGACGCCCTTCACCTGGACCGACCAGAAATACATGGAAGAGCGGGCCGCGCGCGACTGGCGGCGCACGCCGATGTCCATCTACGAAGTCCATCTTGGCTCCTGGCGGCGGCAGCCGGATGGCGGTTTCCTCAGCTATGATCAACTGGCCGAACAGCTGGTGCCCTACGCTGCGGACATGGGCTACACCCATATCGAGCTCCTGCCCATTTCCGAGCATCCCTACGACCCGAGCTGGGGCTACCAGCCCACCGGCCTTTACGCACCGACCGCGCGGTTCGGCGACCCAGCCGGGTTCGCCCGGTTTGTCGACGCTGCGCACGAGGCCGGTCTCGGGGTGATCCTCGATTGGGTCCCTGCGCACTTTCCCACCGATGAGCACGGCCTCAGCCATTTCGATGGCACCGCGCTCTATGAACACGCCGACCCGCGCCAGGGTTTCCACCCGGACTGGAACACGGCGATCTACAATTTCGGGCGCCAGGAAGTCTCGAGCTTCCTCACCAACAACGCGCTCTACTGGTTCGATGCCTTCCATATCGACGGCCTGCGTGTCGATGCGGTGGCGTCCATGCTCTACCTCGACTATTCCCGCCAGCCGGGTGAGTGGGTGCCGAACAAGCATGGCGGCAACCAGAACCTCGAGGCCGTGGCCTTTCTCCAGCGCGTCAATGAAGAGGTCTATCGCCAGTTCCCTGGCGCCTTCATGATCGCCGAGGAGTCCACGTCCTGGCCCGGTGTCAGCGCACCCGTCTATACCGGTGGCCTCGGCTTCGGCTTCAAGTGGAACATGGGTTTCATGAACGACACGCTGCGCTTCATGAGCCGGGAGGCGATCCACCGTCGCTATCACCACGGCGACATGACGTTCGGCCTCGTCTACGCGTTCAGCGAGAACTTCGTTTTGCCCATCAGCCACGACGAGGTGGTGCACGGCAAGGGCTCGCTGCTGACCAAGATGCCGGGGGACGACTGGCAGAAGTTCGCCAATATGCGCGCCTATCTCGCCTTCATGTGGGGCCATCCGGGCAAGAAGCTTCTGTTCATGGGCCAGGAATTCGCCCAGCGCGAGGAATGGTCGGAGGATGGGGCGCTCGACTGGTGGCTGCTGGATGCGCCGGCTCACGAGGGCATGCGCCGTCTCGTGGCCGATCTCAATGCCGCCTATCGCAGCCTGCCGGCGCTACATGAGTGCGACTGCGAGCCCGACGGCTTTGAATGGCTGATCGGCAATGACCAGGCGAACTCGGTTTTGGCCTGGGTGCGCAAGGCGCCCGGGGCCGATCCCGTGCTGGTCATATCCAATTTCACGCCAGTGCCACGCAGCGGCTATAAAGTGCCGATGCCGCAGACCGGGCGCTGGGTGGAGCGTTTGAATACCGACGCGGGCTGGTATGCGGGTGGGAACACCGGCAATCAGGGTGCGGTCATCGCCTATGCTGTCGAAGGGCAGCACTGGCCAGCGGAGGCAGAAATCTACCTGCCGCCGCTGGCAACGCTGTTTCTCAAGTTCGAGGCGGCGTGACGGCTTATCAAGGAACACGTCCCGGGGGGTAAAAAGCCGGGCGCTTGGAGGGAAACAGAATGGCAGACTACCGGGTACCTTCGCCCCTGGCGCGCGAGGCCATGGCCTATGTGCTGGCGGGAGGGCGCGGCACGCGCCTGATGGAACTGACGGATCGCCGCGCCAAGCCGGCCGTCTATTTCGGCGGCAAGGCGCGCATCATCGACTTTGCGCTGTCCAACGCCATCAACTCCGGCATCCGCCGCATTTCGGTGGCCACGCAGTATCAGGCCCACAGCCTGATCCGGCACCTGTCGCGCGGCTGGAACTTCCTGCGCCAGGAACGCAACGAGAGCTTCGACGTCCTGCCGGCCAGCCAGCGGGTTTCGGAAACGCAGTGGTACGAAGGCACGGCCGACGCAGTGTTCCAGAACATGGACATCATCGAGGATTACGGCCCGCGCTACATCGTGATCCTGGCTGGCGACCACATCTACAAGATGGACTACGAGATCATGCTGCGCCAGCACGTGGACACGGGGGCCGACGTGACCGTGGGGTGCCTCGAAGTGCCGCGTGCGGAAGCGAGCGCGTTCGGGGTGATGCATGTCGATGGCCGCGACCGGATCGTGGACTTCGTGGAAAAGCCCAAGGACCCGCCCGGCATGCCGGACAAGCCGGACATGGCGCTGGCCTCCATGGGCATCTATGTGTTCGAGACGCGCTTCCTCATGGAACAACTACGTCGCGATGCCGCGACCGAAGGCTCGAACCGCGATTTCGGCAAGGACATCATCCCCTATATCGTCAAGAACGGGACGGCCTGGGCCCATCGCTTCACCCGCTCCTGCGTGCGCTCGAGCAATGAAACCGTCTCCTACTGGCGCGACGTGGGCACGGTGGATGCCTATTGGAAGGCCAATATTGACCTCACCGACATCACCCCGCAGCTTGACCTCTACGATCGCGACTGGCCGATCTGGACCTATGCCGAGATCACGCCGCCGGCCAAGTTCGTGCACGATTTCGACGGGCGCCGAGGTTCGGCCGTCAACTCTCTGGTCTCGGGCGACTGCATCATCTCCGGCGGTCACCTGCAGCGCACGCTGCTCTCGACCGGCAGCCGCGTCCATTCCTACTCGGTGCTGGAGGAGGCGGTGGTGCTGCCCTATTGCGACATCGGGCGCAACGCGCGGCTCAAGAAGGTCGTCATCGACCGCGGCGTCAGCGTGCCCGAGGGGCTGGTGGTCGGGGAGGACCCCGAATTCGACGCCAAATGGTTCCGGCGCACGGAAGAAGGGGTGACGCTCGTCACCCAGCCGATGATCAACCGGTACCTGGCCGATCGATGATCGAAGTTCTTTCGGTCGCCTCCGAAATCTACCCGCTGATCAAGACGGGGGGCCTCGCGGACGTCGCGGGGGCCCTTCCGGCGGCCTTGGGTGAGTGTGGTGTCAAGATGCGCACCCTGGTGCCGGGCTATCCGGCCATCACCGCCCAGATGAGCGGCGGCAGGGACGTGGCGCATTTCCGGGATCTTTTCGGCGCGAAAGGGCGCCTCGTGGCCGGCCGGGTGTCGGGCCTCGACCTCATCGTGCTCGACGTGCCAGCGCTCTACGACCGCCCCGGCAATCCCTATACCGGGCCGGAAGGGTGGGACTGGCCCGATAACTGGCGGCGCTTTGCGGCGCTGTCCTGGGTTGCCTCCGAACTCGGGCTCGGGCTGGTCGAGGGCTATCGTCCGCAGGTGATCCATGCGCACGACTGGCAGGCAGGGCTCGTGCCGGCCTATGTCAAGTTCGGCCCTTCGCAGACGCTCAAGACGGTGATGACCGTCCACAACATGGCCTTCCAGGGCACATTCGGGGCGGATATCTTCGGGGAATTGCGGCTGCCCTCGCATGCGTTCTCGGTGCATGGCGTCGAATATTATGGCGGGGTGGGGTACCTGAAGGCGGGGGTCGAGTGCGCCGACTTCGTCACGACGGTGAGCCCCAGCTATGCCGCCGAAATCCGCACGCCCGCCTTCGGGATGGGGCTCGATGGTCTCCTCAACAACCGCTCGGACACCGTATTCGGCGTGCTCAACGGCATCGACACCGAGGCCTGGAATCCGGCCACGGACACCGCGCTGGTCCAGACGTTCAGCACCAGCACCATCCAGAACCGTCGGGTGAACAAGCAGGCGCTGCGCGAGGCGTTCGGGCTCGACGACAGCCGCGGTCCGCTCTTCGCCGTCGTGAGCCGGCTGACATGGCAAAAGGGCATCGACCTCCTCGCCGCCAATATCGACATGCTGGTGGCCGATGGCGGCCAACTGGCGGTGCTCGGATCGGGCGAGGCGGAGCTGGAGAACGCGATCCGCAACGGGGCTCAACGCCATCCCGGCAAGGTGGGGTTGGTGACGGGCTACAATGAGGGGCTCAGTCACCTCATCCAGGGCGGCGCGGACGTCATGGTTGTGCCATCCCGGTTCGAGCCCTGTGGGCTGACGCAGATGTACGCGCTTCGCTATGGCTGCATTCCGCTGGTCAGCCGGGTAGGCGGGCTCAATGACACCGTGATCGACGCCAATGTGGCGGCGGTGCAGGCCGAGGTAGCGACGGGCGTGCAGTTTGCGCCGCCCACCGAAGCGGCGCTGGCGGACGCCATCCGCCGCACAAAAGCCCTCTACGCCGACGAGAAATCCTGGAAGAAAATGCAACGAAGGGGCATGAAGTCCGACCTCAGCTGGCAGCTCAGTGCGCGTCGCTACGCCGGACTTTATGCCTCCCTGATCGGGCTCGAGACAGATGACAGTGAAGACGATTAAGACCACCCCCTATCCTGACCAGAAGCCGGGGACGTCGGGCCTGCGCAAGCGCGTGGCCGTCTACCAGCAGCCCAATTACGTCGAGAACTATATCCAGGCGATCTTCGACAGCCTCGAGGGCTTTGAGGGTAAGACGCTGGTGATCGGCGGGGACGGCCGCTACTACAATGACGTGGCCATCCAGAAGGCCATCCGCATCGCGGCCGCCAACGGTTTTGGCAAGGTGCTGGTCGGGCAGGGTGGGCTGCTTTCGACGCCCGCGGCCTCCAACATCATCCGACACTACGAGGCGTTCGGCGGTCTGGTGCTTTCGGCCAGCCACAACCCGGGCGGTCCGCAGGGCGATTTCGGCATCAAGTACAACGTCTCCAATGGTGGACCCGCGCCGGAAAAAATCACCGACGCGGTGTTCGCCCGCACCAAGGTCATCGACAGCTACAAGACCGTCGATACGCCCGACATCGATCTCGGGACCATCGGGACCCAGAGCGTCGAAGGGATGACGGTCGAGGTGATCGATCCGGTGAAGGACTATGCGGCCCTGATGCAGTCGCTGTTCGACTTCGATGCCATTCGTGGTCTCTTCGCCTCCGGTTTCCGCATGACCTACGATGCCATGCATGCGGTGACGGGCCCCTACGCCACGGCCATTCTCGAAGACATGCTGGGTGCGCCCGCGGGCACCGTGGTCAACGGCACGCCATCCCCCTCGTTCGGCGACGGCCACCCCGATCCCAACCTCGTCTACTGCAAGGACATGTTCGACCTGCTGATGACCGCCGACGGCCCGGATTTCGGTGCGGCCTCGGATGGCGATGGGGACCGCAACCTCATCATCGGCAAGAACCGGTTCGTCACGCCCTCCGATTCGCTGGCGCTCCTGGCGGCCAATGCGCATCTGGCACCGGGCTACAGCAAGGGCATCGCCGGCATCGCCCGCTCGATGCCGACCAGCGCCGCCGCCGACCGCGTGGCGGAAAAGCTCGGCATCGAGATGCACGAGACGCCCACGGGCTGGAAGTTCTTCGGCAACCTGCTCGACGCCGGCCGCGTCACCATCTGCGGCGAGGAAAGTGCCGGCACGGGGTCGGACCACGTGCGGGAAAAGGACGGCCTCTGGGCGGTGCTGCTCTGGCTCAACATCCTGGCCGTGCGCAAGCAGGGCGTCGATGAGATCGTGCAGGAGCACTGGCGCAGCTATGGGCGCAACTACTACACGCGGCACGACTACGAAGAGGTCGACGCGGCGACGGCCAATCAGCTGATGGATGACCTTCGCGTCAAACTCCCCGAGATGGCCGGCACGGCGATCGGCGGCAAACGCGTCGCCTACGCCGACGACTTCACCTACCACGATCCGGTGGACGGTTCGATCAGTGCCAAACAGGGCGTCCGGATCGGCTTCGAAGACGGCTCCCGCATTGTCTTGCGTCTCTCTGGAACCGGCACCGTCGGCGCCACGTTGCGGGTCTATCTTGAACGCTACGAGCCTGCCGATGGACGCCACGACCTCGATACCCAGGAGGCCCTCAAGCCGCTTATCGAGATCGCTGAAGAGCTCGCGAAAATCCAGTCTCGAACGGGCCGATCGGGGCCCAGCGTCATTACCTAGAACGGTCTATCCATGAATCCCGAATTGGTCCCCCAGGGGGGACGCACCGATCAGCTTGGCGCGACCGTGACGCCCGAGGGGGTCAATTTCGCTGTCTACTCCGAAAGCGCTTCGGTCATCTGGGTCTGCATCTTCGATGAGCAGGACGAGGAGATCGGGCGCTTCGAACTGGACGTTCACCAGGACAACATCCACGCTGGCCTAATCGCCAACGTCACGACTGGTGCGCGTTACGGACTGCGCGCCGACGGACCCTATGATCCCGACCAGGGGTATTTCTTCGATCCGAACAAGCTGCTGGTGGACCCTTACGCCAAGTGGCTGGACCGGGTGTTCGTGCGCTCGCCGCGGCTGCGTCTCGGACGCGAAGAGGCGGTGGACACGGCACCCCTGGTGCCCAAGGCCATCGTCATGGGCGAGCGCAACAAGCTGGCCAAGCCGCGCCGCAAGGCGCCGAGCCTCTTCTACGAGCTCAATGTGCGTGGGTTCACCATGCGCCACCCCGGCGTGCAGGGGCCGCTTCGCGGCACCATCGCCGCCCTGACGACGCGGCGCGTCATCGACCACTTCAAGCATCTCGGCGTGGATACCATCCAGTTGATGCCGACGGCGGCCTGGATCGACGAAGGGCACCTGCCGGCGCTCGGATTGACCAATGCCTGGGGCTACAATCCGCTGGCCTATTTCGCCGTCGATCCCCGCCTCGCCCCGCGCGGCCCGCAGGAAATGCGGGTGATGACCGACGCCTATCGCAAGGCCGGCATCTCGGTGATCCTCGACGTCGTCTACAACCACACCGGCGAAGGCGATCAGCAGGGCCCGATCCTCTCGATGATGGGGCTCGATCCGCAGACCTATTATCGTTGGGTGGACGTGGACGGGAAGAAGTACCTCGTCAACGACACCGGCACTGGCAACACGCTGCGCTGCGACCACCCGGCCGTGCAGCGGCTGGTGATCGACAGCCTGCGCTACTGGATCGAGGAGATGGGTGTCTCCGGTTTCCGTTTCGATCTTGGTACCGTGCTGGGACGCGATCCGGGTTTCAACCCGGAAGCCGAGATGCTCAAGAAGATCAAGGCCGATCCGGTGCTGAAACAGTCGATCCTGGTCGCCGAGCCCTGGGATCCGGGTCCGGGCGGCTATGGCCTCGGGCAGTTCGGCAAGGAGTTCCAGGAGCACAACGACACGTTCCGCGACGAAGTGCGGGCTTTCTGGCGTGGCGAGCCAAGCAAGATTGGCGCGCTGGCCGGCAAGGTCGCCGGATCGGCCGAAATCTTCGATGTCGAGGGCCGCAAGCCCAGCAATGGCGTCAACATGCTGGCCGTCCATGATGGCTTCACGCTGCGCGACCTCGTCAGCTATGGCGACAAGCACAACGAGGCCAATGGCGAGGAAAACCGGGACGGGCACAACAACAACCAATCCTGGAACTGCGGTTTCGAAGGCGAGACCGATGACGAGGGCGTCGTCGTCGCGCGCAAGCGCGATGTCCGGGCGCTCCTGGCGACGCTATTCTTCTCCCGCGGCACCCCGCTGATCCAGCAGGGCGACGAGATGTATCGCACCCAGCAGGGTAACAACAACGCCTATGCGCAGGATAACGAAATCACCTGGGTCGACTGGGAAGGCGCCGACGGCGCGCTGGTGGACTATGTGGCGGCGCTCAAGAGTTTCCGGCAACAGCACCTTGCGCTGACGCATGACCGGTTCTTCACCGGCCAGGAACGCCATGGGGTTCGCGACATCGAGTGGTTGCACCCGGACGGGCGCGAAATGAACGAGGGCGACTGGGGCGATCCCGGCGCGTCAGTGCTCGGCATGCATCTGCGTGACAAGGGTGACGAGGTGCTGGTGTGGTTCAACCGCCGCATCGAACCGGTCGTGGCGCACCTGCCGGAGGGCGAGTGGGTCGTGGGCATGCAGTCCGATGCTTCGGTGGAGGTGCCGTTCACGGAAGGGACCGCAACGTTGCCGCCTCGATCCGTGGTGGCGTTGATCCGCCCGCCAGCCACTGACAGCGTCTGACACGGCGATGCTGCACAAGCGGGCTCCCAAAAGGAGCCCGCCATGCATCTTGCCTCAATCCGCCTCGTGACCAACCAGATCGATCGTCTGGTCGTCTTCTATACTGTGCTCACCGGCGTGACGCCGAACCAGCCGGCCCCGGTCTTCGCAGAGTTCCGGTTTGGAGCCGTGGCGCTGGCGATCTCCGATGAGTCCGTCATCAAGCAGTTCAATGCTGGCGCCGTGGTGGCGGGGGCGAACCGGTGCGCGCTTATCGAGTTCGAGGTCGACGATGTCGAAGCCGTGCTCATGCGCCTGCCGGAACGGACCAAGGTGGTGATGCAGCCCACCACCATGCCCTGGGGCAATCGTTCGCTGCTGATCCACGATCCGGACGGCAACGTGATCAATGTGTTCTCGCGCCCACAGGGCTGACGGCTTTGCCGGTCTAGAGCACTTCGACCATACCGTGACGCGCGTATAGAAGACGTGCTGCGGTGTTGCTTTGCCAGACCTTGAGGTCGAGGCAAGATAATCCACGGTCGCGCAAAAGCTGGAACGCGGACAGCAGCAGCCATGATCCGGCGCCGCGGCCGCGCAGATCGTGCCGGACCACAAGATCCTTGATGAAGCCGCTGGTCCAGCACTGCACGAGGCCAGCGGGCAGGCTATCTTTGTCGACCAGCGTCAGAACCAGCGCGGGGTCAAACTCTTCATCCTCGACCAGCGGGAAGAACCACTGCTCGAACGGCGCGACGCTGCCGCCGCCGGTGCGGTAGGCGTCCTCCAGCAGCCGATGGAGCTTCACTGGCTCGACCTGCCAGAGCGCGCGCGGTTCCAGCCCCGGAGGCAGCCGGGGCGTATCGAAAGGCCTCGTCAGGTCGCGCCTCAGCCGCATGAAATCCGGCACCTTTTTCGCATCGCTCTCTATCACGATGACGAAGACGGCGAGGTCCGCCACATCAGGCGAAATGGTTGCCGGAACATTGTCGCCGCTCTCGGACCATCGACATTTTTGCCCATGCCCATTCCCTTCAGCTCAGGCGCAGCAGGGAAAGGACGAAGAAACCCAGCCCAAGCAGGAGGCAGAGGGGCGAATAGACACGGGTGTCGTTGAAGCGGAAGTTCGGCTCCGGCGTGCGCTGCTTCCACCAACCAGAGTAGCCGATAGAGCCGCGCACGACGAAGATCAGGCCCGCCACGATACCCAGCGCGTTCAGCCCGGCGCCGCCGCTGTCATGGTCCGCCAGCGACAGGGCGAGAACGCCGGCGGCTAGAGCAAGGATCGCGACACCGAACGAGGCGTAGCGAGGCGGCATGTGATCGATGCCGCTGGTACCCACGACCGTCTGGGCCAGCAGTTTTTCATCGCGGATGGGCCAGGTCTTGCCGAAGGACCAGAGCAGGTGGGCCAGCGCGACGGCGAAAAGGGCGATGAACATCAGCGAGGAGATGAACATGCTCATGACCGGAAGATCCTCGTAGGCAGCGTCTCGTGCTTCATTTGCGCGATATCGGCGCAACACGCAACAGAGCCGATGTCGTCGAGCGACGCTCCAAGCTGATGGTCAGGGGGTGTTGCTGGTCTCGGTGCATTCGGCCATAGGTGCCGCGCCTTCATCCTGCATCAGGTCGCGCAGCGTGCCGTCGCCGCCCTTGTTCCACCATTCATAGGGACCGGCCACGTAGCGCGCGCCCGAGGCGGAGATGGTGGTGACGAACACATGGTTCTCGCCATCAACCGGCAGGATGGCGAGGAAATTGGGGGCGGCATTGATGTACTGTACGGTCAGGCTTGTCTCATCCTTGCACTGGTAAGTGACGACGGTCCGCTCGATATCGCCTGTGCTTTCCAGGGACAGTGTCAGCGCTGCGCTGGCCGTCGCGGGCGCCGGAGCCACCGGCACGGCAGGGGCATCTTCGGCAGGCGTTGGAGGCTCCTGTGCCATGACGCCGGAAAGGGTCAGGCCCATGGCAGCGCAGGCGAGCAGTGTGCGGGTCATTCTCATGCGGCGGTCCTTGCGTTCTCGATCCCTCTATCGACAGGCACAATGATGGCGTTTGCGAGGTGACGCAACGTGAAGGCTCCATTCAGGACTCTTCGTATCGCTGCGCCAGATCCTGTACGTCGCTCTCAGAGGCCAGGTGCAGTTCGCGGGCGATCCGCAGCATCGGCTTGACCGCAAAGAGCGCGATTCCGAGCACAAAGCACCACGTGCCTGCTCGGATATGGGGACAATGACCGGGAGGAGGGGCCTCGCGGCTAGTTCTGTTTTGCGCGCAGCGCGATATACGTTTTGGCGGTGTGGTCGATCGCCTGATCGAGCAATTTTTCGCCAGCGGCGACGTCGGCATCGGCCCGCTGTGTCATGGCGACGACAGACATGGCTAGCGCCTGGATGGCATAGGCCTGCTTGTGCCGCCCCGCCTGGTGATGTTCATTGCCCTTCTCGGTAAAGGCCGCGATCAGTTGCCGGTAGGTGTCGTTGGTAAGGCCCTGCTTGAAGGCGGACCAGCTGGGCTTCTTGTTGGCCAGTGCCAGTTCGCCGGCCATGCTGCCGAGAATGGCCATGGCCTCTCCATCTTCGCCGCCGGCTTCGTGCAGGTCGCGGATCACGGCTGCGAACCGCTGCTTGAACTCGGCTTCTTTTGTGGGCTGGCTCATGGTGGCTCCAGAGAAATCAGGGGACATGTGCGGCCTTAAACCATTATTCGCCGCCGCAGACCATCGCCCGTAGGCTCCCGCGGTGAAGACGGCCCATCACCTCCTGGCGAAATCCGCGTGTCATTCGCTCGCCGCCGACCTGCACCAGCCCGGTCTGCCTCGGCTCGAGACAACGGCCATGCCAGCGGCGATATCGATCCACATTTTCCGCGTGGTCTGCACCGGGTGACCTTCTGGCGCGGCCTCTGCCTCACAGGTTAACCTATTACGCCCGTCAGGTCGCCAGCACTGTCGATTGGCGCGGCCCAATGGCCCTGCGGTGGGTGTGGGGAGGCGGATTGTGCGGCACCCCTCCCGAATAGAGCGTACCCAGCTCTGTCCGGGCCCAGCATCGTCACGGACTGAAGGGTCGGTGTCCGTGGGCACGCCGCATAACGGGTGCGGCGGAAGTAATTGCAATTCTTTCCATCGCCACTTCGATTGCAACGTTTTGCCGTGCCCCCCGTTTTGATGTCGAGCAAGCGCTCTACCAGCGAAAAAATTCGAGGTTACAAAATGCGTGTTAAATCCGCCCTGACTTCTATTGCACTCGTTGCCGGCCTTTCTTTCTCGGGCCCTGCTTTTGCTGCCATGATCAATGGTGTTGAAATCCCGGAAGATGAAATGGCCGCTGTTCAGCAGCGTTGCGACGAACTTGTCACCGCTGACAATACCGAGTCTCTTACGGCCGATAGCTCGACCACGGCCGACGATAACAGCGCCTCCTCCGCCGATAACAACAACGACTCCTCGGCAGATGACGCTGTTGTCGAGACCGCTCCGGACGTCAACGAAGCCGTCGACGCCACGACCAAGATCGATCTCGAAACGATCACCCTGCAGGCCTGCACCGATGCTGGTCTGGTCACCAAATAAGAGCAATCTCCATTTTTCAAAGGCGCCCGGTCATCGACCGGGCGTTTTGCTGTTAAGCTGCCAGGTGAGGGCCATCAACGCTTCGCAGGAAGCTGACTCATTTCGACACTTTTGCGCGGCCCGTTCACAATTTTACAGGCCTGCTGTGACGACTGGAACCGGGGGCTTTTTGCTTCGTTGACGAGGCAAGCCCGGCCGCAGAATGCACCATCGGCGGTCGGCATAGTCACGACGGAACGCCAACAGAGCCTCCGTCTCGGATCGGAGGATGGCCGCAAAGGTTGACGCTCCTCTGCGGCTTCCCCGGTGGGGCGCGAAACTTCGGTTTCGCGCCCTGTTTTTTTGCGCCAAGCAGCATCCTCGGGCCTTCCCGCGCGGCCCTCAAGACTTTTGCTAAAAATCGAGAGGTGCCGTCAGTAAAACAGACTCTAGCGCAGGTTCCGGTCCGCCCTCAACGGAACATGCTCGCTGCTCTCCCGTAGTCCGATTGCGACTATTCGTCGATCGAACAGGAGAAAGATCATGAAGTCCCTTGTTATTTCGGCCTCTGCGGCAATCCTGCTTGCGGGCGTGTCCTTCCCCGCGCAGGCGCAGTCCGTTCTGGGCGTGGGGGTCCCAAAGGCAGCGATGCCGCCGCCACGCTCGGCTCGGGCGACGCAGGCAATAGCGGCCTCGCCAATGTCGGTGTGGGCGGGGACAACCAGGTGCTCGATGCTAACATCGGCGGGACTGACAGCAGCATCGCGAACGCAACCGTAGGCTCGGGTGGCGGCAGTGCCGCCGATGCCGATATCGACCTCCTCGGCGGCGGGGCCAATGCGGACGTGATCGTCGGTGGCGGCGGTTTGGCGGGCGTTACGGTCGGTGTGGGAAGCGGTGGTAGCGGTGGATCTGGTGCAAGCCCGGCTGGTAATGGATACGGGGCAGGCGGCGGCGTTGCGGCGGTCACCAATGCACGATCTGCGACCGGTGCGCTGCCCGATTGTGACGGGGTATCTGGACAACAGGTGCAGGCGCTCCTGTCGTCGACCCAGATCGATGGCCCCTGGCAGCGGGCCAGTAACGTCAGTATCGAGAGGGTGGATGTGTGCCCCGCACTGCGCATCCAACTGTCCGCTACGCTCAGCAGCAGTGGGCTGGGCGACCAGTTGCAATCGGCCATTCTGAGCGATCCACTGCTGAGTGCGTCCCTTGCGCGCTCAAGCTACAGCGCATCGCGTGTTTTCGCCGTCGAGCAGGATGGAAACACCCTCACGGTCTACGTTTACTGAACCCTTCCAGACCATAACTTGCGCAGGCTGCACATGAATTGTGCAACCTGCGCTTTTGCATGTTCCGTGCGCAAAAACTTCTTGCACGCCGCTTCAACTTGCTTTTTCATTCCGTGCTCGGGCTGCGCCATCCATTCGGCGAGACGGTGCGCAGTCCTCGCAATTCCGGGTGTAAGGGCGCTCGGCAGTCTGCTCCGGGCCATCCAAATCAGGGAACGGGGATGGTCCGGAGCGGCGTCTCTTACCGGCGTTCGCCGTTGCAACGCAGCCAGCAATAGCCGAAGGGCGAGAGGGTGATGGGTTCATCCGGCCCGAGCGGGTCGAGCGGCGTGTCGTCCGTCAGCATGGGCGTCAGGGTGCGGATCGAAGTGTCGTCCAGATGGAAGGACTTGTTGCGATCCGAGAAGTTGTGGGCGGTAAAGACGCGGTTGCCCCGCCAGGTGCTCTCCAGCACTAGGAGCTCGTCGTCGCCCACATCCACGATGTTGACGCCATCCCAGCCGATTTCCGGCGAGGAGCGGCGGGTCGAGATCATGTCCGAGACGGCGTGAAACAGTGAATCCCGGCGGTGCACCTCTGCCGCGGCGTTGACGGTCTTGTAGCTGAACTTGCCCTTGTCGATGACGGGGCGGATCAGCTTGTTCGGGTCCGCTGACGAAAAACCGGCATTGGGTTCCTGCGACCACTGCATGGGCGTGCGCACCGCCTCACGCTCCTTGAGCGACTGATCGTCCCCCATGCCGATCTCGTCACCATACCACAGCACCGGCGTGCCCGGCAGGGACATGAGCAGCGAGAAGGCCAGCTTGAGGCGCCGCTCGTCGCCGTCCAGCATGCTGGCGAGCCGGCGGCGAATGCCGCGGTCGTAGATCTGCATCTCCGGCTTCGGTCCGAAGGCGGCAAAGCACTCGGACTTTTCCTGCTCGGTAAGACGGCCCAGGTCCAGTTCGTCGTGGTTGCGCAGAAAGTTTGCCCACTGGCCCATGCCATTGGGGGCAGGGCGGGCGGCGAGGGCTTGCCGCAGAGGGGCGGCCGTCTTCTGCGCCAAGGACAGGAAGAGGTGCTGGTTGCCGATGAAGTCGAACACCATGGTCATGCGGTCGCCGGCGTCGAAATAGCTCTGCGCCACGTCGTAGTCGATGTTGGCTTCCGCCAGCAGCACCGCCTCCGCCTTGCGCCAGGAGAGGAAGTTGTGAATGTCGGTCAGGAAGGAATAGGGGTCGGTCACAGGCTTGTCGGTCAAGACGCCCCGCGGCTCGATGAGGAAGGGGACGGCATCGACGCGAAAACCGGACACGCCCAGCTCGAGCCAGAACCCCATGATCTTGAGGATTTCGGCCCGCACCTCGGGGTTGGTCACGTTGAGGTCGGGCTGGAACTGGTAAAAGCGGTGCATGTACCAGGCTTTAGCGGCATTGTCGTATGTCCAGATTCCCTTCTGGACGCCCGGGAAAACGATCCCGTCCGTGATGTTGTCCGGCTTGTCCTTGCGCCAGACGTACCAGTCCCGGTAGGGCGAATTCGGATCGGATCGCGCCGACTGGAACCAGGGGTGCTGGTCCGATGTGTGGTTGACCACCAGATCGACAATGACGCGCATGCCGCGGTCCTTTGCCGCCTGCATGAACTCGACGAAGTCGCCCAGATTTCCAAGCTGCGGATCGACCGCGTAGTAGTCCGCGATGTCGTAGCCATTGTCCTTGCGCGGGGAGGGATAGAACGGGTTGAGCCAGATGCAGGTGACGCCCAGCCGCTCCAGATGGTCGAGCCGGTCCGCCAGCCCGGCAAAATCGCCCACGCCGTCCCCATTGGCATCCATGAAGCTTTTCACGTCGACGCAGTAGACGACGGCGTTGCGGTACCAGAGATTGGCCATTCTCGCTCCTCTTGATGACCAGTCCGCAACGGCAGGGCGCGCGACGTCGTTCCCGGCCGCGCGTCACCGGTGCGGCATTGCACCGTCGGGGCAGGGCGTTGCCCCGGTCGGGCGCATGCCCTACATAAGCGCCAATTCTCCGAACACCCCGAAGAGGTCACTCGCATATGGCGCGCCAGTTCATCTATCACATGCACGGTCTGTCCAAGACCTATGCCGGCGGCAAGAAGGTGCTGGATAACGTCAATCTCTCCTTCTACCCCGACGCCAAGATCGGCGTGCTCGGCCCCAACGGCGCCGGCAAGTCGACGCTGCTCAAGATCATGGCCGGCATCCAGACCGAATTCACCGGCGAGGCCTGGGTGGCCGAGGGCGCCAAGGTGGGTTACCTGGCGCAGGAACCGCAGCTCGATCCGGCGCTCAACGTGCTCGGCAACGTCATGACCGGGGTCAAGGAAAAGAAGGACGTCGTCGACCGTTACAACGAATTGATGATGAACTATTCGGACGAGACCGCCGACGAGGCGGCCAAGCTGCAGGACGTCATCGACAGCCAGAATTTGTGGGATCTCGAATCCCAGGTCGAAGTGGCCATGGAGGCCCTCGGCTGCCCGCCCGGCGACGCCGACGTCACCAACCTCTCCGGTGGCGAGAAGCGCCGCGTGGCTCTCTGTGCCCTGCTGCTCTCCAAGCCGGACCTCCTGCTGCTCGACGAACCGACCAATCATCTCGATGCCGAGACCACGGCCTGGCTCGAGCGGCACCTGCGTGAGTTCCCGGGCGCGGTGCTGATCATCACCCACGACCGCTACTTCCTCGACAATGTCACGGGCTGGATCCTTGAACTCGACCGGGGCCGTGGCGTGCCCTACGAGGGCAATTACTCGGCCTATCTCGAGGCCAAGGCCAAGCGCTTCGCGCAGGAAAAGAGCGAGGACGCGGCACGCGCCAAGGTCTTGGAGCGTGAAAAGGAATGGATGGGGCAGTCGCCGCAGGCGCGCCAGGCCAAGTCCAAGGCGCGTATTCGCGCCTACGACGAACTCGTCAAGCTCAACGAGGCCCGCACCCAGTCGCAGACCGCGCAGATCATCATTCCGCCCGGCGAACGCCTGGGACAGAACGTCATTACCGTCGAGGGACTCACCAAGTCCTTCGGCGATCGCGTGCTGATCGACAACCTCAGCTTCAAGCTGCCCCCGGGCGGCATCGTGGGCATCATCGGCCCCAACGGCGCCGGCAAGACGACGCTGTTCAAGATGCTCACTGGCCAGGAAAAGCCGGACAGCGGCAGCGTGGAGATCGCGGAGAACGTGCATCTCGGCTATGTCGACCAGAGCCGTGATGCACTCGACCCCAACAAGACCGTCTGGGAGGAAATCTCGGAAGGCGACGAAATCCTGATGCTAGGCAAGCGCGAGATGAACTCCCGGGCCTACACCTCCGCCTTCAACTTCAAGGGCGGCGACCAGCAGCAGAAGGTGGGCAACCTCTCGGGCGGCCAGCGCAACCGCGTGCACCTGGCCAAGATGCTCAAATCCGGCGCCAACGTCCTCCTCCTTGACGAACCGACCAACGACCTCGACACCGAGACCCTCGCCGCGCTGGAAGAGGCGCTGGAGGAATTCGCCGGCTGCGCCGTGATCATCAGCCACGATCGCATGTTCCTCGATCGCCTGGCCACGCACATGCTGGCCTTCGAGGGCGACAGCCATGTCGAGTGGTTCGAAGGCAACTTCCAGGACTACGAGGCCGACAAGGTGCGCCGTCTCGGCGCCGACGCGGTCAACCCCAAGCGGGCGACCTACAAGCCGCTGACGCGGTAGGAGACAAAGGGGCGCGACAGGTTCGTGCCCCTTTTTTTTGTCCCGATCACCTCACCACGTTGCTTGGAAAGATGTTCTCGCAGCAAATCCTGATGCGGCAAGCATTTTCCCGTCCGGTCCCGCTTATGGCAGCCCAGTCCTCGCGGCAACACGCCAACCGCTGTAGCTTCACGCCAGATTATTTTCCGGAGTTTGCCATGCGTTTCGCATCATTCGTTGCCGCCGCCGGCTTTGCCATTGCGGCGCCCGTGGTGGCCCATGCCGCCGACGTCACGCCGCTCGTCACTGCTGAGTGGCTGAAAGCCCATGCGGGCGACGAGAACGTCAAGATCATCGACATTCGCGACGACATCGACGGCACCGATCTGGGCGACAAGCCCTATGTCGCCAATGCCGTTGTGGCGCCCTATGGCTCCTATGGCTGGCGCACCGAAGTGCAGGGTGTCCCGGGCCAGATTCCGCCGCCCGAGCAGATCGGCAAGCTGATCGGCGATCTCGGCATCGACGGCGACGATCATGTCGTCATCGTGCCCTGGGGCACGGATTCGTCCGAATTCGGTGGCGCGACGCGCGTCTACTGGACCTTCAAGTATCTCGGCCACGACGACGTCTCCATCCTCGATGGCGGCTGGCGCCAGTACGACGCAGTTGGTGGCGAGCGCGTTGCCGAGCCGGTCCAGCCTGTGGCGGCCGAGTTCCCTGTCAGTGTCCGCCCCGAGCTGCGCGCGACGACTGCCGACGTGGAAGCTGCGCTCAAGGACGGCACCAAGCTGATCGACGGCCGGCCGGAAGAACAGTTCCTCGGCCAGTCCAAGAGCCCGGTGGTTGCGTCCCTCGGCACCATTCCCGGCGCCGTGAACCTTCCCAATTCCAAGTTCTACAGCGCCGACTACGCCAGCTTCGCCACGCCCGAGACCATCGCGTCGCTGGCCAAGGGCGCCGGGCTCGAGGATGACCAGAAGAACATCATCTTCTGCAACACCGGGCACTGGGCTTCCGTGGTCTGGTTCGGCCTTCATGAGGTCGCCGGCAACAAGAACGCCGCCATGTATGACGGCTCCATGGCCGAATGGACGGCTGATCCGTCCCGCCCTGTCCAGACACCCTGACGCTATCATCCAGGCGGCAGGTCATCTGCCGCCGTCGAGTTGATCGAGGCTTCTGGTCCTGACACTGGATGTTGCGCTTTATCGGCGCAGCATCCAGTGTCGTTCCAAGCACCACAGTTTTCGGAATCATGAGCGATATTTCCCTAGCCGCACCCAAATACCTGCCGCCCGTCACGCGCGATAAGGGCCCGTTTGCCGTGGCCGCAGTCGTTCTTGTTCTGGGATTCCTGGCCATCACCATGCTGGTCGACCTCCGGCAGGGCGCGCTGTTTCTCATCGGCGGCGCCTTGGGCGCGACGCTCTATCACGGCTCGTTCGGCTTTACCGGCGGCTGGCGCCGCATGGTGGTCGAGAAGCGTGGTCGTGCCATGCGCGCGCAGATGTTGATGATCGGCGTTGCGGCCTTGGCCATGATCCCGCTCGTTGCGGCCGGCTCCGTTGGTGGCCAGGGGATCGTGGGCGCCGCCGCGCCGGTCGGTGTGTCCGTTCTCTTCGGCGCGGCCCTCTTCGGCTTGGGCATGCAGATGGGCGGCGGTTGTGGGTCCGGCACCCTTTTCACCGTTGGCGGTGGGTCGGCCCGCATGCTGGTGACGCTGGTGTTCTTCATCATCGGCGCCCTGGTCGGCACGGCGCACCTGCCGTTCTGGCTGGCGCAGCCGTCGCTGCCGGCGATCAGCCTGGGGGCCGAGTTCGGCATTGCCGGGGCGATCGCCGTGACCATCACCGGGCTGGCGCTGGTGGCGCTGGTGACGGCGCTTATCGAGCGCAAGGTGCACGGCAACCTCGAATCTGAACCCGTCCCCGCGCGGCCCGGCTGGAGCTGGCTCTGGCTCGGTCCGTGGCCCTTGGTGGGCGCGGGGCTACTGCTTGCGCTTCTCAATGTCGCGACCCTGTTGGTCGCCGGGCACCCCTGGTCGATCACCTACGGGTTCGGTCTCTGGGGCGCCAAAATCGCGTCGGCCATCGGCGTGCCGGTAGCTGGCTGGGAATTCTGGACCTGGCCGGCACAGGCGCAGGCGCTCCAGTCGAGCGTGCTGCTCGATACCGTGTCGGTCATGGATTTCGGCCTCGTGCTCGGCGCCGCCCTGGCAGCCGCAATCGCCGGCAAGTTCGCACCCAAGGCCAAGCTGCCGCTCGGCTCGCTGCTGGCGGCCATCTTCGGTGGCCTGCTGATGGGCTATGGCGCGCGGCTCTCCTTCGGCTGCAATATCGGCGCCCTGTTCTCCGGAATCGCCACCGGGAGCGTGCATGGCTGGCTGTGGTTCGCGGCCGCCTTTGTCGGATCCTATGCCGGCGTCTGGCTGCGGCCCGTGTTCGGTCTCGACGGGCTGGTGCGCAAATGAGCGGTCGCAACACGATTCTGTTCGGCGCCGCGCTGGCGGTCTCCACGGCCGCCATTGTCTACGACACCATCAGCCACCCGGTGCCGCCGCGCCCCGTGGCGATGGCCAGTTCGGGCACTTCTGGGGCGGCGCCTTGTGCGGCCGGCGCTGCGCCCTGTGCGGCCGGTGCAGTCGCGCCATGCGCTGCCGGTGCACCGGTGACGCCCACTGCGCCTTGCGCGGCCGGTGCTCCTGCCCTCAAGGCCGCGCCGCCCCCGCCGGCGGCTCCTCCCGCCGATACGGCAAAGAAAGCGCCGCCCCCTCCACCGGCAGCGCCACCGGCCCAGCAGGCCCCCAAGAAGGCTCCTCCGGCGCCTCCCTTGGCCAAGCCACAAGGGCAAGAGGCTCCAGATCTGGTTCCCGAGACGCAGGGATGAGTGGCACCGCCCGCGCCCAGGCCCTGGCGGAGATGGCCTTTTGCGAAGATGTCCTCGCCAAGGGCGGGCTCAGCGTGGTCACGGCCACACTGGCCGGCGTTGACCAGATCGGGGCGTGGGAACACTACCCCGCGGCCGATGTCTATGATCCGGTCAGCGGTGGCCAGTGGTACTACCATTGCCACCCTGCAGAGGAGGGGTCCGCGGAACACGGCCATTTCCACTGCTTCGTCCGTCCCGATGGTCCCGATGGCCCGATCCACCACCTCCTGGCGATCGGGGTGGATGCGCAGGGCAAGCTGTTGCGCCTGTTCACCGTCAACCACTGGGTGGTGGGCGACGACTGGATCGACGCGGAGGCGACGATTCCTCTGCTGGCGCGGTTCGACATGCAGATGCCGGTGCCGTCTTACCTCGTCAATCGCTGGCTCACGGGCGTCTTTGGGGCTTATGATGCAGAGATCGCGGGTTTGATCCGGGCCCGGGACGAGGCGCTTGCCGAACGGGGGGCAGCGCTGCACCTGCGGTGCGTGAAGACCGGAACCTTGAAGTTCTTTCCGAATTGTACATTAAGTCTGTCGGCGAAGCATAGTCGCGCGCACGTGGAACTTTCACGCGCGGCTGACGTTGCTGGCTGGCGGGGTGTGTTAGGGACCCGCCGTATTGGGGGTCTAGTGCATAATGGCTGAGGTGGATTTCGCGCAGGTCTTTCAGGCGCTCCCCAGCCCATTCATGATCCTCGATCGCGAATTTCGGTACGTTGCGGCCAATCCAGCCTATTTGGCCACCACCGGCCGGACGATGGACGAGCTGCGCGGCGAGAACATTTTCGGTAAGTTTCCCAACCGCGGGGAGAGTGGCCGGCGCTTGCAGGAATCATTCGAGCGCGTGCTGGCGACAGGCGAACCCGATACGCTGGCTTATCTGGCCTACCCCATCCCCGATGCCGATGGCCGGATGACCAATCGCTATTGGACCGCGGTTCACGTCCCGCTCTTTGGCGCGGACGGGACGGTCGAATTCGTGATGCAGAATACGGTGGATGTGACCGAATATGCGCGTCTGCGCGAAGCGGCCACCTTGCCCTTCACGTCCTTGTCTGCCGAAACCTCCCTGATCGAGCGCACACGGGAGGCCGCAGAGGCCAGCGCCAATTTCCGGCGTCTCTTCCAGCAGGCGCCGGCGTTCTTTGCTGTCCTCTCGGGGCCCACGCATATTTTCACCTTCGCTTCGGACAGCTATCTTCGGCTGGTCGGGAACCGCGAGGTGGTGGGGCAGACAGTCGCGGAAGCGCTGCCCGAGGTCATCGACCAGGGCTTTATCGAGCTTCTCGATCGAGTGTTCCATGAGGGGTACGCCCATTCCCAGGAAAGCGCCCGTGTCATGCTGGCGCGTACGGCGGGCAGGCCGCCCGAGGAAACCTTCCTCGATTTCTCCTATCACCCCATCCGCGACCCGTCGGGCGAAATCACCGGCGTCTTTGTCCAGGGCATGGACCGCACCGAGTCGGTGCGGTTCGCGCAGCGTCAACGCCTTCTGATCGATGAGCTCAACCACCGCGTGAAGAATACCCTGGCCACGGTGCAGTCCATCGCCAGCCAGAGCTTCCGATCCACCAGTGATGTCGCCGCCGCCAAGCGCGCCTTCGAGGCCCGGCTGGTGGCTTTGTCACAGGCCCACAACATGCTCAGTGACCGGCAGTGGCACGACACCGAAATGGACCGCCTGGTGTGCCAGGAACTCAGCATCTTCGATCCGCGGCAAGTCCGCTCTTCCGGGCCGAGCCTGCGGGTGAATGCCAAGGCCACCGTGGCGCTGGCCCTCCTCATCCATGAACTGGCGACCAATGCCGCCAGGCACGGGTCATTGTCCAATCCCGAAGGCTCTCTTGCGGTGGAGTGGGGCGAGGACGCGCAGGGCAATCTCGTCATCGACTGGATCGAACGGGGCGGCCCGCCGGCCCGGGAACCGCAAAAGCACGGCTTCGGCTCGCGCCTCCTGCACACCGTCGTCACGGGGGAACTCGGCGGCAAATTGCAGACCCGCTTCGAGGATGAGGGGTTTGCCGCCCACATCGTCTTGCCATCCGGAGCCTATATTGCGCAGGAGAACAGCCTTGTCTGAGCCCGGAAGCCGCCGGATACTGGTTGTCGAGGACGAGACGCTGGTCCTGTTCAACCTCGAGGACATCCTGTCCGATCTGGGGTGGGAAATCGTCGGCGTCGCCATGCGGCTCGAGGAAGCACGGCGTCTGGCCGAGACGGCCGTCCGGCCCGACGTGGCCATCCTGGACGTCAATATCGGTGGCGGCCTGGTATTCCCGGCCGCCGAAATTCTCGTGCAACGTGGCGTGCCTGTGGTGTTCGCGACCGGATATGGGCGCGATGGCCTGCCACCGGAATGGCAGGACCGGGAAGTGATCGTGAAGCCCTATACGCAGGCCGACGTGGAACGTGTCCTGCAGCCCTATTCCCAGCAGGCGTGTGCCGCCGGCTGAACCGCTGCCCTCCCTTTACGATCTTCTCCGATGGTAGGGAAAACCCATTGGGTTTGCTGGCCTTTGTGCTCTATTGTGCGCCAGAGGGCGATGGCCCACGACTTGGTGCATTTGGGGGATTGAATGAAGACGATGCTGACGGGGGCGGTGCTGCTGGGCGGCCTTGCCCTCGCCGTTCCGGCGGCCGCCGCGCCGGGACAGTGTTTCCTCACCGGCTATGGCGCGTTTCCCTGTGACGTATCGGCCGATGGTGGCGGGCTGACCTTCCCCTTGCCCGATGGCAATGTCTTCGCTTTTGTGCTTGTCGCGGTGGACGAGGGTGTCGGCTATCGCGTCGCCGCCGACGCACAGCCGGGGCAGGCGCCCAAGGTGTTGGGGACCTTCCGCCCGGTGACCGGTGAAGACGGCTGCTGGCAGGCGGACCGCGACGAAATTCGGTTCTGCGCGGCGGTAGAACAGTGAGCCAAGGGCCCCTCGAAACGTTCGACCTCGAACTCGATGGCGCCACGCTGGTGGGCGCCGAGGTTGGCGAAGGCCTGCCGGTGGTCTTTCTCCATGCGGGCGTGTGCGACCACCGCATGTGGCTCGCGCAGATGGATGCCGTGGCCCAGCGCGGCTGGCACGCGCTGGCCTATGATCGTCGCGGCTATGGCGAGAGCGCGGCGGACGATGTCCCGTTCAGCCATCTCGAAGACCTCGAGGCCCTGCTCGACGCCGCCGATATTCACGCCGCGGTTCTGGTGGGGTGCTCCATGGGGGGCGGCCTCGCGATCGACTTTGCCCTGCGCCATCCCGGTCGCGTGATCGGGCTCGTGCTCATCGGCACGTCGGTGGCCGGCGCGCCCTGGTCGGCCACGCAGGAAGAACGCTTCGTCGAGATGGCCGAGGAGGATGCCTGGGAGCGGGGCGATACCGAGACGCTCAACAAGGTTCAGGCGCATGAATGGCTCGACGGACCGCGCGCGCAGAGCGGGCGCGTGGGCGGGGAAACGCGCAAGCTGTTTTTCGACATGAACGGCAAGGCGCTGGCCAAGTCGCCGCTGACCAAGGGCGAAGAGCCGGACGAGGCGTGGGCGCGCATGGAGCAGGTCGGCGCGCCGACACTGCTGCTGGTCGGTGACGAGGATTTCACGGCCATCGTCGACCGCCACGAGACGCTCTCGGAAACCATGCCCAACGCCTTCGCCATGGTGCTAGAGGGGACGGCGCATCTGCCCAGCATCGAAAAGCCGGAGCTGGTCAGCCGCCTTGTCGTGGAGTTCCTCGACGCCCTCGCGGGTGAGCCGGATACGGAAGAGGATTAAGGCGTAGACTTCCTGAATCCGCGTTGGCGTTCAAGCCACTGATCCCAAAACGTGAAAAGAGGCGGCCGGAGCCGCCTCCTACTCATCTGGACGAGCTTTGGCTAGACCGCGATGATGCCGTCGAAATGCTTGTCGAGCTGCGGGGTGGGCAGGTTGGTCAGGTCCTTGTCCAGTTCGGCGACGACAGTCTTCTTGACGTGATCCGACAGCGCCTTGCGCAAATTGCCCAGCGCGATCGGCGCGGCAGCGATGACCAGCCGGTCGAAGGCGCCAGCCCTGGCCTTCTTGTCGAGTTCGGCGGCGACGCCCTTGACGAACTCGGCTTCGCGAAGCTGCGCCGGATCGGTCTTCGGACCCACGGCACTGCGCCCGGGGCCAACGGAAGAGAAGCTGCGACCCGGGCGGTCCGAGTCGATGTCCTGCGACTGCAGCGGGACGATGGACCAGTCGAGGTCCCTGACGGCGTTCAGCCCCTTGCCCGGCCCGGTGTTTTCCAGCACGCGGGCCTGCGTCCCATCGGCGATCAAGATCCAGGTGACTGTCTTCTTCATCTGCTGCTCCTGCTGTTGACGCTGCCCCAATGCCGCGCCCCATTCCATCATCAACGTGCGAATGTCGCAAAAAGTTGGCCGCGCATCATTCGCCGCATTCACGGGGGCAATCACAAACTCTCATTGGCGCTCACCCCCTTCCGCTGGTAAAGGCAAAAATGGCGTCCTTTGGCGGCGCGGAGCATCCCCATGAACCTTCCCGAACAACCGCCCGTGGCCGTTCGTCCGGCCACTCAACCCTTGCCGGCGGACCCCGCCGAAACCGGCAAGGGCGTTGCCGCCGCGCTGGCCGCCTATCTTCTCTGGGGTTTTCTGCCGATCCTGTTTCACCTGCTGGAATCGGCGGGGCCGGTGTTGATCGTGGCGGAGCGGTCGCTCTGGTCGCTGGTGCTCGTGGCCATCATCCTTGCCGTTACCGGAGGGTTTCGCGAGGCCGCTGCGCTCTTGCGAGACCGGCGCCGCATGAAGGTCATCGCCATCTCGACGACGCTGCTGCTGGGCAATTGGCTGCTCTACGTCTGGGCGGTCGAGAGCGGCAATGTGCTGGAAGCGAGCTTCGGCTACTTCATCAACCCCCTGGTCAACGTGGCCATCGGGATGGTGTTTCTCGGGGAACGGCAGAACCGACTGCAGGGGGTGGCGATCGCCGTTGCGAGCGTCGCGATTGCCCTGCAAGCGGTCGGCCTGGGAAGCATGCCCTTCATCGCGCTGGGGCTGGCGTTCACCTTCGGGTTTTACGGCTTCTTCCGCAAGACGGCCAAGACGGGCCCCACGGTCGGCATGTTCGCCGAAACGCTGGTGGCAGCACCTTTCGCCTTGGGCTTCGTGCTCTATACGCTGGTGACCGAGGGCGCCGGTCCGCACGCCGATCCGCTGCTGATGACGCTGCTCGTGTTCACCGGGCCCGCAACGGCGGTGCCGCTGCTGCTCTTTTCATATGGCGTGCGCCGCCTGCGCCTCACCACCATCGGCATGCTCCAGTACCTGGCGCCTTCCATCCAGTTCCTGTTGGCCATCTTCATCTTTGGCGAGCATCTCAACGGCCTGCGCCTGCTCAGCTTTGCGCTGATCTGGCTGTCGCTGGCGATCTTCTCGTGGGACAGCCTGCACCAGCGGCGCCGGGCGAGGGCAGCCCTCGCCTGATAACCCCGCTCAGGCGTGTGAGTCGCCCTGCTGGCGGATGATGTCCGCGACCTGCCGGAAGATCGCCCCATAGGGCGTGGCCTCGCGCCAGACCAGGCGCAGGCGCCGCGCCGCGTGCGGATCGGCCAGTTCATGAACCGCTATGCGCGGATCGCCGGCCTCCCGGCGCAGGGCGATGCTGGGCAACAGGGTAATGCCCTGTCCGTTGGCGACGAACTCCACGATGGTGGACAACGACGTCGCGGCAAATGTCCGCGAACTCCGGTGGCCCTCTAGACGGCACGCGGCGATCGTCTGGTCGCGGAAGCAATGGCCTTCGTCGAGCAGCAAGATGCGGTCGGCCGGAAGACCCTCCAGCGAGATCGGTTGTGGGGCATCCTCGTGCCTCGACATCGCCAGCACAAAAGGATCGTCGAACAGAGGCACGCTTTCGAGCCGCGGGCCGTCCGCGGACGGGTCCGTCGCAATCAGCGCCAGATCGATCGTCCCATCCCAGAGGCCCGCCAGGAGTGCCTCGGTGCGGCTTTCGCTGATGGCAAAGCGGAGGTCCGGCAATTGTACGGTCAGACGCGGGAACAGATCGGGCAGGAGATAGGGCGCCACCGTCGGGATGAGGCCGAAGCGCAAGGGCCGGTCGGGCTTGCCGCTATGGCCGAAAGCGAAGGCGTTGACGGCGTCGGCCGCCTTTAACGCCTCCTCGGAAAGATCGATGAACCGCTGGCCGAACGGGGTCGGGCGGATGCCGCTCTTGAGGCGATCGAACAGCGTCGTCCCGAACATCGTCTCGAGCGCCAGGACTTGCTGTGACAATGCCGGCTGCGAGATGGCGCACTCCCGTGCTGCCCGGCCGAAGTGACCGGTTCGCGCGACCGCCACCACGTACCGCATCTGTTTGAGCGTAACGGTCACGATAACTCCATCTTATCGTGGCATGAAGATTTATCGATTGGCCCTATCAGGGCCGCGGGCTTATAACCAGTGTAAATTCGCATAGGAGGCCCTCATGGACGACAAACTCTCTCCCAATCCGCACGGCGAGCAACCAGCGGGCCAGTGTCCAGTCGCGCATGGCGGCCGCTCGCGCGGACATCGCAACAGCGACTGGTGGCCCGAGCAACTGGACGTCCAGAAGCTGCATGCCAATTCGCCCCTGTCCTCCCCGATGGACAAGGATTTCGACTACGCCGAGGCGTTCCAGGCGCTGGACCTGGACGCAGTCAAGGCAGACCTCACCGCGCTGATGACCGATTCGCAGGATTGGTGGCCGGCGGATTTCGGCCATTACGGTGGCCTCTTCGTCCGCATGGCGTGGCATTCGGCCGGCACATACCGCATCACCGACGGCCGTGGTGGCGCCGGCATGGGGCAGCAGCGCTTTGCCCCGCTCAATTCCTGGCCCGACAACGCCAACCTGGACAAGGCCCGCCGCCTGCTCTGGCCCATCAAGCAGAAGTACGGCAACGCCATTTCCTGGGCGGACCTCATGATCCTCACCGGTAACGTCGCGCTCGAATCGATGGGCTTCAAGACGTTCGGTTTTGCTGGTGGCCGCGCCGACGTGTGGGAGCCCGAGGAACTCTATTGGGGGCCCGAAGGCACGTGGCTCGGCGACAGTCGCTATAGCGGCGAACGGCAGCTCGAGGAGCCGCTGGCCGCGGTGCAGATGGGCCTCATCTATGTCAACCCGGAAGGCCCGAACGGCAAGCCCGATCCGGTTGCCGCCGCGCACGACATCCGCGAAACCTTCTTCCGCATGGCCATGAACGACGAAGAGACCGTGGCGCTGATCGCTGGCGGCCACACCTTCGGTAAGACGCACGGCGCGGGCGACCCGTCGCTGATCGGGGCTGCTCCGGAAGGCGGGGCCATCGAGGATCAGGGCCTGGGCTGGAAGAGCGGCTACGGCACCGGCTTTGGCGATGACGCCATCACCGGTGGCCCGGAAGTCACCTGGTCGCAGACTCCGACGCGCTGGAGCAACTACTTCTTCGACAACCTCTTCGGTTTCGAGTGGGAGCTGACCAAAAGCCCCGCCGGGGCCTATCAGTGGGTGGCCAAGGATGCGCCGGAGAACATCCCCTACGCCCATAACCCGAACCGATTCCGCAAGCCCACCATGCTGACGACGGACCTCTCGCTCCGCTTCGATCCGGAATACGAGAAGATTTCGCGGCGCTTCCACCAGAACCCCGACCAGTTCGCCGATGCCTTCGCCCGAGCCTGGTTCAAGCTGACCCACCGCGACATGGGACCGCGCGTGCGTTACCTCGGGCCGGAGGTGCCTTCCGAGGTGCTGATCTGGCAGGACCCCATCCCGGAGGTCGACCACGAACTGGTCAACGACGCCGACGTCGCGGACCTCAAGAACCGGATTCTGGCGACCGGGCTTTCGGTGTCGGAACTGGTCACGACGGCCTGGGCTTCTGCCTCCACCTTCCGCGGCTCGGACAAGCGCGGTGGCGCCAACGGGGCGCGCATCCGTCTTGCTCCGCAGAAGGATTGGCCGGCCAACCAGCCGGAACAGCTGGCGCGTGTCCTTTCGCAACTCGAGGCGGTGCAGTCCGCCTTCAACGGTGCCCAATCGGGCGGCAAGCGCGTGTCGCTGGCCGACCTCATCGTCCTTGCCGGCGGCGTCGGCATCGAAAAGGCTGCGCGCGACGCAGGGCTGGAGATCACCGTGCCGTTCACGCCGGGCCGCATGGATGCCTCGCAGGAACAGACCGACGTGGTCTCCTTCGCGCCGCTGGAGCCGCGGGCCGACGGGTTCCGCAACTACACCAGCGGCCGCATGGTCATGCAGCAGGAGGAGGCGCTGGTTGATCGGGCGCACCTGCTGCGCCTCACCGGGCCGGAAATGACGGTGCTGGTGGGTGGCCTGAGGGTGCTCGGGGCAGGGGTGAACCAGCACGGCGTGCTGACGCACCGGCCGCAGACACTCACCAATGACTTCTTCCTCAACCTCCTCACCATGGACACCGTCTGGTCGCCCATCGAGGGTGAGGATGGGCTTTATGAAGGGCGCGACCGCCGGAGCGGCGAGAAGAAGTGGACGGCCACCCGTGTCGACCTCATCTTCGGCTCGCACTCGCAGCTGCGTGCCCTGGCAGAAGTTTACGCCCAGTCCGACAGCCGGGAAAAATTCGCCCGCGATTTCGTGTCGGCCTGGGTCAAGGTGATGAACGCAGACCGGTTCGACCTGCACTAAACCTCTGCTGCCTCACGATTGAAGGGCTCCGCGACGGCCGTTGCGGGGCCCTTTCCAGTTTTGGGCCGGGCCAGGACCCGTACAATTTTATTCAAATGCCGCCGCGCCCCTTCAAGCAGGCACAATCGCGACCGTCCAAGCTCTCATCCAGATCAACGGCAGAAGCCGGGAGAGGCACAGCATGAGCGAACTTGAAGAAGGCAATCGCGCATTCGCTAGTTTTCGCGTTCTCAACGGCGAGGACAACCACACCGAGCGCGAGCAGCTGTTCCGTAACATGGCGCAGTTGTTCAGCTATGTTTCTGACCGCTGCGACGACGAACAGGTAGCCCAGTACGACGAGGTGCTGTGCCAATTGGCCGAGCTCGTGGAAGTGGAGGCGCGCGCCCATGTCGCCAAGCTTCTGGCGCCGCTGGACCGCGCGCCCGGCACCGTAGTCATGCGCCTCGCCAATGACGACGACATCGAGGTGGCCCGCCCGCTCCTCGAGTTCTCCAACGTCCTTTCCGACGACGACCTGATCGACATCATCTCCAACCGGTCCGAAGAGCATCGCGTGGCCATCGCTGGTCGTGCAGAAGTTGGTGAACGGGTCGGCGAGGCGATCGTGCAACATGGCGAGACCGCGTCGGTGGTCCGCCTGGTCCGCAATGAGAATGCCGAATTTGACCGCTCGACGCTTGAGAAGCTGGTGGAGCGTGCCCGTCGCGATGCCGAAATCGCATCGGATCTGCGCGGCCGGTCCGATATCGACTGGCAGTCGCTGCGCGGCGAGATAACCTCTGCCGCCGGCAAGGTGCTGCAATCGCTGAGCCATGTGGAGCGGCACATCGATCCGGTGGCGGCCGACCGCGTCAACACCGTGGTCTACAACCGCATCCGCAACCGCGCCGGCTTCAACGCGCAGGAGTGGAAGGTGGCCTACAACCAGGTCAAGGGCCTCGCCGACCGCAAGCAGCTCGATGACCGGGCGCTGGCGCGCTTCGCCCGCTTCGGCTACGGCCACCATGCCGCCGCGGCGATGGGCGTGATGCTCCGCGTGCCGCCCGAGATCGTCGTCAAATGGCTGGCAAGCCAGGACTATGTCGCCATCACCGTGGCCCTGCGCGCCGGTGGCCTCTCGCCCGATCTCTTCGAAGCCATCGTCGCCACGCTGCCCTGGCGCGACCTGCCCACCGATGCGGACAAGGCGATGATCGCCAGCCGTTTCGAGGCGCTGGACGAGGAAGAGGCGGGACATATCTTCGAGCTTTGGCGCGAGCATGCCTTCCGCAAGCGAGCCATGAGCGAAGATCGCCAAACGGCCTGACTGGTCCATTGCTCCGGCCGCTGCTATGGGAGGCGCACTTCCATGGCAACAGGGGGCGGACGTGCTGCCGACCATCGTGAGTTTCTGGCACGGCCCGGCAAGCTGGCTCGAACGCCTTTCGGCCCGCAGCTTCCTCGAGGCCGGACACCGGGTTGAAGTCTATTCCTACGATTCCGTGGAAGGGCTGCCCTCCGAGGTCGTACTCAAGGATGCTGCCGAAATCCTGCCGCGCGACAAGCTCGTGTTCTACAAGGGCAGGGGCACGCCCGGCGTGTTCTCGGACTATTTTCGCGCCAGCCTCATGGCGGCGGAAAAGGGGATATGGGCCGATCTCGATGTTGTGTGCCTCCGGCCGCTGGCGGAGCTTCCGCCCCTCGTGGTGAGCTATGAGCGGCCCGGCTCGGTGAATGGAGCGGTCCTCCGCATCCCTAGCGACAGCCCCCTCTTGGCGGCGATGCTCTCGATCTTCACCCAGGAAAAGCGCCCGCTGCTGGAGCCTCACCTGCCGACGTTCCGGCGCCTGGAGGTGGCGGCGAGGCGACTGATCGGGCACACGATCCGCCCCGAAGACATGCAGTATGGCGCCACCGGTCCTTTTGCCCTCACCTACTACACCAGGGCGCTGGGAGTGGGACCCATCCTGCCGCAGGGGGTCTTCTACCCCGTGCCCTATGAAGCCATTCCGGAACTGCTGAAGGCGGGGTCGAGCATCGAGGCCTTTGTGCGGCCCGAGACTCTGGCGGTGCATCTCTGGCGCAGCCAGATCACCCGGCGGGGGCGCGCGGGGATGCCGGCGCCTGAAGCGAGGAGCGCTCTCGCCACGCTCTGTCGGCGGTTCGGTATCGTGCCGGCGGCTGACGAACCCGTCAGGGCGGGGTCGTAGCGGCCGCCGGACGCGGCTGGGCGCGGCGCAGCCTCGTCGTCGTGTTGAGCGCCCAGGACAACACCAGCAGCAGAACAAGCCCGCTCCCGAGCATCAAGCCGTCGGTCACCGGGTCTGGCTCGACCACCGTCTTGATCGCCTGAAGGAACAGGCTCAGCACCGTCCCGGTCGCAAAGACCGCCAGGCCCTGCCGACCAAGGCTGCGCAGCGGTGCGGTCCAGCGGCTGGCGGCGACCAACTGCAACGCAGGGATGGACGCGAGAACGTAAAACAGCGCCAGTGCGTGCAGAAGGCGGGGCGCCGCAACGAACGACTTGTCGAAGTTGGTCAGATAAAAGGGCAGCCCCCAGGCGCTCAATTGCCCCAGGCCAGCCCGCCCCGCTTCCGCAATCGGGGGAACCTTTACCCAGACGATCACAAAGAGCACGAACCCCAAAGACAGGAGAAAGAGCCAGGGATTGACCGGAATGAACCGCCGTCCCTGCTTCATGGCCATGCCCGAAAGCAGCCCGGTCACGAACAGCAACTGCCACGAGATCGGATTGAAGAACCAGCCGCCGGATGTGGGGTAGTTCGGCAGGTTGATCCGGAACTGCCCGGCCAGAACCCAGAGCGCAATCGAGCAGAGGAAGGTTGGCCAGGGCCAGCGCAGGCCCGCGATAAAGACGAGCGGGCTGGCGAGCAGCAGCACCAGGTAGAGCGGCAGGATATTGAGGTAGCCGAACTGGTGCGTCAGCAGCGGAATGCCGACCAGCGTTGCGAGAGGGTCCTTCACCAGCGCCGCTATATTGTTCTTGAGCAGCACTTCGTAGAGCCCGAAGTAGTGCGCAGCGCCGGCGAAGATGGCCAGCGAAATCGCGGTGATCGCGATGTGCACGAAATAGAGTTGCCGCGCGCGCGCCCATGGCCGCGCAATCGCCAGCCAGAGCGGGCCGCCATTGCGGAAGGCGCCGGAATAGGCGAGGCCCGCCGCGAGGCCGGACATGAAGACGAAAGCCTCCGCGGCGTCGGAAAAGCCGAAATTGCGGTTGGTGAAGTTCTCGTAGACGGTGCCGGGAACGTGGTTGATGAAGATCATCACCAGCGCCAGGCCCCGGAACATGTCGAGGCGGTCGTCGCGCGCGCCGGGCGGCAGCGGCGCCGCACCGGCCATCACGTGACCCATCAGCGGTATCCGGCTCCAGGCGGTTTCCCTACGCTCGAGCATGCGTCACACCAAGAAGGGGTTCGGTCACCGCGATCTGCCCCGTGGTCCTCCAGGAATCGAGGATGCGGCGCGACTCCAAGATGACGGGCGAGGGCGCGATTTCGCTCGGCATCGTGAACACCCAGTTGCGGGCGATGCGGCCATCCCCCAGCGAGGTCAGGGCAATGGTGAACGGGGCGAGGGTCGCCGGGATGGCCACGGGAAGAAGCCAGGGCAGATAAGCGGGCGCTGCCAGGGAGAGGAAACCGATGGTCCCGAACGCGAGGAGGACGATCCACCAGCTTGCGGCGAAGGCCGTCCGCACCGACACGGCTGCGGCGTCCCGGGCCGTGGCCGGCCAGCCGCCGTCGAGCCCGAGGAGAATCTGGACCACGGCGCGGGTCTGCATGGCGAGAAGGACGGGCGCCAGGATGGTCGAGAGCACCACCTCCGCGATCACCGAAAGCACCACCTGTCCGGAGCTGCCGAACCGGCGGTTGTGCCCGTCGAAGATGCCGCGCAGCAGAATGGCGAGTTTTGGGATCAGCAGCGTCGCAATCACGCCGGCGCCGATCAGCCAGGGAGTTGCGCCCCAGCGGTCGCCGCCGCGATCGGGGAAGATGCCGGCAAAGACGCTGGTGATCACCAGCAGCAGCCAGAGCGGGGAGGCGAGATAGGCCATGATGCCCTGCAACAGGGTGAAGCGGCTCCAGGCCTTCAGCCCCGGCGCGTTGAGCAGACGGCGGTGCTGCAGGTTCCCCTGGCACCAGCGGCGGTCCCGCTTGGCGTATTCGATGAGGTTTTCCGGACCTTCTTCGTAGGATCCACCCAGATCGGGAGCCACCCCCACCTTCCAGCCACCGCGCGCCAGCAGCGCCGCTTCGACATAGTCATGGCTGAGGATGTGCCCGCCATAGGGCGGTCGCCCGGACAGCACCGGCAGGCCGCAACAGGCGGCAAAGGCGCGGAGCCGGATAATCGCGTTGTGCCCCCAGTAGGGCCCTTCATTGCCCTGCAGCAGGGCCCCGCCGCGCGCAAAATAGGGCGACAGATAGGCCGAGGAAAACGCCATCATGCGCCCGAAGACGCTGCCAGCGCCGATGACCACCGGCACGGTCTGCAGCAGCCCCAGTTCCGGGTCGGCATCCATGCGCAGGGCCATCGCGGCGAGTGTGTCGGCTTCCATCAGGCTGTCGGCATCGAGGATGACGGCGTAGTCATAAGCGCCGCCGGAGCGGGCCACGAAATCCTCGATGTTCCCGGCCTTCTTGCCGGTGTTGATTTCGCGCCGGCGGTAGAAAATCCGTCCGGCGGCCTCACGCTCTTGGGCCAGCCGCTCGAACGCGACGGCTTCCTGGGTGGCCACCTCCAGCGAGGTGGTGTCCGACAGAATCGCGAAGTGGAACAAATCCGCCAGGCCCTTGTCCACGACCTGTCGGTTCATGGCGGCGATGCGCGAGAAGGTTTCGATGGGGTTTTCGTTGTAAACCGGTATCAGGACAACGGTTTTTCCTTGCGGGCGCTGGAGCGTCCGCCTGAAGCGCCCGCCAGGGATGAATGCGCCGATCAGTCCCGCCAAGCCCCCCCAGACGAGCCAGAACCCCGTCAGGGTCAGCAGCAGGGCCCGCACGATGTCGAGCCCGCTTGGCCGGTTGCCGCCAATAAGGTCGAGAAACACGAGGCCCGCCGCAAGACTGGCGGCACCCGCCAGGGTCAGCAGCACGATACGCAGCCACACCACGCCTGTCGTTCCGGATGGCGTCATCCGCGCAGCCGCTTTTCCCGGGGCCAGGGAAGAAAGACCGAGCGGAAGAAGTCGAACAGCACCGACTGGCGCTCCAGCGACTGCTTGGGCATGGCGAGGGGCGCGTCGGGCAGGCCCTGGAAATGTTCGAAGGTTTCACGCTTCATGCTGTGGTTCCTCCACGCCATTGGTAGAGCCAGGTCTCGGCCAGCGGCTGCCCGCCGGCGCTGATATCGGCCTTGAGTTCCATGAGGGTGCTGCCGTTCGTGTCGACATCGAGCACGAGCCGCCACAATCCGTTGGCATCGATGCGGGAAAACGCCTTGGAGACGACGCTGCCGCCCGAGACCTCGGCTGCGATATCGAATTCGGTGCCCTGCGGCACGTCCCGCAGGGGGCCGCCGGCATAGTCGACGACGAACTTGCGCAGGTTGGATGCCGCTTCCACACCCGAAACGCCGCCCTGGCCAACGCGGGTTTCCGCCACATAGGCGAGAGGAGCCTCGGGATCGGGCAACAGGTCGCCCCAGATCAGGCGGTAGCTGTAGTCGTGCTCCGAGCCGGCCTTGATGGGCTCGGCGGGAATCCAGAAGGCGACGATGTTGTCGTCTGCCTCGAGTTTTGACGGGATCTCGATCAGCCGGACGCTTCCCGCGCCCCAATCGGTGGTCGGTTCGACGCGCACCGAGGGCCGTCTTTCATAGTGGGCGCCGGCGTCCTGGTAGGTTTCGAAGCCGCGATCGCGCTGATAGAGTCCGAAGGCGCGCAGGCTGGTATCGGCGAGATAGGTGTTGCCGAGCGTCGAGCCATTGTTGAGCGGCCGCCACATGGGCAGCCCGACGGACGGCTCGACCCGCAGGCCATTGCTGTCGTGTACCTGCGGCCGGTAATCGTCGAACTGGCTGCGGTTCGTCTCGGCAAAGAGGAACATCGAAGTCAGCGGCGCAATGCCCAGTTCCGCCACGTCGGCGCGGAAGAAGAGCCGGGCGGTGACGTCGATGACGGTTTCCTGTTTTGCGTCGGATGCTGGTGTCAGCACGAAGCGATAGGCGCCGGTGACGCTGGGGCTTTCCAGCGCGGCGTAGAGGGTGAGAGGACCCTTGTCGGTCGGCTTCTCGATATAGAATTCGCTGAAGCGGGGGAATTCCTCCGCCCCATCGCGCCAGGAATTCAGCACCAGGCCCCGGGCGCTGGCGCCGTAGATATTGTCCCGCCCGAGCGCACGGAAATAGCTGGCGCCGAGGAAGGAGACGAGTTCGTCCATGGCGCCGGGACGATTGAGGGGATAGTTGATGCGGAAGCCGGCGATCCCCGGAAATTCCGCAGCTTCGGCCTCGGCCTGGTCTTCCGGGTCGAAGTAGAACGAAAAGTCCTTGGCGGTGAACTCGATCGGCTTGGCCACGCCGTCGACGACCTCAGCCAGGCTCACTGTCTCCTTGAACAGCCAGCCGGGCGGAAAGGCGTGGATCTGGTAGTCGTGCTGGTCATCGAGCCAGCGCGCCTTGCTCGTGTTGAACTGCACGCGGCGATACCCGTCATAGTCGAGACCGCTGTAGAAGGCGGACTGGATCAACTCCGGGGCCTGGTAAGGGGCCGCGGCGAGCTCTCGCATACGGGTGGTGAAGCTCTCGAAATCGAATGGTCCGGACTGATCCGGGGCCGCCCAGGCAACGTTGGATAAAGTCGTTGTGGAAAGGAGTATGGCGGCGGCGCCGGCGCCTCGAAGAAAGGTCCGCCGGGACAGGTAAACGGATGGGATCTGGAGCATCTGCAACGCTTTGGGTTCGCCCTCACCGATCAAGTTTTGGCAACGCCGTCGAGGGTATAAAGTTGTGACATGGCTGCCATGCGCCCGCGGAATGGTTCACGGTTCTGTGTTCGCGCCGAAGTAAAGCCCGGTTGAGGCGACAATGCGGCTGGCGATGAAATGAAGGCCATGCTCTAGCTGTGCCTGCGACTGACGAGGACACGACGATGGCTCCCAAGACCCCGCGCTACCAACCCTACAAGAGCCCGGCCGGAGGCTGGGGCGCGGCGGCGGCAACGGCCAAGGTGATGCTGGAGCAGAGCGTCGTCGCGAAAGGATCCAAGGCGCTCCTGTCGATGAACCAGCCGGGTGGCTTCAAGTGCCCCAGTTGCGCCTTTCCCGACGCCGACCAGCGCAAGACGCTGGAGTTCTGCGAGAATGGCGCCAAGGCGCTGGCGCATGAAGCCACGCGGGCCCGTGTGGAGCGCTCGTTCTTCGAAGCGCACACGGTTTCCGAGCTCATGGAGCAGTCGGATTACTGGCTCGAAATGCAGGGCCGCCTGACCGAGCCGATGCGATACGATGCCGGAACCGACAAATACGTCCCCTGCAGCTGGGACGAGGCTTTCGCGCTGATCGGGCAGCACCTGCAGGCGCTCGATGATCCGAACGAGGCGGAGTTCTACACCTCCGGCCGGACGCCCAACGAGGCGGCGTTCCTCTATTCCATCTTCGTGCGGGAATTCGGCACCAACAACTTTCCCGACTGCTCCAACATGTGCCACGAGCCGACCAGCCGCGGCCTGCCGCCGGTGCTCGGCATTGGCAAGGGCAGCGTGATCCTCGACGACTTCGCCCAGGCCGAGGCGATCTTTGTCATGGGGCAGAACACGGGCACCAATTCGCCGCGCATGATGACCAATCTGGTGGAGGCGCGGAAGCGCGGCGTGCCGATCGTTGCCGTCAACCCGATGCCAGAAAAGGCGCTGATGCGCTTCACCGAGCCGCAGGACGTGGTGCAGATGGCGACCTTCGGCTCGACGCCCATCTCGAGCGAATTCGTGCACATTCGCATCGGCGGGGACCTGGCCCTGCTCAAGGGCATGATGAAGGTCATGTTCGAGCGCGATGCTTCAGGCGAGCCTGTGCTCGACAAGGACTTCATCGCCGAGCACACCACCGGGTTCGAGGCGCTGCGGGCAGACGTCCTTTCGCAAAACTGGGACGAGATCGTCGCCATTTCTGGCATTTCCGAGGAGCAGATCCGCCGCTGCGCCGATATCTACATCCGCTCCAGGGCGACGATTATCTGCTACGGCATGGGGCTGACGCAGCATCAGCAAGGGTCCCGCCTTATCCAGCAGCTGGCCAACCTCCTGCTCTTGCGCGGCAATATCGGCAAGCCCGGCGCCGGCATCGCGCCCATCCGCGGCCACTCCAACGTGCAGGGCGACCGCACCGTGGGCATCGATGAAAAGCCGAAGCCGGCCTACCTCGACAAGGTGCGTGAGGTGTTCGGCTTCGAGCCCCCGCGCGAGAACGGCCACCACACGGTGGAGTCCGTGGAAGCCATGCGCGCGGGCACGGCCAAGGTGTTCATCGGCCTGGGCGGCAATTTCGTGCGGGCGGTGCCCGACACCGCCGAAGCCTACGCGGCCATGTCGCGGCTCAGGCTCACCGTCGGCATCGCGACCAAGCTCAATCGGGGCCACCTCATCCACGGGCAGGACGCTCTGATCCTGCCGGTGGTGGCGCGCTCGGAGCGCGTGCGCACGGCGCTGGGCGAGCAATTCGTCACCATCGAGGACGCCATGTCCAACGTGACGGCCTCTCGCGGCGTGCTGGAGCCGGCCGCTGAAAACCTGATGCCGGAGGTCGAGATCGTCTGCCGCATGGCCATGGCGACGCTGCCGAACAGCAAGGTGGATTGGGCGCGCTATATCGACGACTACGATGCCATCCGCGACAAGATCGCCGAGGTCTACCCCGAGCTCTTCGCCAACTTCTCCGAGCGGATCAAGGCGCCGCACGGCTTCCACCTCGATGTGCCGTCGCGCCGCCGCGTGTGGAAGACCGAGACCGGCAAGGCCAACATGCTGGTGTTCGAGGGCCTCCTTGTCGATACGCCGGTGGACGATCCGGACATGCTGCGGCTCGCCACGGTGCGCTCGCACGACCAGTTCAACACCACGATCTACAGCAACAGCGATCGCTATCGCGGGGTCTACAATGACCGCATGGTGCTGTTCATGAACGAGGCCGATCGCAAGGCGCGCGGCCTTGAGGCGGGCCAGAAGATCGCGCTCGAGACCATCTTCCACGACGGCCTCGAACGGCGCGTGGAGGGGCTGACGGTGCTCGATTATGCCATGCCGCCTGGTTCCGTTGCAGGCTATTATCCGGAGCTTAACCCTCTCCTGCCGCTCGATTTCCATGATCGGATCAGCGGCACCCCGGCCGCGAAATCTATTCCGGTTCGCGTCGTGGCATCTTCCTAGTGTCGAGGCCCGCGCCGCACACCAATACCCCTGCCTCGGGCAGGATGGTGCAGAACCATCCGGCCCTGCGGCTGGGGCTCGGGCACCCGGGCGATGAGCCTGTCGTGCGCGCGCTGGCCCTGGAAGTTCCGGTGGCCATCGAAGTGTGCGGCCTCAGCTATGCCGTGATGATGGCGACCCCGAGCGATCTCGATGACTACGCGCTGGGCTTTGCCCTCAGCGAAGGGCTGATCGAGAACATTGAAGAGGTGCTCGATCTGACGGTGCACGAGCTGGAGTCCGGCGGCTGGGTCGTGCGGCTCAACCTGCCGCCGGCGGGCGCCGAGAAGGCGATGGCCCGTGCTCGCGTGCGGGTGACGGAGAGCAGTTGCGGGCTCTGCGGCATGGACAATATCGCGCAGGTCCTGCGGCCCCTCCCGAGGGTCGAGCAGGCATTTGCCATGCGGCGGGAGGCGATTTCTGCCGCGCTCGAGGCCCTGCCGCCCTTGCAGCCGCTCAGTCAGGAAACGGGCGGGGCGCATGCCGCCGCATTCTGCGCGCCCGATGGCACGATCCTCCTCGTGCGCGAAGACGTGGGGCGCCACAACGCCCTCGACAAGCTTCTCGGCAGCCTCGCCCGCGCCGGGCGTTCAGCGCGGGAGGGCTTCATCCTGCTGACGGCGCGGTGCAGTTACGAGCTGGTGGAGAAAACCGTGCGCGCCGGCTGCCCGGTTCTGGTGACCATTTCGGCGCCCACCAGCCTTGCGGCAGAGCGGGCTGCGGCCGCCGGTTTGACGCTCGTCGCGTTGGCCCGGCCCGATGCCGCACTGCTCATCAACGATCCCGCACGGATGCTGGCCGCCACAAAATCCTAGCGAGCACAAAGCGCTAGACCCACGCGAATCCATCATATAAAGAAATCTTTATATGATGGGGGTCGCATGGCAGGGCTGGGCGAGATCGTGGGGGTACTCAAGGCGGCGGGCGAAAGCACGCGGCTGCGCCTGCTCGCGCTTCTGGCCGATGGCGACCACTCGGTCAAGGACCTCACCGAAATCCTCGACCAGAGCCAGCCCCGGGTGTCGCGTCACCTCAAGCTGCTGGCCGACGCCGGCCTCGTGCAGCGCTACGCCGAAGGCGCCTGGGCCTATTATCGCCTGAGTCCGGCGGGGCAGGGGGCGGACCTTGCGCGCTGGCTCATCGCCCGGGTCGATCCTGCGGCTCCCGAACGGCGAGCGGATCGGGCGCGACAGGCCGCCGTGCGCACCCAGCAGCAGGCGGAAGCTGCGGCCTATTTCGCGCAGGTGGCGCAGAGCTGGGATCTGCTCAAGACCCTGCACGTGCCTGAAGCGGCGGTCGAGGCCGCCGTGCTCGGGACTCTGGCAGGGCGCACCGTCGACCTCCTGATCGATCTCGGCACCGGCACGGGCCGCATGCTCGAAGTCCTGGCGCCCGCCTTTCGGCGCGGCATCGGCATCGATTCGAGCCGGGAAATGCTGGCGGTTGCCCGCGCTCGCCTGGTCGAAGCGGGGCTCAACAAGGCCGAAGTGCGCCTGGGGGACATCGGTGCGCTCGACGCCGGCGTGGGGCCGGCCGATATCGTCGTGCTGCACCAGGTCCTCCATTACTTCGACGATCCGGGCCGCATGCTGGCGCAGGCGCGCCGGCTGCTCAAGCCCGGCGGCGAGATCATCATCGTCGACTTTGCGCCCCATTCCCTTGAATTCCTGCGCACCGAGCACGCCCACAGGCGGCTCGGCCTGTCGCGGGAGCAGATGAGCGGCTGGGCCGCTGCGGCCGGACTCCATGTCCGGTCCGTGCGCGATTTTCCCAGCGATATCGAAGACGGCGGGCTGACCGTGTGCCTCTGGTACCTGGGCGACCGCGAGACCATGGATGCTCCCGATGCTTGACGACAATGTCCGCGCCAGCCGACAGACTGCCGACCGGCGCCCCGACTTGCAGCTTTCCTTCGAGTTCTTTCCGCCCAAGACGGACGCGATGGAGGAGCGCTTCTGGGACAGCATCGCCAAGCTCGCGCCGCTCAAGCCGCGCTTCGTTTCGGTCACCTACGGGGCCGGTGGGTCGACGCGGGAGCGGACGCTGCGCATGGTCCGGCGCATCACGGCCGATACCGGCGTGCCGGCAGCCGCGCACCTCACCTGCGTGGGAGCCAGCCGGGACGAAGTGGACGAAGTGGTGCGCGGCTACCAGGACGCTGGTGTCAAGCGCATCGTGGCGCTGCGCGGCGACCCGCCAGAGGGCGTAGGCCAGCCCTTCACTCCGCATCCGGACGGGTATCGCAACGCCGCCGACCTCGTCGCCGGTATCAGGCGCATCGGGGATTTCGACATTTCTGTCGCCGCCTATCCCGAAAAGCATCCGCAAAGCCCCGACTGGCAGGCGGACATCGACAACCTCAAGCGCAAGCTCGATGCCGGCGCCAACCGCGCCATCACGCAGATGTTCTTCCGCAATGCCGACTATCTGCGCTACCTCGAGCGGGCCCGCGCGGCCGGCATCACGGCACCCATCGTGCCCGGGATCCAGCCAATCCATTCTTTCAAGCAGATATCGGGCTTCGCCGCGCGCTGTGGCGCCTCGATACCGGACTGGATGGCCGAGCGCTTCGAGGGGCTGGAGGATGATCCGGAGACGCACGCTCTGGTCGCCGCGGCCGTCGCCGCCGAGCAGGTGACCGAACTGCTCGACGAAGGCGTCACCGAGTTTCACTTCTACACGCTCAACCGCTCCAATCTCGTGCTGGCGCTCGGCCGCCTCCTGGGGCGCCGCGCCGGCGCGGAGTAATCACGTTTGGCAATGGTTCATTTACCGTTCAGCATTGGGCGTAGATCATGGCGAATCAGGCCCGGTTCATAATCTGGCCACGTTAAGGGTCTTTAGACCTGCCGCTTCGACCTGATGCCTTATCGGATTGTTGGACCCATGCAGATCGATCGTCGTATCACCAATGGATTGGCCTGGGCCGGCGCGGCCCTCGTCGTCGCTATCCCGGTCGCCGACTACGTCTCCGGCACTCTGATGGGGCCCGGTGCGCCTCAGCTTGCCTTGGTGCAGGAAGAAAAAGCACCTGTTCCGGCCACAAGGCCGGTCGACCTGGTCGCCGCCAAGCCTGCCCCACAGGCGCCGGCGGCAGAGCCGGCGGTCGTCGCCAAGCCCGAAGTGGTTGAAGCCGCTGCCACCACGCCCCCGGCCACGCAAGCCGGCGACGCCGTTGATGCCTATCTGCAATCCGGCAAGCCCCTCCCGAGCTATATCAGCGACGGTGGTGCCGCCACGCAGCCGACCAAGCCCGCGGCAAACCCTGCGGCTCCCGTGCAGACGGCCAGCGTCCCCGCAGCCCCAGCCGTCGAAACGACCAGGCCGGCCGTCGAGAGCGCTCCGGTCGAGGTGGCCTCGGTCACGCCGCAGCACATCGCGCCCGTGCCGATGCCGCTCTCCATGCGTCCCAAATCGGTGTCCGCGATTCCGGTCGCCGTAGCGCAGCCGCAGCCGTCCTACGGGCAGGACGCTCCGCTCATCATCGACCAGCCCGAACCCGTCATCACGGCGGATGATCTGGATGACTGGGAGAGCGGCCCGCTATCCGATTTCCTCGCGCGGCGCGACGGTGGCCGCCAGGCGCAGGCCGCACCGGATAACAACTACGATGCGAACGGTTTCTTCCTCGATGAAGGCCCCAATAGCTCGGCGCGCTTCCAGCGGTTCCCGCCCGGCTATCGCGACAACGACGTCATCTATCTCGCGCGCTGAGCACGGCAGCCATTCTTCACCAGGCATGGACCGCGCCGTGCTCGGGCGATAGTGTCCGGCACGGCTGAACATTATGCCGCTTTGTGAGGGTGCCATGCTCTGCTGTGTTCGGGATGCCGAGCAAAATCAGGATCTGCGTCAGAAGCTGGCGCGTTTCTTCGGCTCGTTTTCGCGCCGCACCGGCGTTGCTGGCCATATCGCCGATATTCTTGATCCCGACACCTGGCTGCCCGGTGGCAGGGAAGCCGCCTTCACGCTGGCGCTGATTGCGCTTTCGGCGAAGATGGCCGTGGCCGATGGGGCCGTGACGGCCTCGGAAGTGCGCGCCTTCAACGCGACGGTGGAAATAGCCAAGGGCAGCGAGCCGCAGGTCGAGCGACTGTTCGATCTTGCCAAGCAGGATATCGGCGGTTTCGAGGCCTATGCGGGCAAGGTGGCGCGCTTCTTCCGCGAGTCTCCCCAGACGCTGGAACACGTGCTGGACGGCTTGTTCTTCATCGCGACGGCCGATGGCCTCGTGCACGAGGCCGAACTCGATTATCTGCGCCGGGTCAGTGAAATCTTCGGTTTCGACGAGGCGCGATTCGAGCAGATGGCGAGCCAGCATGTGGTGCTGGAAGACGGCGTCGATCCCTATACCGTCCTCGGTCTCAGCCATGATGCACCTCCCGAGGAGGTGCGCCGCGTCTATCGGCAACTCGTCGCCGAGCACCATCCCGATCGCCTGATCGCAAAGGGTGTGCCCGAGGACCTGATCGACGTGGCAACGGCGCGCATGGCGGCGATCAATCTCGCCTACCAAGCGATCACTCGTCCCAAGGCTCAGCCTCTGCTGACTTGACGACGCGCCCCGCCTCCCTCACATAAGCCCGGCCAGTTGACCGGGTGGCCGCTGGCACGGGGGTAACCGCGTGCCGGAGGAAAGTCCGGGCTCCTTCGAAACACGGTGACGGCTAACGGCCGCCGGGGGCGACCCCAGGGAAAGTGCCACAGAAAGCAAACCGCCGGCCCTCGGGCCGGCAAGGGTGAAAGGGTGCGGTAAGAGCGCACCGGGCCGCTGGCAACAGGGGCCGCACGGTAAACCCCACCGGGAGCAAGACCAAATAGGGACGACGCGGGGCAACCCGGCCTGTTTCGAGGCTATGTCGTCCGGGTTGGTTGCACGAGCGCGCCGGCAACGGCCGCCACAGATGAATGGTCACCACGTCGTGGAAACACGGCCCTACAGAACCCGGCTTATAGGTCAACTGGCACTTCTGCCTCGCCGGAGGCGCAACTGGGGGTTGCGCCGCATCGCCCTTGCGTGGGGCGGCATCGCTTTGTAGAGCACACGGCATCCGCCGCTGATGCGGCGAACTGGTATGGAGACGCTGGCCGCTTCCGGTGGGCCGCGCTCTCCCTTTTTGCTTGCGCCTCGACGGGAGTGGTGGCGCTGTTCGGAGTTCAGCGCCATGTCCCTGCCCACCCCGCATTACCTCATCGACGAGCAGGCCCTCGAGCGAAATCTGAAAAAGGTCGACGCCCTGCGCGGGGCCTCCGGCGCCAAGTGCCTCATGGCGCTCAAATGCTTTGCCACGTGGTCGACCTTCGCGCAGATCGCGCCGCACATGGACGGCTCCACCTCTTCCTCCCTGAACGAGCTCAAGCTGGGGCGGGAGAAGTTCGGCGGCGAGACACACGCCTATTCGGTTGCCTGGTCAGACGGCGAAATCGACGAGGCCATCGCCAACGCCGACAAGATCATCTTCAACTCCGTCAGCCAGCTCGAGCGCTTCGGCGGCAAGGCCGCGCACCTGCCGGTTGGGCTGCGGGTCAACCCCGGCGTCAGCCATTCGCACTTCGATCTGGCCGATCCGGCACGGCCCTTCAGCCGGCTGGGCGAGTCCAATCGCGCCCGCATCGAGGCGGCAATGGTCCGGGTTTCCGGCCTCATGCTCCACTGCAATTGCGAGAACGACTCCTTTGACGCCCTCTCGGCCCTGCTGGACCAGATCGAGCAGCGCATTGGCGACCTGCTGGAGCGGGTCGAGTGGGTGAGCCTGGGCGGTGGCATACACTTCACCGGCGAGAATTACCCCCTCGAAAAACTGGCCGAGCGCCTCAAGGCCTTCGCTCAAAAATATGCCATCCAGCTCTACCTCGAGCCCGGTGATGCGATCGTGACCAATACCACTACCCTCGAAGTCAGCGTCCTCGACATCGTGGAGAACGGCAAGGCCATCGCCATTGTCGATAGCGCCGTCGAGGCGCACATGCTCGACCTGCTGGTCTATCGCGAAACGGCCAACATTGCGCCCGATGCTGGGCCACACCGCTATATGGTGGCGGGCAAGTCCTGCCTTGCGGGAGACGTGTTCGGCGAATTCTCGTTCCCCGAGCCCCTGGCCATTGGCGATCGTATCTCGCTGCTCAACGCGGGCGGATACACCATGGTGAAAAAGAACTGGTTCAATGGCGTGGCAATGCCCGCTATAGCCATCCGCAGAAGAGACGGCACTCTCGATCTTATCAGAAGTTTCGATTATGCCGACTATGTCGCCAGTCTGTCGTAAGGCAGGCTGATCCCGTTACCCCTCTAAAAAGGTGTTTCGTGCCAATTGAAAAAGAACCTGCTGATCATCGGCGCCGGAGGTGTCGCGCAAGTCGCTGCCTATAAGGCGGCCATGCACAACGATGTGCTCGGAGACATCCACATTGCCTCCCGCACCCTGTCGAAATGCGAAGGCATCGTCGCCGGCATTCTCGAGAAAAAGGCGCTCAAGCGCCCGGGCATCCTGGCAGCCCACCAGCTCGACGCGATGGATGTCGAGGCCACCAAAGCGCTGATCCGGCGCACCAAGAGCCAGATCGTCATCAACGCCGGCTCCGCCTTCCTCAACATGAGCGTGTTGCGCGCCTGCATGGATGTCGGCGCGGCCTATATCGACACGGCCATCCATGAGGACCCTTCGCGCATCTGCGAGACGCCTCCCTGGTACGGCAATTACGAGTGGACGCATCGCGACGAGTGCGAGCGCAAGGGCGTTACCGCCATCCTGGGCGCTGGGTTCGACCCGGGCGTGGTCAACGCCTATGCGGCCCTGGCCGCGCAACGTCTGTTCGACCGGATCGACAGCATCGACATCATCGACGTCAATGCCGGCAGTCATGGCCGCTACTTCGCCACCAATTTCGACCCCGAGATCAATTTCCGGGAGTTCACCGGCACGGTGTGGAGCTGGCAGGACAGCCAGTGGACCTCGAACAGCATGTTCGAAGTCAGCCGCACCGACGATCTACCGGTGGTGGGCACGCACAAGACATACCTGACCGGCCATGACGAAATCCATTCGCTCTCGGCCAATCTGGGGGTGCCGGATGTCCGCTTCTGGATGGGCTTTGGCGAGCACTACATCAACGTCTTCACGGTGCTCAAGAACCTCGGCCTGCTGTCCGAGCAGCCGGTCACCACGGCCGAAGGGCTGGAAGTCGTTCCGCTCAAGGTCGTCAAGGCCGTGCTGCCCGATCCGGTGTCCCTGGCGCCCGACTATGTGGGCAAGACCTTCATCGGGGACCTCATCAGGGGTGTGCGCGACGGCGTCGAGACCGAAGTGCTGATCTACAACATCAGCGACCACGAGGAGGCCTTCGCCGAAACCGACAGCCAGGCCATCTCCTACACCGCTGGCGTTCCTGCCACCGCTGCGGCCATGCTCATTGCGACAGGACAATGGGAATGCCACCGCATGGCCAATGTCGAGGAACTGCCGCCCCTGCCGTTCCTGGACCTGCTGGGTCGGATGGGCCTGCCGACGCGGGTGCGCGACGCCCGCGGGGATTGGGCTTTCGAAGAGCTGGACCTGCCCGAACCCGAGCTGGTTGCGGTGCGCACCGGCAAGGTGTCCTGAAAACAAAGAAGGCGGCCAACGGCCGCCTTCTTCTTTTGAGAACTGGAGTTCGTCAGGCGGGAAAGGTGACCGAGACGCTGGTACCCGGACCCTGGCCGTAGGTGACCGCGGCGTCCAGACTATGCGCCATGGCGCGCACGATGCGGCTGCCGAGGCCCGTGCCCTTGGGGACGCCCTCGCCGGACCAGCCGATCCCGTCGTCTTCGACAAGCAGAACGACCGAGGGGCCATCGCGGCGCATGCGGATGCGCACTTCTCCAGGCTCCTGGCCTTCATAGGCATATTTGAGGGCGTTGGTCACGAGTTCGGTGACGATCACGCCGAGGGACGCCACCTTCTCGGTGGGCAGGGGGAACGGCTCCACGTCCACCCGGATGACGGCTGTGCTGCCCTCGGCCTGCATGCTGGTTTCCAGCTCGCCGATCAGGCTGTTGAGGTAGTCCGCGATCTGCACGAAGCGCACGTCATCGGTGGTGTAGAGGTGCCGGTGCACCCCCGCGATGGCGTGGATGCGCGCCTGAGTCTCGCTCAGGGCGCGCTTGCACTCGATATCATCGATTGCATGCGACTGCAGGCCCACCAGGGAGGCGACCATGGCCAGCGAATTGGCGACGCGGTGATTGACCTCGCCGAGCAGCATTTCCGCCCGCTCGCGCGCTTCCTGCATCTCGCGCTCGGCCCGCACCTTGGCGCGCGTCAGCCGTACGTGCTCGACGGCATGGTCGATGGCGGTCAAGAGGAGCTCCATGAACTCTTCCGCGCCGGATTTGGGCACAAAATCGGTGGCGCCGGACTTCAGCGCGTCCACGGCAATGGCGAGATCGGCAGAGCCGGTCACATAGACGACGGCCGGCCGGTCTTCCAGGTCCTGCATCCCTTTGAGCACGTCGAGCCCCGTGCCCGTGGGCAGGTAGTGGTCGAGCGCGACCACATCGATGCCGCCGGCATGCACAAGGGCCAGCCCTTCTTCGCCACTGTTGACGTGGCTGAAGGAGAAGCCGCGCCGCTGCATGGCCTTTTCCACAAGGCGAATGAGGCCCTGGTCGTCATCGATGTAAAGCACATGCGGGGTGCGCGTGGGCATCAGGTCAATCGGCCTCCGGAACCTGCATGACCGAGAAGAACAGGCCGAGCTGGCGAATGGCGTTGGCAAAGCCATCGTAGTCGACGGGCTTGGTGATGTAGACGTTGGCGCCGAGGTCGTAGCAACGCTGGATTTCGCGCTGGTCGTCCGTGGTCGTCAGCACCACCACCGGCGAGCGGCGGGTGTGCTCGTTGCCCTTGACCTTTTCGAGGATATCGATGCCCGTCATGTCGGGCAGGTTGAGGTCCAGGAGGACCAGCAGCTGCCGGCCCTTGTTGACGAGCCCGGTGCCATCGTCGCCCAGCAGGAAATTGAGCGCGCTGGTGCCGTTGGTGAACGCGAGGATTTCGTTGGCAACGCCTGCACGGCGGATGTTCTTTTCGATCAGCCGGGCGTGGCCTTCGTCGTCCTCGACCATGATGATCGTTACGGGACGTGCGTCGTTCATGAGCCAGTGCTCCCGAGATAGCCGCGCAGGTCGCGCGGCAGGTTGATGATGAAAGTAGTACCCTCGCCCAGTGTCGAGGTCAGGGCCACATCGCCGCCCAAGCTACGCACCATGGTGCGAACATGGGCAAGGCCGATCCCTTCGCCTGGAGCGCTCTGCGCGCCGGAGCGGCGGAAGAGTTCGAACACGCGCTCGTGGTCGGTGCCGGCAATGCCGCGACCATTGTCCTCGACCTCGATCACCACGCGGTTGCCGGGCACGTGACGGGCGCGGATGTTTACCCGCAGAGGGCGGCCAGGCTGCTGGTACTTGATGGCATTGTCGAGCATGTTGCCCAGAACCTGCTCGATGGACAGCTTGTCCGAGACGATCTTGTTGGCGCGAATGTCGGTCTCGATCGAGCCCTCGTTGTCCGCCACCTGATGGTGCACCGCATTGGCGGAAGCCTCGACGATTTCGGCGAGGTTGATGGTCTCAGGCTTGAGTTGCCGCCGACCCTCGCGCGAAATCTTGAGGATAGCGTTGATGAGCCCGTCCATCTTGCGGGTTGCGGCGCGGATGAAGGTTATGGCTTCAGGCAGGTCTTCGGTCGCGGCCAAGCGGGCGTCCTCGAAGGCAGGATCCTGGGTCTGTTCGGGCTGCGCTTCCATATAGGTGCGCAAAGTGCCCACGCTGGTCTCGAGCTCGCTGGTAAAACCCATGATGTTGACCAGCGGCGCGCGCAGGTCATGCGTCACGATATAGGCGAAGCGCTGGATTTCCTCGTTGGCCTTGCCCAATTCGGACGTGCGCTCGCGCACGCGCTCCTCGAGGCCGGTATTGGCTTCTTCCACGGCCCGGCGCGCCCGCCCCAGTTCCTGCATGTAGCTCAGGACCGCCCAGATCGCGCCCGACACCACTGCGAGGATGACCAGGCCCCCGCCGATGGAAATCCACCGCAGGGCGCCTACGGTGCTGCGCTGGTTGGCGACGCCGCTGGTCATCCGTTCGTCGACGGCATTGAGCAAGCCGTCGATGAAGGTGCGGACGGCCACCATCGCTTCGCGGCCACGGTCGGTGCGAACCTGTTCGACCGCGCCCGCGACGTCGCCCTGCTGCATCATCTGGATTGTCTCGGACAGCTCGGAAAGCTTGAGCCCGATATTGGTTTCGAGATCAGCAACCGGCTTGGCAGCCTGGGGGTAGGGGGCCAGAACTGCCTTCAACTGCGACAGTGTGTCATCGATCTGCGGCAGCGTGGCGTTGTAGGGATCGAGGTATTTCTGGTCGTGCGTGATGATGTAGCCGCGCTGGCTCGACTCCAGATCCTGCAACTGGTTGCGCAGATCGACGGCGACGCGGCGTGCGATGCGCGCCTGCACGACCTCGTCGAAATAAACCTGCGAACGCTCCACGAGCCAGATGTTGGTGCCGACGATCCCGAGGAGCGCAAGCAGACCCACGAGCAGCAACAGGGCGGTCGCCCTGACGAATGTCCTGCTGGTGATCGGCATGAATATCCCCGGTTAAGCCCCGACTCTTCATGGCCCGAACGACCTGGTTCGGCAATACGTATATGTTAGTCGAAGGGCGTTTATGCCCACGTCGGGGATCGACCGCCACTTTGGCATGGGAAACAAAATGTTAAGCGTCGCCGTGCAAGATCGGCGCGAGTCGATGTAGCCGGCGCGCCGGGGTGGAGTAGTAGTCGAGATGGGCAAGCGTTCCATGCCCGAAGCCGAGCAGCCGCAGGGCCCGCATGTACCGGTCCTGCTGGCAGAGGTGCTCGCTGCCGTCTCGCCCGGTCCGCACGTCCGCATTCTGGACGGGACCTTTGGTGCGGGGGGCTATTCGCGCGCTTTCCTCGAAGCCGGCGCTCACGTTATCGCTCTCGATCGCGATCCTTCCGTGCTGCCGCATGTCGAGGCCCTGGTCGGGGATTTCCCGGATCGCTTCATCTTCGTGCCGGGCACGTTCTCGGCTCTCGATGTCCTGGCCCAGCCTCATGCTCCCATCGACGCTGTCGTGCTCGATATCGGGGTGTCGTCGATGCAGCTCGATGAGGCCGATCGCGGCTTTTCGTTCATGCGCGAAGGTCCGCTGGACATGCGCATGAGCCGGGAAGGGCCAAGCGCCGCGGACCTCGTCAACCAGCTCGACGCCGAACCGCTCGCGAACCTGCTGTACGCCTATGGCGAAGAGCGCAAGTCGCGGCGCATCGCCCAGTTCATCGTGGCCGCCCGCGCGGATGCGCCGATCGAGACCACGGTGCAGCTGGCGCGCATCATCGAGAAGGCCATTGGCCGAAAGCCCGGTGATGCCCACCCGGCGACGCGCTCCTTCCAGGCTCTGCGGATTGCCGTCAACGCAGAGTTCGACCAGCTGGTCGAGGGGCTCTTTGCCGCCGAACGGTTGCTCGACGAGGGTGGCCGGCTCGCCGTCGTCAGCTTTCATTCCCTCGAAGACCGCATCGTCAAGCGCTTCTTCGATCCGGCCAAGGGCGGCCCGGCCCAGTCGCGGCACCTGCCGCAGGCGGAAATCCGGCCGCTGCCTTGGACCTCCGTCGCCAAGGCCGTCAAAGCCGGGCCTGAGGAACTGGCGCGCAATCCACGGTCGCGCTCCGCGGTGCTGCGCTGCGGCACACGCAGCGACGCACCTGCGCGCCCGCTGACCTATGAAGGCCTGGGCGTGCCGCGCATCGGGAGCGCCGCATGATTCGCAGCCTCAACATCCTCCTGATCTTCACCAGCGTCGCCATGCTGGCAGGCGTCTACGCCATAAAGTTCTCCATCGAGGGCACGGCGAGCGAGCGCACGGCGCTGACCGAGCAGATCAGCGACCAGGAGGCCCAGCTGTCGCTGCTGAAGGCCGACTGGGCCGTGCTGAACCAGCCCGGCTATATCGACCCCATCATCAAGCGGCACCAGGAAGAGCTCGGCGTTGTCCCGGTCAAGCAGGAGCAGTTCGGCTCGTTTGCGGACCTGCCGATGCGCCCGGCCAAGCCGGACACGGCCGCCATGGATGCCCTGTTCCAGGCCATCGACGAAGGTGTCGATCCCATCGACGCAATCCTCGAACTCGAAGGAATTGAATGATGGCAGTGACCGCTGAGCCACTTGCCCAACCCATTGCGCTCGACGGCACGCGCAAGCAGCGTGGCAACCTGACCCGGGCGCGCATCCGCTGGATGGTGCTGGCCGTCGTTCTCGGCTTCGCCGTCGTTGGCGGCCGTCTCGTGCAATTGGGCATGGTGGTGCAGGACGACACCATCGAAGGGCAGACGCGCGATGCGATTACCGCCTCGCGGCCGCCCATCCTCGATCGCAACGGTCTCGAAATGGCCGTCGATATCCGCGTCCCCTCGCTCTATGCCGAGCCGCGCCGGATCATCGATGTCAACGAGGCGGTCCGCAAGCTGCGCACCGTGCTGCCTGAGCTCGATGAAAAGTGGCTCAAGGACAGGCTGACGGGCGACCAGGGTTTTGTCTGGGTGCAGCGCGAGCTGACGCCGGCCATCCAGGACGCCGTCATGCGGCTGGGCATTCCCGGCATCGACTTCATCACCGAGTCCAAGCGCTTCTATCCCGGCATGTCCGAGGCTTCTCATATCCTCGGTTCGACCAATGTCGACAACCAGGGCATTGCCGGCATCGAGCGCCATATGGACCGTGAGTCCGTCGCGCTGCTGCAGAACCTTGGTCTGGCGCGTGGCAATGCGCTCACTCCGGTGGAACTGAGCGTGGACATGCGCGTGCAACATATCATGCACGAGCAGCTGGTCGATGCGATGACGCGGTACCAGGCCATCGCTGCCGCGGGCGCCATGATGGACATCTACACCGGCGAGATCATCGGGCTCGTCTCCATCCCCGATTTCAACCCGAACGAGCCGGCCAGCGCCCTGGTCAAGGATACCTTCAACCGCATCACCTCCGGCATTTTCGAGCCCGGGTCGACCTTCAAGACCGTGACCATCGCCGGCGCGCTCGACGCCGGTACGGCCTCGATGAGCGATACGTTCGATGCGCGCTACGGGGTCCGCTTCGGCCGCTACACCATCGACGACTTCCACGGCAAACACCGCATCCTGAGCCTGCCCGAGGTCTACAAGTACTCCTCGAACATCGGCACGATCCGCATCATGCAGACCATGGGCAAGGAGGCCTTCCGCGCCTTCCTCACCCGCATGCACTTCGACAAGCGCATGGAATTCGAGCTGCCCGAAATGCGGGTGCCGACCGTGCCCAAAGAGTTCTCGGAAGTCTCAGCGGCCACCGCCTCATTCGGCCATGGTCTTTCGGTCTCGCCGCTGCACCTGCTCGCGGCCTATGCCGCGTTCACCAATGGCGGCAACTATATCGAGCCGACGCTCTACAAGCGCGACGTTGCGGACGCAGAAAAGCTCTACGAGCGTGTCATTCAGCCCCAGACCAGCATGGCCATCCGTTCCCTCATGCGCCTTAATGCGCTCGAAGGGTCGGGCTCGCAGATGGACAAGGAAGCACTGGGTTATCGCGTCGGCGGCAAGACGGGCACCGCCGAAAAGGTGATCAATGGCCGCTACTCGAACAACAAGAACACCAACTTCTTCGCCTCCGCGTTTCCGCTCGATAATCCGCGCTATGCCATGGTCATCGTGGTGGACGAGCCGCAGCCGGAAAACGCACAATCGGGCGAAACGGCCGGTTGGAACGCCGGCATGGTGACCGGCCGCATCGTGCAGCGTGTCGCGCCCATGCTCGGCATCGCGCCTGACTTCAGCGAGGCGCTCGACGAGCAAATCGTGCCACAAGCCATCCGCTAGATCGATCCAGAAGGGTTTGTCGTGTCTATCAGCGTAACACAATTGCTCGAAGGTTCCGGCGCCCGCCCCAAAAAGGGGCTCGGGGCGGTCTTCGGGCTCAATTCCGACAGCCGCCGCATCGAGCCCGGCGACGTGTTCTTTGCCCTGCCGGGCAACAAGGTGCACGGCAACCAGTTCGTCGGCGACGCCGTCGAACGGGGTGCTCTGGCCGTCGTGACCGATATTGCCCCGCCGGGGGACCCGGGCGTGCCGGTCATCGTGGTCAAGGATGTGCGCGCCGCCTATGCCCGCGCAGCCTCCCGCGTTTTCGAGCCGCAGCCGGAAATCTGCGTCGCCGTTACCGGCACCAACGGCAAGACGTCAGTGGCCTCCTTCGTGCGGCAGATCTGGGATCATGCCGGCATCCCCGGCGCCAGCATCGGCACGCTGGGTATCGAAACCTCCAGGCGCCGCATCGAAGGCGCGCTGACGACACCGGATTCGCGCACGCTGCATCAGGCCATGCGGGCTCTCAAGGCGCAGGGGGTGGACCATGTCGCCCTCGAAGCCTCCAGCCACGGACTGGACCAGCGGCGGCTCGACGGCATGCATTTCGAAGCCGTGGCATTCACCAATCTCAGCCGCGACCACCTCGACTACCATGCCGACATGGATGACTATCGCAACGCCAAGCTGCGGCTGTTCACCGATCTTCTCGTCGATGGCGGCGCGGCCATCGTCAATGTCGACGATCCCGAGCACGAGCAGTTCATGTTTGCCGCACTGTCGGCCAGCGCCACGCTGCTGACCGTCGGGCGGGAAGGGGCCTATATCGAAATCCTCTCGATCAGGCCCGAAGGCTATGGCCAGCGCGTCGAGGTGCGGCATATCGGGGAGAAGGTGAGCTTTCATCTCAAAATCCCCGGCGAGTTCCAGGTTTCCAATGCGCTGGTCGCCGCTGCCCTCGCCATGTCCTCTGGTGTCGACAAGGCCGACGCTTTTGGTGCGCTGCCCGAACTGGTGGGCGCGCGCGGGCGGCTGGAACTGGTGGCCGAACACAATGGCGCGGCGATCTTCGTGGACTATTCGCACAAGCCCGAAGCGCTGCGCACGGCGCTCGCCACGCTACGCCCCTACGTGACGAACAAACTCACCGTGGTCTTCGGCTGTGGTGGCGACCGCGACAAGGGCAAGCGCCCGCAGATGGGTGAAATCGCCAGCGAGCTGGCCGATGACGTGATCGTGACCGACGACAATCCCCGCACCGAAGACGCGGCCACCATTCGCGCCGAGGTTCTGGCCGGTGCCAAAAGCGCCCGAGAGATTGCCGATCGGCGCGCGGCCATCATCGAAGCGGTCGAAGCCCTCAAGCCCGGCGATGTGCTGCTGGTCGCGGGCAAGGGCCACGAAACCTACCAGATCATCGGCACCACCAAGCACCACTTCTCCGACCATGAGGAAGTGCTCGCAGCCATCAAGGGCTGACCGGAGAAGCGCATTCTTCTTGGCGCCACGAGGGTGGTGGAACCTCTACGCGAATGCGTGTAGACGAACCCCACCCTGTCCTCCCCTAGGAGGCGGCAGAGCGAGCTTGCGGCGGCCCCGATGACCCAACCCCTCTACACCCTCGACGCTGTTCTTGCGGCCACGCAAGGCCACGCCGAGACCATCGATGCTAAGGCAATCGGTTCGATCTCCATCGACTCGCGCGAGCTGGGGCAGGACGCGCTCTTTGTCGCCATCAAGGGTGACCGGTTCGACGGACACGACTTCGTCGACACGGCGCTCGCCAATGGTGCCGTCGCGGCGCTGGTGAGCGAGGGGCGCAGCAGCGGCCCCGGCCGCATCGTCGTCCCGGATGCCCTGGAAGGCCTTTGCGATCTGGCGCGTTTCGCGCGAAAACGCAGCCGGGGCTTTATCGTCGGCGTCACCGGCAGCGTGGGCAAGACGACCACCAAGGAAGCGCTGCGGCTGGTCTTCGAGGCCGCCGGCAAGACGCATGCCTCCATCAAGAGCTTCAATAATCACTGGGGCGTGCCGCTGATGCTGGCCCGCATGCCCGAGGATACGCAGTTCGGAGTGTTCGAGATGGGCATGAACGCACCCGACGAAATCCGGCCGCTGAGCAAGCTGGTCCGGCCGCACGTGGCGCTCATCACCGCCATCGCGCCGGCGCATCTGGAACGCCTCGGCAGCCTTGAAGCCATCGCCTACGCGAAGGCGGAGATTTTCGAGGGGCTCGAGCCGGGCGGCATCGCCGTCCTCAATGCCGACCATCCGCAGATCGATATCCTGCGTGAAGCGGCTGCCGCGGCCGGCGTGCGCACCGTCATCACCTATGGCTATGCACGCGGCGTGGACTGGCAGATCACCGATTTCCAGAACGCGGCCGATCGCAGCTTCGCCACGCTGGTCCATGGCGAGGACCGTCACGCGTTGGCCCTGGGCGTGGCTGGCCGCCACATGGTCGCCAATGCCGCCGCCGCCTTCATCGTGGCGCAGTTGGCGGGCGTCGAGGCGGCGACCGCCTTGCGCGCGCTGGCCTCCTTCGGCGCGCAGCCGGGCAGGGGGCAGCGCCTCTCGCTCGGGCCGGCGGAGACCCCGCTGCTGGTGATCGACGAGAGCTACAACGCCAACACGGCCTCCATGGCGGCGGCACTTTCGGTTTTCTCGGAAATCACGCCGGCGGGCCGCAAGGTGCTGGTGCTGGGCGACATGCTGGAACTGGGCGAAGCCTCGAAGCACATGCACGCCAGCCTTGCCGAGGCCGTGCAGGCCACCGGCGCGGATGCCGTGTTCCTGGTCGGCCCGGACATGACAGCGCTCGCCGAGGCACTGACCGGAGCCATGCCGGTATCGCATTTTGCCCATGCCGAAGATGTCGTGCAGCCGCTCGTGGACGCGCTTGCTTATGGCGACGCAGTTATGATCAAAGGGTCCAACGGCGTGGGACTGGCGCGTGTCGTGGATGCCATCCGTAGCCGGTTCGACCAGAACTGATAGCCAGTCAGGACAGCGGACAGCGATGCTCTATTTCCTTGGCCAGTTTGGGGACACCCTCGCCGCGTTCAACGTGTTTCGCTACATCACGTTTCGCACGGCGGGCGCGGTGGTTACGGCGCTGTTCTTCATCTTCCTGTTCGGGCCGGGCATGATCGCCTTGCTGCGCCTCAAGCAGGGCAAGGGCCAGCCGATCCGCGAGGACGGGCCGCAGGGGCACCTCCTCACCAAGAAGGGCACGCCCACCATGGGCGGGCTGATGATCCTTTCGGGCACCGTCATCTCGACCCTGCTCTGGTCGAACCTGACCAATGGCTATGTCTGGGTGGTGTTGTTCGTCACCGTGGGCTTCGGCGCCATCGGCTTTTACGACGACTACCTCAAGGTCAAGCGCATGAGCCACAAGGGTTTCGGGTCGCGCCAGCGCCTGATCCTGGAGGCCCTCATCGGCGCCATTGCGGCCTTCTGCATTTCGCGGCTCGCCTCCGGGTCCTACGGCACGTCCCTGCTGTTCCCGTTCGTCAAGGACCTGGCGATCAATCTGGGCTATTTCTACATCCTCTTCGGCGGCTTCGTCGTGGTGGCCGCCGGCAATTCGGTCAATCTGACCGACGGCCTTGATGGTCTCGCCATCGTCCCGGTCATGATCGCCGCGGCCTGCTTCGGCTTGATCGCCTATCTCGTCGGATCGCAGAACTACGCCGATTACCTGCTGCTCAACTCCGTTCCCGGCACGGCCGAACTCACCGTGGTCTGCGGTGCGCTGATCGGGGCGGGGCTCGGATTCTTGTGGTTCAACGCCCCGCCGGCGCAGATCTTCATGGGCGACACCGGCTCGCTCGCCCTCGGCGGCGCGCTGGGCACCATTGCGGTGGCCGCCAAACACGAAATCGTGCTCGCCATCATCGGCGGCCTCTTCGTGCTCGAAACCGTCTCGGTGATCGTGCAGGTGACCTCGTTCCGCCTGACCGGCAAGCGGGTGTTCCGGATGGCCCCGATCCACCACCATTTCGAGGCGCTGGGCTGGACGGAAAGCCAGGTGGTGATCCGCTTCTGGATCATCTCCTTCGTGCTGGCGCTGATCGGCCTCAGCTCGCTCAAGCTGCGCTGACTCGCAAAACGCAAAGCCTCTTGGGAAATCGGTAACCATCGACGGTTACACTTCGATGCAGTTTGTATCGAGTAGCCGGCGTATTCCCCGATGATGTTCTCGCGCGACAAGAAAACTCCCATCGCGGAGTGGTGGTGGTCCATTGACCGCGAATTGCTGGGCGCGCTGATCCTGCTGATGACGGCGGGCATGGTGCTCAGCTTTGCCGCAAGCCCCCCGGTGGCCGAGCGCATCGGCCTCAACGAGTGGTTCTTCGTCATCCGCCACGCCATGTTCTGCGTCGTCGCCCTCCCGGTGATGCTCGTGGCATCGCTGATGAGCCACCGGCAGGCGCGTCTTGCCGCGCTCGTCACCTTCGTCGTCTCGTTGCTGCTGCTCTGGGCGACGCTGAAATTCGGCACCGAGGTCAAGGGGGCGCGGCGCTGGGTGACCCTGGCCGGCCAGTCCATCCAGCCCTCGGAGTTCATCAAGCCCGCCTTTGCGGTGCTGGCGGCCTGGTTTTTTTCCGAATCCATGATCCACCGCAACGTGCCCGGCCGCATCCTGGCGACCCTGATGATGGGCAGCGTCGTGGCTGCCCTGCTGCTGCAGCCCGATATCGGGCAGACGGCGCTGGTCACCGCCACCTGGGCCGTGCTGCTGTTCCTCTCGGGCATCTCCTGGTTCATCATCTTCGGCATGGGGGCCGGGGCGGCCGGCCTCCTGTTCGGCGCTTACCTCTTCTTTCCCCACGTCTCGCGCCGTATCGATACCTTCCTCAACCCCGACGGTGGCGGCAACACCTACCAGATCGACCGCGCCATCCAGTCCCTTCTCGAAGGGGGCTGGTTCGGCCGCGGCCCGGGTGAATCCATTGCTAAAAAGCTCATCCCCGACGCGCATGCCGACTATGTGTTTTCGGCGGCAGCGGGGGAATTCGGCATCCTGTTCTGCATTGGCCTCGTCATTCTCATCGGCTTCATCGTGCTGCGGGCGCTGATGGGGGCGCAGCGCCAGACCAGTCTCTTCGCCCGCCTGGCGGCCTCGACGCTGGCCATCCAGTTCGCCATGCAGTCCGGCATCAATCTCGCGGTGAACCTCAACCTCATTCCCCCCAAGGGCATGACGCTGCCCTTCGTGAGCTATGGTGGCACCTCGATGATCGCCATCGCCTTCGGCATGGGCCTGATGCTGGCGCTGACGCGCACCAAGCCCGAAGAGCGGATGGTCACCGGCCTTCCCTCCTATCGCAGCGCCGTGGTAGCCCCTGCGGAATGAAAACCTTTGTACTTATGGCAGGCGGCACGGGAGGACACCTCTTCCCGGCCATGGCGCTGGCCCAGGAACTGCTCCGCCGCGGGCACGTCGTCGAGCTGATGACCGATCATCGCGTCGGTAGCTATGGCGACTTTCCGGCCCGCAATATCCACGTCGTTCCGGCGGCGACGCCCTCGCTGCGCAACCCCTTCAAGTTCGTCGGCGGCGGGGTCACCATCCTGCGCGGCATCGCAGTGGCCCGGCGGCAACTGCGCAAGACGCGGCCGGATGCGGTGGTCGGCTTCGGCGGCTACCCGATCTTTCCCCCCTTCCTTGCGGCCAGTCTCCTCGGCATCCCCGGCATCCTGCACGAGCAGAACGCGGTGATGGGCCGGGCCAACCGGGCCCTCGTCCGGTTTGCCGATCTGGTAGCCCTCAGCTTCGGCACGACGCGGTTTGCCGAGCATCTGGGGCAGCAGAAGATCGTCACGGGCAATCCGGTGCGCGATCGCGTTCGCGCTGTCGCCCACATGCCCTATCCCGAACTGAGCGAGGGCGGGACCATCGATCTCGTGGTCTTCGGCGGGAGCCAGGGCGCCAAAGCCATCTCCGACATCGTGCCGGCCGCCATCGGGCTTTTGCCCGAAGCGCTGCGCCACCGCCTGCGCATCGTGCAGCAGGCGCGGGCCGAAGATATCGACCGCGTCACCGAAGCCTATCGGCAGTCCCGCACCAGCGTCGAGATTGCCCCCTTCATCCCCGATCTTCCCGAGCGCATCGCGCGCTCACACCTGGTCATCGCCCGCTCCGGCGCCTCCACCATCGCCGAACTGACCGTGATCGGCCGGCCCGCAATCCTGGTGCCGCTTCCCGGTGCGCTCGATGCCGACCAGAAGAACAACGCCCTGGTCATGGAGCAGGCGGGCGGCGCCTGGGTCGCCGTACAGGCCACGCTTTCACCGCAATCGCTTGCGACCCGGCTTGAGGCCCTGTTGGCCGATCCTGCTGGCCTGCGTCGCGCTGCGGAAGCGGCCAAGCGCATCGGCCAGCCCAACGCCGTCGAACGTCTTGCCGACATGGCCGAGATGCTGGCGGGCAGAAACGTCCAGATCGAAGGGGATAATCCCACATGAAAATGCCCCGCAATATCGGCCCCGTCCACTTCATCGGCATCGGCGGCATCGGCATGAGCGGCATCGCCGAAATCCTGCACAACCAAGGCTACGTGGTTCAGGGCTCGGACGCTTCCCTCAATCCCAATGTGCAGCGCCTGATGGACATGGGGATCAAGGTCGCAATCGGCCAGAGCGGCGACAATCTCGGCCAGGCCGAAGTGGTCGTCGTGTCTTCTGCCATCAAGCGTGACAATCCCGAGCTTCTGGCGGCCCGGGCGAAGGCGCTACCGATCGTGCGCCGCGCCGAGATGCTGGCCGAGATCATGCGCTTCAAGACCGCCATCGCCATCGGCGGCACGCACGGCAAGACGACCACCACTACCCTCGTCGCAACCCTCCTCGACGCCGGCAACCTCGATCCGACCGTCATCAATGGCGGCATCATCAATGCCTATGGCACCAATGCGCGGCTCGGCGGCGGCGAATGGATGGTGGTCGAGGCCGACGAAAGCGACGGCACCTTCGTCAAGCTGCCAGCCGACGTCGCCGTCGTCACCAATATCGATGCGGAACATCTCGACCACTACCACGACTTCGAGGGCGTCAAGCGCGCCTTCCATCAGTTCGTCGAGAACGTCCCCTTCTATGGCTTTGCCGTGATGTGCCTCGACCATCCGGTGGTGCAGGCGCTGGTGGGGGAAATCCGCGACCGCCGCGTCATCACCTATGGCCGCAATCCGCAGGCTGACGTGCGCCTCGTCGATCTGGAGAACAGGGACGGCGTGCAGCACTTTTCCGTGGAAATCCGCGACCGCATCCGCCAGACCCAGTTGCGCATCGACGGGCTGGAGCTGCCGATGCCCGGAGTTCACAACGCGCTCAACGCCACCGCCGCCATTGCCGTGGCCGACCAGCTGCATGTGCCGGCCGAGGCGATCCGCAAGGGCCTGCGCGGCTTTACCGGCGTCAAGCGGCGCTTCACCAAGACCGGCGAGGTAAACGGCGTCACGGTCATCGACGACTATGGGCACCACCCGGTGGAGATCGCCGCTGTCCTGCGCGCCGCCCGCCAATCCGCCCGCCGCGACGTCGTCGCCGTGGTGCAGCCGCATCGCTATAGCCGCGTCAACGATCTGTTCGATGACTTTGCGGCCTGCTTCAACGATGCCGACACGGTGATCGTCGCGCCCATCTATGCCGCCGGGGAGCAGCCGCTGCCGGGCGTGACGCATGAAGAGCTGGTCAACCGCATCCGGGCCCGCGGCCATCGTGATGCCCGCGTCATCGATCGGCCCGAAGCGCTGGCGCCACTGCTGGCGAGCCGGGTGGAGGAGGGCGATTACGTTGTGTGCCTGGGCGCCGGCAACATCACCCAATGGGCCGCCGCTCTGCCTGGAGAACTCGAAACCCTTTTTGGAGACGGCGCCAAATGACAAAGCACGTTGCAGTCCTGATGGGCGGCTGGTCCAACGAGCGCCCGGTATCCCTGATGTCGGGCAAGGCCTGTGCCGCCGCTCTGACCCGCGCCGGCTATCAGGTGACGGAGGTCGATGTCGGTCGCGACGTCGCCCAGGTGCTGGCGGAGCTCAAGCCCGATGTGGCGTTCAACGCGCTGCATGGCCCCTTCGGGGAAAGCGGCATGATCCAGGGCGTCCTGGAACTGCTCGAAATCCCCTACACCCATTCTGGCGTCATGGCCTCCTCGCTCGCCATGAACAAGCACCAGGCCAAGATCCTCTTCAAGGCGGCGGGCATCCCGGTCACCGACCACATGATCGTGACGCGGGGTGAAGCGGCGCGCAGCCACGTCATGCCGCCGCCCTATGTCATCAAGCCCATCGCCGATGGCTCGAGCTTCGGCGTCTTCATCGTCAAGGGCGATACCTCCCATCCGCCGCAGGAAATCTTGCGCGAGGACTGGAACGGCGGCGAAGAGGTGATGGTAGAACGCTATATCCCCGGCCGCGAGCTGACCTGCGCGGTGATGGGGGACGTTGCCCTCGGCGTGACCGAAATCGTCATCAACGGCAATTTCTTCAACTACGAGGCCAAGTACTCCGCCGGTGGCGCGACCCACGTGCTTCCCGCCCAGTTGAAACCGAAAATTTACGACAAAGTGCAACAGTTTAGCTTGGCCGCACACGCGGCTCTCGGCTGCCGGGGCGTGACGCGGTGCGACTTCCGCTACAACGACGCGGCGGGCGAGGATGGCGAACTGGTGCTGCTCGAGCTCAACACCCAGCCGGGGATGACCGAGATGTCGCTGGCGCCCGAGCAGGCGGCCTATGCCGGCCACTCGTTCGAAGAACTGGTCTCCTGGATGGTGGAGGACGCGAGTTGCAACAGGTAAAGAGCGAGGCATTTCTTGCCGGGGCGCGTCTTGTCGACCCCCGCGCGCTGCCCGCTCCCATCCGCATCTCTCGCAATCGCCTCCGCAACCGCTTCGTGCGCGCCTGGGTGCTGCACGGGCGGGTCATCCGGCGCAGCATGCTCGCGGCCGCCCTCGTGGTCGGCAGCACCATCATTTTTGAAACCCGCGAACCGCTGGGCTTTGCCCTGGGCACACTGGGCCAGGTAGCGCAGGGACAGATCGCACAAGCTGGCCTCGCCATCGGCGAAATCTCGATTTCCGGTCAGTCGTTGACCTCCGACCAGGCCATCTTCGACGCGTTGGGGGTGGAGCCGCACACCTCGACCCTGGCTTTCGACGTCGAAGCGGCCCGCCAGCGGATCGCCGAATTGCCGGCCATCTCGTCCGTCAGTGTTCGCAAGACGCTGCCCGGCGACGTCTCCGTGGTCGTCACCGAGAAGAGCCCCATCGCCCGCTGGCGTGTGGACGGCATCACCTTCCTCATCGACGGCGCCGGCATTCAGATCGGCGAAGACGGTGGCGCCTACGCCAACCTGCCGCTCGTGATCGGGGACGGCGCGGCCAACGACGCGCAGGTCATGATCCACGCGCTCGACGCCAATGCCCGCCTCAAGGATGGGCTCGTGGCCATCTCGCGCATCGCGGACCGCCGCTGGGATCTCATCTACGATACCGGCCTTCGTGTGCAACTGCCGGAGCAGGGCGTCGCCCAGGCGCTGCACAAGCTCGTCAACTATCAGTCCGAATACCAGCTGTTGGACCGCGACCTCAGCGTCATCGACCTCCGCGTCGACACGCTCGTTGCCGTTCGTCTCAACAAAACCGAAGACGCCGACAAATCATGATGATCGATGCGATGACCTCCCGTCTCCGTCCCGTCCAGCCCGGCAAGACCACCCTCGTGGCCGTGCTCGATATCGGCTCGACCAAGATGTGCTGCATCATCGCCCGTCTGGCGCCGCGACCTGAAGGCAGGTCCCTACGCGGCCGCACCCATCAGGCGGAGGTCATCGGCTTCGGCTACGGTCCGGCCTCGGGGGTCAAGAGCGGCGTCGTCACCGACATCGAGAAGGCCGAGCAGGCCATCCGCACGGTCGTCGGCATGGCCGAGCGCGCGGCCGGGCTGACGCTGGAGAGCGTGCTGGTCAATGTCACCGCCGGCCGGCTTGGTTCGGAGACCTTTTCGGCCGCCGTGTCGCTCGATGGCCAGGAAGTGGAGAAGGCTGACATCGTCAAGGTGCTCAAGGCCGTCAACTCGCGCTCCGTCCGCCCAGAGCGCTCCATCATTCATGCCCTGCCCATCGGCTATGCGCTCGATGGCCAGAAGGGCATCAACGACCCCAGGGGCATGGTCGGCGAAAAGCTCGGCGTCGATGTCGCCGTGGTCAGCGCCGAAACCCTGGCCATGCGCAATCTCGAACTGGTCCTGCACCGCTGCCACCTGCAGATCGAGGCCGTGGTGGCTACCCCCTACGCCTCGGGTCTCGCGACGCTGGTGGACGACGAAGCCCAGCTTGGCGTCGCCTGCATCGACTTCGGCGGCGCGACCACGACCGTTTCCGTCTTCAACGACGGGCACATGGTCTATGCCGACGCCATCGCTATCGGCGGCCATCACCTGACGCTCGACGTCGCCCGCCAGCTTTCGGTCAGCGTGGCCGATGCGGAGCGCCTCAAGACCTTTTATGGCTCGGTGCTGCCCGGACAATCCGACGAGCGCGACATGATCCCGATCCAACCCGTCGGCGCCAGCCATGACGAGGCTCCGGGCCAGATCCCGCGCGCCGTGCTCACCCGCATCATGCGCCCGCGCATCGAGGAAATTCTCACCGCCATCCGCGACCGCATGCAGGCAACCGGCATGATGGATGTCTGCGGCCGCCGTTTCGTCCTGACCGGCGGGGCCAGCGAAATGACCGGGCTCTCCGAAGTTGCCCGCCGCCTCCTCGCGCGCAACGTGCGCATGGGCCGGCCGATGGGCATTGCGGGCCTGCCGGACATTGCCAAGGGCGCCGCGTTCGCGACCGTCGCCGGCATGCTGGTCTACCCGCAGGTCTGCGCCCAGGAATATGCCGAGCCGCGCGGCATCCGCAAACTCACCGGCACCGACGGCTACATCGCCCGTGTGGGCAACTGGCTGCGCAGCAGCTTCTAGGATCGTTTCTCCGCGGGGCGCCGTTACTCCGGTAACACCGCCACCAGGAGACTTCTTATGCTTCGTTCGTTTCTGATCGGGCTCGCTGCCGGGCAGCGCGGCATCACGCCTCTCGCGGCTCTTGCCATCGCCACCTTTCGGCGCGAGGTGCCCGCCGACCTGCCGCTGCAGGGCCTGATGCGTCATCCGGCGGTTACCGTTGGTGCCACCGCCCTGGCGGTCGCCGAGATGGCGGGCGACAAGATGGAAACCGCGCCCGACCGCATCGTCCCCATCGGCCTTGCCGTCCGCGCCGCCACCGCCGCCTATGCCGGCGCCGCCCTGGCGCCCAGGAACCAGCGCGCTCTGGGCGCAACCATCGCCGTCGGCACGGCCTTGCTCTCTTCCTATGTGGGGTGGCGCCTGCGATGCGCCGCCATGGAGCGATACGGGCAGACGGCATCAGGCCTGGTCGAAGACGCCGTGGTGTTCGGCACGGCAATGGCCGCGACCAACCCGGGCCTCACGCATGTTCCTGCGCTGACGCACCGGCAATAGGGCAGGGTGTGGCGGCAATAAGTGGCTGCACTCAATGCTTAACGGTTGGAAAACGCGTAACCGACGTGTCTCGCAAAATGCGCATTCGTTAACCGCAAGTGGTCAATTGTTAGGGTGGAGTTAACGATTTGGACGGTAAACCTTAACCAACCACGCCACTATGGGGCCACTCATGACCATCAATCTCACGATCCCGGATATCCAGGAACTCAAGCCCCGCATCACCGTGTTCGGATGCGGCGGCGCCGGCGGCAACGCCGTTAACAACATGATCGAATCCGGGCTCGACGGGGTCGACTTCGTCGTTGCCAACACCGACGCGCAGGCTCTTGCCCTCTCCAAGGCGCAGCGGATCATCCAGCTCGGCGTCGGCGTCACCGAAGGTCTGGGTGCGGGCTCCCACCCCGAAGTCGGTCGTGCCGCAGCCGAAGAGAGCTGGGACGAGATCAACGATCACCTGTCCGGCTCGCACATGGTGTTCATCACCGCCGGCATGGGTGGCGGTACCGGCACCGGCGCGGCTCCCGTGGTGGCGCGCGCGGCTCGTGAGCAGGGCATCCTGACGGTTGGCGTGGTGACCAAGCCGTTCAACTTCGAAGGCAACCGTCGTGCCCGCCTGGCCGAAGACGGCATCGACGAACTGCATCGCCATGTCGATACGCTGATCGTCATCCCGAACCAAAATCTCTTCCGTGTCGCCAACGAGAAAACCACCTTCGCCGACGCCTTCGCGATGGCTGACCAGGTGCTGTTCTCCGGCGTCGCCTGCATCACCGACCTCATGGTCAAGGAAGGCCTGATCAACCTCGACTTCGCCGACGTTCGCGCCGTCATGCGCGGCATGGGCAAGGCGATGATGGGTACCGGCGAGGCTTCGGGCGAAGATCGTGCCCGCCACGCCGCGGAAGCCGCCATTGCCAACCCGCTGCTCGACGACGTGTCGATGCAGGGCGCCCGCGGGCTTCTCATCTCCATCACCGGCGGCCCGGACCTCACCCTTTACGAAGTGGACGAGGCCGCAAGCCGCATCCGCGAGGAAGTCGACACCGACGCCAACATCATCCTAGGCGCCACCTACGACCCGAACCTCAACGGCACTATCCGCGTCTCCGTGGTCGCCACCGGCACCGACGCCGCAATGGTGCAGGCTCTCGAGCCGGCAAAGCCGAATGCGTCGCGCACGCCCTTGTCGGTCAAGCGCCACGTTCCGTCCGAACGCTCGGTCGTTCCGCAGGCGCAGCCCGTGTCGCAGGCCGAGGCTGAAGCCGTTTCCTTCGAAGTCGAGGAAATCGGTCATCAGGTCGAGGCCGCCGTTGCCGAGGCCTTCGCCTATGGCCGTCCGGCTCATGCCCCGGTGCATGAGGACGACGGCATCCTCGTCGAGCCCTACACGCCTGCTGCCGAATCGATGCACGAGCCGGACGAGGCTCCCATGGTCGAAGAGCAGCCGATCCCGAGCGTCTACGTGCCCTCGCATGCCGCTCGCCCGGAAGGGCAGCGCCGGATGCCGCGCACGGAGGAGCTTCCCGCTGTTGCGCGTCGGACACAGCAGGAGCAGGATCGTCAGGATGGCGAGCCGCGCAATGCCCGTGCGCTGTTCAAGCGCCTGGCCTCCAATGTCGGCCTCAACATCGGCCAGCAGCCGGCTGAACAGCGCGAAGAGCCGCGTCCTTCCATGGCCGATGATGCGGCTGCCCGCAGTGCCATAGAAGCCGGTGGCGCTAGGGGTTCGCGGGTTCCCGCCGCCTCCGAAGGCGCGCGCGGCACGCTCGACAACCAGGGCCGCAGCGCCACGGTGAACGTCCAGAAGGACCACCTCGAAATCCCGTCCTTCCTGCGCAAGCACGGCTAAGGACGCCCGGCAAAAGACCGGTGAAACGATACTCGGTGCGGCTTCCGCACCGAGTTTTTTTTGGCTAACAGTGCCCGAAACCACGACTTCGGGTGGAGTGTCCCCCCCAGTATGAATAGATTGTCCACCCGCCAACGCACCCTGTCCGGCAGCCTCAGCTTTGCTGGCTACGGCGTCCATAGCGCGCAACCTGTTACGCTGACCCTTGGACCTGCGCCTGCAGACAGTGGCTTCCTGATCCGTCGCGATCTGGGTGGTGGGAAGATGAGCGAGACCGTCCCGGTTCATTTCAGCCGGGTCACCCGCACCACGCTCTGCACCACGCTCGATCTGGGCAACAGCGTCAGCGTCGCCACCATCGAGCACGTGACGTCGGCCCTGAGTGGGCTGGGCGTCGACAATGCCCTCATCACGCTCGACGGGCCCGAGTGCCCCATCATGGACGGCAGCGCCTTTCCTTTCGCGCAGGCGATCGTCCAGCAGGGCCTCGAAATCCAACCAGCGCAGCGCAAGTTCCTCAAGGTCATCCGCGCGGTTACCGTGCGCAACAACGACGCCTTTGCGGCGCTGGAGCCCTATAACGGCCGCGCCCTCGACCTCGAGATCGACTTCGACACCAAGGTAATCGGCCGCCAGCGCATGATCTTCGACTGGACGCCCCGGCGCTATTTCGAGGATGTCTCGCGCGCCCGCACCTTCGGCTTCGTCCGCGACGCCAAGATCCTGCGCCAGGCCGGCTACGCCCTGGGCTCCAGCCTCGACAACTCCATCACCCTGCATGACGACCGCGTGCTCAATCCCGGCGGCCTCCGCTTCGAGGACGAGTTCGTCCGTCACAAGCTGCTCGACGCCATCGGCGATCTCTCGCTGGGCGGCCTGCCGATCTGGGGCCGCTTCCGGTCCTACAAGGGCGGGCATGCCCTTAACGCTCATGTGCTGGCTGGTCTCTTTGCGAGCGAGGCCAACTATGAAATAGTCGGCGCCGAAGACCTGCCGCTGGAGTTCGAAGCGTTCGACGACCAGCCGGAAGACTTCGAGGTCCGGCCCTATCTGCGGTCGGTCCGCTGATCGGCTGGGGCACGCCAGGCACGCCACAGTTTTGATCCAATTGATAACTACGCCGCAGCCAATGTGGACGTTCGAACAACGGGGCAATACGTGAAACTTGACGTCGTGAGCCAGTTCTCCAGCCGGGTTTTCCGGGTGCTCGCCATTGCCCTGCTGACGGCGGCATTGGCCGCGTGTTCGGGCATGAATCTGTTCGGACCGCCCAAGATCAAGGAAGAGCCGATCGTCCCGGCCGCCTCGCTCTACCAGGGCGCGCTCGATGACATGGATCGCCTCTACTTCCAGACGGCGATCAAGAAGCTCGAGCAACTCGACCGCCAGCACCCGCGCGATCCGCTGGTCGAAAAGTCCAAGCTCATGCAGGTGTTCGCCAACTATCGCGGCGGCAAGCTGGACGAGGCCATTCTTGCAGCCGACCGCTATCTGGCGCTCTACCCCAACGGCAAGGACGTCGACTACGTCCTCTGGCTCAAGGCAACCGCCTACTATGCCCAGATCAAGGACATCACGCGGGACCAGCAGCTGTCGCGCGATGCCATCGACACCTACAATCTGCTGATTTCCAACCATCCGAAATCGGAATACGCCGCTGACGCCAAGGAAAAGCTGCTGGTGGCCTATGACCAGCTGGCGGGCAAGGAAATGTCGGTCGGGCGCTACTACCAGGGCAACGGGCAGTATGCTGCCGCCATCAACCGCTTCCGCGAAGTGGTCGAAACCTGGCAGACCTCGACCCATATCGAGGAAGCGCTGTACCGCCTGACCGAAACCTACCTCCTGCTGGGCCTGACCTCCGAGGCGCGTTCCGCCGCCGCGGTGCTCGGTCACAACTATCCGTCCAGCGAGTGGTACAAGCGCGCCTTTGCCCTTCTGGGGCAGCAGGGTCTGGCGCCCGAGCTCAATTCGGGCAGCTGGCTCGCCGCGCACCGCAGCTGACGGCAACCCGCTCATGAACGAAGGGCCCCGCGGGGCCCTTTTTCTTGCCTCCGGTCTCTTGTTGCTATTTTGTTCCGTTGCGCTATCATCCGCTGCGGCTCCGTCAGGCGCCTTAGCTGTGGACGGTGCGCGATCGTGACCCGCCTTGCGGCCGGGGAATGATATCAACGGTGCCGATGGCGTTTCAGCCTTGGGAAGCCCGCGCATGCTCAACGCGCTTTCGGTTCGCAACATCGTCCTCATCGATCAGCTCGACCTGGCGCTCGACGCCGGCATGACCGTGCTCACCGGCGAGACCGGCGCTGGCAAGTCGATCCTGCTCGACGCCCTGACCCTGGCCCTCGGCGGCCGGGGCGACGCCTCGCTCGTGCGGCAGGGGCAGGAGAGCGGGCAGGTGGTCGCCGTGCTCGAACTGGCCGCCGATCATCCGGCGCGCACGCTCCTGCGCGACAATGCCATCGCCGACGACCAGGACGTCATCCTGCGCCGTGTTCAGTTCGCAGATGGCCGGACGCGCGCCTTCATCAACGACCAGCCGGTGTCTGCCTCGCTGCTGCAAAAGGTCGGCAGCCAGATCGTGGAAATCCATGGCCAGCACGACGATCGTGCCCTCGTCGATGTCGCCACGCACCGGGCCGCGCTCGACGCCTTTGGCGAGCTTGCGCGCGAAGCCAGTGCGGTACGCGATGCCTGGGCAGGCCTTGTCGAGGCGCAGCAGGCCGTGGCCGAGCAGCGGGCCCAAGTCGAGGCGGCGCTCGCCGCCGAGGATTATGCCCGTCACACCGTGGAGGAACTGGGCAAGCTCAAGCCGGTCCTCGGCGAGGAAGACGAGCTGGCCGAGCGCCGGCAGCAATTGCAGCAGGCCGAAAAAGCGTCATCCGATGTCGCCGAGATCGACGAGATCCTCAATGGCCCCACTGCGCCCACGCCGGCGCTGGCGGGGCTGATGCGCCGGCTGATGCGCAAGATCGACACCGGATCGACCCTGTTCCAGCCGCTCGTCGACGCATTGGATGCCTCGCTCGAAACACTCGACCGCACCACCGATGCGCTCGAGGACCTCAAGCGCGAAATGGCCTTCGATCCGGGTGAACTCGAAGCCGTCGAAGAGCGGCTCTTCGCGCTCCGCGCCGCGGCACGCAAGCACCAGACCAGCGTCGATGGCCTCGTCGAGGTGCTGGAGAAGTACCAGGGCGATCTCGAAACGCTCCAGAGCGGGGAGAGCCGCCTCAAATCCCTAGAGGCGGAGGAGAACGCCGCGCGCGCCCGCTATCGCGAGGCTGCGGATATCCTGAGTGCCGGTCGCAAAAAAGCGGCAAAGGCCCTCAGCAAGGCGGTCGAGGCGGAACTGCCCGATCTCAAGCTCGGCGCTGCGCGCTTCATTGTCGACCATCAGAGCGACCCGGAGCGCGTTGCGGCGACCGGGTTCGACCAGATCGCCTTCCACGTCCAGACCAACCCAGGCACCGCCGCGGGACCCTTGCTCAAGGTCGCGTCGGGCGGCGAGCTCAGCCGCTTCCTCCTGGCGCTCAAGGTGGTGCTGGCCGATCGCGGGTCGGCGCCCGTCCTCATCTTCGACGAAATCGACACCGGCGTCGGCGGCGCGGTCGCCGATGCCATTGGCCGGCGGCTGGCGCGGCTGGCAAGCGGGGTTCAGGTGCTGACAGTGACCCACGCCCCGCAGGTGGCGGCGCGGGCAAATCGTCACCTGCTGATCGAAAAGCAGATGGTGGAGGAGGGCGCCTTCATGCGTACGCATGTGCGCCCGCTCGACAAGCCGGCGCGGCAGGAGGAGGTGGCGCGCATGCTCGCGGGTGCGGAAATCACCGACGAAGCGCGGGCTGCTGCCAAGAAACTGCTCGGCGCTGTGGCATAGCCTCGCCGGTCATTCCCGAGGCGCCGCGTTTTCGGTACTGTTTCAGAGACTGGCGGCAGTATTGATCTTGTCCCGGACCTGTGGGGCAGGATGAGGTCGCGACCAATGATGTTTTCTTGCCTCCCGGTGCGACAGGCGCACCAGAGGTGTTTGCGAGTTCGAATTGCCGATGCCCCAGACCGATAGTGCGCCCAAAGACATCGCCGATCTCTCCGAGGACGAGGCCCGTGCCGAACTGGAGCGGCTCGCCAAGGCCATTGCCGCGGCCGACATCGCCTATCACCAGCAGGACGCGCCCGAGATCACCGACGCCGAGTACGACGCGCTCAAGCGGCGTAACGACGCCATCGAGGAGGCCTTCCCCGAACTGGTGCGCCCGGACACCCCCTCGGGCCGGGTCGGCGCGGCCCCGGCAGAGGGCTTTGCCAAGGTGCGGCACGGCGTGCCGATGCTCAGCCTCGCCAAGGCCTATACCGACGAGGACGTGCTCGATTTCATCAATCGCGGCCGGCGCTTCTTCGAGCGCGACAAGGACCTCGACATCGCCTTCACCGCAGAACCCAAGATCGACGGCCTCTCGGCCTCGCTGCGCTACGAGAACGGTGTCTTCGTGCAGGGGGCGACGCGTGGCGACGGCACGGTGGGCGAGGACATCACGGCGAACCTGCGCACCATCGCGGACATTCCCCACGCGCTCGAAGGCTCCGGCTGGCCGGAGGTGATCGAAATCCGTGGCGAGGTTTACATGACCTATGCCGAGTTCCAGGCGCTCAAGGAGCGCTCCGCCGCGGTCGGTGGTCAGAACTACGTCAACCCGCGCAATACGGCCGCCGGCTCACTGCGCCAGAAGGACCCTTCGATCACCGCCAGCCGGAACCTTAAATTCTTCGCCTATGCCTGGGGCTACGCCACCGAGGAACCGGCAGCGACCCAGTTCGAGGCGGTGCAGCGGTTCGCCGCCTGGGGCTTCAAGGTCAGTCCCCTCATGGTTCGCGCCACCTCCGCCGATGAACTGATTGCGCAGTATCGCGAGATCGAAGCGCAGCGCTCGTCGCTGGGCTACGACATCGATGGCGTCGTCTACAAGGTCGACCAGCTCGAATTGCAGCGTCGCTGGGGGTTCGTCACCGGCGAGCCGCGCTGGGCCATTGCCCACAAATTTCCGGCCGAGCGCGCGACCACGGTGGTGCGCGGCATCGATATCCAGGTCGGGCGCACCGGCACGCTGGCGCCCGTCGCCCGGCTCGATCCGGTCAGCGTCGGCGGCGTCACGGTCGTCAACGTGACCCTCCATAACGAGGACTACATCGCCGGCCGGGACAGCAACGGCCAGCCGATCCGCGAGGGCAAGGATATCCGCATCGGCGACAGCGTGGTCATCCAGCGGGCAGGGGACGTCATTCCGCAGATCGTGGACGTGCTGATCGACAAGCGCCCCGATGACGCCGTGCCCTATCAGATGCCCCATACCTGCCCGGTCTGCGGTTCGCCCGCCACGCGGGAGATCAACGAGAAGACCGGCAAGGAAGATTCGCGCCGCCGCTGCACCGGCGAACTGGTCTGCCCGGCACAGGCGGTGGAGAGCCTCAAGCATTTCGTCTCCCGCGGCGCCATGGATATCGAGGGCCTGGGCTCGGAAAACATCGAGCTCTTCTTCGGCAAGGGTCTGCTCGAGACGCCCGCCGACATCTTCACCCTAAAGGACCGCCGGACGGCCGTGCAACAGGCGCTGGCGGAGCGGCGCGAGGAGCAGGCTCGGGCCCGCGAGGCCGCGAGCGGCAAGACGCGCAAGGCCGTGCGAAGCGTCGAGGACCGGAATTTTGAGGGGCTCGACAAGCTCTTTGCCGCCATCGATGCCCGCCGGGAGCCCGAACTCGACCGCTTCATCTTTGCCCTGGGCATCCGGCATATCGGCGAAACCACAGGCGCGGTCCTGGCCCGCGCCTTCGGCACGATCGAAGAGCTAATCCGGGTCGGCAAGGAAACGGCTGCGGCCGATGATCCGACCGCTGTCTTCCCCTCCATCGACGGCATTGGCGGCACGGTCATCGAGGCGCTGGTGGATTTCTTCGGCAACGAGAAGAACGACGCGGTCCTCGATGCCCTGCTGCAGCAGGTGCACCCAAAACCTTATGTCGTCACCATCTCCGCCGACAGCCAGATTGCGGGCAAGACGGTGGTGTTCACCGGCTCGCTTGAAAAGATGACGCGCTCGGAAGCCAAGGCTATGGCCGAGCGTCTCGGGGCCAAGGTCGCGGGCTCCGTGTCGGCCAAGACCGATATTCTTGTCGCGGGTCCCGGAGCGGGCTCGAAGCTCAAGACGGCCCAGGAGCACGGGGTCGAAGTGATCAGCGAAGACGAATGGTTCGAACGCGTCGGCAAATGACGGGGAGACGACAATGCGAGTTTTTCTGGCGGCACTTCTTGCCGGAATTGTGGGCCTGATGAGCGCTGCGCTGGCGCAGCCCTACGACAGCCCCGATGCGCTTCTGGAGGCGTTCTACGCCCCTTATCTCAGCGGCGACTTTCCCGACGACGATGCCAGCTTCCGGTCTGCAGCGCTCAATGCTCTCTACGCTGCGGACGCCGAGGCCACCCCGCCGGGAGAACTCGGCGCCCTCGATTTCGACCCCTATATCGATGGACAAGATTACGAGATTTCCAACCTCGAGATCGGCAGCCCCTCCATATCGGGCGAAACGGCGACGGTGGAGGTGCGCTTTGACAATTTTGACCAGCCGACCTCCCTGACCTATGATCTGGTGTTGGAGAATGGCGGCTGGAAGATCGACGACGTTGCTTCGGAAAATCCCGAATTTCCTTATCGGCTGAGCGAGATTTTTGCGGGCGCCCGCGCCGACCAGGGAGCGACGGACGACAGCGCGATCACCGATCTGGAAGAAGACCTCGGCGACTGAGTGGCCTCCTCGCTGCCGGTGATGCTCCGGGATAAAGAGATCGGCTAGATGGCATCAGTGGCCGCGGCGAGCCACTCCTTGGCCTCGCCCTCCAGCCGCGGGCTGATCTCCTCGCGGACACGTTTGTGGTAGGCGTTGAGCCAGTCGATCTCTTCGGGCCGCATCAATTGCCGGTCGATGAGGCGCGTGTCGATGGGCGCCAGCGTCAGCGTCTCGAACTCGAGATAGCCGGGATGACTGGCGCTCTCCCGCACCACGAGAAGGTTCTCGATGCGGATGCCGTATTCGCCCGCCTTGTAGTAGCCCGGCTCGTTGGAGATGACGTTGCCCGCCTCGAGTGGGGCCGTATAGCGCGGGCCAATGCCCACCGGCCCTTCGTGCACACCGAGGAAGGCGCCGACGCCGTGGCCCGTGCCGTGGTTGTAAGTGACGCCCGCCTGCCAGAGAGACTGCCGCGCCAGCACATCGATCTGGGCGCCGGTCGTGCCTTTGGGAAAGCGGGCCATGGAAATGGCGATCATGCCTTTGAGCACGCGCGTATACCGATCCTGCTGCTCGGCGGTCGCCGCGCCCGTGGACAAGGTGCGCGTGATGTCCGTGGTGCCGGAGAGGTATTGCGCACCCGAATCCACGAGCATGATTTCGCCGGGCGCCAGGCGGCGATCGGTCTTGCTGGTGACGCGATAATGAACGATGGCGCCATTCGGTCCTGCGCCGGAAATGGTGTCGAAACTGGCGTCGACACAGGTGTCGTCTTCGCGCCGAAAGGCCTCCAGCGCGGTCACGATGCCGGTTTCCGTCAACTCGCCCTTGGGCGCCTCGCGGTCGAACCAGGCGAGAAACTTGGCCAAGGCTATGCCATCGAGCGTATGCGCCTCCCGCATGCCCGCCAGTTCCACCTCGTTCTTGCGCGACTTCGGCCCGAGGATGGGGTCGCGCTTTTCCACCAGCGTGGCGCCGGCCTGCCGCAGCGTGTCGGCCACGGCGGCGGGTGCGCTTTGCGGATCGATCAGCACGGTCTTGCCGTCGGACCCCAGCGTTTCGAGCGCCGCGGCCAGCGTCTTCGCCTCCACCACCGTGGCGATGTCGGCCAGGGCCACCGTCAGCTCCGGCGTGATCTTGGCGCTGTCGAGGTAGAGGGTCGGCAGGCCCTCGCGGGGCACGATGGCAAATCCGAGCACGAAGGGCGTATTCGGAACGTCGCGCCCGCGCATGTTGAACAGCCAGCAGATCGATTCGGGCAGGGTCAGCACCACCGCGTCGGCTGGCTCTGCGGCCAGCACCGCCCGGAGATCCGCCACCTTGTCGGCTGTCTCCTTGCCGGCGCGGTTGTGCCCGAGGAACTCGATCGGGCTGACCGGCGCGCCGGGCCGATCGTCCCATATGGTATCGACCAGGTTGGCGTGCGGCACCAGTGTCGCGTGGCCCTTGAGCTTGTCCGTCAGGTCGCGCACCTCGCCCGGCGTATGCAGCCACGGATCATAGGCCAGCGTGCCGCCCTTGAGCACGTATTGCGCGATGTCGGGGCTGATGCCCACCGCCTCGTGCACGGTGACGAGGCTCGTATCGGTCTGCGCCGGCGCCTGGAGGGTGTAGCGGCTGTCGACGAAAAGGCCGGCCTTGTCCTTGCCGATCACGGCGAGGCCCGCCGAGCCGGTAAAGCCGGTGAGATAGGCCAGCCGCGCTTCGCCGGGCGGCACCGATTCGCCGCGATGGGCATCGGCGCGCGGCACGAGGAACGCATCGACGCCGGCTTTTGCCATCGCCTGCCGCAACGCCGCCAACCGTGGTGCCACCTGACTCGGGTCCGCCTTTTCTTCAAAGCTCTGGAAACGGGCAGGGGGGAAGGCGGAAGGGGTCATGGAAAAAAGGCTTTCTGCGCCGGAGTGCGCTCCGGTCATGGCTGGGGTGCGGGGGCTGCGCTGGTGCGCGGATGAGGTGCACCTATCTTAGGGGCAGAACGCAGGAGATGAAAATGAGCAAGCCCGCCAATTTCTTTCAGCGCGCCGTCAACGCAATCGTGGATACCCGCACGCGGCAGGCCGAGCGCTATATCGCACAGTTCGAGCAGGACCATCCCGGCCTGCGCCGCAACAGGGTGAATCCGCGTTAACGCTGCCCTGCAAAAGCGGCATGGCAGGCCTTCCGATTGGGGCCTAACCGAACCGGTCGAGGTGCCCTAAATAGACTCATGCGGACAACAGGTTGGTCCGCTGCATGGAGTAGACAGATGAACGAGAGCAAGTTTCACAAGGCGCTGGGCGGTCTGATCGACGCGCGTGGCCGTGAAGCCACCCGTCAGGTCACCTACCGGATGCAGCATCAGTTGATTGGCGCCGTTACCAAGCGCCCCTGAGGCCGCTCCAAGCGTATCACTGACACACCTGAAATCCCCGAAGTCCGCTTCGGGGATTTTGCTTTTCCGGGCCCGCGCGCCTCAGCGCATTTCCAGCATCAGTGTCGTCCATTCCTTGCGCTGCAGCTTCTGCGTCAGCACCATGCCCTGCCGGGCATAGGCGTTGATGACGCCACGCGCCTGGTGCTCCAGGATGCCTGAGAGAATGATAGTCGCCCCGCGGCTGGCGGCACGTCCGACGGCAGGCGCCAAGGCCTGCAGCGGTCCGGCCAGGATATTGGCGACGATGAGGTCATAGGGGCCGTTCTGCTGGATGGTGGCGTTGTTGAGCCCTTCGGCCTCCACCGCAACCACCAATTGCCCCACGCCATTGTCGGCGGCGTTCTGCCGGGTGGTGCTCACCGAAACCGGGTCGATGTCGCTGGCGATGACCAGGCGGCGCGTCCGCTTGGCCAGCGCAATGGCAAGGACCCCCGTTCCCGTCCCGACGTCCAGCATGCGCACCGGGCGAGAGCGCTTGAGCAGCCGGTCGATGGCTTCGAGGCACCCTGTGGTGGTCTCGTGGTGGCCGGTGCCAAAGGCCTGCGCCGCGTCGATGCGCATCGCGGTCATCCCCGCCGGCACCGGCTCGGTCGAATGGCTGCCATAGACATAAAAGCCGCCCGCGACCACCGGCGGCAGGCCCTCGAGCGATTTCTGCACCCAGTTCACTTCGGGGTCGATGGTTTCGACGGCGAAGTCGATGGTGCCGCCCAGCACCTCCTGGGCCAGCGCATTAAAGCCGTCGATGTCTGGAGGGCTGTCGCACGTGGCCTCGAATACCCATTCGCCCGTCGCCTCGTCCTCATGGGCCGACGCGGTCAGGGCCAAATCGTCCCGTTCGGATACGGCATCGACCAGCGCATAAGCCTGATCCTTGGTGAGCGAAACGGAAAGCTGGTCGACCGGCATCGTGAACCTCTTTTGGCAGGCCCCTCTCATGCTGCACGGGCGGAAGGCCGTCAATGCACGGCTTGACGCGCGCGGCGATTTTGTTCATCTTTCGTTCCTGCAAGGAGGGCGGCCATGTATGGATTGATCGGCAGGATGCTGGCGGTGGCCGGCAAGCGGGAAGAGCTTCTGAGCATCATGCTCGAGAGCAACGCGCCGATGCCCGGCTGCCGCTCCTACGTCATCGCCCGCGACCCGCAGAGCGATGACGCGCTGTGGATTACCGAGGTGTGGGACAGCCGCGAGCAGCATCAGGCCTCGCTGCAGCTGCCCCATGTGCAGGAAACGATTGCCAAGGCGCGGCCGCTGATCGCCGGCTTTGCCGAGCGCTTCCACACCGAACCGCTCGGCGGCATCGGCCTCTAGAGCCGAACGGCCGTTCCCGACGCCGAGACCATCAGCATCGATCCGCCCTGGCCGACGACCTCGTAATCGAGATCGACGCCCACCACGGCATCGGCCCCCATCCGCCGCGCATCTTCCTCGAGTTCGAGATAGGCCTGTTCGCGGGCACTGCGCAGGGCGCTCTCATAGGCGCCGGCCCGCCCGCCGACGATGTCCCGGATGCCGGCAAAGAGGTCGCGGAAGATATTGGCGCCCACGATCACTTCGCCGGTGGCGATGCCAAGATATTCCCGTATCGGATGGCCTTCGAGGCTAGGTGTTGTCGAGATGATCATCGGGTGCTCCTGTCTGCTCGGCACGAATTGCAGACCCTAATGCACGAGATGGCGGTTTGGCCTCACCCCTTCTTGACGAAGCTCTCCAGCACCTTCTTGGTGCCCGCCTTCTCGAAGTCGATGGTGAGCTTGTTGCCCTCGATGCTGATCACCTCGCCATAGCCGAACTTGAGGTGAAACACCCGGTCGCCCAGCGCGTAGCCGCTCGACTGGCCGCCGAGGTCTACCGAGCGCGCCACGAGGTCCCCCTCGATGGTGAGCGGGCCCGATCCCTTGCGGCTGGCCTGATTGGCGCGGGCGCGCTGCCAGCCGGGTGTCTCGTAGACGCTTTCGAACGGGTCGGACTTGTTGAAGCGGCTCGAGGCGCCCCCGCCATAGCCATAGCCGCCATAGGCCGAGCCGCGGTCGGTCACCTCCACTGCATCGGGCGGCAATTCGTCGATGAAGCGCGAGGGGATGGCCGATTGCCAGAGCCCGTGAATGCGGCGGTTCTGGGCCGCCGAAATCCGCACGCGCTTGCGGCCGCGCGTGATGCCGACATAGCCCAGCCGCCGCTCTTCCTCGAGCCCGGCCCGGCCATTTTCGTCCATCGAGCGCTGGCTGGGGAAGGTGCCATCCTCCCACCCGGGCAGGAACACCGTGTCGAACTCCAGCCCCTTGGCCGAATGCAGCGTCATGATGGTCACCGCATCGGTGGCCTCGACATTGTCGCGCTCCATCACGAGGGAGATGTGCTCGAGAAAGCCCCCCAGGGTCTCGAACTCTTCCATGGAGCGGCTCAGTTCCTTGAGGTTTTCCTTGCGCCCTTCGGACTCGGCGGATTTGTCGGCGGCCAGCATGTCCATGTAGCCGCTTTCCTCGAGGATGTGCTCGACCAGCTGATAGGGCGGCAGGGTATCGGCGCGATATGTCCAGCCGTCGAACTGCGCCACCAGCGCCCGCAGCGTCGAGCGCTGCTTGGGCTTGAGGTCCTCGGTCTCGATCATCATGCGCACGGCCTGCAGCAGCGGCACCTGCTGGTGCCGCGCGATGGCGGTCAGCATGTTGACGGTGGTGTCGCCCAGCCCGCGCTTGGGCACGTTGATGATGCGCTCGAACGCCAGGTCGTCGGCCGGCTGCGCCACCAGCCGCAGATAGGCGAGGGCGTCGCGGATTTCCTTGCGCTCGTAGAAGCGCGGACCGCCGATGACGCGATAGTTCAGCCCCAGCGTGATGAACCGCTCTTCGAACTCGCGCATCTGGAACGAGGCGCGCACCAGGATCGCCATGGAATTGAGCGGCTCGCCCTGGCGCTGGTACTGCTCGATCTCTTCCCCGATCTGGCGCGCCTCTTCCTCCGAATCGTACACCTGCGTGAACGAGATCAGTTCGCCGCCTTCGGCGATGTCGGTGTGCAGCGTCTTGCCCAGCCGGCCTTCATTGAAGGCGATCAGGGTGGAGGCGGCCTTGAGGATATTGGCAGTGGAGCGGTAATTGCGCTCGAGCTTGATCACCTTGGCGCCCGGGAAATCGCTCTCGAAGCGCAGGATGTTGTCCACCTCGGCGCCGCGCCAGCCATAGATCGACTGATCGTCGTCCCCCACCACGCAGATATTGGCCTCGCTGGCCGGCTTGCCCTGCGCCAGGAGGCGCAGCCACAGATATTGCGCGGTATTGCTGTCCTGGTACTCGTCCACCAGCATGTATTTGAACTTGCGGTGGTACTCGGCCAGCACCTCGGGGTTTTCCCGGAACAGGCGAATGCACTCGAGCAGCAAATCGCCGAAATCGGCCGCGTTTAGCGTCTTCAGGCGCGCTTGATAGTCGAAGTAGAGCTTGCCGCCCTTGCCATTGGCAAAGTAGCCCGTCTCCGACGCCGGCACGTCCCTGGGCAGCCAGCCCCGGTTCTTCCAGGCGTCCAGCATGCCGGCGAACTGCCGCGCCGGCCAGCGTTTCTCGTCGATGTTCTCGGCCTGCAGCAACTGCTTGATCAGCCGGATCTGGTCGTCGGTATCGAGAATTGTGAACTGCGGCTTGAGGTCGACCAGTTCCGCATGCGTGCGCAGGATGCGGGCCGACACCGAGTGGAAGGTGCCCATCCAGGGCAGGCCGTCGAAATTGGGAACGAAGGCGTGGATGCGCTTCTTCATTTCCGCAGCGGCCTTGTTAGTGAAGGTCACCGCCAAAATCTGGCTGCCCCAGGCCATGCGCTGGTTGAGGATATGCGCGATGCGCGTCGTCAGCACGCGCGTCTTGCCGGTTCCCGCGCCCGCCAGCACCAGCAGCGGCCCTTCGGTGGTCAGCACGGCCTCGCGCTGTTCCGGGTTGAGCCCGGCCAGATAATCCGGCTCGCGCCGGTTGAGCTGGCTGGTGATGGGCCCGGCGGTGGGGCGGGACAGAGGTGCGGGTTCGGCCATGCGGGAAATTTTCGAGGCCCCGCAGCCGTGAAAGACTGAGCGGCCAAGCCTTGACGAATCTCGGTTTGTTCTTGCCGTCAATATAGGGAGCGCAAAGGCCGCTGTATAGAAGCGGGGCCTGTCACAGCGATGTCACCCCGCTGTCATCGGCAGGCAGCAGGCCCGAAGCCCGTTTGTCCGCCGATCCCGCATCTGTGCGTGAAATTGCCTGCACAACCCTTGCGCAAGGGTCGCAAGTCCTTACACTCGCGCCAGTTTCAGCGGGGCAGATCGCGCACAGTGCTCAATCGCATTTATATCGTCGTCGGCATGCTCGCCATCGTCGTGCTGGCGGCTGCGTTCATCGTGCCGCGCTTCATCCAGTGGAGCGATTATCGTGACCGCATGGAGCTGCTGGCGAGCAACGTCCTGGGCGCCGACGTCACCATCGGGGGCGACATCGAGTTCTCCCTGCTGCCGCAACCGCGCCTGACCTTTTCCGATGTCGTGGTGGGCGACCCCGAGCGTCCCGCCGCCACCGTGGGGGACGTGGAGGCCGAGTTCGCGCTGATCGACTTCCTGCGCGATACCTACACCGTGACCTCCCTCGTCCTGCGCGATCCGGTCATCGACCTTTCCATCGATGACAATGGCCTGTTCGGCAGCGACGTAACCATGGCTGCGGCCACCAGTGGCGTTGCGCTCGAAAACGCCCGGATCGAGAGGGGCACGATCCGCCTCGCGGACCAGCGGAGCGGCCAACGCCTCGCCGCAACCAATATCGATGGGGAACTGCGGCTTTCGAGCTTTGTCGGGCCATTCGCGTTCCAGGGCTATGCCGATGCCGACGGCCAGCGCCTCGAGGTCCGGTTCAATTCCGGCTCGGTGGACAGCCAGGGCAGCACCCGCGTCACGAGCTATCTGCGCGAGGCCAACAATGGCTTTTCCTTCACCACCGACGGCATGCTGACCACGGGGCAGGCGCCCAAGTTCGATGGAACGCTCGTCTACCGCCAATCCCCACCGGCCAGCGACAACGCGGACGACATTCGCGGTGACCTGGTCTTCGAGACCAAGGTCGAAGCCTCCACCGATCGCGTCGTGCTCTCGGGCTATACGCTGCAGCCCGACGAAAACCGGGCCAGCCTGCGCCTCACCGGCTCGGCCAATATTCGGGTCGGCGCCAACCCGGAATTCGACGCGGTGGTCTCGGGCGGTGTCTTCTCGCTGCCGCCGCGCCCGGCCACCGAAATTCCCGCGCAACTGCCCTATGAAGCGGTGCGCCTTCTTGCCGAACTGCCGCCGCCGCCGCTCCCGCCCATCAAGGGCAAGCTGGGCATCGATCTGGCCGAGGTGAACCTGCGCGGCTTCGCGCTGCGCAATGTGCGGCTGGAAGCGACCACGGACGGCTCGGCCTGGACAATCCAGCAGGCGCTCGCCGCGCTGCCCGGGGAAACCCGGCTGCAGGTCAGCGGGCAGCTGGAGAGCGACGGGGAACGCCCCTCGTTCAGGGGCGAGGCGAAGCTCTCGAGCGAGCGTCTGGACGCGCTGGCGCAACTCTGGCGCAAGCCCCAGGAAGACAATCCGCTCTTCAACATGCCGGCGACCCTGACTGGCCGCGTCACGCTGGCTGGGGACGCCTTCGGGTTCAACGACGGCGTCCTGGTGCTCGACCAGACCACGCATGGCATCGAGGTGCGGTTGGGCTATGGCCTCGAACCTCGGCTGGATGTTGTCGGCCACTTCGGGGACCTCGACGCGCTCCATGCGCAGGCCCTTCTGGCGCTTGTTCCCAACGTGCCGCAGGAACCGAGCTTTGGCATCTCCTTCCCCGAGGGCAGTTTCTCGCTCACGTCCACGAAAACAGACCTGTTGGGGCTCGACGCGCACAACTTCATTGCCGAAGGCCAGTGGACGCCATCGGCTGTGCGCCTCTCGCGCCTCGCCACCAGCGACTGGGGCGGGCTGTCGCTGAACTCCACCGTTCGTGTCGGTGGTACTCTGGCCACTCCGCATATCACCGGGTCGGGCAAGTTTGGCGTCACCGGAGCCGACGCGCCGGGGCTGGATGCGCTTTATGAAATGGCCGCGGTGCCCTTTGACTGGCAGCAGGCGCTGGCCCGCTCCTGGCCGGCCGAGGTGCAGGTGGTGCTGGACAATGACGGCGACGCGGGTGCGCAGATCCTGACGATCAACGGAACCACCGCCGGGTCGGCGCTCGACCTGCGCGCCGAGTTGGCGGGCGGCCTCGAGACCCTGGCGACCGGCCAGCTTCAGCTTGTCGCTTCTCTTGAAGCGGAAAGCGGCAGCAACCTGCTGACGCAACTCTCGCTGGGCGATGTGCCGCTCTTTGTCGATGAGACCGGGCTCCTTGCGACGGCGCGCTTCGACGGCAATCCCGCCGATGGTTTTACCGGCCAGGCCACGCTGAGCGCCGGGGAGGAAATGCTGGGTTATCAGGGCAGCCTCAAGCTGGCGGAAAGCGGTGCGCTCAGCGGCGAGGGGTCCCTCGAAGCACATTTGCAGAAAGGTGACGGCCTTGCCGCTCTTGCCGGGTTGGGCGGAGCAGGCCTCGGAGGCTTCGATGCGACGGCCAGCGTCATCTTCGACGACAAGGGAGCGGCGACCCTGGAACCGATTACTGGCCAGGCGGGAGATCTCGCCTTCACCGGCAAGCTCGCCCTCGACCCGCGCGGTGACGTCCCTGCTATCGCTGGAGCACTCGCGTTCGATGCGCTCGACGTCAGCGAGATCGCTCGGATGCTTTTCGGCTCTGCGGCGCTGGTGGGCAGTGGTTCCGGGGTCTGGCCCGAGGGGCCGCTGGCCGCGAGCGAAGAGCCGCGCATGACGCGCGGCACGGTCAGCATCAGCGGCAAGGCCCTGGCCATCGGCGGGCGGGAAGTGGGCCAGGCGACGGAGTTCGATCTGGACTGGACGCCTCGCTCCATCGGGCTTGGCCGTTTCCAGACAGCGGTCGGCGGCGGCACCATCAGCGGCTCGGTCGAACAATGCTGTGCTGGTGCTCTTGAAGATCGCACCGTCTCGGGGCGCGTCACTCTAACCGACGTCGACGTCGATGCAATTCTGCCGCCGGCGGCACGGCAGGGCCTTGATGGCGCCGTTGATGCGGGGCTCCGGTTCGAGGCGACGGGCAACAGCCTTGCCGATATCGCGCGGGCCATGACCGGCGAGGGGAATTTCGTCGTGTCCGACTTCCACGTGGGGGGTCTCGATGGCGATGTCTATCCCGCCGTGGCGGGCCTCAATGACGTTCTCAACACCGATGCAGCGACACTCGAGAGCTTTATCGGCGTAGCGCTGGGGCAGGGGGACTTTGTGGCCCCCGAGGCACGCGGCGCCTTTTCCATCGCTGCGGGCGCGGCGCGGCTGGCCAATCTCATCGTGGAGGGTGAGGGTGCGCTTCTGTCCGGCAGTCTCAACCTGACGCTCGAAACGCTGGGGCTGGATGGCGAGTTCGTCCTGACGCCCCTCGATTTCGTCGACGAGGGCGGCCTCGTGCAACCGGAGACGGCCCGCATCATCAACCGCATCTCGGGCACGTTGACCGAGCCGCAGACCACGCTCGACCTCGCGGAAATCGTGGCCGCCGTTCAGGTGCGGGCCAACGAGATCGAACTCGACCGGCTCGAGCAGTTGCGGCTGGCCGACGAGGCGCGCCAGCGGGAGGCCGCCGAGGCCCGCAACAAGCTGATCGAGGAGCAGAAGCGGCAGGCCGCCGAAGCCGCTGCCCAACGGGCCGCCGAGGAAGAGGCGCAGCGGCGGGCGGAGGAAGAGGCCCGGCAACAGGCGCAGCCGCCGGCGCCACCCCCGGCCAATACCGATCCGGTGACCGAGCCTGCGCCCCCGGGCCAGACATTCGATTTCAGCCTTCCACCGATCAACCAGCCCACCGGGCCCGGCGTCAACCAGCCCCTCCCGACACTCCCGGGCGCGACACGCTAGCTTGCGCTCAGCTCAGGTTTCAGGCGAGGAAACGCGCCTATCGTCTTGCGCTGTCTCGCCGTCCCTGTACCACCGCAACACGGCGAGCCGGATGGCCGACGAAAGGTTCGGGCTGTCGCGTTGCTCGTCGATTTCGCGCACCAGGGCCGCAAGGCTGAGCCCACGGGCAGAGGCCATGGCCTCGAAACCGCGCCAGAACTCCGGCTCGAGGGCAATCGAGGTCCTGTGGCCGGCAATGGAGAAGGAGCGCTTTTCCACCCGCCCCAGCGTTCAGGGCTTCTTGCGGAAGGCGTCGAGGCTGACGACCTTTTCGCCCGTCGCTTCGGGCGGGGCTTCGCCATCGGCAGCTTCCACCGCGGTGTCCGCCTTGGCTTCCTCGTCTTCGGTGCCGGCGGTTGCCGGGTCGAACTGCAGGCCGAATTGCACGGACGGATCGAAGAAGCCCTTGATGGCCGCGAAGGGGATGACCAGGGTCTCGGCAATGCCATCGAAGCTGAGGCCGACCTCGAAGGCGGTCTCGTTGACCTTGAGGTCCCAGAACTGGTTCTGGATGACGATGGTCATTTCCTTGTCGTACTGCCCGAGCAGTTTCTCGCTGATGCGCACGCCCGGTGCACGGGTGGCGAAGGAAATGAAGAAGTGGTGTTCGCCCGGCAGGCCGGTGCGGGAGACTTCCGCCAGCACCTTGCGCACGACGCCGCGCAGCGCTTCCTGGGCAAGAATGTCGTAACGCAGGTGATCTTCGGCCATAGGGATGTTCCAGCTTCACGTCCAGTTCGGATCGAATCCGAACGGCCCATATCAGCCCTACGTTCCCCCGGAATTCAAGGAGAAAGGCGCAGCGCTTAAGGGAGAATGAAAATGCAGGCTTCTGTTGCCAGGTGCCTGCGGACCCCGCCTGTCGCCCGGCTAGGGGCGGAGGACTTAAATTCCCAGTGCTAGCACCGCATTACGCAGCGAGAGCAACCGGAGCCTTATGGTTGTCATTGGCAACTATAAGTTTTTGGACCGATAACGGTGGTACCTCACCGAGCAAAAGCACATTCTTTACGCCCCCGTCGATCCTATTTCGCCCCCATTTGCCGCGCCATGACACGGGTGATTGGTGGAGGCGCCGGGTACTGCCCCCGGGTCCGATGGGTTTATTACAATGACAGTTTATCGCCATAGCCCTTGCGGGCACCCCCTATATAGGTGACCCCCGTTCTACATGCAAACCCGTCGCTTCCAATTTAATCGGTCTTAACGGCGCTCCGCCATCCTTCTCCTCGACGAGAAGGGGAACGCATGGCCCAAGCACCACGGTTCGTCGCACGGGCGCACCTGCAGGGTCGCCGCACTTCCGAGGCCAGATATCGACCTCGCGTCGGCCCATTGCTCGGTCAGGCCCTCCTTGTGGTCGCGGCGCTGGCCGTCGGGGCAGCGGGCAGCGTGATCCTGCAGAATTCGGATCTCGCCTCGCGCCTCCTCGAACTGGAGTTGCCCGGCCAGACTGCCCATTCCTACGGGCAGACCAATTTCCCCCTCTGCGCTGGCACCCAGCGGTTCACCTGCGTCGTCGATGGCGACACCTTCTGGCTCCACGGCATCAAGGTGCGGGTGGCGGACATCGATACGCCCGAGATCGGCAGCCCCGGCTGCGCGGCGGAACTGGCACGGGGCCGGCAGGCAACGGCGCGAATGCGGGAATTGATATCTGCAGGCCCGTTCGAACTGGCGCCTGCCGACCGCGACCAGGATCGCTATGGCCGCAAGCTGCGGATCGTCATGCGCGACGGCCGGTCGCTGGGGCAGGTGCTGGTCGGCGAAGGGCTGGCCCATGTCTGGGGCGGGCCGGAGCGCGAGTGGTGCTGAGGGCGGTCAGCCGGTCCACTTCATGTTCATGTAAACTCCGCCGCGCTCGAGTTCGTCCAGCATCTGTGCCAGGCGCTTGGCCTTGGTCTCGGCCCGCTTGGCCGAGTTGATCCACATCAGATAGTCGTTGCGCTGGTAGGCGGGCCGCGCGGCGTAAAGGTCCGTCAGCCCGCGCGCCGCAAGCGCTACGCGCACCTCCTCCGGCATCGGCTGCAGCGGCCGGATCAGGCGATCGGGCGGCGGTGTGCCCAGCAGGCTTTCCTTGTGTGACTTTGCCAATTCCAGCCTCCGAATTGCTGCGGTCGGGTCTCGTTCTAGAGTAGAATGCGCGCGGGCATAATCTGTCAGGAGCAGTGCCGTGACAACCGATGCGACCACCCGGCTCATTCGCGCCGCCGACCACTTCCTGGGCAAGGGTGAAGCGGCCCTGACGGCACAGGAGCGGCAAATTCTCGAACGCGCCGTCAACAAGCAGGCAGTGTCGCGCGACCCTGGCGTCGAGTTCGAGGAAAGGCTCACTCTCGGCCAGCGCCTCGCCGATCAGGTTGCAAAGCTCGGCGGCTCGTGGGGCTTCATCATCGCGTTCGGCGTGTTCCTCGTGTTCTGGGCGGTTGGCAACCTCGCGCTCGCGGGGAGGGCGTTCGACCCATACCCGTTCATCTTCCTCAACCTGATGCTCTCCATGCTCGCCGCCATTCAGGCCCCGGTCATCATGATGAGCCAGAACCGGCAAGCGGCGAAAGACCGCGACGTCTCGGCCCATGACTATGAGGTCAACCTCAAGGCCGAGATCGAGATCATGGCCTTGCATGAAAAGATCGATCGGCTGCGCGACGAGGAGATCCGCGGGCTCGTGCTGCAGCAGCAGGCCCAGATCGAGACGCTGACCAGACTGGTGGAGAAGCATCTGGGGGCCGGCGCCGCGGCGACCGAATCGAAGTAGCATTGGCCCATGCAGCCCTATCTCCAGCTTCTCTCCGACATCCTCGAAAACGGCACCGACAAGGCCGACCGCACCGGCACCGGCACGCGCTCGCTCTTCGGCTACCAGATGCGCTTCGATCTCTCGAAGGGCTTTCCGCTCGTCACCACCAAGAAGCTGCACCTGAAGTCCATCATCTACGAACTGCTCTGGTTCATTCGCGGCGAAACCAATGTGCGCTGGCTGCAGGAGCGCGGCGTCACCATCTGGGACGAATGGGCTGACGAAAACGGCGATCTCGGCCCCGTCTATGGATCGCAGTGGCGGAGCTGGCCGGCGCCCGATGGGCGGAATATCGATCAGCTGCAGAACGTCATTGATCAGATCAAGGCCAAGCCCGACAGCCGCCGCCACATCGTCTCGGCGTGGAATCCGGCGGAGGTGGACAATATGGCGCTGCCGCCCTGTCACGCGCTGTTCCAGTTCTACGTGGCCAAGGGCAAGCTCAGCTGCCAGCTCTACCAGCGCTCGGCCGACACCTTTCTCGGCGTCCCCTTCAACATCGCCTCCTACGCGCTGCTCACCCACATGGTGGCGCAGGTCTGCGATCTCGAGGTCGGCGACTTCGTCCACACGCTGGGCGATGCGCACATCTATTCGAACCATTTCGAGCAGGCCCGCCTGCAGCTCACGCGGGAGCCGAGGCCGCTGCCCAGGCTGATCATGAACCCCGATCGCCGGCGCATCGAGGATTTCGTCTACGAGGACTTCGCCTTCGAAGGCTACGACCCCCATCCGCGCATCGCCGCGCCGATCGCTGTGTGAACCGCGCGCAGCCAATTCTCGCCGCCAGAAAAACCCGCTAGAACTCCTTTGGCTCATGCTCCGCTCGAGAGTCCGGCGCGGCCGCTACGGCGTTGAAATCCCTGGGAGGATGATGATGAAGCGCGTGTGTCTCGTGGCCGCCGCACTGGCCCTTGTGCCGCCGGCCCTCGCCAACGATACGGCCGCCGTGCTCACCACGGGCGGGCTCGAATTCGTGACGCATGGCGAGATCGCCATGGAGAGCGAAGACCTCTTCATCTCCACGCAAGAGATCCGCGTCGTCTACCGCTTCCGCAACGACAGCGACGCCGACCAGCACGTACTCGTGGCCTTCCCCATGCCCGATATCGTGCCCGATCACTTCTCTCCCGTGGCCTATCCCACCGGGCCGGACGACAACATCTTCCAGTTCCGCACCACGTTCGATGGCCAGCCGGTCGAGGCGACGCTGCACGAATATGCCTTCGCCGCTGGCGTGGATCGAACCAAGCTGCTCGAGAAGATGCACGTGCCGCTCTACCCCATGGGGCAGGCGGCGATCGACGCCGTCGACGGGCTGGATGAGGCCGACACAGCCGAATTCCTGCATCTGGGCCTCGCTGTGCCGGACGAATACGATGCGGGCGAAGGCTGGGAAGTCCATCACTGGCCCAACTGGACCTACCGGGCGGCCTATACCTGGGAGGCCACTTTCCCCGCGGGCAAGACGGTGACGGTCGAACACCGCTATGTCCCCAGCGTCGGCGGTACCACCGGCGTGTCTTTCCTGTCAGAGCCCTCGGACGGCTACGACCCGGCCAGCGACTATCGCCGCAAGTATTGCACCGATGACAGTTTTGTCGCCGCCGTCAGAAAAACCCTGGCCAATCCGGACGAGCCCTGGTCCGCGCCCTTCACCGAGAGCTGGCTTTCCTACATCCTCACCACGGGCGGCAACTGGGCCGGCGGCGGCATCGGCAAGTTCCGGCTCGTGGTCGACAAGGGCAGCCCGGACAATCTGGTGTCCTTCTGCGGCGAGAACGTGCGCAAGATCGGGCCCACGACTTTCGAGATGACGGCGGAGAACTACTGGCCGGAGCAGGAGCTCGAAATCCTCATTCTGGACCGCTACGAGCCTTGAGGGCAGGACTTCGCCGGCGACCCCGCCGAAGCCCTGCCGAAGCACGCACCTAGTCGGTGAAGCTGAATTCGGCCAGCTCGCAGACATTGTTGTTGGCGGAGGTGACCTGGTCGCCGTCCTCGAACACGGCCATGAAGTCGTATTTGCAGTAACCGCTGCCGTCGTCGATGTTGATCATCACGCTCTCGCCGGCCGGCAGGATGTTCTTGCCCAGGATGTCTTCCTCCCAGGACTTCGAACCCGTGTTCGAGGCGTAGAACTCGATGATGTCGTAGGACGACGTATTGTTGATGCGGACGTGGCGGTCGAGTGCCGCAGCGCCCGCCGTGCCCGCGGCCAGGGCGGCCAGGGCCAGAAGTGCAACAGTGGTTTTCATTTGATCCCTCAACGGCAGTATTTGCCGCACCCGAATTTAATTTGGACGGTACGATCTGCGCAAGTGTTCGCCGCATGGATACATGCCAAACAAGTAAACGCGCCTCGGGCGAGGGTCTTGTCGCGCGGCTGCGTCGGAAGTATCGGGTGCCTATGACAATCTCCGAACAGCCCGCACCCACCATCCGCCGAGCCGAACCCGCCGATGCGGCGTTGGTTCTCCAGTTCATCAGGCAGTTGGCCGAGTACGAGAAGCTGGCGCACGAGGTGCAGGCGAGCGAGGCGGACATCGCTCGCGACCTTTTCGGGCCCGCCCCCAAAGTCTTTTGCGAGATCGCCGAGTGGCAGGGCAGGCCGGCCGGGTTCGCGCTCTGGTTCTACACCTATTCCACCTTCCAGGGCCGGCACGGCATCTGGCTCGAAGATCTGTACGTGGATCCGGCGCTGCGCGGGCAGGGCATCGGCAAGGCCTTGCTGGTCCACCTGGCGCAGCGCTGCGCCCGCGAGCAGCTGGGCCGGTTCGAATGGTGGGTACTCGATTGGAACGAACCCTCCATCCGCTTCTACAAGAGCCAGGGCGGCGTCCTGCAGGACGAGTGGACAAAGGTGCGGATCGATGGCGCGGCACTGGAGAGGCTTGCCTCGCTCTAAGTCCTTCTTGAACCATTCATCCCCTTGAGGCGCGGGACTGCACCGTTTACGTCAGGCCTACAGTCAAGAGGAGTTCCGGATGCCGCCCAAGATCGCACTCATTGCTGCCGTGGCCCGCAACGGCGTGATCGGCCGGGACGGCGACATGCCCTGGCGCATCCCGTCGGACTTCGCCTGGTTCAAGCGCGCCACCATGGGCAAGCCCATGGTGATGGGGCGCAAGCAGTTCGAGACTTTTCCCAAGCCCTTGCCCGGCCGGCCCCACATCGTGGTGACGCGTCAGCCCCAATATCAGGTCGAGGACCCGGAGGTTCTGGTGCGGCATAACCTGCAGGAGGCGTTGGCGGCGGGGCGGCGGCTGGCCGAAGCCAGCCACCTCGATGAAGTCATGGTCATCGGCGGCGGCGACATTTACGCGCAGGCAATGCCGGTGGCTGACCGGCTCTACATCACTCATGTCGACCTCGAACCCGAGGGCGATGTGCGCTTTCCCCCCATAAACCCCGAGGAATGGCGGCCTTCCGACATCATCGACAACCCGCCCGCGGCATCGGATGCGGCCAGCTACATCATCCGCGTCTACGAGCGCGCGGAGCCGGGCGCACATTGATCGGCCGCAAGGCTTGCTTATATATGGTTCCAAAGATTTATCGAACGATCCGGAAGGAAAGCGATGCCTTGGGAGAATAATGGAGGCGGGGGCGGCCGCAACACTGGCGGCCCCTGGGGGCAGGCGCCCGGCGGAGGTGGCGGCGGCCCTCGTCGCCCGGGGGGCGGCAATACTCCCAATCTCGAGGACATCCTGAACCGCGGCCGCGACCAGTTCCGCGGTGGCGTCCCCGGTGGCCGCTGGCTGATCGTCGGCGGCATTGTCGTCGCGGTCGCGTTCTGGGCGCTCAACTCGGTCTATACCGTCGGGTCGAGTGAGGTCGGCGTGGAACTGCGGCTTGGGCAGCCCAAGCAGGAACTGTCCATGCCGGGCCTGCACTTCCACCTCTGGCCGATCGAGACGGTCGAGAAGGTCAACATCTCGGAAAACCAGTCGACGATCGGCTCCACCAATACCGGCGGACGCGGCGGCACCGATGATGGGCTGATGCTTTCGGGCGACCAGAACATCGTGGACGTGCGCTTTGCGGTGCTGTGGTCCGTGTCGAACCCGATCGACTACCTGTTCAACGTACGTGATCCGGAAGACATGGTCACCAATGCGGCCGAAAGCGCCATGCGCGAGGTCGTGGGCCGCCGCCCGGCGCAGGACATCTTCCGCGATGATCGTGCGGGCATCGCCGCAGAGGTGCAGCAGATCACGCAGAGCATTCTCGACAGCTACAATATGGGCGTCAACGTCAGCCAGATTTCCATCGAAAACGGCGCTCCGCCGGCCGAAGTGGCCGACGCCTTCAACGAGGTGCAGCGCGCCGAGCAGGACGAGGATCGCCTGCAGGAAGAAGCCCGTTCCTACGCCAATACCTTGTTGGGCGACTCGCGCGGTCAGGCCGCGGCGATCCGCGAAGAAGCGGCCGCTTACGCCAACCGCGTGGTCCAGGAAGCAACCGGTGAGGCCGAGCGCTTCAACTCGATCTATGCCGAGTATGTCAACGCGCCCGAAGTGACGCGCAAGCGTCTCTATCTCGAGACCATGGAGCAGGTGCTGGGCGGCTCCAGCAAGGTTCTCATGGAAGATGGCACCGCGGGCGGCTCCGGCGTGGTTCCGTACCTGCCGTTGCCCGAATTGCGGGCCAACAGCAGCGGCGGCTCGAGCAGTAACAGCAGCGGCAACAACGCCCCGTCCTCCACCACGTCTACGGGGAACTGAGCATGAGCAACCGCATCTACATTATCGGCGCCGTTGTTCTGGCTGCGCTCTACGTCCTGTTCTCCACCATGTATGTGGTCAACGAACGCCAGCAGGCCATCGTGCTGCGCTTCGGCCAGATCATCGACGTGCACGAGGAACCCGGCCTCTACTTCAAGATCCCGACCGACTTCATCGACACCGTGCAGATCATCGAAGACCGCCTGCTGCGTCAGGACATCTCCGACATGACCGTGCAGGTTTCGGGCGGCGCGTTCTATGAAGTCGACGCGTTTCTCACCTACCGCATCACCGATCCGGCCCTCTTCCGCGAACGGGCCCTGGGCCAGCTCTCGGTCGCCCAGGATCGTATCGCCACGCGCTTCGCCAACGCCCTGCGCGACGTCTACGGCCTGCGCGAGTTCAATGCGGCCCTGTCCGAACAGCGCTCGCAGATGATGCTCGAGGCGCGTGACCTGATGCGTCCGGAAATGGCGCAACTGGGCATCACCATCGTCGACGTGCGCATCCTGCGGACCGACCTTGCCGAGGAAGTACGCGAGCGTACTTACGAACGCATGCGGGCCGAGCGTCTGGCCGAGGCGGCGCTGCTGCGGGCCCGTGGCCAGGAGCAGGCCCAGAGCCTGCGCGCCATCGCCGACCGTCAGGCCGTCGAGATCGTGGCGGCGGCGACCCGCGACGCGGAAATCATCCGCGGCCAGGGCGATGCCGAACGCAGCCGCATCTTCGCGGCGGCCTATACTCAGGATCCGGAATTCTTCGAGTTCTACCGCTCGATGGAATCCTACCGCCAGGCCCTCAAGAGCTCGAACACCACCATGGTGCTCTCGCCCGACAGCGCGTTCTTCCGGTACTTCGGCTCCAATGGCGAATTGCCACCGGCCAATCCCAACCCGGCGCCGCCGCGCCAGCCGCAGGCCATCGAGGTGCCCAGCACCGGGGACGACGAGCCTGCGCTGGACGGCATGGGCATCGAGGAAACGGTGCCACCGTCGATCACGCTCGACGACGGATCGCAGCTCGAGCCGACGACCGGCACCACCATTCCCGAGCCCGCGTCCGAAACGCTGCCAGCAGAGGAAACGGCGCCAGCAGAGGAAACGGACCCAGCCGATCTGACGTCGGCCCCGGCAACGACGGCCCCTGCAGCAAATGCGGAGCCTCAGGCAGCCCCGGCACCGGCTCAGTAACCAGCCACAGGGCATGAACGAAAAGGCCGGTGCGGTTCTCCGCATCGGCCTTTGTTTTTCCTGATGGAGGGTGCGGCGTTCTCTAGCGGACGAAATCGTCCTCGGCATAGCCTTGCAGATAGAGCAACGCCGTCAGGTCGCCGTGGTCGATCCGGATATCGGCCGCTGCAGCCACCGTCGGCTTGGCGTGCAGCGCCACCCCGAACCCGGCAATGCCGATCATGTCGAGGTCGTTGGCCCCATCACCCACCGCGATGGCGTCGTTGAGGTCCAGCCCCTTTTCATCGACCAGTTGCTCGAGCCGGGCCTTCTTGGTGTTCTTGTCGACGATCGGCTTCTGGACCGTCCCGGTCAGCCGCTCGCCCTCGAATTCCAGCACATTGGCGACCGCCTCGTCGAAGCCGATCCGCTTGGCGAAATAGTCGGCAAAGAAGGTGAACCCGCCCGAGACCAGCGAGGTATAGGCGCCATAGGCCTTCATGGTCTGCACCAGGGCCCGGCCGCCCGGCGCCAACGTGATGGCCTCGCGGCGGATTTCCTCGATGACGGAGCGCTCCAGCCCCTTGAGCAAGGCGACCCGCGTGTCCAGCGCCTCGGCGAAATCGAGCTCGCCCCGCATGGCCCGGTCGGTGATGTCGGCAACCTTGTCCTTGAGGTCGAGCGCGGCAGCCAGTTCATCGACGCATTCCTGCTCGATCATGGTGGAATCCATGTCGGCAATCAGCAGCCGCTTGCGGCGGCCTTCGCTGGGCACAAGGTTGGCATCCACACGCCGCTCGCCCACGATCTCGCGGGCCGTTTCGAGCGCATGCTCGTCCTTCGGTTCGAGGATTTCGCACGCGATGCCGTGGCTCAGCCAGTTGAGTTCGCCGCCGGTTTGCTGCACCACACTGGCGGCCAGGGCCGCGTCGAGTTCAGGGTCGGCGGGATTGGCGACGAGCACGAGGACGGGCATGGCGATGAGAACTCTCGGGGGAAACGGGTGAGCACCCAGAGGCGCGCGGTTCTGATAGCGGGTCCGACGGCAAGCGGCAAGTCGGCGCTGGCCCTGGAGCGCGCGCGCCGCACGCAGGGCGTCATCTTCAATGCTGATGCCATGCAAGTCTATGACACGCTTGCCCTTTTGACCGCCCGCCCCGGCGCAGACGATCTCACGGCCGCCGAGCATCGCCTCTACGGGTTCGTCCCCGCGTCGCTGCGGTTCTCGACCGGCGCGTGGTTGCGCGCCGTGGAGCGGGAACTGGCGGCCGTTGCACCCGACCAGGAGGTGATTTTCGTCGGTGGCACGGGACTTTACTTCGATGCGCTGACACAGGGATTCGCCGAGGTGCCGCCGATCGCCCCGGAGATCGTCGAGGCGGTCAGCCACGAGATTGCGGGGCTCGATCAGGCCGGCCGCATGGCTTTGCTGCAACGTGAGGACGCCGCGACGGCGGAGCGGATCGGCGTTGCGGACCCGCAGCGAGTCATCCGCGCCCTGGCCGTCAAACGCGCCACCGGACGGCCGCTCTCCGGCTTTCAGGACGAGCCGGTGCCGCCGCCTTTGCTCGAAGGCTGGCACGTGGAGCGGATGGTGCTGATGCCCGAGCGCCATGTCCTGCGCGAGCGCATCGCGCGGCGTTTCGCGACGATGATGGAGCAGGGGGCCGTCGTGGAGGTCGAGGCCCTGCGCGCGCTTGGTCTCGATCCGGGCCTGCCCGCAATGAAGGCCATCGGCGTGCCGGAAATTTCGGCCTGGCTCGACGGCCAGCTGTCGCGCGAGGAGGCGGTGGACCGCGCCGTGATCGCGACGCAGCAATATGCCAAGCGGCAGCGCACCTGGTTTCGCAACCGCTTCGGCGACTGGCCGGTGCGCTCAGCCTGACCGGCCGGGCGCCATCAGTCCCAGCCGTTCGCGCAGCGCAAATCGCGTGCTGAGCGCGACGGCGGCAAAGGCGAGCCCGGCGGCAAGGCCGGTCCAGATGCCCGTGCCACCCCAGCCGAGCTGGAAGCCAAGGAACCAGGATACCGGCAGGCCGACCAGCCAGTACCCGACAATGGCGATCAGCATCGGAATCTTGGTGTCGCTCAGCCCGCGCAGGGCATGGGCCGCCACCACCTGCGCCCCGTCGACGATCTGGAAGATGCCCGCAATACCGAGAAAACTTGCCGCCAGCGCCAGGGCGCGTGCATTTTCCGGTCGGGCCGGGTCCAGAAACAGCGTCACGATCAGCGGCGCCAGCGTCACGAAGGCGAGGCAGGTGAGGGCCATGAAGCCGGTGCCCAGGGCAAAGGCCGTCCAGCCCGCCCTGCCGATCCCCGCCCGGTCGCCCCGGCCATGGGCGACGCCGACCCGCACCGTGGCGGCGGTGCCCAGCCCGAGCGGCACCATGAAGGCCATCGACGCACATTGCAGCGCCACGGCATGGGCCGCGACTTCGGCCGTGCCGATGCGGCCCATCAGCAAGGCCGCAGCGGTAAAGAGGCCCACCTCTGCCAACACGGTCAGACCGATCGGCACGCCCATCCGCACGATGCCCATGAATCGCGGCCAGTCCGGCTTCCAGAAGCGGATCAGGATATGGAACCTGCGGAACCGGCGATGTGTGAGCACGAAGGCCAGAAGCGCGGCGAGCATCACGATATTGGTCAGCACGGTGGCAATCGCCGCTCCTCGCAGCTCAAGCCGCGGGAAGCCCAAGACGCCGAACATCAGGAGGTAATTGGCCGCGGCATTGACGAGAACACCCCCCACCGTGACCAGCAGGATGATGCGGGTCGTGTCGAAGGCCGAAAGAAATGAGCGAACGACGATGACGGCGAGGGCCGGGAACATCATCCAGGCACCGATCTGGATATATTCGTTCGCCCGCTCGGTGAGGATCGGGTCCTGGCCGAGCCAGCCGAACACGGTGCGGATCTGCAGGATGATCGGCACGAGGACAGCCGCCGCGACGATTGCGACCCAGAAGCCCTGGCGGACGATGCGTCGCACGGCCTTGATGTCGCGCGCGCCCCGAGCCTGCGCCGTTAGCGGAGCCACCGCTCCCACGATGCCGATGCCCAGGAGCAGCTGCGGCATCAGGAAGCTGGTTGCCAGTGTGCCGGCCGCGAGCGCTTCGGGCCCAAGCCAGCCCATCATGATCACGTCGGTCGTGGTCAGGGCGGTCTGGGCCAGTTGCGCGATGACGAGCGGCCAGGCCAGCACGAACATCGCCCTCAGTTCAGTGCGCCAGCTGCTCTCGGCAATGCGGGGTCGCGCGCTGGCATTTTGCGCCGTCTGATCACTCATTCTCGTCTTTCCTGCCTGGGCTCCATCCTCTAGTGCAAAGGCGGACGGCGCGGAAGCCGGGCAATGGAGCTTCTCATGCTGATGCGCCTCCTCGTGGGTTTGGCCGGGCTGATCGGTGCATGTGGCGTGGCCGCTGCGGCCGCGGCGTCCCATGCCGCTGAGAGCCGCAACCTTGCTGCCATCGCGGCGATCGCACTCGCCCACGGGCCGGCACTTCTGGCGATTGGGCTGGCTGGGCGCTCGCGGCCGCTGGCGCTGGCCGGGGCTTTGCTCGGATTGGGCACCGTGCTGTTCTGCGCCGATCTTGCCATGCGCGAGTTCGGGGGGCAGGCGCTTTTTCCGGGCGCTGCGCCGTTTGGCGGTGGCGCCATGATGCTCGGCTGGCTCGCCATCGCCGCGGCGGGCCTGCTCTCGCGGCCGGTCGGTTCAAAATAAATTAAACTATCCCTAACCGCTCGCGGAACTTTGTTCTGGAGCGTGCATTCTGGACTCCGAACATCTCTTGGAGGACCTCATGCACAAGATTCTGATCATCGCCGCAACCGCCCTGTCCATGGCCGCCTGCACCACCACCCAGCAGGGTGCGACCGTGGGTGCCATCGGTGGTGGCGTCATCGGTGCCGCCGCAACCGGCGGTAACGTTGTCGGCACGGCCGTTGGTGCTGGTATCGGCGCTGTTGCCGGCGCTGCAGCCGGCGATGTTCTGGGCCGTGTCCAGGGCAGCGACGACCGTTGCGTCTACGAGCGCCCGAACGGCACTCGCTACGTGGACACCTGCCCGCGCGGCTAAGGTCCCCAGCCGCAGCGCCCCCTGCGGCTCCGCGCCTTCGGGCGCAGGACACCCGATCGGTTTTCCGATCGGGTGTTTTTTCGTGCCGGTCCACGCGAGCCTGCCCATGGGGGCTTTCCCGGGCTGGTCAGGTGACATAGGAGCTGAGGGGCGGTCGTGATGGCAGAGCGCTGCTCGCCTTGAGGCGTCACGCGCGTGCGTCGCGCAGCCGGAACGGGGGAAGGACCTATGCTGCAAAACGTCCTGAAACACTGGAGCCCGCGGGTGGAAGTCCTTGGAGGACTTCGACAAAGCGGCGCCATACCCTATGCCATCATCGATGGCCGCATAGCGTTTCTCCTGGTCAGTTCCCGCAAATCCGGACGCTGGATCTTTCCCAAGGGGGGCGTCCCGGCGGGTCTGACGCCCTGGGACAGCGCGGCCAAGGAGGCTCTGGAGGAGGCTGGCGTTGCCGGCCGCATCGAGACCACGCCCCTCGGCAGCTACCGAACCAGCAGCAGCGCGCCGGGCTCCCCGGTAATCGATGTCGATCTCTTTCCGCTGCTGGTCGAGCAGCAGTTCGAGCACTGGCAGGAAGAGAATTTGCGCCTGCGCCACTGGGTGACGCTTTCGGACGCACGGCGCCTTCTGGCCGACCGGTCGCTGGCGCGGCTGGCGGCGCAGCTTCACGCCCGCCACGTGGCGTCTCACGCCACGAAAAGGTCCAGCGCGAAATAAAGCAGCGCCGAGAGCGCCGCCGAAGCCGGTACGGTCACCACCCAGGCGGCCGCGATTCCGAAAACCTGCTGGCGCCGCACCAGGAGGCGCCGCTCTGTCTTGCGGGCTCGTGACAGCGCCTCTTCGGGCGTGGCATTGAGCTGGCCGGCGTCGACGAACCGCGCATTGACCGGCACCGAACTGAACTCCATATCGCGCCGCGAGATGAATTCGCGCAGAAAGCCAACGCCAAACACCGCGCCCACGGCAATGTGCGTCGATGACACCGGCATGCCCAGGGCCGACGCGACCAGCACCGTCACGGCGGCCGAAAGCGCAGCGCAATAGGCGCGGATTTCGTTGAGCTTGGTGATCTGCTCGCCCACGGTGCGAATGAGGCGCGGGCCGAACAGCGCGAGCCCGAGCGAAATTCCCAGCGCACCGATCGCCATCACCCAGAAGGGCAGGGCGATGTCGGCCGCCTGGCTATGGCCGCTCCCCAGCGTGGTCACGACCGCGGCGAAGGGACCGACCGCATTAGCGACATCGTTGGCGCCATGAGCGAACGAGAGCAGCGCCGCCGACACGATCAGCGGTAGCCGGAACAGCGCCGCGACGTGCTTCTTGCGGTTTTCCATGCGCAGCGACTGCCGCCGGACAATGGGCATGGCCACGATCCACCCCAGGGCACCAAAGCCCAGGCCCAGCGCCAGCGTCACCACCGGCCCTGGTTTCCAGATCCGGCTGAGGCCCTTGGTGGCGAGGTACATGGCGAAGATGCCCGTCATGACGGCGACGAAAATCGGCACCCAGACGCGGGCCGCCGAGATTTTGTCGAGGCGCGTGGTGATTGTGCGGCGGATAACCGCCAGGAGGGCTGCCGCAAAGATGCCGCCCAGCACGGGCGAGAGCACCCAGCTCAGCGAGATGGTCAGCAGCACCGACCAGTTGGCGATCCCGAAGCCCGCAGCCGCCACCCCCGCGCCGACCACACCACCGACCACGGCGTGCGTCGTCGAAACGGGGGCGCCGATATAGGTCGCCAGGTTCACCCACAAGGCCGAAGCCAACAAGGCCGCCATCATCACCATGACAAAGGTCGTTCCAGTCATGTCGGTGGTGGTAAGGAGGTCGCGCGCCACGGTATTGACGACGTCGCCGCCCGCCAGCAACGCGCCCGAGGCCTCGAAGATTGCGGCGATCACCAGCGCGCCAACCATGGTGAGCGCCCGCGATCCGACGGCCGGGCCCATGTTGTTGGCCACGTCGTTGGCGCCGACATTGAGGGCCATATAGGCAGAGATGACCGCGCCGATGACGATGATGGTGGTCGAAGGGCCCTGGGCCACTGAGAGGCTAGCCCACACCGCGACGCCCAGCACGAAGACCAGGGCGAGGCCGGGCGCGGCCAGCTTGCGGGACAGGTCCGAACCAGCGGCGTTGAGGCCGGAGACGCGTTTGAGATCCTTGTCGAGCGCGGTTTTGCTCATGTCACCATGCTGTCGAATGGGCAGTCGCAGGCGGCTTTAGCATTTGCTGGCCATGCTGCCACCCCCAAACCTGTGCCGCGCGGCGATCCACGACGGCTTGGGCAAGGCTTGACACCCTCGCCGCAATGTTTCTATCTAGGTTCCGAATTGTCTTGGAGTGGTCCAGTGCGGGCACGAATTCTCGTAGTAGGCAGGCGCATCGGCACCGTGGGGTAATACCCCGCGCGATAGCTGGTGCGCCGAACACAGGTCCCAAACGGGGCCTTTTTTATTGCCTTTTTTCCTGTTGCGGAAAATCGGCGGGTGACGACAAGTCCGCAATGCGGGCACGAGACTTAGGGAAGGGCTGACAATGGCCGAGAAGATGACCGGCGCGGAAATGGTGATCCAGGCGCTCACCGACCAGGGGATCGAGCATATCTTCGGCTACCCCGGTGGCGCGGCACTGCCGATCTACGACGCAATGTTCCAGCAGGATTTCGTCAAGCACATCCTGGTGCGGCACGAGCAGGGCGCCACGCACATGGCCGAAGGCTATGCCCGCTCCACCGGCAAGGCGGGCGTGGTGCTCGTGACGTCCGGTCCCGGCGCTACCAATGCCGTCACCGGCCTTACCGACGCGCTGCTCGATTCCATCCCGCTCGTCTGCATCACGGCGCAGGTCCCCACGACGCTGATCGGCACCGACGCCTTCCAGGAGTGCGACACCGTCGGCATCACCCGCAGCTGCACCAAGCACAATTACCTGGTCAAGGACATCGCCGAACTGCCGCGCATCATGCACGAGGCGTTCCGCATCGCCACCACCGGCCGGCCCGGCCCGGTGGTCGTGGACATTCCCAAGGACGTTCAGTTCGCGGTGGGCGACTACTACCGCCCCGACGATGCCAGCCTGCGTCACCAATCCTATCGCCCGCAGGTCGATGGCGACGCCAAGGCCATCGAGGCGGCGGTCGATCTCATGCTCAAGGCCGAGCGGCCGATCTTCTATACCGGTGGCGGCGTCATCAATGCCGGCCCCGAGGCCTCGGAAAACCTGCGCGAGCTGGCCGAGCTCACCGGCTTTCCGGTCACCTCCACCCTCATGGGCCTTGGCGCCTTCCCCGCGTCCAATCCGCAGTGGATGGGCATGCTGGGCATGCACGGCACCTACGAAGCCAACATGGCGATGCATGACTGTGACGTCATGATCAACATCGGCGCGCGGTTCGACGACCGCATCACCGGCCGTGTCGATGCGTTCTCGCCCAACAGCACAAAAATCCACATCGACATCGATCCGTCCTCGATCAACAAGATCGTGCGCGTCGACCTGCCGATCGTCGGCGACTGCAACCGCGTGCTCGAGGAGATGATCCGCGTCTGGCGCAGCCGCACCAACCAGCCGCGCACCGAGGCGATCGCGCCGTGGTGGGCGGAAATCCAGAAGTGGCGCAGCGTCAATTCGCTGGGCTTCAAGAACTCGGATACCGTGATCAAGCCGCAATGGGCCATCCAGCGGCTCTACGAGGCCACGCGCAAGCAGTCCAAGGACGTCTACATCACCACCGAAGTGGGCCAGCACCAGATGTGGGCGGCCCAGCACTTCCACTTCGACAAGCCCAATCACTGGATGACGTCGGGCGGCCTGGGCACGATGGGCTATGGCCTGCCGGCCGCCGTGGGCGTGCAGGTTGCGCACCCCGACGCCCTCGTCATCGACATCGCCGGCGAAGCCTCGGTGCAGATGACCATGCAGGAGCTCTCGACGGCAGTGCAGTATCGGCTGCCCATCAAGGTGTTCATCCTCAACAACGAGCGCATGGGCATGGTCCGCCAGTGGCAGGACCTGCTGCACGGCTCGCGCTACGCCCATTCCTACTCGGAATCGCTGCCCGACTTCGTCAAGCTGGCCGAGGCCTATGGGGCCAAGGGCATCAAGTGCGACACGCCGGCCGAGCTCGACGCGGCCATTGCCGACATGCTCGCCTATGATGGCCCGGTGCTGTTCGACGTGCTGGTGGAACGGGACGAGAACTGCCTGCCCATGATCCCGTCGGGCAAGCCGCACAACGAAATCATTCTGCCCGATACTGCCGGTATCGGCGACATCATCGACGAGAAGGGGAAGATGCTTGTCTAGCCACTGGATCAGAAAGACCGCTGCCGCACTCTTGCTGGGCGCGGCCATGCTCTCGCCCGTCCTGGCGCAGGAGGCCCAGCAAATCCCCAACACCAGCGTCGCCCTGCCGGCGCCGGAGGGCTACGCGTTTGCCCAGGGCATCGGTGGCGCCGCTGTTTCGGGCTTCATCAACGAAGACACCCAGGGCATCATCACCGTCGGCCAGTTCGATCCGGCAACCTACGAGGCCGTGGCCGAGGGCATGGGCTCGGTGGAGAGCGCCAACGAGCTCTTCGCCAGCCAGAACATCACGGCCGACAGCATTTCGAGCGTCGAGAGCAAGGCCGGTCCGGTGCTGCTTCTGCATGGCACGCAGGACATCGGCGACGGAACCACAGCCGAAAAGTGGATTGCCCTGCTCAAAATCCCGGAAACGGGCGATGGCGCCTTCCTCGAAATGACCACGTCCGAAGGCGAGTTCGACGCGGCCGGGGTGCAGGCGGTGCTCGACACCGTCGCATTCACCGCAGCGCCCAGCCTGGCCGACCAGCTCGGCGCGCTGCCCTTCGCCGCCGAGGCGAGCGACCCGTTCGTCACCTTCGGCGTCAACGATGGCACCCTCATCATGCTGGCCCCCGGTCGGACCAGCGAGAGCGGCGCCGTCCCCACAATTCTGGTCGATGGCCACCCGAACGTCTCGGACATGCCGCCCCTGCAGCAGGCGGCAGAAGATCTGGTTAGCGGCCTCTTCAGCGACGTCACCATCGCCAGCAGTCAAGCAACGAGCTTTGCGGGCGCCGATGGCTGGATGGTGACCGGCACCGGCACCGACGAGCGGGATGGCCCCGTCAGCTTTGCCGAATGGTTCGCCCCGGTGGGCAGCGGTTACGTCCGCATGGCCGCCTATGCCGACAAGGCAATCTTCGACGACCTGTCCGACACGGCCGCGGCCATCGCCAAGACCGTCACCTGGAAAGAGTGATCCCATGAACGCCCATTTGCAGCCCACCGGCTCCGCCTACTTCCTGACCCAGGAAACCCAGCAGATCGAGCGCCACACGCTGTCCGTGCTGGTCGACAACGAACCGGGCATCCTCGCCCGCGTCGTAGGTCTGTTCTCGGCGCGCGGCTACAACATCGAAAGCCTGACAGTCAGCGAGACCGAACACGGCCGGCGACTTAGCCGCATCACCGTCGTCGTCACCGCCACGCCGCGCGTGCTGGTGCAGATCAAGCTGCAGCTCGAGCGCCTCGTGCCGGTCCACCGCGTGCATGACCTGACGGCGGAAGGCTCTGCCATCGAGCGCGAACTGGCGCTGATCAAGGTGGCCGGCACCGGCGAGCATCGCGGCGAAACGCTGCGCCTCGCCGACGCCTTCCGCGCCCACATCGTGGACGCGACGGTCGAAAGCTTCGTCTTCGAGGTCACCGGCAAGCCCGACAAGATCGACAGCTTCATCGCGCTCATGCAGCCGCTGGGGCTGGTCGAAGTGGTCCGCACGGGTCTGGCTGCCATTTCGCGGGGCAAGGAAAGCCTCTGACCGCTTGGGCACGGACAGCGATGGTGTATAGGTCAGGGACCGCTCAAGAATGCGAGTCCCGCCTGTGACCCTCCTGTCCGTGAACCTCAATGCCGTCGCCCAGTTGCGCAATCGTCGGAACCTGCCCTGGCCGAGCGTCATGGGCATCGCCAGGGTCGTTCTCGACGCCGGGGCGAGCGGCATTACCGTCCATCCACGCCCCGACGAGCGGCACATCCGGCGCACGGACGTGTTCGAGCTGGCCGAGCTGTTGCGCCGCGACTACCCCGACCGGGAATTCAACATTGAGGGCTATCCCAGCGACGACTTCCTGGCGCTCATTGAAGCCGTCCAACCGCAGCAGGTGACGCTGGTCCCCGACGATCCGGCGCAAGCCACCTCCGATCACGGCTGGGATTTTGTGGGGCAGGGAGCGTTGCTGCGCCAGGTCATCGGCCGGCTCAAGACACCCGGCCGGCGTATCTCGCTGTTCTGTGACCCTGACGCTGGCGAGGCGGGCGTTGCGGCAGCGCGAGACACCGGCACCGACCGGATCGAATTGTTCACCGGTCCCTATGGCGCCTGCTTTGACGACGAAGCGGCCGCCAGGCGCGAGTTGGAGAAGCTGGCGGACACCACCCGCGCGGCACGGGGCGCGGGCGTGGGGGTGAACGCCGGGCACGATCTCACCCTTGCCAACCTGCCCGCATTCCAGCGCGCCGTTCCCGGCATTGCGGAAGTGTCCATCGGACATGGCCTCACGTCAGACGCCCTGTTGCTCGGCTTTGCCGAAGCCACCCGCCGCTACCGCGCCGTTCTCGAGAGCTAGATCGTTTCGGCTAAGCGAACACTGCGTTGACCAGGCTGTAGTCAAAGCATCGTGCTGGGTCTCTGCCGGAACCATCCAAAGCCAGAAACATTGGAGCCACCGATACTTACATCGGTGATACTGGGTCATTCGCGTGTGCCCGGGAGACATGGTCGTGCCTTCTTGAGATCGAGCGGCATAGGCACATATATCGCCTCAGTTACGATTTGTTACCAAGGAGGCTTCAATGTCCAAGCTCAAGATCGGCGTCGTCATTTCGTCCACCCGCGAGACCCGTTTCGGGGAAAAGCCCGCCCAGTGGATTCTCGACAAGGCCAATGAGCGCCCCGAGATCGACGCGGAAATTCTCGACCTGCGCGACTTCGACCTGCCCTTCTTCAACGAGGCTGCCTCCAACCTGTGGATGCCCTCGAGCGACGAGCGCGCTGTTGCCTGGCAGAAGAAGGTCGGCGAGTTCGACGGCTTCATCTTCGTCGTTGCCGAATACAACCGGTCCATTACCGGTGCCCTCAAGAACGCGCTGGATCAGGCCTACCTCGAGTGGAACCGCAAGCCCTTCGGCATCGTGGGCTACGGCACCGTAGGCGCTGCCCGCGCTGCGGAACACCTGCGGGGCATCGGCGTGGAACTGCAGATGGTCTCCACCCGCTCGGCCGTTCACATCGGCGGCAGCGACTTCTTCGCCGTCCACCCGCTCGGCCAGCAGAACAAGCCGTTCAGCGCCATCGAAGGTTCGATCGGATCGTCGGCCAAGGACATGCTGGACCAGCTGATCTGGTGGGGCGAAGCCACCAAGGCAGCCCGCGAAGAGGACGTTGTGGCGGAAGCTGCGGAATAAGAACGACCAGACCTCCAAGTCTCGTTCACTACAAGGGGCCGCTCCGAAAGGGGCGGCTCTCTTTGGTTTCTTGAACCATTAGGAGGGGCGGAGTGTTGTGTGTGCTGGGTGGCGGGTGTATAGCGGCGCCCGCCTTGTAACAGCGAGATCGCTTCCGCTCATGACGCAAACGAGCACGTCCGGCTCCACCGCCGGAACCGTCGCGACTGAACAGGCCGAGCATTCCGGGCACAATCTCCCCGTACTCGTTCTCGGTGCCCTGGGCGTGGTTTTCGGCGATATCGGCACCAGCCCGCTCTATGCCTTCCGCGAAGCGATGCACGCGGCCAGCCATGGCGGCAACGTCATCCCGTCGCATGACGAAGTGCTGGGTCTGCTGTCCCTGATCGTCTGGGCCCTGACGCTGATCGTTACCGTCAAATATGTCAGCTTCGTGCTGCGGACAGACAACAATGGCGAGGGCGGCACGCTGTCGCTGATGTCGCTGGCGCGCAATGCTGTGGCCGGCAGGGCCCGCAATGTGGTTCTGGCGCTGGGTCTGGTTGGCTCCGCGCTCTTTTTCGGCGATGCAATCATCACCCCGGCCATCTCGGTACTGTCCGCCGTCGAGGGTCTTCAGGTGGTCCAGCCGAGCCTGACGCCCTGGATCGTGCCGATCACGGTCCTCATCATCATCGCCCTGTTCTTCGTCCAGCGTTTCGGCACCGGGCGGGTGGCAACGGTCTTCGGCCCGGTCACGCTTGTGTGGTTCCTGACCTTGGGCGTGTCGGGCTTTCAGCACATTTTTGAGGCGCCGCAGGTGTTCCTGGCCCTCAATCCGCTCTACGGGCTCGCCTTCGTCATCAACCACCTTGATATCTCTCTGGTGGTGCTTGGCGCCGTGTTCCTGGCGGTAACGGGGGCGGAAGCGCTTTATGTCGACCTCGGGCACTTCGGCCGCCGACCGATCATCATGGGCTGGCTGCTCGTCGTCTTCCCCTGCCTGCTGCTCAACTATTTCGGACAGGGCGCCTACATCCTCTCCCATCCGCTTTCGGCGGATAACCCCTTCTTCCTGATGCAGCCGGAATGGGCGCGCATTCCCATCGTCATCCTCGCCACCATGGCTACCGTGATCGCCAGCCAGGCGGTGATCTCGGGCGCCTACTCGCTGGCGCGGCAGGCGATGCACCTCAACCTGCTTCCGCGTCTCAATGTTCTGCACACCTCCGAGACGCAGCACGGGCAGATCTACATGCCGCAGGTCAACACGCTGCTGTTCTTTGCGGTGATTCTCCTGGTCATCGGCTTCCGCTCCTCGAGTGGCCTCTCCGCCGCCTACGGCATTGCCGTGACGGGCGAGATGCTGGTGACGGCTATCCTCCTTTTCATCGTCATGCGCCGCATCTGGCGCTGGACAGCGGCCGCTGCGCTGGCGGTGGTCATTCCCCTCGGGCTTATCGACCTCGGCTTCTTCATCGCCAACCTCGCCAAGTTCGTGCAGGGCGGCTGGGTCCCGACAGTGGTCGCGTCCATGCTGATCCTCATCATGACGAGCTGGCTGGCGGGGCGCGCGCGGCTTGCCGAGAAAACCCGCCGGGACGAGGTGCCGCTCGAGTTTCTTGTCGAGAACCTCTCCAGGAAGAAGCCGACCGTCGTTCCCGGCACCGCGATCTTCCTCACCAGCGATGTCGAAGGCGCGCCAACCGCGCTGCTGCACAGCCTCAAGCACTACAAGGTGCTGCACGAACAGAACGTCATCCTGACGGTGCGCACCTCCGCCTCACCGCGCGTGCCCGACGACGAGAAGGTGACGATCGACGCCTATAACGAGCTGTTCTTCCGGGTCATCGTGACCTTCGGCTACATGGAAGCGCCCAATATTCCGAAGGCCCTGGCCCTGGCGCGCAAGCTGGGCTGGAAGTTCGACATCATGTCGACGTCGTTCTTCCTCTCCCGCCGCTCCCTCAAGCCCTCGGCGAAGGCGAACCTCTTCCGCTTCTGGCAGGACAGGTTGTTCATGCGGCTCGCCCGCAATGCGAGCGACGCCACGGAGTACTTCCACATTCCAACCGGCCGGGTGGTCGAGATTGGTACGCAAGTGGTCCTTTAGTGGACCGAGAAACGGCCAATTTCCCTGATGCTACTTAGTCCTTGGGAATATCGGGGCAGAGATACGGAACCGTCGCCGGAGCGAAGTGCTGCTCCTGCACCTCACTGCCGAGCTTGAGCGAGAGGACCAGTTCGCTGTCGGTCAGCGAAGCGATGTCGGCATTGATGGTGATGCCGTCTTCGTCCCAGGAGATGGCGGTGTCGCTCACCTGTTCCCAGCGCGAGAGGCGATAGGTTTCCCAGCAGCTATCGGTCACCAGCGTCCCGTCGGGCAGGAAGATCTGCATGCTGCCCGGCATGCCGGAGCTGTCGTCGGTGCGCACCCACACCTTGTTGACTAGAAGATCATCGCTCGCTGCTTCCTCGTCAGCGGCGACGTCCTGGTCCTCGGCAGAGGCGGGCAGGGTGGTGCAGGTGCCCACGCCCCACATAGTCAGAAGGGCAAAGACCGCGGCCTTGGTGTCCATTATTTTCTCCTCGTCCTGCAGACATGGGCCTAGAATCCCAGCCGCACAAGTGGAGCGCCAGCATCAGGGCGAAATTTGGTTCGAGACATGACTTAAAGGCTGGATGCGCTGTGTGCCTGTTCGGCGGGCGCCATGGCCGAGCGAGCCCAGCGGATCAGCAGCGGTGCCGCCCGATACAGCCAGTAGAGGGCGGTCGTCACCACGATCGAGACATAGCCGTCGATGGCATAGTGCCAGCCCAGATACACCGAGCTCATGGCGACGAAGGCGACATAAACCCACATGATGAGCCCGACCCGGCGTGAGGCTTCCCCTGCAAAAAGCGCGTTGAGCGTAATGAGGGCAACGTGGACGGAGGGGAAGGCGGAGATGCCCGACCCGATCCCCGGCTGGCCGGATGAGTAGAGGCTCCAGAGGTAGTCCTGGAAGCCGCGCACCGAGTACAGCGTGCCCGCCGTGCTCGAGAGAAAATCCACTTGCCCGGCAAACCGCGCCGTATCACCCGTCACCTGGCCGTAGAAGGCCGGCCCCGCCGACAGCCAGGCGCCGGCCATGATCGTTCCGATCAGGGTCCAGATCGACATCCACGTCAGCAGGTAGCGGTTGCGGATACGATCGGCCCGGGGCGACGTCGCGACCCAGAAAAGGGTGAAATAGCAGACGACGAACCACAGGACGTTGTAGTTGAATTCGATGGCCTGCAGCACCAGCCTGTGTTCGGCCACTGAGTAGAGCAACCGCCAGGGCGCCACACCGAAATGAAGCGCCTCGTCGATGTCGGCCTGGACCGCGTCGAACAGGAAGCCGTGCGCCAGCGGAAAGCTCGCCTTGACCGAGGAAAACATGCTGGTGAACAGCAGCATGGCGGTGAGCAACAGCACCACACCCGCAGCAAGCCGGCCGATGCGCCGTGGTGAGGCGACCCTTAGGTAACCAAGGCGGCGCCGACGCTTCAGGCGCAGCGTCACGCCGACGATCGAAATCACCAGCGCCGCATAGGGGCCCAGCAGTCCGAAGTTGATGCTCCACTGCCAGAAATAGGCCTTGAGCGTGCCGAAGGCGGAGAGACCGAGGCCCGAAAGATAGAGGAAGCCCCACGCCACATAGGCCAAAGCGAAGGCATAGATGGGCCAGTCCGCGCGGATCGCCCTCAGCGTCGCCGTCGCATACCCTTCTTTGACGAGCGGTGAAGCGTCCATCGGGCCCTCCTGGAGGGTCCGATAGTGTAGTGTGAGGCTTTAAGGCGAGGTTATCTGCAGAGCGAGCCAGCGGTCCATTCAGGCCGGCAGGCGGCCCAGCACCCGATCGCGTTCCTTGACGCGCCGCGCCTGGACAGGCCAGGTCGAATAGTCTGAGCTCCCCAGTTCGCGCATCGCATGAAGCGGCCAGTTCGGATCATCGAGCGCGCCGCGTGCCAAGGCGATGAAGTCCGCTTCGCCGTTCTCCAGCACCGCTTCGGCCGCAGCTGCGTCGCCCAACAGGCCAACGGCCATCGTGGGGATATCCGCGCCCTTCTTGACTGCACTGGCAAACGGCACCTGATAGGCGGCCGTGGAGGTGATGCGGCCCTCGTCGAACCCGCCGCTGGAGCAGTCGATGGCATCGACGCCGCGCGCCTTGAGCTCCCGGGCCAGCGCCACGCTGTCCTCGACCTGCCATCCGCCTGGCGCATTGTCGCTCACCGAAAGACGCGCCAGCAGCGGCTTGTGCGCCGGCCACACGGCTCGCACCGCCTCGGCGACCTCGAGCACGAGCCGCATCCGGTTCTCCCGGCTGCCGCCATATTGATCGGTCCGCTTGTTGGCCAGCGGCGAGAGGAATTGGTTGAGCAGGTAGCCATGTGCCGCGTGAATTTCGACGGTGTCAAAACCCGCCTTTTCTGCCCGCTGGGCCGCCGCGACGAACCCATCGATCACGCGCCGGATACCCGCCTCGTCGAGGGCCTCCGGCGTCTGGAAATCCGGGTTCGAGGAATGCGCCACTGCACTCGGCGCGACCGGCTTCCAATGCTCGTACCCTACGGCGTTGCGCTGCTCCTCGGTGGCGAGCTTGTCCGGCGTGTTCCAGCTCACGGGCGTCGAAGCCTTGCGGCCGGCATGGGCCAGTTGGATGCCGGCAGCGGCACCCTGGCTGTGGATGAAGTCGACGATGCGGGCGAGCGGCGCGATGTGCTCGTCCTTCCACAGGCCCAAATCGCCATAGGAAATCCGCCCCTCCGGCACCACGCCGGTGGCTTCAAGTATGACAAGCCCGAAGCCGCCCATCGCAAAGCGCCCCAGATGCACGAAGTGCCAGTCGTTCACGAAGCCGTCGATCGCAGAATATTGGCACATGGGCGCCACCACGGTGCGGTTGCGCAGCGTGAGGTCGCGCAGCGTGATGGGAGAAAAGAGCTTGGTCATCAATTGGGAATCCGTGCGAGGGGCGTCGGTCAGCACTCATCGGCACTTACCGATGGAGCGATGTCTAGATCGACGCTCCATCGCCTGATGTCAAGACAAGGGCCGGCGTAAAAAGAACGGCCGGAGACTCCGGCCGTTCTGTCGTCCCGTGAGAGACTAGTCCTTTTCGGGCAAGGCGTAGGCCACCACCTGGTCGGATACCTGATCCTTGAGGATGGTGTTGCCGCCGGCAACGAAGACCACGTATTCGCGCCCCTTGTATTCATAGACTGCAGGGTTGGCGACGGCCGGTGCAGCCACGATGTCCGACCAGAGCTCCTTCCCATCGGCCATGGAATAGGCACGGACCTTGGAGTCCATCGAGGCGCCAATGAAGATGACGCCACCGGCGGTGACCGCGGGGCCGCCCAGTGTCACCGAGCCCATGTCCTCGGGCATGTAGAAGCCCCACTTCTGCGAGGCCCCGATCGGCCGCCGCCACTTGAAGTTGCCGGTCTTCATGTCGACGGCCACCAGTTCGCCAAAGGGCGGTTCCCAGCAGGGCATGCCCAGCCAGTTCGTGGCATTCAGCAGCCGCATGCCATAGGGAGCGCCCTCCTGCGGAGCAAAACCCTGCTCGTTGCCCGAGCCACTCGCCACCTGCTCATACTCGTCGCGCGGATAGAGCTTGATGTACTGGACCACGTGCGAGACGTTGACGATGGCGGTCTGGCTCACCGGATCATAAGCCACGCCACCCCACTGCACGCCTCCGGCAGAGTCCGGATAGGCAAGGACGCCTTCACCCTTGGTTGTGGGTGGGCTGTACATGCCGTCGTAAGAAAGATTGTCCCACAGCCGGGAGCATTCGCCGAAGCTCACCGCGTCGGCGACGCCCCAGATCTTCGGCTTTTCGTCCTGGTCCAGCAGGGGCAGGGGCTTTGTCGGGAAGGGCTGGGTCTTGGCATAGACCTCGCCCTCGATTGTCCCGTCGCCTTGTGGGACAGGCCGCTCTTCGATCGGCCAGACGTCTTCCCCTGTCTTGCGGTTCACAACGAACAGGAACCCCATCTTGGTCGCCTGCATCAGCGCCGGGATCGTCTTTCCGTCCACCTCGATGTCCATCAGGGTCGGCGCCGAGTTGGTGTCATAGTCCCAGATGTCGTGGTGCACCCACTGCCGCGACCACACCACTTCGCCGGTTTCCACGTTGAGCGCGGTGGTGGAAGTGGCCAGCGGAATGGATTCTGTCCGGTTCCCGCCCCAGTAGTTTGGGGAGGGGCTGGAGACGGGAAGGTACACCAGGCCCAGCCCCTCGTCGGCCGACATTCCCGTCCAGACATTGGCGGTGCCTGTCCGCGGCGCGATCTCGGGCGGCAGCGCGTTGAACTGCCACTGACGCTCCCCAGTCTGCGGATCGACGGAGAAGACGGTACCCGGAGGCGCTTCGGCATAGGCCCAGTCCTTGCCGGCCCAGCCCATGATGACATGGTTGCCCACTACCGTCGGCGGCTGCAGCAACGAAAGCGGATACTTGCTGTTGACGTCGTTCCACTGGTTGACGTTCAGCACCCCGTTGTCGGCAAAATCCTTGCACAGCTCACCGGTATCGGCGTCCATCGCGAACAACTGGGCATCCATTGTGCCGAGATAGATGATCTTCTGGCAGGGCTCTCCAGCAACCGGGTTCTCGGCTTGCCAATAGGCAACGCCCCGGTTCTTGAGGGCCGGCTGGGTCATGGCTTCGAGCGTCGAGTTCGAGTCGAACGTCCATTTGATCTCCCCGGTCCCCGGGTCCATGGCGATGACCCGGTAAAAGGGCGTGCCGAGATAGAGCGTGTCGTTCGCGAACACCGGCGTGGCGGACCAGACCGATGTTGGCAGGTCGCCAGAGCCGTCCGACACATCGCCCGTATGGACTTCCCAGGCCTTCGTCAGCTCATCCACATTGTCGGCGTTGATCTGGTCGAGGGGTGAGTATTTTTGCGCGTTGAGCTGGCCGTGGAACGTGTTCCAGGTCGGCTCGGGTGGCACCAAAGGGATGTCCTTCGGTTCGGGCAGCGCGCTTGTCTCACCCCCCTCGGCTCCGGCATTCGGGCTTGTGTCGGTGTCCGCACCCTGTGCGGCTCCGGCGGTGGCGGGCTGTTGATCCTCTTGTGCGGAAGCGGGGGCCGCCGGTTGCTCTGTCGCGGGCGGCTGCTCGCTGCGGGCCTCCGGTGCAAGAGGTGCGGCTGATTCTGCCCCGGCTTCCGGTGCAGGTGTCTCTGCCGAAGGGGTTGGCTGTGTTTCACCCGCCGTTGCCGGCGCTGCATCCGTTTCGGGGGCTGGCTGCGTCGATGGCGCCTGTGCGGGAGAGATCGTCCCGGGTGTCGTTGACGTCTGGGCCAGCACCGGCGTTATTCCCAGCGCGCTTGCAAGGGCGAGTGCAGATAGGGCGCTGCGGCTGCGCAAAATCATGGTGAGCCTCCAGTTCAGGACTTGCGGGTAAGGACGAGGCTGACGACGAGCCCGATAACGACGATGGCGATGGCGAGCATCAGCCACCAGGCATGGAGGAACCAGCCGGCGACAAGCGTGCCGATCGCACCCAGCAGGCCAAGGACCCAGAGCAGGCCAAAGAGGAACCCCCGGGGCGCAAACCAGAGGATCACGCCGTCGATGAGCAGCAGGAGGCTCGAAACGATGACCAGCAGCGTTCCGGGCGCGCCGGTGATGCCGGTGAGCGGCATGAAGTAGTAGTAAAGGGCAACCGCCAGGCCGATTGCTGCGGCGATCGCTACGATCGCCGGACCGGCAGGTTGGGGACGAGCAAACGTGGACAAGATGCCTCCTCGATTTCTTGTGGCGGCGCATCCAAGCCGGTGTGCCGTCGAGCTGGACAATGGTGGGCTTGTGTGGTCGGAATGCACCATCGCAAAGCCCAGTTCCGCCCGCCTCTTCCCAATCTGGTGAGCATCCTTTCCAGCGCCGGGTGCAAACGCTGCTGCAGGACGCGCAACAATTCGCTTGCCTGCAACCGTACCGTACGGTACGCCATCCGAACGAAAAGACGCCGATACGTTCGGCCGCGGAGAGGGAGCAGAGGCTGTGGCGCTGGCCATCAAAGTCAACGAGGAGACGTTCACCCCGCGTCAGCAGGCTGTGCTGACCGCGGCGCTGGACCTTCTCGTCGAGAACGGCGATGGGTTGACCATGACGGCCGTGGCGCGGCGCGCTTCCTGTTCGAAGGAAACCCTCTACAAATGGTTCGGGGACCGGGACGGACTCCTGACGGCGACGGTACAGTGGCAGGCCGCCAAGGTGCGGATGCCCTATGTCGACCGCACCCACCTGAACATCAAGGCCCTGCGCACGAGCCTCGAGCAGTTTGCGCGCGACCTGCTGATGACGCTGATCGGCGAGGTGTCGATTACCCTCAACCGCACAGCCATTACCCACGCGGCCCAGGAAAAGGACGACCTCGGCAACATCGTCCTCGAAAACGGTCCGCTCGCGATCCGGCGCCGCCTCAAGCCCATCCTCGAGGCCGCTCGCGACGCGCGCCTGCTGCGCTTCAGCTCCAGCGAAGACGCCTATCGCACCTTTTTCGGCCTTGTCGTGCGCGACGTGCAGATCCGCCTGCTGCTCGGCGACAAGGCTCTGACCCAGTCCAACGTGGAGGCGAACGTCGAAGCCGACGTCAAGACCGCGACCGACCAGTTCCTGGCCCTCTATGGGGCCAAGGCCAATCCATAACATTCGCAGAATTCAGGGAGTGCCCCATGCGCGTCTACTACGATCGTGATGCCGATCTCAACATCATCAAATCCAAGAAGGTCGCCATCATCGGCTACGGCTCGCAGGGCCATGCCCATGTGCTGAACCTGCGCGACAGCGGCGTCACCAATGTGGCCGTGGGCCTGCGTCCCGGCTCCGCCTCGGCCAAGAAGGCCGAGGGCGAAGGCCTCAAGGTGATGAGCGTGGCTGAAGCCGCTGCCTGGGCCGACGTCATCATGCTGCTCACGCCCGACGAGCTGCAGGCCGACATCTACAAGGAGCACATCGAGCCCAACATCCGCGACGGCGCCGCGCTGGCCTTCGCGCACGGCCTCAACGTGCACTTCAACCTGATCGAGCCCAAGTCCACCGTTGACGTGATCATGATCGCGCCCAAGGGCCCGGGCCACACCGTGCGCGGCGAGTACCAGAAGGGTGGCGGCGTGCCGTGCCTGATCGCCGTGCACCACGATGCGTCCGGCAATGCCCATGACATTGCGCTGGCCTATGCCTCGGGCGTCGGCGGCGGCCGCTCGGGCGTCATCGAGACCAATTTCCGCGAGGAATGCGAAACCGATCTTTTCGGCGAGCAGGCCGTGCTCTGCGGCGGCCTCGTGGAACTGATCCGGGCTGGCTTCGAGACGCTAGTGGAAGCCGGCTACGCCCCCGAAATGGCCTATTTCGAGTGCCTGCACGAAGTGAAGCTGATCGTCGACCTGATCTACCAGGGCGGCATCGCCAACATGAACTACTCCATCTCCAATACGGCTGAATGGGGCGAATACGTCACCGGCCCGCGCATCATCACCTCGGAAACCAAGGCCGAAATGAAGCGCGTGTTGCACGACATCCAGTCGGGCCGCTTCACCAGCGAGTGGATGCAGGAGATCAAGTCGGGCGGCGCCCGCTTCAAGGCCACCCGCCGCCTCGCCGACGAGCACCAGATCGAGGAAGTCGGCGGCAAGCTGCGCGACATGATGCCCTGGATCAAGGCCGGTGCACTGGTCGACAAGGCCAAGAACTAAGCGATCAGAGGGCGGGGGCTGCGGCCCCCCGTTTCCTTTCCATGCGCGATTGCGTCGTCTCGATAACCGATGTCGATATCCGCCTGGCACCGGGCCCGTGGCCAATGCCGCAGGCGCTGCGCGCAAGTGTGCCGGAGCGGTGGGCCGCCATGCGTGCCGCCAATCCGCATCTGTGGGAAGGCCGCATCCTCAGCGTCGCCGGCGTCGAAGTTGACGAGCAGGCTGTCCTGCGCGGCACGGCGCTGGAGGATGCCTACTCCGCCTTCCTCACCTGGCGCGAAGCCGGCTTTCCGGACATCGGCCTGCGCAACCTCTTCGGCTCCGCGCTGATCCTGACGTCAGACGGCTTCCTGCTGCTGGGCAAGATGGGCGGCCACACGGCTAATGCTGGCCGCGTCTATCCGCCTGGCGGCTCGCTTGAGCCGCGCGACGTGCAATCCAATGGCGCGGTCGATGTGTTCGGCAGTATTGCGCTCGAGATCACGGAAGAGACCGGCCTCACGATCGATGAGGCCCGGTTGGGGCAGCGCGTGGCAATCTTTGATGGGCCGCGCATTTCGGTCGGCCAGGCGCTGCACTTCGCCGAGGACCGCCATACCCTGGTGGCCCGCATCCGGCGGACACTCGATGCGCAGGAGCATCGGGAACTGGATGACGTCGTGCCCGTCAGGACGGTGGCAGACGCGGAAGCTGCTGGTGAAGTGCCTCCCTATGTCCGTCTACTTCTCGACGCGTTGTCTTCAGGTCGTCTCGTCCTCTAGCTCATAGACTTCCCAAACCCGCCCGTTCTGCTACGCTGCTGCTTGCGTTCACAGTCTTTAGCCTTCCACGAAAGGGAGGACTTTAGTGACTACGACCAAGCGGTTCCGGCTCTACTTGATCAAGCCCTCGCATTACGATGACGATGGCTACGTCATCCAGTGGAAGCTTTCTCCCATTCCTTCCAATTCCCTGGCCTCGGTGCATGGGCTCGTGCGCGACGTCATCGCCCGGGACGCGCTGGGTGATTGGCAGGTCGATGTCGAGACCATGGACGAGACCAACACCGAGCTGAGCACCAGCAAGCTCATCGCCGATTGCCAGGCGGCCGATGCCGCGCTGGTGATGCTGATCGGCGTGCAGTCCAACCAGTTTCCCCGCGCCCTCGACATCGCCCGGCCCCTGCGCGGGGCGGGAGTGCAGGTGGCCATTGGCGGCTTTCACGTGTCGGGCGTCATCTCCATGCTCGGCGGCGAGGATGCGGATTTCAAGACGGCCCAGGCCATGGGCATCTCGCTGTTTGCCGGCGAGATGGAAGGGCGGGCCGAGGAGGTCCTGGCCGACGCCATCAAGGGGACGATGAAGCCGCTCTACAACTTCATGAACGACCTGCCGGGCATCGAGGAAACGCCGGTGCCGTTCATGCCTGCCGAGCATGTGTCACGCACCGCCTACAACCTCACCAGCTTCGATGCCGGCCGGGGATGCCCCTACCAATGCTCGTTCTGCACCATCATCAACGTACAGGGTCGCAAGTCGCGCCGGCGCTCACCCGACGACATCGAGAAGATTATCCGGCTCAACCTCGGGCAGGGGGTGCATCGCTTCTTCATTACGGATGACAATTTCGCCCGCAACAAGGATTGGGAGCCGATTCTCGACCGCCTCATCGCCATGCGCGAGGGGGAAGGGCTCAACTTCAACTTCATCATCCAGGTCGATACGCTCTGCCACCGCATTCCGAACTTCATCGAGAAGTGCTCGCGCGCCGGGGTAACCCGCGTCTTCATCGGCCTCGAGAACGTCAATCCGGCCAATCTCAAGGACGCCAAGAAGCGGCAGAACAAGATCACCGAATATCGCGCCATGCTGCAGGCTTGGAAGAAGTGGCGCGTCATCACCTATGCCGGCTACATCCTCGGCTTTCCCACCGACACGCCCGAACGCATCATGCACGACATCGACGTGGTCAAGCGTGAGCTGCCGGTCGACATTCTCGAGTTCTTCTTCCTCACCCCGCTGCCCGGCTCCGAAGATCACCAGAAGCTGCATCGCGCGGGTGTAGCGATGGACCCCGACCTCAATAAGTACGACCTCAACCACTACACCACCGCCCATCCCACCATGAGCAAGGCGGAGTTCGAAAAAGTCTACGCCGACGCCTGGAGCCGCTACTATTCGCTCGACCATGTCGAGACCATCATGCGCCGCGCGGCGGCCTCGCACATCTCGACCTCGCAGATCCTGCTGCTCTGCACCTGGTTCATGGGCGCGCTCAAGATCGAGGGCGTGCACCCGCTCGAGGTGGGCTGGATCCGTCGCAAGTCGCGCCTCAACCGGCGACACGGCATGCCCATCGAACCGGCTATCCTGTTCTATCCCAAATACTACCTCGAACTGGGCTGGAAGCTCCTGCGGTGGGGTGGCCTTTACCTCCGCTTCGGCCTCAAGCAGCTCAAGGTCGAGCGCGATCCGGCCATGCGCAGCTATTCCGACCTCGCGACAACGCCGGTCAGCGAGGGCGACGAGGGCGCGCTGGAACTCTTCCAGACCACCGATGCGCAGGCTTGGCTGGACCAGCAGAAGCGCATCAGCCAGGCGCAGCAAGGCATCAAGCAGTCGGCTGCGGAATAGCAGGAAGCGGGTGCTTCAAATCCGCATGCAACTGCCCTAGAACCGGTGGGGGAACGGAGGGCCTGATGCGCTTGCCAGAATTTCCGGTCGCGGGAGGATGTTGCTGCGGCGCGGTGCGCTACAGCCTCAAGGCCAGCCCGCTCTCGGTCTACAATTGCCACTGCAAGGATTGCCAGCGCTATTCGGGCGCCGCCTGGTCCATGTCGATGATCGTGCGCGACGAGGCTTTCGTGGTAGAGTCCGGCCGCACGGACGTCTACGACCGCAAGGCCGACAGCGGCAATGTTATCGCCATGCACTTCTGCGCCGAATGCCACACCTGGCTCTGGAACGCGCCACCTCAGCCCGGCATCACGGTGTTGCGCGCCGGGTCGCTGGATGACATGGATTGGGCCGAGCCGGTCGGCAACATCTGGACCGACAGCAAGGCTGCGTGGGTGAAAATCGATCCTCAACTGACCAATTTCAGCAAGGGCATCGCCGATCGGACGCCGTTGTTCGCGGCTTGGACGCGAGCCCACGAGGCAACCGCATGAGCACCGCGGACGACATTGCGCTGGTCAAGCGTCAGGAGGCAGAACTGGTCCTTCGCGCCTTCGACGAAGCAGTCGCTTTTGATCTCGGCTCGGCCATTCGCGCCCGCGCCCTGGCGGAGAACCTCTCGCTGGTGGTGGACGTGCGCACCTGGGACCGGCAGTTGTTCTTTGCCGCCACGCCCGGTACGGCCGCGGACAATTCCGAGTGGGTGCGTCGCAAGGTCAATACCGTCCGCCGCTTCCAGCGCGCCAGCTACCGCATGGTGCTGGAGCGGGGCGAAGCTCCATTCAGTGCGCAATCGGGTGCCGATCCGGCCGACTTCGTCATTGCCGGTGGTGGGTTTCCCATTCGCGTCGAGGGCGCGGGCATCATCGGAGCGGTCACGGTGTCGGGGCTGCCCGGGCGCAAGGATCACGGCGTCGTCGTCGATGCCCTTTGCGACCATCTCGGCCGTGACCGCGCCACCTACGCCCTGCCGGAGCCCACAGAGTGAAGCTCGACTACCTCCTCCTTGACGTCTTCACCGACAAGCCGCTGACCGGCAACGGCCTTGCCGTGGTGCTGAGGGCGGACGGCCTGCTCGACGGGGAGATGCAGGCCATCGCCCGGGAGTTCAACCTCAGCGAGACAATCTTCCTCTGCAAGCCCCGCATGGAGCGCAACACGGCCTGCGTCCGTATCTTCACGCCGCATGAAGAACTGCCCTTCGCCGGCCACCCCACGGTCGGCGCCGCGGTGGTGCTCGGCATGCAGACCAAGGCGAGCGCGGTGCGGATCGAGGAGAAAGTGGGGCTCGTGACGGCGCTCTACGAGAAGATCGACCGCCGCACGGGCGAGGCGCGGTTTACCTTGCCGCGCCTGCCGGCGCGGCTCGCCGCCCTTCCGGACCGGCTGGGACTGGCCCAGGCGCTGGGCATCGAGGTGGAGGACATCGGTTGCGAAGGCTATGCGCCCGCCGTGTTTTCGGCAGGCGTCACCTTCCATCTGGTCCCAGTGCGGAACGCGTCGGTGTTGCGCCGCATCGCGGTCAATCAGGCGTTGTGGAGCACGGTGTTCCACCATGATCACAACTCCGCCTATGTCTTCACCACCACGCCCGACGAGCCTGACACGGAGCTGGCAGCACGGATGTTCGGCATGGGTCTGGGGGAGGATCCGGGCACCGGCTCTGCCGCTGCGGCGCTGATCGGGCTCCTGGCCGAACAGGTTCCGTTCGCAACGGGCCAGGCCGAGTTTCAGCTCCGCCAAGGGGTGGAGATGGGCCGCCCCTGCCGCATCACGCTGCAACTGCGCAAGCAGGATGACCAGCTTGTACACGGAGCGATCGGCGGCCGGGCCGTGGTGGTGGGCGAAGGCATGCTGGACCTCGGTTGAAGCCGCGCGGCGCAGGCGGGTAGCCTTCGTCCCGTGGCGCGCAAACACCGCCAGGGCAGGCGTTTGCAGAACACATCCTCTTTCCCTTTCCCGGCACGCCGATTAATCTTGGTGCGGGACGTTTGGGGGAAGGACGATGGACATCGTCATCAATCTACTGATCTGGGTCCACATCGTTGCGTTTGTGGCCGGTGGTTCGAATTCGGTGGTGGGGCCGGTGATCGGGGCACGGTTGGCCTCAGCGTCGCCGGACCAGCGCGCCGGCTATTTCGGCGTCATGAATGCCCTCAGCCAGGTGGGCAAGGTGGCCATGGTGACGCTGCTGGTGACCGGCCCGCTGGTCCTTTTCCTCAAATATGGCGGGCTAGGCGGCGCGTCGATCTGGTTCTGGATTAAGATGGCGCTGGTTGCGCTGATGCTCGCTGCCATCATTTATGGCGGCATCCAGTTCAAGAAGTCGCAGGCTGGCGATGCCGCGGCCGGTCATCGGGCCGAAGCGGCCCACAGGGTCACGGGGCTCGCCTTTCTTGGCGTCCTGCTTGCGGCCGTCTTCGCCTTCGGCTGATCGCTCACAGGGCAAGGGGGGGCGGCGTTGGCGCGTGCCAAGAAAAGTTTCGTTTTGCGCTCGGCCGGTCTTGCACCGCGGGATCGTTTCGCGCATTGTTGAGCCATCGACAAGCGTACCAGAGCGTACTCATGCAGCGCCGTCGCGCCAAAGCCATTGCAATCGCCCAGCAGCAGGTCCTGATGACCAGGCTTGTGCTGGCTGCTGGCCTGCTGCTTCTGCCCGCGCTTTTCCTCCTTCTTATCAGCCCCTGATCACCGGCAGCTCGGCAAGCGAGCGGGTCGTCAGGGGATTACGCCACAGCCGAACACCACGATGTCCGGCCTGCAGAATCGCATTCTGGGCCGCCCGATAGGAAAAGTGCCGATCATGTCCGCCACTACTCAGAGTAACAAAGACCGCGTCTTCATCTTCGACACCACGCTGCGCGATGGCGAGCAATCGCCCGGCGCCACCATGACGCTCGAGGAAAAGCTGCAGGTCGCCGAAACGCTCGACGACATGGGCGTCGACATCATTGAGGCCGGCTTCCCCATTGCGTCGAACGGTGATTTCGAGGCGGTCGTGGCCGTGGCCAAGCACGTCAAGCGCGCCACCGTCGCCGGTCTTGCCCGCGCCATCACCGCTGACATCGACCGGGCCGGCGAAGCCGTGCGCCACGCTCGTCGCGGCCGCATCCACACCTTCGTGTCCACCTCGCCCATTCATCTGGCGCACCAGATGAAAAAGACCGAGGACGAGGTGATCGAGATCATCGCCCGCACGGTGGCGCAGGCCCGCAATCTGGTGGACGATGTCGAGTGGAGCGCCATGGACGCCACCCGCACGCCCATCGAGTTCCTGAAGCGCTGCGTCGACACCGCCATCAAGGCCGGTGCCACGACGATCAACCTGCCCGACACCGTGGGGTACGCGGTTCCTGACGAACACTTCCGCATGTTCAAGGAGATCATCGGCAGCGTGCCGAACGCCGACAAGGCGATCTTCTCGGTGCATTGCCACAACGACCTGGGCATGGCCGTTGCCAATTCGCTCGCCGGCGTGGCCGGTGGCGCCCGACAGATCGAATGCACGATCAACGGTCTGGGCGAACGCGCCGGCAATGCTGCGCTGGAGGAGGTGGTGATGGCGCTGCGGACCCGCGCTGATGCCATGCCCTACTACACCGAGATCGAGACGACACACCTGTCCCGGGCCAGCCGCATCGTGGCCGCAGCGTCGAATTTCCCGGTGCAGTACAACAAGGCGATCGTGGGCAAGAACGCCTTCGCGCATGAGAGCGGCATCCATCAGGACGGCATGCTCAAGAACGCCGAAACGTACGAGATCATGACCCCTGCCAGCGTCGGCATCAAGGAAACGACGCTGGTCATGGGCAAGCATTCGGGCCGTGCCGCCTTCAAGGACAAGCTGCGCGAGCTGGGCTACGAGTTGGGCGACAACGCCTTCCAGGAAGCGTTCCAGCGCTTCAAGGATCTGGCGGACCGCAAGAAGCATGTCTACGACGCGGACATCATCGCGCTGGTGGATGACGAGGTTGGCTCGGCCGGCGACCGCATCAAGCTGGTCGACATGGAGGTCGTCTCCAAGACCGGCGGCGTGCACAGCTGCACCATGACGCTGTCGGTGGATGGCGAAGAAAGCACCGTCACCTATGATGGGACAGGGTCGGTGGACGCCATCTTCAGCGCCATCAAGCAGGCGGTCGGCCAACAGCCGCATCTTGTGCTCTATGCGGTGGACGGCGTGACCGGCGGCACCGACGCGCAGGCCTCGGCCCATGTCCGCCTCGAGCTCAACGGTCGCATCGCCTCTGGCAATGCCGCCGAGCCGGACACTTTGGTGGCCTCCGCCCGGGCCTATCTCAACGCGTTCAATCGCGTCATGATCGAACGCGGCGCCGCCGCGCAGGGCGCCATGGCTGGCTGATTTCATTGTTCCCTTGCCCCGCCAGCGGTGGCCGGGGCAGGGGGAACCCATGACATACGATCTGATTGCCGTTTCACGTCCCGAACATTGGCGCCCGTTCCACGACATCCGGCGGCAGGAACTGTTCGAAGCCAAGGGCCGGTTCGGGATCTACGACGACAACCATCCCGACGATGTCGCGGCCTTTGCGCACCCATTTCTTCTTGTTTTCGAGGGGCGGCCGATCGGCACCACCCGCCTCGATCTGCATGGTGACGTCGCGATCTTCCGGCTCGTCGCCATCACTGCCGCAGAGCAAGGGCGGGGCCACGGTCGCGTTCTGGGCGCCATGGTGGAGGAAAAGGCTCGCGAGCTCGGTGCCGCGACGCTTTACGTCAATGCCGCGGCGGATGCCGTCGGCTACTACGAAAAGACCGGTTGGTCGCGGTATGAGTGGGATCGAGCAGAGCTGGTTGGTCTCTCGGTCGCTTGCGTCCAGATGCGGAAGCTGTCTAGGCATTATCGCAGTCTGCCAGGGCAGGAGCGGTGCGATGACGAGCTGGGCTGAACTGCGCGGGATGCTGCTGGCGCTGGCGGCGATCCTCACCCTCATTCTGGTCCTGATAGCGTGGACTCCCGGTGTCCCCGGGGAAATGCTTCTGCAGAGTCTGCGGATGCATATCATTGTTGTCAGCCTGGGCGTGGGTGCGGCCCTGCTGGTAGCCGGTGCCCGCTGGCGGGGATTGCTCTTTCTGGCTGTCGTCGCCCTGGCCGCGGCGCAGACGATATTCCTCGTGAACGAGTTGCACGCCCGGCGTACAAGTGCGGCGGCGGTGCCGGTTGCGGAGCTGAACGTCCTCAGCTTCAACACCCTCACCGGCAATCCACGTGGCGCCGAGGTGGTCCGCCAGATCGCCGCCATGCAGCCTGATGTCGCCATCATCATGGAGACACCCGGCATCGAGCAGCACCTGTCGGAAATGGAGACGGCGCTGCCTTATCACCTCGGTTGCGACGCCTCGGCGACCTGCGACCTGTCCGTCTGGTCGCGTTATCCCATCCTTGAAAGCCGGATGCTGCTCCTGCCGCCCTTCAACCGCGAACGTCTGGCGGTGATCAAGATCGACGTGGGCGGCACGCCGATGACCATTGTCGGCTCGCACTGGTCCAAGCCCTATTTCGACGAAGCCTCGTGGTTCGAGGCAGAATACCTCAAAAACACCCTCAATGAACTTGAGGGGCCCATCCTGTTGTCGGGCGATTTCAATGCGGCTCCATGGTCGGACACGTTGACTTACCTCACGCGCCAGAGTCGGCTCGTGCCTCCGCCCTCACATCCCGCCACCTGGCCGGTCGTTGCCGGATCGTTGGGTGTCCCCATCGACAACATGTTCACGCGGGGGGCGGCGCAAATCGAAGAGATAGAAGCCGGTGGGGACAGTTTCGGCTCGAACCATCGATATCTGCTGGCCCGCGTCGCGCTTTACGGCGCATCCTGAGCGCGTTGGACCGCCAGCGGCAGCGCTGCCGCGAGAATATCGAGTTCATCGTCGGGCGCCGCACTGATGCGGATGTATCGGTCAAGGCCCGGAGCCATGGGCTTGCGGATGAAGATCCCGTCGCGTGCCATTTCCGCCAGAATACGCTGCGCAAAGGCGGCGTCGCGTTGGCAGTCGATCGCGACAAAATTGGTCGCCGTAGGCAACGCCTCAAGACCGGCTGCGGAGGCGATGCTGCTGATCCTGTCGCACGCCGCGCGAATACTTCTGACTACCCAGTCGAGGTGCTCGGCATCGTCGAGAGCGGCGAGGGCGGCGACCTGCGCCTGACGGTTGACGCCGAAATGATTGCGGATGCGGTCGAAGGCTCCAACCACGCTGGGGTGGCCGATCGCATAGCCACACCGAAGGCCTGCCAGGCCAAAGGCCTTGGAAAACGTGCGTAGGCGCAGCACGTTCTGCTGGTCCGGATCGAGCGGTGGCAGCGCATCGGGTGGTGCCAGCTCGCCATAGGCTTCGTCAAGCAGAAGCAGGCAGTCGGAAGGCAATGCGGCGGCGAAGGCGGCAACTTCCGTTGCCGGCCAACATGAGCCCATGGGATTGTCGGGATTGGCCAGATAGACCATCCGCGCCCCGGAGCGGTGCGCAGCCGCCACCAGCCCCTCCAAGTCTTCGCGCACGCCGCTATAGGGCACGGCGACGATGCTGCCGCCAAAACCCGCCACATGATAGTTCAGCGTCGGGTAAGCGCCGAGCGATGTGACGACACGGTCCCCGGCAGCAATGAACAGCCGCACCGCCAGTGCCATCAGCCCGTCAATTCCCTCGCCGACGGCTATGTTGCCCATATCAACGCCAAGCCTGTTGGCCAGTGCCCGCCGCAAATCAAAGTTTTCAGGATCGGGGTATCGCCAGACATCCGGCGCTGCGGAGCAGAGAGCGTCGATGACGCGCGGGCTCGGGCCGAACCGTGATTCGTTCGCCCCCAGCCTTGCTTGTACCGGGCGGCCCCATTGCCGCTCGAGCGCTTCTGGACCGACAAATGGCACTGTCGCCGGCAGGTCTGCAACGAGGGCTGTGAAGGGCGGGTGATCGGTCATCTTCATCTCCGGTGGGAGCATAGCCAGCTCACCACGATTCGGTCTTCATAGGCGGGCGATGGTGGTCGCGATCATTCTGTCCCGGCAGTTGTTCACAGACTCCCACACCTGGTCATCGCCCGCACACGCCCATGCGCCAAGGGTCTTGACCCCGGCAGGCAATGGGCGCCGATTTAGGTCGAATGCAACCGATTGGGTCAAGTATTGAAGAACTATGCACGTCCACCCTGAGCAGGCGCCCAAAGAGGGCGAATCACGCTTTGAGGAGACTTGCCCATGCCCCCAACCTATGTGCTCGCGCGTGACCATCTGGAGCGAGCGGCCGTTATTCTGCAGGGCGGCGACGACCGCTCTTTGCAACTGCGCAACATTATCGAGCGCACCATCAGCCTGATCGAAGAATTCGAGCCGGCGGCCCCCACACGAACCGACAATGTAGTCGATTTCACTGCCTATCCAGCCGCACGCATCGCCTGGGCGCGCTGACGGTCGCGCCGGTGCCAGAAGGCGCCGGCGACCTTTTCTACCCAGTGAAGTTGTTTTCCCGGGCCAGAGTCTGGGACAGCCGCTCCTGGAGCGTAAAGCGGGCATTGTCCCACTGGCGGCTGCGCACCGGCACCCGGACCGTCAGGGTCATCGCCGTGTCGGTGAAACCCTCCACCACCACTTCTACCGCTCCCGCCTGCTGCTCGTCGCCCAACTGCAGCGCATTGCCCAGCACTGATCGCACCCGTCCCAGATCGGCCTGACGCGGCACGCTAAAACTCATCGAAATGAGGCGGCTCGGTTCGCGGCTCCAGTTGATGATGCGAGCATTGGACAGTCGCGAGTTGGGCACGAACATGTAGACATTGTCTTCCGTGCGCAGTTGGGTCCCAAACAGCCCGATCTCTACCACCGTTCCGGCGATCGTGCCCTCCGCGTCGATCCTGTCGCCCACGTTGAACGGTCGCAGTAGCACGAGCAGGATGCCCGCGGCGATGTTCGAAAGTGTACCCTGCAAGGCTAGGGCTATGGCCAGGCCTGCTGCACCAAGTACTGCGAGGATCGAGGCCGTCTGCACCCCGAACTGTCCCAACACCACGACAACGGTGACGAGGATGATGCCGTACCGCACGACCTGCGAGAGGAGCGGAGCGATGGTCTGGGCGCGATTGAGGCGCCCGGGCAGCAGCCTGATGACCTGGCGCGAGAAGAAGTTGGCGATGAACCAGCCGGCGGCCAGAACGAGCAGTGCACTGAGCACCGACCAGGCCCCCGCCAGGAGCCAGGTGGCGGAGACGCCGAAAAGTGTCGCTGTAGTAGCCATTTATCCGTCGCAAGAGAGTGATCGAGATGCGTTAACGCATGAACGTGTACCTGGATGTGGAATTTTCGAGAAACTGTGGCGAGCCGCTGGACAGCCCCAGATCGCTTTGCTAGAGAGGCGCCAACTTTGGTGCCGGGCGCAAAAGCCGGGTGCATAGCTCAGATGGTAGAGCAGCTGACTCTTAATCAGCGGGTCCAAGGTTCGAGTCCTTGTGCACCCACCAAAGTTTTCCCTTCATTTGGCCAGGAAGGCTTCCCCCACGGGGATATTTCGGCGCGGCTAGTCTGTCGCCGATCTGTCATGGCTCGCCGCTGCGCCGGCCCCGAACTGCCACTTTCGTTGAGGTCGTGCATTGTGGGCTTGCAGATGCCGCTCGTGCACGTTAGCGCAAGCGTGACTTTTTTACTGATCGGGACGTCATATGTTCGGCTTCGACCCTTCCTTCTTCGGTTCGCTTGTTCAGGTCATCTTCATAGATCTGGTACTGGCGGGGGACAACGCGGTCGTCATAGGCCTTGCAGCTGCCGGGCTCGCGCCCGATGTGCGCAAGCGCGCCATCCTGATCGGCATTCTTGCGGCGACCATTCTCCGCATCTGCTTTGCCCTTGTCACCACGCAGCTTCTCTCACTTGGCGGCGGCCTGCTCGTCGCGGGCGGACTGTTGCTCCTCTGGGTGTGCTGGAAGATGTACCGTGAGCTTACGGTACCCGAAAGTGATCAGCACGACGCCGAAGAAGCGCTGGCCGATGCCGATCTCAATGCCGATGGATCGATCGCCGGAAAAGGCCGCAAGAAGACGCTGCGCCAGGCCGTCACGCAGATCATCATCGCTGATGTGTCGATGTCGCTCGACAACGTCCTGGCGGTTGCCGGCGCCGCGCAGCACCATTTCGAAGCGCTGATCTTCGGTCTGGCTCTCTCCGTCGTGCTCATGGGCGTGGCCGCCACGTTCATCGCCCGGCTGCTGCACCGCTTCCGCTGGATTGCCTGGATCGGTCTCATCATCATCCTGTTCGTCGCCGTGCGTATGGTCTACGAGGGAGCCGACCAGCTCCTGGGCTACACGCTGCCGCACATCCCGTTCGTTTATTCGGGCGGCCACGCGGCTCCGGCCCATTAGGCTTTGGTAACCACCGTGCCAGCTTTTGTGGCATTTGCTCAGCTCCGCTAGGGATTTGCATACATCGCGCCGCTAGCTTCCCGTCACAGTCAATTGCGGGAAGCCAACGATGTCCATCACCGCCGATCTTGGGCTGAGCTCCGTCGATCTCCCTGCTGCCGGCCCCCGGCTTTCTGACGCCGCACTGGCCCTTGTGGCGCGCAAGGTTTCGGGCGCCGAGTGGGACAGCATCGTCTCCGGCTTCGACGCCGTGTGCCAGGAACAGCTTTATGCGTTTGCGGTCCGCCGCTGGCCCGGCGTGGCGCAGGAGCCGGTGATCTTCGAACATGGCGGGCGAATCGTCGGCGGCGCGCTGATGATGATCCAGTCGCTGCCCCTTGGCCTTGCCCGGATAGCTGTGTCCAAATGGGCCCCCATGTTGGCCAACGTAGCCGATCCCGCGGCGGCCACGATACACCGCGGCATGGTTGACGCGCTGGTCGCCGAATACTGCCAGCGGCGCGGCATGATGCTGTCCATCCTCCCGCGAGCATCAACCGATCCGATCAACGCTGAGTATGTGGCGTTGCGCGAGCGCGGCTTCCAGCGCGGCTCATCTCTGCTGTTTCCCAACCGGTACATCGTCAATCTGCGGCTCGACGACGAGGCGCAGCGCAAGAGTTTCCAGCAGACCTGGCGGCGCCAGCTCAACAAGGCAGAAAAATCGGACCTCACCTTCGAGCATGGCGGGGCCGAACGCATCGAGGACTTCAAGGTTCTCTACACGGCCATGACCGACAGGAAGCAGTTTCCCGATCACTCGGCCTACGACACCATCGATGGCTTGATGGCGCTCGATGAACCACTGCGGCCCGAACTGTTCTTCGTGCGGCACCAGGGGGAACTCGTGGCCGGTGCCTTGATCTTCAAGGCGGGCGACCGCGCGGTCTATCTCTATGGCGCCACCAACGACAAGGCGCTGCCGCTCCGCGCGGGTTACTTCATGCACTGGCACATCATCCGCTGGCTGCGCGACAACACCCGCGCCCATTGGTATGACCTGGGCGGTACCGACGGCTTTCAGGGGCTGCACCAGTTCAAGAAGGGCATGGTGGGCGATGCAGGAGTCATCCGCCCGGTGCCTCCGGTCGCCAACTACGCCACGCGGCCGCTCGCGTACCTATTTGGCGCCGGTGCCTTCGCAGCCCGGGATGCGCTGCATGCCGCCCGAAGGAAGCTCGATGGCTGGCGCAACCCGAAGGCTCGTTTCGACCAGGAGCCGCACGTCACCGAAGACTACCTGAAATGAGCCTGGCGCGGCGCCTCGCGTCTCAGTCCAGTCTCATTTTCGGGGCGCGGCTGGGCGGCGCAGGGCTGGTATTCCTTGTCCAGGCGCTGATCGCGCGCTTCTGGGGCGCCGACCTTCTTGGCGAATACCTTATCGTCAACGCCACAGTTAATCTCGTTGCCGTTGTGATGCCCCTGGGGTTCCAAACGGTGGGCACCTATTTCGCCGCCGAATATCGCGCGCGTGGCGACCGACGGCAGTTCACAGCGTTCCTCATGCGCTGCTATGGCCATGTCCTTGCGGCGCTGGTCATCCTCCTGATCGGGGCGCCGTTCCTTCTGGGGCTGATCGGGCAGGGCAATTCGGTGCTGGCCGAGCATCTTGTTCCTGTAGTGCTTCTCGCCTTCGCGACGGCCATCGTTTACGTCAACAGCGCCTTGTTGGTCGGTCTCAAGCGGCCGTTTGCCGGTTTCTTTGCCGACACGCTGTTTCGTCCGCTTGTGCTGATCGCGGCCTTCTTCGCCGGGCTCGGGCTCGTCGGCCCGACGGCCGGGTTCAGCCTGATGCTCTGGGCCGTGGCGATCGGCTATGTAGCCGTCTCGCTGGTCCAATTCGTGTTCGTCGTCACCTCGCTTTCCCGGATCGATGATCGGGTCGCGGTGCGTCCGGCCGAGCACTCTCGCTGGTGGCGTTTCGCGGCCCCCTGGGTCCTTATATCCCTCGCCTCGGACTTCTTCTTCGATATCGATCTTCTGCTGCTCAGCCACAGCCTCAGCCGCGAAGAGTTGGCAATCTTCGGCGTGTGCACCCGCGTGTTCTCGCTGGTGTCGTTCGGCGTTGCCGCCGTCTATGCCGTAACGCTGCCCGACATATTCGAAAGCGAGGCGAATGCCGACCGGCCTGCATTTCATCGCAAGATAGGCGAGGCCAATGTCGTGGCGACGGTGATCGCTCTGGCCCTGTTTGCCGCCGTTGCGGTTGCCGGGCCGTTCGCCTTGATGCTGTTCGGTCCCGGTTTCACCGCGGGTGCACTGCCGCTCGCCATTCTGTGCCTTGCCCTCGTCGTGCGCTCAATGATGGGTCCGGCATCCATGGTGCTCTCCATCCACGACCGGCCCTGGGCGAGCCTGCCCGCGGTTGCCCTTGGACTGGGGGCACTTTGTGTCGGCAATGCGGTACTGGTGCCATCGATGGGGCTGATAGGGGCAGCGCTGGCAGCACTTGCCGCGATTAGCCTGTGGTCGTTTGGACTGTGGCTCATTGCCCTCCGCACTGCAGAACTCGATGTCTCCATCCTGCAATGGTTCCGGACCCGACGTGCCACGGCCGTTGCCGCGGAATGAATCGCTAGCGGCTGATGAGTCCGGAGATCTGACGCTTGAGGCGGCCGAAGCGGCCGACATAGCCGGTGTCGTAGGGCAGATCGTCCTGGCGGTTGTAGAATTTCTCGATCAGCAGGTAATCCTGGCCGAAGATGTGTTGCTTGAGCAGCGCCGTCTCCGCGTAGCCATAGCGGCGCAACAGCATGCGCGCGACTTCGTTTTCCGGCCGCACAAAGGTGAACGCCTTGTGGAACCGGCCGTTGTCGAAATGGTCGTCGAAGGCGCGCATTCCGAACATGCCCAGCTTGGTCTGCCGGTGCGACGGAAACACCCAGCTCCAGAGCCGAAACACAGACCCGAGTTCCGGGTCGGAAATGATGGCCCCGCCGGGGATGCCGTCGGCGCACATGATCATGATGTGCCAAGGGTCGATCGCATGGAGGTTTCTGAGGAAGCCCATGGTGAGCCGGCCTGCCTCGTGCTGCTTGAAGCGGTCATTGTAGAAGGGCGAGGTCAGGATGACGTCCTGCAGCTCCTTGTGGATCAGAGCAAAGTCCGCGGGCGTCGCGGCGCGAATCGTCATTTCGGCCATGGGCTGCTCCAGCTGCGCTGAGGCAATCACTGTCGCATGGGCGGGTTAACGGCGCATGCATTGCCGGCGTGGCATAGGAGGTTGCTCAAATAGGGTCGGGGTGCGGCCTAGTAGGCCTTGCCGCCCCGGTGCCCCAACATTAGAACAGGTCTCGGGAGAGATAAGGGAGGAAGCCGATGAGCGACCAGCTCATTTTCCAGCCAAGCGCGGCCGCTGTTGCGCAGACTCACACTACGGCAGAGCAATATGCCGCCCAGTATGAGCGTTCGATCAAGGATCCGGACGGGTTCTGGGCGGAGCAGGCGAAGCGCCTGGACTGGATGACCTTTCCATCTCGCATCAAGAACACCAGCTTTGCCTACCCGGATGTCTCGATCAAATGGTTCGAGGACGGGGTGCTCAACGTCGCCGCCAATTGCATCGACCGGCACCTGGCCGAGCGCGGCGACGACGTCGCCATCATCTGGGAGCCGGACAATCCGGCCGACGAGGCCGAGTACATCACCTACCGCACGCTGCACGAAAAGGTATGCCGCTGCGCCAACGTCCTCAAGTCGCTCGGCGTTCGCAAGGGTGACCGCGTCACCATCTACATGCCGATGATCCCGCAGGCCGCCTACGCGATGCTCGCCTGCGCGCGGGTCGGTGCCGTCCACTCCGTTGTCTTCGGCGGCTTTTCTCCCGATGCCCTGGCCGGCCGCATCAACGACTGCGACTCCGCCGTTGTCATCACCGCCGACGAAGGGCGCCGTGGTGGCAAGACCATTCCCCTCAAGGCCAATGTCGACAAGGCGCTCGACGATTGTCCGGGCGTGCAGAAGGTGCTGGTGGTGCACAACACCGGCGCCGACGTGCCGATGAAGGGCTCGCGCGACATCTGGTGGCATGAGGCCGCGGCCGGGGTTGAGCCGTTCCATGATCCCGAGCCGATGAATGCCGAGGATCCGCTCTTCATCCTCTACACCTCCGGCTCGACCGGCAAGCCCAAGGGTGTGCTGCACACCCAGGGCGGATATCTTACTTATGTTGCCGCTACCCACGAATTGAGCTTCGACTACAGGAAGGGCGAAGTGTTTTGGTGCACGGCCGACGTCGGCTGGGTCACCGGTCACAGCTATATCGTCTATGGCCCGCTGGCCAACGGCGCCACGACGCTGATGTTCGAAGGCATACCGTCTTGGCCGGATGCGAGCCGCTTCTGGCAGGTGGTCGAGCGGCACAAGGTCAACATCTTCCACACCGCGCCCACGGCAATCCGCGCGCTGATGGGGGCCGGGGCCGAATACGCCGAGAAGTACGACATGCCCTCGCTGCGCCTCCTCGGCACGGTGGGCGAGCCGATCAATCCCGAAGCGTGGATGTGGTACTACAACAAGGTCGGCAAGGGCCGCTGCGGCATCGTCGACGCCTGGTGGCAGACCGAGACCGGCGGCCACATGATCGCGCCGTTCCCGGGCGCCATTCCCACCAAGCCGGGCTCGGCCACCAAGCCCTTCTACGGCGTGCAACCGGTGGTCCTCTCGCCCGAGGGCAAGCTGCAGGAGCAGACCAAGGCCGAAGGTGTTCTCGCCATTGCCGATAGCTGGCCCGGCCAGGCCCGCACCATCTGGGGTGACCACGGGCGGTTCGTTTCGACCTATTTCGAGACCTACAAGGGCTACTACTTCACCGGCGACGGCTGCCGGCGCGATGAGGACGGCTACTACTGGATCACCGGCCGCGTCGACGATGTGCTGAATGTGTCCGGCCACCGGCTGGGTACCGCCGAGATCGAAAGCGCGCTGGTTGCCCATCCGAAAGTGTCCGAGGCAGCCGTCGTCGGGTACCCGCACGATCTGAAGGGGCAGGGCATCTACTGCTACGTCACCCTGATGGCCGGCGAACAGAGCAGCGACGAGTTGCGGGCCGAGTTGCGGAGCTGGGTCCGCAAGGAGATCGGCCCGATCGCATCGCCCGACCATATCCAGTGGGCGCCCGGCCTGCCCAAGACCCGCTCGGGCAAGATCATGCGCCGCATCCTGCGCAAGGTCGCCGAAAACGACTTCGGTTCGCTGGGCGACACGTCCACCTTGGCCGATCCGGGCGTGGTGGATGACCTGATCGCCAACCGGCAGAACAAGCCGGCGTAACTTGAATGGCGGGAGCGCACAGTTCCCGCCATCGCCATCCGATGGCGGCGAGCCAGGGCAATCTGCCAAGATTCAGCCCTTGAGCGCCGCCGTCACCATCGTCTTGCCGTGAATGGGCGGTCAAGGTGCGGCATCCACACCAACGACAGGAATCGCCTTTTGCGCCGCACCCTCCTTGTTGCCACACTCGCCCTTCTCTCCTCGGCACCCGCTTACGCAGCCACTCTCGAGCAGATGGCCGGGCAAATGATAGTGGTCGGGTTTCAGGGCGATGACGTCGACGATAAAAGTGTCCAGGCTCTCGCTGGGGAAATCGAGGCGGGCCGGCTGGGCGGCGTCATGTACCTCAAGACCAACGTCAAGTCGCTGGACGCGGTGCGGAAAATGAACGCCATCTTCCGAGCCGCGTCGCCGGATCTTCTTCCCTTCCTCACGCTTGACCAGGAGGGCGGTGCGGTGGAGCGGCTGACCAAGGAAGTGGGTTTTGAAGAAATTCCCAACGCAGCCTCTATTGCGGCCAACAACACACCGGATCAGGCGGAAGCAATTTACGCCAGAATGGCGCGGGGTATCGCCGATGTCGGGTTTACCGTGAACTTCGGGCCTGTTGCCGATCTCAACGTCAACCCGAAGAACCAAGTAATCGCCAAGTTCGGCCGGTCTTTTTCTGCCGATCCGGAGGTCGTCGCGGCCTATGACGAGGCTTTTGTCGAAGCGCATCGCGACGCTGGCCTGGTTACGGCCCTCAAGCATTTCCCCGGGCACGGTTCGTCCACCGCCGACAGCCACGAAGGTTTTGTCGATATTACCAAGACCTGGTCGCCGACCGAACTCGAGCCCTACAAGAAACTGATCGCAGACGGCGAGGTCGACATGGTGATGGTTGGGCATCTCTTTCATGCCGACTACACGGACGGCGATGAACAGACGCCGTCGTCATTGTCTGCCCGCTGGATCGAGGGTGTCTTGCGGGGCGAACTCGGCTTTGATGGCGTGGTGATCAGCGACGATCTGGAAATGGGTGCCATCCGCGACCACTACACCCTGGAAGAGACAGTGAAAGACGGTGTGCGTGCCGGGACGGACGTGCTGCTTTTTTCCAACACCGCCTACCAACGCCCCGGCCTGGCGGACGAGGTGCGTGATATTCTCGTCAAGACGGCCGAAGCAGATCCCGCCTTTGCTGCCCGGATCGAGCAGAGCTACGAGCGGATCGTCGCTCTCAAGAAGCGCCTCCGCTGAGCTTTTCCCCGCCTTTGCAACAGGTTTTGTTTCCTCGGTCCTCACAACGCGGTAAGATAAGCGCAGGCTCAGACGGAGGACGGCGTTGAATGGCGGATGAGCGGGAGGCCCGGCGGGTCCGGGCCATGTTCCTGTCCGACGTGCACCTGGGCATGAAGCCGATGCGCGCAGCGCAGTTGATCGAATTTCTGCGCACCCACGATGCCGAGACCATTTACCTCATCGGTGACATTGTGGATGGCTGGCGGCTGGCCAAGAACTGGTATTGGCCCAGCGAGTACAATGTGATCCTGCAGTTGCTGTTGGACAAGGCAACAGCCGGCGCGAGGATGATCTATTTGCCGGGGAACCACGACGAGTTCCTGCGGGAGTACCTCGGCACGTATTTCGGCGAGATAGAGCTGGTCGACCGCACGGTCCACGTCACAGCCACCGGGAAGACATACCTGGTCATCCACGGGGACCAGTTCGACGTGGTGGTGATGAACGCAAAATGGCTCGCCCATGTGGGAGATTGGGCCTACAATTTCGCGCTGCGCGTCAATATCGCCATCAATTGGGTTCGGCGCCGGCTTGGCCTGCAGTACTGGTCGCTCAGCGCCTGGGCGAAACAGAAGGTCAAGAACGCAGTTTCCGTTATCGGCCGGTTCGAAGAGGCGCTGGTGTACGAGGCCAAGCAGTCGGGCGTCGATGGCGTCATCTGCGGGCACATCCACTTTGCCGACATGCACGACCGGACGGGTATCCACTATATCAATACCGGCGATTGGGTCGAAAGCTGCACCGCCATTGTCGAGAATTTCGACGGCAGCTTCGAGCTGATCAAGTGGACCGAAATGGTGACGGGGGAGGTGAGACGGCTGCGGCCGAAGAAAGCTGCAACGTCGCAATAGCCCGAATTCGCCCTGCAATTGAGACTTGCTTTGCTGGCGCATCGGATGCACCAAGAGGCCCGGGCCGCCGTTTCGTGCCCGGAGTCTAGTTTCCATGGCACCGCCACTTTCGCGCCGGGATTCGCCCGAGCTGCGCGCTTCCATTTTTCAGTTCACTGTTTATCTCCCCGGCGCGGTGGCTTCCGTATTTCTGGGAATTTGGCTCAGCGAGCACGGCGTGCCGGCGGACCAGATCGGCATTATCAATGCCTTGCCGACGCTGGGCCTGCTGCTTCTCAACATCATCGTCGGGCGCGTTGCTGACCGCGCCGATGATTGGCGGACCGCCCTGATCTTTATCTCGATGGCATCGGCGGTTGCGCCGCTGGGCCTCTACTTCGTGTCCGAATTCTGGGGCGTGCTGCTGGTGTGGGCACTGTGCGCCACCAGCAATGGGCTCGTCGCGCCGGTCATCGATGCGGCGACGGTGCGGATGACGCGACGTAATGGTACTGACTTCGGCGCCGTGCGGGCCTGGGCGACGGTGGGCTACGTGTTTGGCGCGGCCGGCATCGGCGCCTTGCTGGCCGTCTGGGGATCAGCGGCATTTGTCACGCTCTACCTGCTGATGACCGTGCTGAGGGCGGCCTTGAGCTATCTGCTGCCGCGCTTCAGGGCGCCGGCCCCGAAGGTGACACTCGCCGAAGTCATGCCGGCCGAACGAAGCAGGCTGAAGGACTCGCTGCAGCTGTGGTTCGTGCTGCCGCTCCTGGCCTTCGCGTTGGTCAATTCGAGCAACGCCCTCATCGGCGGCTTCGGCGCCCTCCTGTGGCACGAGAACGGGATACCCGGATACTTTCTTGGGCCACTGCTCGGCATCGCCGCCGTGGGCGAGGCGATACTCATGTTTGTCTGGCGGCGCTTTGGCAGGAGGGTAACTGCGCGAAACATGATTCTCGTTGCGACCCTTGCGGGTCTTGTCCGCTTCACCGCGATGGCCTTCAATCCGCCTGTCCAGGTACTGTTCGTGATCCAGACGCTGCACGCCTTCAGCTTCGGCATGGGCTATTTCGGCGTCGTCCACTTCATCGCCAATTGGACGAACGAGGCCAATGCGGCTGAGGCCCAGGGCTTCGCCAACATGCTCAATCAGGGCGCAGCCATGCTGGCTCTCATCGTGTTCGGCGTGCTCGTCGAATTCTTCGGACCCTATGCCTTCTTCTACTCGACGCTCACCTCGATCCTGGCGATTGGGTGTGTGCTGCTGTCGCTCAAGTTGCGGCCACCCAAGGATACGCTGCGCTAACAGGCGCTGGTTGAGAGCACTCTGCCGCTGTGTGCAGAGGTGAGTGTCCTCTGCTCGACCCGCAGATGTTCAGCGAGGTATCTGGTGCCTGTGGCGGACATGTCGCAATGTGGACTGGCTCCGCACTGCTGCACCTGGGTCTCGGTCGGACAATAGGCCGGTTGGTGAGGTGTCGGCCCTCGTCCGTCAAGCAGAAGTCAACTAACGCCAAAGGCGCAAGAAAAAGGCCCCGGAACAACCGGGGCCTTGTCTTCTTCGATGCTGGTCAGCCGAGGCGGCCGCTGGCGTGGGCGAGGGTTGTATACACCTTTCCCCTGTCGGACAGGAGATGCTCTCGCGTCTCCGCTGCCGGTCGCGCCCCTGCCGCAGCGCGCTTGAGCAATTGCTCGAACTCGCTCATGTAGGCCTGTGCCGTGCGCGCGAAGTCTGGATCGCGTTGCAGACGCTTGCGGACTTCGTCATAGGTGCCCTGACCGGTCAGCGAGTAAATCCGGCGCGAAAACACGTTGGACTCGCCAGCCTGATACCTGTTCCAGGCCTCCGCGAGCGCGGCATCGTCGATGGCGCGCGCAATTTCCTCGGTGAGACCAGAAAGTCCGGTTGCCTGCGCGCCAGCCTGCTTGGCTGATGCGTTGCGCAGAACGTCCCGCAGCCAGCCACCTGTGTTTGCCACCGGTGCCTCAGCCGGTTTGGTGGCTGGTGCTTCAGCGGCAGGGGTGGCGGCAGGAGCGGGGGTGGGGGCCGGTGCGGTGACCGGCGCTGTGGCCTGAGCGGGGATGTCCACGATCTGCTGCGCGGCCTGTTCCACTGGCGCTGCCGGGCGGGCCCGGAACGGGTCGACAAGACCCTGCGCCGGCGGCTCACGATAGGTCTGCCGCATCGGCTCGGGCTGACGTGCCGGCTCCGGCTGACGGGCCTGCTCGGGCTGGCGTTGCTCGGCTTGCCGCGGCGGTTGGTATGCCGGTGCTTCCGGCTGCCGTTGTGCCGGCTGATACGATGGAGCTTCCGCCTGCCGCGCCGGGCGCTGAAGAGCCCGGCGGTCGGTCAGGTCGTGGCTGGCGGGCTGTGAGCGGAGAATCGCGTTGAGCTCTGAAAGTGCCTCGATCTGCTCGGCGACCACGCGACGCATCGCGGCGGCGCTGGCGCGCGTTTCCTCGGGTAGTTCGTTGACCCCGCGCGCCAGTTCGGCCCGCGTTGCTTCGAGCTCCGTGCCGACCTCGCGGGCGGTTTCGCGCATGGCGCGAGCCGTCTCTGCGAAGCGGTGCGTGGCCTCTTCGATCGCCCGCTGCATCTCGATGACCATGCGCTGCTGAACCTCCTGGAGCGCATGGCTGGCGCGGCGTCCTTCCGTGCCGGCAGCTTCGTGGAACTCACCGAGACGGCCCGTGACATCGCCTGTCGTCTCTTCCAGCGCCTGGCGGACCTGCCCGGTGCTGTCGTCGAGGGCACGACGCAGATAGCTCGAGTTGGATGCGATGGCATTCCGAACCGACGTCGTTGAATCGCTGATTGTGTCGGACAGGGTGCTCGTTGTGGAGGTCAGGACATCTGTGACGCTGCCGGCGGTGGAGGCGAGTGTTTCGCTGACCTTGGCGGCATTGTCCTCGAGAGCGCCGCTGACCTGTTCGGATTGCTCATGCAACGCAGCCCGCACGGAGAGCGACGTGCGGTTCAGGGCGGCCGCCGCGGCTTCTGCGGCACGCTGAACCACGTTGTCCATCTGCTCGGCATTGCTGCTCAGAGCCTGCGTGAAGCGTTCGTTGGTGGCGTAGAGCGCGTTGTTGACGTCGCCGGTTGTGGACTCCAGTGCCTGCGTGATCGTGTTCGTGGTCTGGGCCAGCGTGTCAGTGACCGAGCTGGACGTGGCTTCTAGTGCCTCGTCCATGGCCCGGCGGGCGCCGATCAGGCGGCGTTCGGTGTCGTTGACCGTATCGGCGATCGACTGCGCGAAAATCCGCATCCGGCCTTCAATGTCATCGGCGCGCGACGCAAAGGTCTGCGCCAACGCTTCCATGGCATTGCGGCGTTCGTCGAGCGTTTCGAGCGCGGTGCCGCTGCTGGTTTCCAGCGTCTGCGACACCTGTCGAAGGCCGGCCGCCTCGGCGTCGAGGCTGCCGAGGATGGAGCCGAACTCGTGGACCATGGCGCGGATGGTGTTCTGCAGCGCCCCCACATGCTGAGTAACCATGGCGCCCGCCTGCTCGGTCTGGCCCATAGCCTCGCGCATGGTTGCCGAGTAATTGGCCGTCTGTTCGGCGACGCTGTTCTCGAGGGTGGCGAGATTGGAGGTCGACGCATCCAACACTCGCTGCAGGAGGAGGTTTGAGTCGTTCAGCTTGTTGAGCGCGGACGTGACGTCGGTGAGGATACGTCCTGTCGACACCGACATGATCTCCTCGGCCTCGCGGGCATTTTCGGCCAAGGCATCACGCAGGATATTGCCGTGGCTGAGCAGGGCCGACTGCAACTGGTCCGACTTGCTGTTGACCAGTTCGGCAAAGGTTGAGGTGTGCTCCTCCACCGAGCGATTGATTTCGTGCAGGCGGCTCTCGATGGCGTCGGCAGCGCCAACGGCCTGTACCGACACGAGTTGATCGATGCTGCCGGCGGCCGCACGGATCTGCTCAAGGGCGCTGCGGACGGCGCTGTCCATGTGGTTCGCCGTCTGGGCGACGTCGTCGGCGATGGCGTGACTGGCCGAGGCGATCCGGGTCGAAAGGGTCTCCTCGATCCGATCCGCGCCGGCCTCCAGATCGGCCATGGACTGGGTGATCGAAGTGTTGATGGTGGCGTTGAGGGCAGCCAAGCGTTCGGCGGCGATGTCGGCGCGGGCGGTGATGGCCTCCGGCAGCGTCCCCAGGCGGTTGTCCACCATGTCGGTGATGGCGGTGCGGGCGGCGTTGACACCGCTCTCGATCAAATCCGCCGCCTGGCGGGCGCTGTCGCCCACACTGGTGCTGGCGGCCTCGATGCGGGCCGTCATGCTGCGCTCGGCGTCGTCGAACCGGATCATGGCCATGTCGAGACCTTCGCCAAGGCTCTGGTTGACCTGCGCGACCTTCCCGTCGACCGCCAGGGTGATGTCGCCCAGGCGCTTGTCCATGGTGTCGCTGAGCATGTGCAGCGAGTTCTCGAGACCAATCCGCGCCGTTTGGCCGTGCTGGTCGATGGTCTCGGCCAGTTCGGCCGTATGCAGGCTGATGGTTTCGCCGATTGACGTGGTGTGCGTGGCGAGGGTGTCGGAGAGCGCAGTCGTACGCGCCGATAGCGCTTCGTTGAGCTGGAGGGTGCGCGAGCCGACGGCGGCGGCCAATTGTTGCGTGCGCTCGTCCAGCGCGTCGGTGAATTCGCCCTGACTGGCCGCTATGCGGTCTGCCAGCATGCCCGTACGCGAGTCGATCTGGTCGGCAAAGGCCGCTGTTCGCGCGTCGATCTGCTCAGCCAATGCGGAGCTTCGGGCATCGATCTGCTCGCCGAGAGTGGCCGTGCGACCATCCAGGTCCATTGCCAGGGCAGCGCTTCGTTCGGAAAGCGTTTCGGCAAGCCGCTGCGTGCGGCCCGCGAGCGCCTGGTCAAGGGTGCGCGTGCTGGTGCTGAGCGTTTCGCTCAGTTCCTGGGACTGGACGCGAATGGCGTCGACCAGTTCAGCGCCGCGGCCGGACAATGTCTGGTTGAGCGTTTCCGCTCCGGTTGCCAGGGCCTGCGCGATTTCCTCGCTGCGACCGGAAAGCGTCTGCTCGAGAGCAAAGTTGCCGGTTGCCAGAGCCTGCGCGATCTCTTCGCTGCGACCGGAAAGCGCGTCTTCGATGGCACGCGTGTTGACCGCGAGCGTTTGCCCGATTTCCTCGCTTCGACCGGAAAGCGTCTGCTCAAGGGCGTAGTTGCCTGCGGCCAACGCCTGGGAAATCTCGGCGGTGCGGCCAGACAAGGTCTGTTCGAGAGCGTGATTGCCTACGGCCAGCGCCTGGGCGATCTCGTCGGTGTGGCCCGAGAGGGCGCCATTGAGCGCTTCCGTGCCGGAGGCGATCGAACGGGCGATTTCTTCGCTGCGGCCGGCAAAGGTCTGCTCCAGGGACGCCGTGCCATTGGCGAGGGCTTCTGCGATCTCGCTGCCGCGCCCGGAAATCGTTGCATCGAGCTGGCTGACGCGGTTGGCGAGGGCTTGGTCCAGCTGGCCGCTGCGGCTCGACAGCGACTGAATGATCTCGATCGCGCGCCCGGACAGCGTCTGCTCCAGGTTCTCTGCGCGGTGCCCGAGATTTTCGTCGAGCTCGCTGATGCGCTGGGTGAGGATTTCGTTGAAGCGGCCGGCGCGGGTGTCGAGGGCCTCTGCAATGACCTCCGCGTGCCCGTCCAGCGCATCCGACATCTCGCGAGTCCGGTTGGCAAGACCTTCTGTAACGGCCTTGGTCTTGGCGCCCAGGACTTCGCTCATTTCGCGTGTCCGTTCTCCAACGATATCGTTGAAACGGCCCGATTCCTCGTTCAGGGCCATTTCGAGCACGTTGGCGCGGGCGGCAAATGTGGTGCCCTGATTTTCCAGACGAGCGATGAGGGCCTCGCCCCGATCGCCAACGACCCCGTCGAGGGCTCGCAGCTTTTCATCGAGAACGCCGGCGATCTCGCTGATGCGCGAATCGAACTGGGTGAGGGACTCCTGGCCAGCCGACGTCAAGGTCAGGCGCGCGCGCTCGGAGGTGTCATCGAGGGCGCCGTTGATCTCGATGATGGCTGACTGCAGCCGGCTATCAAGCGAATTGATCTGAATGGAGACGGTTTCGTCCAGCTGGCGGCTCAACGCCGAAAGCAGGGCCTCAGCATCGCCGGCGCGGCCGGAGAAGTCGGCCGACAGACGGTTGCCGATGGCCTCCAGGTTTGTCGACACCTCGTCTCCGCGCAGCCGCAACTGGTCGAGCAGAGATGAGCCGCCATCAGTAAGAAGGTTGGCAAAGCCGGCGGTGCGCTCGTCGAGCGCCGTTGCCAGCTCCCGCGTGCGGGACTCGATGAGCGTCGCGATGTCGAGCGAGCGCTCTTCGAACGAGCCGGTAAGGGCCTGCGTGCGGTCGGAAATCTGTTGCGTACGCTGATCAATGACGCCGGTGATTGAGCTCGCATGCGCGTCAAGCGCCTCGGTCAGGGCCGATATGCGGTTCTCCACGCCGGCATTGAGGGCTTCTGCGCGCTCATCCAGGGCGCGCGTCATGGCGCCGGTTTGGTCATCAAAGCCCAGTGTGAGGCGGCGCGAGCTTTCGTCCAACGCCGACATGAAGTCGGTGGTCCGGTTGTCGACCAGGCTGACGAAACTCTCGGCTCGTTCGTTGAAGCCCGTGTTGAGCGTATTGCCGGCCGTTTCCAGCGCGCGCGTCAGGTTGCCGCCGCTGTCGACGATGGTGCCGGCGATGCGCTGGCTGATCATGTCGAGATCGAAGATCAGCCCGGTATGGCTCTCCGTAATCGCCTCGCGCACGCGCTCGGTGTTGGTGAGGACGCTTTCGCGCTGACTGGCCAGCTCAGCAATCAGCGCCCGCATGCGCGATTCGTTGTCAGAGTAGGTCCGCTCGAGTGCGTTGACCTCGTTGTGGATCATCACCTCGAGTTCGCCAGCGCGCGACAGGGCGCGTTCCAGCCCGTCGCCCAATGCATTGACCTCGCGCCGAACGGCCTGGCCCACCGAGGCGACCTTGTCGGCCGCGGTGACTTCGGGTTCGGCAAGGCGGATGGCCGCCTGCGTGATGGAGGAGGCGGCGTTGCGCAGCTCTGCTGCACGCCGGAAGAACGTGGCCGCGGCGAAGAATGCGATCACCGGCACCACCATGATGGCGAGTACGGCGATAAACTCGATCGACCCCAGGAAGGTGCCAAGATCGGTGGCCTGTGAACCGAACCGCAGCCAGGCAACTGAGCCGGAAGCGGCAAGCCATACGACAGAGAGGGCTACTGCGATCCAGATCGGGGCGCGCGAGGACCGGCTCTGCAAACTGTAAAGGAGCCGCGAGGCGGAAATCTTGTCGTCGTTAGCAACAGTGCCGGCCTGCTGGGCGATCTTGTCCGCAGCGCGGAGGCGCTCGGAGCGGCCCGCATCGCTGGCCTTTTTCTCCGGCTTTGCCTCGGTCTCCTGAGCAGGCTTGTCGAGATTGAACACAGAATCCTTGAGAGCGTCCTCGACGGCAGAAAAGGCCAGGGCGGCCGGATCGTTCTGGGGGGTCGGGTTCTGGGCCATACTCTTTACAACTCTCGCATCGGCACTAGGGGCGGCAAGGCGGAACTGGGGAGTATATGCCTGTCGACCCGTTGCCGGGCCGATGGCTGAACCGGAACAATTCGATGCAAATGCCTCGTACCATTCCCCCCGAACCGGCGCCGCCGAACGCAGGTTCAGACCCCACTCTTACATTCAATTTTATGCAAACCGAACGGTTTCTTACCTAAAGGTTAATTTTTCAACCGGGAATCCGGAGCTCAGAAACGAGGGAAGAAAGGCAAAGATGTGGCTTAATCACCTGTTCACGTGGCGGTTCTAGGCTGGTCATGCGGATGGACCGAATGAGCGTCTGAGTACCGCAGCGTTAAGGAGTTTGATCATCATGGCGCAGCGCGCAGCCGTCGAAGCGTTTGTCCCCGGGACCGAGCAGCGGGACGTACGGCCGATCGACCTGGTGCATCTGGCGGGACAGTGCCTGGGGGACGAGAACCTCGAGATCGAAATTCTGCGCATGTACGACGCTACCGTGGCAACTTATCTGGAGCGGCTGCGGCTGGCGCTGACGGTGGATGACCTGCTGCTCAACCTGCACTCGATCAAAGGGGCCTCATCCGGTGTTGGCGCCTTTTCCGTGGCCGATCTCGCCAAGGACCTGGAAACGGAGTTGCTCGCTCACCGGCCCATAGCGCCCGAGCGGATCGATGATCTGGGGATGGCAGTGGAAGAGGTGCGGGGTTACATCGCAACGCTTCTGGCCCGGCAACCAATCGAGCCCTAGGACATGCAACGGCCGCAATATGTTTCCGATGCCATCGAGACTTCCGCGGCCGGACTTCATGTTGGCAGCTATGGCCCCTTCCGCCTTCAAAGCGCCTACCAGCCGGTCTATGAGCTTAGCGCAGGGCAATTCGACCTCTTCGGCTTCGAAGGTCTGGTGCGGCCATTTCGCGAGGGTGTAGCGCTTGCCCCGGTGGACTTCTTCAGTGCAGTCGACAGCGGCGATCGTCTGTTCGTCGAGTGCATGTGCCGGGCCCTGCATCTGCGAAACTACCGGCAGGGCAGGCCCCGCAACCGCAAACTGTTCATCAACGTCAACCCCGCCATCTACGAGACCATTGAGGTGGTTGAGCGTGAATTCCGGTTCATGTTCAGCATTCTTGACAAGTATGGTCTGACGCCATCGCACCTGGTCTGCGAAGTCCTTGAAACCCGAGCCATGGGAGAAGCTACGCTGAAGAGCCTCTGCGACATGCTGCGGGAGGCCGGGTGCATGATTGCTCTGGATGACTACGGGACCGGGAATTCCGGCGTCGTGCGCTACCGGGCACTGCGCCCGAATCTGGTGAAGCTGGACGGGGCATTATTCAGGGAGCTGGCTGGCGATGCGGCGCGGCAGCGCCTGTTGCGCCGTATGGTCGACACGTTCCATGCCGATGGTGTGCCGGTGCTGGTGGAAGGCATCGAAACGAGGGATCATCTGGCGCTCGCTACGGATGTCGGCGCGCATTATTTCCAAGGTTATGGACTTGGGCGGCCCGCGCTCCTTCCCGCCAAGTTCGAGACCAAACCGGCCGCGGTCTCGATGGATACTTCCCAGGCATCGGCCAGCCGTACAGGCTAGCCGCAGGCGCCTGCTTGTTCGCCGGTTTGACCGACACCCACACACTCCCTATATAGCGAGCAACAGACGCGCCCATGGGCGCAGGCCCAGATGCTCAGCAGTTCCATGACCTTTACCACCGCCGCCGAGGGTTTACCTCGGCCGACCGCCGAACCGTTCCGCCTGCGTCGGACCTTCGCAATCATCTCTCACCCGGACGCGGGCAAGACCACGCTGACCGAGCGCCTGCTCGCGGCCGCCGGGGCTATCCAGCAGGCAGGCATGGTGCGCGGAAAATCGGGGACCCGTTCGACCCGTTCCGACTGGATGGAGATGGAGCAGCAGCGCGGCATCTCCATCACCTCGTCGGTGATGACTTTTGAATATGACGGGCTGACGCTGAACCTGCTCGATACCCCAGGTCACTCGGACTTTTCCGAGGATACGTATCGAACCCTGACGGCGGTGGACGCCGCCATCATGGTCATCGACGCCGCCAAGGGTATCGAGAGCCAGACCCTCAAGCTCTTCGAGGTCTGTCGCCTGCGCGATATTCCCATCATCACCTTCATCAACAAGATCGATCGGGAAGGGCTGGCGCCGCTCGACCTGATTGACGAGATCCAGGACAAGCTGGCGCTGGACCTGACACCGGCGCTTTGGCCGATCGGGCAGGGCGTCGATTTTGGCGGCTACATCGACCTTGTGGAAAAGCGCGTGCTCAACCCGCTGGGCAAGCCAATCGCCGAGTTCGAAGCTCTCGACGACCTGCTCGATGTCCAGGAACTGGTGGACAATCCCACTTTTCTGACGGCCCTGGAAACGCTCGAAATGGCGCGGGCCATGTTGCCGGAGTTCGACCTCGAGACGTTCCAGCAGGGCCATCTGAGCCCGGTGCTGTTTGGCTCGGCGCTCAAGGGCATCAGCGTGGCCGAGTTGCTGCGGGCCCTGGGGGACTGGGGACCGGAACCGCGGCCGCAGCCCGCCCTACCGAGCCCAATTGCGCCCGACGAGAAGAAGGTCTCCGGGTTCGTGTTCAAGGTGCAGGCCAACATGGACGCCAACCACCGCGACCGTATTGCCTTCGTGCGGCTTTGCTCGGGAACCTTCACGCGCGGCATGCGCTTGAAGAACGTGCGCTCCGGCAAAGACATGGCCGTCTCCAACCCGATGTTCTTCTTCGGCAACAACCGCGAACTGGCCGAAGAGGCCGTCGCAGGAGACATCGTGGGCATCCCCAATCATGGGACCTTGTCGGTGGGCGACACGCTGACCGAGGGCGCCAACATCAACGTCACGGGCATTCCGAATTTCGCGCCGGAAATCATCCGTCGCGTGCGCCTCACAGATCATATGAAGACCAAGCAGATGGCCAAGGCACTGTCGGATCTCTCGGAAGAGGGGGTGACCCAGGTCTTCCGGCGCATGATGGGCTCGGACTGGATCGTCGGCGTGGTCGGCCAATTGCAGCTCGAGGTCTTGGCCAGCCGCGTCGCCAAGGAATATGGCGTCCCCATCGCCTTCGAACCTTTGGGATTCGAGGTGGCGCGCTGGGTCGAGAGCGATGACCCTGAGGAACTCAAGCGCTTCATCGCCGCCCAGAAAACCAATATGGCGGAAGACCGGGCGGGTGCGCCCGTCTTTCTCGCCCAGAACAGCTGGTGGGCGGATCGGGCCAAGCAGGATTGGCCCAAAATCCGCTTCCTCACCACCAAGGAACGCCATTGAGCGCGCTCGACCGCATCGAGGAATTCCTGGTCGCGGTGCAGACGGCCTTCATCGACGGCACTCTGACGCGGCTCAAATGCGGTGCCTATGCAGGCCCGGAGGCGGAGCTCAAGTCTGTTGAAGGCCGCAAGGTCACGATCAAGGCCGGCGAGCGGCTGAGCCTAGTGTGGCGATACCGTACCCGGGATGTCACCAAGAACATCACCATGGACGAGGCTTTCGCGCTGTTCCGGACAGAGCTTGCGCAGAACTTCCGCAGCGCGCGGCTGGAAACGACGAGTTTCGATCTGCAGTTGGAGAGGCAGAACGACACGGTTCGCCTCAAGCGGTCGGAGACGATGCGCGCCGCACCGACAACGGGGCACGATCGGGCCAAGGCTCGCGCCTTGAACGAGACCTCGGCGCCATGGCTAAAGGCGTTGGGTATCACTGGTGCGGACGGCAAGGTTCTTGCCGTCAGTCAGGACAAGTTCCGCCAGATCAACAAGATGGTGGAAATCTTTGCGCCCCTGATTCAGGCGCTGAAGGCGCCGGTGCCGCGGGTCTTGGATATGGGAGCCGGCAAGGGCTATCTCGACTTCGCGCTTTACGACCACCTGCAGGCAAATGGCCAAGAAGTGGAAATCGTTGGTGTCGAACTGCGTCCGCAACTGGTGGCCGATGGCAATGCGCTGGCGAGGCAGAGCGGCTTTGATGGCTTGTCTTTCGCCGCCGGCTCAATCCTGTCTTATGACGCCACCCGAGCCGATGCTGTCATTGCCCTTCACGCCTGCGATACGGCTACGGATGACGCCATTTACACTGGCATCAAGGCCGGGGCCGACCTCATCGCCGTGGCGCCATGCTGCCACAAGCAGGTGCGGCGGCAGATGGAGGCGGGCAGCGCCGACCAACGCCTCGACTTTTTGGTGCGTCACGGAACGTTCATGGAAAAGCAGGCGGAGATGGTGACGGACGGCCTGCGTGCCCTTTTGCTGGAGGCGAATGGCTATCGGACAAAGGTGTTCGAATTCGTCTCGGATGCGCACACGCCAAAGAACAACCTCATCGTTGCCCAGAAGGGACGGGCGGCTCCTCGTAACGAGGTGCTCGACCGCATCGCCAGCGCCAAAGCGCTGTTCGGCATCGACCGGCATTACCTAGAAGACCTGCTCGACAGCTAGCGACCAGAGAACCTCATGACCAAGATCACCTATGTCACCCCGAATGGCGAACGCATCGAGACCGAGGGCGAAAACGGCTCTACCGTCATGGAGACGGCGATCATGAACGGCGTGCCGGGCATTGTTGCAGAGTGCGGCGGGGCCTGCACCTGTGCCACCTGTCACGTCTATGTCGACGATGCCTGGCGCGAGACGGTCGGCGGACCCTCCAATATGGAGGAAGACATGCTCGATTTCGCGTTCGAGGTCCGCGACAACAGCCGGCTGTCCTGCCAGATCAAGGTGCGGGACGAGTTGGATGGCCTCGTGGTTCATGTGCCGACGCGACAAGGGTAGGAGCGTTTTTCGTACGCTTGTCGAGGCAGATTCTTTTCGCTGAGCGCTGACCCTCTGCGCCAGCCTGTTCTAAGGCCCTCATCTGGAGGGAAATAAAAAAGCTATTGAATCTCAGTAGCTTGTTGCCAAGCTCGATATTGGCCTATTTTGCGCCAACTTCGGTAAAGGCGACCAATGGGCTCCCTCAACACATTTCCGTTGAGCTACAAGGTTCAAGGCAAGCGCGTCATCATCGTCGGTGGCGCAGATGAAGCCCTGAACAAGGCTCGTCTCGTTTCGAAGACCACTGCCTCGATCGAGATCATCAGCCGGCGTGTGGAAGCTGACTTTTCCCCGTTTCCGGTGGTCGTGCATGAGCGCGCCTTGGCCGCCGGTGACATTGCCGGAGCGGCACTGGTCTTCGTCGCGGAGGAGGGTGCCGACGCGAAACTCGCCAAATCGGAGGCGCGGCGGCTCGGCATCCCGCTCAATGTCGTCGATGTGCCTTCCGAGTGCGATTTCTACACCCCCTCGATCGTCGACCGGGCGCCGCTGACCGTCGCCATTTCCACCGAAGGGGCTGCGCCCGTCCTCGCCCGCCTAGTCCGTGCTCGAATAGAGGCTATGCTGCCGCCTGCGTTCGGAAAGATCGCGGGTCTGGCTGGCAGCTTGCGGCAAAAAGTTGAGACCGTGATTCACGATGGCGCCGCCCGCCGGCGCTTCTATGAGGACCTCGTGACACGTCCATCTCTGGACACGAGCGAGGCCGAGCACCTTCTCGAGGAGCATGTGGCGCGCGGGGCTGGGCAGGGCGTGGTCTGGCTTATCGGTGCCGGCCCTGGTGCGGAAGATCTCCTGACCCTGCGGGCGCAGCGGCTGCTGCAGCAGGCCGATGTCATCGTGCATGATCAACTGGTCCCCGTGGCGGTCGTTGAGATGGGCCGGCGTGACGCTGAGCAAATTTGCGTGGGCAAGGCGAAAGGGCACCACTCTTTCAGCCAGGCGCAGATCAATACGCTGATTGTGCGGCTGGCGGCCGAGGGGAAGAAGGTGGCGCGCCTCAAGGCGGGTGACCCCATGGTCTTCGGGCGTGCGGGCGAGGAGATCGCGGCACTCCGCAAGGCGGGGCTGGCTTATGAGATTGTCCCCGGCGTTAGCGCTGCCCTGGCCGCGGCGGCGGACACCGCCACCCCGGTTACCCTGCGGAAGGTCTCCAGCGGCTTCGTCCTGGCCACCGCTCACGGCGCCGACGATGGCGAACTGGCTCATTGGGCAGGACTGGCCCGTTCGGGCCTGACGCTGGCCCTTTACATGGCAAAGTCCATAGCCGCGGAAACCGCGTCGCGCCTCATCGCGCATGGGGCTGCTCCAGACCTCCCATTAGGCATCGTCGTCAATGCGGGCAGGCCGGACAGGCGGTGCTTTTCCGGTACGCTCGGCGGGCTTTCGCGTGGGTCGGTGTCGTTCCCGGATGGGCCTGCTGTTATTCTGGTCGGCCGCGCTGTGTCCCACGGCGATTGGTCCGAGACACTTGCTGCCGATCTTACCCCTTCTCATGCCGAGGTGGCCTGACCATGCAGATTCTAGCTGGCAATGAACTTACGTCTGGCGCTGCCGTCTACCTCGATGCCACGGGCCGGTGGGTGGCCGAGTTGCAGTCTGCCCGCGTGTTTTCCAAAGACGAAGCGGTGGCCCGTGATGCAGCAATTGCCGCGAGCAAGGCGACTGGCCGCATCGTCAGCATCGAGATTGAAGATGTCGAGCAGGTCGAGGGGCGCCTCGTGCCCAAGCGCCTGCGTGAACGCATCCGCTCGGCCGGTCCTACAGCGCCGTTGTCTCTCCACGGCGCGGCCTACGGACGCCAGGTTTTAGGTGAAGACGGTCATGTATCGATATGATGAGTTCGACGCGGCCTTCGTTGCAGGCCGCACCGCACAATTTGCCGATCAGGTGCGTCGCCGGCTTTCGGGAGAGCTCAGCGAGGACCAGTTCCGACCGCTCAGGCTGATGAACGGGCTCTATCTGCAGTTGCACGCCTATATGCTGCGCATCGCGGTGCCCTATGGCACCATGAACTCGCGCCAGTTGCGCAAGCTCGCTCATATTGCGCGGACCTATGATCGTGGCTACGGCCACTTCACGACCCGGCAGAATATTCAGTTCAACTGGCCCCGGCTCAAGGATGTGCCGGTGATCCTGGAGGAGTTGGGCAGCGTCGAGATGCACTCGATCCAGACCTCGGGCAACTGCATACGGAACGTCACGACGGACCAGTTCGCCGGAGCAGCGGCCGACGAGATCATCGACCCTCGACCGGTGGCGGAAATCATCCGTCAGTGGTCGAGTCTGCACCCAGAATTTTCTTACCTTCCGCGCAAGTTCAAGATCGGCATGACGGGGTCTCCGAACGACCGGGCGGCGATCCGCTTCCATGACATTGGGCTGCAGGCGGCGGTGAATGGTGCCGGTGAAATCGGCTGGGAAGTGTGGGTTGGTGGCGGCCTCGGGCGCACGCCGATGATCGCCAAGCTGATCAATAGCTTCGTGCCCAATGAGCACTTGCTCGCCTATCTCGAAAGCATCATGCGGGTCTACAACCGCTATGGGCGGCGGGACAACAAGTTCAAGGCGCGCATCAAGATCCTCGTGCATGAGGAGGGACTGGAGAGCATCAAGGGGCAGGTCGAGGCCGAGTTCGCAGAGGTGCGCGGCGGCGTGCTGACACTGCCGCAGGAAGAACTTCATCGGATCACAGAGTATTTTGCACCGCCGGCTTTTGCGGACCGCGCTGGTGACACTGTGGACGTGGCCTATCAGTCCATTGTCGATCCCGCGTACGGCCGCTGGCTCGACAACAACCTCCATGCGCACCGCGTTCGCGGCTACGCGTCCGTGACGATCTCCCTCAAACCCATCGGTGGCGCACCGGGGGATGCTACGGACGCACAGATGGAGGCGGTCGCAGACCTTGCTGAACGCTACTCCTATGACGAGTTGCGCGTGACCCACGAGCAGAACCTCGTGCTACCCCACGTCGCCGTGGCTGAACTACGTGAAGTCTACGATGCACTGGTGTCCGCAGGTCTTGCGGAGGGGAACAACAACCTCATCACCGACATGATCTGCTGCCCCGGGCTGGATTTCTGTGCCCTGGCGAACGCTCGCTCGATCCCCATCGCCCAGGAGATCAGCAAGGCTTTTGCCGCGCCCGAGCGACAAAAGGAGATCGGAGAGCTCAAGATCAAGATCTCGGGCTGCATCAACGCCTGTGGTCATCACCATGTGGGCCACATCGGCATACTCGGCGTCGAAAAGAAGGGCGGCGAGCTCTACCAGATCACCTTGGGTGGCGATGCGACGGAATTCGCTTCTGTGGGCAAAATTCTGGGTCCCGGCTTTGAGGCTGACGCCGTACCCCAGGCCATCGAGAAGCTGGTGGATGTCTACATCGCACAGCGCCTCTCGCCCGAAGAAACTTTTGTCGCTGCCTACCGCAGGCTCGGCGACGCTCCTTTCAAGGAGGCCCTCTATGGCACGGTCTAACGCTCTCCCGGCGCAGCAGGCTCATGAGAAGCTCAAGGCATTGGGAATCCTGGCGCTCAACGGCATGTTCGACGAGATGGACGCCCTTGGTGTCCTTCGCTACGCGGTGAGCGATGTGTTGCCGGGCGATCTGGCCATCGTCTCGTCATTCGGTGCGGACTCTGCGGTGCTGTTGCACATGGTTGCGCAGGTCGATCCGTCGATGGCGGTGTATTTTCTTGAAACCGGCAAGCACTTCCCTGAGACGCTGGCCTATGTCGAGCGGCTCAAGAGCCATCTCGGCCTGCTGCATGTCCATGCGGTCCACCCCGACCCGAAAGACCTGGCGCGGTTCGACCCCAATGGTGACCTGTGGGAGACCGATCCGGATTCGTGCTGCTTCATCCGTAAGACCGATCCGCTTGAGCCGATCACAGCGCAGTATGGCGGCTGGGTCACGGGTCGCAAGCGCTACCAGACACGGGAGCGGGGCGTTCTGCCGCATTTCGAGCTGACCAGCGACGATCGGATTAAGGTCAACCCGCTCGCCTATTTTTCAGACGAGGACGTCGCGGCCTACAGGCGGGCGCACGATTTGCCCGAGCATCCGCTCTACGGGAAAGGCTACAAGTCGATCGGGTGTGCCCCATGCACCTCGATCGTGGCCGAAGGGGAAGATCCCCGTTCCGGCCGCTGGCGGGGCTTCAACAAGAAGGAATGCGGCATCCATTACGACTTCAGTGGAGCCATCGCTTCGCCGATGAGCGCTGCCAAGCAACACGCGCTGTGGAAGGATGGTGCCTTCATCGTCGACCCCTTCAAGGGTTGGGTCGAGGGAACCGACCCGGGTGACGCCCGCTACACGCACGTCCCGGTTGCAGTTTTCCTGGCGTACCGCGAGGCGTTCCTGGCCAACCCGCATCCGCTTGGTCTTCTGGTCGCTCCGGGCGATGCCGTGGAAGCGGTCGCAGAGAATCTCGGACGTTTCGCGTCGATCGCCGTGTCTTTCCCCGCCTTCACCGATGGGCGTGGCTACTCGACCGCCCGGCTGTTGCGGGAGCGCTTTGGTTTCAAGGGCGAACTTCGCGCCGTGGGGGACGTGCTGCAGGACCAGATCCCGCACATGCAGCGCTGTGGCTTCGATGCCCTGGTGGTCACACACGAACCAACGCGCCGGGCGCTTCTCGAGAACCACCTTCCGGAGATGGCACTTTTCTATCAGCCCGTTGGTCTGAGAGAGGTGCCATTGGGGACGCGACCCTTCCTTCGCCGCGTCTCCTGAGGTACTGGAGCACGGCTATCGCCAGAGACGGCTGTGGTGTCCAGACGCCTGGAGCCCGCCAAACCTAAACAGATGTTCCCGATTGAGCGGGGATGACGCCGGGCAGTCAGGGCGCCCGGTCCAGCTTGGACAAGATGAATGAGCACTGAGATCACAACCGATGTCGTCGTCATTGGCGCGGGGCCCTGCGGGCTTTTCGCCGCCTTCGAACTCGGGCTGCTCGATATCAAATGCCACTTCATCGACATTCTGGACCGTCCGGGTGGTCAGTGCGCCGAGCTCTATCCTGAGAAGCCCATCTACGACATTCCCGGCTTTCCCGTGGTGACGGGCCAGCAATTGACCGACAACCTCATGGCGCAGATCGCGCCGTTCTCTCCGCAGTTCCACTTTTCGCGCATGGTCAACTCCATCGAAAAGCAGGAAGATGGCTCGTTCCGGCTCGAGACCGATGCGGATGAAGTGTTTCATTGCAAGGTTGTCGTGATCGCGGCAGGTGGCGGCTCCTTCCAGCCCAAGCGGCCGCCGGTGGATGGCATCGAGCAGTATGAAAACAAGTCCGTCTTCTATGCGGTCCGGCGCATGGAGGATTTCCGTGACCAGGACGTTGTTATCGTCGGCGGCGGCGACTCGGCGCTGGACTGGACGCTGAACCTCGAGCCTATCGTGCGCACGCTAACGCTCGTTCACCGCCGGGACGCTTTCAAGGCTGCCCCGGCCTCGGTCAACAAGATGAAAGAGCTGGTGGCCGAGGGGAAGATCAATTTCCAGCTTGGGCAGATCGCCAAGCTCGATGGCGACAACGGCCAAATCAATCATGTGCACCTGGCCACGGAGGCGGGGGACCTGTCCATCCCCGCGACGCGCCTCCTGCCGTTCTTTGGCCTGACGATGAAGCTTGGACCGGTGTCTGAGTGGGGACTGGCGCTCAACGACAATACAATCATTGTGGACACTGAGAAGTTCGAGACCTCAGTGCCAGGCATCTTCGCCATCGGTGATATCAACTCCTATCCGGGCAAGCTCAAGCTGATCCTGTCGGGCTTTCACGAGGCGGCCTTGATGGCCCAGGCCGCCAAGAAGATCATTTCGCCCGATGAACGGGTCGTGTTCCAGTACACAACCTCCAGCACCAAGCTGCAGAAGAAGCTGGGCGTGGCATGAGCCGAAAGCCCTTCAACTCCTAATCGTTTGCTTGCGGCCCCCTCCTGTGGGCGTTATCCCCATCGCGCTGCTGAGGAGCGCCTCATGAAGATTATCGTAACGGACCAGGCAGGCGACGTGCACGAGCTCGAGGGGCTCGATGGGTGGCGGGTGATGGAAGTCATCCGGGATTGGGGTCTCAATATCAAGGCCGAGTGTGGTGGTGCCTGTTCCTGCGCAACCTGCCACGTCTATGTCGACCCCACCTGGCTCGATGCCGTTGGCGCTCCGAACGATGATGAGGAGGACATGCTCGACACGGTGGGCGACGTGAAGTCCAACTCGCGCTTGTCCTGCCAAATCCTGTGTGGCGAAGCGCTGGACGGTCTTGCCGTTACACTTGCACCGAGTGCGGCGAAGGATTGAGGACGGTCTGACGTTCGGAGAGTTTTAATGTCCTGAGGACAAGATGGGAGGAATACTTCTCCCTCTAATACAATAGGACGTGATGATGGGTGCGACGTGCCAGGGCTGCCGTGGTGGCGAAGATTTCCCGGTACCTTTCACGATGGCGTTTCATCCCATTGTTGATGTGAAAGCCCGGGAAGTCTGGGGCTACGAGGCGCTGGTACGTGGGCTGGACGGGCAGGGCGCAGCAGGCGTTCTGGGAGCTGTCACAGAAGCTAACCGCTATGTTTTCGACCAGGCCTGCCGGGTGAAGGCGATCGAGCTGGCGGGTCAACACCTGCCCCCATCATCCACGGCTCGCCTCTCCATCAACTTCATGCCCAACGCGGTCTACGAACCCAAAGCGTGCATCCGTGCGACATTGGCAGCGGCGGCGCGGACCCAGCTCAACCCGCAGCGCCTGATGTTCGAGTTTACCGAGAATGAGCACATCACCGACGCCGCCCACATTGCCAACATCGTTGCAGAATACAGGCGGATGGGATTCATCACGGCCCTTGACGATTTTGGCGCTGGTTACGCAGGTCTTGGACTGCTTGCCAAATTCCAGCCCGACCTGATCAAGATAGACATGGAATTGTTGCGCGGTGTGGATGCCTCCGCCCCACGGCAGGCGATTGTGGCGGCCATCATCACCATGGCTCGCCAACTCGATATCCAGGTGCTCGCTGAAGGTGTTGAAACGGAAGCGGAACTGACCACGCTTCGCGCGGCCGGCATCACGCTTTTCCAGGGCTACTATTTCGCCAAGCCGCAGCTGGAGGTTTTCGCGCCGCTCTCTGAGCTGAAGCTGGCGGCCTGACTATCCCCTTGCTGCATCGCGCGTCACCTTGACAAGATCTGGAATGAAGTCGCGGACGACCGGCTGTGGCTGCGTTTCGAAGGGTAGGGGACGGACGACGCGCATCGCAGCTATGCCCACCCGCACGGTCATGAGGCCGTTGACCACGCCTTCACCTAGTCGAGCGGACACCTTGGCGGCCAGTCCTTGCCCAATAAGCTGTTCGACGATGCCGTCAGTCAGGACCAGTCCGCCGGTGACGGCAAGATGGCTCAGGACCGCCCCGGTCAAGCGCCAGAAGCCCAAAAAGCCAGGCCGCGCTCCATAGAGAGCGGCGATGGCGCCTGCCAGGCGTACGCTCTCGTAGATCACGTAGGCCACATCGATCAGCGCTCGCGGTGATACGGCCGTAACGAGCGCCACCCGGCGTGCGGAAGCGGCCGTAAGCGCGCGGGCGCGTGCGTCAAGGCCCGCGACAAGGCTGCGCTCCACCAACTGCACCACCTCACCGCCGTCGAAGAGGTCCGGCAGATGGGTTTCGACTGCCTGGCGTCCAGAGGCCATGTCGGGCCGCGCAGCGTATAGTCCAAGAAGTTGGGCGGCCACGTCCCCGGCCGCCTTGCGATCATTCGTCGCCAGGGCGGTGGTTGCCTCTCTTCGCAGCGCGTCAAGCATACGAAGGCGGCGGACGGCAACAATCTCCCGTGTGACAAGCGCCGCAAGCGCGAGAATGAAGATCGCAAGAACACCCAGCGCCGCCCCGCCGAGCCAGGGATTGGCGGCAAAGAGATCGCGGATCAGCCGGTCAGCGGCCAGGCCGATGGCGGCGGAAAGCAGAACGCCGCCAGCGCTCCATGCCAACCTGCCGAGCCATCCCATCCGGCGTGGCGGCGGGCCGATGAGGTTTGCTTCTTCGTCAAACTCGGACTCGGTAACGTCGGCGCGCTCAGCAGCAAAGGCCCTGGGTGCACGCATCACCTGGGTGGCCGAGGTCTCCGGAGTGGTGGGACGTGCAACGGGCTGCTTCATGCCATCCAGTCTCCGATGAGATAGTCGAGCGCCCGATCAAGCCGGATGTGGGGAAGCACGAGTTCGCCCGAGCCGTTGCGGTCCATTTTTTGCGGCGGGGCGAATCGGAGGAAGTTCAGCGACACAGGCTCGCCGTTTTCGAACAAAGCATCAGGCCGTTCCGGCAAGTCTCCGGGAAACAGAGCGATTTCCGTTTCGCCGTCATAGTGTACGCCACCCAGTCGTTCACCCGCGACTGGTGTCCCGATCAGCGTCGGCAGCGTTTCGCCATTCTCGCGGATCGTACCTTCGCTGGTCGCGCGTATACCTGCCAAGGCGAGCGAGCGCGTTTGCGCGCCCGCAAATCGGGCACGCCGGGATGCACTAGCCACGAGGCGGTTCAGGATGGCTTCCAGCCGATCGTGGCTGGTGTGATGAACGTGGTCGGCCTTGGTGGCGGCAAACAGGATCTTGTCAATCCGCCGCGAAAACGGTCTGAGCAGTGGGTTTGCCTCGCCCTGCCGGAAGCAGGCCAGAACAGAGGTCAGCGCGATTTCGAGGTCGGCCACCGCAGCCGGTCCGGCATTGAGCGCTCGCAGGGTGTCCACCAAGACCACCTGCCGATCAATACGGGCGAAGTGGTCGCGGAAGAACGGACGTACGACCTGAGCCTTGTAGGCCTCATAGCGTCCCTCCAGCATGGCATAGAGGCTGTTGCGGCGGGCAGTGGAGGTCGGCCTGGGGAGGGGCGCGAAGGTGAGCGCCGGCGAGCCCTCGAGGTCTCCGGGCAGCAGGAAGCGCCCCGGGGGGAGGGTCGAGAGAGCACCTTCTTCGCGCGACCGCCGAAGATAATCGGTGAAACTTTGCGCCAACCGTTCAGCATCAACGTCTTTGGCCTCACCACCAGCATCGGTCGCTGCCAGTTCGTGGAGGAAGCGCTGGGCTTCTTCGGCATGGCCCGGCTGTTGGGCCCGCGCCAGGGCCTCGGCGCTCCATTCGGCAAAGGAAAGGCCGAGGAGGGGCAGGTCGAGCAGCCATTCGCCGGGGTAGTCGACGATATCCAGGTTGAGGGTTGAGGGGCCGCGCAGACCGGTCCACCACTTGGCTGACTGGAACTTCAGGACGAGCCGCAGTTGCGATATGCGCCGCGTACCCTCTGGCCACGCAGCCGGCTTTCCGCTCAGGGTCGCCAGATGCTGCTCATAAGCGAAGCGCGGAATAGTGGCGTCAGGATATTCCGCCAGGCGCGCGGCGATGAACCGCCCTTCGGCCATGGGGGCGAAGCCGGGGAGACGACCCTGCGTCAGAAGGTTATGAACCAGCGCGGTAATAAAGATCGTCTTGCCGGCCCGCGACAGGCCCGTCACGCCCAGCCTGAGCGTAGGCGTCAGCAGGCCTCCAGCATTGTCGGCAATATTGGATAAGGCGATACCCAGTTCGTCGGTGAGGGTGGTGGGCGGCTGGGGCAAATCCGGATCCTTCTGCGCCCTGCAACGTAGGCGCTGGACGCGGGTTTGCAAGCCCGCGTTGCAGTGCTGCAGTGTCAGGGCACTCTCGTTGCAACGTCAGGAACGTGGCGGGATTTGTCGTGGATCCAGGGGCCGCGGTTGAAGAGCGCATCCGCTATTGGAAAGTTCGCTGCCCCACAGGACCACCGACGGAAAGGGGCCGCGCGGCCCCTTTTCATTTTCCAATGCTGTCGAGATCGTATGGAGTGGTCTGGTAGATCTCGTTGATCCAGTTCTGGAACAACAGATGCGCATGGCTGCGCCACCGGTTCTCCGGCTCAGCGCTGGTGTCTCCATCGGGAAACAGGTTAGCTGGTAGCGGCGTTTCCAGCCCGGCTTTCACGTCCCGCTCGTATTCATCGGCGAGCGAGCGGTTGTCGTATTCGAGATGGTTCAGGAAATAAACGGCGCGACCGCTCCGATCGCCCAGCATGCAGAGCCCGATCTCCTCGTTGTCGATCAGAACCTCCAACTCCCCGCCAAGGCTGTCGCGCGCGATGTCGTTGTAGCGCGATACCGGGATCATCGGACTGTCGGACAGGCCGCGAAGGAACGGCGACCGTTGGCCGACGATCTTGTGTCGGAAAACACCAAAGGCTTTCTTGTCCATGCGATAGCGCCGTACGCCGTGGAAATGGTGCAATGCCGCCTGGGCGCCCCAGCAGATGAACATGGTGTGGTGCACATTGGTACGCGTCCATTCCATGATTTCCAGCATCTCAGGCCAGTAGCGAACCTCTTCAAATGGAATGTTGGCGATGGGCGCGCCAGTGACGATAAAGCCATCGAAACGGCGGCTTCGGACCTCCTCCCAGGTTTGATAGAAGGTCTTGAGGTATTCTTCGGGCGTATTCTTGGACTGGTGGTCCGTGACGCGCACTAGGCTCAGGTTGACCTGCAGCGGCGTGGCGCCGATGAGACGGGAGAACTGCGTCTCGGTCCGTTCCTTATTGGGCATCAGGTTGAGAAGACCGATCTCGAGCGGGCGGATGTCCTGACGCGCGGCGCGCGTCGAGTCCATCACGTTGACGCCTTCTTCTTCAAGGGTCTTGCGGGCGGGCAGATTGTCAGGAATTCGTATCGGCATGGCAGCCTCTTAGCTGGGCGCGTTGAGAAGGTGATTCAAGCCGGCGCGCCTTGCCGCAGGGGCAGGGCGCGCTAACGCATTCGCTTCCCGATCGCCGATGCGACGAGGTCCACGAACTCATCGCCATCCCGCACCGTCGCCAGGTCTGAGGCCTCAACCACATAGCCAAAGTTGTCCGCCAAGGTCTGATAGCGCGGCAGACGGTCGTGCAACAGGGCCTCGAAACCCCAGGCGCCGAACCCGGCGGGGTCCACGTCATCGTCGCTTTCGATGCCCTGGATCAGCTTATACTCCGCCCACTTCTCAAGGAGAAACTGCGGCTGGTAGTACATAGGCTTCGGAGACTTCCTGAACCGCTTCACCAAGTCGGTGGCGTCCTTGTCTGTGCCTCGAATGTAGAGCAGGGCGGTGTGTGCAGTCAGGGCCCGGATCACAGGGTCGGCAGCGTCGTTCGGATCGATGACTTCGATAAGCGAGCCGCCGGTGTCTGCGATGAAGTCAGTATATCCGTACAGCTCGTGCGCGCGCTCAATGAAATAGGGCACGTCCTGGAGGGCGGCGACTTCAGCCACGCGGTGCTGTTCCTGCCGGCGCTGGTACTCGGCCAGCGGGAGCCCACCCTTGTTCGGGTCGCCCGGGGTGCCAAGGTAGGTCGAGAGCGGGTCGAGATTGTCGAATGTGATGTTGGACGAGATGTAGATCGAGTCCGTCCGCAGCAATTGCGAAAGGAATGGGTTCTTCATGGCCTCGCGCTTGAAGTTGTCGACGATGAACTCGCCCATGTAGCGCGTGCCGATGCGATAATCGGCAGAATAGTGAAACCAGTGGTTGGCGCGTAGCATGTTCGAAAGGCGCGTCTTGCCGACGCCGGCCATGCCGAACACGGTGAGCGCGCGGCGCGGCGCCTTGACGAATTCATCGACGCTCGAAAACAGCATGCTGAGCATTCCCGGTTGCAGCCGGGCCAAGCGTTTAAAGCATGGGTGCGCCGATCACAAGCGATCGGCAATTTCTGCCGCTGGCTCGGACTCTTCTGCCGTCCTGCCAGTAAACTTCGGCCGTTGCTCAGGGAAACCCCCAACCATTTCAATGGGATACCAGTCTGGCACTTCCCTTGCATCGGTTGGTGCGAACGCGTCGTGCGGCGCAGGGGTTTATGGAGTAACAGATGGGCATCTACGGGGCTCTTTCCAGTGCGGTGACCGGCCTGCGGGCGCAGTCGCATGCGCTGGAGAACATTTCAGGCAACATCGCCAATTCGCAGACCACCGGCTACAAGCGGATGGAAACCAGCTTCCTGGACCTTATCCCGGATGCGCCGTTGAAATCGCAGGTGCCGGGTGCGGTGCTGGCGCAGTCGCGCGCCACCAACAACCTCCAGGGCGACATCCAGACCAGCGCCAACGAAACCTACATTGCGCTCAATGCGAATGGCTTCTTCGTGGTGGAGCCGAAGGTCGGGCAGTCGGACGGCAATTCGGTATTTGCCGGCTCGAACTTCTACACGCGCCGCGGTGACTTCGAAATCGACAAGGACGGCCTGCTTGCCAATGGCGCTGGCTACTACCTGAAGGGCTTGCCCATCGATCCGTCCACCGGCAACATTTCCGGCTCCGTGCCGGAAGTGATCAAGCTCTCGAACGCGTTCCTGCCGGCCAATGCCACGAAGATCATCAACTATCAGGCAAACCTGCCCCAGCTCCCCAAGACTGCGGCCTACAACACTACGGTTTATAACAGCGAACTGCTTGAGCCGGCCGACTTCAAGTCCGGATCTGTTTCGGCCGCTACGACCGGAACAGCCGACCTCACTGGCAACGACGCGAGCACGGTCTTCAATGCCGGCGAGACGATGACCGTGACGGTGAAGGACATTCCCGTCACCTTCGAGTTCTACGACAAGAGCCTGGGCGACTACACCGGTACCGGTGTCGGGATCGACATCCAGTCCGGCCAGACCATCGACGATGCCCTGGCCGCAATGGAGACCGGCCTCCGCAACTACGGTGGGGGTGCGGCTGCCTCGGCCACCGTGGCTCTCGATGGGGCCGGTCAATTCGCTGTGACGTTGGGCTCTGATTACCACGCAACCTTCCGAGTCACGGGCACCGGCACGACGGCCGCAAAGCTCGGACTAACCTATCCCGTCACGTCCTCCACGCCCTTCCGCCCGACGCTCAATACCATCTCGGCTAGCCAGTCCGCGGACTTCGTGGCCGGCTCTATCTCGGGCGGCGCCATTACCGTCTATGCCAACAACGGCGCGCCGGTGAACGTCCAGATGCGATGGGCGAAGGTGGACAGTGCCGCCTCTGGGGGCAAGGATACCTGGCAACTCTTCTACCTCTCTGACAGCACGGCCGCCGGTAACGCTCCGGCCTGGACGAACATTGGCCAGGATTACGACTTTGCCAGCAACGGTTCGCTGGCTCCTCCGGGTGTGCCAACCACGACCATCAGCAACCTCACCGTCAACGGCGTCGTGATCGGCGACGTTGAACTCAAGCACGATACCAACGGCATCTCGCAGTTTGCCGACGTGAACGGGACGGCGACCGTGTCAACGCTGAACCAGAACGGCTATGGCGCGGGAGAATTCCTTTCGGTGGCGATCACCGACTCGGGCCGTGTCGTAGCGACCTACTCCAATGGCGAACGCATCGACATGGCGCAGGTGGTGACGGCGCAGTTCAACGGGATCAACGCACTCAAGCGGCTCGATGGTGGTGTCTACGAGGCCACTTCGGAATCAGGCGAGCCCATCTTTGACCTCTCCGGGTCTGGCATCATTGGTGGTGCGCTGGAGGCCTCGAACACGGACATTTCGGACGAGTTCACCAAGCTGATCATAACGCAGCAGGCGTACTCCGCCGGTACCCGCATCGTCTCGACCGCTGACGAGATGCTGCAGGAAGCCCTCAATATGATCCGCTAAGCGCCGATACCTGTTCCTTGGGTCGGGCATTGAGCCCGGCCTGGTCCTTGTTCTGGAGCCGAACTGATGGGTCTGGTTTCTTCACTGTCGAACGCGGTATCCGGTCTCCGGGTCAATCAGGACTCCATCTCGATCCTGAGCCGGAACGTCTCAAACTCGGGCACGCCGGGATACCATCGGCAGACGCTAAACGTCATCGACTACAACTCGCAGAACGGGACCTATGCCCGCTCCGCTGGTGTTCAGCGCGCCTTCAGTCAGAGCCTGCAGGCCTACTACAACCGCCAGGTTGCCGATACGTCGTCGGCCAACGTGGTGGCCACCTATCTCAACAAGCTGCAGGGATTTCTGGGCAAGCCGGGAGACAGCGGCTCGCTCGATACCATGTTTGGCTCCCTGAAGAATTCCCTGCAGGCGCTCGCTACAAGCCCCGATGACTACCCAACGAGAGCCAATGTTGTCTCTGAAGTTCAGAGCATGGCCCGGCGCCTGAACCAGCTCTCCGGCGACGTGCAGAACATGCGGCAGGAGACCGAGACACGCATTTCCAGCAACGTCTCCGAACTCAACGCCATGCTCGCTTCGCTCAACGAGGTGAACAGCCGCATGCTCGACCTGGGCATGACGGACACCGCCCGCACTTCGCTGCTCGACCAGCGCGACCGATTGGTGGGTTCAGTTGCCGAGATGATCGACGTACAGGCCAATTACCGGCCGGATGGTACTGTCGCTCTGATGACGCGCTCGGGCGTTGGTCTGATCGACAACGGGATCAGCACCTTCAAGTTCACCACTGCGGGGGCTCTCTCCCCTACTACCCTGGCTGATGTCAATCCCGACAAGAGCCAGGTTGGCAAGCTGACGCTGACCACGCCTTCGGGTCTCACCATCGACCTCGTGCAGCAAAGCGTGCTGCAGGGGGGCGAACTGGCCGGTCTCGTTCAACTGCGCGACACCGTTTTGGTGGAAACCCAGAGCCAGCTGGATGAGATTGCTGCTGGATTGGCGGCCGTGTTCTCCACCATTACCGTTCCCGGCATGCCGAGCGACAACGGGACAGGCGCTACCGGACTAACGGCGGATCTGTCGCGATTGAAGCCCGGCAATGATGTTCTGTTGTCTTATGCCCAAAACGGAGTGGCGCAGAAGGTCCGCATCATCAACAGCACCAATGGCGAAGATTACTTCGACGCATCCGGGCAAAGGGTCATATCCGTCGATCTGTCTGACGCCACCGCTGCGGCAGCGACCCTTCAGGCGAAGCTACCCGGGCTGGCGATCGATAGCCCGGGACCCGGTCTGCTGCGGGTCCTGGACGATGGTGCCGGCGGCATCCGCGACGTCACCGGCCTCACATCACGCGCCACTGCCACCGGCACCCTGACAGGTGACAAGGCGATGGCCCTGTTCGTGGACCAGGGCAACTCGACATTCACGGACAACCTCGACACTGATCCACCCCAGATCGTCGGCTTTGCTGCCCGAATATCCATCAATCCGGCGGTGCTCTCGGACAACCGGCTGCTTGTTCAGACGGAAGTTAGTCAGACGCTCGGCGATGCATCGCGCCCCGAATATATCCTCGCCCAACTCACGTCGATGAACTTCGTCTCCGGTGCGTCGCCGGCAGAAAATGCGGGACGGTTCCAGCTCAATGGGACGATGGAGCAAATCATCGGTCAGGTTCTCAATTTTCAGGGCACGACCATTGGTGCGGCCGCCACCGCCGCCGACAACCGCCAACTCACCCTCGACACCATCAACACCCAGATGGACGAAGAGTACGGGGTGAACATGGACGAGGAGATGGCTCGTCTGACCCAGTTGCAAAGCGCCTATGCCGCCAACGCCCGCGTGGTTTCGGTGGTTAAGGAGCTCCTCGACACCTTATTCCAATCGACCTGACGGAGACCCGCTAGATGATCGTCAACAAGTCGATGTATCCATTGCAGACGGGCTTTTCCGTCATCTCCAAGATGCAGAACCAGTTCGCTAACCTGCAGGTGCAACTGGGAACTGGCCTGAAGGCGCAAACCCTCTCCGACATGGGTCGCGACCTGCCGGTCTCGCTTTCGGCGCGCTCCCGCCTCAGCACGATCGCGGGGTACAAGGCCAATATCGAGCAGGTCGATCTGCGCCTGAGCTTTTACGACAACGCCCTGAGCCGGATGGACAAGATCGAAGGCGAGGCACGCAATTCGGCAGTGCAGGGTCAGTACGGTTCCAACAATATAAACATGGCCACCGTTTCGAGCCTTTCCAAGGCCAGGCTCGACGAGATGGTGACGCTGCTCAATTCAGACATTGGCGGACGCTACCTGTTCGGCGGCGCAAGGACCGACGACGCGCCGCTTCCCACCACCACAGAGCTGCTGGAAGGGTCGGGCAGCCGCGTTGGATATAGGACGGTGCTGTCGGAACGGGTGATGGCAGACCTCGGGGCAGACGGCATCGGGCGGCTCGAGTTCAGCAGCGACGCAGTTGACCCGGTCGATCCGACACTGCCGGTCACTGTCACGCTGTCAGAAGACGCCATGCACAGTTTTGGTTTCAAGCTCACGGGGGACGCGACTGCGTCCGGCAATATCAATGCCGACAAACATGTCGACGCCGGCCCGCCACGGCTCGAGTTCACATTTCCCGCGCCGCCCGATACCGTCAGCCCCGGCGCGACCGTCAGTGTTCGTCTCAGGATGCCAGATGGCGAGTCGGTGACGGTTTCTGTGAAGGCCGTGGCGGAGGAGAGCACTCCGCCGGCTGTGAACGAATTCAAGATCGGCGCCAATGCGGCCGAGACCAGCGAGGCCTTCATAGGGGCTATGGAGCGTAGCCTGAAGCAGGTCGCCGCGGGTGAGCTGAAGGCCGCCTCCAGTTTCGTGGCCGCGGAGAATTTCTTCAATGCCGCCGGCGAACCCGTTCTGCGCGTCGATGCGGGCTCACCCGCCGACCCCTACAGCGCCACAAGCCTGCGTGTCGCAACCGCGACCGACACGGTAATGTGGTACAGCGGCGAGACCGCCGCGGTGTCCGCCATCGGCATGGGGCGGCTGACGACGGGGAGGGATGCCGGAACTGTCACCCTGACGCAGAACATGCCGGTCTCCAATGCGCATGGCTTCCAGATTGCCGATGCTGTTTCCTCCAATACTGCTGCCGTTACGGCCGTGCGCAACGCTGGCCCGCCGGTCGCCATGACCGTCGAAATTGCCAACAACGCAGCATTGGCTGCCAATGACACCGTCACGTTCACGCTCAGCGAGCCGGGCGGCAAGACCAGACCGGTGACGCTCACGGCGGTAACAGGCACGGCGGGTCCTGGGCAGTTCAAGATCGGCGCCGACGCTGCCCAAACCGCGGCCAACTTCCAAGAGGCGATGGTTCGCTCCGTGACCGAGGCGGCCGCCGACGCCGAGGGCAACCCGCGCCAGTCCGTTTCCGCCGCCGTAGAGGACGCTGGTCGTGTCAATTACGGCATGCAGGCCAACGAGAGTGGATATCTGCGGCTTGTGCGCTCGCTCGCAGCCATGAGCGTTGAAACCTATCCCGAAGTCCGCAGCGCCGCAGATCCCAACTCGATCGACCTCAACCCCGCCAAGGCGCGTTTCGACGCGATGGCGCGGCGGCAGCAGCTCGAGCTGTCGGAGTCGCACAATAGCGAAAAGGGCTCGCTGGAGCTGGTGACCATGGAATTGGGCGTGGCACGCGCCGGTCTGCAGTCGGCAAGCCAACGCCACACCGACTATTCGGCTCAGCTCGAAAACCTGCTCAGCGACGTCGAGAGCGTGAACAAGGAAGATGTCGCCATGCAGATCCTGGCCCTGCAGACGCGACTGACGGCGAGCTACCAGGTGACCTCGATGGTTAGCCAGCTCAGTCTCGTTAACTTCCTCTAGACCACCGTGCCAGTAGCAACGAAAAAGCCCCGCCGAAGCGGGGCTTTTTGATCTGGTAACCGGGCTGTCGCTACATGCCGCGCAGGCCGGCGGCGATCTGCCGGTTGAGCTGCACGAGGACGTCCAGGTGCTTTGGCTCGGGCGTGACTTCATAGAGAAGTTCGCGCGTCTGGTTCATCACGAACATGCCGAGATTGGCGATGTTCTGGCGAACCTCGCGGGGCAGAGGGCTGTCCTCCTGCGTCACGGCCGACATGAAGATGGTCCAGAGCTTGCGGTTGAAATTCAGCGCCGCATTCAGCTCCTGGCTGGTGCTGGTATCCCACTCGTCCTTGATCTTCTGGAGCCCGGCCGCAGCCTTCATCAGAAGGGCCGACTCACGCTCGCGGGGAGATTCAACGACCTTCGTCGTCTGCTGGTATGCCTGGGCGCCCTGCCGATACATTGTGGAGTAGGTCCTCTTCGTACTCGATGAGCTTCTGAGCAGCTTTGAGAGCCTTGTATAGAGAGCCGGTTAATATCTCGTTATTGATTTGGTCAATAAGTTTGATTGAAGATGGTGCGGCCTGGGCAAAGTCTTGGGCCAGCTGCATATAGGCGTCTTTCGCCTGATCTACATTCTCATCGATGTACATCAGTTGCACCGCCAGATAGATGCGCTTGGCGGGTGTGTTCGCCGTTTCCGAAGTCAGGATATCCTTTTCGCGCAAGATCGGCGCGCTGCCTTCGATGAAGAGCCGCGTGCGCTGGTCGGAGTTGGTGATGATGCAGTTGCCAACCAGCAGCTTCTCGCCCGGCTTCAGTTCCACCTTGAGCGCCATTCGATCTGCCTCCGAGAGCGGGGTATGGAGAGCATTTCTCTAGCCGCACATTGCGGCGAAAACAATAAAGGCGGGCCTTCGCCCGCCTTTATCAGAAGTGGTCGTTGATTTCCTCTTAGCGCAGCAGCTGCAGGATCGACTGATCGGCCTGGCTGGCCAGGGACAGCGAGTTCTGCGACAGCTGCTGGCGCGTCTGGAGCGCGAGGAGGTTCGCGGCCTCCGTATTCATGTCGGCCAGGGTCAGGTTGCCTGCGCCGGTCTCCAATGTATTGATCATGGCCTCGGTGAAGGACTTGCGGTTCTGGACGATCGACAGGTTTGAGCCGAAGGTCGAGGCCTGCGAGCGCACGTCGTCCAGGGCCGTTTTCATGTCGGCAAGCAGCGCGTCGATGGTTACGTCGCTATCCAACTGCGATTCTTCCAGTTGGGTAGGCACACCGAGATTGAAGGCGTTGATGGTGTCGCCGTTCTCGGTTTGTATATCGATAGATGACGTGCCGGTTTCGTTGAAGGTGATGGTCAGCTTGTCGCCGCGCAACAGGTTGATGCCATTGAACGAGGCGTCGTCTGCAAGCTTGTCGAGCTGATCGCGCAGTTCGTTGAACTGATCGGCGAGGCCGGCGCGCACGGAGTTGCCCGCTATTTCGGCCTTGTTGGTTGAGCCGCCAGTCAGCTTTCCGCCCTGCACGGCGCCTTCGACTTCCAGCTTCTGCGTGCTCTGGTTTTCCAGGCGCAGCTTGCCGTTGTCGTTGGAGGCGCGAACCTTGCCTTCGAGAGCGGCGTTGCTGTTGATCGAAGACACCATCTCGTCGGCGGTCTTGGCGACCTGGGCGTCGGTACCAAAGCCCATGACTGTGTCACCGCCCGTCGCCGTGCCACCGGCCACTGTGATCGCATCGGCGTTCAGGCTGGTCAGCACCAATTTGCCGTCCTTGACGGCGGCGGTGATGCCGTTGTCCGCGGTTGCCGTAGCGGTATTGATCTTCGCGGCGATCATCTCGAGGGTGTCGCCGGTCGTCAGCGTGATGTCGGTCGTGGCGGTCGTGCCGTCGCTCACGGTGAACTGCTTGCCGTTGTCAGCAAGGACCACCTTGCCATCGACAAGGCCAACAGGCGTCGCGGTCTTTTCCGTCTTGTCGGCATTGACGACGACATCGCCAGCGACTGCGCCGCCGGAGATGGTGATGTCGGCCGATGCTGCGATCGATTTGTCGATTTCGTACGAGGCGGTCTGGAACGACTTGTCCTGGCGAGCCTGGCGCAGGGTCGACTGCATCGATTCCAGCGTCTTCGTCATGGCGGTGAGGCCATTGTCCGCAGCTTCAAGTGTCTGGATGCCGTTAGCCATCGAATCAATGAGCGACGCGAGGTCGCTAGACCGGTTGGTGAGACCCTTGGCAGTGAACCAATTGGAGGGATTGTCCAGAGCCGAGTTCACCTTATTGCCGGTGGCGAGACGATTCTGCGTCGTGGTCATCATGTCGGCAGTGCTCTTGAGCGACAGGAGGTTCGACCGAACGGCCTTTGAAAGAGAGATGTCCGCCATTTAATACAATCCTTGCCTCAGGCCGTTCCGGCCCCTTGTCGCAAGAATTAACCGGCTTTCCTTAAAGGGCCGTTAACCATGTGGGCTGACACGGCATAAACCATTCTTTGTCGGGCAAGTAAAAAGGGGCAGGCCTTTCGACCCGCCCCTCAACTCTCAATTGCTGATCGGCTTAACGGATGAGCTGCAGGATCGACTGGTCGGCCTGCGAAGCGAGCGACAGCGAATTCTGCGACAGGGACTGACGGGTTTGGAGAGCCAAAAGATTCGCAGCTTCCGTGTTCATGTCGGCCAGCGTCAGGTTGCCGGCGCCGGCTTCGAGGGTGTTGATCATCGATTCAGTAAAAGACTGACGGTTCTGAACGATCGAGAGGTTCGAACCGAATGATGACGCCTGCGAGCGGACGTCGTTCAGCGCGCTCTTGAGCTTGGTCAGTTCGGCGTCGATGGCATCGTCGCTATCCAGGTCGGAAGCTTCCAGTGTGGTGGAAACGCCCAAGTTGGACGAGTTGATGGTGTCGCCACCCTTTGTCTGTATCTCGATCGAGGAGGTGCCGGTTTCGTTGAAGGTGATCGCCAACTTGTCGCCGCGCAACAGGTTGATGCCATTGAACGAGGCGTCGTCTGCAAGCTTGTCGAGCTGATCGCGCAGTTCGTTGAACTGATCGGCGAGGCCGGCGCGCACGGAGTTGCCCGCTATTTCGGCCTTATTGGTTGAGCCGCCAGTCAGCTTTCCGCCCTGCACGGCGCCTTCGACTTCCAGCTTCTGCGTGCTCTGGTTTTCCAGGCGCAGCTTGCCGTTGTCGTTGGAGGCGCGAACCTTGCCTTCGAGAGCGGCGTTGCTGTTGATCGAAGACACCATCTCGTCGGCGGTCTTGGCGACCTGGGCGTCGGTACCAAAGCCCATGACTGTGTCACCGCCCGTCGTCGTGCCACCGGCCACTGTGATCGCATCGGCGTTCAGGCTGGTCAGCACCAATTTGCCGTCCTTGACGGCGGCGGTGATGCCGTTGTCCGCGGTTGCCGTAGCGGTATTGATCTTCGCGGCGATCATCTCGAGGGTGTCGCCGGTCGTCAGCGTGATGTCGGTCGTGGCGGTCGTGCCGTCGCTCACGGTGAACTGCTTGCCGTTGTCAGCAAGGACCACCTTGCCATCGACAAGGCCAACAGGCGTCGCGGTCTTTTCCGTCTTGTCGGCATTGACGACGACATCGCCAGCGACTGCGCCGCCGGAGATGGTGATGTCGGCCGATGCTGCGATCGATTTGTCGATTTCGTACGAGGCGGTCTGGAACGACTTGTCCTGGCGAGCCTGGCGCAGGGTCGACTGCATCGATTCCAGCGTCTTCGTCATGGCGGTGAGGCCATTGTCCGCAGCTTCAAGCGTCTTGACGCCGTTGGCCATGGAGTCCAGCAGGGCACCGAGGTCGCTGGCGCGATTGGTAAGGCCCTTGGCAGTGAACCAGCTGGAAGGATTGTCCAGAGCCGAGTTCACCTTATTGCCGGTGGCTAGACGATTCTGGGTGGAAGCCATCATGTCTGCGGTGCCTTTGAGGGACAGCAGGTTGGAACGGACGGCTTTGGAGAGGGAGATATCAGCCATTTGGCTTTGGTCCTTTTCTAGGATTACGCAAACTACAGCGCCTCTTCCTGAGGCAGGCCGATCCTCATCCGGCAGGCTATAAAGAAGGGTTAAGTGGGTGGTGAAACTTTGGGCAAAGTCGCACCCATTCACGCCATCAGAACCAACAAAAAAACCCCGCAACTGCGGGGCTCTCTGCCGTCACATGGATATGGGCGCTAAGTGTGCGTTAACTAGGCGATCAGGTCCTTGAGGCGCGCCTGGGATTCTTCGGGAATTTCGCTCGCGCCGATCCGGCGGATGAGCTCGTTCATCGACTGCGGGGTAGGGGGCAGAGCCCCGGCAATGACCGCCGCGGCAAAATCGGAGGAGCCACGGCGAGAAGGCGGTGGCGGTGCAGATGCAGTTTGCTCATCCTCAGAGCTCTGCCTTTGACGATTTCCCGTGTTGGCGGTGTCGGCCGCACGCTTGGTGCTGTCGGACAACAGGCTACGCTCGCCGGCCTGCGGGCGGTAGCGATAGTCAGTGAGGTTCGTCGTGCCGGGTGAGACCGGGTCCAGGGCCACAAAGCTCGCCATGGCGCACTCCCAAGATACACCAAATCCGCTGGTAGCCTAGCGTGAGGGTGTTCCCCGTTCGTGACTTCAACCGAACGCTTTTGATTAAAACCGTTCGGTTCAGGCTAGAGCGCCCGATTGATCGCAATTCCTCGCGCGGCCGCGTTCGGGTCCTGTGCTACGCGGCCCGCCGTTCCATACGTCTTGGCCCGGTCCTGCTGCCCCACTGTCTTCGCCACGTCGGTCAGCACGTCCTCCGTCACGGTTTTGGCCGTGGCCAGGACGCGCAGGTTCTCCGCCATCTGGGTGGCGAGCCGGTCGTGTCCGGTGCGCAGGTGCTCCAATGCCGCGGGCGCTTCGAGTGCCAGTCGTTGGTTCTGGCGCTGAATGGCGCGCGCCAAGGTTACGTAGTCCTGCGCCAGGCGCGTCTTGTCGGGGGTCAATTGCCCCGCCTGTCGCAGATGCCCGGCGCGCAGCAGCACCGTTTCCTGGTTCATCACGTCGACTAGGGCCGCGAGGGCGGTCTCGGCGCGTCCGCACAATTCAGTTGCGGGGAGAGAGTCGATTGCGGCGAGGCGCGCTGCTGCGGTCATTTCCCGTAAACTCCGGTACCGGGGATAAAAAGTGTCTTGCTGGTGTTTGCGGCTTCCTGGAGGGCGACCAGTTCGCCCATCAACTGGTCGGCAATGCCGAGCCCGCCGTGTTCCGCCATGGTGTTGGCCAGTTGCTCGGACTGCATGGAGCGCCATGTCTCTTCGCCAAAGCCGCCGCCGAAATTCGTGTCCTCGGACGATTTGATGCCGGCGAACATTTCCTTTGTGAGCGTATTGAGAAACACGCCCTCCATATCCTCCGCCTGCTGTCGCAGATGGGCCATCTGCTGCGGGGTGATGGAACTCGTCGTTGCGACCTGCATCACAGCACCTCGATCTCGGCCTGCAGGGCGCCTGTCGCCTTGATGGCCTGGAGAATGGCAATGAGGTCACGCGGCGAGATGCCGAGGGCGTTCAGCCCGTCCACCAGCTGCTGCAAGGTGACCGACTGGTTGAGCACCTGCAGCGCGCTATCGGTCTGGTTAACGTTGAGGTTGGTGCTCGGCTGGACGGCCGTCTGGCCCCCCGAAAGCGGCTCTGGCTGCACGATTTGCGGGTTTTCGGCAATGGTCACCGTCAGGTTCGACTGCGCCACGGCGACGCTCGACACCCGCACGTCCTGTCCCATGACGATGATACCAGAGTTTTCGTCGATGACGATCTTGGCGGGTTGATCCGTCTGCACGACAAGCTGTTCCACGTCGGTGAGAAGATCGACAATGTTGCCGTTGAAGTTCGCCGGCAGCGTCAGGCGCACTGTCGCCGGGTCTTCAGGGACTGCTGTGGGAGCACCGATGAAGTCGTTGACTGCCATGGCTATACGGCGGGCTGTCGTCAGGTCGGGGTTACGCAGCGCAAGGCGCAGCGAGTGTTGCGCCCCGAGCGAAAACTCGATCTCCCGCTCGATCAGTGCGCCCGATGAGATGCGTCCGGTGGTGGGAACGCCGGAGATGACCGTGGCCGCATCGCCTTCGGCCTTGAACCCATTGATGAGGACCGGACCTTGCGCGATGGCATAGACTTCGCCATCAGCACCGAGCAGCGGGGTCACAAGCAGGGTGCCGCCCTGTAGGCTGTCCGAGTCACCCAGCGCGGCCACCGAAACGTCGATCCGCGACCCTTGCGTGCCGAAGGGCGGAAGGTTGGCGGTGACCATGACGGCGGCAACGTTTGCCGTGCGGACATTTTCTCCGGCGGTGTTCACCCCAAGGCGCTCCAGCATCGACTGGAGCGACTGCTTGGTGAAGGGGGAATTGTTGAGACTGTCGCCCGTGCCATTGAGGCCAACGACCAGCCCATATCCGACGAGCTGGTTCTCGCGGATGCCCTCCATGTCGACGATGTCCTTGATGCGTGCCGGAGCGGCGATGGCCGGCGCCAGCGGGGCGGCGGACACTATCAAGCCGAGCAAGGTGCAGAAGGCGTAACGAACGATACGGTTGGGCATAGTGCTCCCCAGTGCGACGATCGCTTCACTCATGTCGCGACCTTCGCAAGGGGGGTTGCGAGAACCGTGCCAGTTTTCAGTTCGCCCGCAAGTGGCTGATAAGGAAGGATTATTGCGTGCGTGTCTGGTGGCGTCGGAGCGATTGCGGCGGTGGGTGCGCAATTCTTGCCGGGTCTGTTAACGCCGCGTTAACGGTGGTGGGCAGATTTTGCCGCAAGCCGCTTTGGGGAAGGTGAGTCACGCGCTGTGCGTATCGAAGGGCCAAATCGCAGTTCTGGTATCTCCAGCCGTGGCGCGGTCGGCAAGGCCGGCAGCGGCCCCGCCTTTGTGCCGGCCGGGACGGATGGACCAACTCGCCCCGCCGCGGCTGCACCAGCGGCGCCCGCGGCGGCACTCGATGCCATCCTTGCCCTTCAAGGCGTTGGAACATCCACTGAAGGGCGGCGACGGGCAGTGCGAAGGGGGCAAACGCTTCTGGACATGCTCGAGGAGATCAAGGCCGATCTCCTGATCGGCTCCGTCAATCCGAAGCGTTTGGATGCGCTTGTCGTGCAGTTGGGGGGCCTGCGCGAGAGGGGAGACGCGGGGCTGGATGCGCTCATCGACGACATCGAGCTGCGAGTGCGGGTTGAGCTTGCCAAGTTCGGCCGCTTCCCCGCCAGCTGACCTATTCCGCCCCGGCTTCATCAAAATGTTGTCAGCATTGGGCTAAAGACCCCACTCACCGGGGCTTGGCCGGGTTAATTACGTACACCGTGCGTGCTTGCTCGCTGGAGTGCAGGCGAATATATAGGCCGCCATGGGGCGCATTGGAGTTGAGTCTGCTGATGTCTTCGGTCGAAGTTACGGACTATCGTCCTTCTGAGGACGAGCCGTTCATGAACCCGCGTCAGCGGGAATATTTCCGCAACAAACTCCTCACCTGGAAGGACGAGATCCTGCGCGAAAGCCGCGTCACTCTCGAAAACCTGCAGGAAGAGAACCAAAACCATCCAGACATGGCCGACCGGGCGAGCTCGGAAAGCGACCGATCCCTGGAACTTCGCACCCGCGACCGGCAGCGCAAGCTGATTTCGAAGATCGACGCCGCGCTCAAGCGCATCGATGATGGTACCTACGGATATTGTGAGGAGACAGGCGATCCTATCGGCGTCGCCCGTCTCGATGCTCGTCCCACCGCCACGCTGAGCCTTGAAGCCCAGGAATTGCACGAGCGGCGCGAGAAGGTCTATCGCGACGAATAGGCTAATCTCTGGTCGGATGTAAAAAGCCCGCTCATGAGCGGGCTTTTCGTTTTCAAGCGTCGCCGACGCGGTCCCTGTTTCTGTCGTGCAGATCCTGCACTTCGGGTGTCATGACCTCGGCAAACTCGCTTATCTCAATGACGGGGCGAATTTCAATTTCGCTTGGGCCTGGCATGGGGTTGGGGCAGCGCTTGACCCACGCGACGGCCTCGTCCATGTCGCGCACTTCCCAGATCCAGTAGCCGGCCACCAGTTCCTTGGTTTCGCTGAATGGGCCATCGATGACGGAGCGGTCCGAGCCGCTGAAGGCGATCCGCTTGCCATATTTGCTGGCCTTGAGGCCATCGCCCCCCAGCATGATGCCGGCGTTGATGAGTTCCTCATTGTACCGGCCCATGGCTTCGAGCATTTCGGTGGTGGGCATGGCGCCCTGTTCACTATCGGCCGTGGCTTTGACGAATACGACGACGCGCATGATCGGTCTCCTCTGGCTGGGGCGACATCGCCCTGTGTTCAGCCGACGAGCCAGGAGGGTCGGCTTCGACATTTTCTGTCAGGGCAGATGCTCGACAGGCGATTAGCCTATCAGAACCCGAAGACGGTGGTTATGGCCGAACGGTTGCTGCCACGCTGGATGCATTCGGCGTTGGTGGCGGAACCGAACTGGAAGAGGCCACAGCTGTTGCCGTTGCCGCGCTGGCGGATCGTGCCGCTATGGCCATTGCCTTCCTGATAGATCAGCCCGCGGTTGTTGCGCCCGCCCTGGTCAATGCCGGCCGCGTTGCCGCTCCCGTTCTGGGAGACCGTGGCACCCTCGTTTGAGAGTCCCTGCACCAGCGAGAAGACCTGCAGCCCCAGGTTCAGCGCTTCAGCCTGTTGTGGGTTCGAGGGTGCGAACCCGAACGAGATCTGCCCGCCCGCCTGAGCCGGAACGGCCGAAAGGCCGATGGCTGCAACAGTGACAAAAGTGGCAATGGATTTGGCTAGGCGCATGATGATCTCCCTCGGTTCGATGATTGAACTCTAGGAGGGGGCGGCTGAACCTGCGGCGAAGCGTACGTTCAGTTGCCGTTCAGCTGCCGGGACCGGACAAAAGAAAGCCCCGGCCATGCCGGGGCTCTTCGTTGTGCAGACCAGTTAGGTGCGCGTGGTCCACGGAGCCGAGCAATCATAGCTGCGGCCGTCGATGGTAACGGTGAACTCGATACTGGTGCGGGCATCGCTGTTGATCGATACCTGGCCCAGCGTCGTCACCATACCGGGCTCGGCCCTAAACTGGCCGCCCTGGCGCACCGAGTTGTTGCTGCCGCCGCCACTGCTCTTGAGCGCAAAGCTGTAGCTGCCGGCGGCGGCCTTGTCGGTCTTGATAACGCCCTCAAGGGTGGCCATCCCGTTGGCAGTGTGGGCCATCACGCCACAACTGAGGCCATCCGGAGCGGCATTTGCAGTGGCCGCGAAGCCGGCCAGACCAAGTCCAAGCCCGGCGAGTGCGATAGGCAAGCTGTAGGGAAGCATCGGTTCTCTCCTTTCTGGAAGAACGCGGACCGGCTGGGCCGGTCCTGCCAGTCAGTTGCAGGCCTGCACGAAAGCGGTGACATTGCCCGAACCATGCTGCACGACGTTGGCATCGCAGCCGTTCCCGACCTGCACGCCTGCCACGATATTGCCGTTGCCGTCCTGGGTCACCACGGCATTGTGGTTGTCGCCGAACTGCCCAACGCCAGCCTGGTTGTCCCAGCCATCCTGAAAGATGTCGGTCGCGTTGTAATTGCCCTGCTGGCCGATGGCCGAGGTGTTACGGCCGCCCTTCTGCCGGCTGGTCGCCTTGTTCCACCAGCCGTACTGCTTGGTGGCGAACGTATGGTGCCAGCCGGTCTGCTTGCCGCCCACTTCGTTGCCGAAGCCGAACTGGTCGATCGAGATGCCGCCGGCAAAGCTGGGGGCGGCAGAGGCCGTGAGGACAGTGGCGGCAACAGCGGTCAGGATAAACTTGCGGATCATTTGGCGTCTCCTTGTGGCGGTCCCTCCGACCGCGTTTGATGGAGACTGTTCTAGACTGGCAAAACGGAACTGCTGCTGAAGCCCGGGTTCATCTGCCATTCAGGCAGAGGATTGCGGCTCTCTGATCCCAAACACCGTGCCGTTGATGTCTGCCGCATAGGCGACGCGGCCCTGGCCAGGAATGCTGTTTATGCTTCCCCGCCGGCTTCCCCCTGCAGCCTGGACAGCGTCCAGGGCTCCTTCGATGTCGTCCACCGAAAACCAGACGATCACCGGCTGTGTCTGATAGGCGCGGCTCATTACTGCGCCGAGCGGGCCGTCCGGGCCGCTCAGCAGCGTATAGTTCGAGACGAAAGGTGACGGTTCGGCGGTAAAACCGAAGACCTGCTCGTAGAACTTCGCGGTTTCGGCGACGTTCTGGCCAGTGATTTCAACATGGACGACGCCGGACATGCTCTCAGGCCCCGTAGCGCGAGCGCAGATGCGCCTTGAAGAACTCAGCGTTCAGCGGTTCTCCGGTCGCCCTTGTGATCAGGTCCGGCGTTGAGTAACGGGAAGCCTGCGACCACACCCGGTCCTGGCGCCAGCGATTGATGGCGGAGAAATCTCCCGAGCGAATCTGGTCGCTCATGTCAGGCAGGTCCTCGCGCATTTTGGCGCCAAGCTGCGCGGCAATCATGGCGCCGAGCGTGTAGCTCGGAAAATATCCGAACGAACCGGCCGGCCAATGGACGTCCTGCATAGGTCCATCCTTGGGATCGGTGAGGGTCGAGATGTTGAGATATTCCGTCATCTTGGCGTCCCAGGCCTCGGGAATCTGCGCGGCCTCGAGCGTGCCGGCGACCAGTTCCTGTTCCAGTTCGTAGCGCAGGATGACATGCAGGGGATAGGTGACCTCGTCGGCATCCACGCGGATATAGCCGCGCTCGACGAAGTTGACCTCGTTGAGAACGTCGGCCACGTCCCAGCCGGGTATTGCTTCCTCTCCCAAGTACTGATGCACCAGCGGCAGCATGAAATCCCAGAACTCGGGAGCCCGGGCCAGCTGCATCTCGACGAAGAGGCTCTGGCTTTCGTGCATGCCCATGCCCCGCGCCTTGCCCAATGGCCAGTGCGACCAGTCTTTCGGTAGACCCTGCTCATAAAGCGCGTGGCCCGTCTCGTGCAGCACGCCCATGAGCGAGCTGAGAAACTCATCGGTGCGATAGCGCGTCGTCATGCGCACGTCCGTCGGTACGCCGCCACAAAACGGGTGGTGGGAAACAGCCAGCGAGCCGTGAGTGAAATCGAAGCCTACCGCCCGCATGGCAGCAAGCCCGAGCTCGCGCTGCTTCTCGATAGGGTAGGGACCATTGAGAGACTTGCGCGGGTGCGTGGCCAGGCGCTGCTCCTGGCGCCCGAGCGCTTCGGGCAGAAAATCCTTGAGGAAACTCTTGAGGTCGGCGAACACGGGGTCGATGTCCGCCATCCTGTTGCCCGGATCATACTGATCCATCAGTGCGTCGTAAGGCGCGAGATCGAGGGCCTCTGCGCGCAACTGCGCTTCCTCACGGACCAGCGACACCACACCTTCGAGCGCCGGTAGGTAACTGTCCCAGTCGCCCTTGGCTTTAAGATCGCGCCACAATTGCTCGGAGCGCATGGTCGCGGATGTCTTGCGTTGCACGAACTCTGTCGGCAGGCACGTGGCGTTGATGTAGTTCCGTTCGAACTCTCCAACTGCCAGGCGCTGGTCTTCGTCCAGGTGTTCTGCTTTAGCGGTTTCGATCCAATCGCCGATTTCAGGCGCCGTTGCCTGGGCATGGTAGATGCCGGCCAGTTCCGACATGGCCTCTGCACGTTTCTCGCCGCCACCGACGGCCATATGGGTTGCCTCGTCGGCGCCCAGGATGGACAGGGCGTGCTCAATCGCATCGAGCTTTCGTGCGAGCGCATCAAGTTTTTCGAAGGACATGTCGGGCTCCGTGTGGTGCCCGAGGTTTTTCATACCGGCCCGCTTGCGGCAAGAGCCCGGGCTATTTGTTCACCCGCGTCGGGCCCAGCGCTGCACCGACGCCGGCTCCAAGCGCCGCCCCGAGGGCGATACCGACTGCGACATTGCTCAGAATGACACCGAAAGCGGTACCAATCGCGATGCCCATTGCGATCGCCAAACCAGAGCTCATGGTGGCCTCCCCAGTGTCCCGATAGGCGCGGAACCACGTGAACTTTCAGAAGGTTCCCTGCGGCGCTAGAAATTCTTGCCGACGGCAAAAGGGAAAGGCGCAGCTGGGGAAGCGGCGCCTTTGGGGAATTGTGTTGACCTTCTGTCGGAGGGGAAACCAAATCTTCTGATTTGGCGAGTGGCATGCCCGCCTTTGGGGACCGGTGGAGATGCCTGGGGATCAGAAGGGAAGAATGGCGTCCATCACCTGTTGGCCATACCGCGGCTGCTGAACGTCCGTGATCTGGCCCCGGCCACCGTATGAGATGCGCGCTTCTGCGATTTTGGTGGAGGGAATCGTGTTGTTGTTCTGGATGTCCGACGGTCGAACGATGCCGGCCACGAGCAGGTCGCGAACCTCGAAATTCACCCGCACTTCCTGCCGCCCCTCAATGACCAGGTTGCCGTTGGGCAAGACCTGCGTCACCACCGCCGCAACCGAGGTTTCTACGGCTTCGGAACGGTTGACCGAACCGTTGCCGGTGTCCTTGAGGCCGGAGGTGAGGTCTATGGTGGCTGATGGATCGAACGAACCCTGGGCCAGGTTCCCCACGGCCGCACCAAAAATGCCGCCCATGCCCGCCGAATTGGTGGAACTGCGGCCCCGCTGGCTCTGGTTGTTCAACTTGGCGCGGTCGTTGATCGTGACGAGCACGGTGAGAATATCACCGACGCGATGGGCGCGTTCGTCCTTGAAGAACCCCTTGGCGGATGTCCGATACAGCGAGTTCGGCTGATAGGTGTCGGCGATAGGCTCCGGCATCGGCATGCGTACAGGCTGGTAGCCGGCCACGGTGGTGGGGTCTTCAATGGCGGTCAGCGCCGGTGCGTTACCAACATTCGCGAGGCGATCCATGGTGTTGCAGGCGCCGAGGCTGGCGGCGAGGGTCAGAAGCGTTGCGATCTTGAAGAGCTTCATCGGATGGGTCCTTTTAGAGGCCTGCAACGGTCAGGCCGGAGGTGGAAACTTCCACGGCTCCGGGGGCGACGGCTGTCGCACTGATGACCCGCTTGGACATGAGGTTGAGAACCTGGAGCGGCGCGCCTTCTGAAGCCCCAGTGATCGCCTGGCCTTTGACGGTGAGCGTCAACGGGCCCTGGCGGAAATAGATGGTGACAGGATCGTTCTTGTTGATCGTCAGCGGAGTGCTGACGTCGCCGATCCTCAGCGTCATTCCTTCGCGGCTCTGCCGGTTGAGTGACATGCCCACCAGCTGATCGAGATGCGCGATGCCTTGCGCATCGGCCTGCCGAACAGAAACGGGCCGCATCACGATATCGGCCTCGCTGAGGATGGCGCCGGCCGGAAGGGACGTGGCCAGTTGCGGGACGTCGACCATCAGGTCGATCGTTCCTGAAACCGTCAGCGGCTGATCAACGCCGGCGAGGATGAAGCGGGCCGTGAACGTGCTGTTGCCAGGCAGGTATCGGAGGCCGTCGAGCCGTGCGGGCTGATCAGTCGCGGCTGCCTCGATGGTGCCGACGGGAGACGCGAACATTGTCTGCGCCTGCATGCCGTGGCTCAGGATCCCCCGTGCACGCAGATCGTTGGAGATGAGGCTTGAAAGTAGCGTCTCATCGACAAGAGCGGCGCTCCGCGAGACGCGAACGGCGCTCAGCCCATTGGAAGCAAACTCGCTGAAGCCGGCGCGCGCAGCTGCGGCGCGAATGGTGTCGATGTCGACTGTGCCGGTGGTGCCAGGGCGCGGGGCACGGAACATCGGCTGCTCTGCAAGGGTACCCGCGTCGTCGAACATATCGCCCACGGTGACGATGGGTGAAACGACGGAGATATCGGCGCGCAGCACGGGCGCGGCGAACGCGCAGCTTGTCGAGAGGGCGATGATCAAGGCTGCAGAGAAGGTGTAAGCGGCTTTCATCGTCATCCTCCTCAGCGCAGTTGGCTCGTGGCCTGCATCATTTCGTCGGCGCCGGAGATGACACGGGAATTCATCTCGTAGGCCCGCTGGGCGGCGATGAGGTCGGCGATCTCGGTCACGGAGTTGACGTTGCTCATTTCCAGGTAGTTCTGCAGCAGATCGCCCGTACCGTCGGTGTTCGGGATGCCTACCTGAGCCGGCCCGCTCGCAGCGGTTTCGAGGAACAGATTGTCGCCCATCGACTCGAGGCCGGACTTGTTCACGAACCGCGCCAATTGAAGTTGACCAAGCTGCGTCGCGGTCGAATCCGTGCCGAGGAAAGCCTCGACTGTTCCGTCCGGAGAGATCGAGATGCCGCGGGCATTGTCGGGAATGGTGATGCCGGGGCCGACGGAGTAGCCGGAGGAATTGACGAGAGTGCCGTTCGCGTCGCGATCGAACGAACCGTCGCGGGTATAGGCCGTGCGTCCGTCGGGGAGCTGGATTTGGAAGAAGCCTTCACCGCGGATAGCGACGTCCAGTTCGCCTTCCGTCATGTTCACGCTGCCCTGGCTCATGATGCGCGGCGTTGCCACTGTGCGGACACCCGAGCCGATCTCCAGTCCCGCCGGCACCAGTGTGCCCTGGCTCGACGTCTGCGAACCGGCGCGAGTGATTTGCTGGTACAGCAAATCCTGGAACTCGGCGCGCTGGCGCTTGAAGCCGGTGGTGCGCATGTTGGCGATATTGTTGGAGATGACTTCGACGTTGCGTTCCTGCGCGCTCATGCCGGTCGATGCGATGTAGAGGGCTTTCATGTCCGGTCTCCCCGAGGTCAGGCGTTGGCGTCGCCGAGGCGCTGGATGGCGTTGCGACGCAAGTCATCCTGCTGCTGGCTGAGGTTGGCGAGCGATTCGTAGGCGCGGGTGACGCGGATCATTTCCGCCATCTCGCTGACGCCCGAAACGTTGGACCGCTCCACGAAACCTTGCATGATCCGGCTGCCGGAAGCGGCGACGGGATTGGCGCCCGAGAACAGGTTCGCGCCTTCGCGCTTGAGGCTTTGCGGGTTGGCGAAGTCCACCAGCTTGAGCTGTCCCTTGGCGCCTGCGCTGGACGAAATTGCTCCGTCCGGCGCGATAGTGATGTTCTTTTCTTCTGGACCGAAGGTGATCGGGCCACCGGTGCTGAGCACGGGATTGCCGGAGAGGTCGACAAGGGTACCCGAGTTGTCGAGCTGGAACGACCCGGCTTTGGTGTAGCGCTCGCCGGCTGCGGTCTGCACCGCCAAGAAACCGTTGCCATTGATGGCAACGTCGAGGTCGTTGCCGGTCTGGACCATGGCGCCAGCGCCCAGATCGTGGACTGTCGCCCAGTCCTGGACGTAATGCAGTGGCTGGTCGGGGCGGGGAAAGTCGTTATCCCGCGCCACAGGCATCAGGTAGTCCTCGAACAGGATGTTCTCTGCCTTGAAGCCGGTGGTGTTGAGATTCGCGATGTTGTTGGACACTACGTCCATCTGCCGCTGCAGCGCGATCTGCCGCGACAGGCCGATAAGTTGCGCATTCTCGATCATCGACTTCCCGTCCTGTCCCCAAGGTTCCTGCTTCCCCAAGCTGGCGCCTTGCCATTAGCAATGCAGCAACCATGCCAACCTAAAATATGGCTACATATCAAATATTTGCTCTCTTACTGGGTGTAGGGTTGGCGCGGCAGGGTCGGTGTGCCGGGCAAAAGCTGCCCGGCAAAATCTGCCGAGGCGGGGGTGTTTGTAACCAATCATTAACCAAACGCGCCTTAGCTGAAGCCACGCCGGAATCCTCCGGAAAAGCTGGCATCTCGATTGGAAGACCATGGCTGCGGAAGCGGAAGTCGGAACCGAAGTACCCGCGAAGAAGAAGGGCATTCCCAAGCTCTTCATCTTCATCGGAGCAGCGGTCGTCGTCGTGCTGCTGGGCGGCGCCGGTCTATTCTTCGTCATGTCATCATCCGGCGCACCGGACGCTGCGGCCGAAGAGCATGGCGAGACGGCCGCTGCTGGGGCGCCGTCACACGACACGTTCATCTTCAACCTCCCGCCGATGATGGTGAACCTCAACAGCGACGGCTCGAACCAGTCGTTCATGAAGCTGACCATCGCGCTCGAAGTCGCTGACGAGGAGATGATGGCCCAGATCCAGCCACGTCTCGCCAAGGTCGTGGACGCCTTCCAGGTGTACCTGCGTGAGCTGCGAAAGAGCGATCTCGAGGGATCTGCCGGCATATATCGGCTGAAGGAGGAACTGCTGCGGCGGGTGAACCTGGCGATCTATCCCGCACATGTTGAAAGCGTGTTGTTCAAGGAAATCCTGGTGCAGTGATGGCCGGCCCAAGCGATCAGGACAAGCTGTCGGAAGACTGGGGTCTCGACGACATCGATGCAGCTCCGGTGGGCGATGACAGCTTGGGCGTAGAGCTTTCCGAGGAAGAGCGCGCTGCCGCTGCGGCGGCCGAATGGGCCGCCATGATTGAGGGCAGCGATAACGACGGTGAGGGTGGAGCCGACCGAGTCCTCAATCAGGACGAGATCGACAGCCTTCTGGGCTTTGATTCCAGTGCAGCCAGTAACGTCGAGCTGACGGGCGTCCAGGCACTCATCAATTCAGCGCTCGTCAGCTACGAGCGCCTCCCAATGCTCGAGATCGTGTTTGATCGGCTGGTCCGGTTGGCCACGACGTCACTGCGCAATTTCACGTCCGACAACGTGGAAGTCACGATGGATTCGATTTCATCCGTGCGCTTCGGCGACTATCTCAATTCCATTCCTCTCCCGGCCATTCTGTCGGTCATCAAAGCCGAGGAGTGGGAGAACTACGGCCTCCTGACCGTCGATTCCAACCTCATCTACTCGATGATCGACGTGCTCCTGGGCGGGCGCCGCGTGGGCGGCAATATTCGAGTCGAGGGGCGGCCGTACACCACCATCGAGATGGCGTTGGCCCGCCGCATGATCGAGGTAATCCTTGAAGACACGCACCGGGCCTTCGAGCCTGTAACGCAGATCAATTTCAAGCTCGAGCGCATGGAGACCAATCCACGCTTTGCCGCGATCTCGCGACCGGGCAATGCCGCCATCCTGATCGAGCTGCGCATTGAGATGGACGACCGCGGCGGCAAGATCGAAATCCTGTTGCCTTATGCGACCATCGAGCCGATCCGCGAACAGCTCTTGCAGATGTTCATGGGTGAAAAGTTCGGCCGCGACCCGATCTGGGAAGGCCATCTCGCCAGCGAGATCTACCAGGCAGATGTGCAGGTCGAGGCGGTGTTGCACGAGCAGGAACTGCCACTGGCGCGGCTGCTCAATCTGAAGCCCGGTCATACAATCATGTTCGAGCGTTCGCCGCGTGATCCGATCCGCCTGCGATGCGGGGACGTCGAACTCACCGAGGCCATCATGGGCCATATCGGCAATCATGTTTCCGTGCGGGTCACGCGCCCGCTCAACCCGCCCAAGGTCACCATGGCGGCCTTCGAGGCAATCGACGAGACGATGGAAGGACGATGATGTTCGGGCTGCCCCTGGGATTTTTCGTGGAAAGCGCGGTGGCCGTTCTGTTGGCGCTGACCATCGGTTACTGCGTCGTGCTGAACCAGCGCCTCAAGCGACTGCATCAGGATCGCGGTGCGCTCCAGCAGATGGTGGCGGACCTGGTCAGCGCGACCAATCTGGCCAACCAAGCGATCAAGGAACTGAAGGCAACCGCCATTGATGCCGACGTGACTATGAGCACGCGTCTCAATGAAGCCGAACGGTTTGGCGTTGAGCTGGCAAATCACATCAATGCCGGGACGGCGCTGATGGATCGCATTGCCAAGATCACCGCTGCTGCGCGCCTCGCCCAGGCGCCGACCGAGTCTGCGCCGGAGACGAACAAGGTGCAGTCCGCGCTGCAGCAGTTGACCGAACGCGTGCGCAGCCGCGGGGTCGCTGCGTGAACAAGGTTCGCCTTCTCCCCGTCGTCATCTTGGCCGTTGCCGCACTTCTTGTGCTCAAGACCCTCGGTCTTGTGACCAATGGCGGCTATGTGCTTGGCGGCGTTACGGTCGCTTCGGCGGCGGGGGGTGGCAGCGGCGCTGGCGCGCCGGCGGAAGGAGCTTCAGGCGAAGCGACCCTTCCTGGTGATCACACGATAGAAGACACAGCCCCGACAATCGGCGACTCGGACCCCACTGTGGGCGCCACGCCAGATGCCAGCGGGCACCAAGCCAGCAGCGGCGATGATACTCCCGCCGAAGTCGCTGCGACTGGTCATGAATCGGAGGCCCAGCCTGCCGATAGCGCCGACGGTGCGGAGAGTGATCCTGGCGAAGACCCGGCCAACAGCGTCGCGGCTGCCAATGCCTGTGATCCTCAGCCCGTTGCGGCAGAGGGACAGGCCGCGCCCGAATCCGAGGCCGACACCAGCGGCAGCGGTCAACTGCTTGTCATTCCCGCCGATTGTCCTCCTCTGATCGACGCCCTGCCGCAACTGCTGACCCCAGATGGTCCGCAGCTGCTGGGTGGGGGTGACAGCACGCTCACCGAGCAGGCGCTTCTGCAGCGCCTCGCCGAGCGCCGGAAGGAACTCGAGACCTACGAGCAGGATCTCAATCTCCGGTCGTCCCTCGTCGATGCTGCCGAGAAGCGCCTCGAAGAACGGAGCCAGACCTTGCAGCAAATCGAAGGCCAGATCTCCGCTCTCGTTGACCAGCGCAAGCAGATGGAGGAAGGCCAGTTCGCCGGTATCGTGGCGATGTACGAAACGATGAAGCCCAAGGATGCTGCCGCCATCTTCAACACGCTCGACATCGAGGTGCTGTTGCGCGTCGCCAAGATGATGAGTCCGCGCAAGATGGCACCTATCCTGGCGGAGATGGATACCCAGCGCGCCCAGGAGTTGACGGTGCGCATGGCAGCACTGTCCGATGCACCCATCGAACAGATGACGCCGGCCAATCTCGCGGACCTGCCCCAGATCGTCGGCCAGTAAATGCCGACGGTCACTTTAGGAGCGTGTTAAGCACGGATCGCTAGGGTCTTGGCACAAGTAGTGTAACCCTCGCGTTCCTGAGGATGTCCGGCCTTATCGGGTCTGGCCCGTGAACGCGTTCCAGTGCGTCGGGCGGGCAGAAGCCGGTGAAGACCGCAATCAAGGCAGGCTGGCGGCGGACAAGAATTGTCATCGCCGCAACCGCACTGGCCGTGCTCGGTCTTGTCGCGCCCGCGTTCGGCGCCGACGAGGGGCAGTTGTTCGCCACTGAGGAGCAAGGTTACGGTCGGCTGATCCTGAGCTTCCCAGGCGAAGATGCCCTGCCCAAATACACGATGCGCATCGACAACGGTGTGCTCTCCATCGAATTCACCGATCCGGTCAGCGTTATCCTGCCCGACGTGGCAACGACGATGCCCAGCTATCTCTCGGTGGCTCGCGTGGACCCCGATGGACGCGGTCTTCGCCTCGGCCTCAAGTCGAGCTTCAACTTCAACCGCATCGAGGCCGGCGAAAAGCTCTTCATCGATCTGCTCCCAGCGGGCTGGCAAGGCATGCCGCCACCCCTGCCGCAGGACGTCATCGATGCGCTTGCCGAGCGGGCCAGGCTCGCTGCAATCAAGGCAGAGCAGGACCGCAAGGCAAGAATGGCGGCCGAACTGCGCCCCGAAGCGTCCATCCGCATCGGACGCAATACGACGTTCATGCGAATCCAGTTCGATTGGACTGTGCCGACCTCCGGAGAATTCGCGCAGGAGGGAACTATAGGCATGGCCAGTTTCGAGTGGCCGGTCGAGATAGACACGCGCGAGCTCGCCAGCGATCTGCCCTCTGAAATCGTCTCGGTCGGCAGCAAGTCCGATGCCGATGGTTCGCACGTCAGCTTAGAGTTCGCAGACGGGGTGGCGCCTCGCTTCTACAAGATTTCACCCACACAATATGTGCTGGACGTCGACATTGCGGGGCAGGGGCTGCCCACGCTGGACGCCGCTGCACTGGCCGCAGTCGCCGAAATTGGCCAGGGCACTGAGGAAGCCCCCCCGGAGCCACCGAGCGTCGAGGCACTGATGCCGGCCGCTGCGGAGGCGATCACGCCATATGTCAACGTGCTGGGCAGCACCGTGCGCATGATCTTTCCCTTCGAACAGGACACTCCGGCGGCGGTGTTTCGGCGGGGAGATACGGTCTGGATGGTCTTCGACACGGTGAGCGGCATTCAAAAGCCGCAGGACAGCGAACCGCTGAAATCCGTAGCGCGCAGCTTTGACGTCGTCTCTTCCAGCGATGCCCAGATCGTCCGGATCGACCTCGCGCAGAACCGGCTGGCCACGATCGGTTCGGAGGGCATGGCGTGGGTCCTTTCGCTTGGCGATGTCATGCTGAGCCCAACGGAGCCGATGGCGCTTTCGCGCCGTCGTGATCTGGAGGGGTCATTCGAGATGACGGCGGACATCCGGCGCCCCGGCCGCATCCATGACTTCACCGATCCGGAGGTTGGAGACCGCCTCAAGGTTGTCACGGCTTATCCTCCTGCGCGCGGCATTACGCGCACTCTCGACTACGTCGACTTCACGGCGTTGCGCAGCGTGCACGGCCTCGTCATTAAGCCGAAATCCCAGGATGTATCCGTCGCGATTGACACCGATCTTGCAGTTGTCACCAGCACCACCGGATTGACCGTGTCGGCCTTGGACGCCTTGCGCAACATCGGCAGCGAGGCACAAGAGGCGGGACGCGCGTCCTATATCGACCTGGCGAACCTACAGCAGCCGGACCCGGCGGCGTTTGCCGAGCACGTGGACGAACTGGAACGTCGCGCTGCCGAGAGAGAAGGTCGGGAGCGCGACGTGTCGCGGCTCGACCTTGCGCAGTATTATGTCGCCAATCAGCTCTCTTACGAGGCCCTCGGCATCACCAAGGTGATGGAGGCGGACCTCAAGGCGGAAGACCTGACACGCAGGCTGCGGATGACGGACGCCATCGCCAGCATCATGGCTGGCCGTCCTCGCGATGCCATGGCTACTCTTAACGCGGCCGCTCTGAACCAGGAAGTGGATGCCATCTTCTGGCGCACCATCGCGCGAGTGGAGGATCATGACTACAAGGGCGCACGTCTCGATGCGATTGAAGCCCGAACCATTGCGGACAGTTACCCCATCTGGGCACGCAACGCCTTCCGTCTCGCGGCCGCACGGGCAGGGGTAGAAGACAATGATCCGGTAATGGCCGACAAGATGCTGGAGGACATCGATTTCGCCAGTCTTAGCGTCGAGGATGCCTCACTCTATCATCTGCTTTCGGCACGAGTGGACGAGGAGCAGGGACGCGAGCAGGACGCCATCGACGCCTATGGCCAGGTTATCGCCTCCGAGGTTCGCCCCACCCGCGCCGAGGCCGTGTACCGAACGCTCCTACTGCTCGACAAGCAGGGTCGGCTCGATGTTCCCAAAGCTACGCAGACGCTGGCCGCGGAAACGCTGCTCTGGCGCGGGGACGCGCTGGAAGCGGACATGCAGACGCTGCTCGCCCAGCTCTATTTCCGCGACCAGCAGTATCGCCTCGGATTCGAGACGGTAAAGGCAGCCGTCTCGAACTATCCTGAGAGCCCGCAGGTCAATGCCTTGCGGGACCAGGCGCAGGCGATGTTCACCGACCTCTTCCTCAACGGTCTTGCCGATTCCATCCGACCGGTTGAGGCGCTGGCGATTTATTACGATTTCCGGCACCTGACGCCGCCTGGCACGAAGGGCGACGAAATGATCCGCAACCTTGCGCGACGCCTTGTCCGGGTAGACCTGCTGCCACAGGCTGCAGAACTGCTACAGTATCAGTTGGACAGCCGACTGCGCGGGGTGGCGCGGACACAGATTGCCGCAGACCTTGCCATCATCTACCTCGCAGACCGCAGGCCGCAGGACGCGATCCGGGTTCTCAATGACACGCGCCTGCCCAATATCTCCCCGGCGCTGGACCGGCAACGGCGGATTCTGGAAGCCCGGGCGATGATCGATGGCGGGCGGGACCAGCTGGCTCTTGATATGCTGAGCGACATGAGCGGCAAGGATGTGGAACTGATGCGCGTCGATGCGCACTGGAAGGCTCGCCGCTATAGCCAAGCCGGCCAGATGATCGAGCAGATCTACGCCTCAGCACCCGGCGGGAAGCCGCTCGACCAGCCATCACGGATGATGATCGTCAAGGCTGGGGTAGGGTATGTGCTGGGCAGCGACACGCTCGGTCTCTCACGCCTGCGCGCCAAGTTCGGGGAGCAGATGGTCAATTCGCCGGAGTGGCCGATGTTCGACTATGTCACCGGCCCCATCCAGACGAGTAGCCTGGAGTTCAAGAGAGTCGCCGCCGAAGTCGCTGCCGTAGACGGCCTTGACGCATTCCTCGCGTCCTATCGCCATGCCTATTCCGGCGATGGGGCGCTGACACCCCTTACTCCAAGCCAACCGAGTGCTGGCCTGGCCTCGGCCAATTGAAAGCGTTCGCTATCCGCTCGTAAAACTGCGCACAAGCGATCCGGCCACCAGGTACCACCCGTCTACCAGCACGAAGAAAATCAGTTTGAACGGCAGCGAGATGACTACCGGCGGCAGCATCATCATGCCCATGCTCATCAGCACTGACGCAACGACCATGTCGATCACGACAAAGGGCAGGAACAGCAGGAACCCGATCTCGAAGGCTCTGCGCAATTCGGAGATCATGAAGGCGGGGATCAGCAGTTGCAGGGGAATGGCGACCGGATCGTCAGGCGGCTGTGCGTCGGTCAGGTCATAGAACAAGGAGAGGTCCTGCTCTCGCACATTGGCCCGCATGAACGTGTGGAGAGGCGCGGCCGCCTGTTCGAACGCTTCCCCAAATTCTATCTGCCCCGCGAGCAATGGCGCGATCCCCTGATCGTAGCTCTGCTGCAGTGTCGGCTGCATGACGAACAGCGTCAGGAACAATGCCAGTGACACCATCACCGAATTTGGTGGCGCGGTCTGCAGCCCGATAGCCGTCCGCAGCAACGAGAGCACCACCACGATGCGGGTGAAGCTTGTGACCATGACGAGGATGGAGGGAGCGAGCGATAGCAACGTGATCAGCCCGATGAGCTGCACCGCTCGTTCGGTCAGGGTGGTGTCGTCGCCGAAATCGATGGAAAGGTTCTGCGCATAGGCAGCGCCCGCGAGGCCAAAAAACAGCCCCGCTGTCAGCAACAGCGGCCACCAGCGCCGATGGCGCTGGCTGGGCTCTCTGTCAGCCTCGAGTGACCTCGCCGGTAGGGTGCTGCTCAACCGTATCGCCCCGCTTCGCTTCGTCCGCAGGTCCTTCTTTAGCTGAGTCGAAGACCGGGACCGGGGAAATGTCCGCGTTTTGCCCCGGCTCTTCCTTGGGCATGGGGCGAAGGAGGGCGGTTTGGCGGAGTGACTTCTGACCGCTCTCGGTGGCGGGGGTGGGGGCCGGTTTGACGGGCAGCGGACGGGGCGGGCGCGCAGTGGGCACAATCCTGCGACCAGTCTGGCTCGGGGCTTCGTCCACGGGAATGTTTGTCTCCACGACAAGGTCGTGTGAGCCGCCGGTCAGGATCAGGTGTTCGACATTATCCCGTCGAACAATGACCAGTTGCCTCTTTGTATCGAGCGCGAGCGTGTCGACGACAGCCAATCGCCTGTTGCGGCCGCGCGTAACGCCTGTCGAGACGTTAAAGACGAACTTGAGCAGCCACACCGCAAGCACGATGAGCACGATGACGACGCCCAAGGCAAAGAGCATGGGCAAGATGTCTCCCTCGGCGCCGCCAAACAGGCTGGAGATGAAACTCACTGCAAAAAGGCTCCTTTGATCGTCGGCCGAATCCGCGCGGCAATTGCTGCCCACCTAAGCCGCGCAATTGTGCAAAATGCGAGGCCATTTCTGCAATGGGGCTACTGAATTAACATTGGATTAACCATGCCACGGCAAGATTTGCCTATCTACCAGGGGAGTCGAGACGCTGATGGATCTGATGAACATGCCGATGTTCGCGGCGCTGACGGACAAGATGCGCTGGCATCAGGCTCGGCAGGGTCTTCTGGCAGAAAACGTCGCCAATTCCGAGACGCCAGGATATCGCGGCCGTGATCTCAAACAATACGACTTCGCGGCGCGCTCCGGCCCGATGAGCTCGGCCACCCTCACCACGAGCACGACTCGACCGATGCACATTGCCGTCTCTTCGGGCGATGGCAGCGGTTTCGACGCGCAGCGTATGGCGAATTTCGAGATCACGCCAGAAGGCAACGGAGTGAGCCTGGAAGACGAAATGATGAAGGTGACCACGAACATGATGGACTACCAGGCCGCCACCTCAATGTACCAGAAGTCGGTCGGCATCCTGAAAATCGCGCTTGGCAAATCGGCCTGAGGAGTTTGACGCATGGACTTCAACTCCTCGCTTCGCATCGCAGCAACCGGCATGCACGCGCAGACTGCGCGCATGCGAGTGATTGCGGAAAACATCGCCAATGCCGATTCTGCCGGCAAGACGCCGGGTGCCGATCCGTACCGCCGACGCATCCCTACGTTCGAATCGCATTTTGACCAGGCAGTTGGCGGCCAGATCGTCGAGGTGGGCAGGCTCGCGCTGGACCAAACTGATTTTACCACCCGCTACGAGCCCGGCCATCCGGCCGCCGACGCCAGCGGCTATGTGAAGTATCCGAACGTCAATCCGCTAATCGAGGCCATGGACATGCGCCAGGCCCAGCGATCCTACGAAGCCAACCTCAACGTCGTGACGGTGTCGCGCCAGATGCTCGGGCGGACGCTCGACATCCTGCGTAGCTGACCGGTCCCGGAGCCCACTAAATGGCAACCACACCCTTCAATGCCGCCGCAGCTGCCTATGGCAATGCCAGCCGCCTGATTTCGCAGGCTGCCAAGCCAAGGACCGACCTCACGGCGGAGGCCTCTGCGACCGGCAACAGTTTTGCTCAGATGCTGTCCCAGACGGTGCAGGGTGTCGTGGACCAGGGCAAGGTCTCGGATCAGATGGCCATGGACATGGTCAACGGCAAGGCCAATGTCGTCGATATGGTGACCGCGCTTTCCCAGACCGAGATGTCCATCAACACCATGGTGACGGTGCGTGACCGCGTCATCTCGGCTTATGAAGAAATCATGCGCATGCCGATCTGATCGCGAAGCCCTCCGAGGCCTGCGTCGGCCGGCGCGTCATGGGGCCGGACGGACTTCGTGTTAAGGTTGCGTTAGTGATTCCCTGGATGCCCAGTCATGACCGGCGCCGAAGTACTCGACATAGCGACGGACGCGATCTGGACGCTGATCATCGTCTCGATGCCGATGATGCTGGTGGGTCTGGTTGTGGGTGTGGTCATCGCGCTCTTTCAGGCGCTGACGCAGATCCAGGAAATGACGCTGGTTTTCGTCCCCAAGATCGTTGCCATCTTCGTGACCATGCTGCTCACCTTGCCGTTTCTGGGTGCTACCATGGCTGCATTCATGCGGCGGGTGATAGATATGATTATCGTCGGGGGCTAAGGTGACCCTCGGTCTCGACTGGCTTCCCGCCACGGCCTTCAGCTACATCATCCTCTTCGCGCGCGTGGCTGCGATCCTCATGCTGATGCCCGCTTTGGGCGAACAGACCATCCCCGTCCGCATGCGTCTCAGCTTCGCGCTGCTGTTCACGCTTGTGCTGTACCCACTGCTATCCAGCGCTATTCCGGCAACCTCGGATAATCTGCCCGCGATGGTGGGATTGCTGTTCCACGAACTGGCTATCGGCCTGATCCTTGGCGCCGTCGTGCGCCTCACTGTCATGGCGACGCAGGTGGCTGGATCGATAGTCGCCTTCCAGACCGGCCTCAGCGGCGCTCTGGCGGCCGACCCGACGCAGGCGGGTGTGCAAGGCGCAATCTTCGGCAGCTTCCTGTCGTTCCTAGGGGTGGCGCTGATCTTTGCGACGGACCTGCACCACATGGCGCTGGCGGCGATTTATGACAGCTATATGGTGTTCGCGCCGAGCGACCCGATTATGTTCGAGGATGCCACGCAACTGGTCATTCGCACCGTCTCGCATACCTTCAGTATCGGCGTTCAGATGTCCGCGCCCTTCATCGTCTTCGGCCTCGTGTTCAACCTTGGCGCCGGTATTCTTGCCCGGCTGATGCCAGCGTTGCAGGTCTATTTCGTGCTCATGCCCGCCAACATCATCGTCGGGCTCCTGCTGTTCGCCATCCTCGTCTCCATGATGATGGGGTGGTACCTGACGGCGTTCGAAAATCACCTTGCCATGTGGAGGGGGTGATCGGTGTCCGATGAAGCCCCCGATCAGGAATCCAAAACAGAAGACCCCTCCGGGAAAAAGCTCGAGGACGCCCACAAGAAGGGCGATGTCGCCAAGAGCCAGGAGGTCACCACCTGGTTCATGCTGCTGGGATCCGCCATCGTCTTCGCCATGCTGGCGCCCTGGACCAGCAGCCAAATCTCACAGTCTCTTGAGCGGATCATCATGAATGCCGACCGCTTCGACGTGACCGGGGCGGGTTTCTCGAGTTTTTTCAATGGTCTTGCCTTCGCGATCATGGGCACGGTCATTGCGCCGCTGGCGGTGCTCTACGCCTGCGGGATACTCGCTAATCTCGTGCAGCATCGTCCGGTCTGGTCGTTCGACCCAGTCACCCCGAAATTCTCCAAGGTGTCACCCCTGTCGGGCGCCAAGCGTCTTTTTTCAGGCGAAGCGCTGGTGAATTTCGGCAAGGGGCTGGCCAAGATCGGGATCGTGGGCGCGGTCGCGGTGGCGGTGGCCTGGCCCGAGCGCGACCGTCTGGACACAATGATGACGGCCGACCCGCTGATGATCCTCATGGACTTCCAGGAGATCGGCACCAAGATTTTCATTTCGGTGCTGGTTGTGGTCACGGCCATTGCGGGGGCGGACTATTTCTACGTGCGCAACAAATGGTGGAAGCAGCACATGATGACGCTGCAGGAGACGCGCGAAGAGTATAAGCAGATGGAAGGTGACCCGCACGTGAAGGGCAGGGTGCGCCAGCTGCGACAGGAGAGGGCGCGCAAGCGCATGATGGCGGCGGTGCCGGATGCAACCGTGGTCATCACCAACCCGACCCACTTCGCCGTCGCGCTAAAATACGACAAGTCGATGGCTGCTCCGAAATGCGTCGCAAAAGGGGCTGACGCTGTTGCGTTGCGTATTCGTGCCGTTGCCAATGAGAACGGCGTCCCTATCGTGGAAAACCCGCCTCTGGCACGGGCTCTGTTTGCTTCGGTGGAAGTGGACGAGGCCATCCCCGGCGAACACTTCAAGGCCGTGGCCGAGGTTATCGGCTTCGTTCTGCGCCTTCGCCCCGGCGCCAGTGGTGGGTGGCGCCCGAGCGCCTGATGGCAGGCGCGACCTCTGGCAGCCTTCGCGGTCGACATGCATTGTTGATAAGCCCCTTCGCACTCCCATGCGAGCGGACCATTTGCTAGACCTCTTGAGGTGTCCCGATTCGGGACCACCCCTTCGCGCTGGAGCAACCCATCATGGCATCGACGCCGCTCGGCGAGGACAGCTACCCCGAACCTATCGCCTCGAGCGGGCGGGGGGGCGGCATATGGCGTGTGCTGGTGCTGGCCATGGCATTGGTGGCCGCGGCGGTAGCCTTCTCCATGTTTGGGGAGCAGATCCCGCCCGAGCTGGTGATGACTTTCATCGGCCTTCTCGCTGTGGCAGGAGTGTTCTTTCTTTTCGGGTTGGCAGCGGGGCTGTTCCGTTTCGCCGCTACCGAAGATCGGCGTACGATATCAAGTGCCGTCGTCGACAGCCTGCCTTTCGGCACTGTAGTGGCCGATCGCGACGGCAAGATTTCCTACGTGAACCAGGCGTATGGAAGCTTCTCCGGGGCCACCAACAATGGGGTGCCGGTCGGGGTGCCGAGGCTGTTCGCCGGCCATGCCGATGCCAGCGAAGCCATCTACCGCTTGTCCCGTGCAGCAAAGGATGGCCGCAGCGCCATCGAGGATATCCGGATTGTGGGAGGCTTGGGTGGTTCGCACGCAGAGGCCAACAGGGCCTTCTGGTATCGGGTCAGCGTTCGACCCCTGCCGGACACCGCCGATGCGCGGCGGCCGCTGGTCGCGTGGGCCGTGGAAGACATCACGCGGGACCGCGAAAACAATGAGACCGCCTTCCGCGATCTGCAGCGGGCGATTGACTATCTCGACCACGCTCCGTCAGGCTTCCTCTCGGCAGACGCGCATGGGCGTATCCAGTATCTTAACTCGACCCTTGCCGACTGGCTCGGTTACGACTTGGCCGAGTTCAATGCGGGCCAGTTGGCTCTCTCCGATATCGTCCGCAAAGATGGCGCGACGCTGCTGATGCGCGGTCGGGGCGATGGCGAAATCCGCACCGAAATCATCGACATCGACCTCGTGCGCCGCAACGGCACGTCCTTGCCGGTGCGCCTGCTGCACCGTGCGGCCCGGCTGGCCGACGGGGAACTGGGCGAAACGCGGACGCTTGTGCTGGACAAGTCCAATGCGCCGGACACCGAGGAGGAACTGCGGGCCGCGGAAGTCCGGTTTTCGCGCTTTTTCAACGACACGCCCTTCGCGATCGCCACACTCGACCAAAAGGGCCGTATCGTGCGCACCAATGCGCCCTTCGGGCGCATCTTCCGGTGGTCCGACGAGAGCAAGACGCTGGAAATGCAGCCGCTGAGCGACCTGATCGGCGAAGGCAGCCGGGAGAAGCTGGCCCGTGCCCTGGCCGACGCCACGGCCCAGCGCTCCGAAGTGGAGCCAGTGGATGCGGTGCTCAGCGCCGAAGGCGATCACGCGGTACGGCTCTACATTTCGGCCTCTGAAGTCAGTGCCGGCTCGCCCGAACACGTCAATGTCTATGCGCTGGACATGACTGACCAGCGCAAGCTCGAGGCACAGTTCGCCCAAAGCCAGAAGATGCAGGCCGTGGGACAGCTCGCCGGCGGCGTGGCACACGATTTCAACAACCTGCTGACGGCCATCATTGGTTTTTCGGATCTCCTGCTGCTCAAGCACAAGCCCGGGGACCCGTCCTTCAACGAGCTGATGCAGATCAAGCAGAACGCCAATCGGGCTGCGGGCCTGACGCGCCAACTGCTCGCGTTCTCGCGCCGGCAAACCCTGCGCCCGCAGGTGCTTGAACTGCCATTGATCGTCGATGACCTTACCGTGCTTCTCAAGCGCATGATCGGCGAGAAGAACCAGCTTGCCGTCGAGCACGGCCGGAACATCTGGCCCGTGCGCGCCGACGTGGTGCAACTCGAGCAGGTCATCATCAACCTGGTCGTCAATGCGCGCGATGCCATGCCGAACGGCGGCTCGATCACCATCCGAACCAGCAACCTTTCTGAGGCGGAAGCGTCGACCCTGAAGTTCGAGGGCATGGTACCGGCGGATTATGTGCTGATCGACGTTGAGGACACTGGGACCGGGATGACCCCGGAGGTCCTCGAGAAGATCTTCGAACCGTTCTTCACCACTAAGGAATTGGGCAAGGGCACGGGCCTCGGTCTCTCCACGGTCTACGGCATCGTCAAGCAGACCGAGGGCTATATCTATCCCGTCTCAACGGTCGGCGTAGGCACCACGTTCAAGATTTTCCTGCCGCGCTACGTCCCCACTGCTGAAGAGGTTGCGGCCAAGCAGGCCGCTGCCGCGGCACCGGCGCGTGATCTTACTGGCCATGAGCGCATCCTGCTGGTGGAGGACGAGGAGAGCGTTCGCGCCTTCTCCGCCCGCGCTCTCAAGGCGACCGGCTATGAGGTTTACGAGGCCGATGGTGGCGAGGAGGCTCTGGAGGTGTTGGAGGAGCTGGATTACCAGGTGGACCTCATCATCTCCGATGTGGTGATGCCCGAGATGGATGGTCCCACCATGCTCAAGGTGATCCGGGAGAAGATGACCGACCTCAAGATCATCTTCGTTTCGGGCTATGCTGAAGAGAGCGTGCGCCGCGACATCGAGGACGACCAGAGCGTCGACTTCCTGCCCAAGCCTTATTCGCTCGACCAGATCAATTCGAAGGTGAAGGAAGTGCTCGGCCGGATCGACAAGCGAAGCTGATGGGGTGTCCCGGCCGATGACTGCGCAGCCGCCAGTGCCGGGTTCGGACGAGCGCAATGTGCTGGGCGAAGCGCTGGTGCCATGCTCCACCGATCCGCTGACCGGCTTTTTTCGCAGCGGCTATTGTGCGGCGGGGCCGGAAGACGCTGCGGTGCATCTGGTGTGCATCGCGGTGAGCGACGCCTTCCTGGCCTATTCCAAGTCCGTCGGAAACGACCTGTCGGCGCCGCGCCCCGAGATGGTGTTCCCCGGGCTCGTGGCCGGCAACCGATGGTGCCTCGTGGCCGGGCGCTGGCTGCAGGCACATCGCGACGGCAAAGCGCCGCGCGTCTATCTTCGCTCCACCAATCAGAAGGTGCTCAAGCTCATTCCGCTGGCGCTGCTCAAGCCTTACGCGCTCGACCTCAACTGATCGTCGAGGACGCTGGGGGCAGCGGCGTGCCTTCCGCCAGGAGGCCACGCTCGGCCAGCGTCGTCCACAACTCGTGCGGGATAGGCGCGTCCCACCAGGCGAGGATGCCATCCAGCTCTTCCGGCGAGCGCGGGCCGGGCAGCACGTTGCAGACCGCCGGGTGCGTCAGGGGGAACTGCAGCGCCGCGGCCGGCAGCGCCACGCCGAACTCCCGGCACACCGCCTCGATGGCCCGGACCTTGCGCACCACGTCTTCCGACGCCTTGGCGTAATTGAACGTGTCGCCGCCAACCAGAATGCCGGAGTTGAACGGGCCGCCGATGACCACCGACGCCCGCCGATCAAGGCACGTGCTGAGAAACGGATCGAGCGCGGTCTGCTCGAGCAGGGTGTAGCGTCCGGCCAGCAGGAACACGTCCCAGTCGCCCAGGGCGAAGGCGTCCATCAGCACTTCCCACTCGTTGACGCCGAGGCCGATCGCCTTGATGACGCCGCCGTCGCGCAGTTCACGAAGCGCGCGATAACCGCCGCCTTCGAGTTGCTTCCACAGCGGCCGGTTGCCCTCCACCCCGTGGGTGGCGACGCCGATGTCGTGCACATATAAAATGTCCACCCGCTCCAGCCCGAGCCGCTGCAGGCTGTCCTCGAAGGAGCGCATGACGCCGTCATAGCTGTAGTCGTAGTGCTGGTCGAAGGGCAGGGGGTCGATCCAGTTGCCCTTGTCCTGCCGCTCCGGCGAAACGGGCCTGAGGAGCCTCCCCACCTTGGTGGAAATCACCGGACGCGGATGCGCCCCGCGCACCACTTCACCCACCAGGTGCTCCGAGCGCCCTAGGCCGTATTGCGGGGCGGTATCGACATAGGTGATGCCGCTTTCGAGCGCGTGCCGGACGGTGGCGCGGGCCTGGTCTTCCGGCACGGCGCTGAAGATGCCAGCCAGGCTGGCGCCGCCCAGGCCCAGCGTCGTGACCTCGAGCCCGGTCGTCCCGACACGGCGTTTCTCGAAGCTGCGCTTGCTCATGCGGCCCTCCCAAAGCGTTGACGACTAACTGACATGTTAGTCTAATGGAGTAAAGCGGTTGCCGTCGCCGGTTGCCAACCGCCCGGTCGGCCGCTCTCCAGACAGGGAACCCAGCATGCAAATCACCCGCCTCGGCCGCACCGGCCTCGAAGTCAGCCGCATCTGTTTTGGTTGCATGTCCTTTGGCGCCCCGAACGCGGAGCGACCCTGGGTGCTGGGGCCCGAAGCGGCGCGGCCGCTGTTTCGCCGGGCCTGGGAGGCGGGGATCAATTTCTTCGACACCGCAAACGTCTATTCGCACGGCAGCAGCGAGGAGATTACCGGCGAGATGCTGCGCGAACTGGCGCCGCGCGACGCCTATGTCTTGGCCACCAAGGTCAACGGCCGCATGCATCCAGGGCCGAACGGACAGGGGCTGTCGCGCAAGGCGATTCTGGCCGAGATCGACAACAGCCTCAAGCGCCTCGGCACCGACTATGTCGACCTCTACCAGATCCACCGCTTCGATCCCCACGTGCCGGTCGAGGAGACCATGGAGGCGCTGCATGACGTGGTGCGGGCCGGCAAGGCGCGCTACATCGGCGCCTCGTCGATGTTCGCCTGGCAGTTCGCCAAGATGCAGCACACGGCCGAGCGGCATGGCTGGACGCAGTTCGTCTCGATGCAGGATCAGCTGAGCCTGCTCTATCGCGAGGAGGAGCGCGAAATGCTGCCGCTCTGCCGCGACAAGGGCGTCGGCGTCATTCCGTGGAGCCCGCAGGCCCGCGGCCGGCTGACCCGCCCGTGGGGCACGAAGACCCGGCGCGCCGAAACCGATGCGGTGCAGAGCGCGAACCTTGACCGGCAGTCCAATCGTGAGATTGTCGGCGTCGTCGAGGCCATTGCCGCAGAGCGCGGGGTTCCAATGGCCCAGGTGGCGCTCGCCTGGGTGCTGTCGCGTCCGGGCGTCACGGCGCCCATCGTCGGCATGACCAAGCCCGAGCACCTGGAAGACGCCATCGCCTCCGTCGATCTTCGCCTTACCCAGGACGAGTGCGCCCGGCTCGAAGCGCCTTATGTCCCTGTCATGATCACCGGATTCTAGAGCCGGGCAACTGCGGTGGCTGCGTTTCCAGCCACCGCCAGTGCGTGCCTCAGTACAGTCCGCCGACGATCACCGGCCGCTCTTCCTCCACCCGCACCGGATTGCGCAGCGGCAGGCCGAACTGGCTTTCCTCGATCTCGAAGACGTCGTCCGGACGCGTGGAGATGCCATCGGCAAAGCTCAGCGTGGCGGTGCCGAACATGTGCACATGCACATCGCCCGGCTGGCAGAACAGGTCGTATTTGAAGTGGTGGTATTCGAGGTTGGCGATGGTGTGGCTCATATTGTCCTCCCCTGAGAGGAAGGGCTTTTCCCACAGCACCTCGCCATCCCTGCGGATGCGGGACATGCCTTCGATATGGCCCGGCATGTCGCCGACCCGCAGCTCCGGCCCGAAGGAGCAGGCGCGCAGCTTGGAGTGTGCGAGGTAGAGGTAGTTGATCCGCTCCGTCACGTGGTCGGAGAACTCGTTGGCCAGCGCAAAGCCCAGGCGCCGGGGCTGGCCGTGCTTGTCGATCACGTAGATGCCGGCGATCTCGGGTTCCTCGCCCGCGTCCAGCGCAAAGGCCGGGGAAGGGATGGCATGGCCGGGGCGCACGACGGTGTGGCCGTTGCCCTTATAGAACCACTCCGGCTGCACGCCCCTTTCCCCTGCCGCCGGCTTGCCGCTCTCGAGGCCCATGCGAAACATCTTCATGGAGTCCGTGAGCTCTTCGGCTTTCTTTTCGCCGTTGGCCTTGTGCATGGCGTCGCGCGTGGCAGCCGAACCGAGATGGGTGAGGCCGGTGCCGGTCACCAGCAGGTGCGCCGGGTCGGGATGGTCGATAGGGGACAGCAGCCGTCCCTCGGCCGCCAGCTTCTGCTTGTCGACGCTGGCGCCAAGGCCATGGGCGTCGACCGCCCCGGAGAGACCGCCGATCCCCTGCATTGCTTCCTGCGCCAGTTCATAAACCGAGCGCACGCCGGTCACGATGCGGGTCTCGCCATCGCGCGTCACGCCAACGGCGCGATTGCCCTGGTCGTCATAGAACTGGATGAGATTCATGAGGCTGTCCTGGCTGTGTGGCCCTGAAGCGGGCGTTTGGCGCATAAAACGCAACGGCACGCAGCCTGTCCAGACAAAAATCATACTTTTGAGATCGCCGCGCCTGCGGTGCCGAATCTGAAGTTGTTCCCTTAGCGACTTCACTGGCGACGTTCTCATTTTGTCCCTTGACGTGATGGAAACAAAATGAGAACAAACAGGAACAGAAATTGCACATCAGGATCACGTCCCCTCTCGTTGCACCCGTTCCGAGAGCGTGAAATAAGGAGACCATCATGGCTGCTACGCCGCTTCGCGTTGTTGAGGGTGGATCGATGGATAAGGACAAGGCCCTCGCCGCGGCGCTGAGCCAGATCGAGCGCAATTTCGGCAAGGGCTCGATCATGCGCCTTGGCGAAAATTCCGCGATCGAGGTCGAATCGATCTCCACGGGTTCGTTGGGGCTGGATATTGCTCTGGGCATCGGCGGACTGCCCAAGGGCCGTATCGTTGAAATCTTCGGGCCGGAAAGCTCGGGCAAGACGACGCTGGCCCTGCATGTCATCGCCGAAGCACAGCGCAAGGGCGGCATCTGCGCCTTTGTCGACGCCGAACACGCCCTTGATCCGGTCTATGCCCGCAAGCTCGGCGTCAATGTCGATGACCTGCTGATTTCCCAGCCCGACGCGGGCGAGCAGGCGCTGGAAATCACCGATACCCTGGTGCGGTCCGGTGCCATCGATGTCCTGGTGGTCGATTCGGTCGCGGCCCTGACCCCGCGGGCGGAGCTCGAAGGCGAAATGGGCGATGCGTTGCCTGGTCTGCAGGCGCGCCTCATGAGCCAGGCCATGCGCAAGCTGACCTCCTCGATTTCCAAGTCCAAGTGTCTTGTCATCTTCATCAACCAGATCCGCATGAAGATCGGCGTGATGTACGGTTCGCCCGAGACCACCACCGGCGGCAACGCGCTGAAATTCTACGCCTCCGTACGCCTCGACATTCGCCGTATCGGCGCGTTGAAGGATCGCGAGGAGATCGTGGGCAACCAGACGCGCGTCAAGGTCGTCAAGAACAAGCTGGCGCCTCCGTTCCGCCAGGTCGAATTCGACATCATGTATGGCGAAGGCATCTCTAAGACCGGCGAGTTGCTGGACCTGGGCGTCAAGGCGGGGATCGTCGAAAAATCCGGCGCCTGGTTCTCCTGGGACAGCCAGCGGCTGGGGCAGGGGCGCGAAAATTCACGCCAGTTCCTCAAGGACAACCCGGAGATTGCCGCCACCATCGAACAGGGCGTGCGGGAAAGTGCCGGCCTGCTGGATGAAGTGCTGCTGGTCGCTGGCGGCGACGACGACAGCAGCAGCGACGAGTAAGACCTCCCGATCCCATGCAATTTCCCCCGCTTCGGCGGGGTTTTTTTCATGGCTGTGGCTGTTTTCGCGCCCGGGATGCAGGAGAGGGCGCCGCCACGGGCAGGCGCTGCCTTGACTAGTCTGGGGCCTCGGAGCGCCTTCGGCACGTCGATAGATCGTGCGGCTTTGGGGCGCGTTTCCTGCAGCAAATCACAGGCCCAGTCTGCCCGATCCTCGATCCGCCTTCGCTGGTAGATCGACCATCCCCGGCTCCTAGGAAGCGACGATTATTGGTGAGCGCGCGGGCTTGCCCGCCGGCATTGATTTGTCCGGCGGTACGACGCGGCAAATGCTGGACATTCCGGCGCTTGGCACGATAGAAAGTCGCGTTTTCCGTCAAGGGTGCGTCCGCGCCCGCTCCGCCATGAAAGCCTCTGCATGACCAGCGTAAACGATCTTCGCTCGAGCTTTGTCGGTTACTTTGCCCGCAATGGCCACGAAGCCGTGCCGTCCAGTCCTCTGGTGCCGCGCAACGATCCCACGCTGATGTTCACCAATGCCGGCATGGTGCAGTTCAAGAATGTCTTCACGGGCGTTGAAAAGCGCCCCTATTCCACGGCGACCACCGCGCAGAAGTGCGTGCGCGCGGGCGGCAAGCACAACGACCTCGACAATGTCGGGTTCACCGCGCGGCACCACACCTTCTTCGAGATGCTGGGCAATTTCTCCTTCGGCGATTACTTCAAGGATCGCGCCATCGAGCTTGCCTGGAACCTGCTCACCAAGGATTGGGGCCTGCCGCGCGACAAGCTCATGGTCACCGTCTACCAGGACGACGACGAGGCGCTCGAGCTCTGGAAGAAGATTGCCGGCCTTTCGGAAGATCGCATCGTGCGCCTCGGCGCCAAGTCGAACTTCTGGCAGATGGGCGACACCGGCCCCTGCGGTCCATGCTCGGAAATCTTCTATGATCATGGCGACAAGATCTGGGGCGGCCCTCCGGGTTCGCCCGAGGAAGATGGAGATCGCTGGATCGAGATCTGGAACCTCGTCTTCATGCAGTTCGAGCAGCACGCCGATGGCTCGCGGGACGGTCTGCCGCGCCCCTCGATCGATACCGGCATGGGGCTCGAGCGCATCGCCGCGGTCATGCAGGGCGTGCACGACAATTACGACATCGACCTCTTCAAGGCGCTGATCGGCGCGGCTGCCAACGTCACCAATGTGGATGTCAGCGGTTCGGGCAACCGCAGCCTGCGCGTCATCGCCGATCACCTGCGCTCCATGAGCTTCCTCATTGCCGAGGGCGTGCTGCCCTCCAATGAAGGCCGCGGCTACGTGCTGCGCCGCATCATGCGCCGGGCCATGCGGCACGCCACCCTTCTGGGGACGTCCGAGCCCGTCATCTACAAGCTGGTGCCCACGCTGGTACGCGAGATGGGCCAGGCTTATCCCGAGCTCAGCCGTGGCGAAGCAATGATCGCCGAAACCGTTCGCCTCGAGGAAGGTCGTTTCCTCAAGACACTCGGCCGGGGCCTGCAGATCCTCGAAGCCGAGACGGCCGAGATGGGCGAGGGCGCCACCCTCGCTGGCGAGACCGCATTCAAGCTCTACGACACCTATGGCTTCCCGCTCGATCTCACCCAGGACGCCCTGCGCGCACGCGGCATCACGGTCGACCAGGGCGGCTTCGATGCCGCCATGGCGCAGCAGAAGGCCGAGGCGCGCAAGAACTGGGCTGGTTCCGGGGAAGCCGCGACCGACACCGTGTGGTTCGGCCTCGCTGACGAGCTCGGCCCCACCGAATTCCTTGGCTACGAAACGGAATCGGCTGAAGGCGAGGTCAAGGCGCTGGTCGTCGAGGGCGCGCGTGCCGACGCCATCGCGGCGGGCGACGAAGGCTTCGTCGTCGTCAACCAGACGCCCTTCTATGGCGAAAGCGGCGGCCAGGTCGGCGATACCGGCACCATCCGCGGGGATGGCGTTGTGGCCGAAGTCCTCGACACGCAGAAGAACCACGGCGTCTTCGCCCATCGCATACGCGTGACCGAGGGGACGCTGCGGCGCGGGCAGGCGGTGGAACTGCTGGTCGACCACGCGCGCCGCTCGGCCATCCGCTCCAATCACTCCGCGACCCATCTGCTGCACGAGGCCCTGCGCATCGTGCTGGGCGACCACGTGGCTCAGAAAGGGTCAATGGTCTCGCCCGATCGCCTGCGCTTCGATTTCGTGCATACCAAGCCGATGACGTCGCAGGAGCTGGCCGAGGTGGAAGACATTGCCAACACTATCGTGCTCCAGAACAGCCCCGTGGAAACCCGGCTAATGGGCGTCGAGGAAGCCAAGGAGTCGGGGGCCCGCGCATTGTTCGGCGAGAAATACGGCGACGAAGTCCGTGTCGTGTCCATGGGCGAACCCACCGGCAATGGCCTTGGCTGGTCGGTCGAGCTCTGCGGCGGCACCCATGTGCGCCGCACTGGCGATATCGGCCTCGTCTCCGTAGTGGGCGAAAGTGCCGTGGCCGCCGGCGTCCGCCGCATTGAGGCGCTGACCGGCACTGCGGCCCGCCATCGCGGCAATGCCAACGCGGCCATCGTGTCCTCGGCCGCAGGCCTGCTGCGTTCCGGCACGCACGATGTGCTCGACCGCATCGAGGCGCTGCAAGACCAGCTCAAGAAGTCCGAGCGGGCCCTGGCCGAGGCGCGGCAGAAGCTGGCCATGGGCGGCGGCGCGGCTTCGGGCGGCTCGGCGGCCGAAACCATCAATGGCGTCACGTTCGCCGGCCGCGTCGTCGATGGGCTGCAGCCCAAGGACCTGCGCGGCCTCGTCGATCAGGCCAAGAAGCAGATCGGTTCGGGTATCGCCGTCATCATCGGCCGCAGCGACGACGGCAAGGCGGGCGTGGCCGTGGGCGTGACGGATGATCTGGTGGGCAAGTACTCCGCCGTCGACCTCGTGCGCGTCGGCTCGAGCGCGCTGGGCGGGCAGGGCGGCGGTGGCCGCCCCGACATGGCGCAGGCCGGCGGCCCCGATGGGGCGAAGGCCGATGACGCGCTGGCCGCGATCCGCGCGCTGATCTGAGGCCACAGGCAGCATCAGGAACAACGATCGCCCGGGTCCAACCCGGGCGATCTGCTTATTCGTCTATTCGCCGATGCGGAAGAAGAACACTCGCGGCTTCCAACGGATGGGCCGGCGCTCCGAGAGCACGTTGAGCAGGCCTGACCCCACCACCACGGCCATGCCGACTATGGCGATCCAATCCGGGTACTCGCCGAAAAAGGCGGCGCCGAAGACGATGGCCCAGATCAGCTGGCTGTACTGCACCGGCGCGATCAGGTTGGCCGGGGTGCGCTTGGCCGCGGCGATGATCAGCAATCCGCCCGCGCCGCCCGTCAGCCCGATGGCGAGGAAGATCAGCAATTGCATGGGCGTCGGCATGACGAAGCCGGGCAGCATCAGCACGCCATTGATGACGGCTGAATAGATCACCTGCAGCCCCACGAGGCTCACGCGCCGTTCCCGCGCTGCAACATGCCGCAGGATGATGGTGGTGATGGCGGCAAAGAACACGCTGATCATGATGGCGACGTGCCCCGGCTCCACCGCGCGCAGCCCCGGCCGGATCACCAGCACCACGCCGAGGAAGCTGACCAGCAGCAGCAGCCAGCGCTGCAGCGCCACCTGCTCCTTGAGCACGAGGACGGAGAGCGCGGTCACCATCACCGGAGTCAGAAATCCGATGGCATAGACGTCGGCAAAGGCCACGTGCGTAAAGGCATACATCACGAGCGCCGTACTGCTGATGGCGGTGACACAGCGCAGGTGCACCAGCCAGGGGTGCTGCAGCTTGTACATGTCGCGCCAGCGCTCATCGCGCTTAGTGAGCATGGTCGGGATGATGGAAAAGCTGGTGGTGAAGAACGCGATCTCGAAAACCGACATGGAGGAGCCGGTCGCCTTGATCAGGGCGTCGCCGATCGAGAAGGCGGCATAGCCCAAAAAGGCCAGAATGACGCCAACGGGCATCGCAATACCATCGATGAAGGGAGGACTACGTCCGGGAGAAGGCTACCATACAAGCGCGTGCGGGCGTCGTCATCGGTATTTCGCCCCGCCTACAGGAAAAAGGGCCGGAGCATTGCTCCGGCCCTTTGATGGGTCCGTGGCCCGCTGGCTTATGCCATGGCCTTCTGCAGGTTCTGGTCGATGGCGTCGAGGAAGCCAATGGTGGTGAGCCAGGGCTGGTCCGGACCCACCAGCAAGGCCAGGTCCTTGGTCATCTTGCCTTCTTCGATGGTGTCGACCGTGACCTTTTCCAGCGTCGCGGCGAACTTGGCCAGCGCGTCATTGCCATCGAGCTTGGCGCGGTGGGCAAGGCCGCGGGTCCAGGCGAAGATGGAGGCGGTCGAGTTGGTCGAGGTTTCCTTGCCCTGCTGGTGCTGGCGGTAATGCCGGGTCACGGTGCCGTGGGCGGCCTCGGCTTCCACGGTCTGCCCATCGGGCGTCATCAGCACCGAGGTCATCAGGCCCAGCGAGCCAAAACCCTGGGCCACCGTGTCCGATTGCACGTCGCCGTCATAGTTCTTGCACGCCCAGACATAGCCGCCGGACCACTTCAGGGCCGCCGCGACCATATCGTCGATCAGGCGATGCTCGTACCAGATCTTCTTGGCTTCGTACTTTTCCTTGAACTCGGCTTCGTAGATCTCCTGGAAGATGTCCTTGAAGCGACCGTCATAGACCTTGAGGATCGTGTTCTTGGTCGAGAGATAGCACGGCACGCCGCGGTTGAGCGCATAGTTGAGCGATGCGCGGGCAAAATCGGCGATGGAATCATCGAGGTTGTACATGCCCATGGCGACACCGGCGCCCGGCGCGTCGAACACGTCGTGCTCGATCACGGTGCCGTCCTCGCCGACGAACTTCATGGTCAGCTTGCCCTTGCCGGGGAACTTGAAGTCGGTGGCGCGATACTGGTCGCCAAAGGCGTGGCGGCCAACGATGATGGGCTGCGTCCAGCCGGGCACCAGGCGGGGCACGTTCTTGCAGATGATGGGTTCGCGGAAGATCACGCCGCCGAGGATGTTGCGGATGGTGCCGTTGGGCGAACGCCACATCTTCTTGAGGCCGAACTCTTCGACGCGCGCTTCGTCAGGCGTGATGGTAGCGCACTTGATGCCGACACCATACTTCTTGATGGCGTTGGCCGAATCCACCGTTACCTGGTCGTTGGTGGCGTCGCGATTCTCCACCGAGAGGTCGTAATACTCGATCGGCAGGTCGAGATAGGGCGTGATGAGCTTGTCCTTGATGGCCTGCCAGATGATGCGGGTCATCTCATCGCCGTCGAGGTCGACGACCGGGTTGGCGACTTTGATTTTGCTCATCGATGAACTCCCTTGGGTGAGCGGATTTCGGCCGTTTGCCGTTCGGGGGCCCGTATAGCATCGCCACCCGAAAGCGCAAAGTCGCGCGCGAGCAAGGGGCCATGCCCGTCCTGGCCGTGTTCCGGCGCCCGCTATTTCGCGGGCAAAGTCGCGACAAACGCCAAGGCTCGGGCAATCCACGCCCGCAGATCGTCGTCGTCCTCGATGGCGTTACCGCTCAGCACGACGAAGCCGCTCATGCTGCGCCCGCCCATATCCATGATGGAGGCACCCGGGACGGCGAGAGCGTCTTCCATTCCCGCCTTGCCAACCCGCACCAGCAGAGACCCATCCTTGGCCAGTGCCAGGAGCATGTTCCCTGCAGTCATGAAGGCAAGGCCGCCGAACATCCGTTTTTCCGTGCCGTGCACGCCGGGCGGAAGAAGAGAGCGGATGCGCGCCGCCAAGGCATCCACGGTCATGTTCATCGCGTTTCGTCCACGCGATAGGCGTCGTGCCGGGGCAATACTTCGTGAACCAAGTCCCACGCGGGTTGCGTGACAGCAAAGATCAACTGGCTGGGATCAAACCAGTTGTTTTGTCCCGCCAGCAGTCCGACCGGAACAATACACAAGCTGGGGGCTCTCGAGGACTTAGCATAGACCGTCGTGCTGCACTCGGGACAGAAGTGGCGCGTGAAGGTTGCGCCCGAATCTGCTGGTCGAGAATAGCTTTTAGTGGTTCCTGTGCTTAGGAGAGCTTCCGTGGGCACCAGTATGACTGAACTATGGCCGCCTCCGGACGTCTTCTGGCAATGTAAACAACTGCACTGAAACATCGACGTGACATGGCCCCTGAGCGCGACCGTCACTGCCCCGCATTCGCAGGTCGCCACAACATCAATCGAGCGGTGGTCTTTCGGTCCCATCCGGGAAAGCTGGCACGGCGCCGGACGGAGGGCAAGCGGGCCTTGCCAAGTCGCGTGGAAGGCTTGAAACTGCGGCTCCTCGCGAGGGTCCCCAATGGCCGTCTTTCCGCACTATCCGCTGCTGACCGCGCGGCTGCGGCTCAGGCCATTCACGCGCGGCGACGTTGACGCCGTCTACGCCTATCGGGGACGGGAGGATGTCGCACGATATCTGTTTGATCCGCCCCTGAGCCGAAATGAATGTGCCATGGCGATTCAGCAGCGCATTAATCAGGTGGCGCTTGAGGCTGAGGGGGATCGTCTCATCTTGGCGGTTGACGTCGGAGCTACCGGGCAACTGGCAGGCGAGGTGTCGCTGATATGGCGATCTGAGGAAGCACGACAGGGCGAGATGGGATGGATCTTCCACCCTGATTTCCAAGGTAAGGGTTTTGCGTCCGAGGCGGCAGCAGCGCTTCTCAACATTGCTTTCGATCAAGCCGACCTACACCGTGTATTCGCTCGATGCGATGCGGCGAACGCAGCGTCCTGGCGCCTGATGGAGCGGTTGGGCATGCGCCGCGAAGCGCATTTCCGCGAGCATGGCCTGTTCAAGGGCGCTTGGGATGAGGAATTCTACTATGCCATCCTGCGCCGCGAATGGATGGCTCAGCGTCATTCCATCCTGCCGCAATAATGGAACAGATGCTCCGCAGTGCGGCAAGATTTTCGCTTTTGCGAGAGGAACTTCGGTAAGCAGGCGACGTTGTCGGTGCGGAGGTGGGTCCAGCCACCTTGCGGAGGGATCGCACCAGAAATGTCTAAACCGTTGGCGTTGCCTTTGGATACCGCCCACCTCGTCTTGAGGCCCTTCGAGAGGCGTGACCTCGATGGGGTTTCCCACTACCACACCTTACCCAACGTACAACGATATGTGGAGCGTTCCACCCGCCATCCTGACGATGTCGCTGCGGCCGTCGAACTGATGCGCAGCCATGTATCGCTTCAGCGTCCTGGCGACACGCTTTCGCTGGCCATGGTGCGCAAGGGCGATGAGCAATTGGTGGGCCATGTGACGCTCACCTGGGCTGACGCGACCGCGAGCCAAGGTGAAGTCCGTTTCGTCATTGATCCGGCCTACTCGGGGAAGGGCTACCTCAGCCAGGCCATTACGGCCATGCTGAACCTGGGCTTTGACCATTTCCAACTACATCGCATCTTCGTGCGGTGCGATGGGCGCTGCCACCATTCCATCAAGCTGTTGCAGAAGCTCGGTTTGCGCCTGGAGGCGCACTATCGCGAGCATGCTCTCTTTCAGGGCGAATGGGACGAGGAACTGCATTTCGCGATGCTTGACCGGGAATGGCGGCCAAGCACCAAGGTTCTCGAGATGCCGCGACGCGACCGCGTCGCCTGATTTGCCCCGATCTGCCAATTGGGCTATGTCGCCTCCGGATTCCACGGAAAAGCGACATGGCCGGCACCGATAGTTCCCAACCTCTTTCGCTAGCACCGTCTCCGGCCATCATTCTCGTCGAGCCACAACTTGGTGAGAACATTGGCGCGGCTGCCCGCGCCATGGCGAATTTCGGGCTGGCGGACATGCGACTGGTGCGTCCGCGGGATGGATGGCCCAACGAGAAGGCCGTGGCTGCCGCGTCGCGCGCCGACCATGTGCTGGAGCGGGTCAAGGTTTTCGGGTCGCTTGAGGCTGCGATCGCCGACTTGACCTTGGTTTATGCCACCACGGCGCGGTCCCGCGATATGCAGAAGGAAGTTCTGGGGCCCGAGGAGGCGTCGGCCAACATGGCATCGCACATTGCGGCCCAGAAGTCCGTGGGGCTGCTATTCGGACGCGAACGCTGGGGTCTGCTCAATGACGAAGTGGCCCTCGCGGATGCGATTGTCACCTTGCCGGTGGAGCCGGCCTTCGCCTCTCTCAACATTGCACAGGCCGTTCTGCTGATGTCCTACGAATGGCGGCGAACACGCGAGGAGGGCAGGGCGCTCCCCTTTACCGATGGGCTGGATGAGGCTGCGCCGCGTGAGCAGTTGGTGGGCCTTTTCGAGCATCTTGAAGGTGTCCTGGATCATACCGGGTTTTTCACCACGCCCGACAAGCGGCCCAGTATGGTCAACAACCTTCGCACGGCTCTGACGCGGGGACGCTTCACGGCCCAGGAGATCCGCACGTTGCGCGGGGTCATCTCCTCGATCGATCGTCGTCACGAGCGTCCGAACCCGAATCGGCAAAAGCCGGCCGACGGGGCAGACGGCAAAGACTAGCGAAAAACGGACGGTTTGCTGCCGATCCGCCTTTGACGGTTTGCGCGGCGCGTGGCATCGCTGATTAATCATGCAACCCGCCTCTTCCGCCGAGCCCCAACGGCTCGCCTTCAAATATATCGGCTTTCGCTTCTTCTGGCTGACGACACTGCTCGTCGGGTTTGCGGTGCAGATCATGTCCGTCTCCATCGCCTGGCAGATTTTTGCGGTCACCGGCGACTATTTCCTCCTCGGCCTCGTCGGGCTCTGCCTGTTCACCCCGGCGCTGCTGCTGATGCTGGTGACGGGTCTTGCGGCCGACCGTTTCAATCGGCGCGGCATCATGGCCATCTGCCTCGTGGTCGAGTTGCTGTGCTGCCTAGGCTTCCTGACGCTAGTCGAAGCCGAGGCGCACCAGGTCTGGCCGATCTTCGCCATCCTCGTGGTGCTGGGCACGGCGCGGGCCTTCTGGAGCCCGGCTGCGCAGTCGCTCGCTCCAAATTTGGTGCCGCCGGAGGCCCTCTCCAATGCCATCACGGTCAATGCGTCGGCCTGGCAGTTCGCGTCCATAATGGGGCCCTCCGCCGGCGGCGTCCTCTATGCCATCAGTCCTATCGCTGCCTTCGGCACCGGCGCCGTGCTGCTGCTGCTGGCCTCGGTCTTCGTGCTCCTGATCCCCAAGCCGCAGCAGACCCGCTCGGCGCATGCGACAAGCCTCCAGACCATTTTCGGCGGCTTCCGCTATATCCTCTCCAACAAGGTGGTGCTTGGCGCCATTTCGCTCGATATGTTCGCCGTGCTGATGGGCGGCGCCGTGGCGCTGCTGCCCGCCTTCACCGAGGAAATCCTCAAAGGCGGGCCGATGGAATTCGGCATCCTGCGCGCGGCTCCGGGCATTGGTGCCCTCATCATGGCCGTCACCCTGACGCGCTTTCCCATCCGCAAGCATGCGGGCAAGACGCTGTTCGTGTTCGTTGCGCTGTTCGGGCTGTTCACCGTCGTCTTCGGCGTGTCGACCAGTGTCTGGCTCTCCATTGCCGCGCTGATGCTGGTGGGTGCGGCGGACATGGTCAGTGTCACCATCCGCGAAACCATCATGCAGCTGTGGACACCCGAAGAGGTGCGCGGCCGCGTCAACGCCGTCAATTCGGTGTTCATCGGCGCGTCCAACGAACTGGGCGAGTTCCGCGCCGGCACCGTGGCCCACTTCATCGGCCCCGTGGGGGCGGTGGTGATCGGCGGCGCTGGTGCGATGATTGTCGCCGGCCTCTGGAGCCGCATCTTCCCGCAGCTGCGCCAGCAGGACGGGCTGGACAAGAAGATGGCCTGAACTTGTCATCAACTTGACTATCGCCAAGACGGCACGCCCTGGGCGCATCAAAGCTCGTCGGGCATCGCCAACCAGGGGCCGGGCAGGTCCCTGGATCGGTGCGTGTTGACGAGGAGGCTAAATTGCGACGAACACGTCTGGCTATTGCTGGCGTTGCGCTGGGAATGATGGCGAGCACGTCCATTGCCCAAGACACCGGGATCGGTTCCGATGCGTACACGGCCGCCTGCGCCGTCTGTCACGGATCGAACGGAAAAGGTGGCGGCGAATTCGCTGATATCCTGACGGTAAAGCCACCCGATCTGACGATGCTGAAGGCCAAGAACGACGGCGTTTTCCCTTATCTCGATGTGTTCCAGATCGTGGATGGCCGTACGAGCATTCGCGCTCACGGTACCTCTGCAATGCCGATCTGGGGTAATACGTTCAAGCAGGAGGTCGGGGACTTTGCCGGACCCTTCGGGTCGGAACTCCTTGTGCGTGCCAGGACCACAGCCCTGGTGGACTATATCGAGTCGATCCAGCAGTGATCCGCGAAGGGCGCGCGCCCTTGCGTGCCCTTCGTCCTTGACTCGCCGGCGCGTGCCCTCTATGACGCGCCCACCTATTCCGGCCTCCGGGCCCATAGGCGCACCCGGGATTCTCTGTTGGGAGTCTGTCGGTCCTGGTGAAAGTCAGGGCAGAGGAGGGCGCGATCCGTTCAACTCATGAAAAGGATACGCGATGTCGAAGCGTCATTCAGTCAAGCACAAGATCGACCGCCGCCTTGGCGAAAATATCTGGGGTCGTCCGAAGTCCCCGCTCAACAGCCGCGCCTACGGCCCCGGCCAGCATGGCCAGCGCCGCAAGGGCAAGCTGAGCGACTACGGTATCCAGCTGCGCGCCAAGCAGAAGCTCAAGGGCTACTATGGTTCGGTTACCGAGAAGGCCTTCAAGCGCCTCTACACCGAAGCCGCCCGCGTCAAGGGCGACACCGGCGAGAATCTGATCGGCCTGCTCGAGTCGCGTCTCGACGCCATCGTCTACCGCGCCAAGTTCGTCCCGACCGTGTTCGCTGCCCGCCAGTTCGTGTCCCATGGCCACATCATGGTCAACGGCAAGCGCGTCAATATTCCGTCCTACCAGGTCAAGGTCGGCGACAAGGTCGAAGTGCGTGAGCGCTCCAAGCAGCTCACCGTCGTCCTCGAAGCCAACCAGCTGGCCGAGCGCGATGTGCCGGACTACATCGAAGTAGACCACAACAAGCAGACCGCGACCTATGTCCGCGTTCCGGCCCTGTCGGACGTGCCGTACCCGGTCCAGATGGAACCGAACCTGGTCGTCGAATTCTACTCGCGCTGATCCGCGACACAGCAGTGCAAAGGGCCGCTCCTCGGAGCGGCCCTTTTTGTTTGCGCCGGCGAACCCGGCAGTGACGTTATTTCTCAGCCTATACCCTTATCCCGGTCACCGCCTCCGCCAGAAGACAGAGGGGGCGAAGGCGTGTCGCCTGCGCCCCCTCTAGGGTAGCGATCGAGTGTAGGGCGCGGCCGCCCAGGCCGATGGCCTCAGCCGCGCACCTCGCTCAGGCTGACATTGATCGGTTCCTGGTCCTTGGGAATAAAGCTCTCGAAAATCCTCAGGCGCAGGTAAACAGACTGGAGTTCCACGATGGTCGTCCAGGCGCGCGCGAAGAACTGGAACGAAGAAGAAACCTGACCAAAAGCAAGCTGCACCTGCTGGTAGACACCCATGGTCAACGCGCCGGCAAGAATTGTCGGCGCCATGGTGAGGAGAGGAACATAGCCCACCAGATTTAGATAGCCATACCGGGCCAGATTGAAGTAGGTGTAGTGAAAATACAGGCGGAAATAGTTGCGCTGCACGCCGGCGAACAATTCCCTGACAGTAGGAGGGTTGGCCCGGTCGGCATAGTCCTCGCCGAATACCAGCTCCTTGCGATACGCCGCTTCTACTCGCTGGTTGGCAAAGTTAAGCCCTGGCAGTTTGATGCCGACGACGGCCAGGAGGATCGTGCCAACGATAGCGGTAATCAGTGCCACCCAAACGAGGCTGCCGGGGACGTCACCAATGATCGGCAGCTGCGTTACCGTGCTCGACAACTGCCAGAGCAGGGGCAGGAATACGACCAGCGTGATGAGCGATCCGAAGAAGGCGGTGCCCAAATCCTCCACGATGGAGGCGAAGCGCATGGTGTCTTCTTGAACACGCTGCGCCGCACCCTCGGTTTGGCGGATCGCCGGCCAGTAGCTCATGTAGTAGAAGTTCATCGCCTTGCGCCAACGGAACACGTAGTGCGAGGTGAAGAAGGCCAGCATCACCGAGACCAGGATGGTGGGCATCAGCACGATGAGCAGCGTGAACACCTCGCCATAGAATCGCTCCGGGCTGACGGAGCGCGGCTGGGTCAGCGCGAGTTGGATCATGTCGAAGAACACGCCCGACCACTCGTTGACGAAGGCCTCCACCTGCACCTGGAAATAGATGATGAGCAGGATGCCGGTTGAGCCAACGACGCTCCACCAGTACCATTCGTTGCGCTTGTAGAAATACCAGAACACGCAGAACAGCACCGAGATCATCAGCACATACTGGTAGAGCCAGACGCGGTCGGCGTTGAGGAAGTTGCCCACCGACGACTCCTGCGCACCCGCTGCGGCGGCCTGCTGCGAGGGGCTCGCGGTGCTTTCGGTGGTGGCCGGGGCATTGGGGTTGGTCTGCTCCGCTCCCGCGGCCGGCGCTGCCGCCACGCCGTCGTCGGCCGTCGTCGGCTGGTCGGCCACGGGCGCCGCGGTAATGGCCGCTGTGTGGGTGAAGCGGTCGATGCCGATCGCGGCCCGGATCGGTTCGCCGACGGTGAACCAGATGAGCACGGTGGCCAGCAGCCACAGCGCCGCCGAGGAAAAGAAGAGTTTGGGAGCGGGAAAGAAGGATCGGAACACCGGGAGACTCCAGGGTGTCGAAAGGATGGGTCATCTAACGGAGCGTTTGGGCAGAAAACAAGGACGGGAAGTTAAGCTTTGGTAAGGTTCACTTGTCCCCGCTCGCCCTTTCCCTCCGCGCCGATGAGCGGTATCAGCTACGCACGCCTTCAAACGAGAGTTTCGCCATGACAGCGGTGATGGAAACCCCGATCCCGCCCGAGGATGCCGACAGCGGTGCGCACCCCATCTTTGCCCACGCGCCCCGCTCGGTCGAGTTCAACAAGCTGCGCAAGCGGCTCATCCGGAATACCCGCGAAGCTCTGGAAAAATTCGCCATGGTGCGTCCCGGCGAGAAGTGGCTGATTGCCCTTTCGGGAGGCAAGGACAGCTATGGGCTTCTCGCCCTGCTGCTCGATCTCAAGTGGCGCGGCCTGCTGCCGGTGGAACTGCTTGCCTGCAATCTCGATCAGGGACAGCCGAACTTTCCCAAGCACATCCTGCCCGAGTTCTTGGAAGGCCTCGGCCTGCCACACCGCATCGAATACCAGGACACCTATTCCATCGTCACCGACAAGCTGCCGCAGGGGGCCACCTATTGCTCGCTCTGCTCCCGGCTGCGGCGTGGCAATCTCTATCGCATCGCGCGCGAAGAGGGCTGCACTGCGCTGGTGCTCGGCCACCACCGCGACGACAGCCTCGAAACCTTCTTCATGAACCTGTTCCACGGCGGCAAGCTGGCGGCCATGCCGCCCAAGCTCGTCAACGACGAGGGCGATCTCGAAGTGTTGCGCCCGTTGATCTACTGCGCCGAGGAAGACCTGCAGCGTTTTTCGGACGCCATGGCCTTTCCGATCATCCCCTGCGACCTCTGTGGATCGCAGGACGGCCTCCAGCGCAATGTCATGAAGGACATGCTGACCGACATGGAAAAGCGCATGCCCGGACGCAAGGACGTGATGATCCGCGCCCTGGGCAACATCAATCCCTCGCACATGCTCGACCCGCGCCTGTTCGACTTCGCGGGCCTTTCCACCCAGCACAAGGACCACACTGCATGAATATCGATCGCCTGGCCGGCATTCTTCGTCAGGCCGCCAAGGACGAGATCATGCCGCGCTTCCGGCGGCTCGATGACGGCGACATCCGCACCAAGACCAACGCCTTTGATCTGGTCACCGAGGCCGACACCAATGCCGAGCGGGTCATCACCGCGGCCATCAACGAATGGTCGCCCGATGCCATCGTGATCGGCGAGGAAGCGGTATCGGCCAACCCGAAGCTGCTGGACGCCGACTTCGAGGATCGAGTCGTCATCTATGTCGATCCTGTTGATGGCACTGCCAATTTTGCCGGTGGCCTGCCGCTCTTTGCCGTCATGGCGGCGGTGGTGCAGAACGGCGAGACGGTCGCCGGGGTCATTTATGATCCGCTGGGCGACGACACGCTGATGGCCGAGCGCGGCTGCGGCGCCTTCCAGGTCTTCCCCGATGGACGGACCGTGCGCCAGAGCTTTGCCGACCCGGTGGCTTTGGAAGAAATGGGCGGCCTTGCGTCTTGCTCCTACCTGCCCGATGCCGTTCGCGGCACGGTGATGGGCAATCTGTCGCGCGTGAAGATGTGGGCCAATTATCGCTGCGCCGGGCACGAATACCGGTTCGCTGCGGCCGGCAATGTCCACTTCCTCATGTACAACAAGCTGATGCCCTGGGATCACGTTGCCGGCGCCCTGATCATGCAGGAGGCCGGGGCGCATGTCGCCAGGTTCGACGGTTCGCCCTACCGCCACACCGATCGCGGCGGCGGCCTGCTTGTCGCATCCAACAAGGACAGCTGGCAGGCGCTGCGGGACAACGTCTTTACCGTCTGAGGCCGGTCGATCCGGCCACGGCTCGTTCGTCGGTTCGGTATCGGGGCCGATCAGCGGTCCGGGGAGAGCACGATGTCCTTTCAGGCCTATCTCGATGCCGCCGAACTCAAGGCGGGGAAGACACCGCGTGAACTGGTCGCCCTGGCCAAGGCCAGGGGATAGGACGATCCCAACGTCAAGGCCGGCCAGGTTCTCGAGTGGCTCAAGACCGACTATGGCCTTGGGCGCGGGCACGGCATGGCGCTGGTCCACGTCATTAGGAAGGGCGCCACAATCGACGGCAAGCATGTGGGAAGCGACGGCGTGCACCGTGACGAGAGCGCTTCCCTCTGGCTCGATGGCGCCGCTACGAAGCCGCGCTGAAGGCGCGGGCCGCAGCGTCGACGCCGCCTGCGCCATGGGGAATGCCGAGCGCCTGCATGCCCGCTTCCATGCTCGCCAGGGCCCCCAGCGTCATGTGGGCATTGACGTGCCCCATATGCGCCACCCGCAAAAAGTCGTCATAGGCGGGCTCCGCCGGCAGGGCCATGCCAAGGCCGATGCCGAGCGTGACGCCCGCTTCCGCCTCCAGCCAGCGCCGCAGTCGTGTGGCGCCGCCCTGGGGGATCCGTGCGGCCGTCACGGAGTGACCGCGATGCGCCGGCTCGACGATGTTGAGCCCGATGCCGCTGGGTTCGCCGGCCCAGGCGTCGAAGGCGGCCCAGACCGACCGGGCCAGCCTGCCATGCCGATGCCAGGCCGCGTCCAGCCCTTCCTCTTCGAGCAGCATGGTCAGCGCCTCGCGCAGCCCGAAGATGTGGTGGGTCGGCGCCGTCCCGCCGAAGTATTGGTAAAACTGCGCGCCGACCACGCGCGGCCGCCAGTTCCAGTAGGGCGTCGAGAGGTCGGCCGACTGCGAGGCGGCAAGGGCCTTGTCCGAAACCCAGACGAAGGCGAGGCCCGGTGGCAGCATGAGGCCTTTCTGGCTCGCGCCGACCACCACGTCGATGCCCCAGTCATCCATCTGCAACGGATCGCACCCCAGCGTGGCCACGGCGTCTACGGCATAAAGGGCAGGATGCGCCGCCGCATCGATCGCGGCCCGGATGGCCCGGAGATCATTGCGTGCGGTGGATGCCGTGTCGACATGGGTGACCAGCACCGCCTTGATCTGGTGTGCCGTGTCCTTGCGCAACGCGTCCGTGATCCTCTGCGGATCGGCGGGTGCGCTCTTGCCGAAATCGAGCAGGGCCACCTCGACGCCAAGGGCGCGCAGCGTTTCGCCCCAGCCGATTCCGAAGCGGCCCGTTGCCACCACCAGGGCCTTGTCTCCGCGCGAAAACATGTTCGCGGCCGCCGCCTCCCAGGCGCCATGTCCGTTGGCAATGTAGATGGCGACGTGCTGGTCGGTGCAGGCCACGCGCTTGAGGTCGGCCACCACGCCCCGCGTCATCTCGACGATCTCCCCCTCATAGATATTGGGCGAGGCTCGATGCATGGCGTTGAGCACGCGGTCGGGCACCGGGGAGGGGCCCGGAATGGCAAGATAGGGACGGCCGGTCATGGCGGGAGAATCCAGAGGTGAGGCCGCTCAGCCTATCCGCGCTATCGGTTCAGGCAAGCCTCTTGCTCGACTCATAAGTGTGTGCTTATGTGATGGGCATGAGCGACACGGAAATCTTCAAGGCCCTGGCCGACCCCACCCGCCGCGCCATTCTCGAACGCCTTGCCGGGCACGAGATGACGGCAACCGATCTGCGCGAAGGCTTCGCCATTACCCAGCCGGCCATGTCGCAACACCTGGCGGTCCTGCGCGGCGCCGGACTCGTCAGCGAGCGGCGCGAAGGTCGATACGCGCACTATCGGGTGGAGCCGGATGGCTTTGCCCCGCTGCACGACTGGCTGGCACGCTATCGCCAGTTCTGGCCCAGCCGCATCGACAACCTCAAGACGCTGCTCAAGGAGATGGACCAATGAGCGAGACCGACACCCTGGTTTTCGAGACTGCGCTCGAGGCGTCGCCCGAGAAAGTCTGGCGTGCGCTGTCCATCCCCGAGTACCGCGACAGGTGGCTACAACCAACCCGTGACGTAACCCTCGACTTGGTGACAGCCGAGGTGAACAGTCTGCTAACGTTCCGCTGGTCCGAGCGTGCTCCGGGGCAGGGGGATGGGATCGAAGTCAGCCTCGTCACATTCGAGCTTGCGCCGGACGAAAACGGCGGCACCCGTTTCCGCCTGACGCATGCGCCGCTCTCTATCCCCGCGGCCGCAAACGGCAACGCGCCGAGGTCGCCGACCATGCTGCGCGCGGCCTAGCCAACAGCCTTAACTGTATGATTATTCGAGGAGATCGCCGATGCGCGACATGATGCAACTCGTCCCTATGGTGGTGGAACAGTCGAGCCGCGGGGAGCGATCCTTCGACATCTACTCCCGGTTGCTGCGCGAGCGGATCATCTTTCTCAACGGCGAGATCGAGGACACCATGGCCTCGCTGGTCACCGCCCAGCTCTTGTTTCTTGAGTCCGAAAATCCGGCTAAGCCCATATATCTCTACATCAATTCGCCGGGCGGGGTCGTGACCGCGGGGCTCTCGATGTATGACACCATGCAGTTTATCCGGGCCCCGGTTGCGACCTTGTGCATGGGCATGGCGGCATCCGCCGCCACCCTGATCCTGGCGGCCGGCGAGCCGGGCATGCGCGCCAGTTTGCCCAATGTTTCCATCATGTTGCACCAGCCGTCAGGCGGCTATCAGGGCAAGGTCACGGACATCATGATCCACGCCGAGGAGAGCATGCGTCTCAAGCGCCTGACCAACGCGATCTATGCCCGCCACTGCGGCAGAAGCTACGAGGAGGTGGAGGCGGCGCTGGAGCGGGACCGCTTCATGCCGCCCGAAGAAGCCAGGAACTGGGGCCTCGTCGACCACATCTACACCGACCGCGCCCAGCTCCAGGCCGCAGAAAACGCCTGACAATCAGCCGTTCAGTGCGCTTCCGTCACGGGTTCGGCAGCGCGCCCGTACTGCTCACCGACCCCGAAAAGCCGCCCCTTTTCCGCAAAGAGGATGCAGATCAGGGCGAGGATGCCCATGGTGAAATAGCCGGTGGCAACCGGCACGGTGGTGCCGTTGAACAACTGCCCGGTATAGCTGCCGATCACGGCTCCGCCCACCGTCTGGATAAAGCCAAACACCGAAGCTGCGGTCCCGGCCACGGCGCCAAGTGGCTCCATGGACAGCGAATTCATGTTCGAGGCGGCCCACCCAAACGAGAACATGATGATGCAGAGGAGGCCAAAGAACAGCCAAAGCGGCAGGTTCCCCGTCAGCGCGAAAACCAGCCAGATGCCGGATGTAGCCGTGAAGACGAGCATGGCTCCGTGCGACAGACGACGCATACCGAACCGACGCACCACACGTGAATTGGTGAAGGAAGACAGCGACATCAGTGCCGCAACAGCAGCAAACGCGACGGGGAAGTAGACGCCCAGACCATATATGTCGACATAGATTTGCTGCGAGGAACTGATGAACCCGAACAGCGCCCCAAAAAGAAATGTGCCCGCAAGACCATACGAGATGGCGACACGGTTGGTGAAAACCAACTGAAACCCGCGCAATACGCCACCGAAGGAAAGCGGGCGACGGTGCTCTGGCCGCAGCGTCTCAGGCAGGCGCATGAAGGTCCAGAGCCAGAAGATCGACGCTAGAACGCCCATGAAGATAAAGATCGATTGCCACGGCCCTGTCAGCAACAGCACCTGCCCGATGCCGGGAGCGATAATGGGAATGGCCATGAACACCATAAAGGTCAGGGACATCACTTCGGCCATTTCCCGCCCGGAGTAACGGTCTCGCACCACGGCCGTGGCGATGACCCGAACGCTCGCGGCGCCCAGGCCCTGCACGAAGCGCAGGACCAGCAATGTGAGGAAGCTCGGTGCAAACGCCGCCGCAATGACGGCGATGATGTAGACGCCCATGCCGGCCAGAAGGGGGGCCCTGCGACCAAACCGGTCCGTCAGCGGGCCAAAGGCCAGCTGTGCCAGTCCCATCCCGATCATGTAGGCGGAAATGACGAACTGCCGCTCGTTTTCATCGGAGATGCCAAGATGCTCGCCCATGTAGGGCAGGGCGGGCAGCATGACGTCGATCGCCAGCGCGTTGAGCGCCATGAGAGCAGCGATAAGGGCAATGAATTCGGGGCGGGAAAGGACCCGCGTATAGTGGCTGGACATGATGAAATCTCGTCTGGCCGGCGAACGCGGCGAGGAAAACGGGCGGACCATGAACTGATCAGCCTGCTTTGGCAAGTCGACTATCGGTAAAAAACGATGGATGGCGGCTATGCCATCCGCGGAATGAAACTGGGCGCCGTGCGGTCATTGATCGGAATGTGGATGGCGGCGGATGCCAATCCCAGGATGATGCCAAGGTACCAGACGAGGTCATATGAGCCGGTCTGGTCATAGGCAAACCCGCCCAACCACACGCCGACGAACGATCCAACCTGGTGGCTGAGGAAGGCCAACCCATAGAGCATGCCCATGTAGCGCGGCCCGAAGAACAGCGACACCAAACCCGCGGTGAGCGGCACGGTCGACAGCCACAATACGCCCATCATGGCGGCGAAGGCATAGGCCGTCACCTCGCTGACCGGGATCAACAAGAAGGCTGCAATGGCAATTGCGCGCAGGAAGTAGATCGAGGCAAGGAGGAGTTGCCTCGGCAGGCGGCTGCCGAGCCATCCGGAAAGCAGCGACCCCACGATGTTGAAGAGGCCGATGACCGCTATGGTCCAACTGCCGACCTCGGGGGATAGACCGCATTGTACCAGATAGGCCGGCATATGGACGTTGATGAAGGCGAGATGGAAACCGCACACGAAGAAACCGATAACGAGAAGCCGGTACGACCCGTGGCCCCAGGCGCGCGAAAGCGCGTGCATGAACGGGAGGTCGGCCTCGCCCGGCGTCGACTGACTGCGGCCGCGTAGCGCGGTAGAGAGCGGGACGATCAACAGCAAAAGCGCGGCGATGTAGATCAGCGCCGTCTGCCATCCAAAGGCGGAAATAAAGCCTTGGCCCAAGGGCGCAAAAATGAACTGGCCAGCCGAAGACGCCGCGGTGGCGATGCCGAACACGAAGCTGCGCTTTTCCGGCGGAACGGCCCTGCCGAATGCGGCCATCACTACCCCGAACGAGGCGATGGCGATGCCGACGCCAGTCACGACGCCAGCGCTCAGCGTCATGGTCAACCCATCGGGTGAAAATGCCATGCCGACAAGGCCAGCCGCATAGACGAGGCCGCCGATGGCCAGAACCCTGCCGGTGCCGTAGCGGTCAGCCATGCCGCCGGCGAAAGGTTGGGCAATGCCCCAGACGAGGTTCTGGATGGCCATCGCCATCCCCCATTCTTCCCGCGACAAGCCCAGGTCCGACGTGACCGGCAGGGTGAAAAGACCAAATGCGCCGCGCGTACCGAAGCCTATGGCAGCAATGATGCAGCCCGCGACGATCACCAGTGGAAGAGGGACAGGAGGGCGGATGGCGGTGGCGCGCATGGGAGAATCCTCGGAAGGCAGTGCAGTCTACGCCTGCGACATCATCACGCAAAACGATAAAGCGAAATGGGACCTATCACAGGCCTTGATGGGTTGACCTTTGCGTCAATTGGTTGGACACGATGCGCCAGCAAACGGAGCTGCACTTGATCCGCCACATCGTCCTCTTTACGGCTAAGTCCCCGGACAAGGTCGACGCCATCTGCGAAGGGCTGTCGCTATTGGCGCAAATCCCTCATAGCCAGTGTTTCGAGGTCAGCCGCAACACGCGGGTTGATCTCTACGGCAACGACATTGACGTGGTGGTGTATGGGGAATTCGAGGACCAGGCGGCCCTTGATGCGTACAAGGCTCATCCTAACTACGCAGAGGCTACGCGGCGGGTTCGCCCGCTCCGCGATCTTCGCTTTGCTGCGGATATTGTCGTGCCCGTAAGCACAAAAGGCCCCACCGGATAGGCAGGGCCTTGAGAAGGATCGTCGGAGCGATCAGGCGCTTTGCTTGACCGGAATGCCGGCCTGCTGCAGGTGCGTCTGCAGTTCACCGGACTGGAACATCTCGCGGGTGATGTCTGCACCACCGACAAATTCGCCCTTCACGTAAAGCTGCGGGATAGTCGGCCAGTTGGTGTAGGCCTTGATGCCGTCACGCAGCTCTTCGCTTTCCAGGACGTTGGCGCTGCCATATTCGACGCCAAGATAATTGAGGATCTGAACGACCTGGCCCGAGAATCCGCACTGCGGGAAATCAGGCGTGCCCTTCATGAAAAGGAACACGTCGTTGTTCTTCACCTGCTCATCGATGAAGGCGTTGATGTCGGTCATGGCAGTGCCTTTCTGATACGTCCGGGGTCAAGAGCCGGCTGAGTTCGTCTCTAGATAGGATACCGTCCTGCGCCTGTCGAGGGTCGGCTAATCACCAAGCCGCGGCACGCTGCGTTGCGCTGCATGGTGCACGGCCGTGGATATCCTGGTCATTTCGCAAGGTCGGTGCGCTCGACACGTGCAGCCACCCAAGGATGATTGAAGAAGTCGTCATTGGTGTCGAAGAGCACGCTGTCCCAACCCGCGTGCCGGGCAGCGTCGATGACCTTGGCTGTGTCGTCGAAAAACAGGGGCGGTTCTTCCAACCGCCCCATCTTCTGGTCCGCAAAATCGAAGAAACCTTTGTGGGACTTGGTCATCCCAATTCTGGCGGAATAGAAGATATCGTCGAAAACCTCGCCGAACCCGAGCGTTGTCCAAAGCCACTGAGCTCGCATATGCTCCTGGTTGGTGGCGATATAGAGCCGCACGCCCTGTTCGGTCTTGAGGCGGCGCAAAGCATCGAGCAGTTCGCCGTTCACCCGGCTGTCGCGGCTCAGCCAGTAGTGTGCAAAGGCCATGGACGAAGCTCGGTAGCCAAGGCTTGGCAGGCGTTTGTCGAGCGCTTCGACCAGCGACATTTCGCCGGTCACTACTTTCTTGATGAAGATATCGAAGATGAACTCATCGCGAAATCGGTCTGGATCAACCCCGAGATCCGCGAGAAGGGTCTCGTCCCAGCGCTGCTGGCGTTCCGGCCGCGCGTGATAGCCATGCACCAGCACGCCATCGACGTCGAAGACCAACGTCCGGGTCACGATTTGCGGCTCGGGATTGCGCCAAGGCCCGCCAGAACTTCGGCTGGGATCGCAAGATCACGGATCACGTCAGCATGCCGCCGAAAGCCGATCAGTTCCCGCTGGACGAAGTAGCCCCAGACGGCTTCGCGTGCGGCGGAAAGCTGGGCACCGCCGTCGCCAGAAGCGTCTTTTAGAGCCGACAGGGCCCGAACCACTTTTTGTTCGGCAGCGCCGATGGAACTCGCGCGTTCGGCCGCAATCTCGTGCTCAAGGGCCGTGGTGCCCGCTTCGGGACGCACCACGCGGATGAGGTCCAGCGAGTCCCTGAGCGAAGAGGTCATGACTCAGTCGGGTACAGAGGTCTGCAGCGCGAGGGCATGAAGCGCGCCGCCCATGTCACCTTGAAGAGCAGCGTAAACCAACTGGTGCTGCTGCACGCGGGATTTGCCGCGGAACGCTTCAGAGACCACGTTGGCTGCGTAGTGGTCGCCGTCGCCGGCGAGGTCGCGAATTTCAACTGTGGCGTCGGGTAAAGCGGCCTTTATCCGGCGCTCGATCTCGTGGGCGTCCATGGCCATCGCTGTCTCCTTGCCTGCCGGCAGCGCACTTATTCTGCCTACCGCCTGATATGGCATGCAGGGTAGGCGGCATCAATACGGCCATGCCCTTGGTTTTCTAGTTGAGGCTTCCGTCACCCTTCATGTAGTCGGGGAACCACCGTTCATGTGCGTTCGTCAATTCCTTGACGGAGACCGGCCGCGCGGAGCCGAGAACCAGATCGTGTCCGCCGGTGCTGCCGATCCAGGGCGCAAAGATACCCAAACTTTCGGCCTCCGCCCAAAGAGCTGCGATCTCGTTACCCTGCGGATCGAGATTGAGAGTGATCAGGTAGCGTCCCTGATCTTCGCCGAAGAAGGTAGCGATCGGGTCCTGTCCTTCCAACTCAGCTATGGTGGCGCCAATCCCACCGGCGATGGCCATCTCTGCCAGCGCAATTGCGAGGCCGCCATCCGAGAGATCATGGCAGGCGGTGACGATGCCGGAGCGGATGAGCCTGCGCACAAAGTCGCCCGTCTTTCGTTCGGCAACCAGGTCCACATGCGGGGCATCCCCTTCGCGTCGCTCAAAGAGGTCGCGCAGATAGACTGACTGGCCCATATGCGAGCCCCATGTGGCTGGACCGCCAATAAGAAGGATTGGTTCGTCAGGTGCTGTAAAGCCGATGCGTGTGCTCTTCTGCCAGTCCGGCAGTAGCCCCACCCCACCAATGGTCGGCGTGGGCAGGATGCCGCGTCCGTTGGTTTCGTTGTAGAGAGAGACGTTGCCTGAGACGATCGGAAAGTCGAGCGCGCGGCAGGCCTCGCCAATGCCTTCGATTGCCTTGACAAATTGCCCCATGATCTCGGGCCGTTCCGGGTTGCCGAAGTTCAGGTTGTCGGTTGCCGCCAGGGGTTCGGCGCCTGTTGCAGTGAGGTTGCGCCAGCATTCGGCGACCGCCTGCTTGCCCCCTTCCAAGGGGTTCGCCTCGCAATAGCGCGGGTTGACGTCCGAGCTGAACGCCAGGCCCTTGCTCGCGTGGCCCTCAACACGGACGACACCCGCATCGCCGCCGGGGCGTTGAATGGTGTTGCCCTGGATGAGTGTGTCGTACTGCTCGTAGACCCAACGCCGTGAGGCGCATTGATGCCCGCCAATCAGCTTGAGGAGGGCGTCGGCCACGTCCATCTTCGGAACGTCGGTCACAGGGGCAGGCGGCTTCGGTTCGGTCCATGGGCGATCGTACTCAGGCGCCTCGTCGCCCAGTTCCTTGATCGGCAGGTTGGCCACTTCGTCGCCCTGCCAAAGAACACGGAAACGCAGATCATCCGTCGTCTTGCCAACAGTGGCGAAGTCCAGCTCCCATTTCTCGAAAACCGCACGAGCCTGTGGCTCCTTTTCGGGGTGGAGGACCATGAGCATGCGCTCCTGCGACTCCGAGAGCATCATCTCGTAAGCCGTCATCCGCTCTTCGCGCACCGGCACCTTATCGAGGTCAAGCTCGATGCCAAGATCGCCCTTGGCTCCCATCTCTACAGCCGAGCATGTGAGGCCTGCGGCCCCCATGTCCTGAATGGCGATCACGGCACCGGTCGCCATCAGCTCGAGACAGGCCTCGAGAAGACGTTTTTCGGTGAACGGATCGCCGACTTGTACTGTGGGGCGCTTCTCCTCGATATCGTCGCCGAACTCTGCCGACGCCATCGTGGCGCCACCCACGCCATCGCGGCCGGTCTTGGCGCCGAGATAGACAACTGGAAGACCAACGCCCTCGGCCTTGGAGTAGAAGATCTTGTCGGTATCGGCGAGCCCGGCGGCGAATGCATTGACGAGGATATTGCCGTTGTAGCGTGCGTCGAACTCGACTTCGCCACCGACCGTCGGAACGCCGAAGCTGTTGCCATAGCCGCCGACTCCAGCCACCACTCCGGCGACCAGATGGCGGGTCTTTTCGTGGTCAGGGGAACCGAACCGCAGCGCGTTCATCGCGGCGACGGGACGGGCGCCCATGGTGAAGACGTCCCGCAAGATGCCACCCACACCTGTGGCCGCCCCTTGGTAAGGCTCGATGTAGCTCGGGTGGTTGTGCGACTCCATCTTGAAGACGACTGCCTGGCCATCGCCGATATCAACGACACCTGCATTCTCGCCCGGCCCCTGAATGACGCGGGGACCGCTCGTGGGCAGGGTGCGGAGCCACTTCTTGGAACTCTTGTAGGAGCAGTGCTCGTTCCACATCGCCGAGAAGATGCCGAGCTCGGTATAGGTCGGCTCCCGGCCGATCAGGTCCAGGATCTTCTGGTACTCGTCGGGCTTCAGGCCGTGGTTGGCAACCAACTCTGGCGTGATGGCAACGTCGTTGCGAAGGGTCATGCTTTATCCGGGTTCGGCTTTCGGAGAGCAGGTCGGCCACCGCCGACCTTTGCCTCAGCTGGCGATATGATCAGGCGACTTGCTGGAGCGCAGCGGCAAAAAGGGCGCGACCGTCGTCGCCGCCGTGGGCCGCCTCGATCAGGTTTTCCGGGTGCGGCATCAGCCCGACCACGTTCTTTCCGGCATTGAGCACGCCGGCGATGTCGTTGATCGAGCCGTTTGGGTTCGTGCCTTGTGCGTACCGGAAGGCCACCTGGCCTTCGCCCTCGATGCGGTCAAGCGTTTCGGCGTCGGCGAAGTAGTTGCCATCATGGTGCGCAACAGGACAGCGAATGATCTGCCCATGCCTGTAGCCCCGGGTAAACGCTGTATCCGCATTGACCACCTCAAGCTTGACCTCGCGGCACACGAATTTGAGCGATGTGTTGCGCATCAAGGCGCCCGGGAGCAGCCCGGCCTCGATCAGGATCTGGAAGCCATTGCAGACCCCTAGCACCCTCACACCCGCTTCAGCGCGCTGGCGCACGATATCCATGATGGGGGATCGAGCCGCAATAGCGCCGCAGCGCAGGTAGTCGCCATAGGAGAAGCCGCCAGGGATGACGATCAGGTCGACATCAGGGATAGCTGTGTCCTGATGCCAGACGATGGCCGGTTTCGCTCCACCGATCTTGGTCAGCGCCGCGATCATGTCGCGGTCGCGATTGAGTCCGGGAAACACGATGACAGCGGCCTTCATCGGTCAATCCTCTGCAATGGTGGGATGCTCGAGGCCCTTTTGGTGGGTCTTGCAGCAAAAGGCAAGATAGTTCCTGGGTGCCTTAACGTCAGGAACTGACAGGAACCGTGACCAAAATGGGGCGTTTTAACTTCATCATCCAGGGGAGGCACGCATGCAGAACCAGAATTCAACGAGCAAACCCATTACGGTGCGCGGCTCAGACGGCCGCGCCCCCTTGGCATCGGACATGAAGAAAACCACAGGCCGACCGGCCCGGGTTCGGATCAGACCGATAGTGCCGAACGTGTTCCGCACGCCTGATTGATCTGCTAGCATCACTGAAGGGGCCGGCAAAGCCGGCCTTCTCTATTCCGCCGGTGCCGGGTGCGCTGCCGGCCGGCGCCTGGTGCCGGGCAGGTGCGCCCACGACGGGCGTTCGAACAGGAATTTGCCCCATCCGGTGATCTCAGTGAGCCACCATAGCAGGATCGGGCAAGTGATCGCGGCGACCATGGCGATCAGACTGACCACGTTCGGTTCCTCCACCCCCAGCTTGAGCAGAAGAGTGCGCACTATTCCCATCGGCAGCACGAAGGCGACGTAGATCACGAGCGATTTCGCGCCCAGCCACCTGAGCCAGTCCATGAATGGGATCTTGATAAGCAAGGAGGCTCCAAGGCAGATGGCGCCCGCGCCGAGCATAGCCATGACCAAATGCACACCAGGCAGGGCAGCCCAGCCCATTTGGATGTGAACAGGATCCATCCGGAAACCAGGCGAAAACACCATGACTGCATTCACCACCGCCCAAGCGGCCAGTATGGCGATCGCGGCCAAGACGTTGTCGCCAGCCCACGCGGCCATCCGGAAGATATACGGCGCGAAGACGAAACCAGCGTAGAAATAGACGAAGTAGGCGGCGAACTGGTCGACGAGGTAGCTGCCGGTATGGATCGAAGCCATTTGTAGAACAGCGCCGACGGCGAGAACCGCCCAGCGCGCTGCACGCAGGTCATGCAGAAGCTTAGCCACCAGGCCGAAGACCGCAAGCATGTAGATGAACCAGAGCACGCCGTATGGTTCAATCAAGGCCCAAGCGACATAACTCAGCGCACCACCAGGGTCGCGTGCCACCAGAGCTACCTTGAAGCCAATGTGGATCAGGGCCCAGAGAGCGTAGAAATACCAGTAGTGCACCGCGCGCCGGTCGGTATACGTGCGCCAAGGCCGGTCTATCACTCGGCTCAGAAAAAGCCCGGAAATCAGAAAGAACTCCGGCATCCGGAAAGGCATGGCGAAGGCGATGGTCCAGTGGAGAAAGCCCACCTGGCCGGTGTCCTCGCCCACGCTTGCTGCGCAATACATCATGACGACGAGGAAGATGGACAGGCCCTTGGCCATGTCCACCCATTCCAGCCGGTGTTTCTCGACCTGCATGACACCCTCCCACTGCAACTTGCAGCCACCTTAAGATGGGAGGGTTGGCGCTTTATCACCGCGATGCAGGCTGAACGGCTAAATGTTCAGGAGAGGTAACGAGAAGCCTAACACGGTTCCTCGACTTCTAGCCGTCGCCACAAGTGGCGCTCCTGCGGCTGCCAGACAACCCGCATGAAACGGGCAATTCGCGCTGCCGATGGACTCGCGGTCAAGATGACGATTGACGATGTCGGCGGGGGAGGCGGCCCGTTGGGGCCAGCCTCAGAACCTTCAGACGGGTACTGAGGCGTAAGCTGCGAACAGCAAGCCGAGGGAGGCGACGAACATCACGGAGAGAGCGAGAGTTTTGCGCATAGATAACCGTCCTGCGCCCAACCCCGAGCGCGACAAGAAGTATGGCCTAGAAGGCGTTAATTGTAGATTTCGATCGCGTAGTTTTCGATCACGGTGTTGGCGAGGAGCTTGTTGCACATCGCTTCGACTTGGGAACGCGCGGATTCCGCGTCGGTTCCCGGCACCTCCAGATCAAACACTTTCCCCTGTCGCACTCCTGCAACACCCGAGAAGCCTAGACTTCCCAGCGCACCCTCGATGGCTTGGCCCTGAGGGTCGAGCACCCCGTTCTTGAGCGTGACGATGACGCGTGCCTTCATGATCTGCCTCTATTGAACGAGCCGCGGACCAGTGGCCAGCGCGTTGTCGGTTTCCACCAGAATGCCCAAGCGCTGCGCGACTTCCCGATAGCTCTCGACAAGACCGCCCAGATCCTCGCGGAAGCGGTCCTTATCCATTTTGTTGCGGGTCTTGATGTCCCACAGGCGGCAGTTGTCCGGGCTGATCTCGTCAGCGAGCACGATGCGCATGAGATCGCCTTCAAAGAGGCGGCCCACTTCGATCTTGAAATCGACCAGCTGGATGCCGACGCCCATGAACAGACCCGCAAGAAAGTCATTCACCCGCACGGCCAGGCTCATGATGTCGTCCAGTTCGGCCGGAGTGGCCCAACCGAAGGCAGTGATATGCTCTTCGGAGACCATCGGGTCCCCAAGGGCATCATCCTTGTAGGAAAACTCGATGATGGACCGAGGCAGGCGCGTGCCGGGCTCGAGGCCGAGGCGCTTTGCCAGAGATCCAGCGGCGACATTGCGCACGATAATCTCGAGCGGAATGATCTCCACTTCCTTGATCAGCTGTTCGCGCATGTTCACACGGCGGATGAAATGGGTCGGAATACCCAGCTCGTTGAGCTTGGTGAACACGAACTCGCTGATGCGATTATTGAGGACGCCCTTGCCGTCTATCACTTCATGCTTGGCGCCGTTTCCGGCCGTAGCATCGTCCTTGAAGTACTGGATCAGCGTACCCGGCTCCGGGCCCTCGAACAGAATCTTGGCCTTGCCCTCATAGATTTTGCGTCGACGGTTCATCGCGGATCCAGTGCGGTGGAAGGGAGGGGTGGATTGGGTCGCTTCATGCGCCAGAACGATGCGATATTGCAAGCGCTTTTACCGCCGTTCGGGGTGGCGGCGGAGCGTCGCATCGCGAGTGTCGCCGTTGCTTTGCGATCACCAAATGCTTATCTGCAAAGAGACGCCGGTAAAGCCACATGGGAGACAGCATGAGTGGGTTCGATGATCGCAAGCGGGGCGAGGAAGCCAAATATGCCTTCGACGCGGAGAAGCGGTTCAGGGCGGAAGCGCGCCGTAACAAGCTCCTCGGGCTCTGGGCGGCCGAGTTGATGGGGCTGACGGGAGACGAAGCCAAGGCCTATGCCGCCGAGGTGGTCGCTGCAGATTTCGAGGAAGCCGGCGACGAGGACGTGTACCGGAAGTTGTCGTCGGACCTCAAGGCGAAGAACGTGTCGATTGCCGACACCGTGATTCGTGAGAAGATGCTCACGCTGATCGCGGTCGCCAGTGAGCAGATTGCCGCCGAGGGCTGATCGCTCGCTCTCTTCAGCACCAAGGGGCGCGGTGTCACCGACGCCCCTTTTTGTTGCCAGTATCGCGTTTGGCTACAGGCGCTGCATGAGCCGCGTGAACATCAGCAGGCCTTCGGGCCAAGGGCCGTGTCCCGAAGCTGTATTGATGTGCCCGGCTTCCCCCGCTTCGTGGAAGTCCGATCCCCAGGCTGCGGCCAGGTCGGCTGCACGCTCAAGGGTACAGTAGGGGTCATTCGAGGAAATGACCAATAGAGTGGGGAAAGGCAGGGGCTCGCGCGGGATGGGAGCAAAGGAGCGCGCTTCGTCCGGAACAGCTGGATTGAGCTCGATGTCCGGTGGGGACACCAGCAGAGCGCCTTTCACTTTTCCTCCGGCGAACCTTGGCGCCGCCTTGACCAGAGCAATGACCGCCAGCGAATGGGCAACGAAGACGACCGGCCGTGTCGCAAGGTCGACTGCGGTGACCATCGTGTTGATCCAATCCTGCGGGTCTGGATCGTCCCAGTCGGCCTGCTCTACCACCGCCGCGGTGCGCATCTTCTCCGTCCACCGCTGTTGCCAATGGCCCGGACCTGAACTGCCCAGCCCCGGCAGGACTAGAATGTCGCAATCGGCTATCCTCATGCGCCGAACACCCGGGTGAAGATCGTGTCGACGTGCTTGAGATGGTACGCGTCGTCGAACATGGCCTCGATCTGCGCGTCGCTGAGCGTCACCTGGGGGTCTTCCTTGAGAAACCGGGCAAACAGGCCGGTTCGATCCCCACGATGCTCCCAGACCTTCATGGCATTCCGCTGCACGGCGGCATAGCTGTCTTCGCGACTGTATCCGGCCTGCGTCAGCGCCAGGAGCACGCGCTGCGAATTGTGCAGCCCGCCAAGCAGGTCAAGGTTTTTGCGCATGTTCTCAGGATAAACGACGAGCTTCTCGATCACGCCAGTCAGGCGCGCCAACGCGAAGTCCAGAGTAATGGTCGCGTCAGGCCCGATCATGCGTTCGACAGAGGAATGGGAAATATCGCGCTCGTGCCACAGGGCGACGTTTTCGAGAGCGGGTGTGACCATGCCACGAACCAGACGTGCCAGGCCTGTCAGATTTTCGGTCAGCACCGGGTTCCGCTTGTGCGGCATCGCCGAGGAGCCCTTCTGCCCCGGCGAGAAATACTCCTCCGCTTCAAGCACTTCAGTGCGCTGAAGATGCCGGATTTCGACGGCAACGCGTTCGATGGACGAGGCGATGACCCCGAGGGTGGCAAAGAACATGGCGTGACGGTCTCGCGGAATGACCTGGGTCGAGACCGGCTCGACCTCAAGACCGAGCTTCTCCGCCACATATTCCTCAACGCGTGGATCGATGTTGGCAAAGGTGCCGATGGCGCCAGAGATCGCCGCCGTCGCGATCTCCTTCCGCGCTGCGGCCAGGCGCGCACGGTTACGGGAAAATTCGGCATACGCTTCCGCCAGCTTGACGCCGAAAGTGGTGGGTTCGGCGTGTATCCCGTGACTGCGTCCGATGGTGATGGTGTGCTTGTGTTCGAGCGCACGCTTCTTGAGGGCGCAGAGCAGGGCATCGATCTCGGCCAGCAGAATGTCGGCGGCATTTCTGAGTTGAACCGAAAGCGTCGTATCAAGAATGTCCGACGACGTCATGCCCTGGTGCACAAAGCGCGCATCGGGACCGACGATTTCACCGAGGTGCGTGAGGAATGCGATGACGTCGTGCTTGGTCGTCCGCTCGATCTCGTCGATCCGCTCGACGTCGAAGCCATAGCCGCCATGCTCGGCTTTGCGCGCATTCATAACGTCCCAGATCTTGTCTGCGCTATCCTTGGGGACGACGCCGAGTTCGGCCAGCTTGGTCGTAGCGTGCGCTTCGATCTCGAACCATATGGCAAAGCGGTTCTCTGCCGACCAGTTTGCCACCATTTCTGGACGGGAGTAGCGCGGAATCATAGGCTTATCCTTGCGGGATGAGAAACTGAATCAGGCGATGCGGGTGGTTGCCGCATCGCGGATCGCGTGGATGCGGCCTGCGTACGTGGCCGGATCGTTGCCCCCGTAGATCGAAGAGCCTGCGACGATCACATTGGCTCCGGCCTCTACCACGGCACGAACATTGTCCGGCCCGATCCCGCCGTCTACCTCGAGATCGATGGACCTGCTCCCGATGAGGTCTCGCGCCTGCCGGAGTTTCACAAGACTGTCGGGAATGAAGGTCTGACCGCCAAAGCCGGGATTGACGCTCATGATCAAGATCAGATCCACCTCATCGATGACGTGCTGGATGGTCGAAACAGGTGTCGCCGGGTTCAGGGCAACCCCCGCCTTCTTACCCAGCGCGCGGATCGCCTGCAGCGTACGATGCAGGTGCGGGCCAGCCTCGGCATGAACGGTGATGATGTCGGCGCCGGCGCTCGCGAACGTGTCGAGATAGGGATCGACGGGCGATATCATCAGGTGAACGTCGAAGGGCTTGTCCGTGAGCAGCCGGATCGACTTCATCACAGGCGCGCCGAAGCTGATGTTGGGGACGAAATGGCCGTCCATGACATCCACATGAATGTAGTCAGCCGCGGCCGCCACGATTGCTGCGACCTCATCACCCAGGCGCGCAAAGTCTGCGGACAGGATCGACGGAGCGATGCGGAGTGGGCGGTTGGCAGGCATTGGCACCTCTGCCGGTGGGCGTTGCGGCTGATCTAGCGCGGCAGCGCAGGCGGGGCAAGGGTTGAGACCGGCTCCTGCTCCTATCCCTTCGTTCGCAACGTCGACCGTCCGCCATCCACGCCGATGACCTGACCGGTGATCCAGGCAGCTTCCGGGGAAAGCAGAAATTGAGCCGCCGCCGCGATGTCTTCGGCTTCGCCCAGCTTGTTCAGAGCGTGCAAACCGGCGATCGCTTTCGCCATGGGTTCGTTCTCTGTCATAGCCCGCGTCAGGGGCGTGCGGGTCAGCGAGGGCGCTACGGCATTGACCCGTATGACGGGCGCAAGCTCTGCGGCCAGTGACCGCGTAAGACCTTCCACTGCGCCCTTCGCCATGGCGATGGAAGCGTGACCAGTGAAGCCTTGGCTCACGGCGACACTGGAAAAGAGGACTACTGAGGCCCCGTCGCCGGTGGCTCGAAGTGCGGGCAGGGCAGCTTGCACCGAAATCGCTGCAGCGGCAGCATTGATCAGAAAATCGGCGCGAAAATCCTCGAGGGTCAGTTTGGCCAGCGGCCGCAAGGTGATTGTCCCCACGCAGTAGGCCAGCCCGGCCAACGGCGTCGGCGCAGCGGTTATGGCAGCGGTGAGTGAGGCGCTGTCGGTGACATCAACGACTTCCTGGCTTGCACCGATCTCTTCGGCCAGTTCTGCCAGGCGTGTTGCGTCGCGAGCGAGCAGGTGGAGGTCGTGCCCGGTCGTCCTCAGCCGCCGCGCGAGGGCTCTGCCAATGCCTCCGGTCGCGCCGATGATCAGGAAAGTGCTCATCTCTGCCTCCCTTTGCTGCTACGCAGGGAAGGGTCGACCGGTTCAGCCACGGGGTAATTCATGAAGACCTACAACAGCCGCATGGTCACCATCACGATTCTCCGCCCCTGGCAGGAGGTCTACGCGTTCGCGGCCGACCCGGCGAACATGACCAGATGGGCGGCCGGGTTGGGCAATTCGTTTGTTCGGGACGGAGAGTTTTGGGTCGCAAGTGACCCCGGAGGCAATCCCATCCACGTGCGGTTCACACCGGCCAATGCCTTCGGCATACTCGATCACGATGTGCATGTGGGTGGCGAGGTGGTGCATGTCGCGCTGCGGGTGATGCCGAACGGGGATGGCTCCGAGGTGGCGTTCCTGCTGCTGCAGGAGCGGGGCATGGACGATCAGCAATTTCGGCGCGATGCGGCGGCCGTTCGGAAGGATCTGGAAACGCTGAAGGCGATTCTCGAAAACGACAAGTGACGGCCCGCACTCGGCGGGCCGTGGCTGGTGCTATTGCATCAATTGGCGGTCAAGACCACCTTCGTCCACTCATTCTGGTTGTCGTGGAATTGCTTGTACCCCTCTGCTGCCTGTTCGAGGGGCAGGTGGTGACTGATGAGCCAGGTGGTATCGATTTCACCCTCCTGGATGCGCCGGAGCAGGTCATGCGTGTACTTCTGCACGTGTGTCTGTCCGGTCTTGAGCGTAATGCCCTTCTCCATCATGGCGCCCAACGGCCACTTGTCGAGCATACCGCCGTACACGCCAGGAACTGACACTCGACCCCCCTTTCGCACGGCGAGCAAGGCTTGCCTCAGCGCATGTCCTCGGTCCGCACCCGGCGAAATTTTCTGCTTCACCAAGTCGAGGACGTTATCAACCGCAAATCCGTGGGCTTCCATGCCGACCGCGTCGATGACGGCGTCGGGGCCTATACCGCCCGTCATTTCCATGAGGGCCTCCAGGACATGCGTCTCGCCGAAGTTGATGGTTTTGGCGCCGAATTTCTTGGCCAGGTCCAGGCGGTGGGGGTGGTGGTCGATGCTGATCACCTGTTCAGCCCCCATCAACATTGCCGACTGCACCGCGAACAGGCCAACAGGGCCTGCGCCCCAGACGGCCACGGTGTCACCGCGCTCGATCTGCGCATTTTCGGCCGCCATCCATCCCGTAGGCAAAATATCGGAGAGGAACAGCACCGTATCGTCGTCCATGCCTTCCGGGACGACGATGGGCCCGACGTCGGAGAACGGCACCCGCACGTATTCGGCCTGGCCCCCCGGATATCCGCCCGTGAGATGGGAGTAGCCGAAGATGCCGCTCATGGCATGGCCATAAAGCTTTTCGGATGCGTCCTGTTTGGCGGCGGGATTGGAGTTGTCGCAGGCCGAATACTGCTGCTTCTGACAGAAAAAGCATTGTCCGCAGGATATGGTGAAGGGCACTACCACGCGCTGCCCTTTTTTGAGGCTACTCTTGGAGCCAACCTCAACCACTTCGCCCATGAACTCGTGCCCGAGAATGTCGCCCGAGGCCATTCCCGGAATCACGCCGTCGTATAGGTGCAAATCCGAACCGCAGATGGCGGTGGAGGTGACCTTCAGGATGGCGTCGCGGGGATTGATGATCTCGGGGTCGGGGTGGGTGTCAACGCGGACGTCATTCGTGCCGTGCCAGGTGAGGGCGCGCATCAACGGTCTTCCTTCGATTTGCGATTGTCTGCAGTGGCGATTTCGCCTGCTTCCATGAGCATCTTGAAGCGCTTTAGTTCGTGCCGCGCCTGGATGTTTGGCTCGGCCATGAACAGCTTGGCGACCAGCCGGCCGAGGTCTCCGCCGGGCGGCTGATACTTGATGTTGGCGGTGACGATGGTGCCACGGCCGGCGGGAGCATCGCTGAAGCTCACGGTGCCTTCGGTCATGATCTGCGACCCCGGAAGGGCCCGCCAGGCGATCCGCTCATTGTCCTTTACATCGGTAACTTCGGCCTCGAACGTCACCATTTGACCCGCCGGTGCGCGTATGGTCCAACGCGATCGCTGCGGCCCCGTGGGCTCTATTTTTTCGATCGCCTCCATGAACCGGGGAAGGTTCTGAAAATCCCGCCAGAAGGCAAAGAGCGTCACTCGGGGACGATTGATGGTCACGGACCGTCCGACGACGGCCATCTCGCCCTCTCTGTCGTCACGCCTTGCCCGTTTCGGGGCGTCATCCTCGCTTTGCTCGAGCATCATTGCCGCATCCTTTTTTCGGTCGACTCCGTCGAGCAAGCGTGAGTGAAGGGCTTCGTTCCAGCGTTCAACGCACTTAGACACAGGTTACGAGGGGCGATTTTCCCTCCTCGAAGCGTCCGATTGTTCAGCTTGCTGCGCTGGCGACTGCTGATTTGGTTTTGTCGGCAAAATTTGCTAACCCATCCGCGGGCGCCCGCCGGGCGCTTCCGTCTCGCACCATCGAGGCGTGTAGCTGAAGTTAGGAAAGTTTTTGCAAGTCCAAGTACGCGACAACAATGTCGACCAAGCCCTCCGTGTTCTGAAAAAGCGCCTGCAACGAGAAGGCGTGTTCCGCGAGATGCGGCTGCGCAAATATTACGAAAAGCCTTCGGAAATGCGGAACCGTGAGAAGCAGGAAGCTGTGCGTCGCACGCGCAAGGCTGCACGCAAGCAGGCTATCCGCGAAGGGTTGATCGCTGGCCCCAAGCCGCGTGCCGCCCGCTAAGTCGGCGTCGAGTCCTGGCGTATCCCTCCCTTCGGGGAGGGACGTCATCGGCGATTACAGTCTCACAAGCCGGCGATGCGTCACGCAGGCTCATTGCATTCACCGTTCACCGCGCTAGACAGAGCCTGAACACGGAGCGTCTAACGGTGGAAATCTCTCTCCCGGTGGTCTTCGGAGCAGGCATTCTGAGTTTCCTCAGCCCCTGTGTCCTGCCGCTTGTACCGCCCTACCTCACCTATATGAGCGGCGCTAGCTTCGATCAGCTGCGAGCCGAGTCGCGCTCGGCCGGCGTGCTACAGCGCCGGGTGGCGGTGACGTCTATCTTTTTCATTCTCGGCTTTACCGTTGTGTTCGTCGCCCTAGGGGCGACGGCTACGGCATTCGGTCAGGCCTTCCGCCAACTCCTGCCACTTCTGACCCCTGTCGCTGGCGTTATGATCATTGCAATGGGGCTCCACTTTCTTGGAGTCTTCCGCATCGGCCTGCTGGATCGGCAAATCCGTCACCAGGGACCGGGCGTGGCTTCCGGGCCACTGGGCGGATTTCTGTTGGGGTTGGCGTTTGCCATCGGTTGGACACCCTGCATCGGGCCCATCCTTGCCACAGTGCTGTCCATTGCTGCGGGGCGTGATACGGCGTGGGAGGGAGCGTCCTTGCTGGCTCTCTATTCGTTGGGCCTGGGTGTCCCGTTCTTCCTCGCCGGCATCGCGGTGGGGCCCTTTCTGGCGTTCTTCAATGGCTTCAAGCGGCATCTGCACACCGTGGAACGGATCATGGGGGCGCTTCTGGTCGTCACCGGTGTGTTGTTCCTCACAGGCAACTTTACCCGCATCTCCTACTGGTTCCTCGAGACGTTCCCAGGTCTCGCCCAATTTGGCTAACGCGGTAAGCCGCGTTTAACCCTGCCGGACTTTTTGAAGACCCGCGGTCTTTCTCTGCCGAGGCTTTTAGCGCTGGTTTACCCTCGACCGCCAAAGTGGCCGCGAAGTCTGGGGGTAAGAAGATGATGATCTCTGATGCTGAGAGCGTGCCGCTGATCGGCGCTGAGGTCCCTCGGGCTGCGGGCGCGGCCGTCAAATCGCAGAGCACCCTTTCCGTCACCGTCACGTCGGATATCGATGCTGTCGCCCCCATCTGGAGCAACCTCACACAGTCCGGCATCGAGTCGCCAGGGCAGTCTTTCGGTTTCATCCGTCACTGGATCGCCGACAGAACCATTCCGGTGAACGATCAGCGCTACGTCGTCGGGTTTGCCGAGGGGAATCCGATTGCCCTTCTGCCTTTGCATCGGCAGGCGCGTCGCGGGCTGTCGATGTTCACCTGGTTTCCCGGCACGCAGGTGGGCTGCAACGCGCCTATCGTCGACCAATCTGCCCTCGCATCTCTCCCGACGCAGGATCGATGCCGACTGTGGAAGGGCATGACCGCGGAACTTGATGCAGACCTGCTCTATCTGCCCTTCATCCCGGAAAAGTGCGACGGCCAGAGCGGACTGTTCGGCGAACTGGGAACGCGTGAACCTGCCGACATTCTTTATCGGTCGGTCTTCTCCTGCTGGGAAGAATGTGATCGCGAGCAGCGCAGCCGGTCGCGGCGCAAACACGATCGGCAGCAAGGCGACAAGCTCGCCGCGCTGGGTAGCGTGCATTTCGAGGAAGTCGGCGACCCGGCCGACGTCCATCTGGCCCTGGATGTAATGTTCCGGCAGCGCACGGCTCGCTTCAAAGCGCAGGGCATCCGCGACGTCTTCGTCGAGGATCGGCTGATCGATTTCTATCACAAGCTGGCCGAGCCGGCTTCGCAGGTCGATGTGCGATTGCACGTGATGCGGCTGGAGAACGAGATTGTCGCCGTGCGCTACAACATCGTGGATGGGGACCGCATGTTCTGTCTCATTTCATCGATGAGCGACGACCCGACGATACAGTCCGGCTCGCCAGGCAAGCAGTGTCTCTTGCGTGTCATGCAGACGGTTTTCGAGAGCGGGTACACGATGTTCGACATGGGCGCGGGCATCACTGATGAGAAGCGGCACTGGTGCAACGTTCAGCTGCCGCTCAACCACCACTATGTCGGTTTGAGCCTAAAGGGACGCGCGGCTGCTGCCGCCCACCGCCGGTATCAGAACGTGCGGGCTTGGGCGAAGGCCAACCCACAGGTGAAGAAGACGGTACGCTCTTTTGCGCACTGGCGCGATCGAAAGTCTGCTCAGCCTGTCACTGATTCAGATCAGCTTTAGCCCGCGCAACGACGTGTGGCCGGATTTGCCCACGATAATGTGGTCATGCAGCGTGATACCGAGCGGCTTGGCGATATCAGCGATCTCCTTGGTCATCCGGATGTCGGCAGAGGAGGGGGCAGGGTCGCCCGAGGGGTGATTGTGCACCAGGATCAGTGCCGTCGCCGATAGTTCCAGTGATCGCCTGATAACCTCGCGCGGATAGACGGGCGTGTGGTCCACCGTCCCCGTTTGCTGCACCTCATCGGCAATCAGCCGATTCTTCTTGTCGAGGAAGAGAATGCGAAACTGCTCGATCGTCTCATACGCCATCTGCGTGCGGCAGTAGTCGATCAACTGCGTCCAGGAAGACAGTATGGGCTTTTCGGTGTCGATCTGATCCCTGCCATAACGCTGGGCCACCGCCTGGATGATCTTGAGGTAGGTGATCGAAGTGCTGCCAAGCCCCTTCACCTCCACCAGGCGGGCAGGGGGAGCGCCCAGCACTTGGGAAAAGGAGCCGAAGCGCGCCAGCAAGTCCTTGGCAAGGCCTTTTGTATCGCGCTGCGGCAGGAGCAAATGCAGGACGAGTTCCAGGAGTTCGTAATCGGCCAGCGCTTCACCGCCGACCACGTTGAACCGCTCCCGGGCACGTTCCCGGTGCCCGTGATAATGGGGGCGAGCCACCTTGGCCAAACCTTTGCCCGACGGCTTTTCGCCGGCTTGGTCCGTCAATTCGCGGCTCGTGCGGCAAGCGGATTGAAAAGTCCGGCGGGGGAACTGGTGAAAATCTCGCACCCGGTTTCGGTGATACCGATGGAGTGCTCGCACTGTGCCGAAAGCGTTCGGTCGCGGGTAACGGCAGTCCAGCCATCCGAGAGGATCTTCACGTGCGGGCGGCCCAGATTGATCATCGGCTCGATCGTGAAGATCATGCCGGGCTTGATCTCCGGACCGGTCCCTGGGGTTCCGAAGTGGAGAATGTTCGGCTCGTCGTGGAACAGACGCCCAAGGCCATGGCCCACGAAGTCCCGCACCACGCTCATGCGCTCACCTTCCGCCAGAGCCTGAATGGCCGCGCCGATATCGCCGGTGTGGTTTCCTGGCCTGGCCGCTGCAATGCCCGCTTCGAGGCACTCATAGGTGACTTCGATAAGGCGCTCGGCCTTCCGGGAAAGCTCTCCTACCGGATACATCCGGCTTGAATCGCCGTGCCACCCGTCGACAATCAGTGTGAGGTCGATATTGACAATGTCCCCTTCACGCAGCGGGCGCTCATCGGGGATTCCGTGGCAGACGACATGGTTGAGCGAGGTGCAGAGCGAGTGCCGATAGCCCTTGTAGAAAAGCGTAGCGGGAACAGCGCCGTGATCGCGCGCGAACTCATAGGCCACCTTGTCCAGCGTCGCCGTCGGTACGCCCGGCTCCACATATTCCGTCAGAATGTCGAGTGCCTGAGCGGTCAGTTGGCCGGCCTTTCGCATGCCCGCAAAGCCTTCTTCCCCGTGCAGGGGGATTACCCCCGGCGTGCGGCGGGCTTTGGCAGCGGCGTCGACATAGGTGATCATGCGGCTCTCCGATTATCAGGTCCAAGGTAGTCAACTGAGGGTGGGATTGAAAGAGGTCCGCGCTTGACGCTTTGCGGAGGGGCGGGCATGTCTGGCCACTCCAACCAGGAACTCCATCATGTCCTCTGAAACCCGCGTCACTGCCGGCCTTCTGGTAATAGGCGACGAAATCCTGTCCGGGCGCACCAAGGACGTGAACATCGGCGCGGTTGCCGAATTCTGCACCGATCTCGGCATCGACCTCACCGAGGTGCGGGTAGTCAGCGACGATATGGGCGCCATTGTGGAAGCACTGAATGCGCTGCGTGAGCGTTATACCTACGTCTTCACCACCGGCGGTATTGGGCCGACACATGATGACATCACCGCCGATGCCGTGGCCAAGGCCTTTGGCGTGCCCCTGCCGATCAATGTGGAAGCACGCGCCCTTCTTGAAGCGCGGTGGGCGCAGACTGGCACAGAGGTCAATGCGGCACGCCTGCGAATGGCGCGGATTCCCGAAGGCGCAGATCTTATCGTCAACTCGGTCAGCGCTGCGCCCGGTTTTCGGATCGGCAATGTGCACGTCATGGCAGGCGTGCCCGTCATCATGCGCGCCATGCTCGAAGCCATAGCGCCGACCCTCGAGGGCGGACGCAAAGTGCATTCCGTGGCCATCGACGCCGGCGTCGGGGAAGGGGCCATCGGTGGGCCATTAGCGGAGCTTCAGGCACGTTTTCCGGACGTGAAGATGGGCTCCTACCCACAGATGGGCAAAGGGACAACTGAGTTGGTCCTGCGCTCGGCGGACGAGGCTCGTCTAGCGGAGGCTGCTGACGCCGTGCGGGACATCGTCGCCCAGGCGCATCGCAAAGCTGGTATTGCACCGCCGGATGCAGAGTGATTGGCGTTGCCGCCAAGCTTTGCTAAGGACGTGCCCTTCACGCGTTCAACGGACGCTGCCGCAAGGAGACCAGTGTGAGCAATCCCGGCCAGAAATCCTTTCCCGTCACCTGGGATCAGTTCCACCGCGACAGTCGAGCCCTCGCATGGCGCCTCGCGGGGCTCGGCAGTTTCGATGCCGTCGTCGCAATTGCCCGTGGCGGTCTCGTCCCGGCTGCTATTGTGGCGCGCGAACTGAATATCCGCACCGTCGAAACCGTGGCCGTGAAGAGCTACGATCATCAGAATCAGGGCGGGATCAAGGTACTCAAGGAAATCAGCCGCCCCGTTCTGGAAGTGGCGCAGGGTGGCGGCAAGGTGCTGATCGTGGATGACCTGGTCGACACGGGCAACACCGCGCGTGTTGTGCGCGAGATGCTTCCGGGTGCTCACTTTGCGACTGTCTATGCCAAGCCCAAGGGCCGGGAGATGGTCGATACGTTCATCACCGAGGTCAGTCAGGACACCTGGATCTTTTTCCCTTGGGATCTCGACGTTGCCTATGTCGCCCCAATTTCGGGCGGAACCGACTGATCTTGAACACGCGGGCGTGGTGGAACTGGTAGACACAAGGGACTTAAAATCCCTCGCCGCATGGCGTACGGGTTCGATTCCCGTCGCCCGCACCAAGAGCTGAAAGAGCCTCATGATCGAACGCATCGAGACCGGCATTGCGCCATCTTCCGCTCCCATCAACGATGCGGTGCGGGCTGGAAAGCACTTGTGGCTGGTCGCCATTGCGGAGGACCCCGACACCGGGGAAATTGTGCAGGGCGGCATCGAAGCGCAAACGCGGCGATGCCTTGATAACCTTTCGATAGCGCTACGCGCCGCCGGCGGATCGCTCCTGAACCTCGTCATGGTCCAGATATTCCTTATTGATGGCGCCGACGCGGCGGGCATGAACGCTGTCTATCGGGAGGTCTTTACACAACAGCCCTACCCGGTGCGGGCAACAGTGGTCGTCAAGGAACTGCTGGCCAAGGGGCTACGGATTGAAATCACTGCAACCGCGGTGCTGGACTGATGCTGCTCAAGCGCGAATTGCTCGAGGAGATCAAGGCCGGGCGTGTGGACGTGATCTTCCGCCGGTGGAACCGGCCGACGGTGAAAGCGAGTGGGACGCTCAAGACGAAGGTCGGGCTGCTCGCCATCAAGTCCGTAACAGACATGTCGCCGGACGATGTTTCGGAGCGAGACGCGCAGCGCGCAGGCTTTGCCGACGTGAGCGCCTTCAGGCGCTGGCTCGACACCATGAAGGACGGCGCTCTGTTTCAGCGGATCGAGGTCGGCTTTATCGGAGAGACGGCGGAGTAGCTGTTTCGTCGCCGTTCAGAAGGGGGTGGGCGCGACAAAGGTGGTAAACTCCTTTGTCGTGGGATGCGTGAAGCCCAGTTCCGCCGCGTGAAGCTGGAGCCGGTCGGCTGCTGCCAAGTCTTCGCCCTCTGCATAAAACGCATCACCCAGAATCACATGGCCGATGGCCTTCATGTGAACCCTGAGCTGGTGGGTGCGTCCTGTCAGTGGCACCAGACGGAGCCGGGTGCTCCGCTCCTCGCGTTCGATGACGGTCCACTCTGTCTGGGCCGAACGGCCATGGTCATGGTCCACTCGCTGGCGCGGCTTGTTCAGCCAATCGGTTGCGAGGGGCAAATCCACCAGGCCCCGATCCTCGCTCACCACTCCCGCGACGCGGGCGATATAGCTCTTGGTCGTCTCGCGATGCTCGAACTGACTGCCGATGAAGCCGTGGGCGCGCTTGTTCAGGGCCAGCACGAGGACACCCGAGGTATCCTTGTCCAGCCGGTGGCACATTCCCGCCGTTGGCCAGCGTTGCCGCGCACGATATTCGACGCAATCCCAAAGGCTGGGATCCTTGCCCGGCACGCTGAGCAACCCGCTCTGCTTATCCACCACAAGGATATCGTCGTCCACGTGAAGCACCCCGAGATAGGGCTCCATCGGCGGATGGTAGTCTTTGAGAGTGGGCATGGCTGGCATGGCTGCCCTCTATCAGCAGCAGTCCTCTCCACACAAGAGGCGCGACGGGCAACGTGCCTAACATGTGATGCCGGGGGCACGGAACTAGGCCCTAGTGTCTTCGTTGGTCAGACACAGTTCGCAAAAGGAGCAGACCATGCACAAGGATGAAGCCAAGGGTGCCGGCAAGCAGGCCAAGGGCGCTGTGAAGGACGCCGTCGGTGGGCTGACTGGCGATGACAAGATGCAAGCCGAAGGCAAGTTGGACAAGGCAGAAGGCAAGGTCCAGCAGAAAGCCGGAGAGCTGAAAGACGATGCTCGGAAAGCGCTCAAACACTGAGTTGGCGTTTTTCTCGCAAGGTAAGGGCCGCCCCTTGGGGCGGCCTTTCCTTTTGCTCTTCAGCCTTCGGGCGAAGCGCTGCATACTCGATAAATGTGGTTTGCCATAGCTTCTACTGACCTCGGCGAGTTCGGCTTTGGATGGTCATCCAAGGGGATTGCGCGGTTAAACCTGCCCGGTGAACCGGCCGTGTCCATCGCCGAAAGATTCGTCGGGCTGGGGTACTCGGCTGCCGTGCCGCCTGAAGCGGTTTCCGAACTGATCCAAGAGGTGCGAAGGTATTGCGAGGGACAGAAGGTGGAGTTCCAGCATGTCGCTCTGGACCTAACCGGCGTTTCCCCGTTTTATCAGCGGGTTTACGCGCGCCTGCGAGAACTGGGGTGGGGCAAGACCACAACCTATGGCGACCTGGCCGCAGAGCTGGGTGATGTCAGGCTTGCCCGCGCGATCGGCCAGGCGATGGGCGCCAATCCGGTGCCGTTGATCATCCCTTGCCATCGTGTGCTTGCAAGCAGCGGTAAGCCCGGAGGCTTTTCGGCTCCCGGCGGAACATCGTCCAAGCTACGCATGCTGGCGCTGGAAGGCGTGCAGCCCGGAGCTCCGATTGGTCAACTTGGGTTTGGTTTCTGATGAGTTTCGCCTTCAAACACAGCGACAATGTTGCCAGCCAGGTCCGCTCAATTGTCTTGGGGCAGGCAGACAAGGCGCTGGAGCAGATTGAGGCTGGCGACGGCTTTCCCGCGGCCGTCCATCAAATCCGAAAGACCTGCAAGCAGACCCGGGGCATGCTGCGGCTGGTTCGGCCGTGTTTCGAGCGGTATCGCGAGGAGAATGAGGCTTTCAAAAGTATCGCCGCGTCGCTGTCGAGCAGTCGGGACAGCAGCGTCATGGTCGAGACGTTCACTGGCCTGTTCCCCCCAGGCGCACCTTATGCTTCGGAGGATGTTCGTCCGGCCTTGGAAGAGGTGCGGATACGCCTTGATGCCCGTGCCATGCATGTTCATGAGCAGACCGACCAGCAGACGCTTCTCGCGAACGCTGCCGAGCGGCTTAGGGACGCAAAGCAGCGGATCAATGACTGGAGCTTCACCGAAAAGGGCGTGCACATCCTGCTGCCGGGTCTGGAACAGTCCTTTCGTAAGCTGCGCAGGGGGCTCGAGCGAGCGCGGGCCGAGCCGAGCGCGGAAACCCTCCACGAATTGCGGAAGTCGGCAAAGTACCACTGGTATCATGTGCGTCTCTGGCAACCAGCCGCGCCGGACCTGCTGAGCGCACATGCGAGCATGCTCGATCGGGTGGGTGACGCACTGGGCGATCACCATAATCTTGCTGTCCTGCGCGAGTGGCTCGAAACGGCCACCATCGGCCATGAGACGCTCCGCGATACGTTGCTCCACAAGGTCGAGATGCGACAGCAGGTCCTGCTTGAGGAGGCACTGCCGCTCCTGAGCCAACTGGCTGCCGAGAAGCCGGGAGCGCTGGGTCGGCGGTACCGGCAGTACTGGACGCTGCTGGGAGAGCGGGATGGCCGATGAAATCGAGCGCAAGTTCTTGGTTCGTACAAATGCCTGGCGGTCATCTGCCGATGCAGGGACGCACGTGGTGCAGGGCTATCTTTCGAGCAATGCCAAGGCGACCGTGAGAGTTCGCATCTATGACGACGAGCGGGCCGTCATCACCATAAAGGGACCCACGGAAGGGATTTCCCGTCGCGAGTTCGAATACGACATCCCCTTCGCCGATGCGCAGGACATGCTGGCCCTTGCCGAGCCGCACATCGTCCAGAAGCGCCGCTATACGGTGCCGTTTGCCGGGCTTCTATGGGAGGTCGACGTCTTCGAAGGTGCGCATGCGGGCCTCGTGGTCGCCGAAGTCGAACTGGAGCATGCCGATCAGGCTGTCGTCTTGCCCGATTGGATCGGTGAAGAAGTCAGCCACGACGATCGCTACGCCAACGCCAGCCTGTCGCGTATGCCGGGTGTGCCTGCCCGCTGAACCTATTGCCAACGCTTGAACGACTTCAGGTGTTCGAGGGCACCTGTCACGGTGCGCACGATCTTGTCGACGCGATCAGTTACCGGAACGACCATGACGTTTTCTGAGGCAGGGTCAGGCGGTTCAAGTGTGGCGAACTGGCTGTCGAGCAGGCTCGTCGGCATGTATTCATGGCGGCGCCTTGCCATGCGGTCCCCTATGACCTCTCGATCGCCCTGCAGGTAAACGAACAGGACCGGCTCGCCAGCCTTTTGCGTGATGAAATCGCGGTAAGTGCGTCTCAGGGCCGAGCAGGCTCCGACCGAAACGCCTTTCTTGTCCGCCGCCTGTTTCAGCGCAACGCTCAGCGCTTCGAGCCAAGGCCAGCGGTCTTCATCAGTCAGAGGCGTTCCCGAACGCATTTTTTCGACATTGGCGGCAGGATGGTACTGATCGCCATCGAGGAAAGGAGCATGAAGCGCGCGGCCTAGGGCCTGGCCGACCGTACTTTTTCCTGATGAACTGACGCCCATCACGATGATGATGCGGGGAGCGTCAGACAACTGCGGTGAAGCCCCCATCGACATAAAGAATGTGTCCATTCACAAAGCTTGAGGCGTCGGAGGCCAGGAAGACAGCCGCTGGCCCCAGTTCCTCAACTTCACCCCAACGTCTCATCGGGGTGCGTTGCTCCACCCAGCTATTGAACTTGGCGTCCGCGATCAAGGCGGTGTTGAGATCGGTCCTGAAATAGCCCGGCGCGATGGCGTTGACGTTCAACCCGCCCGGCGCCCAGTCTGCTGCCATGCCTCGTGTCAGATTGGCGATTGCGGCCTTGGCGGCTCCGTAGACGGCGGCGGTCGGCCGTGCCACTTCGGTCAGAATTGAACAGATGTTGATGATCTTGCCCTTGCCGCGAGCCAGCATGCGGGGCGTTACGGCTTTGGAAACCAGGAACGTCGACTTGACGTGCACGCCGATCATCGCGTCGAAGTCGTCCTCCCGGTAGCTTTCCAGCGGCCCCCTGATCTGAATCCCGGCGTTGTTCACCAGGATATCGAGGGGCCCGAGCTTTTCTTCGCAGTGAGTTATGGCCTCGGCGATCCCGTCGGCGCTCGATACATCAAAAGCGAGCCCTGACACGCGGTGTCCCGCGTCTGCCAAATCGGCGGCCGCCGCACCAACTGCCTCGGCGTTGCGGCCGTTCAGAACGATCTCGGCACCTGCTTGGGCAAGCGCTGTTGCCATGGCGAGGCCGAGTCCGCGGCTTGAGCCGGTAACGAGCGCGCGCCGGCCGGTAAGGTCGAATGCAGAAAGATCTGCGCCCATAGTATGCGGATACTCCAGCTGTGCGCCTGCCGCCAACCACCGGCGACAGCCAATCTCTACCATGATTGAACTTCCATACAAGCTATGCGATATGGCCGGAAAGTGCACTCTCGGCCCTTCCGTTGGGCCGCAGTTTGTGGTCATTTCGCGCCGCATATCATGCGCTGAGCGCATGGGTGTGCCTGAGATACCTAAGAAGGGACTGTTCGTATGTCGACAGCGGATATCGGCCTGATCGGCCTTGCAGTGATGGGCTCCAACCTTGCCCTCAACATTGCCGAGAAGGGCTACACTATCGCCGTCCATAACCGGTCCCCCGGCCGGATCGACGAGTTCGTTACCGAAGCCAAGGAGCAAGGGCTGGATGGGAAGACCATCCCGAAATATGAGCTCGGCGAGTTCGTGCAAGCGGTCAAGGCGCCTCGCTCCATAATCATCATGGTCAAGGCCGGCAAACCCGTCGACGACATGATCGAGCAGCTGCTGCCGCACCTTGAAAAAGGTGACGCCATCATCGAGTGCGGCAATTCGCTGTTCACCGATACCCAGCGCCGCTTCGACTACTTGAAGCCTAAGGGCATCGGCTATCTCGGGGTCGGCGTTTCCGGCGGCGAAGAAGGCGCGCGCCACGGCCCATCCATCATGGTGGGCGGCTCCAAGGAGCAGTGGCATAACGCCGAGGCGGTTCTTACCGCTATCGCCGCCAAGTTCAACGGCGAGAGCTGCTGCGCCTATCTCGGCGAAGGCGGCGCCGGCCACTTCGTCAAGACCATCCACAACGGCATCGAATATGGCGATATGCAGATGATCGCCGAAGTCTATGGCGTCATGCGCGATGGCCTCGGCATGACCCCCAAGGAGTGCGCCGAGGTCTTCAAGAAGTGGAACCAAGGGCCGCTCAATTCCTATCTGATCGAAATCACCGGCCACGTTCTTGACGCCGTCGATGACCAGACCGGCAAGCCGCTGGTCGAGTTGATCCTCGACAAGGCCGGCCAGAAGGGGACTGGCGTGTGGTCCGCCATTGTCGCCCAGCAGATGGGTGTGCCGGCTACCGCCATCGAAGGGGCCGTGGCTGCGCGGTCCATTTCTGCCCGCAAGGATGAGCGCGTTGCCGCGGAAGCCATATACGGCAAGCCCACCCGCGCCAAGACCGATGTGACGCTGGACGATCTCGAAAAAGCGCTGCTGGCCGGCAAGATCGTCTCCTATGCGCAGGGCTTTGCCGTCATCGCCAAGGCTTCGGAAGAGAACGGCTGGGCCCTGCCGCTGGCCACCATTGCCAAGATCTGGCGGGCAGGCTGTATCATCCGCTCCCGCTTCCTCGACCAGATGTCGTCGGCCTACGAAAAGGGCGGCAACACCAACCTTCTCGTCGTGCCGGACTTCGTCCAGATCATGAAGGACAGCCATCCGAGCCTGCGGAAGGTCGTCGCAGCCGCCGCCATCGGCGAATTCCCGATGATCTGCCTTTCGGCAGCGTTGAGCTATTTCGACAGCTACCGACAGGCCCAGGGCACCGCCAACCTCATTCAGGGCCAGCGCGACTTCTTCGGCGCCCACGGCTTCGAAATCGAAGGCCGCGGTTCTGACCTGCACGGCACCTGGCCGTCGACGCTGGGCAAGTAAAGATCCCAATCGAACGCAAAAGGCCGGGCACCGTCCCGGCCTTTTTGTTTGCGTAACTGCTCAGGCAGACTTCATCCTGGCCTGTCGGAGGACGAGGTCGTGGCATGGATTGCGCGCCCGACCTCGTGGTTCGACAGGCTCACCATGAGGTCTCAGGGACGGCTAAAAAACTCCAACCGCAACTGAGGCTCCTCGACCTCCACATCCGCCGTCGCCGACAGCCCATCGAGGAACCGGTGGGCCCGCGTCTGAATATCCTTACGCTGCGCCGCGTCCATGCGGTCGAGGTTGCGGTAGGGCATGGCCATGCGCCGGTTGCCCTCGAGTTTCTGCCGGTTCTCTATCAAAAAATTCCAGTAGAGCAGGGTGAACGGGCACGCTTTGTCGCCCTCCTTGGTCTTGGGGCTATACCGGCAATCGCCGCAATAGTCGGACATGCGGTTGATGTAGGCCCCGGACGCCGCATAGGGCTTGGACGCCAATAGGCCATCATCGGCGAACATCACCATGCCGTGTAACGCCTAGGCGTCTCTCCCATCCATCCATCATGTCGCGCACGCGCCAGGCGCCCGGCTCGGTCACCACCACGCCATCGGCCCTGTGACGAGTCAGCGCCCGCGCAAGCTCGCCCTCAAGGGTCTGCGTGTTGTCCTCGTCGTCGAGACGGACATAGTCGACAGTTATGCCCTCGTCCCGCAGGCTCTGAGCGAAGTGCCGCATCGCCGCGTAGATGAACACGAGCTTCTGCTTGTGAAAGCCGACCACTGAGGATTCGCCGCCCACCTCAGTCATGAGAACGACGTCCCTGTGAACGTCAATATCTCGCAGCGCAGCGACGTTGCGCGTAAGGTGATCGCCAAGAATGTAACGCAGCGTCGACATTTCTTTCCTACGCTGCGAACTTTCCCCTGGTTCAGCTTGTGCGCACCGGGTGAAAGTAACGCCGAAGGTGGTCATTGGCAGTGATGCCCGTTAAGACCACGGCGACATCAGCAAGCAACGAAGGCCACCATGTCAGAGCGCAGCTTCCGCCAATCCATGCACCTCAGGTGGCATCGGATCTGGTTGCCGCGTTTGCGCCGTCGTTCGCTGTTTGTGGTCGGCGGCCTCGTTGTCGGTTTCGCTGCCCTCGCGATAGCCCAAATCGCTGACTATGCCATGCACACGTTCATTCACGCGCAGCAGCGCTGGCCTTTAATGCCCTTGGTGGTCACACCCGCCGGCTTCGCGGGTCTGGCCTGGCTGACAAAGCGCTATTTCGACGGCGCCCAGGGCAGCGGCATTCCGCAGGTGATTGCGGCGCGACAACTCGAGAACCTGGAGCGAAAGGGCAGGCTGGTGTCCCCGAAACTGGCCCTTGCCAAGATGGTACTCTTGGCCGGTGGCCTCTTCGTGGGTGCCTCGGCCGGGCGGGAAGGGCCAACTGTGCAGGTAGGAGCCAGCATCATGTTCTGGCTGGGACGCTTTTCTCCGCATCGCCAGCCGGGCCTGCTTCTGGCGGGGGGCGCAGCTGGCGTCGCCGCAGCTTTCAACGCACCGTTGGCGGGCATCGTGTTCGGCATCGAGGAAATGAGCCGTTCTTTCGAATTGCGCACCAGCGGTCTTGTTCTTGGAACGGTTATCGTCGCTGGTCTGGTTCCTCTCGCCGTGGTCGGGGACTACACCTATTTCGGGCGTTCGTCTGTTGACCTCTCGGCCATAACGCAGTGGCTCTGGATCATGCCGCTTGCCGCACTTTGTGGCCTGGCGGGCGGCCTGTTCAGCAGGCTGCTGATCGCATTCTCGTACGGGTTGCCGGGCCGCGCCGGGGGCTGGATCCGGCAGAACCCTGTGCTGTTCGCGGCTCTGTGCGGCCTTGGCGTCGCTCTCTGCGGGTTTCTCGCCCATGGCAGCGTCTTCGGCACGAGCGCGGACCAGGCAAAGGCCATCATGGCAGGCGAGGGGGCACCAGCGGGGTTCGGCCCGCTCAAGTTCGTTGCCACTGTGCTGTCCTCCATCAGCGGTATACCGGGAGGGATATTTTCTCCGTCGCTGGCTGTCGGCGCCGGCATCGCGGATCTCTTCTCCAGTCTCGTGCCCGTGCCGATCGCCGCGCTGACGATCGTCTGCATGGCCTCCTACCTCGCTGCCGTCCTTCAAGCGCCGATCACCGCTTTCGTGATCGTCACGGAAATGACTGGCAACCATGCGCTGATATTTCCGGTCATGCTGGGCAGTATGATTGCGACGTTCATGTCCAGGCTGGTTTGCAAAGACGGTGTCTACCATGCCCTGGCCCACCGCATGCTGCAGCAGGGCACCAAGGCAGCGCAGTAGCTAGAGCGACCGGAACATCACGTAACTGTCTACGTAGCCGTGGGTAGGGTGTTTGAACGCCTTGGGGAGCGTTCCGACAACCTCGAACCCTAGGGCGTGCCAGAGAGCCACGGCGCGGGTGTTGGTCGAAACCACGTGGTTGAACTGCATGGCGCGAAACCCCCTGTCCTGGGCGGTGTCGAGCGAATGCAGGCACATGGAGCGAGCTACTCCCTGGCCTCGTGCCTCTGGTGAGACCATGTAGCCGCAATTGGCGACGTGGGCTCCCCCTCCTCGCTGATTGGCCATCAGATAGTAGGTGCCGACGATCCTGTGGTCGATTTCGGCAACGAAGACCGAGTGCGCCGGCATCATCCAGTAGGCCTTGACGGCCTCAGGCTCCAGGTCCCGGTCAATGGCGTAGGTTTCGCCAGCCGCCAGAATCGGCTGAACGATCGCAAAAATATGTGGCCAGTCTTCGTCAGCGGCGGCGCGGATGATCATCGGGATCGTCCTCTATTGGTGCGACGCGAACCTGGCCCGGCGGCGGGATTTCAGGCGCATGCGGATGGTCGGCAACGCTTGGCCGCCGTCCCAGTTCATAGCGCCAGGCGGCAATGGCGAACACCATCAGGGCCGCGGCAACGCTGGCGCTGGCAGCCACGAAAGGGGCGCCCGGGAAATAGTGGGAAGAGGTGGGGCTGGTGGTGTAGTAAGAAAAGATCTGGGTGGCGGCCAACGGGCCGATAATGGTCGCCAAAGAGCTGGCTGCGTTCACTGCGCCCTGGAGTTCGCCCTGGCTGTTGTCCGGCACCTGCCGCGACAGCACGCCGTTAATGGCAGGGGGAGCGAGCCCGCTTATCGTGCCCACCATGATGAAGAGGTAGAGGTAGTAGACTTCGTTCGAGAACGCGACGCCGGCAAATGCCGCGACAGCGGCGAGAAGGCCGATCATCGCCACGGCGGGCTCGCCTATGCCGCGAGACAATGGACCAGCGATCACGGCCTGGCTGATGGCAAAGCCCAATCCGAAAGCGCCGAGGGTGCGGCCGATGGTCGATGAGCTGAAGTGGAACATCTCCACCGTAAAGTAGCTGAAGACCGTGGGCAGCGATTGTGCCGAGAGCTGGAAGAAGAACAGCACGCCTAGGAGCCACAGCACCGAAGGATATTTCTTGAGCGCCAGTACCGCGCCGAGGGGATTCGCGCGGCGGATGTCGAATTTGCGGCGGGCGCTCTTTGGCAGGCTCTCGGGCAACACCAGGAGCCCGAAAAGAAAATTGGTGAAGGCCAGGGCTGCGGCCGCAAGGAAGGGCACGCGAGGACCAATTTCACCCAGCTCTCCACCGATCACGGGGCCCACGATGAAGCCGAGCCCGAACGCTGCGCCAATGAGGCCGAAGCGGTGGGTGCGTTTGTGAGGAGGCGTGATGTCGGCCATGTAGGCCGTCGCTGTCGCGAGGGCGGCCCCGGCAATGCCCGCGACGACGCGTCCGATGAAGAGGTACCAGACGAATGGCGCGATCGACATCATGAGGTAGTCGAAGGTCAGCCCCAGCAGCGACAGGAGAAGCACCGGCCGGCGCCCGTAGCGGTCAGACAAATTGCCCAGGACCGGCGAAAACACGAACTGCATGAAAGCGTAAGCGAAGACGAGATAGCCGCCGATGACCGCCGCATTGGCGACGCTGCCCCCCGTCAGGTCCTCAAGCAGTTCTGGGAGGACAGGGACGATGATGCCGACGCCGACCATGTCGATCAGGATGGTGGTGAGAATGCACACCAGGGTCAGTCGGGATCGCGTAGCGGCTTGCATGCGGTCGTTCGAACCTTTTCCTGGGGCGCTGGGCTTGGCCGCAATTGACACGTGCAGGAGGGTCAAGGCAAGCGCGAAGGCGCCTTTGAGCGGTGCCTAGGATGCGCCGGCGACTGCCTTGTACCCATAGATCCAAGCCAAACGCTTGAGATGCGCTTGAGGTCCCTGCAAACGCATCACCGCGTTTCTGGCGTGAGCTGCAGGGCCATAGAGGTGGAAGATTTTCCCGTTGGTGCTCGAGAGCGCCGCGACCCGGGTCACGCGTTCCTGGCGCATCCGCGAGTATTGCCCAAAACCCTCTTCGGCCGTCGCTGCTGCAACCAGCAATGGCGCCAGAACCCCAGCGTCTTCGATGCCCATGGCAGCGCCTTGCGCCTGGAAAGGAACCATGGCATGGGCCGCATCGCCCGCCAGTCCAACATTGCCCCTGAACCACCGATCCGTGTTGACCGTAAAGAGGGGCCATCCCGTCCAGCGCCCCATCGCCACCGCAAGGACGCTCTGCGCCAGCCCCCCCGGCCGGGGGACGGCGGGACCGGCTTCCACGTCGGACGTTGAAGAAGGCAAGAAGAGAGCAAGGTTGACCTGGTTCCGATGCGGCAGCGGGTAGCAGACGAGGTGACAGCCCCGGCCGAAGAACACCGAAACGCGGTCGTGAGGAATAACACCTTGAACGGCGTCGATTGGCACCAGCGCCCGCCAGGCCACCCTCGCGCCAAACTGCGCCTCTGGCCCCTCCAAAAGCTCTCGGCGCGTCAGCGAGTGAACCCCGTCGGCACCGATGAATGCGCGCGCCCGCGCTTGCCGCTCCGTGCCCGTGTTGTCCTCGAACGTGCAGGCAATGCCTCGGGCGTCGGACACGACACCAAAGCGCCGTACACCGAAGATGATGTCGATGTTGGCGAAGCGCCTTGTGGCCTTGTAGAGAACCTGTGCCAGGTCCGCGCGGTGCATGACGGCATAGGGTGCATCAAAGCGATCCCGCATGACGCCGCCGAGCTCCAGGCTGACGATTGGCCGCCCTGCGCCGGCCGCATAAGTGTCGAGAGCCTTCGGTTCGAAGCTCACGGCGCTCAGCGCATCGTCCAGCCCAAGATCATTCAGCACATGCCGGGCGTTCGGACTGATCTGCAGCCCAGCGCCGAATTCCTGAACTGCGTCGTTCCGCTCGAGAACAGTCACGCTGGCGCCGAACTTGGCCAGCGCCAGAGCCAAAGTCAGGCCGGTGATCCCGGCGCCCGCGATAATGTAATTCTGGCCCTGGGCGGGCATGGTGCGACTCAGGCGGCAGCGATGCCTTCCAATAGCGCACTGGCCGGATTGGCTTGACCTTCACCCAAGGCGCCATTGAAAATGTAGAGCGTTGAGCAATACGGGCAGACGATTTCCGTGTCCTTGCCCATGTCCAGGTAAATGTGCGGATGGTCGAACGGCGGCAAGGCGCCCACGCACTGGAATTCCTTGGAGCCGACTTCGATGCTGCGCAGGCCGTCGGTGTTGTGGAAATGCGGTGTGGAGCTGTGAGCCATGGTGAACCTTGGGAGCCATGCGGGATTTGGCCGGACCATAGCCAAACCACCTGGGCAAGGGAAGGGCGTTAGGACCTATCGAGGCCAACTTGATTTTCTGGGAACAAGCGTTGAAAGCCAGAGCAACGCTCGGAGACTGTTATGTCGTTTTTTAGATCGCATGGGCTCGACTTCGCCTACGAGATTGCCGGAAGGGGGCCGCCGGTGCTCTGCATTCACGGTTTCGCCTCCAGTGGCAAGGTCAACTGGGTCGACACTGGTTGGGTGGAGACCCTGGTGGGTGCCGGTTATACCGCCATTACCTTTGACAACCGCGGGCACGGTCGGTCTTCCAAGCCACATGATCCGGAGGCATACCATCCCGCGCTGATGGCCGAGGACGCTGTGGGATTGCTCGAGCACCTGGATTTCCCCAGAGCGGCCGTGCTGGGCTATTCCATGGGCGCGCGAATTGCGGCGTTTCTTGCTTACGCGCACCCTGACCGCGTCGCGGCGGCTATTTTCGGAGGGATGGGGATCAATCTCATCAACGGCCTGGCGGACGGTAACGACATCATTGCCGGGCTCCGCGCTCCCGCTATCGAGGATCTCAAACACCCCACAGCGCGCCAGTTTCGCATCTTTGCAGATCATACCGGGTCCGACCGCGAGGCGCTGGCGGCGTGCATGGAAACCTCGCGCGAACCCATGGCCCGCGCCGACGTTCGGCGCATCGAGGTGCCCGTGCTGGTTGCCATCGGTGAAGCCGACGAGATGGCGGGAAGGCCGGAGCCATTGGCGGAACTTCTGCAGCACGGACAACCCTTCGTGATACCGCGCCGGGATCACATGCGGGCCACGGGGGACAAGGCCTTCAAAAGCGCAGCTCTCGAGTTTCTTGGACGCACATTTCCCGCCGGGCAGGATTCGTGAACCAATTGACTGCCGGGGCTTTGTATCGAAGAACAATGTCGCCTATATCGGTGATCATCGATGAAGCAGAGGGCGCGGCCGTGACCAGCATCCGCAAAGCAGCGCAGATCCAGAGCGTGGACCCGGTCTGGGATGCCGTTCGTGACGGCGCGATGGGCATCCTCGAGAGCGATCCCGCTCTGGGCAACATGGTTCTCGTCAACGTTCTCAACCACAATAGCTTCGAAGATGCTCTCGTGCATCGCCTGGCTGCGCGGCTGGACCATGAGGACGTATCGGCTGACATCATACGCCAGACTTTTGCGGAGACGCTGCGCGACCATCCGGAGATCGGCCAGTTGGCCCGCGTGGACTTGGCGGCTACGCTTGAACGCGATCCTGCCTGCAGCAGGGCCGTCGAGCCACTGCTGTATTTCAAGGGATATCAGGCGATCCAGACGCATCGCTTTGCGCACGCGATGCACAAGTCGGGCAGGCGGGATTTTGCCCTCTATCTGCAGAGCCGCTCCAGCCAGGTCTTTCAGGTGGACATCAATCCGGCCGTGCCAATGGGCCGGGGCATCATGCTCGATCATGGCACTGGTCTGGTCATTGGCGAGACGGCGGTCGTGGGGGATAACGTCTCCTTGTTGCAGAACGTTACCTTGGGCGGCACTGGCAAGTCCGATCAGGACCGACATCCCAAAATCGGCAACGGTGTGTTAATCGGGGCCGGTGCCAAGGTGCTCGGCAATATCAAGGTCGGCGATTGTTCGCGCATTGGCGCAGGGTCCGTGGTGCTCAAGGAAGTACCTCCGCGCGTGACCGTGGCTGGCGTGCCCGCAAAGGTGATAGGCGAAGCAGGCTGTGCTCAGCCGGCCTTGGTCATGGACCAGATGGTGCTGGTTCACGAAGCAAGTTGAGCACGAGACAAGCCCTCAGCGGCCACTTGTTTGCCCTAAAAAGGCTGGATGCGGGGGTTGTCACCACCGGGTCAGTCACTAGATTGCCGGCTCATCGAAACCAGCAGGATTGCGTCCCGTGAACCATCCCGAGATCATCAAGCTGCAAAAGTTCCTGCAGCGCACATTCAACAATCGCAATATTGACGTTCGCCCTCGCGCCAAGCTGAACGACTCGGTGGAAGTCTTCATTGGCGAAGAATCGATTGGCCTCATTCACATCGACGATGAGGACGGCGACAAGTCGTACATGTTCTCGATGTCCATCCTCGACATCGATCTGGAAGACATCGAATAAGATGGGCCGCCACGGCGGCTCCTAGAGTGCGCCGATCTGGTCCAGCCAAAGGGCCATTTCGGTGTCAAAGCTCCGCCATCCTGCCAGTGCAGTCGCGCTGAAGCTGAATACGGCGGCTAGCCCGCTTGGCAGGTGGACCGTCCGCAGGCACCGATCCTGCGCACCATTTTCAATCGGAGTCTGGCACTTGGCCACAAAAGGCCCCGGTGCCAGCGGATCATACCAGACAGTCTCTCCTGAATAGCCGTCGGCGTCCTGAAGCGGCTTTCCGACCAGTCCAGCGGCGCCGGACAGCGTGGGGCCAGCAAACTGGTGCAGGTAGACCGTGTCGAGAAGCGTCGCGCTGGATCGAACACGGCCGCGCGGCAGCAGGGTGACATCCACCGATACTGGCCCTTCGGCGAGGCCCAGATCCAGCCGTGTCGTCAGATTGATTTCACTTACAAATCCCGAGCGCTGATTGCCGTTCGCCACAATCCAGTTGCGAGGGACGGTCAGTTCTCTGCCGCCAAGGGTTTGGACGACGCGATCACCATCGTCCAGAGACGGTAGCGGGCCATTAGCTCCACGCCCTGCATGATCCACCAGATATGCCGCGCCGACCGCCAGCAACAGAACCAGAGCTGCAATACCGGCCAGATTGAAGCCGACGGAGGCTCCCGTCTTGTCCTGCGCGCGGGCGTGCGGAGTGGTCATGTTCAAATTAACCAGTTTCGCCGCTGGGGCGTGACAGGCCATTGGGTCCCTAATATGCTTAATAAACAGTTAAGGTTCGCGATTGGCGAGGAACGGACGATGACGCGAGAGTTGGTGCTGGCGGCATTCATCATGGGGGTGGGCCTTTGCATGGCGGGGATGGCAACGCACCTCTACCAGGCGCTTGCCCGGCAGCCCGCAATGCTTCGCTTCGACGGGAAAACCACACTGGCCTCGATGGGCAATCTGGTGATGAGTTTCGTCTGTGGGCCCTACATCATGCTGCAGACGGGCTGGCGGCACGAGGAAAAGGAGGCGATCTCCATGACCTCTGTGCTGGTGTCCGCGCTCGTGGCCTTCGGCTGGGCCTTTGTTACGGGCCTGCTTTTCATGAGTGCCTACGTGGCCGTGCGTTACTGACCCAATCATCCAGACGAAGCAGGCCGGCTGCGTGATGCAGGCCGGCCTTCTTCGTTTGTTGGAGTAGGGCTCAGTTGTTGGCAGCAACCATCAGGACGCGGTCGTCGATCATGTCGACCCATTCAGCCGGGTTCGCCTGGGACTGCCGCTTGATGTAGTGATAGGGCGTGTCGCTCCACAGATTGATGGTCCCTGCCTGGTTGTCGAGAACCATGTCGCCGCGATCTGTCCGGGCGATAAGAACGGCATGACCATCGCCATTGGGCTGCCGGACGACGGCGATCATCAGCGTGCTGGGGGCCCAGCCGGCGGCGATGAGGTCTCGGCGTTTGGCAAGGGCGAAATCTTCGCAGTCGCCGTAGCCATTGGGATAGGTCCAGAACTCCTCGACGCGGTAGAGCTGCTCGTCGGTCGCCGGCACTACGGTCTGGTTGTAATAGGCATTGACCTCAACCAGTTGCTGCCAGTTCTGTTCGGTCAATACCGTGGCCGGCACGATGGTCTTGTTGGGGCTGCACTCGCCCTGGTGGGACTGGCAGAACTGCAGGGCACCCACCGGGATGGAAGTGGTGTGACTGGAGGTCTGGATGAAGGCGACATTAGTCAGGTCCAGAGCAGCAGCCGGGGTCGCAAAGGCGACGATTGCGACGAGCAGTGCGGCGATAAGCCCGGTCTTGCTGGTGGTTGCCATGGGTCGGTCTCCGTGTTGGAGACCAAACTAGGCTTGGCAAATTGCCCCGGTCCGAAAAGTGCCACGCAGTTTTTATGCGTGTTTTATCGATGCTTTTAGGGGCTCGTTGACCATGATCACTGGGGCAGAAGCGTCAGCATGACCGGGCTGGTCGGCTAGTTCATCCGGAGGTTCTGCTGCACCACGGTGAGCATTTCCTGGGCGGAGGCAAATTCCACCGCGACGCCGTTCTGGAAATGACGCACCACGCGCGCCCGCATCCGGCCCAGCGTAATGGGCGTGCCCATTGCGGGCCGAACATCAAGCTCGATGGCGGCACCGGAAAGCGAGATGTCGATGATCTTGCAATTGTAGCGGCGGCCGTCATCAAGCACGACGCTCGAATGGCGAATGTCGGGCACCACGCGTTCGTGGCGGCGGTCCTCGGGCAGGTTGAGGACGTCCTTGTTGGCGAGCCAGGTAAGTTGGGCGGCCATCTTGTCCCGCTTTCGCGGCGATGCCGAGATGTCAATGATGAACCCGCCATCCACTTGGGAGGTGATTGTGCCTTCCACGCGCCCCATGTGATCGAGATAGGCAATGACGCGTTCCCCCACGATCCCGGCGACCGGGGCGATGACTACGGCATCACCCGGAGACATCTGCAGCACCTGGCATGGGAATTCGCGGCGGTCCGCCAGCATGTAGCGCCCAAGGACCGACACCTCAACACGTTGATACCGCTCGTCCCTCAGGCGGGGGCGGGACGGGACTGTAACGTGGGCGGATGGGATGTCGTCGCTCAGCATGCGCCAACCGGTTCCAGTGATTGGGAATTTCCACAAGCACCCTAGACCGTCTTGGTTAACGCATGGTGTCGCTGCGTCCCGGAGGTCGCAGCAAATGCTCCCGATTAGTTTCGTCCGCCGTCAATCACGGCAAGATGGGCATAGCGGCGAGCGGTCCGGCCGTGGACGGTAGTCGGCAGGGCCAGAGAGGGGGACGAGGCGCCGAAGCGAACGTCATTGACGACGTTGGACGCGACCTCCCGCACGCTTTCCTCTGCGCTGACCTCGTCGGGCCAGATCAGCCGGAGCCCGGTGATGCGCTGCTCGATGATGGGCTGCACGCCCAGCCAGTACGGCTCGTCGAGGGCCGTCATGGCGCCGAGGATGCGCGTATGGGTGGAGCCGTTGTGCCGCAGCGGCATCAGAATCGTCTCGAACGTGGTCTTGGTCTGAAGGGCGGTCGATCCCTGGAACGTCACGAGGGCAACGGCATGATCTTCGGTTACCGCGCGGACGAGGGTTTCCATGGCGTCATTGTCCCGATCATGCCAGAGACCGGAGAAGGTGCGCCCCTTGAGTTCACGGCAATAGGATGTGCAGAGGTGCGAGCCGGCGAGACGGAAAGAAAACTTGTCGCTGTCATCCAGTTCAAGGATGAAGGTGTTGGCCAGCGCTTCACGAATTCTGGTGGGATCGATATCGCGGCGATCGGGCGCACTACGCGATCCCCGAATCGTGTTCCAGTAGGTATAGAGCGTCTTTGTGCTCGGCATCTGCATTGTTCGACCCGTTTCCTTGCACGTAAGGGAGGCACTCTCCCTCAAGAGCGCGTCCACCACGCCCGACCATCGCAAAATGCCGCCCCGAACGCCCGCTTAAAGAATAGTTAAGGTTAACGTCCGCGGGCGGATGTGGAAAAGTTAACGGAGTAGCGCGGGCCACCGCCCGTTCGAGGACATTGCATGCGTGAAGAAGAGCTATCGCCCGGAGAACCGGCCCCTAGGGCGCGTGAGCCGGTGTTTCTTTTACCGGGCTCGGTTTCCGCGCTGGCGATCATCCTTGTGCTGATTCAGTTCGCATCAACCATGGTGCTTAACCCGGACGGGCAGAACATGCTGCTCTACTGGTTTGCATTCCAGCCATTGCGCATCGTTGCCTCGCTGACGGATCCGAGCCTGGCATTGCCGCTCCTCTGGACGCCGTTCACCCATGCCTTCCTCCATGGTGGCTGGGAGCACGTGCTGATCAACGTTGCCTGGCTGGTGATCTTCGCCACGCCCGTCGCACGGCGCTACGGCACCGTGGGCATGCTGTCGCTTTTCTTGGTGTCGGCCGCGGCCGGCGCTGCGTTTTTCGCGGCGACGACCTTGTTGGAGGGGGTGTACCTCGTCGGAGCGTCGGGAGGCATCGCCGGCCTTACCGGTGCAGCTATCCGCTTCATCTTTCAGCCGGTGTTGGTGGCACACCATCCGGAAACTGGCGAGCGGCTGGTCCTGGGGCGGCGACTGGCAAGCCTGAGGGAGGTCTTCGCCAATCCGAGTTCGCGCTACTTCACTATTGTCTGGCTTGTGCTCAACGCGGCGGTCCCGCTGATGCCGGCAGTGATCGGCGCCCAACTGGGGGTGGCATGGCAAGCACACCTTGGCGGCTTTATTGCAGGATTCCTGCTCGTGCCCTTGTTCGAACGGCGTCTTGCCTGACCGGTAGGCTGCTCGGCCGTGGTTTCCGCAGAGCGTTAGTGGCCGTACACGGCCTTTGGGTCAAACAGGCGGGGCAGGCCCACGTCCTGCAGCACGGGCTGACCATCTTCGACGACAATGCGCCGGTAGAAGCAGCTCTTTCGCCCTGTGTGGCAGGCGGCCCCCCGGCCAGTTTGCCGGACGCTCATGACGATGCAATCCTGGTCGCAGTCGACCCGGAGTTCCTCGACCTCCTGCAGTTCGCCAGAGGTCTCGCCCTTTTTCCAGATGGCCTGGCGCGATCGCGACCAGTAATGGGCGACGCCTGTCTCCATCGTCAGCCGTAGCGTCTCGATGTTCATGTGCGCCACCATCAGCACATCGTTGCTGCCCGCCTCGACAGTAACGACGGTGATAAGGCCGTCGGCGTTAAAGCGTGGCGCAAAGACAGTGCCTTCGTCACGCTCTTGGTGCGAAAGAGTTTTGGGATCGGCGAAAGACATCCTCATGGGCGGTTCATATACCGCTCCACAAGCGCGCACCAGTGTCCAGGCTAGCGAACCATCGCAAAGAAGCGGTCCTGCTCGACGCGATCTTCGGCGAAGACGCCGGTGAAGCGGTGGGTGACGGTCTTGACGTCGTGCGCCTTCACGCCGCGCATGGTCATGCACATATGCTCGGCCTCGAGCATCACCGCGGCGCCGCGCGGTCCGAGGTTCTCGTTGATGGCATCGATGATCTGCGCCGTCATCGTTTCCTGGGTCTGCAAGCGGCGGGCAAAGACGTCCACGAGGCGGGCGAGCTTGGATAGCCCCACGACGCCATCGTGCGGAAGGTAAGCGATGTGCGCCTGGCCAAAGAAGGGCACCATGTGATGTTCGCAATGGGCGTAAAAGGGAATGCCTTTGACCAGGACAAGATCGTCATAGCCGCCCACCTCCTTGAAGGTCTTGGACAGCACTTCGGCCGCATCCTGATCGTAGCCCGCAAAAAGTTCGCCATAAGCCTTGGCCACGCGGGCAGGGGTTTCCAGTAGCCCCTCTCTCGCTGGATCGTCGCCAGCCCAGGCGATCAGTGTCCGCACAGCAGCCTCTGCTTCCTCACGAGTTGGTCGGGAAACGGGCAGGCGGGCGGCCTTCATCTGGGCGAGCGACTTGACTTGGGCATCCATTGGAAAGCTCCTTGCGTGGCGACCGACCCTTGAACGTAACGCTGCGGGATTTGGATCTTGGTCGCCCGTCGTCCCTGACAATGGAGCGACAACGCCCTATATAGAAGGCCGAAACGGCAGGAACAAGAAACAGAGTTGCCCGGGCGATGGAGCTTAGCGATCTCTATTCTGAAAAAATCCTCGATCTGGCAGGCAATGCTCGCCAGCCGGCGCGGCTCGCCACACCGACGGCAACAGCGCGAAAAGTGTCGCGGATTTGCGGATCGGTGATCGAGGTCGATCTGGTCGTCGAACAAGGCATGATTACTCAGTACGGACACGCCGTATCTGCCTGTGCACTTGGCCAGACATCCGCGGCAGTCGTGGCCCGCGAGATCGTCGGCACCCCGGTCAGAGAATTTGCCGCGGTGCGGCAGACAATGCACGCCATGCTCAAAGGCGATGGGGCTCCGCCCACGGGCAAGTGGGAGGACCTGAAATACCTGGAGCCCGTTCGGCATTATCCCGCGCGCCACACGTCGACCCTTCTGGTGTTCGACGCCATTGCGGCGGCGCTGGAAAAGATTGACTCTGATCAGAAGGTTGTGGCGCAGGACTGATGCGAAGAATCAGCGCGTCGATCTGGCAAGTTGTCGACCTGCCGTTCAAGCTCGTGGCGGTGTTTCTCATCACCGTCTATCGCTACACGCTGTCTGCCTTTGTGGGTCGGACATGCCGACATCTGCCCACTTGCTCGGAGTTCACGACGAGCGCGATCTGGAAGTTCGGGTTCTGGCCCGGCGGCTGGATGGGGTTGGCGCGGTTCTGGCGCTGCCGACCGGGCGGGACACATGGATATGACCCCGTGCCTGAGGTCTTGCCGGGTGCGGGAAGGTGGTTTGCGCCGTGGCGGTATGGGCGCTGGCGATAGTTTCGCTTGTCAGAGGCTGGCACCCACAAGCGCTGGGAGTTTCGCGGTCCGTCGTTGAAAAGCCGAGGCCTTCAAGGGCTGGCAGGACGATCAAACCGTGCTATTCAGGCCGCCTTGCGGTGAGGCACCGCAAGTACAACCCAATTTCTGGAGACTTCCAATGTCGATCAAGGTGACGTTCCCCGATGGTGCTGCTCGCGATTTTCCGCGCGGCACCACCGGCACCGACATCGTGGAAGGCATCTCCAAGTCGCTGGCCAAGAAGACAGTCGCGATGCGCTGGAATGGCGTGCTTTCCGACCTCTCCGACTCTCTTGATGCGGACGGCAGGATCGAGTTCGTGACGCGCGACAGCGGCTCGAAGGATGTTGTCGATCTGATCCGCCATGATGCCGCGCACGTGCTTGCCGAAGCGGTGCAGGAGCTGTGGCCCGATACGCAGGTGACCATCGGGCCGGTGATCGAGAACGGCTTCTACTACGATTTCTATCGCCCGGCCGGCCCCTTCACCGAGGAAGAGTTGCCGGTGATCGAGAAGAAGATGAGCGAGATCATCGACCGCGGGGCTGCCTTCAGCAAGGAGGTCTGGTCGCGCGACCAGGCAAAGAACTGGTTCGAGACCAAGGGCGAGGCGTTCAAGGTTGAGCTGGTCGATGCCATCCCTGCGGACCAGTCGATCAAGATGTACGCCCAGGGTCAGTGGAAGGATCTCTGCCGCGGTCCCCACATGCGGACCGTCAAGGATGTGGGGCAGGCGTTCAAGCTGACGAAGGTGGCGGGCGCCTATTGGCGTGGGGACAGCAACCGGCAGGTGTTGTCACGCATCTATGGCACGGCTTTTCCAAGCAAGGACCAGCTCGACGCTTACCTCACGATGATCGAAGAGGCGGAAAAGCGCGACCATCGCAAGCTTGGGCGCGACCTCGACCTGTTCCATTTCCAGGAAGAGGCGCAGGGCTCGGTGTTCTGGCATCCGCGCGGCTTTGTCATCTACAACCAGATGGAGGCCTATATCCGGCGGCGGCTCAACGCATCGGGCTATGTCGAGGTGAAGACCCCGCAACTGATGCATGCCAAGTTCTGGGAGCAGTCGGGCCACTGGGGCAAATATCGCGAGAACATGTTCGTGGTGCCCGACCAGGTGCCCAACACCGAAGACGATCAGCCGATCTTCGAGGTGGATGCGGTCGGTGACCTCCTGGCGCTCAAGCCGATGAACTGCCCTGCGCACGTGCAAATCTTCAACCAGGGCATCAAGAGTTACCGTGATCTGCCTCTTCGGATGGCGGAATTTGGTTGTTGCCACCGTAATGAAGCGCATGGGGCCCTGCACGGGCTGATGCGCGTGCGGCAGATGACGCAGGACGACGCGCATATCTTCTGCCGCGAGGACCAGATCCAGAGCGAAACGGAGCACTTCGTGCATCTGCTCTATTCAGTCTATGGGCACATGGGCTTCGAGAACGTGGTCATCAAGCTCGCGACCCGGCCGGAGAAGTTCGGTGGCACCATCGAGCGTTGGGATGCGGCCGAGAAGGCGCTGGGCGATGCCTTGCGCGCAACCGGCTATGACTTCGAGATCGCCGAAGGCGAGGGCGCGTTCTATGCCCCCAAGCTCGAGTTCCATCTGCGCGACGCCATCGGGCGCTCCTGGCAGGTGGGAACGCTGCAGCTCGACTATGTGCTGCCCGAGCGGCTCGATGCCACCTATGTCGCCGAGGATGGCAGCCGCAAATATGCGGTGATGTTGCACCGGGCGATCCTCGGCTCGCTGGAGCGGTTCATCGGCATCCTGATCGAGAACTATGCGGGCAAGATGCCGATGTGGCTGGCGCCGACCCAGGTGGTGGTGGCGACCATCGTTTCGGAAGCGGACGAGTATGCCGAGAAGCTGGTGCGGCAGCTGCGCCAGGCGGGCATCCGCGCCGAGATTGACGCACGCAACGAGAAGATCAACTACAAGGTGCGCGAGCACTCGGTGCAGAAGGTGCCGCTGATGTTCGTGGTCGGCAAGCGCGAGGCCGAGGAGGGCACCGTGTCGGTGCGCCGGCTCGGAACCGAGGGGCAGAAGGTGCAGCCGTTCATGGACGCGCTGGTGTCCCTGATGGCCGAGGCGACGCCGCCGGACCTCAAGGACAAGGCGCAGCAAAAGGTCGCCTGATGCCGCTCCGTCCGTCCAACCGCGAAATGAAGGCGCTTTATCATCTGGGCGAAGCCAATGAGCTTGGCCCGGATGACTTCAAGGATGTCGGCGAGAAAGTCTTCGCCGGCATGCTCAGGAAGAAATGGATCGAAGAAGCCGGGCCGGGCAAATATCGCACGACCGAAAAGGGCCGGGTGATCCACGACGAGGAAGTGTGGTTCGCCGGCCGCTCCAAGCGCTAAGCAGAGGCGGTGACATGGCCGAGCCGATCGTGATCACCCGTACCGTCTCAATCGATCCGAGCGAGATCGAGGAGAGCTTCGTTCGCGCCTCGGGGCCGGGCGGGCAGAACGTCAACAAGGTAGCGAGCGCGGTGCAGCTGCGGTTCGACCTGCTCAACTCTCCCAATATTCCCGAGCCGATGAAGCGGCGGGTGATGGCGCTGGCGGGCAGCCGGATGACCAAGGATGGGGTGATCGTGCTCACCGCCAATTCGCATCGTGACCAGCCGCTGAACCGGACCGAGGCGCTGGCGCGGCTGGTTGCGCTGCTGCGCGACGGGGCCTATGCGCCCAAGCCGCGCGTGGCAACGCGCCCAACGCTCGCCTCCAAGAAGCGACGGGTTGACGCCAAGGTCCGCCGCAGCGGCATCAAGCGCATGCGCTCGACGCCGGGCGGGGAAGACTAGGAGGGGCCGCCGAAGCGGCCCCTTTTGCCTATTTGGCGGTGGCGTCGATGGTGACCTTGCCCAGGAGCAGGGTCGGATCCTCTTCGGCCGCCATGAAATCGGCCACGCCGATACCGGGGTCCTCCTTGGCCTCGATGGAGATGTTGAGCGTCCTGGCCGCGCCGCTGACGAAGCTGTTGACGGCCTTGCCGAGCTTGGCGGCATCGGCAGCCCCCGCCATCATTCCGACGACGGTGCCCTCGGCGAGGCCCGCGAAGACGGGCCGCATGGCGGCGGGATCGCTGCCCTGTTCGGCCGCGACGGCCTTGAGGATGATGTCGGACAGACCCTCGTCGGTGACGTCGAGGTTGAGCGACTTGACCGCCAGGCCCATGCTGGCCATCAGCGCCGTGTCGGGATCGGTGGCGAAGAGGTCTTCGGTGGCGTTGGTGATCTTGCCTGCGAGAACGACGGTGGCGAGGTCGGCGCCGGTGACGGACACTTCCTCGAGATCGATGGCCTGGGCGGCTTCGTCCCAGGAGGCCGCGATCCGGAAGCCGGCGTCAATGCTGGTCACGCCCAGCGCGATCAACTGCTTGAGCTGTTCGTCCTCGGTATCGGCCGGCAGGTCGGCCACGATGTTGGCGGCGGAGGTATCGACCGTGGTAGGGATGCCGTTGCGATAATCACCAAGGGTGAGGTCGAAGGCGCCCACACTAGCCTTGATGCGCGTGCCCGGGGCCTCGGGGTCGGGCACGTCAATATTCAGGCCAGAGAGCGAAAGCCCTTCCATACCGGGGATGAGGCCACGCGCATTGGCGTCCAGCCAGGCCTGATCCACCGCATCCGGCGCGCCTTCCAGCGTGGCGATCACGGACGTCAGATCCATGGGTTTGAAGGTGAAATTGTCGAGGGCAATCGTGTCCTCATCCCCCACCGAGATGTCGACCCCGTCCACAGAGATGCCCGGATAGGTGCCGGGCGTCATGCCGTTAACGGTCATGCTGTCGACGGCGACGACGATAGGACGGTCTTCCTCGTCTGTCCCGTCACACGAGAACCCATCGAAATTGGCCTCGCTGCTCTCGAAGGCCGTAAAAAGATCCGCGTACATACGCAGGAGCTTGCCGACCAGCACCGGATCCGGCGTGTCCTGCGTTTCCTCCAGGGTCTGCGCCAGCACGATCATATCGAGAAGCGAGTTCTTGAGCGGACGCGCCTTGAATTCGCCTACCGATACTCCACCGATCGTGCAGCTGACGTCTTCCGCCTCGACCGTCCCGCCATCGGCAGTGAAATCGGTGTAGATCGTCTGTAGTCCACCACCTGGTTCGGCGGCGGCCACCAAGCCGTAGAAGCCCAGGAGCCCGCCAATGTTGAGATCGGATGCGGCCAGCGTGCCGTAGCTCAGCGTCGCGTCCTTGCTGTCGAGCGCAACGCCGCCGAGGCTGAAGGAGCCCGCTACTCCGTTCGCCACATCGCTGAGGACCAGATCGGAAAAGGTGACGGTTGTGTCCTCGGCCTCTCCATCCGTCACCGCACGCACGCTGAGCACGATGCTGGGGACCGTGATACTGGTGGCATCGAGGGCCGCCAGAGCCTCGGCGTGACCCGCGATGTTGCCCTTCAAGATGTCTGCAAGGGCCGCCTCGTCCATGCTGGAATCGACAGCATCGATTGTCGGGATGGCCACCTCCACCGACACGTCCGGGGCCTGCTGCTGCGTTGCATGGGAGCCGGATTTATCCTTCACCTTGGCAGCAAGAGCGGGATCGGCCGGCAAGGCCACACTGACAAGAAATGCGGCGGCCAGGGCGGCGAGGCCGCGGCGGCCAAAGGTGGTCGTCGTCGTCATTCATCGGTCTCCCAGTCTCGGGCCAAGTGCGAGGCCTCCCGAGCCTGCAGAAGCTATCTCCAAGCAGGGCGACACACAATGGTGTGAGTATGGGATTTGGGGGCGGCTAATAGACGGTTGTCAGGACCTCGACCTCGCGCGGGCTGCCGGGCTGAACCTGAATTTCGCGGTTGTAGACGCGGTCTCCGAGCTTGGCCAGCACGAGGTAGTCGCCTTCTGCCAGGACGGTCGTCGGAAAGGCGCCCCGGTCGGTAAAGATGGTCGTGCCATCGTCGGTCTTGACCGTCCATTCCACGTCGGCGATCGCCTCGCCGCCTTCCTCGGAAACCAGTTTGAACGAGAGTTCGCTGGCGCGCTGATAGAGCGTGGCGTCCGTGATCTCCCCTGGCTCGACGCGCAGGTCGGCCTTGACCGAGGCGTTCACGTCCCCGAACCGAGAGATGATATGGTAGGTCCCAGCGGTCAGGGTTACGATTTCGTTGGGTGCGAGGTTCTCGGCGACCATCTGGCGCGAGGATTCCGACCCCGCGGTCATGATGTCGAAGTGCAATTCGGTGGGAGAGATCGGGATGTCTCCCGTCACCATGGAATTCAGCCTCAGGGCGCCAGCCTCCAGGTCAATCGTCACATCGTTCGGTCCCGGAACGACATTGAGTTCCTGACTGACCTGTGCGCGTCCGTAGGCGACATGCACCATGTAGGGCCCGGGTGGCAGCTGGAACTTGCCCGTTCCATCCTCGGATTTCGCGACCAGGGCGACCTCGCCGCTGGCGTCGGGAGTCGCCTCGAAAACGCGCCACACCAATCCGTCCGTAACCGGGTCTCCCTCGTGGGTAATGCGCGCCTTGAGCGTAACGGGTTGCGGTGCGCTTGTGGCGGTATCGATTGCATCTGTTGCCGCAGTCCCGGCGCCGGAGGTCGCGCCGGCGTCGCGATCCGGCCGAGGGCGCGGCAGCGGCGGGATTTCGCTGCTTTCCTGCGAGTATGAAGGCAGCAAAGGTGCCAAATTGCCCACAACGAGCACCATCAGCGCAAGAAGCGCCATTGCCGATCCGCGTATCATTCCAACTCCGCGCCGCACGTCACTCGATTCCCGTCGGGATAGGGGCCGAGTTAGGAAAAGCTGTGTCACACTGCGTGGAATATGAAAACCGCTGGCCTTCGATTTTCTCCTCATGCGCCTTCCCCCTTGCGGCAGTGCAGGCTAAACCCGCAACTCATCGTGGAGAATACAATGCTCGCTAACGACGCCTTGCGCGACTATCTCCTGACCCGCCGATCGGTGGGTCTCGCCTTTCTTAAGGAGCCGGGCCCCGATGCCGAGCAGTTGCGCACCCTGCTTACCATTGCCACACGGGTGCCGGACCACGGCAAACTGTCTCCCTGGCGGCTCGTGATCTATGCGGGCGATGCGCGCCAGGACGTGGGGGATCGACTGGCCGCGATCGTGCGTAAGCGCAACCCTGCCATTGACGAGCAGAGCCTTGAGCAGGAGCGGCAGCGGTTTCTTCCGGCGCCCCTGACCATCGGCGTCATCTCCACCGCACGACCGCATCCCAAGATCCCCGAGTTCGAGCAGGTCCTGTCCGCCGGTAACGTCGCCTTCAACATCGTTCATGCAGCCAATGCGCTCGGCTTCGCTGCGGATTGGGTGACGCGCTGGTTCACCTTCGACACCGAGGCCGCCGCCATGCTTGGTGCCCGGCCGGAAGAGCAGTTCGTCGGCTTCGTGCACATCGGCACGCCCACCGCCATTATTCCCGACCGTCCCCGTCCGGATCTGGAGAGTGTCGTGAGTACGTGGACGCCGCCGGAAAATGGTTAACGCTGTCTTAATCATTGGCGGGTGAAAACCAGAGGCATCTGATTCAGCCGCTGTGGTCGCCAAATGGGTGTTCAGCCCATCTCCATTCCGCAAAGCCTGGCCTACGTCCTGTCATCGGCAGGCGACCGGAATGGTGTGGACTTTTCCTACCTGTTGCAGACCGCGATGCGCGAAAGCAGCCTCAATCCCACGGCCAAAGCCAGCACGTCATCGGCTGTTGGCCTCTTCCAGTTCCTCGAGGGCACCTGGCTACAGACCCTCAAAGAGCAGGGGCCGGCTCTCGGCTACGGGGACTATGCCGGTCAGATCACGCGAAGCCGCAGCGGCGATTATGTAGTGCAGGACCCGGCGAAACGAGCCCAAATCCTGGCGCTGCGTGAAGATCCCAAGATAGCCGCGGACATGGCCGCTGCCTTCACAAGGGCCAATGGAGACTACCTCAAAGCCAGGTTCGGCAGGATGCCCAGCGCAGGCGAACTCTATATCGCGCACTTTCTGGGGCCGCAGGGCGCGGAGCGTCTGTTCAATGCCGGTCTGCAGAACCCCGACCAGATTGCCGCCGCGCTATTCCCCAAGCAGGCCGAGGCGAACCCTTCCATTTTCTACTCCGACACGGGGGCGCGGACCATTCGCGAGGTGTACCGCGTTCTTGTGGCCAAGCACGGATCGGAGACCGGTCCGGCATTCGTGGCGCAGCAGATGGCGGGGCAGGGAGGCACTCCTGCCAAACCTGCCGAGCCGCCTCTTCCGTCGCGCTTTTCGCAAGAAAACATGTCCTTTACCGGCCTTTTCAAGACCGAGCCAGAGAAGCCGGCTGACGAGGCTCCTGGAAGTGCGGCATTCTTTACCCAGCTGTACGGACAGTGATTCGAACTGACTGCAATTGTCTGCGTGATTTTTTGAGGTGCGTTAACATTTGGGGCGCCTAATCGGGCGTCAGTACTCGTCCGGAGGGATGATCATGCGCGATCTCGGTTATCGGTCACATGGGGCCACGGCGCTTCCGCGCGGGCTAATCATCGGCGGACTGGCGCTCACGTCATGGATCGCCGTGGCCAGCCTCTGGCAGGTCACCCACCTCGTCTTCAGCGCTATCCTTCGATAACGCCAAGGGCGCCCTATGGGCGAGACCCCAAGCCCTTCATTATGGTGAACCGTTCCTTAAACTCTGGTCCCTAGAGTGATCTCCGCTGGAGTGCGGAGAGTAGGATGATCGGCTATCAGGAGTTTGCGCGGCTCAGCCAATCGAGCGACAGCGACGAGCGTGGCCATGCTGCGCATCTGGCAGCTCTGGCCTATCTCGGCTTCGATGGCCCCGCCGATGAGCACGCGGCACTCTATGCAGCCCTGGTGTCGTTCCTCGACGATCCGTCGGTCAAGGTTCGCGCGGCGCTGGCTTATGGGCTGCTGCATGCAGAACGGGCGCCGCGGCCGATCCTGCTGGCGCTGATGCATGATAGTGGCGTCATCGCACGTGCAGTGCTCCAGTATTCACCCGTGCTGGTGGATGCCGACCTGGTCGGCATGGTGCACACGGCCGATGTCGAGACCCTATTTGCGATTGCTCAGCGCGACAAGATCAGCAGGCGGCTGGCCCGGGCATTGATCGATCGGGCAGAGGACGGCATCAGTCTCGGCCTGCTTCGCCGCAGCGACGTCGAAATCGACCCGGATCTGTTGGATACGCTCGCCAACAGGCATGGACAGGATGCCGCCTTCCGCGGGGCCCTGTTGGCCCGAAAGGATCTAGGGGGACATGCGCGCTTGCTTCTGGTGAAGCACGCGACAGATGCCTTGAGGGGGTGCCGCATGGTCAGCGGTGCGCTTGCCGCGGAACGGCTCAACAGCATCCTGCGCGACGGCAATGACACCGCGATCTCCGCCATCGGCGAAGGCGAGGTGTGTCGCAAGGCGCAAGGCTACGTGGAGCAGTTGGTTGGCGCGGAGCGACTCAACACGCGGCTTCTGCTGCATGCCATGGTAACCGGACACGTGATGTTCTTTGCGGCGTGCGTCGCAGAACTGGCGGGCGTTTCGCAGACGAAGACCTACTCCATTCTGGAAAGCGGTAGCCGCCCTGCGTTGCGAGCCCTCTTTGGCCGATGCGGCTTGTCGGCCGCCCTCTGTGGCCTTTTCGTGCGGCTCATCATGCACGCGCGTTCGGCCGACCTGGCCGACGATGTGGCGGCACGGCATTTTGTTGTCACGGCGCTGACGGAAGACCTCATCGCGGAGTACGAGGGGGATATTCCCACAGACCTGGAAGAAGCCTTCGCTTATCTCGGAGAGCAGAACATTGCGCTGGCCCGCAAGGCAGCGCGCGGCGTTATGGCAGCGTTCGCCGAAACGGCGGTCGGGGTCTTGAGCTTGCCCCGTCAAGAAGACGAGCGCCTGCATCTTCCGGCGGCCTGACCCTTAAAACTTGAACTGCTCGCTCAGGACCCGTTCTTCAAGGCTGGTGCCGGGGTCGAACATGAGCGTGACGCCGTGCGATCTATCCTCGCGCACCGTCACCTCCTGCACGTTCTGGTATTCCACGTTGTCAGCCACCGCACTGACGGGACGCTTGTCCGGCTCCTGCATCGCAAAGGTCACCACGGCGCGATTGGACAAGATGGCGCCGCGCCAGCGTCGCGGCCGGAACGGTGAGATCGGTGTCAGGGCCAGAAGCGGCGCTTCGATCGGCAGGATCGGGCCGTGTGCAGACAGGTTGTACGCCGTTGAACCCGCCGGGGTGGAGAGTAGGATGCCGTCGCAGATCAGTTCGTCGAGGCGCACTTCGCCATCCACCGAAATCCGGATCTTTGCGGCCTGGTGGGTAGAGCGGAAGAGCGACACCTCATTGATGGCAAGGGCTGTGCGCGTGGCGCCGGATGCATCGCGGACGCTCATGGAGAGCGGAAAGATGCGCGTGCGTTGCGCCGCCTCGAGCTTTTGCAGGAGGTCGTCCTCGGCAAAGCCGTTCATCATGAACCCCACGGAGCCGAAGTTCATGCCGTAGACTGGTATGCCCAGTTCCATCACCGCGTGCAGCGTCTGCAGCATCAGCCCATCGCCGCCGAGCGCAACGACGACATCAGCGTCCTCGATCCGGGCTTGCCCATAGCGCTCGTGGAGGCGTCTGGCCGCGGCCTCGGCGCCGGCGGTCTGGTTGGTGACGAAATGGACCTTGAGCATGCGACACCAGCCCCCCGAACCGGGCTCACCTAGCATGCCAGGATAAGACAGGCCAGATGGCGGGTGCGTTTTGAGGGGATGGTGCCGGCAGCAGGGTTCGAACCCGCGACCCCCTGATTACAAATCAGGTGCTCTACCAACTGAGCTATACCGGCATGGGGAGCCGTTTATCATTGAGTGAGGGCCCAACACAACTGCTGTTGTCGTCGGACGGGGCGGCGAGTGCCGAAACTTTTTTTGCGCGTCGGCTCGGGATTGCGCATTGGGAATGCGCCGGTCGGGACAGCGGGAGAGGGGTTTGGCGTGAGCTGCCAGTGACGTGGATGAACTTGCTGCAACGCCTTGTTCTGTCAGGGTTTCCACCTGTTTCAAGCTTGTGATGAGGGAATGTCGCGCGGTACTTAGACCCCCATCGGTGGGAACAGTTTGCACAGGAACGGCGCATGGTGGACGGGCAGCGTTTGAGCCATCTTCAGGCCCTCGAGGCCGAGAGCATCGAAATCCTGCGCGAGGTCGCCGCCAGCTTCGAGCGGCCGGTGATGATGTACTCCATCGGCAAGGATTCGAGCGTCCTGCTGCATCTCGCGCGGAAGGCCTTTTACCCCGGCAAGATCCCGTTTCCACTGCTGCACGTGAACACCACTTTCAAGTTCAGGGAGATGATCGCTTTCCGCGATCGGACAGCGGAGGAGTACGGCTTCGAACTCATCTCGCATACCAATCCCGAAGGGCTACGTGACGGGATCAACCCTTTCGACCACGGGTCTTCGCGCTACACGGACATCATGAAGACCCAGGCGCTGCGTCAGGCGCTCAACGCGGGGCGGTACGATGCCGCCGTTGGCGGTGCGCGGCGGGACGAGGAAAAAAGCCGGGCCAAGGAGCGCGTCTTTTCACACCGCAATGCCAGCCATGCCTGGGACCCGAAGAACCAGCGTCCCGAACTGTGGCGGGTGTTCAACACGCGGCTCCATCCGGGCGAGAGCATGCGTGTCTTCCCGATCTCGAACTGGACTGAACTCGATGTGTGGACCTACATCTACGCCGAGGACATTCCCATCGTGCCGCTCTACTTCGCCAAGCCGCGGCCGGTGGTGGAGCGGTCCGGCACGCTGATCATGGTGGACGATGAGCGGCTGCCGCTGGCCCCTGGGGAAACGCCGCGGATGGAAACGGTGCGGTTCCGGACACTGGGCTGCTATCCGTTGACCGGTGCCATCCGCTCAACTGCCGCCGATCTTCCCTCGATCATCATGGAAATGCAGGCCAGCCGAACGTCCGAGCGCGAAGGCCGCCTGATCGACAGCGACTCGGTTGGGTCGATGGAAAAGAAAAAGCAGGAAGGGTATTTCTAATCATGACCCTGGCCATGGCGACGCCCGATACCGACCTCGATCTGTGGCTTGAGCAACAGACCGGAAAGTCCCTGCTGCGCTTCCTGACGTGCGGCAGCGTTGACGACGGCAAGTCGACGCTGATCGGCCGGTTGCTCTACGACAGCCAACTGGTGCTGGACGATCAGCTGGCGAGCCTGCGCAACGAGTCGCGCAACCGATCGGTGGGCGAAGAAGGCATCGACTTCTCCCTGCTTGTGGATGGGCTTTCCGCCGAACGCGAGCAGGGCATCACCATCGATGTGGCCTACCGCTTCTTCTCCACCCACAAGCGCAAGTTCATCGTTGCCGACACGCCGGGGCACGAGCAGTACACCCGCAACATGGCCACGGGCGCATCCAATGCCGATCTTGCCCTGGTGCTGATCGACGCGCGCAAGGGCATCCTGACCCAGACGCGGCGCCACAGCTTTATCCTCTCCCTCGTGGGCGTGAAACACGTGGTGCTGGTGGTCAACAAGATCGACCTGGTCGATTACGACCAGGACGTATTTCACCGGATCGTTGCCGAGTATCGCGCCTTCGCCGAACCTCTAGGGTTCAAGACCCTGCAGGCTGTTCCTGTCTCGGCATTGAGGGGCGACAACATCCTCAGGTCGAGCGAGAGAACCGCCTGGTTCAACGGCGCGGCCCTGGTGCCCTATCTCGAAAGCATCGAGGTCGCCGAGGACCGCGTTGCGGCCGATTTTCGCTTCTCGGTGCAGTGGGTAAACCGGCCAAACCTCGATTTTCGTGGATTTTCTGGAACAGTGCTCTCAGGTGAGATTGCAGTCGGCGACGAGGTGCTGGTGGCTGCCTCTCGCAAGCTGGCCGTCGTTTCGCGCATTGTCACCTTGGATGGCGATCTCGATACCGCCATCGCCGGGCAGGCGGTGACACTGGTGCTTGACCGCGAGATCGACGTCTCCCGCGGTGACGTGCTGGCGCGGCCGGGGAAGGTGCCGGAGTTTTCCAACCAGTTCCAGGCGCGCCTCATTTGGATGAACGAGGAGCCGGCCTATCCAGGGCGCTCCTATCTCCTCAAGCTTGGTGCGCAAGTGGTTCCAGCGACGATCACGGACCTCAAATTCCGCACCAACGTCAATACGCTGGAAAACGGTGCGGCCACCAAGCTCGACCTTAACGAGGTCGGCACGGTCACAATCGCCACCGACCGCGCGATTGCCTTCGACCCCTATGCGAACAATCCCCTGAGCGGCGGTTTCATCCTGATCGACCGGTTGTCCAACGCCACGGTCGGCGCAGGCACCGTCTCCTACGGGCTGCGCCGTGCCCAGAACCTGACCTATCAGACGTTTGACGTGAACCGGCAGGTGCGCGCGCAGATGAAAGGGCAGGACGCCCAGATTGTCTGGTTCACCGGCCTTTCAGGCTCCGGGAAGTCCACCATCGCCAATCTCCTTGAAAAGCGGCTCACGGCCGAGGGGCGGCATTGCTACATTCTCGACGGCGACAATGTGCGGCACGGGCTCAACAAGGATCTGGGCTTCACCGAGGCGGCGCGGGTTGAGAACATCCGCCGTGTCGCCGAGGTGGCCCGGCTCATGGCCGATGCCGGCCTCATCGTCATTGTTTCGTTCATCTCGCCTTTCGAGAATGAACGCCGGTTGGCGCGCGAGATCGCAGGAGGGGTCCGGTTCACCGAAGTTTACGTCGATACGCCGCTCTCGGTAGTCGAGCAGCGCGACCCCAAAGGTCTCTACAAGCGCGCGCGGGCAGGGGAGATCAAGAACTTCACCGGCATCGACTCGCCATTCGAAGTGCCTGAAGACCCTGAGATCGTGCTGCATGGCGGGGACGAGACGCCAAGCGAGCTGGCGGATCGGCTGCACGCCTGGCTCAAGATCTAGCTCGCTTCCGCCCGCGCCGCCGATGGCAGGCCGGCAAAGTCGTTCTGATCGATATCGGCAAGCGTCTTCATCAGAAGGCCGCGGAAAATGGGTTCCTTCTCGTCGCGGTGGGCGATGACCTGGGGGAGGCCATTGACCTGGCACACTAGCGAGGCGGCTAGGGCGCGGTCGATCTCGGGGCGCATCAGTTCGAGCGCGTGAGAGCCTGGGCCAACGATCAGGATGTGTGACGGGTCGTAAATGGCCAGCATGCGGCTCAGCCCATAGCCGAGAGCGCAACCAGCCGTGTTGAAGGCATGGATTGCACTACGGTCGCCCAGCTGTGCGCGTTGAATCAGAGCGCGATACTGTTCCGGCGGCACTGTGGCCGCTGGTGGCGTCGTTTCGCGAACCGAGTACGCCGTTCGCAAGACCGCATAGTCGGCAGCGTAGGCTTCGATGCAGCCCCGCATGCCGCAGCGGCACAGGGCTCCTTCCGGCGCATGGTTCATATGGCCGAACTCGGTGCCGCCGCTGTCTTCCCGACCCAGCGCCTGTCCGCGAAAACTGACGCCCATCGCCACGGTTGAGCCGACGAAGACAGTCGCAACGCTCTTGTCGAACAGGTCCGGGTCGAGCCAGCGTGCGCCCTCGGCAAGAAGCCTGCCGCGCTTGTGCAAGGTGACGGTAGCGCCTGCCAGTTGCGCAAGGTCTTCAACAAAAGGCTTGCCGGCCAGATCGGCAACGGGCGACCATTTGAGGCCACGGCCGGCGCTATCGAGGATGCCCTGGACGGAGATGGCCACACGGCGCAGGGTGGGAGCGGCCTCCGGGCTGCGCTCCAGCAATGTCTGGATTCGCTGCGCGAAGAATCGGTCGGGCGGCAGGGTGGCGAATACCCCGACCGGCATCTCGCTTTCCAGCCGGTCCACCAGCACGCCACCATAGTCGACCAGCGACAGGCGCAGCCTGTTGACGTCCATCTCAATCAGGGCCGCATGGGCGGCGCGGCGTGTAAACCCCACCAGCGTTGCAGGACGGCCCCGGCTGCGCCCGTCCGGGCGTTCGGCCGGAAGGTCCTGTACCAGCCCCTGCGCCACTAGGTCTTGGCTGATGGCCGTGATGCTGGCGTGACTGAGGCCTGTCAGGGCGGCCAAGGCTGTGCGCGATTGTGATCCGTGCAGACGCAGCGCCCCCAGCACCAGACCGCGATTTTGGCGTCGCACGCTGTCGCTGTCGCTGACTGTGCGCGTCACCCATGCCCTCCCTGTTTCCGCATCACTCACCAACAAGGCTGTTGTATGCCACGATCGCATCGCGCCGCGACAGCCGAGATTGACGTTGACAGCATTGTTGCCGCCGTGCCACTTCTTTTTTCGAGCGTTGAAAAAATGCTCTTTGGCACGGGTTGAGGAGCCGCGTGCAGGGCTTCTTGCCACTTTGCAAGGGGGGTCGTTGCTCGGCCCCATTAGGGAGGACATTATGAACAAGTTTGCAGCCATTCTGCTGGCTACGACTGTGCTTACCGGCGCGGCCGTTGCTCAGGACAAGATCACCGTCGGCGTGAGTTGGAACAACTTCCAGGAAGAACGCTGGAAAACGGACGAGGCAGCCATCAAGTCCGCGCTCGAAGCGGCAGGGGCCGAGTACATCTCGGCTGACGCCCAGTCGTCCGCATCCAAGCAACTGACCGATATCGAGAGTCTCATCAGCCAGGGTGCGGACGCACTGATCGTTCTGGCCCAGGATAGCGACGCGATCGGGCCTGCTGTTGCCGCCGCGGTGGCCGAAGGCATTCCGGTGGTCGGCTATGACCGCCTGATCGAGAACCCGGACGCGTTCTATCTGACTTTCGACAACAAGGAAGTGGGCCGCATGCAGGCCCAGGGCGTGTTCGACGTGCAGCCGGAAGGCAATTACGTCTTCATCAAGGGCAACTCGGCCGATCCCAACGCCGACTTCCTGTTTGCCGGCCAGATGGAAGTCCTCCAGGACGCCATCGACTCTGGCGCGATCAAGAATGTGGGCGAAGCCTACACCGACAATTGGAACCCCGAAGTCGCCCAGGCGAACATGGAACAGTTCCTGACCGCCAACAACAACGAGGTTGACGCTGTGGTTGCCTCGAACGATGGCACGGCCGGTGGCGCTATTGCAGCGCTCGCAGCGCAGGGCCTTGCTGGTTCGGTGCCTGTTTCGGGCCAGGACGGCGACCATGCCGCGCTCAACCGCATCGCGCTCGGCACGCAGACCGTGTCGGTCTGGAAGGACGCGCGCGAACTGGGCAAGAAGGCTGCGGAAATCGCGGTCGAACTGGCCGGTGGCAAGGCTCTCGGCGAGGTCACGGATGCGGTGAAGTTCTCTGACGGCCCGAACAAGATCGAGATGAACGCCGTGCTGCTGCCTCCCGTGCCGATCACCCGGGACAACCTCAACGTCGTTATCGACGCGGGTTGGGTGAGCAAGGACGTTGTTTGTCAGGGCGTCGCTGCTGGCACCGTTGCCGCGTGTGACTAAGTCCAATCTGTACTAGACCGATCCGGCGTGCCGTGGCGTTCGCGCTGCGGCACGCCGATGATTGATGCTCGTTCCGCTCTGCCGGACGGACGAATTCTACGGGAGACCCCAATGGCCGAGCATGCTCTCTCGAGCCCCGTGCACCCGAGCAGCCACGCGCGGAACGCCCTGCAGCGGTTTCTGAGTGCCACTGAAGTCGATACGCGCCTGCTGGGTATGATCGGCGCCTTGGCCATTATCTGGGTCGGCTTCAACATTTTTTCCGGCGGGCTGTTCCTCACGCCACGCAATCTGTGGAATCTTTCGGTGCAGACCGCCTCTGTTGCCGTGATGGTGACGGGCATGGTGCTGGTCATCGTCACGCGCAATATCGACCTGTCCGTCGGCTCCATCCTGGGCCTGGTCGGCATGGTGATGGGCGTGATGCAGACCTCGTTCTTCCCTGTGCAACTGGGCCTTGGGCTCGGTCATCCCTTGATCTGGGTGTTGTCGCTGGCGGTGGGGTTGGCGGTGGGTACGGGGATCGGGGCGTTGCAGGGCGTCATCATCGCCTATCTGCGCGTGCCGGCGTTCATCGTCACCCTTGGTGGCTATCTGGTGTGGCGCGGGGCCGCATGGTGGGTCACCGCGGGCCGAACCGTTGCGCCGATGGACTCCACCTTCCAGCTCATGGGCGGCGGACCCGGTGGCTCGGTAGGCGCTTTCTGGAGCTGGGTGGTCGGCATTCTCGCCTGCGTAGCCATCGTCGTTGGCCTTCTCCTGGGGCGCCGCCAGCGCCAGCGATTCAAGTTTCCGCAGCGTCCCGTGTGGGCGGAGGTGGTGTTGGGCGTTTTGGGCTGCGGGGCGACCATCGGTGCCGTTCTGATCGCCAATGCCTACCCTTGGCCCACGCGCATCGCCGCAAACTTTGCCGAGGCGAACGGCCTGGATGTGCCAGAGGGTGGGCTCTTCATCTCGCATGGCATCGCAATCCCGGTGCTGATGGCAATCGGCGTGGGCGTGGTCATGACCTTCCTTGCCACCCGCACACGCTTCGGCCGATATGTTTATGCAATGGGTGGCAACCCCGAAGCGGCTGAGTTGGCCGGCATCAACACGCGCTGGGTGACGGTCAAGATTTTCATGCTGATGGGCGCGCTCTGCGCCATCGCCGCCGCCATTTCCACCGCGCGTCTCAATGCTGCCACCAACGCGCTTGGCACGCTCGACGAGCTTTATGTCATTGCGGCGGCGGTGATCGGCGGAACGTCGCTGGCCGGGGGCGTCGGAACGATTGCGGGCGCGCTGCTCGGGGCTGTGGTCATGCAGTCGCTGCAATCGGGCATGGTGCTGATGGGACTCGACAGTCCGCTGCAATCCATCGTCGTCGGCATCGTGTTGGTGTTCGCGGTGTGGCTCGACACGCTTTACCGCCGGAACAAGTACTAGGAGTTGCGTCATGCTGGATACCAGCACGCCACTGGTCGAAATGACCGATATCTCGATCTCGTTCGGCGGCATTCGCGCGGTGGACCAGGCTTCCATCACCCTCCACAAGGGTGAGGTCGTTGGACTGCTCGGCCACAACGGCGCCGGGAAATCCACCCTGATCAAGATCCTGTCAGGCGCCTACAAGCGCGATACCGGCGACATCCGGATCGATGGTGCACCGGCTACGATAAACAACCCGCGCGATGCCAAAGGCTATGGTATCGAGACCATCTATCAGCAGCTGGCCGTGGCGGATAACGTGGACGCGGCGGCCAATCTCTTCCTTGGACGCGAGATGGTGACTCCGCTCGGGACGCTGGACGACGCCGCCATGGAGTCCAAGGCGCGTGAGGTGATGGGGCGGCTCAACCCCAACTTCCGCCGCTTCAAGGAGCCGGTGAAGGCACTTTCGGGTGGGCAGCGTCAATCCGTGGCTATCGCCCGGGCCATTCTTTTCAACGCCCGCATCCTCATCATGGACGAGCCGACCGCCGCTCTTGGGCCACAGGAGACGGCGCAGGTAGGCGATCTCATCAAGCAGTTGAAGTCCGAGGGCATCGGCATCTTCCTCATCAGCCACGACATTCACGACGTGTTCGACCTGGCTGACCGTGTGGTGGTCATGAAGAACGGCCAGGTGGTGGGTGAAGCCAAAACGACGGATGTAACCAAGGACGAAGTGCTGGGGATGATTATTCTGGGCAAGGTGCCGCCCGGCGCGACACCAGGTCCGGGAGCCATTCGCGAGTAGCCGCGTTAGCCTGATGCCGGGATGACCGGCGTCAGCGTCCTGCGTCCATGTCCGACAAGTACAAATATCGCCATCGGTTTCTGACGATCTTGCGGCTCATGCCGCGCAATGCGACGTTGTATGCCGGTTTGGGCGTCGGCGTGGTGGCGTTCTTCTGTGGCGTCTGGGTCGTGCCGCAATACGCCATTGGGATCGGCGCCAACGCGTTTTTTATCGTCTTCTGTGCCCTTTCCTGGCTCAAGACACCGCTGCTGACGGCAGACTACCTCAAGAAGAACGCGCGCAAGGAAGACACTCCGGCGCTGGGCATCATCCTCATCGTAGCGTTCGTGGTCTCGGCGTCGATCATCTCGTTGACGCTGGCGCTTTTTTCGGGAACCAAGCCCGATCCCTTCCAGGTCATATCCGGGGTGACATCGGTTCTAACAGGCTGGTTCACGGTTCAGACGCTAGGGGCGCTGCACTACGCCTACGAGTACTATCAGGCCCCGGACGAACAGGGTGGGGGAGACAGCGAAGTCGAAGGCGGCCTGGATTTTCCCGGCGATGAGCCGCCAAACGGCGTCGCCTTCATGTATTTTTCGTTCACCATCGGCACGTCGGTCGCGACGTCCGATACACGCCTCCAGAGCAACACCATGCGTCGTCGGGTGATGGTTCATCTCGTGTTCTCGCACCTCTACAACACGTTCCTGTTGGCCTTTGCGGTCAACGTATTGATGAGCCTGGGCGGCGGGGGCGGTGGCTAAGCATTGCGCTCACTTGGCGGCCTGTGCCATTTTCCGCGCCGACCAAGGAGAATCCCATGAAGACGCGTGCCGCCGTTGCCTTCGCCGCCGGAAAACCGCTGGAGATCGTCGAGGTCGACCTCGATGGACCAAAGGCCGGGGAAGTCCTTATCGAGATCAAGGCGACGGGCATCTGCCACACCGATGATTTCACGCTGAGCGGGGCCGATCCCGAAGGGCTGTTTCCCTCCATTCTGGGCCACGAAGGCGCCGGCGTGGTGGTGGATGTCGGTGCCGGCGTCACCTCGGTGAAGAAGGGCGACCACGTCATCCCGCTCTATACGCCCGAATGCCGCGAGTGTCCCTCCTGCCTCAGCCGCAAGACCAATCTCTGCACGGCCATTCGCGCCACCCAGGGGCAGGGGCTGATGCCCGATGGCACGTCGCGCTTCTCGTTCGAGGGCAAGCCGATCTTCCACTACATGGGCTGCTCGACGTTCTCGAATTTTACCGTGCTGCCCGAAATCGCCGTGGCCAAGATCGACCCGGCCGCGGCCTTCGACAAGGTTTGCTACGTCGGCTGTGGCGTGACGACGGGTGTGGGCGCCGTGATCAATACGGCCAAGGTGGAAGAAGGCGCAACCGCCGTCGTCTTCGGTCTGGGCGGCATCGGCCTCAACGTCATCCAGGGACTGCGCTTGGCAGGCGCCGACATGATCATCGGCGTCGACGTCAACAACGGCAAGAAGGCGTGGGGCGAGCGCTTCGGCATGACGCACTTCGTCAATCCCACCGAAATCGGCGAGGACATCGTTCCCTATATCGTCAACCTTACCAAGCGGCGCGGCGACACGATTGGCGGGGCCGACTATACCTTCGATTGCACGGGCAACACCAAGGTCATGCGGCAGGCGCTCGAGTGCAGCCATCGCGGCTGGGGCAAGTCCGTCGTCATCGGCGTGGCCGGCGCAGGGCAGGAAATCTCCACCCGTCCGTTCCAGCTGGTCACCGGCCGGACTTGGATGGGAACGGCCTTTGGCGGCGCCCGTGGCCGGACGGACGTCCCCAAGATCGTGGACTGGTATCTCGACGGCAAGATCGAGATCGATCCGATGATTACCCACACGCTGCGGCTCGAAGACATCAACAAGGGCTTCGAGATGATGCACGCGGGCGAAAGCATTCGCAGCGTGGTGGTTTACTAGGACCCCGGCCAGCGCGTGCAATGGCTGTGCCTTCCGGACAGTCTCTTTGTTGGAAGCCATCGACCATGCCTCATCCCACGATCTTCGTTGATGCCGATGCCTGCCCGGTCAAGGAAGAAGCCCGACGGGTCGCCGAGCGGCTGGGTCTGGTTATCGTCTATGTGAGCAATGGCGGCGTGCGGCCATCGCGCGACCCGATGGTGCGCGTGGTGGTCGTGACGAACGGCGCAGACGCTGCAGACGACTGGATTGTCGAGCATGCCGAAGCCAACGACATCGTTCTGACGGCGGACATCCCGCTGGCCAGCCGCGCCATCGACAAGGGGTGTCACGTCCTCGGCTTCACCGGCAAACCTTTCACGCCGGCCTCGATCGGCATGGCCTTGGCCATGCGTGATCTCAAGCAGCACCTGCGTGAGACGGGTGACATCAAGGGGTACAATCCCGGATTTCGACCCGCGGACAGATCGGCCTTCCTCAGTGCCCTAGACACCCTCGGGCGCCGCGCCCAAACCTCTGCACGGTAAGAATTGCTTAAGCTTTCGCGAGGAGAATTTTAACCATAATCGCAAATTGTAGGACCTGCTTTTCTTCCGGGTGCAGGTGTCTCAATTGCGGTTGTTGCGTACGGTGTTTGCGGTGGCGTTGACGGCCACTGCGCTTGGGGCCTGCGCCAAGCCGGTCAGTCAGAATGCCCTTGCCACCGGCCCGGTGAAAGCACAGGACGCGGTCGCGGCCAGTGCACCAGACACGATTGTGACCGGCGGCATAGCGTCCAGCGTTTCCGCCAGCTACACACAGTCCATGCCTCGCCGCATCTTCCACGGGACCAGTCTCGCCGGCCGCACGCTGGAAGTGGGCAGCGCGGCCGATATCCAGCTCAAACCAGGCGAGGTCATCCTGACGTTCGACGATGGGCCGCGTCCGGGCAAGACGGAGCACATTCTCGATACGCTCGAGGCCCACGGGGTAAAGGCGACGTTCCTGATGCTTGGCTCACAAGCCAAGGCGCATCCGGAATTGGCGCGCGAAGTAGCCTTGCGCGGCAACACTGTAGGCAACCACACCTACGATCACGCCGACCTCGCAAAAATGAGCCGGCAGGATGCCATGGACGACATTGCCAGGGGCGCGACGGCGATCGCTACCGTCTTGGACGGGGCAGGGGGCGGCCTGTCGCCGTTCTTCCGGTTTCCTTATCTGGCGCAAACAGGGTTCCTGCGCACCAGCATGCTGCAAGGCGACGTCGTGGTGCTCGACGTCGATATCGACAGCAAAGACTACTATGCGGAGACTGCGGACGACGTCATTCAGCGGACGCTGAAGCGCCTGGATGCCCGCGGCAGTGGCATCATCCTCTTCCACGACATCCATCAGCGAACGGTCGACCTTCTCCCGGTCTTCCTCGATGAAATTGCCGCTCGCGGCTATACGGTGGTCTCCCTCAAGCCACGCACTCCCGGCGTCTTTGGCCGGAGCGTAGTGACCGCGAGTGTTGCTGGAGTGAAAACGGGCCAGCCAGCGCCGTTCTAAGCCAGCGGCTTGATCGGGGTGAGGCGCTTTGAAGAGCCGGCTATCTCAGCCAGTGCTTCGAGCCATCCTGCAGAGCTACTCTTCGTCGTCTTCCACGTCGGTGAGATATACGGAAACTTCGATATCGATGCCGTGGGCCGCAATAGCCGCGACTGCGTGCGCAGGAAGTCGCGCAGACATCGCTTCACCTTCGGCAGGGTAGTCGAAAGCAATGTCGAGCACCGCCTTGCCGATGCGCCGGTCCTCCAGCATGGCGGCAATGGCCGGACCGGAGCGGTCGGCCAGTTCCAGGAGGGCTCGAACCGGGTTGTCGACGGGAACGTCCACCTGCGCGTAGAAACTGTTGTCCGCGTCCTCTGGCTCGTATCGGACCGTCAGCTGACGCAGCGCCGCATCAAGATCGTTTTGCGGAACGCTGACGCCGGAAAGCCTTAGCGCGATGGCGAAGGGTTGAAATGTGCTCATGTCGCCCGTCCGGCAGTGGCCGCGAACAAGGCGATGGCCGCCGCGTTCGAGACGTTCAGCGACTTGATCTGCCCTGGCATGTCAAGCCGGACCATCTCGTCGCACAGTTCGCGCGTCCGCTGCCGCAGGCCCTTGCCTTCGGCGCCGAGAACAATGGCCATGGGGCGATCGTCGGTGCGCGGCTTCAGCGGCGCGTCAGATTCAGAATCGAAGCCAAGGACGAGCATGCCGCGGTCCTTGAGGAGTTGGATGCTGTCGCCCAGATTGCGCACTTCGATCATCGGCACCATGTCGAGCGCGCCCGATGCTGCCTTGGCCATGACCCCCGTTTCCCGGGGGGAGTGCCGCGCGGTGGTGATCACAGCGTCCGCACCGAAAGCGCATGCGGTGCGCAGGATGGCGCCCACATTGTGGGGATCGGTGATCTGGTCGAGCACGACGACCAGGCGCAGCGGGTCGATGTCGTTGAGCCCGAAACGGCCGACAGGATCGACCTCCAGCGCAACGCCCTGGTGCACCGCCTCGCCGCCAAGGAGGCGGTCGAGTTCCTTCGGCGTCGTCTCGCGCACCGGCACCTTGCCGATCTCGCCACCTTCGCGCAGCCGGTTGAGCCCGTTGGGCGTGGCCAGCAATTCGATACGGCGGCGCCTTGGGTTGTCGAGGGCAGCGCGCACCGTGTGCAGCCCATAGAGATACACTGGGCCGGCGTCTGGATCGTATTTGGGCTTGGGCGGAAACTTGTTGCGGCTCATGGCGCCAGCGGTAGCGGTTTTGCCTGACAGTCGCAAGCGGCACCCGCTTCAGTTCGGCCGGAGGTGTTCGAGCACCTGGGAAATGCCCCTGCTTGTCCGCGCCAAGGGCTTGTATTCGAGTCCGACCGCTCCAGCGTACCCGTGGGATGCTAGCCAGGCGAGACGCGAGCGCAGGTCGATGGTGCCGCCGCCGGGTTCGTTCCGTCCAGGGTGGTCGGCGACGTGCGCGTGCACCACCCGGTCCACACGGTTCTTGAGAACATCCTCGATCCGCTCACCCATCACCGCCGAATGGTAAAGGTCGTAGACGATGCCGATTTCTTCGCGGCTTATCTCGTCCACGATATCGAGCGCGTCCTGTGTGGACGAGAGAAAATAGCCGGGGTGATCGATCAACGTGTTGAGCGGCTCAAGCCCGAGCTTCACATTCGTTCCCTTGAGACGGTCAGCCGCACGCGCAAGCGTTTCAACCAAGGTAGCCCGCTGGTGCTGCCTTGGCACGCCCGGAAGGTCATTGCCGGCCTGAGCGATCAGCACACGGGCACCCAGCCGCTGCGCGACCGCAACGGATTGTTCCAGGCCGGCCAGAAAATCCTCCCGGTTTGCCGGGTCGGTCAGGGCGATCATGGGTTCCGCCACGAAACCGGTGAGCGGAATGTCTGCTGCTTTCAGTGCAGCGTCGATCGAAGCGATGTTCTTGTTGGACCACAGCCAGAATTCCACCGCGTCGAGGCCGGCCCTCTTGGCAAGCCCGATGCGCTCCGCCAGGTCGGACGCCTCATCGGCAAACAGCCATTCAATACAGGCAGAAAAACGCATGATCGGCTCCCCGGCCCATGATCGGCTAGATCGTCTTCAGCCAGCCGCCATCGACAAAATAGGCTGAACCGGTCGAATAGCTGGCCTTGGCGGAACATAGGAACACGAAGAAGTTCGCAACTTCTTCCGGCGTTGCGAAGCGGCGCATCCCGCCGGCTTCGTCGGCCACTGCTTGCAGGTGAGCCTCGTAGCCTTCTTCCCCCGCGATCTGCTTGGCGGTCTTTATCCAGTCCGGCGTGAGCACGAGGCCTGGGTTGATCGTGTTCACCCGGATATTGTCCTTGACCACCTCGTTCGCCAGGGTCTTGGAGAACATCACCAGAGCCGCCTTGGTGGTGTTGTAGATCGGCTCGTACCATAGCGGTTGCACGGCGCAGATGGACGCATTGTGGAGCACGACCCCGCCACCGCGGCTCCGCATCGACGGAAGGACGCCTCGCGCCAGTCGAACCGCGGCCATGACATGCAGGTCCCAATAATACTGCCACTTGGCATCATCGGCCTCGGCTATGGTCTCGTTCGATCCCGTGCCGGCATTGTTGATGAGAATATCGATGCCTCCAAAACGATCGAGCGCGCTGGCCACGAGATGGGCGCAGCCATCGGCCGTGGCGACATCACAGGGCACACCGAGCGCTGATACGGCGTGCTCGCGTGCAATTCGCGCCGCCTCCCCTTCGCTGCGAGCTCCGTCGCGGCCAGCCAACACGACATTGGCGCCTTCGGCCGCAAGACCTTCGGCTATAGCCAGGCCGATGCCAACGGTGCCCCCGGTGATGATTGCCGTCTTGTTCCTCAGTCCAAGATCCATCTACCCCTCCTGTGAAGGGCATCATCCGCTGGCCAGGCGGCAGGGACAAGAGCCGCGCGATGGGCTGGTGCAGTTCGTGAACTGAAATATCTTCCCCAAGCGGTCGCTGCGTGGAATGGGTAGTTCACCTCGCCCTCGGCGAGGGAACCCACTCTGAGGACCGCACACCCAATGCCTGCCGCTCTGCAAAGCCGCCTCAACGTGATCCTGCTGATCGTCGCGCTCGCCGGGCTGATTTCGGGGCTCGGGTTGATGCTGGCCGGCAGGAGCCAATTGGCGGCGGTCGCGTGGACTGCTGGCGTCGTTCCCGTGCTCGTCGCCCTGGTGGTCGAAATCGTGCGCAGTCTGGCCAAGGGAGAAGTGGGCCTCGATATTGTCGCCGCGCTCTCCATGTCGGCCGCGCTTTTCTTTGGCGAGACGCTGGCCGCTTCGGTAGTGGCCGTCATGTACTCGGGCGGCACCTTTCTCGAAAGCTTCGCCGAAGGCCGGGCGCGCCGCGAGATGCGCCATCTTCTCGCGCGCGTGCCGCGTACAGCGACGCGGCATCGCAATGGGAAGCTCGACGAGGTTCCGCTGAACGAGGTGGCCCCCGGTGACCTGCTCCTCATCCGCCAGGGGGATGTGGCCCCGGCCGATGGGGTGGTGGAGGGCGACCGGGCAATCCTTGATCAGTCGGCGCTGACGGGGGAATCCATGCCGGTGCGGCTTGCCCGCGGCCAGGAGGTTATGAGCGGCTCGACAAATGCCGGGGAGGCCTTCGATCTTCGGGTTACGCGCCCGGCGGCGGAAAGCACCTATGCCGGTATCGTGCGCCTGGTAGAGGCCGCGCAGGCGTCGAAAGCACCCATGTCGCGGCTGGCCGATCGCTACTCCCTCATGTTCCTGCTCGTTACCGTTGTCCTCGCATCATCGGCCTGGTGGCTCACCGGCGACCCAATTCGTGCCGTTGCCGTCCTGGTCGTGGCGACGCCATGCCCGCTGATCCTCGCCGTTCCGGTGGCTCTGGTGGCCGGCTTGTCACGGGCGGCACAGTTGGGCGTCCTGATCAAGGGAGCGCGACCGCTGGAAGCCTTGGCGGGGATCAGGACGTTGATCCTCGACAAGACGGGAACCTTGACCGATGGGCGGCCGCGGATCGTCTCCATCGAGCCGCTGTCGGGCCTTCGCCAGGACGAGGTGCTGTTGCTAGCTGCCTCGCTTGAGCAGGCCTCCAAGCACCCCATGGCGCGCGCCATTGTGACATCCGCCCGGGAGCGCGGTACGACGCTGCATATTCCCACGCAGGTAGTGGAAATAGCCGGCGAGGGTCTCGAAGGAACAGTCGACGGGCGCCGTGTGGTCATCGGAGGGGCGAGCTTCGTCGCCGGCCGCATTGCTGCCACCACCCCCGAGCGTACCATCCTTGAGGCAGATGCGGCGCTGGTCGCGGTCGCCGTCGATGGCCAACTGGCAGCACACATCGTCATGGCAGACACGCTGCGGGCGGGTACGCCCCTCCTGCTCAAGGACTTGCGGCGTCTGGGTCTGAGCCGGATCATGCTGGCGACGGGCGATCGGCGCTCGGTGGCCGACGCCATAGTCTCCGGCCTCGAGCTGGACGCGGTACACGCCGAGATGACCCCGGAGCAGAAGGTGCAACTGGTGTTGACGGAAAGGGAAAGCCATGCCCCGGTAATGATGGTGGGCGATGGTGTTAACGATGCGCCAGCCTTGGCCGCAGCGGATGTGGGGGTGGCGATGGGCGCGCGCGGCGCCGCCGCGTCCGCCGAAGCTGCCGATGTCGTTCTTCTGGTCGATCATTTGGATCGGCTTCTGCCCGGAATAGAGATCGCGCAGGGCGCGCGACGGATTGCGCTCCAGAGCGTGGTCGTGGGTATTGGCCTCTCGATCGCGGGAATGCTCGCTGCGGCCTTTGGCTATCTCACGCCCGTGCAGGGCGCGCTGCTCCAGGAGGCCATCGATGTCGCCGTCATCCTCAACGCCCTCCGTGCCCTGCGCATCCGGCCCCAGGCGCTGCCTCAATCCGATGACTCAATCGCCAGATAAAGGATTGTCACCGGCCCGTTCCACGCGCTGCACCGGCGGAGGTTGATATGGATCAACGTGGAAATCCCGAGCAGGGGTAGGATGCTCGGCACAATGGAGGTCGCACATGCGGATAAAAGACAAAGTCGCGGTCGTTACTGGAGCCGGTTCTGGGATAGGCCTGGCCATTGCCCGCCGGTTTGTTGCTGAAGGGGCCAAGGTCGTTGCTCTGGATTGGCACGCCAACGCCATTTCCGCTGCCGTCGCCGATATCGGTGGTTCGATTGTCGGCATGACCGGGGATGTATCCAAAGAGGTCGACTGCGTGGCCATGATCGAGCGGGCCCGCACCGAGTTCGGCCGCGTCGACATTCTCGTCAACAATGCCGGCGTGATGGACCTGTTTCAATCCGTGGCCGATGTGGACAACGCGACGTGGCGCCGGTGCATGGCCGTCAACGTCGATGGTCCCATGTATGCCATGCGCCGGGCCGTGCCGCTGATGCTGGCCCAGGGGAGCGGCGCAATCGTCAACATCGCTTCGGTCGCCGCAACGGGCGGTGGTGCAGCGGGAGCCGCCTACACTGCATCGAAGCACGCGCTCATCGGCCTCACCAGGAGCACGGCTTACCAGTATGCAAAGCTGGGGTTGCGCTGCAATGCGCTTGCCGTGGGAGGTGTCAGCACCAACATCATGGACAGCGTGGAGGGCAGGGCGCTCGACGAGGCAGCCCTTGGCCGAATGGGTGCCTACCACGCCAGCAACCCCGGCATGCTCGAGCCTGAGGACATCGCCAACGCCGTGCTGTTCCTGGCCTCGGACGAGGCTCGCCATCTCAATGGTGCAGTCCTCCCGGTTGATATGGGCTGGAGTGCCGCCTGAAGGAGCTAATCGTCACAACCTGATACTGTGCTGAGGCCCCGATACGGGACTTCTGCTGGCCCCTAGTGGGCCAGCAGGACCGGCATCAGAGGCGTATGCAAGACATCCCGCGTCGCGCCGCCAAGAATAAATTCGCGGAACCTTGTGTGTCCATAGCCGCCCATCACGAGGAGGCCTGCGCCCGCGTCCGAGGCGCCTCGCTGCAGGATATTGCCCGGATCGGGCTGCAGGTCGTGCAGCTCCTTCTGTTGGGCCGCGATGCCGTGACGGCCGAGATAGCGAAGCAGGCTCGTAACGGATTTGCCTGCTTCCGGTCTGTCTTGTGAAGCCGTCAGCACCGTGACGGACTTCGCCTTCACCAGGAACGGCATTGCATCGAATGCAGCCCGGCTTGCGCTACGGCCGCCATCCCAGGCGATGGCGATCTTGCCGAGATCGAAGCCGGACAGGTCCACCTCGGGAACGACCATCACAGGCCGTCCCGTCCCGAAGATCAACGCCTCTGCGATACTGGATTTTTCGTCGGAACCCGGTGAGACGATCGCCAGGGAGAGGTCCCGGCTTCTGGCATGAGGCAGCAACGCTGCCGCTACATCACCATAGGGAGCACGCACCGTGGTGTGGCTGTAGATCAACGCATCCGGCCGCCCTTGGGTAGCCTCCGTCAACTGCCGGGCCAGCTCTCTGCTCCGGGCTTCCACCTCGGCGATCATCTGCGGCAGCGAGATCAGTTGCGCTCCCCAGCGGTTGGCCAGGTCGGGTACGTCCACTTCGACAGGCGCGAAAGTGACATTCGAGGCGAACCGCGCAAGGAAGTCGGGCAGCCGGCGCGCGAAATCCAGCGATGTGGCGTCCGGATAGGTGAACAGGGGAACAAAGACGTCGCTCAAGAGAGGACCGTTGGCCTCGCGCAGCGTCTTCTGCAGCAACACGACGCCCGGATCATCGGGATAGGGAATAGTCTTGAACCCATACTCCCGTTCGATCTGAATGGCGGCATCGTTGGCTCGGCTTTCCAGAGACTGGAGACGTTTCACGCCCATGGCCTGGGCATGCTTGGTCACGTGGCCCAACAGTGCCCAGCCGATCCCTCGGTTCCGGAAACTGTCGCGGACCGAGATGGCCACTTCACCGACGTCCAGCTCAGCGTCACAGGCAAGCAATGCCGTAGCAACGACCTGCGTCTGCCCGATATCGAAGGCCAGAAAGCTTTCCGCGCGCCGTCGATCGACATCGATCATGGCGGCAAGTTGTGCGGGTCCGGGCTTGATACCACTGAGGAACCGGAAACGCAGATCTTCCGGTGTGACCCTGCCAAAGAACTCCTTGAGCGCGGTTTCGTCGTCGCGGCGCGCCGGACGAACAACAAACTTGAACCCATGACGCGCTGTGAGCTCCACTTGTCCCGCCGGTACCTCGTTCATGATCGGCTCCTCACCTTCAATCTGTGAGCAACTCATAGCGGCTGTGGCAGCAGGGCGCCTTGACCTCGATCAAGTCGTGACTTCCTGCGGATTGTTCGTTGAACAGGTGGACAATGCGCCCTTTGAAACCTGGACCTGACACTTCCGGACGAGAAACCTTGGAGCAGATGAGAGGGAACGCCCCGAAATTTGACGGCAGTCAATCGCCCCGCGGATCGCTGGTGCATAGTGAACGGGTCATATGGAGAGGCCGATTTAGACCGAAGAGAACTTCTTCAAGCGAAGAACTGATTGGAAGGCCGGGTCGGACATCGTTGAAATGTGACAGGGGCCTGTGGGAAAGCCTGAGCGGCCATCCGGTGAAACGGAAGGTGAGTAAGGCAAGCACCACAGGCCCGGGTGCATTGGGCGCCACGCTATAGGGTTTGCTGACAGGACTGAGGCTGGGCGCAAACCGGCGGCCGGTCACGAGCAGTACAAGTCCGATCAACCGGTCGTCCTCGCGCCCATTATCTCGAAACACCCGTCCACTGCCGACCCAGATTGCAGGCCGCCTTCTGCGCGGCCTGACGTTCTTCCGGAGTGAAATGATGCGGCTTGGCGTAGTAGACAGACAGAACGCCCAGGATGGCGTTGTCAGCTCCGGGTACGGGCGTCGATAGGACGGCGCGAAACCCGGCCTCTTCGGCGACTGGCAGGTGTGGGGCATAGTCAGGGTCGTATCGCACGTCTTCAACCGCCACCTGGCTGCGGCTCTCGAATGCGCGGCCGTGGACGGTGCCATCTCCCGGTACAGACGTGCTGAAGTGCTTGAGAAAGGGGATGCGGAAGTTTCTCTGGCTGGCAATGACAAGGGCGCCTGCAGATATATTGTAATGTTGCGTGATCCCGAACTGCGCTCCGCAGTCGTGCAGGGCTTGTCCTATTGCTGCATCGGCAAGCCGATGAAAATCCTCGTCCGCCTCTCTGATGGTCGCGCCCGAAAGAGCCTCGAGTTCGCGCAATTCTGCTTGGAAATCAGACATTAAGGTTTGATAGCGCTGCCTCTCCTGGGGAGGAAGGTCCTCTTCGAGGAGCGCTAAGAAACGCCGTATGTTTTGGCGCAACACGAACCGCCACACCGTTATCACGCTGATGTTTTCAGAAAAAATCCGCGCAATGACGGTATTCTTGCCTGCGCCGCAGTGCAATCCGTAGAATTTGCGGCAGCGTTAAAGAGTGTTCAACACATCAATCCGATCGCTTGTCTGTTGAAGCTAGTGGTGCAGCTGCCGGCCGCACATTACGAGGCGGATGTTCCTACGCCACCTCGGGAGAAATCCCTCGCTGGATCCGTTCAGTGGGTGCTGCAGTATAGCGCTCGAAAAGGCTCCTGACGAAGATGCCAAATCCGAAGCTCATTAAAGCGAGCGAGATCAGCCAGCCGATGAAGGGCAGGGTGCCGATGAGGCCGGCTAGCACGACGCCAACCAGCATGACGCCAACGCGCTTTAGTGCCGTGTTTATGGTGAAGAACGACCTGCTCGCCCGCATCGCGATGAGATACACCCCAGCCAGGTAGGCGAAAATGCAGGCCGCAATGGCGCCTATGCCGATGAATGGCACAAGGATGAGGCCGACGATTGACAGGGCCGCCACCGGCAACAGTCCAGCGGTCGCAGAGAAGCCAAGGACGCCGAGCCCGAGGGTGGCCAAGGGGTGGGTGGCGGCCCGACGCTCGAAATTCTCGGTCGCCCGCGGCATGAGCGCGATCGCCAGAGCCCCCAGCACCGCGAGGGAGAACCACCAGATTCCGGTGGCGAAGATGGCAGGCCAGATGCCGATGACCACGTTCTGGGCCGTCTTTCCCGCTTGTCCCGTATAGTCCGAGGAGCGCAGCTGCTCGTACTGCACCCGGGCGGGATCGGCGACCCCGGCTGGCAGCGTGATTGGCTCGGGCGCGTGCACGCGGACAATCCCCGAGATCTTCGCACTGGGTCCGAATTCGAGTTTGTTGCCGAAGAATTCGAGGTCGCCCGCGATCGTCCCGCCGAGCGTGGCGTTCTCGGCTGCTACCAGCACCGAGCCGGTAACCGGCGCGGCGAGCGAAACGCTCGCGCCGCTCAGGCGAGCATTGCCCAAAACGGCGGCAGCAGGGTCGACAACAACCGTGTTGCCCACCGCGGTCAGGTCGCCGCCCACCGACTGGCCCACGATCACCGAAAACCCGGCGGCATAAAGATCACCTCCGACCGGCTGGTCGGCATTGACGTTGAAGCCGGCGATATGGGCGTCCCCTTGCACCGGACCGCCCAGCCGCGTATCGAACCCGGCGACGAAAGCATCGCGGTCAACTGGTGTTCCCACGGCGACGTTTTGCCCCGCCACGTAGGTATCGCCAGCGAAGGTCAACTGCTCTTCATCCGCCGACGCAGCGAGCAGTGGTAATAGACTGAGAGCCAATGCGAATAGAGCGGGTTTCATGGCTGGCTCCTCGGGTGAACTCCGTACCCCCATCAGGCAATGGTTGCTTCCACTGACGGAGTGCGCGCGTGCAGTTGTCGGCGCCGCCCGGCGGGAGGAGGGCGGGCGGCGCCGGTCCATGCACGGATGCTAATGCCGGATCTGAATCTGGCGCTGCTTGCCGACATAGTCGGCAGGCTTTGTCATGGTGATGGTGAGAACGCCGTTGAGGAAGCGCGCTTCCACCTTTTCGGGATCGATGGCGAACGGGGCCGTAAAGCTGCGGGAGAATGCGCCGTAGCTGAATTCGCTTTCGAAGCGGCCACCGTTTCCGCCTTCCCGAGATTTTCGCTTCTCCCCCGAAATGGTGATCGTCCGGTCTTCCGTGGTGATTTTGATGTCCTTCTCGTCGATGCCCGGCAATTCCAGCTTCAGGTTGAATGCCTGATCCGCCTCGCTCAACTCGGCCTCGGGAAGAAACTCCGTGGCGCGTAGGCTGGGTGACGGGAAATCGCGGGTCATCTCGTCGAACAAGCGGTCCATCCGGCTTCGCAAGGCCGCGAACGGAGCGAGGGTCGGGGTGGTCATCTCATTCATCTGTCATCTCCTGGGCAAGGCCACTATGGCCGATGGCTACCAGAGCCGCGAAAATTGCGGTTTGACGGTCGTCAATATTTTGCCCGACGATGGCGCAGTTGACCGATGCACAGCGTTGCCGTGGCGTCATACCCCGTGAAGGGCAGGGCAAAGGTCTGCCAGCACTCAGGTACCTCTGTTCTGTGGCGAAGGCCCAGCTCGGTCACCGCTTCGTCCATTGCCGATGCCAGACCATCGGGTGCTGCCGACGGCGGCAAGGATAGGCGCGACGTCTTTTGCCGCCGCCTGATGGCGCCAGTGACGGGCTGCCGATCGAGCGTGTCGCCAATGGGTATGCCGATATCCACGGTGACCGCGCTGCCATGCCTCAGACGGTAGTAGACATAGAGCGTTTTCGCTCCGCCCTCGTCTGGCTGGGCAGACGACAGCAGTTCCTCAAGGCCGTTCTTGATGGCCGCGTCGAGGCAAGCGGAGTCCAGAGACGCATAGCGCGTCACGGACAGCACCAAATGCGAAGAACTTCTTCGCTCGCTGCCAGCAGCAGGCCGGGTCGATAGGGCGATGTTGACGGGGTTGGTCTGCATCTGAGTGTGCACGGCGAGAACCTTTCAGCAGTTGGACGTCCTAGATGCGACCCGCGGGTCAAACGGATTTTGACCCCCGTCAAAACTCGATCATTGGCAGCCGCGCTATCCCTTCAACAAAGGAGAAGCGTCATGTCCGAAAGCAGGCAATTCCGGTTCACAGCTCGACACCAGCTCGAGGCCAGCCAGCTGCTCGATACCGTGAGACAGCTTCTCAGGCAGGGTAATGTGAGCACGCTGACCATTCGCTCGGAGAGTGGGGACATCGTCCTTTCACTGCCGCTCGCGGCCAGCGCCATTGCCGGCGGGGTGGTTGTACTGACGGCACCATGGCTTGCCTTGCTGGCGGCCCTCGCAGGCGTCCTGGCCAAGGTCAATTTGGATGTGACCTATGACGGCCCGGAGTTGAACGACGACCCTCAGAACGGTGGAAGCCATGATTAAGAACATTGTCGTGCATCTCACGGGTTCCGACGAAGACGAGGTGCGTCTCGAAGCTGCCGAAGGCTTGGCGGCAGCTTTCAACGCCCATTTGACTGGGCTGCTGATGCATGTGGATCCGGAAATCGCCGTCATGCCGGAGGCGGCCTATGCCGGTGTCGGACCGGAACTCATCCAGGAGGAGCGCGAGAAAACGGAGCGGCGGAGGAAGGCACTCACCATACAATTCGATAAGATGGGAGTGCCGAACGATTTACGCGTCGTCGAAGGCTGGCGATCCACCATCGGTGGTGCAATGGCCGCAGAGGCCCATGTTGCAGATCTGTTCGTGGGTACGCGTCCCTACGGCGATCCGAACAAGGAGCAATTCCTCGAAGAGGGCGTGCTGTTCGGGTCCGGGACTCCGTGCCTTCTTCTGCCGCCGGGCTATCGTGCGTCGATGCCACCCCAGACCGTTCTCGTGGCCTGGAAAAGCACCCGCGAATGCGCTCGGGCAACTCGAGATGCCATCCCGTTCATGCTGCAAGCACGCCAGGTGGTCGTGGCGTTCGCGACGGAGCGGGCAGATGAGGAAAGACACAATTCTTCGGCAGCGGATGTGGCCCGCTACCTGAGCCGGCACGGCATCAGTCTCGAGGTCCGCGAAATGGCGGGGTGGGAGGCAGCAGACGAGGCCATCCTCACCGAAGCGAAAGACCAGGGGGCGGACCTCATTGTCGCGGGTGCCTTTGGGCATTCGCGCCTGCAAGAGCGTGTGATGGGCGGCGTGACGCGCACCCTGCTAACTCGATGCGAGTTGCCTGTGCTGCTCTCTCGCTAAGCTTGTCGCCGATGCCGCAGCGGCGTACAGTCAGTGACAGTGACCGAGGCAGCAATGGGTCAGTCCTGGGCGAGCCGATACTGGAGTTATCTGGTGGCGCCGTTCCTGGCCGCCGGCTCCTTCTTTGCGCTCAAGCTTGGGGAGAGGCTTTTTGATGTTCGGATCGGTCCCGGGATTGTTCTCGCCGCACTAGTTCTGTCGGGCATAATTGGCTTGGGCATAGCGTTTAGCAGCCGAACTCTTTCCGCTGCGCGCGAGCGAGAGCGGAATACGGCATTGTTCTTGGCTTCGCGCAACGCGGAACTGCGCGCGTTGCTGCTGACGGTGCTCGACGCCGTAATCGTCATCGACGTCAGCGGCACGGTCAGAAGCATGAATCCCGCTGCCGAGCGGCAATTTGGCTACGCCAGCGAAGAGGTCGTCGGCAGAGATGTTTCCATGCTCATGCCTGAGCCCTACCGCAGCAACCATAAGGGCTACATGGAGCACTACCTTCGAACCGGTGAGAAACACATCATCGGCAACGACCGTGTGGTGGTCGGACTTCGCAAGGACGGAACCACCTTTCCCATCAGGCTTGCCGTGGGGGAATTCGCCTTTAACGGTGAGCGGCACTTCATCGGTTTTGTGCGAGACCTGACGGAAATGGAAGAGACGGCGACTGAACTTCAACAATCCCAGAACGAGCTTGCCCGGCTCTCGCGCTACACGGAACTGGGTGAGATGGCCTCAACGCTGGCTCATGAACTCAACCAGCCGCTTTCGGTAGCCGCCAACTATGTCCACGGCGCACGCCGGTTGCTCAATGGCACGAGCGACCCGAAGCTACTGCAACTTCACTCTGCCCTGGGAGAGGCCGGCGAGCAGATCCTGCGCGCGGGTAACATCATCCGCCATCTTCGTGAGTTCGTGCGGCGCGGCGACGCCGACAAGCAGCGCTGCGACGTCAAAACACTGGTGGAGGAGGCCAGTGTTCTGGCCCTGCAAGGTGCTCGGGCGCAGGGCATACGCACCTTCTTCGAACTGTCCGAAACAGCACCCGTGCTGGCCAATCCCGTCCAGGTGCAACAGGTGCTGGTCAATTTGATGCGTAACGCGCTCGAAGCCATGCAGGATAGTCAGAGCAAGACGCTCGTCGTGCGGACATCGCAGGAGGCGGACCACCTGATCGTCGATGTCATCGACAGCGGCACTGGTATCGCCCCCGAGATTGCCGGCAGCCTGTTCAAGCCCTTCGTGTCCGGCAAAGCGGGTGGCATGGGCGTCGGGCTGTCGATTTCGAAGCGGATTGTCGAGGCCCACGGGGGCACGATCAGCGCGAGCGCCAACGCCAGTGGCGGCACGCGGTTCAGGTTCTCATTGCCCGCGCTGGTCGATAGGGAGGAGCGCGATGTCCAATGACATTGTGGTACATATTCTCGATGACGAGGAGAGCGTCCGCAAGTCGCTCGCCTTCCTGATCTCCACGTTTGGCTACCCCGTGCGCATTCATGGCAGTGCCGCCGACTTTCTTGCTGGTCGGCCTTACCCCCTCGGCCACTGTCTGATTACGGACCTGCAGATGCCGGAGATGGACGGCCTGCAGTTGTTGCGGCAACTGCGCAAAGACGAGACGCCGCTCCCCACGATCGTGCTTACGGGTCATGGAGATGTCAGCATGGCCGTTGCCGCCATGAAGGAAGGTGCGGTTGATTTCATCGAAAAGCCTTTCGAGGATACGCTCCTCAAGGATGCGATCGAAGCGTTGACGGGAAAGTCCCGCGCAGCGGCGGCCAGCGATCGCGATCACCAGGACGTTCTTGACAGGCTTTCCAGCCTCAGCCCGCGTGAGCGCCAGGTGTTCGAGGGAATCGTGGCTGGAAAGAGCAACAAGTCGATCGCCATGGAATGTGAGCTCAGTCCCCGCACGGTGGAAGTGTACAGGGCAAACGTTATGGGGAAAATGCATTGCCGAACGCTCCCGGGTTTGGTGCGCATGGCGATGAATGCCGGGGTCGAGATCGGGGACGGCGCGGCATCGGAGGCACACTAGGGTTAATACTAGGTTAACGACCGGAATTTCGGTCCGGCTGGCGAACTGCAATCTGTTCTTCACCTCTCAGTGGAGACAGCAGATGACGTTTCAGGTCGATACCCATCGCATGGGTGTGAACATCGCATCCCCCGCCGGGGCCAGTCTCGCAGGACTGACACACGTTGCCCTCTCTGTATATCAAGCAAACTCCGAAGTTTATGGCCAGGGCGAGCCTGCCGGATCCCTGTACATCGTCGAATTCGGCTGTGTCAGGGTCGGCCGTTTCACTTCCGACGGACGCCGCTACGTTGTCGGTTTCTGCTTTGCCGGAGACGTCTTCGGCTGGGAAAGTGACGTCGTGCACGACTTTTTCGCTGAAGCTGTCGAAATCAGTGGCATCCGCGCGGTTAGGCCCGGTCGTGCCAACGACGCGCCAGCCAAGCTCCTCCCCCTCATGCTCAAAAGCCTGCGGCGCTTCGAACAGCATTTGATCGTGTTGCGCGGGACACGAGTAGACGAGCGCCTCGCTGCCTTTCTGTGTCAGTTGTCGGAACGGCAGGACGGCGAGAGCCTGGTTCAACTGCCGATGCCCCGCAGCGATATCGGCGACTATCTGGGGGTGAGCCTGGAAACGGTTTCGCGCATCCTGCGCCGGTTCAAGGACCGCGGCATCATACGCACGCCCGATACCCACTCAGTGGAAATCCTCGATTGGCAGCGCCTGCAGAACCTTTGTAGCGCGTGACTACTGCAAATTGACCAAAGTCAAGGGTGGCTCCGCCGCCGACGCTACCCTCGCATCGGCGCTTCCGCCAAGTCACGAGGAGCAGGAAATGGACGACATAACACTGAAAAATCTGATCAATGAGGAGCTTGAGTTCGAGCCCAGCATCGATGCTGCTGATATCGGTGTCGCCGTGGAGAATGGCATCGTGACGCTGTCGGGGCACGTGCCGAACTATGCTCAGAAGAACAAGATCGAGGAAGTGATCGGCCAGATCAAAGGGGTGCGCGGCTACGCAGAGGAAATTGAAGTTCGTTTTCCTGGCCAGCACTCCACTGCCGACGACGTCTTGGCCAAGCGGGCGGCGGATCTCATCCGGTGGAACGCCTTCGTTCCGGAAGACGCCATCAAAGTGAAGGTCCAGAAGGGTTATGTCACGCTGACGGGTACGGTGGAGTGGCAGTACCAGAAAGAGCGCGCCTATCGGGCCGTTGCAGACATGGACGGGATCGTGGGGGTGTACAATCGCGTCGACATCAAGCCGCGTCCTACCGCAGGCGATGTCAAATCGCGCATCGAACAAGCGTTGAAACGCAATGCCGAGCTCGAGTCCGAGGCGATCAAGGTGAATGTCAGCGACGGGAAGGTCACCCTGGAGGGCCAGATCAAGACCTGGTCGGAGCGTGGCATCGCCGAACGCGCAGCCTGGGCAGCACCCGGTGTCAAGCAGGTCGAAGATCGCCTGAGAATTTCCTGACAGGCGTTGCAGCGAGCGGGCACGCCAGCCCGCTCGCAAAGGGGGGCAGCATGACAGTCTTGCCTCACATCAACCTCGAGATCCGCACGGGCCGGTCATTGCTTTCGAGATGACCGCCGCAGAGAGGGACTGAAATGTCCAATGCTGAGTGGCATCGCCTCAACCCACAACCCATCTATCCGCGAGCGCACTTTCTGGGATGGTATCTCAGGCACGAGGCTGCCTGCGACTGCCAGCCCATTCCGGAGACCGTCCTGCGCGAACTCGACGCGCTGGGGATCGTCACACCGGGGCGCACCCACCGCTTCGGCATCGGTCAGCCCGCCGTCATCGGCCAGCACCACCCCGTGCCCAGGCGCCCGCCGTCGCTGCCGGTGCTCCACTCATCCTGAACACGCGGCGGTTAACAGCGCTCGGCGAGCTCAAGGCGGACGATGACGGTGTCTCTTGTCTGGCCCGGTTCGGCGCTGAATCCCAGCGCCTGAACCAGGTCGAGCATTCGCCGGTTCTCCCGCATGATCGATCCGAACAGTTCGCCGACCTTTTCTGCCCTGCCGTACGCGATAAGGTGCTCCATCAGTTTCTTGCCTAGCCCCTTGCCCTGCAGATCGCTGCGCACCATCAGACCAAACTCAGCCTTGCTGCGATCGGGGTCTGCTGCATAGCGCACAATCCCCGCAAGGGCGCCCTGATCGAGCGCGACGAATGCAATGTCACGATCGTAATCGAGCTGGGTCAGCCGGATCAGTGTTTCCCGCGGCAGGTCTTTCGTCGGCACGAGGAACCGCAGCCGCATGTCCTCTGCACTGATGCCCGCGAGGAAATCCGGATAAAGCGCTGCGTCCACGGGCCGAATGGCGCGGATGTCGTAGCGCTCTCCATCCAGGTCCACGCTCTTTGCCCAGGCGGCGGGATAGGGTCGGATGGCGAGAGCCGGATTAGCCACGCCAGCGGGTGGGCGGGAAAGGTCGAGTTCGATCCGTGCGTCGAGAACAATGGCTCCGGCCTCGTCCACAAGCAGCGGGTTGATGTCCAGGGCCCGGATCTGCGGGCAGTCGATGAGCAACTGTGATACCGCCTTGAGTGCGTTGACGATGCTGCCATGGTCGGCCCGTGGACGGTCCCGATAGCCGGCCAGGAGCCGGCTGATGCGCGTGCGGCCGATCATGGCCTGGGCCAGGACGTCATCGACGGGCAACAATTCCATCGTGGTGTCGGCAATGACTTCCACGGCCGTGCCGCCGGCTCCGAACATCAGCACGGGACCGAAGACCGGATCGTCAGCCACGCCGATCAGCAACTCATGAGCGTTTGGCCGCGTGATCATCTGCTGAACGACGAAGCCGTTGAGCTGATGCTGAAGTCCCTTGGCGCGGAGGCGTTCAGCGATGGTGCGTGCCGCTTCGGCGGCGGCATCGGCCGTTGGAACGCCTATGATCACGCCCCCCAGATCCGATTTGTGCGTCAGGGTCTCAGACACCATTTTCACGACAAGCTTGCCCCCCTCATGAAGAAGGCCGGCCGCTGCCTGGTGCACGTCATCGGCCGATGCGACGGTCACTGACGCCGGCACGGCAATGCCATAGCTGCCCAGCACCGCCTTTGCTTCGACCTCGGTCAGCATGGTGCGGTTGGCCGCGGCTACCTTCTTTATCACCGCTGCTGCCGAAGCACGGTCGACATGCAGGGTCTCGAACGTGCCGGGGACGCGCTGCAATTGATCGGTCAGCCTCTGCCGGTCGAGCAAAACCCCGATCGCTTGCGCCGCCTCCGATGGCGTATCGAGGCTGGCAATGCCGACGGCGTTGAGGGTACGCCTGGCTTCTGCCGCCGCGTGCTGGCCCAGCCATGTCGCCATGACCGGCTTTCCGCCGATGCGCCCCTGTTCGCACTTGCCAGCGACAGCTTTGGCCGCCGCGGCCGGCTCGGCCAGAGCCGTGGGGCAATTCATCGCCCAGACGAGGTCCACTCCCGGATCTGCGACGGCCGCCTCGATGGCACCCACGTAACGCTTGGGAGGCGCATCGCCGATGATGTCTATAGGGTTCGCGTGCGACCACGTCGGCGGCAGAATGGCGTTCAGGCTGGCAAGGGTCTCGGGGCAGAGCGAGGCAAGGGCCGCGCCACGGTCGAGCAGATGATCGACCGCCAGGACGCCGGCGCCGCCACCATTGGTGACGATTGCAACCCGACCGCTGGTCAGTGCTCCAAAGCGGGCGGTGATTTCCGCTGCGGAGAACAGATCGTGCAGGTCACCGACGCGAATGACGCCCGCCCGCTGCAGGGCTGCCTCGACAACGCCATCGGCTCCCGCCAAGGCTCCGGTGTGCGTCTGGGCAGCCTGCGCTGCCTCTGCATGCCGCCCCGGCTTGACAGCGATGACCGGCTTGATGCGCGAGGCGGCGCGGGCGGCTGACATGAACTTGCGCGCCTGGCTGATGCTTTCGACGTAGAGCAAAATTGCCGATGTCGCGCTGTCCTGAGCGAGCATATTCAGGCAATCACCAATGTCGACATCGAGCATGTCGCCTACCGACACGATCTGCGAAAAGCCGATCCCTTCCGCTTCAGCCCAATCGATGATCGAGGAGACGATGGCGCCCGACTGCGACACCAGTGCCAACGATCCGGGTCGCGCGTCGATGTGGGTGAAACTGGCGTTGAGGCCGAGATTGGGGGCAAGAAAGCCAATCGAGTTCGGTCCGATTATGCGCACGCCGTGGCGACCCGCGGCCTCCATCATTGCTTTCTTGCCCTGCGCATCGATGCCGGCTGTAATCACCACCGCTGCGCGGCTGCCGGCAGTGCCGATCGACTCGATCAGCCCGGGCACGCTGACCGGTGGCGTCACGATTACGCAAAGATCGGGGACCTCCGGAAGCGCCCGGACCTCGGGGTAGCAGGGTAGTCCCCAGAGGGACGAATACTTCGGGTTGACCGCATAGATGGGGCCCCGAAAACTCCGTCTCACATTGGCGAAAAGCAGCGCCCCAACCTTTCCGGGCACATCGGAGGCGCCGATGACCGCGACCGATCTGGGAGCGAACGCGCGGTCGAGATTGCGGATGGTCATGTTCGTGCTCCTGTGCTGTCTGCTGACCGGTGTAGCCGCCTCAACGCGCTGTGCCTTGACCTGGAACAACCACCGGCTCTTTCATCAGTGGCACCAGAACCTGCTCCGCCAGCGCCTCGACGCCCTGGCGTCCGAGATGATCGCTATCGAAATAATAGCGCGCCTCCGGCAGCAGGGCGGAATAATCCTCCAACTCCAGGCCGCGCAGCTTGAGCTGGTCTCCGAGCGACCGGTCGAAGTCCGCCTCTCCCGGGAGTTGCGCATAGAACCTTGGCGGCACCGGCAGTTTCACCACGTGCACAGCCATTCCTGCCGCGCTCGCCCGGTCGACAAGCGCCATGAAGCTCTCAAGATAGTGCCGCAGGGTCTCCTCACCGCCGCTCCCCGCCGGGTAGAGATAGGCGATGCGCTCAGCTTCGGCTACCGCGGAAGGTCTGTACCGACGGTCGAAGTTGGCCGCCGCTTCCCAGATGTCCGGCATGAAACGTTCGGGGTTGTTGACCTTGGGAAATCCGGTGAGGTACGCGGCTGATCCGACGGGCGAGAGCATGCCACCCAGCCCGCCGGCAACCAGCGTGCCCGAGCCCCCCCGTAAAGGGCGTGCGCGCGAGCAAGTCCGTATCCACCAGGCGCTCCTCGTTCCACTGCGCGCTGCGGAAGGCGAAGGAGTCGACGACATAAAGCAGCGCCGCTGCAGTTCGATGGCGCAGGAACTCCTGCAAGACGGCATCCGCATAGACCGGTCCGACCCGCTGAACCGCCAGGTTGAGGATGCTCCTGCCGCTCAGATTCTCAAGACGGCCCGCCCAGCGCATCGAGTTCGTCTATGAAGATGATGCAAGGCGCAGCCCGCCGCGCCTGTTCGAAGAGATCGCGCACACGCGCCGCCCCCACGCCCACGAACATCTCGACGAATTCCGAACCGGTGATGGAAAAGAATGGCACGCCGGCCTCGCCGGCTACCGCCCGGGCCATCAACGTCTTGCCGGTGCCGGGCGGGCCGACGAGCAGGACACCCTTTGGAATTCGGGCACCCAGCCGGCCATATTTCTCCTTGTCCTCGAGAAAGGACACGATCTCCATGAGTTCCGCTTTGCCCTCGTCGATGCCCGCCACATCCGCGAAGGTGACCCCGGTATCCGTTTCCACATAGACACGGGCGCCCGATTTACCGATAGCGGTCAGCCCACCGATGGAGCTGCGCTCGGCCATGCCGCGGATGACGAACCACCAGAGGCCCACGAAGATCGCTGCCGGCGCCACCCATGAGATCAGCGTCGTCAGCCAGTTCTGGTCACTGGCCCCGCTGACCTTGACGCCGGCCTTGGTGAAGAGGTCGACAAGGGCAGGATCGGCCCGGCGGGTCACAAAGTAATCGCGCCCCTCCTGTGGATCGGTGAACCGGCCCTCGACCATCGTGTCGGTAATAGAGACCTCCGCAATGCTGCCCTTCGCCAGATAGGCCAGCATGTCGGAGTAGGAGATGTCCATCACCGACCGTGCCGTGAACCAGAACTGGAGCGCAATGAACAGCAGAAGTGCCGCCCCCCAGTACCACAAGGTGTATTGCCGGCTCTTGTCCATCCTGCTCCCTCGCCGTCTCGCCAGGGAACACAGTCGCACCTCCAAAAAACCTGCAACTTGATGGTGGTCAATCCGCAGACATGGCGCGGACGATAAGGCTTGGGGGGCAGACCCGACTTTAACCGTGGACCTGCGGTGGCGCCAGCTAGCGCTTTTTTGCCCTGCGTCAAAGTCTTTGGTTCTTGTCCCCCCACCATCGGGGGCACTCAACAAGGAGACATCAGATGGACAGCGCCCTGCAAAGCAAAATTCTCGATCTGCTGGACAAACACCGTATCTTGACGCTGGCAACGCTCCGCTCCGATGGCTGGCCGCAGGCAACGACGGTTGGTTATGTCAGCGAGGGGCTGACCCTCTATTTCATGACGGGCAAGGACACGCAGAAGTCCAGGAACCTGGCGCTCGACAACCGTGTGTCGCTCACCATCGACAGCGACACGGCGAACCCCATGGCCATTGCGGGCCTATCGATGGCGGCTCGCGCCATTCCCGTGACCGACGAAGCGCAAATCCGAAACGTGCTTTTTACCGCGCTTCCCAAGAAATATCCTGAGTACACGGCGATGATGACAGACGTGGACATTGCCGACGTCGCCGTGTTCGAACTTCGGCCCGAAGTGATTTCCGTACTCGACTACACGCAGGGCTTCGGACACACGGACATGGTCATAGTCGGGGAGGCCGAGCGGCAGGTTGCCTGAGGAGCAGATTCTTAAAGGCGTCGCCTGGTCTACGAAGGACCGGTGACTTCGGCCGTAGAGAAAGGGCATCCAGAACACAGGATGCCCTGAACTGAGAAGCCAGAACGACGGGTCTGTTCGCTCGCCGCCCCATAGGCCGCCAAGCCGATGCGCCGACCGAGATGACCGCGGCTGACCTCGACACCGATTTTCGCGAAGGGCTCTGCGGCCATCACCCCGGGAAGGCGGGACACCTCATAGAGCGCGGCGGCCGGCCGCGAAGCCAGGAAAGTGACGGTCGCGTCCTGCCGCTCGGTGCGGTTGAACGTGTAGTCGACCATGAAGTTCATCGCGCCGATCGACCATAGCGAACCCACGAGAATTGCCGTCGCCAGGGACATTCCCATGACGCTCCCTGCGCTCCGCCACGGCCAGTGCAGCAGATGCCTCGTGACGATGATCCACCGCTGCGGGAGTTGGATCCGGATCGGATTGAGGCCCTTGAAAACACGCCGGTAGGCAGGGGGTGCCGGCGGTACCATCGCGACCGCGGGGGGCAGCCACGCCGCTTGCCGGACTGCCCGGATGGCCCCGATCACGGAGGCACCCATGGTGACGGCGGCCGCAATGACGTAGAGCACCGGGGCCCGGCTGAAGACCAGAACCGGAAAACTGTAGTAGCGCGCATAAAGCACAGTGAGCGCGTTTCCCGCCCAGATGCCGAAGGCGTAGCCTATCGCGATCCCGAGGATCGAGATCAGCAGCACGAACTCGATGTAGTGCCAGGCGATGGCCCAGGAACTGTAGCCCAGCGCCTTGAGGAGGCCGATCTGTTCACGCTCGAGAGCAATAAGACGGGTCAGCGTCATGTTGACGAGGAAAGCGGCCACCAGCAGGAATATCGGTGGTAGCACCGCGGCCATACCCCGCAACTGCGTAAGCTCCGCGTCCAGAAAGACGTGCGAGGTCTGCTGGTCGCGACCATAAGCCCCTTGTCCACCGTAGGGCGCAAGGAGACGGTCGACCGCAGCAATCACACTGGAGGCGGACGTCCCGGGCACCAGCTTCAACGACACCGTGTTGAATGCGCCCTGCAGGTCATACGTGGCCGCGAGCAACGCCTCTGGCACCCATAGAATGCCGAACCGGCCCTCGCTGGGCATGATGTCGCCGGGCGTCATGGCGTAGATGTATTCCGGCGAAAGGGCGATGCCGGTAACGGTGACATTGCGCAGCCTGCCGTTCATCACCACCGCCAGGCGTGATCCCGGCGAGAGGCCGCGGGCTTGTGCAAAAACTTCGCTGACCACCGCTTCCGTGCCGGAACCGAGTTCAGGCAGGCGCCCGCTCCGCAGGTAGAGCTGGTTGAGGACCTCCGGCCTGTCCGGCAGCGACACAAGCAGGACGGAGGCGGGCTCATCGAGCCCCTCGATGTCGGCCGGAGCCAGCTTGACGATGCGTCCCTAGACGGCTTGGACACCATCCGTAGCCCCGATATCGCCGAGCAGGGATCTGGGGGCGCGGGCGAGGCCGACGAAGAGGTCGGCAAAGTTGCTGTTGGTGTAATAGTCGACGCGCGTGCGGTCCAGCGATTGGTACGTCCCGACGCCGATGATCAGGGCCGCCACCCCGGCGGCAATGACGAGAGCAATAGACGCCACCTGCGCCCACAATCGACCCAGTTCGCGCAGAAGCTTGAGGTGGAGGGCGCGCATTCCGCTTCACCAACTTATCGCGGAGGCGGGAAGGCGGGTCTGGTTCGTTTCGATCGACGCGATGCGCCCATTGGCGAAGTTGATGACGCGGTGGGCAATGCCCCGGATGGCGACGTTGTGCGTGATGACCAGCGTGGTTGTCCCGAACTCCTGGTTGACCTGCACCAGGGCCTCGAGCACGACCACGCCGGTGCGCGAATCCAGCGCCCCCGTGGGCACGCACAACAGCAGGTCGGGCCGCTTGGCCACAGCCCTGGCAATGGCGACGCGTTGCTGCTCGCCGCCGGAGAGTTGGGCCGGGAAGTGGTGCATGCGACCGGACAGACCGACGAGGTCGAGCGCCTCCTCGGGGCGCATCGGCCGGTTCGAGATTTCCGTCACCAGCTTGACGTTCTCGAGGGCGGTCAGGCTCGGGACCAGATTATAGAACTGAAAGACGAACCCCGACATGTTCGCGCCGGTAGCGGGTGAGGGCGCTTTCGCTGACCGAGGCCAAGCGGTGGTCAAGGAACCACGCTTCCCCCGACGTTGGGATGTCGAGGCCGTCGACAAGGTTGAGGAAGATCGACTTGCCCGAGCCCGATGGCCCGAGGATGACGTCGAACTCACCTGCTCGTGCGGAAAAATCGACGTTGTCGAGGGCAAGGACTTCAACCTCGCCCATCCTGTAGATTTTCGTCAGCCCCTTGGTTCGCAGCAGCGGTGGCGCAGCACCAACCTCTGTCGTTCCCGAAACTCGCGCGACGATCTTTGATCGCCGTCAAACCTCTCCAACAAACCGCGAAACGGCGCTGGTGCGGCCACAACTGGATAACACGCGATCGCGCAGCCCCGGTGTTCCTGGAAGTTTTGGTTATGTCTGAGAGGCGGTGGTGGAGGGGACTGGATTCGAACCAGTGTAGCCTAAGGCGTCAGATTTACAGTCTGATGGATTTAACCACTCTCCCACCCCTCCACAAAGATCACTCGCGGGCAGGACAACGATACGATGGCGCGTCGTCGGGGCGGTTTATGGTTGGCTGCTGCAAAGGTGTCAACACCCCAGCGCGCTGTTCACGAAAGAAATCGGCGGGCGTGCACACATACTCTTGCAAGCCGGGGCAGGATCGCGCTAATCGACGTCCTGCCGGTCCGGCGTGCGGGTATAGCTCAATGGTAGAGCAGCAGCCTTCCAAGCTGAATACGCGGGTTCGATTCCCGCTACCCGCTCCATCACTCCCATGACATGTTCTGGCGCCGGAAGGGTGCATGGCCCTCCCGGCAGCTTGCGTCAGTAGTTTGCGGCAAGCGTGCGGATATGCTCGCGATGCTGTTGCAAGGTGGGCAGGGTCGTCTCAGCGAACTGCTTGAGGGCGCTGTTTTCGCCAGTGTTGGCAAAGCCCTCGAAGAGCGCCACGGCCTCGTCATGGGCCTGCACCTGTGCGGCTACGTAGGCGGCGTCGAAAGCGTCGCCCTCTGCACGGCTGACCTGATCGAGCATCTCCTGATGCTTCTGGTCGAGTTCGCTCGGCGGCGTGACGCCGTCCTGGCTGGCAGCAGCCTTCATGGCTTCGCCGGCCTTGCTGTGGTCGTCGATCATCTGCTGGGCAAATGTCTTGACGTCCTCGCTGGTGGCGCGCTCAAGCGCCAGCTTGCTGGATTCGATTTCGAACATGTTGCTTGGCGCCGCCATGGTGGCGAATTCCGTCGGGTCCGTCACGTTCATCGGCTGGACCTGGGCGTTGGACGGCGCTGCGGCTTCCTGGGCAATGGCTGGAACGGTAAAAGCCAGAGCCGTGGTTAAAAGGAGTGCACGGATTTTCATGGTAGGTCTCTTGGTTGGTGTCTCTCAACCAGAACAAACCGCTTTCGATCCGCACTTGCCGCAAGTTGCAGAGGACGTCCCTCAGGCGTCGGCGCGGGTGAGGCGGCCCGTCCGGCGCGCCAGCCACTTCTCGAGGGCCGAAAGCGAGTCGTAGATCAGGACCGCGAGCACACCGACGATAAGACCACCTTGAAGAACGAAGGCCGTATTCCCCGTCGTCAGGCCCGCGATGATCACCTCGCCCAGCGTCCGGGCGGCCACCGTCGAACCGATCGTTGCGGTGGCCAGAGCGATGACGGTCGAGAGGCGAATGCCGGCGAGAATGATCGGCAAGGCGAGAGGCAGCTCAACTTGTGTGAGCCGTTGCCAGCCCGTCATGCCGACCCCGCGCGAGGCTTCCATGACGTCTTCGGGCAGCGTGGTGAGGCCGGTCAAGGTGTTCTCGAAGATCGGCAGCAGGCCATAAAGGAAGAGGGCAACTAGGGTCGGGGCCGTTCCGAAGCCCAGCATGGGGACCGCCAGGGCGAGAACGGCGACGGGCGGAAAGGTTTGTCCCACATTGGCGATGGCCCTGGAGAGCGGCAGGAACTCGGCTCCGAATGGGCGCGTGACGAGGATGGCGAGGCTGACGGCGACCATGGTGGAGAGCCCGATGGCAATCGCAACGATCATCAGATGGCTCAGTGTGATGTCGAGCAGGTTGCCCTGGGTGTAGATGGGCGGCTGCGTCGGTCGCACGAAGAGCGCAAAAAAGTCGCGGAACGCCTGTGGCGCGACCAGCAGCACAATCAGCAGGGCAAGGGCGAAAACACGCAGGAGAAGGCCTGGCTTCATTGCGGTCTCGCCGCCAGGCGGGCCAGAGCATCGAGGCTGACCCGCCCGACAAGCCGCCCGTCTTTTTCGACAGGCGCAGCAGATCGGCCCGACCAGAGCAGTTCGGAGTAGGCGTCCCGTAACGTGGCGGTTGCGGGTAGGGGGTCACCGTCCGCATCGCCGTCTTCGAGGTGATCCGCGATCTTGGAGAGGGAAAGGAGGCGGAATGGCCGCTCGCTCGTGCCGATCAGTTCCTGCACGAAGGGGGTGGCCGGCCGGCCGATGACCTGCTTGGGCGGGGCGAACTGCAGCAGCTTGCCGGCGTCCATAACCGCAATGTTGTGGCCCAGGTAGATGGCCTCTTCCATGTCGTGCGTCACCAGCACCACGGTTGTGCCGAACCGCTGCTGGATGGCGACCAGGTCTTCCTGGGCCTTGGCTCGGATCACCGGGTCGAGCGCGCCGAAGGGCTCGTCCATGAGAAGGATATTGGGTCTGGCCGCCAGCGCCCGCGCCACGCCGACCCGCTGCTGTTGTCCACCGGACAATTCGCTCGGAAAGCGGTCCCGGTACTGCGAAGGGTCGAGCTGAAAGAGCTCCAGCAACTCGTTGATCCGGGCCGAAATGTCGGCCTTGCTCCACTTGAGCAGACGCGGGACGGCGCCGATGTTCTGCGCCACGGTCCAATGGGGAAAGAGGCCGTGCCCCTGGATGGCGTAGCCGATGCGGCGGCGCAGTTCGTAGGGTCGAATGCCACGGATATCCTCGCCATCGATCCGGATGGTGCCCGAAGTGGGCGTGACCAGCCTGTTGATCATGCGCAGCAACGTCGTCTTGCCCGAGCCGGATGTCCCGACCACCGCGCAGATGGTGTGCGGCTGGATCGTCATGCTGACAGCGTCGACGACGGGCACGCCCTCATACGTTTTGACGATGGAATCGATCTCGATCATGCGCGTCGTCCTCCGCGGCTGGTGAGTTCGACAAAGGCATCGAGCACCACCGCCGCCGCGAAGGCGAGGACCACGGTGGGGACTGCGCCAAGCAGGACCAAATCCATTGCCGTTTGGCCAATGCCCTGGAAAACGAAAACGCCGAAACCGCCGCCGCCGATCAGGGCCGCGATTGTCGTCAGGCCTATGTTCTGCACGAGCACAATGCGGATGCCGGTCAGAATGACCGGGAAGGCCAGCGGCAGTTCGACCTGCACGAGGCGCTGCAGCCAGGTCATGCCCATGCCTCGCGCCGCATCTACGGCCGGTGCCGAGACCCCAAGGAGGCCAACGACCGTATTGGAGACGATTGGCAGCAGCGAATAGGCGAACAGCGCGACAACGGCCGGGGCAACGCCGATGCCGGAGATGCCCGATGCCTTTGCCCCAGGCACGTTCGCAGCGACCCAGGCCAGCGGCGCGATAAGGAGGCCGAACAGGGCAATGGAGGGAATGGTCTGGACGATATTGAGGATGTTGAGCAGCGCGGCCCGAACTGGCCGCACACGGTAACAGAGTATGCCAAGCGGAATGCCGACAATGGCCGCTATGGCGACCGATCCGAAGGCCAGCAGCAGGTGTGTCCTGGCCTCATTCCAGAAGGCAGGGGCGCGGTTGGCGTATTCCTTGAGAATGGACAACTCGTTCCAGAGGCCGCTCCAGAGTAGCGCCCAGAAGGCCCCGCAGACGCCGAGGAGGATCCCGATGCGGGTCCATGGCCCGAGCCGCAGGCGCGTCAGCGCGTCGGTCACCAGCAGGGCAAGGCCAAAGACGAGAACCCAGAAGCCGGCAGCGGGAGAAACGCGGGCATAGTTGTTGTCCGCCGGCATGAGCGTTTCGGCAGAAAGGCCCATGGCGATGAACAATATCGTCAGAACGCCGAAACCTGCGGCCAGCTTGATCAGGGCCGGCAGGCGCAGGAGCGCCGCGCCCACGCCAAACGCAAGAGCAAGAAGCAGGACAGAGGCGGCCACCGGCTGCATGGAAGCCAGCAGCGGCAAGCCATCGCCAAGGAGGATACGATTGGCCCTGAACAGCGCGAATGGCAGCAGGAAGCTACTGAGGAGAATGAGGGTGATGAGCACCCCCAGTCTGTCCAGCGCCAGCCAGTGGGGGCGATCATGCGACGGCGAAGCGGAGGTGACGCTCATTGAGCCTCCTGCGTCCAGGGCGAGGTGAGATAGCGACGGCCGCAGAGGAAGCCGGGCGGAGGTGCAGCCTCCGCCCGGGCAATGTCAGTTCAGAAAGCCGTTCTTGGTGAGATAGTCAGTTGCCACCGCGGCAGCCGGCTCGCCGCCCACCTGGACCCGGCCGTTGAGATCCTGCAGCACTTCCAGCGTCAGGCCGGCGAAGACGGGCTTGAGCAGTTCTTCGATCTGCGGGTACTCCTTCAGCACCTCTTCGCGGATGATCGGCGCGGGCTGGTAGACCGGTTGCACGCCCTTGTCGTCCTCGAGCACCTTGAGCCCGGACGGCGCGATGCCGCCATCGGTGCCATAGACCATGGCGGCGTTAACGCCGTTTGTCTGCTGGGCCGCGGCCGCGATTGTCGCCGCGGTGTCGCCGCCCGAAAGTACGACGAGTTGATCAGGCGTCAGCGTGAAGCCATAGACGTCCTGGAACTTGGGCAGGGCCGCCGGGGAATTGACGAATTCGGAAGAGGCGGCCAGCTTCACCTCACCCCCGCCCGATACCCATTGCCCGAACTCGGTAAAGGTCGAGAGATTGTTGGCTTCGGCGACGTCGTTGCGAACAGCGACGGCCCAGGTGTTGTTGGCCGGGGCCGGGCTCAGCCAGACGATCTTGTTGGCCTCGTAGTCGAGCTTGGCGGCTTCGGCATAGGCCTCTTCCGCATTGTTCCAGATCGGCTCGTCCGCCCGGTCGAAGAAGAAGGCCGCGTTGCCGGTATACTCGGGGTAGATGTCGATCTCGCCGGCGGTGATGGCCTCGCGCACGATCGGCGTCGCCCCTAGCTGGATGCGGCTCTCAACCGGGATATCATTAGCCTCAAGCACCTGCATGATGATATTGCCCAGGACCCCGCCCTCGGTATCGATCTTCGACGAAACGACGACCTGCGCCTGAGCGGCGCCCGCGGTGAATGTAAGGGCCGTGGCTGCGCTCAGCAGCAAGGATGTCAGGCGCATGTATTTCTCCTTGTTCTCCGGGGTCATCCCCGTTTTTCCCGACCAGGGTCTGGCCGGTGCGGTCCAAGCTCGTGCTATCGGATAACAAGTGCTCCAAGAACCTGACGCTTGCCGAACCTCCAATGAGTGAGAGGGCGACTTGGTTCGCGGGCACCAGGGCAGAAAATCTGCCCGACTGCTTGATTGAACTCCATCGGTAAGGAACGATACTGTCCGATCTTGTCAGCATGCCCGCGGGCGGTCCGCGAAATCAACTGCTTTCCGCCCGCTCATGTCCCTGGCGCTCCTCAATTCGCTCACCTCAAGGCGACGTTCTTATGAAGACTTATACCGTTCCCAACAGCGATCTCACCGTGTCCAGTGTGGTGCTGGGCCTGATGCGCATAGCGGAGATGGAGGACGAAGCGATTGCGCGCCTCGTCGGCGAGGCCATGGATGCCGGCGTCACCGTGTTCGACCACGCCGACATCTACGGCGGCGAGCGCCATCGCTGTGAAGCGCGGTTCGGGCAGGCGGTGCGCCTGTCGGCAGAGCAGCGCAGCAGGGTGCTCATCCAGAGCAAGGTCGGCATTCGGCGTGGCTGGTTCGACTTTTCCGAGGACCACATCCTCCGCACCGTCGATGAATCTCTGGCTGCTCTGCGGACGGAATATCTGGACGTGCTGCTGCTGCACCGGCCAGATACCCTGGTGGAGCCCGAGGAGGTGGCCTCTGCCTTCGACAAGCTCCATGCCGCAGGAAAGGTGCGACATTTCGGGGTTTCGAACCACACCCCAGGACAGATCGAACTCCTTAAGAGCGCCGTGCGCCAGCCTCTGCTCTTCAACCAGGTTCAGTTGTCCATCACCCACGCCAACCTCTTCGCGCAGGGGGTCGCCGCCAACATGGCGGGTCTCGACCAGTCCATAGACCGCGACAACGGCCTTCTCGATTATTCCCGTCTCAAGGGGATGATGCTGCAGGCGTGGTCCCCCTTCCAGAAGCAGTTTTTCGACGGCGTCTTCATCGGGGACCGCGAGAACTACGCCGAGTTGAATGACTTGCTGGAGGCTCTGGCCCGCCAGCATGGGGCGACGCCCTCCGGCATCGCCGTCGCATGGATCACGCGGCATCCGGCCAATATCCAGGTGGTGCTGGGGACCACACAGCCGGAGCGGGTGCGCGAGGCTGCGGCAGGTTCATCAATCCGGCTCGGTCGCGAGGACTGGTACAAGCTGTTCCGTGCCGCTGGTCACAAGGTGCCGTGACGCTGTCTGCCTGATCGTGAGCGACGGTGCAGGACACTCTTGCATCGCCGCCGCTTTGCGATTAGACACGGCCTCGCCTGAAGGGGTTTAGCTCAGTTGGTAGAGCATCGGTCTCCAAAACCGAGGGTCGTGGGTTCGAGTCCCCCAGCCCCTGCCAGGCCCTCCCAAAACATCATTGTGCCGCTCTTTTTCGTGATGAACCCGGTGGCGGCGTTGAGCGTTTCCGCTCGATGAACAAGCTTCAGTACGTCTCGAAAACGTTTGGTGGCGTTGCGGCGATTGCGGTTTTCCTGATCGCCTCGCCGGTGCTGGCGGCGTGCCCCGCTCCTGCGGCCGGCGACAGCGCCCAGATGACCGCTGAAAATCACGCGCGCCTGCTCTGTCAGCAGCGGGAACTCTACGAAGCGTCGCGCAACATCCAGCTGCAGCTGCAGATCGAAGAGACCCGGCGGATGCTGGACAATCTGATCCTGCAGCGAAAGCTCGACATGGTCACCCAGCCGGTCGTGCCAATCCGAATCCCGTAACCCAGCAGTTACGGAATAGTCAGATAGACTGACCGCCGGTTTAAGCCGGCAGATGGGCAGCGTTCAGGTAATCCTGGGCGTGGTTAGGACCGCGAGCACAGCAAGCATGCCGATGATCATGATAAGCGTCATTTTCTCCTCCAGAATCCCAAAGTAATTCCTTGGGGCAGGAGAGCGTTCCGCCTATGACCGCTGTTACTCGGCAGCGACCGGTAGCTTTTCCGAATGGCGCGCCTTGAGCTTATTCAATTGCTGGGCAGCGTGGGTCAGGAGCGCCGTGCGCACCTCTTCATGCGGCGCACGACCGCAATCCGCCTTCACCTTGAGATCCAGCACATATTCGGTGGTGGTGCCCATGAACGTTTCGCGCACGCGAACTCGAACCGAACCGTCTACGCGCTGAGGCATGGTCCGGTGGGGACCATAGTGCATCAGTTGACAGGATATGACCTCGAACGACATCACGCTCTCCCAACGTGCCACGTTTTGGCCGCATTTGGATCGAAGCCGAACAAATCGCCGTTGGCAAGCAGAATCCACAGAATCGCACATTTATCCTTTACAGCCCGTTCAGCCTGTGGGCGGTACCGGGCGGGTGATTCTTCTCTGGGCGCCTGTTGCAAACTGCGGCCAAACTCTCTAGATAGCCAAACTCCAGCCGTGCGGGATTCCTGCGCGGCCTTTGGTTTTGCACCAAGTTAGCTAGAGCTAGAGTCGTATGGCCCGTACCAATCCCGTGACATTCTTCCAGCAGGTTCGCTCGGAAGTCCGAAAGGTGACCTGGCCGGGCCGCAACGAGGTCGTGATTTCCACGATCATGGTGCTCGTGCTCGTCGCTTTTGCCAGCGTCTTCTTCCTGGTCGCCGACATGGTGATTTCCTGGCTCGTGACTTTGATGCTGTCGATCCGCTGAGGCGGGTCCAACTTTAGACTGGGAGCGGCAACGCGGTATGGCGAAGCGCTGGTACATCGTTCAGGCTTACTCGAACTTCGAGCGCAAGGTGGCGGAAGATATTCGCCTCAAGGTGGCGCAGAAGAAGCTGGAGCACCTGTTTGAAGACGTGATCGTGCCGACCGAGAAGGTCGTGGAGATCCGTCGTGGCCGCAAGGTCGATGCGGAACGCAAATTCTTCCCGGGCTATGTTCTGGTGAAGATGGACATGACCGACGAGGCGTTCCATCTCATCAAGAACACGCCCAAGGTCACCGGCTTCCTCGGTGCGGACAACAAGCCGATGCCGATTTCGGAAGCGGAGGCCATGTCCATCCTGCAGCAGGTGCAGGAAGGCGTGGAGCATCCCAAGCCGTCCGTCAGCTTCGAAGTCGGCGAGAATGTGCGGGTGTCCGACGGTCCGTTCGCGAGCTTCAATGGCATCGTTGAGGAAGTGGACGAGGAGCGTTCGCGCCTCAAGGTCGAGGTTTCGATCTTCGGTCGTCCGACGCCTGTGGAGCTGGAATACGGTCAGGTCGAAAAGGTCTGATCGGGTCGCTCAGGCGATCTAGCAGAATTCTGGCGTGAGCCGGAGTGGCCGGAGCGATCCGGCAAAATCCGTGGAAGGGGATGGCGCTTAGCCAGCGCCAGGAAACCGCACCACGGCTTCACCTGCCCGCAAGGGCAACAGAGAAGGAAAGAAAATGGCCAAGAAGATTACGGGCTATATCAAGCTCCAGGTGCCGGCTGGCTCTGCCACGCCGTCCCCGCCGATCGGTCCTGCGCTGGGTCAGCGCGGCCTCAACATCATGGAATTCTGCAAGGCCTTCAACGCGGCCACGCAGGAGCTGGAAAAGGGTTCGCCCATTCCGACCGTGATCACCGCCTATGCCGACAAGAGCTTCACCTTCGAGATGAAGCAGCCGCCGGTGACCTACTTCATCAAGAAGGCGCTCAACCTCAAGTCCGGCTCCAAGGCTCCGGGCAAGGACAGCGCTGGCACGATCACGCAGGCTCAGCTGCGCGACATCGCCGAAAAGAAGATGAAGGATCTCAACGCGGACGACGTTGACACCGCAATGACCATGATCGCCGGTTCCGCCCGGTCCATGGGCATCCAGGTCGAGGGCTGATAGATATGGCAAAGATCGCAAAGAAGGTCGCCGCTGCCCGTGAAGGCATCGACCCCAACAAGCTCTACCCGCTGCAGGACGCAGTGAAGCTGGTGAAGTCGAAGGCCTCGGCCAAGTTTGACGAAACCGTCGAGATCGCGATGAACCTCGGCGTTGACCCGCGTCATGCAGACCAAATGGTCCGTGGCGTCGTCAACCTGCCCAATGGCACCGGCAAGACCGTTCGCGTCGCCGTGTTCGCCCGTGGCGCCAAGGCCGACGAAGCCACTGCCGCCGGTGCGGATATCGTTGGTGCGGAAGACCTGCTCGAAACCATCCAGGGCGGCAAGATCGACTTCGATCGCTGCATTGCCACGCCGGACATGATGCCGCTGGTCGGTCGCCTGGGTAAGATCCTCGGGCCGCGCAACCTGATGCCGAACCCCAAGGTCGGCACGGTGACCATGGACGTCAAGGGTGCCGTCGGCGCTGCCAAGGGCGGTGCCGTGGAATACCGGGTCGAGAAGGCCGGGATCATTCACGCTGGCGTCGGCAAGGTGTCGTTCTCGGAAGAAGCCCTGCTGCAGAACATCAAGGCGTTCACCGACGCCGTGGTGAAGTCCAAGCCGGCTGGCGCCAAGGGCACCTACGTCAAGAAGGTTGCCGTGAGCTCCACCATGGGCCCCGGCATCGGCGTCGAGCCGGGCACGGCGCTCTAAGAGGCCATAGTCTCTCCGTCCATCGTCATTGCCCGGCCCGTCCGGGCAATCCAGCGATGGCCGCACCTTCCATGGACCACCCGGGCAAGCCGGGTGGTGACGAGGTGGTTGGATTGGGCTATATGCCCCATCACAAGAATTCCGGGCGGCAAGTTCGCCCGGTTTCGCCGCTCCCAAGGGAGCTGCGTTAAGTCCTGTCCGAGACTGCCGGCCGGCGTCATGCCGTTAATTCCGTTCCGGAGCCAGCAATAGACGGGGTGAGACCCAATTCCTGGACCCTGCGTCCCGAGTTGAGGTTCGAACCTAAGCCAGTTGCCCCTCGCGGGCGCTCGGTTGGCAGGCACTAACCGTTGTTTCCCGGTCCGCAAGGGCAGGGGGCAGCAATTGGCAACGGCTCCAGGCCGCCTCGTGCGGGGTGGGGCCAACTAGTGGAGACTAGCTTTGGAAAGAGCGGAAAAGCGTGAAGTCGTCGCTTCGCTCCAGGAAGCCCTTACGGGCGCTGGATCGATCGTCGTCGCGCACAATACCGGCCTGACCGTCGCCGCTTTCACTGACCTGCGCGTGCAGGTCAAGAAGGCTGGCGGCAAGGTCAAGGTCGCCAAGAACCGCCTTGCCAAGCTCGCTCTGAAGGAAGTCGATGTCGCGGACATATCGGACCTGTTCACAGGCCCGACCGTCATCGCCTATGCGGAAGATCCTGTTGCTGCGCCGAAGATCGCAGCAGCCTTCGCCGAGAAGAACCAGAAGTTCGTCATTCTCGGTGGCGCCATGGGTCAGACCGCTCTCGACGCCGATGGCGTCAAGGCGTTGGCGACCATGCCGTCGCTGGACGAACTGCGGGCCAAGCTCGCAGGTCTCGTCAAGCAGCCGGCAACGAACATCGCTTCCATTCTCGTGCAGCCGGGTGCGGGCATTGCTCGCGTCCTCAAGGCCCACGCAGAAAAGAGCGAAGCGGCTTAAGGCCGTTCCAAACTACCTCAACGTTCGAACTGAAACACAATCTGGAAAGAGTAGAAAATGGCTGCTGATCTCGCCAAACTCGTTGACGACCTTTCGGCCCTGACCGTCCTGGAAGCTTCCGAGCTGTCCAAGATGCTCGAAGAGAAGTGGGGCGTTTCCGCCGCCGCTCCGGTTGCCGTCGCTGCTGCCGCTGGTGGCGGTGCTGCCGCCCCGGCCGCTGAAGAAAAGACCGAATTCGACGTGATCCTCGCCTCCTTCGGCGACAACAAGATCAACGTCATCAAGGAAGTCCGTGCCATCACCGGCCTGGGTCTCGGCGAAGCCAAGGCCCTGGTTGAAGGCGCTCCGAAGGCCGTCAAGGAAGGCGTTTCGAAGGCTGAAGCTGAAGACATTCAGAAGAAGCTCGAAGGCGCTGGCGCCAAGGTCGAACTTAAGTAATTTCGACTTTTGCCTTGAAATAAGCGGAATGGCGCTATATGTGCCATTCCGCTGTTCCTTTTTCTACAGGAACGATTGGCCGGGACCGATTGGATGGGTTCGGGCCCCAATTGCGGAAATATATGACGATTTTGGATGTCTCGGGCACTCTGAAGCCTCTGATGACCTCGCTGCGAGTCGCTCGCATGCGGGGCGTTTGGCTTTAGTCACGTGTCTGTGACCCAGCCGCGGATCGGGCTGGGTTGGTTAGGGCATCCAGCGATCCACACGACCAGGCATATATCCTGAGCGCCGACGGCTGATAGTCGGGTCTTTGGATATCTGCCTCCGAGACAAGCAAAAAATGCCGCGGTTTCGCGGGCAGCTCCGGCTGCTGCGAGGGCGCGCGACAACAGCAGGAGCTTTCATGGCTACCACGTTCAATGGCCGCCGCAAGGTGCGCAAGAGTTTCGGGACCATCCGCGAAGTCACGGAGTTGCCGAACCTGATCGAAGTCCAGAAGGCTTCCTACGACCAGTTCCTGATGGTCGATGAGCCCAAGGGCGGTCGTGCCGATGAGGGGCTGCAGTCTGTTTTCCGGTCGGTTTTCCCCATCACGGATTTCTCCAACACAGCTTCGCTCGAGTTTGTCCGCTACGAATTCGAGCAGCCCAAGTACGACATCGAAGAGTGCCGTGCGCGCGATATCACCTTCGCTGCCCCGCTCAAGGTGACGCTGCGCCTGATCGTGTTCGAGGTGGACGAGGAAACCGGCGCCCGCTCGGTCAAGGACATCAAGGAGCAGGACGTCTACATGGGCGACATGCCCTTCATGACGTCGAACGGCACCTTCATCGTCAACGGCACCGAGCGCGTCATCGTCTCGCAGATGCACCGTTCACCGGGCGTGTTCTTCGACCACGACAAGGGCAAGACCCATTCCTCGGGCAAGCTGCTGTTTGCCGGCCGCATCATTCCCTATCGTGGTTCCTGGCTCGATATCGAATTCGACGCCAAGGACATCGTCTATGCGCGCATCGACCGCCGTCGCAAGATTCCGGTCACCTCGCTGCTCAAGGCGCTCGGGATGGATGCCGAGGAAATCCTCGACACCTATTACGACAAGCTCGAGTACGAAAAGACCGAGAAGGGCTGGCGCGTTCCGTTCAACCCGGACAAGTGGAAGGGCGCAAAGCCGACCCACGACCTGATCGACGCAAAGACCGGCGACGTCGTCCATGAAGGCGGCAAGAAACTTTCCGCTCGACAGGCCAAGAAACTGGCCGAAAATGGCTTGACGCACCTGCTGGCGGTCGACGGCGACCTGTACGGCACTTACGTGGCCGAGGACCTGGTCAACCTCAAGACCGGTGAGATCTACGCCGAAGCCGGTGACGAACTGGACGAAAAGCTGCTGACCAAGCTGGTCGATAACGGCTTTGACGAGCTGCCGATCCTCGATATCGACCACGTCACCGTGGGCGCTTACCTGCGCAACACGCTGGCCGTCGACAAGAACGAGAGCCGCGAAGACGCGCTGTTCGACATCTATCGCGTCATGCGTCCGGGCGAGCCGCCGACCGTGGAAACGGCCGAGGCGATGTTCCAGTCGCTGTTCTTCGACGCCGAGCGCTACGACCTGTCGGCCGTTGGTCGCGTCAAGATGAACATGCGTCTCGAGCTCGATGCGCCCGATACGATGCGCGTGCTGCGCAAGGAAGACATCGTCGAGGTGGTTCGCACGCTGGTTCAGCTGCGCGATGGCCGCGGCGAAGTCGACGACATCGACAATCTCGGCAATCGCCGCGTGCGTTCTGTGGGCGAGCTCATGGAGAACGCCTATCGCCTGGGTCTGCTCCGCATGGAGCGCGCCATCAAGGAGCGCATGAGCTCGGTCGAGATCGACACGGTCATGCCGCAGGACCTGATCAACGCCAAGCCGGCCGCCGCCGCCGTGCGTGAGTTCTTCGGGTCTTCGCAGCTCAGCCAGTTCATGGATCAGACGAACCCGCTCTCGGAAGTCACTCACAAGCGTCGTCTTTCGGCGCTTGGACCAGGTGGTCTTACCCGTGAGCGTGCGGGCTTCGAAGTGCGCGACGTGCACCCGACCCACTATGGCCGCATCTGCCCGATCGAGACGCCGGAAGGCCCGAACATCGGCCTCATCAACAACCTGGCTACCTATGCCCGCGTCAACAAGTACGGCTTCATCGAGACCCCGTACCGCAAGATCGTGGACGGCAAGCTCACCGACGACGTGGTCTATCTCTCCGCCATGGAAGAGGCCAAGCACTACGTCGCCCAGGCCAATGCGCAGTTCACCGAAACTGGCGAGCTGGTCGATGATCTGGTCGTGGCCCGCCACGCCGGCGACAACGGTCTGACGCCCAAGGAAAACGTCGACCTGATGGACGTTTCCCCCAAGCAGATGGTGTCGGTTGCTGCCTCGCTGATCCCGTTCCTTGAGAACGACGACGCCAACCGCGCCCTGATGGGCTCGAACATGCAGAAGCAGGCCGTGCCGCTGCTGCGTGCCGAGGCTCCCTTCGTGGGTACCGGTATGGAGCCCGTCGTGGCCCGTGACTCGGGCGCCGCCATCGTGGCCAAGCGCACCGGCATCGTGGACCAGGTGGACGCCACCCGTATCGTCATCCGCGCTACCGAAGAGACCGATGCGTCGCGTTCGGGCGTGGACATCTACAACCTGATGAAGTTCCAGCGCTCCAACCAGTCGACCTGCATCAATCAGCGTCCGCTGGTCGTTGTCGGCGACCACATCAACCAGGGCGACATCATCGCCGACGGTCCCTCGACCGAACTGGGCGATCTGGCTCTGGGCCGCAACGTGCTCGTCGCGTTCATGCCCTGGAACGGCTACAACTTCGAAGACTCCATCCTGCTGAGCGAAAAGATCGCGATGCAGGACGTCTTCACCTCGATCCACATCGAGGAATATGAAGTCATGGCCCGCGACACCAAGCTTGGCCCCGAGGAAATCACGCGTGACATTCCGAACGTTTCGGAAGAAGCGCTGAAGAACCTCGACGAAGCCGGTATCGTTCACATCGGTGCAGAAGTGCAGCCGGGCGACATTCTCGTCGGCAAGATCACGCCCAAGGGTGAATCGCCGATGACGCCGGAGGAGAAGCTCCTCCGCGCCATCTTCGGCGAAAAGGCCTCGGACGTTCGCGATACCTCCCTGCGCGTGCCGCCGGGCGATGCTGGTACTGTCGTTGAAGTGCGCGTGTTCAATCGCCACGGCATCGACAAGGACGAGCGCGCCATGGCCATCGAGCGCGAGGAAATCGAGCGTCTCGCCAAGGACCGTGACGACGAGCAGTCGATCCTCGACCGCAACGTCTATGCGCGTCTCAAGGAAATGCTGTTCGGCAAGGCCGCCACGGCAGGTCCGAAGGGCTATATCGTGGGCACCAAGCTCAACGACTCCGTGTTCGAAGGCCAGCCGCGGTCCAAGTGGTGGCAGTTCGCCGTCGATGACGACAAGGTCATGACGGAGATGGAAGCGCTCCACTCGCAGTACGAGGAAAGCCGTCGCCTGCTCGAACAGCGGTTCATCGACAAGGTCGATAAGCTGCAGCGCGGTGACGAACTGCCGCCGGGCGTGATGAAGATGGTCAAGGTCTTCATCGCCACCAAGCGCAAGATCCAGCCGGGCGACAAGATGGCTGGTCGCCACGGCAACAAGGGTGTGGTTTCGCGCATCGTGCCGGTGGAAGACATGCCGTACCTGGAAGACGGGACGTCGGTCGACATCGTGCTCAATCCGCTGGGCGTGCCCTCGCGCATGAACGTCGGGCAGATCCTCGAGACGCACCTGGGTTGGGCCTGTGCCGGCATGGGCAAGAAGATCGATCAGATGGTGCGGGCTTACCACGCCAATGGGGATCTGAAGCCCCTGCGGGCCGAAGTGAAGGAGCTCTTTGCCAACGACAACACCCTGTCCGACCTCGATGACGACGGCCTTGTGCGTCTGGGTGAGCACCTTTCCAAGGGCGTGCCGATCGCCACGCCGGTGTTCGATGGCGCCAAGGAAGCCAACATCGTCGAGATGCTTGAGCGGGCAGGGCTGAAGTCGTCCGGTCAGTCGACAGTGTTCGATGGCCGTACTGGCGAGCAGTTCGACCGTCAGGTGACCGTGGGCTACATCTACATGCTCAAGCTCGACCACCTGGTGGACAACAAGATCCACGCGCGCTCCATCGGTCCGTACTCCCTGGTCACCCAGCAGCCGCTGGGCGGCAAGGCGCAGTTCGGCGGACAGCGTTTCGGCGAGATGGAGGTGTGGGCTCTCGAAGCGTATGGCGCCGCCTATACGCTGCAGGAAATGCTCACCATCAAGTCGGACGACGTGGCGGGCCGTACCAAGGTCTACGAGGCCATCGTGCGGGGCGACGACACGTTCGAAGCGGGTATCCCGGAAAGCTTCAACGTTCTGGTCAAGGAAATCCGTTCGCTCGGTCTCAATGTTGAACTTGAGAACCGCGAGTTGGAGGCACCGGCCAACGACGCCGAGGGCGAGCTCGAACCTCCTCAGGAAGCGGCGGAATAATCCGGCACTTCCCATTCCAATCACCTTCCGTCCCGGTGCGCGGCGCAGCCGCAGCCTGGACGGATAGAGGAGAGACCTAATGAACCATCATTCCCACGTCATGGACCCGTTCAACCCGGCCGTCCCCGTGCAGACTTTCGATCAGATGAAGATCTCGATCGCGTCGCCGGAAAAGATCCTTTCCTGGTCCTACGGCGAGATCAAGAAGCCCGAGACCATCAACTACCGCACGTTCAAGCCCGAGCGCGACGGCCTGTTCTGCGCCCGCATCTTCGGGCCAGTGAAGGACTACGAGTGCCTGTGCGGCAAGTACAAGCGCATGAAGTTCAAGGGCGTCATCTGTGAGAAGTGCGGCGTTGAAGTCACGCTGAGCCGCGTGCGTCGTGAGCGCATGGGCCACATCGAACTGGCTGCCCCGGTTGCCCACATCTGGTTCCTGAAGTCGCTGCCGAGCCGCATCGCGCTGCTGCTCGACATGACGCTGAAGGACATCGAGCGCATCCTCTATTTCGAGAACTACGTCGTTCTCGATCCGGGCCTGACGCCGTTCACGCAGAACGAGCTGCTGACCGAAGAGCAGTTCCTCGATGCGCAGGACGAATACGGTGCCGACAGCTTCACTGCCAAGATCGGCGCCGAGGCCATCCGCGAAATCCTGCTCTCGCTCGATCTTGAAAAGATCGCGGCGGACCTGCGCGTGGAGATCGCCGAGGCGACCACGGAGCTCAAGCCCAAGAAGCTGGCCAAGCGCCTCAAGATCGTCGAGCAGTTCATCGTCTCGGGCAACAAGCCCGAATGGATGATCATGACCGTCATTCCGGTGATCCCGCCGGAACTGCGTCCGCTCGTCCCGCTCGATGGCGGCCGTTTCGCCACGTCCGATCTCAACGACCTCTATCGTCGCGTGATCAACCGCAACAACCGGTTGAAGCGCCTGATCGAGCTGCGCGCGCCCGACATCATCATCCGCAACGAAAAGCGCATGCTGCAGGAGGCCGTCGACGCGCTGTTCGACAACGGCCGCCGTGGCCGCACGATCACCGGCGCCAACAAGCGTCCGCTGAAGTCGCTCTCCGACATGCTCAAGGGCAAGCAGGGCCGGTTCCGCCAGAACCTGCTCGGCAAGCGCGTGGACTATTCGGGCCGCTCGGTGATCACCGTGGGTCCGAACCTCAAGCTGCACCAGTGCGGTCTTCCCAAGAAGATGGCGCTCGAGCTGTTCAAGCCGTTCATCTACTCGCGCCTTGAAGCCAAGGGCTTCAGCTCGACGGTGAAGCAGGCCAAGAAGCTGGTCGAGAAGGAAAAGCCGGAAGTTTGGGATATCCTCGATGAGGTCATCCGCGAGCACCCGGTGCTGCTCAACCGTGCGCCGACGCTCCACCGCCTGGGTATCCAGGCGTTCGAGCCGACATTGATCGAGGGCAAGGCGATCCGTCTGCACCCGCTCGTCTGTACCGCGTTCAACGCGGACTTCGACGGCGACCAGATGGCCGTTCACGTGCCGCTGTCGCTCGAAGCGCAGCTCGAAGCCCGTGTGCTGATGATGTCGACCAACAACATCCTGCACCCGGCCAACGGCCAGCCGATCATCGTGCCGAGCCAGGACATCGTGCTTGGTCTCTATTACCTCTCGCTCATGAACGAAAATGAGCCGGGTGAGGGCATGGCGTTCGGCTCCTACGCAGAGCTCGAGCATGCGCTCGACAATGGCGTGGTGACCTTCCACACCAAGATCAAGGCCCGTGTCCCGGCCTGGAACGAGGACGGCAGCAAGACCACGGAGATCGTCGAGACGACCCCGGGCCGCATGCTGATCGGCCAGATCCTGCCGCAGAACCCGGCCGTGCCGTTCGCCACCGCGAACCAGCTGATGACCAAGAAGATGATCTCCAAGATGATCGACACGGTCTATCGTGGCTGCGGCCAGAAGGAGACGGTCATCTTCTGTGACCGCGTCATGCAGCTGGGCTTCAAGCACGCCTGTGACGCCGGCATCTCCTTCGGCAAGGACGACATGGTCATCCCTGCCTCGAAGTACACTATCGTGGAAGAGACCCGGAAGCTGGTCGAGGAATTCGAGCAGCAGTACAATGACGGCCTGATCACTCAGGGCGAAAAGTACAACAAGGTCGTCGACGCCTGGGCCAAGTGCGGTGACAAGGTCGCCGAGGAAATGATGAAGGGTATCGCCTCCGTCCAATACGACGAGGAAACCAAGCGTCAGAAGCCGATCAACTCGGTCTACATGATGAGCCACTCGGGTGCTCGTGGTTCACCGGCGCAGATGAAGCAGCTCGCCGGCATGCGCGGCCTCATGGCCAAGCCCGACGGCTCGATCATCGAAACGCCGATCACCGCGAACTTCAAGGAAGGCCTCAACGTGCTGGAGTACTTCAACTCTTCGCACGGTGCCCGCAAGGGTCTGGCCGATACCGCTCTGAAGACCGCCAACTCGGGTTACCTGACGCGGCGTCTCGTCGACGTGGCGCAGGATGCGATCATCGTGTCCGAGGATTGCGGTACCGATCGTGGGCTGACCATGGAGTCGATCATCGACGCCGGTCAGGTGGTGGCCTCTCTGGGGCAGCGTATCCTTGGCCGGACGACCGCGGACGACGTGTTCCATCCGTTGACCGGCGAGTTGGTTGCTCCCAAGGGCACCTTGCTCGAAGAGAAGCATATCGACGTCATCGAAGAGGCCCGCATCCAGTCGGTCCGCATTCGTTCTCCGCTGACCTGCGACATGCGCCAGGGGTGCTGCGCGGCCTGTTATGGTCGTGACCTTGCCCGTGGCACGCCGGTCAACATGGGTGAAGCCGTTGGTGTCATCGCGGCTCAGTCCATCGGTGAACCCGGTACCCAGCTCACCATGCGTACGTTCCACATCGGTGGTACGGCACAGGTGGTCGACAGCTCGTTCCTCGAGGCCGGTGCCGAGGGCACGATTGCCGTTCGCAATCCGAGCCTGGCGCAGGTCGAGGGCGGCAAGCAGGTCGTCATGGCCCGTAACGTCTCCCTCGCCATCCTCGACAAGGACGGCAAGGAGCGGGTCAGCCACAAGGTCGCCTATGGCTCCAAGCTTCTGGTCAAGGAGGGCGATGCCGTTCGCCGTGGCCAGCGTCTGGCCGAATGGGATCCATACACTCGTCCGATCCTGGCCGATGTGGACGGCGAGGTGAACTTCGAGGATCTTCTCGACGGTGCTTCCGTGACGGAAACCACCGACGAGGCGACCGGCTTCACCAAGCGCGTCATCATCGATTGGCGCGGCAGCCAGCGTGGCGAAGGCCTCAAGCCGGCCCTCACCATCGTGCGCGGTGGCCAGGTCGCCAAGACCGATCGTGGCAACGATGCCCGTTACCAGCTCAGCGTTGACGCGGTCATTGCCGTGGATCAGGGCCAGAAGGTGTCGCCGGGTGACGTGCTTGCGCGTATCCCGCTCGAGAGCGCCAAGACCAAGGACATCACCGGCGGTCTGCCGCGTGTGGCCGAACTGTTCGAGGCTCGTCGTCCGAAGGACCACGCCATCATCGCCGAGATCGATGGCACGATCCGCTTCGGTCGCGACTACAAGAACAAGCGTCGCGTCATCATCGAGCCAAGCGAAGAGGGTGCCGATCCGGTCGAGTACCTGATTCCGAAGGGCAAGCCGTTCCATCTCCAGGAAGGCGATGCCATCGAGAAGGGCGAATACATTCTGGACGGCAACCCGGCTCCTCATGACATCCTCGCCATCAAGGGCGTCGAGGAACTGGCACGCTATCTCGTCAACGAGATCCAGGAGGTCTATCGCCTGCAGGGCGTGCTGATCAACGACAAGCACATCGAGGTGATCGTTCGCCAGATGCTGCAGAAGGTCGAGATCGTCGAACCCGGCGACTCCGGTCTGCTCAAGGACGAGCAGCTCGACAAGCTGGACTTCGACGAGCTCAATGATGCCCTGGTTGCAGACGGCAAGAAGCCGGCGACGGCCAATCCGGTGCTGCTGGGCATCACCAAGGCTTCGCTGCAGACCCGCTCGTTCATCTCGGCTGCCTCGTTCCAGGAAACGACCCGCGTCCTCACCGAAGCGGCTGTTTCCGGCAAGGCCGACCTTCTCGAAGGCCTCAAGGAAAACGTCATCGTCGGCCGCCTCATCCCGGCGGGCACCGGTGCCGGTCAGTCCAAGGCCAAGTTGATCGCGTCCAAGCGCGACGACCTCATCCTCGAGGAACGCCGCCGTATCGCCGAAACTGCTGCCATCGCGGCGCCTGCCGCCGAGTAAGGCTGTGGAAGTGCGAAAAGGAAAGGGGCCCCGCGGGGGCCCCTTTTGCATTTCAGAACAGGTTGTTCATGTCGTTGGGTTGGGTCAGCGTCTTGCCGTCCGGGCGATCGAGACCCTCGATCCGCTTCATCTGATCCTCCGAAAGAGTGAAGTCCCAGACATCGAAGTTCTCGACCGCACGCTCGGGCTTGCTGGTCTTGGGCAGGGGGATGAGCCCCAGTTGCAGGTGCCAGCGGATCACCACCTGTGCAGCAGTGCGGTCGAGAGACCTGCGATATCCTGGATAACAGGATTCTTGAGCAGCGCGGCGCCCTCGCCACCGATGGGACTGTAGCATTCTACGGCGATGTCATGTGCCTTGAGCCATTCGCGCGTCTCGCGCTGCTGGTAATAGGGGTGCAGCTCGATCTGGTTGACCGCGGGCCTTACCCCGGTCTCCTTGATGATGCGCTCGATGTGTTCCGGCAGGAAGTTCGAGACGCCGATCGACCGGACGCGGCCCTGCTTCTGCAGGTCCACGAACGCTTTCCAGGTTTCGACATACCGGTCGTGCCGCGGCGCGGGCCAATGGATCAGGAAGAGGTCCAGCGTCTCCAGCATGAGCCGCTTCATAGTTCCATCGAACGACTTCAGCGTGCTCTCATACCCTTGGTCGCCCGTCCGCTCCTTGGAGGTGATGAAGAGCTCGTCGCGGGGAATGTCCAGTTGCCCGATGCCGGTCCCAACGCCCTCTTCGTTGTCATAGCCCTGCGCGGTGTCGATGTGCCGGTATCCCGCATCAACGGCGGCCTTGATGATCGCGGGCGTATCCTCATTGGGCAGGCGCCAGACACCGAAGCCGAGCTGAGGGATTGTGTGACCATCGTTGAGGGTGATGGTGGTTGGCTGTGTCATGCGTGCCTCTCGCTGTGTTTCCCGGAGCTAACGCAATGACCAAGGCGTGGCTCCGTTGATCGTCATCCGAAAGGGCAGGGGACCATGATGCCGAACGGAAAACGAAAAAAGCGTCCAGCCGCGCGAGTGCCGCCCGGACGATCGAGAGCCCCGCTTTGCATAGCTCCTGCGCGGCTTTTTCCACGAAAGAATCCTTGACGGGGCGAGTCAGGGGTTCTAAACAGCGCCTACCTAAGCGGTCGGTCGTGGTTGTCACACCGGGTCCCTGCCACCTTGTGCGGGAATCCAGGACAATCAAACACACTGTCGGGTAGCTAGACGAAGCAAATCCTTGGCGCATGACTGCTCCTTCCTTTGAAGGGGGTGGTCCGCTGCAATTGAGGCGCTGCCGTTTCCCTTGTGGGTGCGGGAAAGCGCCACTTTGGTTTGCTTGTGTAGACCGAACTAGAATTTTGGACGATGGAAAGAGCGCAATGCCCACCATTAATCAGCTGATCCGCAAGCCACGCGCCAGCAAGCCAAAGCGGAACAAGGTTCCGGCCATGGAAGCCAACCCGCAAAAGCGCGGCGTCTGCTCCCGTGTGTATACGACGACCCCGAAGAAGCCGAACTCGGCTCTGCGCAAGGTGGCCAAGGTTCGCCTGACCAACCAGCGCGAAGTGATCTCCTACATCCCGGGTGAGGGTCACAATCTGCAGGAGCACTCTGTTGTGCTCATCCGTGGCGGCCGCGTTCGCGACCTGCCGGGCGTGCGCTACCACATCCTGCGCGGCGTGCTCGACACGCAGAGCGTCAAGGATCGCAAGCAGCGCCGCTCGAAGTATGGCGCGAAGCGTCCGAAGTAAGGAGATATTGAGAGATGTCCCGTCGTCACCGCGCCGAGAAGCGTGAAGTCATTCCTGATCCCAAGTTCGGCGATCTGGTCGTTACCAAGTTCATGAACTCCCTGATGAAGGACGGCAAGAAGTCTGCTGCCGAATCCATCGTCTATGGTGCGTTCGATATCGTCGAAGCCAAGACGAAGCAGGATCCGATCACCGTGTTCCACGGTGCTCTGGACAACATCCGTCCGGCCGTCGAAGTGCGTTCGCGCCGCGTTGGTGGTGCCACCTACCAGGTGCCGGTCGAGGTCCGTACGGACCGTCAGCAGGCCCTGGCCATTCGCTGGCTGATCGATAGCGCCCGCAAGCGCGGCGAGAACACCATGCGCGAGCGCCTCTCGGGCGAACTCATGGACGCCATGAATGGCCGCGGCCAGGCTGTGAAGAAACGCGAAGACACGCACCGTATGGCCGACGCCAACCGTGCCTTCTCGCACTACCGCTGGTAGGAAGGAATACCGATGGCACGCGAGTACCCGATCGGCAAATACCGCAATTTCGGCATCATGGCCCACATTGATGCCGGCAAGACCACCACGACCGAACGCATCCTCTACTACACCGGCAAGTCCCACAAGATCGGCGAAGTCCACGACGGCGCCGCCACCATGGACTGGATGGAGCAGGAGCAGGAACGCGGCATCACGATCACGTCCGCTGCGACCACGACCTTCTGGAAGGGTCGCGACGGCACGATGCACCGCTTCAACATCATCGACACTCCCGGCCACGTGGACTTCACCATTGAAGTCGAGCGTTCGCTGCGTGTGCTCGACGGTGCCATTGCGCTGCTCGATGCCAACGCCGGTGTTGAGCCGCAGACGGAAACCGTCTGGCGCCAGGCCGACAAGTACCACGTGCCGCGTCTGATCTTCGTCAACAAGATGGACAAGATCGGTGCCGACTTCTACCGCTGCGTCGAAATGATCGGCTCGCGCCTCGGCGCAAAGGCCGTTCCCGTGCAGCTGCCGATTGGTGCCGAGAACGACTTCAAGGGCGTCATCGACCTGATCGAGATGAATGCCCTGATCTGGCGCAACGAAGAGCTCGGTGCCCAGTGGGACGTCGTCGAGATTCCCGAGGACATGCGTGCCCAGGCCGAGAAGTATCGCGAAGCGATGATCGAGGCTGCGGTCGAGATGGACGACGCCGCCATGGAGTCGTATCTCGAGGGCGAAGTTCCGGACAACATGACCATCCGTCACCTGCTGCGTCGCGGCGTGTGTGACACGAAGTTCTTCTTGATCTTCGCTGGCTCGGCCTTCAAGAACAAGGGCGTGCAGCCCCTGCTCGACGGCGTGGTGGACTTCCTGCCCGCCCCGATCGACGTGCCCGCCATCCAGGGCATCGACGCCAAGACCGAAGAGCCGATCGAACGTCATGCCGACGACAACGAGCCGCTCTCGATGCTGGCCTTCAAGATCGCCAACGACCCGCACATGGGTTCGCTGACCTTCTGCCGCATCTATTCGGGTCACCTCGAGGCCGGTGCGCAGTTGGAAAACACCGTGAAGGGCAAGCGCGAGCGCGTTGGCCGCATGTTCCAGATGCACGCCAACAGCCGTGAGCAGATCACGGAAGCCTTCGCCGGCGACATCGTGGCGATCGTGGGTCTCAAGGATACCACCACGGGTGATACCCTGGCGCCGACGAACTCGCAGGTGATCCTCGAGCGCATGATCTTCCCGGATCCGGTGATCGACATCTCCGTCGAGCCCAAGTCCAAGGCCGACCAGGAAAAGATGGGCCTCGCGCTCAACCGCCTGGCTGCCGAGGATCCCTCGTTCCGCGTCAAGACGGACGAAGAATCGGGCCAGACGATCATTTCCGGCATGGGTGAACTTCACCTCGATATTCTCGTCGACCGCATGCGTCGCGAGTTCAAGGTGGAAGCCAATATCGGCCAGCCGCAGGTGGCTTACCGCGAGACGATCACGCGCAAGACCGACAAGGACTACACCCACAAGAAGCAGTCGGGTGGTTCTGGTCAGTTCGCTCGCATCAAGTTCACGGTCGAGCCGGGTGAAGTGGGCAAGGGCCTTCAGTTCGTCAACTCCATCGTTGGCGGCGCGATCCCGAAGGAATACATCCCGGGCGTGCAGAAGGGCCTGGAATCGGTCATGGGCGCAGGCCCGCTGATCGGCTTCCCGGTGGTTGACGTGAAGGTCACGCTGACCGATGGCGCCTACCACGATGTGGACTCTTCCGTGCTGGCCTTCGAAATCGCGGGTCGTGCGGGTTTCCGCGAAGCCCTGCGTGAAGCCGGCCCGAAGATCCTCGAGCCGATCATGAAGGTTGAAGTTACGACGCCGGATGAGTACATGGGCGACGTCATCGGCGATCTGAATTCGCGTCGTGGTCAGATCCAGGGTACCGAAAGCCGTGGTGTGATCCAGGTCGTGAATGCCTTCGTGCCGCTTGCAAACATGTTCGGTTATGTGAATTCGCTCCGCTCGATGTCCCAGGGCCGCGCCCAGTACTCGATGGTGTTCGATCACTACGAACAGGTTCCGCAGGCAGTCGCCGACGAAGTCCAGGCCAAGTACGCCTAACAACAGCGCAAGCTAAAAAACTCAACTGTAAGTCGGCGATTGCGCTGACGAATTTGGAGAAAAGCGATGGCAAAGGAAAAGTTTTCCCGCACCAAGCCGCATTGCAACATTGGCACCATCGGTCACGTTGACCATGGCAAAACCTCGCTGACCGCTGCGATCACGAAGGTTCTGGCCGAGACCGGCGGCGCCACCTTCAAGGCGTACGACCAGATCGACGCGGCTCCCGAAGAGAAGGCCCGCGGCATCACCATCAACACCGCGCACGTCGAGTACGAGACGGCCAACCGTCACTACGCTCACGTCGATTGCCCCGGCCACGCTGACTATGTGAAGAACATGATCACCGGCGCTGCCCAGATGGACGGCGCGATCCTGGTCGTGTCCGCTGCCGACGGCCCGATGCCGCAGACCCGCGAGCACATCCTGCTCGCCCGTCAGGTCGGTGTGCCGGCTCTCGTGGTGTTCCTGAACAAGTGCGACATGGTGGACGATCCGGAACTGCTCGAGCTCGTCGAACTCGAAGTGCGTGAGCTGCTGAGCTCGTACGAGTTCCCCGGCGACGATATCCCGATCGTCAAGGGTTCGGCCCTCGTCGCTCTGGAAAACGGCGATCCGAAGCTCGGCCACGACGCCGTTCTCGAGCTGATGCGCAATGTTGACGAATACATTCCGCAGCCCGAGCGCCCGATTGACCAACCGTTCCTGATGCCGATCGAAGACGTGTTCTCGATCTCGGGTCGTGGTACCGTTGTGACCGGTCGTGTCGAACGCGGCATCATCAAGGTCGGTGAAGAAGTCGAGATCGTCGGCATCAAGGCGACCCAGAAGACGACCGTTACCGGCGTCGAAATGTTCCGCAAGCTGCTCGATTCGGGTGAGGCTGGCGACAACATTGGTGCCCTGATCCGTGGTATCGACCGCACGCAGGTCGAGCGCGGCCAGGTCCTGTGCAAGCCCGGTTCCGTGACTCCCCACACCGACTTCGTTGCTGAGGCCTATATCCTCACCAAGGAAGAAGGCGGCCGTCACACTCCGTTCTTCGGCAACTATCGTCCGCAGTTCTACTTCCGCACCACCGACGTGACCGGCATCGTGACGCTGCCGGAAGGCACCGAGATGGTCATGCCGGGCGACAACATCAACATGAACGTTCAGCTCATCGTTCCGATCGCCATGGAAGAGAAGCTCCGCTTCGCTATCCGTGAAGGTGGCCGCACCGTCGGCGCCGGCGTCGTCGCGAAGATCCTGAAGTAAGGCTCCTCAAGACATTCGCGGCGCGCGGATGAACGCGCGCCGCGATCCTTTTATGTCAGGATTTGTGAAGATGAACGGTCAGAATATCCGCATCCGCCTCAAGGCGTTTGACCATCGCGTGCTCGACAATTCGACCCGCGAGATCGTCAACACCGCCAAGCGCACGGGTGCCCAGGTTCGCGGGCCGATCCCGCTGCCGACCCGCATCGACAAGTTCACCGTCAACCGCTCGCCCCATATCGACAAAAAGGCGCGTGAGCAGTTCGAGATCCGGACCCACAAGCGCATGCTCGACATTGTGGACCCGACTCCCCAGACGGTCGATGCACTGATGAAGCTTGACCTCGCCGCCGGTGTCGACGTCGAAATCAAGCTCTAAAACAAGAGTTTCCGCGCCTGCCATACACAGGGTCCTCTGAAGCCATGACCCGGCAGAGCGCCAAATGAGAAGGTAAGAACCGATGCGTTCTGGATTGATCGCACAGAAGCTGGGCATGACCCGCATCTTTGCCGAGGACGGCTCGCACGTCCCGGTGACGGTGTTGAGTCTGCAGAACTGCCAGGTGGTGGGCCAGCGTAGCGTGGAGCGGGACGGCTATGTCGCCCTGCAGCTCGGCGCCGGCCAGGCGAAGCCGAAGAACGTCAGCAAGGCCGAGCGCGGCCAGTATGCTGTCGCCAAGGTGGAGCCCAAGCGTCACGTGGTGGAATTCCGCGTTGATGCTGACAACCTCATCGAGGTTGGCGCGACGCTGAAGGCGGACCACTTCGTGGAAGGCCAGCTGGTCGACGTGACCGGAACCTCCATCGGTAAGGGTTTTGCCGGCGGCATGAAGCGCTGGAACTTCGGTGGCCTGCGCGCCTCGCACGGTGTGTCCGTGTCGCACCGTTCGATCGGTTCGACCGGTGGCCGTCAGGACCCGGGAAAGACCTTCAAGAACAAGAAGATGCCGGGCCATATGGGCGATCGTCGCATCACCACGCAGAACGTCAAGGTCGTCAAGACCGACGTGGAGCGTGGCCTGATCATGATCCAGGGTTCGGTCCCGGGTGCCAAGGGCGCCTGGATCATGATCAAGGACGCCGTCAAGAAGCCGGCTCCCGCGAACGTCGCCCTGCCGGGCTCGTTCGAGGCCGCAGCTGCGGGAGAAGCGAAGTAAATGGAACTCAAGGTAACCACACTCGACGGTAAGTCCGCCGGTACGGTCGATCTCAAGGACGAACTCTTCGGTCTCGAAGTCCGTCCCGACATCCTGCACCGCATGGTTCGCTACCAGCAGCTCAAGGCTATGGCCGGCACGCATGACGTGAAGAACCGGTCGGAAGGCGTGCGCACGGGCAAGAAGTTCGTGAAGCAGAAGGGTTCGGGCGGCGCTCGCCACGGCGATCGCAAGGCTCCGCAGTTCCGCGGCGGTGGCCGTGCTTTCGGTCCGACGCCGCGCAGCCATGCCATCGACCTGCCCAAGAAGGTCCGCGCCCTGGCGCTCAAGCATGCGCTTTCCTCCAAGGCCAAGGCCGGGTCGCTCATCGTCATCGACAGCGTCGCCCAGAAGGAAATCAAGACGGCTGCCCTGCGCACCACCTTCGGCAAGCTCGAATGGGCTAACGCGCTGATCATCGATGGAGCGAACGTGGACCAGAACTTCGCTCTGGCCGCCCGCAACATCCCGAACATCGACGTGCTGCCGATCCAGGGGATCAACGTTGTGTCGATCCTGAAGCGCGACAAGCTCGTCCTCACCAAGGCAGCGCTCGAAGCGCTCGAAGCGAGGTTCGCATGAACAAGCTTGCCGCATACGACATCATCCGTAACCCCGTCGTGACGGAAAAGTCGACCATGGCTTCGGAAGCCAACCAAGTCGTCTTCGACGTCGCCATCGACGCCAACAAGACCGACATCAAGGCCGCCGTCGAGCAGCTGTTTTCGGTCAAGGTCAAGGCAGTGAACACCCTCGTCCGCAAGGGCAAGGAAAAGCGCTTCCGCGGCCGCCTGGGGACCCGCAACGACGTCAAGAAGGCGATCGTCACCCTGGTTGATGGTCAGTCGATCGATATTTCGACCGGCCTCTAAGGGACGAGAGACAGACAAATGGCTCTAAAGACTTATAATCCCACCTCCGAAGGCCGTCGCACCCTGGTCACGACCGACCGCTCGGAACTGTGGAAGGGCGCTCCGGTCAAGGCATTGACCCAGGGCCTCACCAAGAAGGGTGGCCGCAACAACACCGGTCGCATCACGGCATTCCACCGTGGCGGCGGGCACAAGCGCAGCTACCGCATGATCGACTTCAAGCGCGTGAAGTTCGACATGGTCGGGACGGTCGAACGTCTCGAGTATGATCCGAACCGCACCGCCTGGATCGCGCTGATCAACTACGAGGACGGCGAGCAGGCCTACATCATTGCTCCGCAGCGTCTGGCTGCCGGCGACAAGGTGATCTCGTCGATGGACACCGTCGACGTGAAGCCGGGCAACGCCATGCCGCTCGAGCGCATGCCGGTCGGCACGATCGTGCACAATATCGAGCTCAAGCCCCGCAAGGGCGCGCAGGTTGCGCGTTCGGCTGGTGCCTATGCCCAGTATGTGGGTCGTGACCAGGGTTGGGCGATCCTTCGCCTTAACTCCGGCGAGCAGCGCCGCGTGCATGGAACGTGTCTGGCCACGGTGGGTGCGGTTTCCAACCAGGACCACTCCAACACCTCGATGGGCAAGGCCGGTCGCAATCGTTGGCTCGGTCGCAAGCCGGTCAACCGCGGCGTGACCATGAACCCGGTCGACCACCCGCATGGTGGTGGTGAAGGCCGTACCTCTGGTGGCCGTCACCCGGTGTCGCCGTGGGGCAAGCCGACCAAGGGCAAGCGTACGCGCAGCAACAAGGCTACGGACCAGTTCATCGTTCGCAGCCGTCACGTGAAGAAGGGCAGGTAAAAACATGACCCGTTCGATTTGGAAGGGGCCGTTCGTCGACGGCTATCTGCTCAAGAAGGCCGAGAAGGCCCAGTCCTCTGGCCGCAACGATGTGGTCAAGATCTGGTCCCGTCGCTCGACCATCCTGCCGCAGTTCGTCGGCATCACGTTCGGCGTCCACAACGGCCAAAAGCACATCCCGGTCTCGGTTACCGAGGAAATGATCGGCCACAAGTTCGGCGAATTCGCTCCGACCCGTACCTACTACGGTCACGCGGCCGACAAGAAGGCCAAGAGGAAGTAAGATGGGCAAGCCAAAGACTGAGCGCGCTCTCAAGGATAACGAGGCCAAGGCTGTGCTGCGCATGCTGCGCATCAGCCCTCAGAAGCTGAACCTCGTCGCGCAGTTGATCCGTGGCAAGAAGGTCGAGCGGGCTCTCGCCGATCTCGAATTCAGCCACAAGCGCATCTCCGGCCAGGTCAAGAAGGTGCTCGAGAGTGCCATCGCCAACGCCGAAAACAACCATGGCCTGGACACCGACGCCCTCGTCGTTGCCGAAGCCTTCGTGGGCAATTCGCTCGTCATGAAGCGGTTCACCGCTCGTGGTCGCGGCCGGTCCTCGCGGATCGAAAAGCCGTTCTCGCATCTGACGATCGTCGTCCGGCAAGTTGAGGAGGCCGCATAATGGGCCAGAAAATCAATCCGATCGGCTTCCGCCTCGGCATCAACCGCACCTGGGACAGCCGTTGGTACGCCGACGGCGGCGAGTACGGTACGCTGCTGCAGGAAGACCTGAAGATCCGCACCATGCTGATGAAGGATCTGAAGGCCGCTGCGGTCTCCAAGATCGTCATCGAGCGTCCGCACCGCAAGTGCCGCGTGTCGATCCACACTGCTCGTCCGGGCATCGTGATCGGCAAGAAGGGCGCAGACATCGACAAGATCCGCGCCAAGGTGAAGAAGTTCACCGACAGCGAAGTGCACATCAACATCGTTGAAGTGCGCAAGCCCGAGACCGATGCGACGCTGGTTGCCCAGGGCATTGCCCAGCAGCTGGAACGCCGCGTGGCCTTCCGTCGTGCCATGAAGCGCGCCGTGCAGACTGCGATCCGCATGGGTGCCGGTGGTATCCGCGTGAACGTGGGTGGCCGCCTCGGTGGCGCCGACATCGCGCGTACCGAATGGTACCGCGAGGGCCGCGTGCCGCTGCACACCCTGCGCGCTGACATCGACTACGGGACCGCTGAGGCCGAGACCACTTACGGCATCATCGGGATCAAGGTCTGGATTTTCAAAGGCGAAGTGCTCGAGCACGACCCCACCGCGCATGAGCGTCGCGCGACTGAGGGTGGTGACGGTGCTGGCCAGCGTGCTCCCCGCGGCGACCGCGGTGACCGTGGCGATCGCGATCGCGCATAAGAAGGTTAGTTCATTATGCTGCAACCGAAGAGAACCAAGTTCCGCAAGGCCCACAAGGGCCGCATCCACGGTGAAGCCAAGGGCGGCACCACGCTGGCCTTCGGCCAGTACGCCCTCAAGGCCACCGAGCCGGAGCGCGTTACTGCCCGCCAGATCGAAGCTGCCCGTCGTGCGATCACTCGCGAGATGAAGCGCCAGGGCCGCGTGTGGATCCGGATTTTCCCGGACGTGCCGGTCTCCAAGAAGCCTACCGAAGTGCGTATGGGTAAGGGCAAGGGCTCCGTCGAATACTGGGCCGCTCGCGTCAAGCCGGGCCGCATCGTTTTTGAGATTGACGGTGTGCCTGAAGACGTTGCAAAGGAGGCGCTTCGCCTCGGAGCAATGAAGCTGCCGATCACCACGCGCATCGTTACGCGCATTGTCGACTAAGGAACACGAGCATGAAAGCCAGTGATGTGCGGAGCAAAACCGCAGACGAACTGAAAGATCAGCTCGTCGACCTGAAAAAAGAACAGTTCAACCTGCGTTTCCAGCGTGCCACCCAGCAGCTGGAAAAGCCGGCCCGGGTCAGGGAAGTCCGTCGCGATATCGCGCGGATCAAGACGATCCTCGGCCAGAAGAACGCAGCTAAGTAAGGATTCACACCCATGCCAAAGCGCGTTTTGCAGGGGACTGTCGTCTCCGACGCCAACGACAAGACCATCGTGGTCCGTGTCGAGCGCCGTTTCACCCATCCGCTTCTGAAGAAGACCGTGCGTCGTTCGAAGAAGTATCACGCTCACGACGAGAACAACGTCGCGAAGGTCGGTCAGACCGTGTGGATCGAGGAAACCGCGCCGATCAGCAAGAACAAGCGCTGGACCCTAGTCCAGGACGCCGCTTCTTCGCCGTCCGCGTAAGAGAAACAATTCAGGTCGGCGCGCCGGATAACGGTGCTGCCGATAATTTAGAAGGCATCCAGTCATGATCCAGATGCAGTCCAATCTCGACGTCGCGGACAATTCCGGCGCTCGTCGTGTCATGTGCATCAAGGTGCTGGGCGGTTCGCATCGCAAGTACGCCTCGGTCGGCGACATCATCGTCGTTTCGGTCAAGGACGCTATTCCGCGTGGCCGCGTCAAAAAGGGCCAGGTGATGAAGGCCGTGGTGGTTCGCACCGCAACCGACATCCGCCGTCCCGATGGCACCGTTATCCGCTTCGACAAGAACGCCGCAGTTCTGATCAACAACAACAAAGAACCTGTCGGCACCCGTATCTTCGGACCGGTCCCGCGCGAACTCCGCGCCCGGAACCACATGAAGATCATCTCGCTCGCCCCAGAGGTGCTGTAATGGCCGCCAAGATCAAGAAGGGCGATAAAGTCGTCGTCCTGGCCGGCAAGGACAAGGGCAAGACCGGTCAGGTCCTGCAGGTCATTCCGTCCGAAACCCGCGCGATCGTCCAGGGCATCAACCTGGTCCGTCGTCACCAGAAGCAGACCGCCTCGAACGATGCCGGCATCTTCACCAAGGAAGCGCCGATCCATCTTTCGAACCTGGCGGTCGCTGACGCCAACGGCAAGCCGACCCGCGTCGGTTACCAGATCAAGGACGGCGTGAAGTCCCGCGTCGCCAAGACCACCGGAGATGCGATCGATGGCTGAGACCGCTTACGTCCCGCGCCTGCGCACCGAATACGACAGCAAGATCAAGGCGTCTCTGCGCGAGCAGTTCGGCTACAAGAACGTGATGGAGCTGCCGCGGCTCGACAAGATCGTCCTGAACATGGGCGTCGGCGAAGCCGTGAATGACACCAAGAAGGTGCGTTCTGCTGCTGATCAGCTCGAGCTGATCGCCGGCCAGAAGCCTGTGATCACTCACGCCCGCAAGTCGATCGCCGGCTTCAAGGTGCGTGAGCACATGCCGCTCGGTGTGAAGGTCACGCTGCGCAAGACTCGCATGTACGAGTTTCTTGATCGCCTCGTGAACATCGCCCTGCCGCGCGTCCGCGACTTCCGCGGCCTCAACCCGAACGCCTTTGACGGCCGTGGCAACTATGCCATGGGCATCAAGGAACACATCATCTTCCCCGAGATCAACTACGATCAGATCGATCAGGTCTGGGGCATGGACATCGTGATCGCCACGACGGCCAAGACCGATGATGAGGCGCGCGCGCTTCTCAAGGCTTTCAACTTCCCGTTCCGCCAGTAAGCGGCGCAGGGAAGGGATAAAGGATCAGGACATGGCAAAGACCAGCTCCATCGAAAAGAACAAGAAGCGCACCGCCCTGGCAAAGCAGTATGCCGACAAGCGCGCCGCGCTCAAGGCAACTGTCAAGAACCAGGACACTCCCATCGAGGAGCGTTTCAAGGCCAGCCTCAAGCTGGCTGAACTGCCGCGCAACTCGGCCAAGGTTCGCATTCGCAACCGTTGCGAAGTATCGGGCCGCCCGCGTGGTTACTATCGCAAGCTCAAGATGAGCCGCATCGCCCTGCGTCAGCTGGGCAACCTGGGCCAGATCCCGGGTCTGGTGAAGTCGAGCTGGTAAGGAGAAACATCAGATGAGCTTTTCCGATCCCATCGGCGATATGCTGACCCGCATCCGCAACGCCCAGCAGCGTCGCAAGAACACCGTCTCGACCCCGGCCTCGACCCTTCGCGGCCGTGTGCTGGACGTTCTCCAGTCCGAGGGTTTCATCCGCGGCTATTCGGAGACCAAGTTCGAGAACGGTGCTGCCGAGTACGAAATCGAACTCAAGTACTCGGATAATGAAGGCGTGATCCGCACCATCGAGCGCGTTTCCCGTCCCGGCCGCCGCGTCTATGCGTCGGTGAAGAATATCCCGCAGGTTGCCAACGGCCTCGGCGTGTCGATCCTGTCCACCCCCAAGGGTGTGATGGCCGACCACGAAGCCAAGGCCGCCAATGTGGGTGGCGAGGTACTCTGCCGCGTCTTCTAAGGACGACACGGCAAGACGATTACTCAAGGAAGACATTATGTCACGTACTGGCAAGAAACCGGTGGCCCCGGTGAACGGCGTCACGGTTGCGATCAATGGTCGTACCGTGTCGGCTAAGGGCCCGAAGGGCGAGCTGAGCCTCCCCCTCATGGATATCGTGAACGTCGAGCAGGGTTCGGACGGCATCGTCGTCACCCCCGCCAACGACACCCGTGAGGCTCGTGCAGCCTGGGGCACCACCCGCGCGCTGATCCAGAACATGGTCACCGGGGTGAGCAACGGTTTCGAGAAGCGTCTGGCGATCCAGGGCGTGGGTTACCGCGCCGCCATGCAGGGCAAGGACGTCAAGCTCTCGCTCGGTTTCAGCCACGAAGTGGTGTATCCCGCTCCCGAGGGCATCACCCTCGCGGTTCCGGCTCCGACGGAGATCGTCGTGACTGGCATCGACAAGCAGCAGGTTGGTCAGGTTGCGGCGGAAATCCGCGGCTGGCGTCCGCCCGAGCCCTACAAGGGCAAGGGTGTGCGGTACGCGAACGAGACCGTGTATCGCAAAGAAGGCAAGAAGAAGTAAGGAGCGCCGGCAATGGCTATTTCGGCAAAAGGTGCGGATCGGCGCAAGGCGCGCGTCCGCAAGGCGCTCAAGGCTCGTGCCTTCGGTCGCCCTCGTCTCAGCGTTTTCCGCTCGGACAAGAATATCTACGCCCAGATCATCGATGACAGCACCGGGCGCACCCTGGCTGCAGCGTCGACCCTCGAGAAGGACCTGCGTGGTTCGCTCAAGAACGGTGGTACGGCTGAAGCGGCATCGGCCGTCGGCAAGCTGATCGCCGAGCGCGGCACCAAGGCTGGTGTCGGCGAGGTCGTGTTCGATCGCGGCAGCTATCTCTATCACGGCCGTGTAAAGGCCCTTGCAGACGCTGCCCGCGAGGGCGGCCTGCAGTTCTAACCACGGCGAGGAAGAAGAATTATGAGCAGAGACGTTCAAGAACGCGAAAGCGAATTCGTCGATCGCCTGGTCCACATCAACCGTGTGGCTAAGGTGGTCAAGGGCGGCCGTCGCTTCGGTTTTGCTGCGCTCGTCGTTGTCGGCGACCAGAAGGGCCGCGTCGGTTTCGGTCACGGCAAGGCCCGTGAAGTTCCCGAGGCGATCCGCAAGGCAACCGAACAGGCCAAGCGCCAGATGATCCGCGTGCCGCTGCGTGACGCACGCACGCTGCACCATGACGTGACCGGTCGTCACGGCGCCGGCAAGGTAATCCTGCGCGCTGCCGTGCCGGGTACCGGCATCATTGCCGGTGGTCCGATGCGTGCCGTGTTCGAGACGCTGGGCATCAACGACATCGTTGCCAAGTCGCAGGGCACTGCAAACCCCTACAACATGGTTCGCGCCACCTTCGACGCTCTCAAGCGCGTCGACAGCCCCCGTTCGGTGGCTGCCCGTCGCGGCCTCAAGGTTTCCGAACTGCAGGCTCGCCGCGGCGAGGCTGCTGTCGAAGCCTGATAGCAGGCACGGAGAAGTACAATGGCCAAGAACAAGACCATCGTCGTGCAGCAGATCGGCTCCCCGATCCGCCGTGAAAAGAGCCAGCGCGCGACCCTGATCGGGCTCGGGCTCAACAAGATGAACAAGCAGCGCGAGCTGGTTGATACGCCCGAAGTCCGTGGCATGATCAACAAGGTCCCGCACCTCGTCCGCGTCGTCGGCGAGTAAGGGAGTTATACAATGACCCGTTTGAACGAACTCCGCGACAACCCCGGCTCCTCCAAGACCCGCGTTCGCGTGGGCCGTGGTATCGGTTCGGGTGTCGGCAAGACCGGTGGCCGCGGCGGCAAGGGCCAGACAGCCCGCGCCGGTGTCGCCATCAACGGCTTTGAAGGCGGCCAGATGCCCCTTCACATGCGTATGCCGAAGCGCGGCTTCAACGCCTGGAATCCGAAGGATTTCAACGAAGTCCGCATCGACCGTATCCAGGCCTACATCGATAGCGGCAAGCTGGACGCCAAGGGTGTCGTGGATGCCGCGGCGCTCGTCGCTGCCGGTGTGATCCGTCGTCCCAAGGATGGCGTCCGCCTGATCGGTTCTGAAGGCTTCACGGCCAAGAAGGTCACCTTCAAGGTGGACTATGTGACCAAGGGTGCCGCCGCTGCCATCGAAGGCGCCGGTGGTAAGGTTGATCTGATCCCGGTCAAAGAGACCTGGAAGAAGACCCCTCACGCCAGCAAGTAAGTTTGGCTTCGCGCTCCCGGTCTTTCTGGTCGGGAGCGTTTTTTGGTTTGTTGCGCCGGGGTTGCTGTCCTATATGCTCCTTGGGCGCTCCGAGCGCCTCTGGCTTACGGCCACAAGGGCAGGGCGCGGAAATAGCGCAGCGGTTTTCCGCGAGAGCCTTGCGACAACAAAGTTTTAGGGTCACCGATTTGATCCCGTCGAATCGCACACGGCTCTAGGGAGCGAAGTATGGCGTCCGCAGCCGAGCAGCTTGCTCGCAATCTCAGTTTCTCGACATTCTCCAAGGCGAAAGCCCTTCAGCAGCGCATCTGGTTCACCCTCGGAGCGCTGCTTGTGTATCGTCTGGGGACGTTTATCCCTGTTCCGGGCATCGATCCTGACGCGTTCCGCGCCACGTTCGAGCAGAGCCAGCAGGGCATCATCGGCATGTTCAACATGTTCTCCGGTGGTGCCGTGGCGCGCATGGCCGTGTTCGCGCTCAATCTTATTCCCTACATTACCGCATCCATCGTGGTGCAGGTCATCGCGACGGCGTCTCCGCGCCTCGAGGCCCTCAAGAAGGAGGGCGAATCCGGCCGGCGGAAGATGAACCAGTACACGCGCTATCTGGCCGTCGTGTTCTGCGCCATCCAGGCCTATGGCATTGCCGTCGGGCTCGAAAGCAGCCAGGGCGTTGTCCTCAATCCAGGCTGGTTCTTCCGCATCTCCACCGTCATCACCCTTGTGGGGGGCACGATGTTCCTGATGTGGCTGGGCGAGCAGATCACCTCGCGTGGCGTCGGAAACGGTATTTCGCTCATCATCTTTGCCGGCATCGTGGCCAACCTGCCGTCCACCATCGCACAGACACTTGAGCTCAGCCGGACGGGTGCGATCTCGGGCTTTGTTGCGGCAAGCATGCTGCTGATGGCGTTGATTGCCATCGCGGTCATCGTGTTCTTTGAACGCGCGCAGCGCCGGTTGCTGATTCAGTATCCGAAGCGCCAGGTCGGCAACAAGATGTTCCAGGGGGACAGCTCGCACCTGCCGCTCAAGCTTAATACCTCGGGCGTGATCCCGGTGATCTTCGGCTCGTCGCTGCTGCTGCTGCCGGCCACCATCGCCTCGTTTGCGGCGCAGGGCGATGCGCCGGGCTGGCTGACAACGGTTACGGCTCTGCTCGGCCGCGGGCAGCCGCTCTACCTCGTTCTGTTTGCCGCGCTGATCATCTTCTTCTCCTTTTTCTACACGGCCATCGTGTTCAATCCGCAGGAGACGGCAGACAACCTGAAGCGCTCTGGCGGGTTCATCCCCGGTATCCGCCCGGGTGAGCGGACCGCGCAGTACATCGACTACGTGCTGACCCGCATTACCGTGGTTGGCGCCATTTACCTCACCGTCGTAGCCTTGATCCCGGAAGTGATGTTCAGCCAACTCGCGATCAGCCACTTCCTCGGCGGCACCTCGCTCCTGATCATGGTCACCGTGACCCTGGACACGGTCAGCCAGATTCAGAGCCACCTCGTGGCCCAGCAATATGAGGGGCTGCTCAAGAAATCCCGTCTTGGTGGAGGCAAGCGTCGATGAGACTGATCCTGTTGGGACCCCCGGGGGCGGGGAAGGGCACACAGGCCAAAATTCTGGTGGACGCCTATGGCATCCCCCAGCTCTCGACCGGCGACATCCTGCGTGCCGCCATTGCCGCCAAGACGCCGCTTGGCCTTGAAGCCAAGGCCATCGTCGACCGGGGCGATCTCGTCTCCGACGATATCGTCAACGGCATCGTCTCCGAGCGCCTGGACCAGGCGGACTGCAAGCCGGGGTTCATCCTCGATGGCTTTCCGCGCACCATCGCTCAAGCCGAGGCTCTGGACCGGATGCTCGCTGAAAAGGGCATGGCCCTTGATGCCGTCATCGAGATCAAGGCCGATGCTGATGAACTGGTCAGGCGCGTGGTCAACCGGGCCAAGGAATCCGGTGGCGCGCGCGCTGATGACAATGAGGAGGTGCTGCGCAAGCGCCTCGACGTCTACACCCAGCAGACCGCTCCGCTGGTCGACTACTATGCCGGCAAGGGGATGCTCAAGCCGGTCGACGGCATGGCGCCGGTTGGCGAAGTGACCACGGCCATAAAGGGCGCCCTGGGCAAGTAATCAGGATCAGGCGGGGACTGTTGACTCCGCCGGGTCTTATCCTTAAAGAACCGCACCAGTCTCAGGATTATTGGGCTGGATTCGGTTCTCCACTCGAGTGGGGTCGAATTCGGTCCCTTGTTGTTTAGTGGCATCCGCCGTGATGGCGCATGCTGAATGAAGGAGAGCAGACGTGGCTCGTATTGCTGGCGTCAACATCCCGACGAACAAGCGCGTGGTTATCGCGCTGCAGTATATTCACGGGATCGGCGAGAAGTTCGCCAAGGACATTACCGAGAAGGTGGGAATTCCCGCCGAGCGCCGCGTCAACGAGCTGACCGACGCCGAAGTCATCCAGATCCGCGAAGCGATCGACCGCGACTATGTCGTGGAAGGCGATCTGCGCCGCAACGTGGCGATGAACATCAAGCGCCTGATGGATCTTGGCAACTACCGTGGCCTGCGCCACCGCCGCGGCCTGCCGGTCCGCGGTCAGCGCACCCACACCAATGCCCGTACCCGCAAGGGTCCGGCAAAGCCGATCGCCGGCAAGAAGAAGTAATTCCGTGCCGCCGTTCGGGCGGCCGGTCATGTGAAGTGGATGTGGCGGGGCAAGTTTTTGGTGGCTCTGAGGAGTTGCCGGAAAGACTTGAACCGCTTCGTCCGTGGTGGAGCTGCTGGTGTTACGGCAGCGCCGATACCCCTAGAGGACTTGAATGGCTAAAGCTGAAGTAGCGCGCGTCCGCCGCAAGGAGCGCAAGAACATCACATCGGGCGTCGCCCATGTGAACGCCTCGTTCAACAACACCATGATCACCATCGCCGACATGCAGGGAAACACGATTTCGTGGTCCTCCTCGGGCGTGATGGGGTTCAAGGGATCGCGTAAGTCGACCCCCTATGCTGCGCAGGTGGCTGCGGAAGACGCTGCCAAGAAGGCGCAGGAACACGGCATGAAGACCCTCGAGGTCGAAGTGCGTGGCCCTGGCTCGGGCCGCGAATCCGCGCTGCGCGCCCTGCAGGCCGCCGGCTTCAACGTCACCTCCATCCGTGACGTCACGTCGATCCCGCACAACGGTTGCCGTCCGCGCAAGCGGCGCCGCGTCTAACAGGACGATTGGAAGCCCTCCGGCCTTTTGGGGCCGGGGGTCCATTTGTGTTTGCGGCGGAGCGGCCTGGTGGATGGCCGCGATTTTGAAAGGACAATACCGTGACGATCCAGAGGAACTGGCAGGAACTGATCAAGCCGACCAAACTGGAGATTGTTTCGGGCAGCGATGATGCGCGCGTGGCTTCGGTGGTTGCCGAGCCCCTCGAGCGTGGCTACGGCCTCACCCTTGGCAATGCGCTGCGTCGCGTGCTGCTGTCGTCGCTTCAGGGCGCGGCAGTGACCGCAATCCAGATTGACGGCATTCTGCACGAATTCTCGTCGCTCCCGGGCGTGCGGGAAGACATCACCGACCTCGTGCTCAATGTCAAGGAAATCGCCATCAAGATGGGTGGCGAAGGCCCGAAGCGTCTGACACTCTCCAAGCAAGGGCCGGCCGCGGTGACCGCTGGCGACATCAAGGTCTCCGGCGACATCGAAGTGCTCAACCCCGATCTCGTAATCTGCCATCTCGACGATGGTGCCGAGATCAACATCGAGTTCACCGTCAACACGGGCAAGGGCTATGTGCCGGCCGACAAGAACCGTCCCGAGGACGCACCGATCGGCTACATTCCAGTCGACTCGCTGTTCTCGCCGGTCCGTCGCGTCAGCTACAAGGTCGATGCCACCCGTGCGGGCGAAAGCCTCGACAAGGACAAGCTGACCCTTAGCGTCGAAACCAATGGCGCGATCTCGCCGGAAGATGCCGTGGCCTATGCTGCGCGTATCCTGCAGGATCAGCTGTCGGTCTTCGTGAACTTCGAAGAGCCCACCAAGGAGAAGGCGCAGGATTCCGTTCCGGAACTGGCGTTCAACCCGGCGCTGCTCAAGAAGGTCGACGAACTCGAGCTTTCGGTGCGTTCGGCAAACTGCCTCAAGAACGACAACATCGTCTACATTGGCGACCTGATCCAGAAGACGGAAGCCGAGATGCTGCGGACGCCGAACTTTGGCCGCAAGTCGCTTAATGAAATCAAGGAAGTCCTGGCACAGATGGGGCTTCATCTCGGAATGGACGTCAACAACTGGCCGCCCGAGAACATCGATGACCTCGCCAAGCGCTACGAAGATCACTACTGATCCGGCGCTGCCAGAATTTAGGAGATAACCCATGCGCCACGCTTCCCGCGGCCGCAAGTTCAGCCGAACCGCTTCCCACCGCAAGGCCATGTTCGCCAACATGTCTGCAGCGCTGATCAAGCACGAACAGATCGTTACCACGCTTCCCAAGGCTAAGGACCTGCGTCCGATCGTCGAGAAGCTCATCACCCTGGGCAAGCGCGGCGACCTGCACGCCCGCCGCCAGGCTATCGCGCAGATCCGCGACGAGGCCCAGGTTGCCAAGCTTTTTGCCGTGCTTGGCCCGCGCTACGCCGAACGTCAGGGCGGCTACATCCGCATTCTCAAGGCCGGCTTCCGCTATGGCGACAACGCGCCGCTGGCCGTGATCGAATTCGTTGATCGCGACGTCGACGCGAAGGGCCAGGATTCGGGTCCGGTGCAGTACACCGACGACGAAGCCGAAGCGGCGTAAGATCGGTCGATAGACTGGAAAAAGGCGGCCCTAGTGGTCGCCTTTTTTGTTTTGGAGCCATGGACCACCGGGACAAGCCCGGTGGTGACGGTCCCGGAGGCGCCGGTTGGCCGCACAGGCAGTTCCCCGCTTCATCGAGGGGTGAGGGTCAACTGCCACTCCCGCCCGTCATTGCCGGACGTGTTCCGGCAATCCATCTCGGGGAGCCATGGACCACCGGGACAAGCCCGGTGGTGACGGCCGCCGAGGGGTCGGCTGGCCGCATTGGCGAGTGCCCTGCTTCATCGAGAGGTGAGGGTCACTCTGTCCCCACCCACTCGTCATTCCCACTCCATCGAGGTGAAGCGTGAGATCGGCTCGTCACGGCCTTTGCAGGCCCCACGCCGTATAGAGCGCTTTGACCTCCCGCAGGGACTGGCAATAGACGCGCGGCAGGGTCGTGGTATCCACAATCGCGCGGTACCGTTCGCCATGGTGCCGTGACGCCACGAAAACCCAATGGAACATGGACCACTTCAGGCTGTCCTTGTTGCCTTCAAGATTGCCGACACGTCGGCGCTGCAGCAGGGTGCGGACGATATAGCGCCCCGTGCGCTGCCAGTGCCCATCATCCAGCACAATCGCGCCGGTCGCGCGGGACAGGCGCTCTTCGACCAGCGCGCTGTAGTTTCCGTCCATCACCCACGCATCGCCGCGCATGGCGTCTCGCTGGAGCACGTGGAATTCTTCGCGCGGCCGAGGCACCCAGTTGGTGCGGGGTTGGTGGTACAACTGGTCGAGATGAACGGGCGGTACCCCGATGCGCGCCGCAATAGCTGCCGCCAGGGTGGACTTCCCGGAGTTGGACGCCCCGAAGATGACGATCCGGCGTCCAAGGTCTTCGAGCGGCGGTATCCTCTCCATGCTCTCCTCCAAAGACGAAAAAAGCCGCCCCAGCGCGAACCGGGACGGCCATAGCGGTAGCGTGTGCCGTCACTCGGCCGGTGCCATGTCCTTGCCGGTATAGACCTCTTCCACCCAATACTGGTCGCGCCGGTCAAAGCCGTTGAAGGGGGTCAGCGAAGCCTGCGTGTAGGCGCCCATGAGACCGAATTCGATCCAGTCGTCCTCGTCGATATCGGCGGGCAGGGTGAAAACCTGGGGCAACACGTCGTAGCTGTCGCAGGTCGGGCCCCAGATGGTGAAGTCGCTGAATTCGCCGTCATTGTCATGCAGGCGCGGACCGCGCCAGACGCGCACCGGCGGGGTGAAGTGCATGAACTTGACTTCCATCAGGGCCCCATAGGCGCCATCGTTCACGTAGACCGACTGGCCGCCGCGCTGGTGCTTCACGCGCAGCAGCAGCGACGTCGAGGAGGTGACGAGCGCGCGGCCCGGCTCGATGATGAGGTCCGGCCGGTTCTTGTTGCCGAAATGGTCGCCCACCGCCTGCGAGATGGTCTCGAAGTAGTGGCTCATCGGCGGCGCTTCGCTGGTCGGGTAGGGGGCCGGATAGCCACCGCCGATATTGAGCCGTTTGAGCTCGATGCCCGATTCTTCGACGATTCGCGCCGCTGCCGCTATGTGCCGCTCGTAAGCATAGGCGTCTTCGCACTGCGAACCGACATGGAAGCAGAGGCTGGGCGTATAGCCCATCTTTTCCACGGCCGTGACGATCTCGGCCGCGCCCTGTTCCATGACGCCGAACTTGATGCCAAAGTCGTATGACTTAAGCGCCTTGCCGGCCTTAAAGCGCGTCGTCACCTCGACGTCGCGGCTGGGCGACACCACCGCCGCCAGCTGGTCGAGCTGCTGCGGATGGTCGATGGTGAAGCTGCGCACGCCGAATTCGTCGTAGGCCCGTTCGATCTCGCGCTTGTTCTTGATCGGGTTGTTGTAGTGCATGACCGCACCCGGGGCATAGTCGCGCACCAGCTCCATCTCGGTGTTGGAGGCGACGTCGAACGCGGTCAGGCCCTCATCGTGCAGCTGCTTGATGATGTGGGGCGACGGGTTGCACTTGACCGCATAGGTCAAGAGGCCGTCAAAGCCCTTCCGGAAAACCTTGATCGCCTTATGAAACTCCCGCTCCGAAAAGAGGAAGGACGGATAGTCCGGCGCTTCCGCCGCGATCAGGGCGGAGGTATTGGCGTAGACGGTCTTCGGCTCGTCGGTCATTGGACAACAGGCCTTTCAAGGCTCGAGGAGGCGGGAGGGCGATGCGTTTGCCTGAGCTGGAAAACCCCCGTGTGCCTTGGCGAAAACGCGATCCGAACGAGCGCTGCATATAGGGCTCGATGTGCTCTTGTGCAAACGATTATTCCCCTGTTCTTGACCAAGCGGCAATGACGGTCTTTTGATGCCGCCAGCCAGCGGTCTGCCACGATGTCGTCCCGGCCGCGGTAGAGCGTCAACGCTCCACTTCGGAGGCTCCCATGACTGTGCGTTTGCGTCGCGCCTTTTGCCTTGTTGCCCTTTCATTGCCACTCGCTTTCCCACTAATTTTTCCCGCTTTGGCGCAGGACGCTGTGGTGCCGCAATCGGACCAGCAGGTGAAGCTGAGCTTTGCCCCGGTGGTGAAGGCGGTCTCGCCTTCGGTGGTCAATGTTTATGCGACACGCGTGGAAGCGCAGGCGACGTCCCCCTTCGCCAACGATCCGTTCTTCTCGCGCTTTTTCGGCGACCAGTATTTCCAGAGCCGCCCGCGCGAATCCAAAGCGTTGGGCTCCGGCGTGATCGTTGATGGCGGCGGCCTCATCCTGACCAACCGCCACGTCATCGAAGGCGCCACCGACGTCCGCATTGCGCTCAGCGACGGCCGAGAATTTGCCGTCGACGTCGTGGTGCAGGACGCCCAAACCGATCTGGCAGTCCTCAAGGTGCGCGACCCGGGTGACGCCACGTTCCCTGCCATCACCTTTGCCGATAGCGACGGGCTCGAGGTGGGCGATCTGGTCCTTGCCATCGGCAATCCGTTTGGCGTCGGGCAGACGGTCACCAGCGGCATCGTTTCGGCCCTCGCGCGCACCGGCGTCGAGAGCTCCAACTACGAGTTCTTCATCCAGACCGATGCGGCCATCAACCCGGGAAATTCGGGCGGCGCGCTGGTCGACATGGATGGCCATCTGGTGGGCATCAACACGGCCATCTACTCCCAATCCGGCGGCTCGGTGGGTATCGGCTTCGCCATCCCCGCCAATATGGCCAAGCTCGTGGCCGAAGCCGGGGTGACCGGCGGTCAGATCGTGCGGCCGTGGTTCGGTGCCAAGATGCAGGCGGTCAGCGCCGACATAGCCGCGAGCCTCGGCATGAGCGCTCCGCATGGCGCGCTGATCACTGAGGTGGCGCCGGGTGGTCCGGCGGACAAGGCCGGGTTCCGCTCCGGCGACGTCATTCTCTCCGTCGATGGGTTCAAGACCGACGACCCCAGTGCCTTCAACTTCCGGCTGGCGACACGCCCGCTGGGCGAGGTCACGAAGTTGGAATGGTTGCGAGCCGGTACCACCCAGACCACAGACTTCACTGTCGCCGCAGCGCCGGCGCCGGGACCGGACGCATTGGCAACCATCGACGGCAATTCCCGCTTCTCGGGCGTCACTGTCCGCCAGGTCGATCCTGCTCTGGCCGAAGAAAAGGGCCTTCCCTACGATACTTCCGGCGTGATCGTGACCGAGGTTTCCTCCGGCTCTCCCGCGGAAATCATGGGGCTGCAGGTAGACGACATCATCCTGGCCCTCAACGACGTCACCATCGACACCGCCCGCACCTTCAAGGACCTTGCTGCGCAACGTGTGCGCACCTGGCAGATCATCCTTCAGAGAGACGGACGGATCAGTCGCGCCATCGTTAGTGGCTAGGTGCGTCCCTCAGGCAGTTCTGCTAGAGAACCGGCATGTCCGATCTCTTTGCAGCAGACCCGAGTGAAACCGACAAGGCGCGACCGCTTGCCGATCAGTTGCGGCCGCGCTCGCTCGACGAGGTCATCGGTCAGCAGCACCTTCTGGGGGAAGGCGGCACGCTGAGGCGCATGCTGGCCTCCGGCCGCCTCGGCTCCTTGATCCTCTGGGGGCCACCCGGCACCGGCAAGACCACCGTGGCCCGCCTGCTGGCGGACCAGATCGGCTACCGCTTCGAGCAGATTTCGGCGATCTTTTCCGGTGTCGCCGACCTCAAGAAGGTGTTCGAGAAGGCGCGGTTCGAGCGCCTCTCCGGTCACCGCACGCTATTGTTCGTGGACGAGATTCATCGCTTCAACCGGGCGCAGCAGGATAGCTTCCTGCCGGTGATGGAAGACGGCACGGTGGTGCTCGTCGGCGCCACCACCGAAAATCCGTCCTTCGAGCTTAACGCCGCCCTTCTCTCGCGCAGCCAGGTGTTGCGGTTCGAGTCGCTGGGGCGCGATGACCTCGAAAAGCTGCTTGGCCGCGCTGAGACCTTGGTGGGCGAGAAGCTCCCCCTCACCGAAGAGGCACGCACAACCCTCATCGGGCTTGCGGATGGGGATGGGCGGGCGCTGCTTGGACTAGTCGAGGAAATTCTCGCTTCGGCCTCGGGTGAAACGCTCGATGCCAACGCTCTGCTGACCGTCGTCCAGCGGCGCGCCCCGATCTACGACAAGGCGCAGGACGGGCACTACAACCTCATTTCGGCCCTGCACAAGACGATCCGTGGATCGGATCCCGACGCCGCCCTCTATTATTTCGCGCGCATGCTGGACGCCGGCGAAGACCCTCTGTTCCTCGCCCGGCGCCTCATCCGCATGGCTTCCGAAGATGTGGGGCTGGCCGATCCGCAAGCCCTGCAACTGGCCGTCGCGGCGCGCGACGCCTACCAGATGCTGGGCTCTCCCGAAGGCGAGCTGTCGCTGGCCCAGGTGGTCGTCTACCTGGCGCTCGCGCCCAAATCCAACGCCGTCTACACCGCCTACAAGGCCGCGGTTTCCGTTGCGAAATCAACCGGCTCGCCGATGCCGCCGATGGTGATCCTCAACGCGCCCACAAAGCTCATGAAGGGCGAAGGGTATGGCGAGGGCTACATCTACGACCACGACACACCCGAAGCGTTCTCGGGACAGGAGTATTTCCCGGAGAAGATCGGCCGACAGAGCTTTTACCGGCCTGTCGAGCGCGGCTTCGAACGCGATCTGCGCAAACGCATGGACTACTTCTCCCGCCTCCGAGCCGAAAAGGCACGTTCCGACGGAGCATAGCTGCCCCTCTGTTGTGGTTTGAGGCTGCGCCCTATATCTGGGGCGCAGGCTAACAGAGGTTCGGCATGAGCGGCGTACAACATCGGGAAGTCACTGCAGACGAAGACGGCATGCGGCTGGACCGCTGGTTTTCGCGCCACTTCCCCCAGCTCGGCTTTGGCCGTCTTCAGAAGCTGATCCGCAATGGCGATGTACGGGTCGACAAGGCACGCGCGCAGACCAGCACGCGCCTGGCCCAAGGACAGACCGTCCGCGTACCGCCGGTGGACGATCCCGACACCGTTCGGCCCTTCAAGGTCAACGAAGACGACGTGCGCTTCTTGCGCGACATCATTCTCTATGAAGACGACGACATTTTCGTCTTCAACAAGCCCCATGGCCTGGCGGTCCAGGGCGGCAGCGGCACCACGCGCCATATGGACGCCCTACTCAAGAACCTGCCCAACAAGCAGGGCGAAGCGCCGCGCCTCGTGCATCGCCTCGACCGGGACACGTCCGGGTGCCTCATCGTCGCCCGTACGGCGGCGGCGGCCAAACATTTTGGCTCCGTCTTCCGCTCCCGCTCTGCCCGCAAGATCTACTGGGCCGTCGTGGCCGGTAACCCGACGCCGCGTCAGGGGGAAATCTCCTGCTTCCTGAGCAAGCAGATGACCACCGATGGCGAGCAGATGGTGGTGGTGCGTAACGGCGCCCCCGGCGCGGTCCATTCCTTGAGCTACTATTCCACCACCGATACGGCCAGCCGCCGGTTTGCCTGGGTCACGCTCAAGCCGGTGACCGGACGCACGCACCAGTTGCGCGTCCACATGGCGCAACTGGGCACTCCCATCATCGATGACCCGCGCTATTTCAACATCGAGAACTGGCAGCCGGCCCCGGGGTTGGGCTCCGGGCTGCATCTGCACGCCCGCCGCCTGGCCCTGCCGCTGCGCAACGGCAAGCGGCTCGATATCTCGGCGCCCTTGCCGCACCACATGAAACAGAGCTTTGATGCGCTCGGCTTCGATGCCAACCGCTACGATGCCCAGGCTGTCGATCCGGAGGACGCCGCGTGAAACTCGTCATGTTCGACATGGACGGGACGCTGATCGACACGCAGGCGTTGATCGCGGAACATATGGCAAGGACGTTTTTGTCGGCAGGGCTGGAGGCGCCGAGCCCCGCCCAGTCCCGCAGGGTCATCGGGCTCTCCCTTCCGGTGGCCATGGCGCGGTTGGCGGGCACGGACGACCCGGAGGTCGCGGAGCGATTGGCGCAAACCTATCGCGAGCATTACCGCGCCTCGCTCGTGTCGGCGGAAGGGCGCGAGGCCCTGTTCCCGGGGGCGCGAGAGGCGCTTGACGCGCTGCATGCCCAGCCGGATGTCGTTCTCGGTATTGCCACCGGCAAGGCCCTGCATGGCGTCCACCGACTGACGGCCCTGCATCGCATCGAGCACATGTTCTCGACGCTGCAGACGCCGGATCACAATCCCTCCAAGCCGCATCCGGGAATGATGTTGCGCGCGATGGAGGAGATCGGGGTGGAAAAGGCGGACACAGTGATCATCGGCGACACCACGTTCGACATCGAAATGGGCAAGGCGGCCGGAACAAAGGCGATCGGCGTGACGTGGGGCTACCACGAAAACGATGAGCTGGTGGCTGCCGGCGCCGACCTGTTGGTCGAGCGGTATGACCAGCTTCCTGCCGCGATTGCGCAACTTCTAGGAGATTAGCCATGCGGGACGAGCTCGAAGAAGCCCTGCGGCATTCACAGGACGGCTACGGCCGGGCGCAACACATCAATCAGGTCGATCTGCCCAAGCGCTTCTACAAGAGCGTGGACGTTGCCCGGGTCGAGGACGGCTATGTCGTGACGCTGGATGGTCGGCAGGTGCGGACTCCGGCCCAGAAAATCCCTGTCGTCGTCCAGGCACTTTCGATCGCCCGGGCCATGGCGGAGGAGTGGGCCGCGCAGGGCGAATACATCAACCCGGCGACCATGCCGATGGTGCGGCTGATCAATGCGGCAGTGGAGAGCGGAGAAAGTACGGCCCCCGCCTTCCGCGCCGAGGTCGGCAAGTTCGTCGCCGGCGACCTGCTGCTCTATCGCGCCGATAAGCCACAGGAACTGGTCGCTGAGCAGGAGGCGGTGTGGGACGCGGTGCTGGTCAAGCTGGCGCGGCAGTTCGACGTGGCCTTCCAGCCCACGATCGGCATCCTCCATCAGGAGCAGCCGGCCAGCACGCTGACAAAGCTGGATGAGGCGCTGGAGGGGCAGGGGCTGCATGCCCTGACCGCCCTGGTCTCCATCACCGGTCTCACCGGCTCGGGCCTCTTGGCCATTGCTCTCTTGCACCAGTTGCTCACAGCCGACGAGGCGTGGACCGCAGCGCATTTGGACGAAGATTTCCAGATCAGGCTCTGGGGCGCCGACGAGGAAGCGATGGAGCGGCGCGCGCAGCGGCGGGTCGAGTTCGACACCGCGGTGGCAGTCGTGGAGGCGCTTCGCGCCTGACCCGTCTCCTTTGGGGCGGCCGTTATTGCCGGAGGCGGTTCCCGCGCCGCGCGAGCAGCCAGTCGGCAGTTTCGGGCGCGATTTCGCGCAAGGGGGACAGCACAAAATCCCGTTCATGCGCGAAGCGGTGGGGCAGCGTGAGCTTGGCGCTCTCGATTTCGAGGCGCTCGTAGGCGACAATGTCGATGTCGATCAGGCGCGGCCCCCAGACCTCATGGCGCACGCGCCCCATCTCCCGCTCGATGTCGAGGCAGGCATGGAGCAGATCGATGGGCGGCAGGGTGGTTTCCACCGTGGCGGCCATGTTGGCGAAATCCGGCTGGTCCGTCTTGCCCCAGGCTTTGGTACGGATCACCGAAGACTGCGCCGAAACGCGAATATCCGGATGGGCATCGAGACGGCGGGCGGCTTCTGCCAGTTGGGCCGGGGGATCGCCGATATTGGCGCCGAGGCTGAGCCACGCGGTTGCCATTAGGCCGGCCGTGCCCGATGCAACTCGATCGCGGCCTCTCCCCGCACCATGGCAATCGGCGCCTCGGGCTTGCGGACACGGATGATGATCCACTCGATATCACTGAAGGCCTCGAAGAGCGCCGCGACGATGTTGTGGGCCAGTGCCTCGATCAGCCGGGTACGGCGGCCCTCAAAGGTTTCGCGCACCACATCGTAGATATCGGCGTAGGAGACGGTGTGGCCGATCGTGTCGGTGTTGCCCGCTGCCGAGAGATCGACGCCGCACTGCAGGTCGATGACAAATCGCTGCCCGAGCTTTTCTTCTTCGCTGAAGAGCCCGTGGTAGCCGTAAAAGCCGAGATCGTTGAGGATGATGCGGTCGCCGGTGAAGGGAGCCATATCGCTGTCCGTTCGCATGATGTCAGGCCGCGCCGGGTGTCACGGTTCGGCCGGACCATACAGTGTCGCCTCCGCGACGCGAAGGGCATCCCGGTTGGCTCCGACATCATGCACACGGAAGATATGTGCACCGCGCTCATAGGCCTGCACGGTCGTGGCGATGGTGCCGTAGAGACGTTCGGCTGCCGGAACGTCCAGTAGTTTGCCGATCATGGACTTGCGGGAGGCGCCGACCACCCAGGGAAGATTGGGGTAAGCCCGAGTCAGGTCAGGCAATTGCCGCAGGATGCTGTAGTTTTGAATCAACGCCTTGGCGAACCCCAAGCCGGGGTCCAGAATCAGCTGGTTCTCCGGGAGGCCGGCCGCCCGGGCAATAGCCTCGCTACGCGCCAGCCACTCGATCATGGCGGGGATCGGGTCCGTCTCTGGGCTCCACGACCTGTCCCAATGCATGGCGATGACCGGCGCGCCGTGCAATTGCGCGATCTCCGCCATCTGAGGGGCGCCCTGTAGGCCGGTGACGTCGTTGACGATATCGGCCCCAGCTTCGATCGCCTGGTCCGCCACCAGCGGCTTCATTGTATCAATCGAAATAGGCGCGTCGATGCCCTCGGCGCGGAGCGCTTCGATGACCGGTATGACCCGATCGAGCTCTTCCTGGACGCCCACCGGTTCGGCACCGGGCCTCGTGCTTTCTCCGCCGATGTCGATGATCGCTGCGCCCTCGCCAAGCATCTGGCGTGCATGAGTCACCGCGTCTGCGACACTGACATGCGCGCCCCCATCGGAGAAACTATCGGGCGTGACGTTGAGGATGCCCATCACCAGGGCGCGCTGGCCCAGGACGAGCGGCGGGCGGTGGCGAAGCGGGATGGTGTGGCGTGTGTGCATGGTGGCCTCGGCTGCCACCTGCTTAGCCCATCCGCTCGCAGGGGTCATGCCGCTTGCACAAAAAAAGGGCCCGTTGCGGGCCCTTCATTTACTGCTGGCGGATCGCAAGCTACCGCGACACGGCGCGACCAATGGCGATGAGGATGCAGGCGCCAATAAAGCCGGCAATGAGATAGCCAAGCCAGCCGCCAAAGGAGATTCCCAGGAGGCCGAAGATCAGGCTCGCCAGAATCGCGCCGACAATGCCGAGAATGATGTTCATCAGAACTCCGCCGCCGGACTTCATGAACATGCTCGCCAGCCACCCGGCGAGGCCGCCGATAATGATCGCTGCGATCCAACCAACTCCGTCAAAAGCCATGGCTTCCTCCACTCACTGACTTGTGTAGACAATGTGATGGAACGGATTAAGTTGCAGTCGTGCCCCAGAAAATCTGATGCCCGCTCAGAACGGCCAGAAGAACATCAGCGCTGGAACGCCCACGATCACAACCATGACGGAGAGTGGCAATCCCAACCGCCAATAGTCGCCGAAGCGATAGCCGCCCGGGACCATGACCAGCGTGTTGCACTGGTGTCCGATGGGGGTCAAGAAATCGCAGCCGGCGCCGATGGCCGTCGCCATGAGAAAGGCCTCCGGGCGGTAGCCGAGACCGGTGGCGAATACGGCGGCGATCGGCGCCATGACGAGCACCGTCGCCGCGTTATTGAGGAACGGGGTCACCGCCATCGACGCCACCATGATCAGCGCCAACGCGCCCCAGCCGGGCAGAATGCTGGCGACAGAGGCGAGCCAGCCGGCGACGAGATCCGTGCCGCCGGTCGATTGCAGGCTTTCGCTGACGGGGATGAGGCAGGCCAGCATGACCAGGATGGGTCCATCGACCTGGTTGTAGAGGTCCCGCAGCGGCAAGGCTCCCGTCAGCACCATGAGCGCGGCTGCGGCAAAAAAAGCCGTCGCGACAGGCACGATCCCGAAAGCGGTGGCTGCCATGGCCGCGAGCAGGATCGAGAGTGGCAAGAGGCCATTGCGGACACTTCCGAGGCGCAGGCCGCGTTCCACCAGCGGCAGGCAGTCCCACTCGCGCAACAGTTCTGGAATGCGCTTGAGGTGCCCCTGAAGCAGGATGACGTCGCCATTCTGGAACTTGATCTGTCCCAGGCGCTCGGTGAAGCGACGGTCGCGCCGGGAAATGGCGAGCAGGTTGAGTCCGGTCCGGTCAAACAAGGTAAGTTCCTGCGCGCTGGCGCCGATGAGGCCGGAGCTTTCCCCGATGATGGCCTCGATGACGCCGATCTCGGCCGTGTCTCTCGAGGCGCCGCCGCGACGTTCCCCGAACGAGAGGCCGGTCTGGCTGACCATCTTGTCCAGCGCTTCCGGCTCGCCCTCGATGAGCAGGATGTCGCCGGCCCGCAAGGTGGCATCGGGGAAGGGGGTGCGGCGCCGCCCCGTCTCGCTAACAATGGATGTGACCATGGCCGCGCCATCGGCAGCCGAGTGGATGTCGGCGATCTTCTTTCCGACCGCGTTGGAGTCGGCCAGAACATGTGCTTCGGTGGTGTAGTTCTTGATTTCGATGGCCCTGTCCATGCCCTGCTCCTCCCGCCGGCGCTCCGGCAGGAGACGGTATCCAACGGACAGGAACGCCACGCCCGCCACGGCCAGGATGGCGCCGACTGGGGTGAAGTCGAACATGGTGAAGGCGGTGCCGGTCAGTTCCTGCCGGACGCCGGATACGATGATGTTGGGCGAGGTGCCGATCTGCGTCATCAGCCCGCCGAGCAGCGAGCCGAACGACATGGGCATGAGGAACATCGAGGGCGAGACGCCCGAGCGGCGCGCCATCTGGAACGCGATCGGCATCATGATGGCCAGGGCGCCGATGTTCTTGACGAAGGCCGAGAGCACCGTAACGATGACCACGAGAAGGATCAACTGGGCGCGCGGGCTGCTGATATTGGGGGCATAGCGCCGGATCAGCAGCTCCATGATCCCGGATCGGGCCACCGCAGCGCTGACGACAAGCGCACTCCCCACAATGATGACGATGTCGTTGGAAAACCCGGTGAAGGCGGCTTCCGGAGCCACGATTCCGACCAGCATCGCAATGAGGAGCGCCCCAGCGGCGATCAGATCGTAGCGCCATTTGCCGATGATGAACGCCACCATCATGCCCGCGATAACGAGGAAGGCGAGCATTTGAGGGGTTGTCATGAAGTGCTCCGTCGTGGCCCTTGGTAACGCGACGATGGGGAGAATAGTCGCACGCGCCGAGAAGAAAACAGCGCGACGCAACTTGATGCGCAAAACCGACAGCGAAAAGCGCTCGACAGGGAGAATCGAATGAAGCAGCTGATAACCACCCTCGGCCCGCTGAAGCGCGAAGAACTGGGCCTTATCCTGCCTCACGAGCATATCTTCGTGGACCTTCGGACGCCGGACCAGCCGGGCTATGCGGAGGCCGACATCGATGACGTCGTCCGGCTTATGGCGCCCCAGATCGAGGCGATAAAGGCGCAGGGCGTCACGGCGCTCGTGGAGTGCTCCACCGGCGGCGTTGGCCGGCGCGCCGATGCCGACCTCGCTGTGTCCCAGGCCACTGGTCTGCCGATCGTGGTGCCGACAGGAAACTATCGCGAGCCCTGGATTCCTGATTGGGTCCGCGACGCGAGCGAGAGCCAGGTGGAGCGCTGGATGCTTGAAGAACTGACGGGCGAAATCGAGGGCACTGGCGTACAGGCCGGCTGGATCAAGATCAGCGCCGGGGACGATGGCATCACACCCCTCGAAGCGCGTATCCTGCGTGCTGCGGCGCGGGCAGCCGCGCAGACCGGCGCAATCATTGGGTCGCACACCATCAAGGGCCGCGTGGTGCTCGACCAGCTCGAGATCATCGAGAATGAAGGTGGTTCTTCGAGCCGCTTCATCTCCATCCATACGCAGGAGGAGAAGGACTTCGGGTTGCACCGTGAAGTCTTTGCGCGCGGTGCCTGGCTCGAATTCGACCACATCGGCCGAGTGCCGGACGAAGAGGTCGTCGCGCTGGTGCTACGGGCGCTCGATGCAGGGCAGGGCGAACGGTTGCTCCTCAGTCACGACCGGGGCTGGTATGACCCGGCACAGCCCGGTGGCGGTCGGCCGCAGCCCTACACGCATCTGGTGGCCTCGTTCCTGCCGGCGTTGCGGCAAGCTGGCGTGGACGAGCCAACGATAACGCGGCTGACGCATGACAACCCGTTTGAAGCGTTCGCGCGTCCGGTCAGCTCGTGACGGAAGCGTCGTCTTCCTCTCGAATGGCGTAAGGAATGCGCGCCAGCAATTGGCGTCCGGAATCCTCGATCTCGAAGCACCCTTGCGTCGCTTCCTCACCCATGGAGACAGCCGCGTGAGCTGCAAAACTCGCTTCTTCGAGCGCCGTATTGAGCGAGGGCAGGATGATGCCGTCGATGTCGATCTGCAGTTCGCCTTCAGCATCGCGGTGGTTGAAGAAGTAGCGTTCCATTGTGGCCTCCATAGATGAAGCCGCCAACGTCAACGGCGCCCGCGATGTTCCGCGGGCGCCGTTCACATTTACAGTTTGTTAGGATTTGTCAGGCGGGTGTGGCGAACAGGTCGTATTCGTCGTTGTCGGTGACCGTCACCTTTACGATGTCGCCGATCTTGATGCCGTCGGCGTTGTCGACAATGACCTGACCGTCGATCTCCGGCGCGTCCCATTTGGATCGCGCGATGGCCCGATTCTGCTCGGGGCGGACATCGTCCACGATAACGTCGATGGTGCGTCCCACCTTCTTCTGCAGCTGATGGAATGAAACGTTCTGCGCCACTTCCATGAGCTGGGCGAAACGCTCTTCCTTGACCTCGTCAGGCACGACGCCGGGAAGGTCGTTAGCCGGCGCGCCGGTCACGGGCTCATATTTGAAGCAGCCGGCCCGATCGATCTCGGCTTCCTCGATGAAGTCGAGCAGCATCTCGAAGTCGTCGTCGGTCTCGCCCGGAAAGCCAACGATGAAGTTGGATCGCACCGTCAAATCAGGCACTTGCCGCTTCCAGTCGAGAATCCGATTCAACGTCTTCTCCTGATGCGCCGGGCGGCGCATCGCCTTGAGAACCTGCGGCGACGCATGCTGGAAGGGGATATCGAGATAGGGCAGCACTAGGCCGTCGGCCATCAGCTCCATCACGGCGTCGACGTGAGGGTAGGGATACACATAGTGCAGGCGAACCCACGCGCCGAGCTGGCCCAGCTCCTTGGCCAGATCATAGAACTTGGCCTTCACGTCACGCCCGCGATATTTCGACGTGGCATATTTGATATCCAGGCCATAGGCGCTGGTGTCCTGCGAGATGACCAGCAGTTCCTTGACGCCGGAGCGGATCAGCCCTTCCGCCTCCGAGAGGATGCCGGCGGCCGGACGGGAAGCAAGGTCGCCCCGGATTTGCGGGATGATGCAGAAGGAGCAGCGATTGTTGCAACCCTCGGAAATCTTGAGATAGGCGTAGTGGCGCGGCGTCAGCTTCATGCCGCTTTCGGGCACGAGGTCGACGAACCGGTTGGGTACCGGCGGAAGGTGCTCGTGCACTGCCGAGACCACACTCTCGTACTGGTGCGGGCCGGTAATGGCGAGCACGCTGGGGTGCGTCTCGCGGATCAGGTTTTCCTCGACGCCCAGGCACCCCGTGACGATGACGCGGCCATTTTCATTGAGCGCCTCGCCGATGGCCTCGAGGCTTTCCTGCTTGGCGCTGTCGAGGAAGCCGCAGGTGTTGACCAGTACGACATCGGCACCGGCGTAATCGCGGCTGAACGAATAGCCCTGTGCGCGCAGCGTCGTCATGATGCGCTCGCTGTCCACGAGAGCCTTTGGGCAGCCGAGGCTGACAAGGCCGATTTTTGGCGCCTGGGTCATGCGCGTGCATACGTCCGGAAATTGAATGGATGGCGCGTCATACAGAAATCCGGTCGCTGACGCAATGTCACCGGCACGCCATGGCGGTGGAGCAGGGTTGACGGGAGCGCAGGGCGGGATCGAATATAGTCGCAATCCACGAACAGTGTTTCCGTGATTGTTGCCTTTGCCGGCTCCGATGGAACCGGCTAGGAGCGATCACCCCAACCCCGCGCCACGTGCGCAGCAACCCTTGGAGCTTCCATGTTCGACCGTCTCTCCGCATACGCGCCGCAGGCCCTCGCCGTGCTGCGCATCGTTGCCGCCCTGCTGTTCCTCCTGCATGGCACGCAGAAGATTTTCGGCTTCCCGCCCTCGGAGATGTCGCCGTCGCTGTTCAGCCTGTTCGGTTTGGCGGGCATCATCGAGATTATCGCCGGTCTGATGATCCTTGCCGGTTTCTTCACCCGCCCCGCAGCGTTCGTTGCTTCGGGCCAGATGGCCGTCGCCTATTGGATGGTGCATGCGCCCGGTAGTCTTTACCCGACGAACAATGGTGGCGACGCCGCCATCCTGTTCTGCTTCGTGTTTCTCTATATCGTTTTCGCTGGCCCAGGTGCCTGGAGCGTCAACAAGAAATAACTCACCCCACGGCACAAGCACGAAGGCCGCCCACAGGGGCGGTCTTTTGCATTTCAGGTGATCGAACTGCCCGGCGGCGTGCGTTTGGCCGTGCGGCGAGGCTTGAAGGTTTCCCCCGGCCTGGTGGCCGGCTCGCGCTGCGTCCTCTCCTCGGCAGGAGAGGGGCGGTAAGGCGCCGGGTCGGTGGCGGGGGTGATTTCGTATTCGTCCGCCTCGCCATAAGTTCCGTCATCGCCCTGTTCGGCCAGATCGCGGATCGCGTCACGCACTTCGTCGAGCAGCGAAGCGGAGTAGCGCGAGCGCGGTCCGGGTTCGCCATCGATCTCGTGGGCGCGGAAATAGACGAGAAGCGCTTCACACAAAATGCGCAGCCCGACAAAGGCGAGAAGGCCGAAGACCACGATCTCGAGGATGCCCCATAGGCCATCTCCGAAACCGGTCGAAAAGCGGAAGAAGAAATGGGCGATGGCCCAGAGCAGGATTGCGGCCAGTCCCAGCAAATAGAAGATCGGCACCAGGCGTGGCGACAGGATCGCGTCGAGCCGGAACAGGGTCTGGCGCGTGAACAGGCGTTTGAGGTCATCCAGGGTCATGCTCGGCTCCTCGATTCCGGATTGGCGCCCAAAGTGGTCGGCCCGGCGCCGCAAGGCAAGGGGTCAGGCGTTCGATGTCGGGCCAAACATCGCTTCGAACCGCGCCCGCAATACCGAATCAACCTCGGGCATGGACACAAGCAGCCCCAGATCTTCGAAACTTGTGACGCCCTGATCGAGGATGCCGCACGGCACGATGCCGTCATAGTGGGACAGGTCCGGCGCCACATTGAGCGAGATGCCGTGGAAGGTCACCCATTTGCGCACGCGCACTCCGATGGCGGCGATCTTGTCCTCGCGGCCAACGCCCTTCTCGGGCCGCCGCACCCACACCCCGACACGGCCTTCACGCCGCTCGCCCGTGATGTTGTGGGCCTCCAGCGTATCGATCACCCACTGTTCCAGCCCCTGGACAAGACAGCGGATATCGCGGCCGCGCTGGGTCAGGTCGAGCATGACATAGGCGACCCGCTGTCCGGGTCCGTGGTAGGTGTATTGCCCTCCACGCCCCGCCGGATGCACCGGGAAGCGGGGGTTGAGCAAGTCGTCGGGACGCGCCGAGGTTCCGGCGGTGTAGAGCGGCGGGTGTTCCAGCAGCCAGACGGCCTCGTTGGCCTCTCCCTCCGCGATGGCGGCGGCCCGCGCTTCCATGGCGACCAGGGCGTCTTCGTACGGCACAGGCGTATCCGCGACGCGCCATTCGACGTGGCGAGCATCGGCCCGATGCAGTTTCGATCTGATCTGGCACGCCTCAGGCGTCGCCGTTAACTGTTCCATAACCACGCCTGACCCAGTCTCTGGGTGTTCGAATCCTCCTGCCGCAGGCAGGCCCCTTCCTCTTTCCCACCATATCTATGAGCACGCTGGACAATATTGAAGTCGATATCACGGTTGAACTCGGTGCAACCACCATGCCGATCCACCATCTGCTGCGCATGGGGCGCGGCGCGGTGATCGAATTGGATGCGACCGAGCACGATCCGCTGAAGATTTATGCCAACAGCACGCTGATCGCCAAAGGCGAGGTCAATGTCGAGGAAGGGCATCTGCGGGTCTTCGTGACGGAAAAGGTGTTCCGCCTCGGCTGAGGCCGGCTTCTAATTCCGGCTCGTCCACTGCACTCTCCACAGCCTGGCCAGAAATGTCGATTTAAGCGCTTGAGGTTGAGGCAGACCTTTGCTACATCCCCACTCGCTTCGGCGCCCCGGCGTCGAGGCTTCTACCACTGATGTGCGGTCGTGGCGGAATTGGTAGACGCGCAGCGTTGAGGTCGCTGTGCCGCGAGGCGTGGAAGTTCGAGTCTTCTCGACCGCACCAGTCACTCCGGTGACAAAACGAAAAGGGCCGTCCCGATGGGGCGGCCCTTTCGTTTTTTGCTTTGCCGTCGGCTCAATTGGCCGGGGCCGCAGGCGTTGCGGGTTCGGTTGCCGGAGCCGTGTTGGCGGGTGGAGTGGCGCTGGTATCGTTAGCCGGGGGCGGGGGCGCATCACCGCCGCATGCGGCTAGGGCGATGGCAACCAGGGCGGCAGCAGGCATGAGAAGCAGTTTCGACATAGTGTCTCCGTTCGCTTTTCAGTTCACACAGAGGTGATAAACAGCGGCAACGCAGCGAAGTTTCGGCGCTTTCGCGGCGATTGCTTGGCTTTTTTCGGAGCGCTCAGGCCTTTTTCAGCCGCTCCGGCGCCTTGAACATCCACGCATCGTGCAGGCGCAGCGAAAGCTCCTCATCGTTGATGGCCCCCAGATTGATCAGGACGACCGGATAATCCCGGTAGTGCTCGGTTTCGAAATAAATCTCTGGCGAAATCTCGATCAGCAGCACCTTCTGCTCATGCGGGCAGTGCAGCACCAGGGTGTCGGCATCCTTCATCCGCACGAAGGATGCACCTGCGACCTTTAGCGCGGGCGTGCCGTAGCTGGTGTCGCGCTCGACTTCGGCAAGGCCCCGGGCCTCGGCCAGCCGGCAGATGCGATCAAAGCCCTTTTCCGGTGATGCGCTGGTCATGGTGGCCTCCTTAACGCGATAAGACGGGGAACGTGGGTGCGGTTCCCACGCGCCGCGTGGCTTTGGCAAATCTGGCGGCCATGACTGGTGCAGGCGCGGCGGATTGGCTACAGCTTGCTTGCCCCCGAAACCGGACGAAACGCAAAGGGCTCCCGATGAGCGAAGAGACCGATTGGGCGCCCGACGCCGGGGCCGCGCTGGACAGCGGTGGGTTCCGCGACGATGACGGCCGCATAAACGCGCTCTGGATGGAGCGCCTGCGGGCCTTCCTGGAGGCGGGCCGCGCAGACGACGTGACCACCGTCGTGGGGCCTCTGCATCACTCCGATACGGGCGATGTGCTCGAGCAACTCGACCACAACGAGCGGCTCGCCCTGGTCCGTCTCATGGGAGACCGATTCGATTTTTCGGCCCTGACCGAAGTCGATGAGAGCATCCGCCTCGAAATCATGGAGGAGCTGCCCAACGCGGCGATTGCGCGCGGTGTGGCCGGTCTCGACAACGACGACGCCGTTTCGCTGCTGGAGGATCTCGAGCCCCACGACCGGAACGAGGTTCTCTCGGCGCTGCCCACCTTCGAGCGCCTCAGCCTCAAGCGCAGCCTCGACTTTCCCGAGGATTCCGCCGGCCGGCGGATGCAGACCGATTTCATCGCCATCCCCCCGTTCTGGACCGTCGGGCACACGATCGACTACATGCGCCGCGAGCGCGACCTGCCCGATGAGTTCTATCAGATTTACGTGGTCGACGCAGCCTACAAGGTGCTCGGGACGGTACCGCTCGACCGCATCCTGCGCTCGCTGCGCGGCACCCCCATCGAGAGCATCATGAACACCACGCTGGTGCTCATCGATGCCAACGAGGACCAGGAGGAGGCGGCCCGCCAGTTCGAGCGCTACGACCTCGTGGAAGTGGGGGTGGTGGACGAGAACGGCCGCATGGTCGGCGTTCTGACGGTGGATGACATGGTGGACGTCATCCAGGAGGAGGCCGACGAAGACTTCCGCCTGCTGGCCGGTGTCGGCGACGAAGACGTGTCCGATACCACCGTCGATACCGTGCGCAGCCGCGTGCCGTGGCTCGTGATCAACCTGTTCACCGCGGTGATGACCTCCATGGTGATCGGCCTGTTCAACGCCACCATCGAGCAGATGGTCGCGCTAGCGGTGCTGATGCCGATCGTAGCGTCCATGGGCGGCAATGCTGGGGCGCAGACCATGACGGTGACGGTGCGCGCGTTGGCGATGCGGGAACTGGATGGTGGACGCCTGCGGCGGCTGATCCGTCGCGAAGTGGTGGTGGGCTTCGTCAACGGCATCATTTTCGCTATCCTGATCGGGGTCGTGACAGCCCTGCGCTATGGCGACGTTCAACTTGGCGCGGTCATTGCCGCCGCCATGATCATCAACATGATCGTCGCGGGCACTGCGGGAATTCTTATTCCGCTGACCCTCGACAAGCTGAAGGCCGACCCCGCCATCGCTTCGGCAGTGTTCGTCACGACCGTGACCGACGTGGTTGGATTCTTTGCTTTTTTGGGCATCGCCGGCCTCTGGTTCGGGCTTTTCTGAGACGATTCTATCCCCCACCGCGGCCTGTGGAGTGTTGCAGATTGGTCGCTTGCATCCCATTTCCAGCACGGCTAACGATTCATTACCGGCGCCGGGATTGTTCACGGGGCCGGAGTGAACGGCTGACAAGGAGCGATCTATGCGAAGTCAACCGAAGACGAACTTCTGGCGCGCTGCGTCGTGGACGTTGGTATGCCTGGTCTCGATGGGGTTGGTTTTCTCCGTAGTAGCTGGCGTCTAGAAAAGACGCTGGAGTTATTCACTCAGAAGATTATGCAAAGGGCGTCCCGGCCACTGGGGCGCCCTTAATGTTGATCCGGAAGATGTGCCATGAAGCTATTGATCGGTAACAGGAACTATTCCACTTGGTCGCTGCGACCCTGGCTGGTGCTGCGCCATTTCGACATCCCCTTCGAGGACGAGGTGCTACAACTCTCGGGTCCGGGGTGGCGGGAAACGATTGCAGCCCGGTCACCCACCGGCAAAGTCCCGCTGCTGCTGGACGGGGCCCTGGCGGTGCCGGAAACCATCGCCATCATCGAGTATCTGGCGGATTCCTTTCCGGACAAGGCGATCTGGCCGCGCGGGCGCCGGGAGCGCGCCCTGGCGCGCGCTGCGGCGGCCGAGATGCACGCCGGGTTTTCCGCCCTGCGCACCCATGCACCGATGAACCTGCGCGCCTCGCACCCCGGCAAGGTGGACCTCGACGCCGTCCGCAGGGACCTGGCGCGCGTGGAAGCGCTCTGGGGCGAGCATCTGGCGCGCTCGGGCGGACCATACCTGTTCGGCGAGTTCACCGCTGCCGACGCGATGTTTGCGCCGCTCGCGACGCGGTTGCGGACCTATGAGTTGCCCGTATCGGACACTGCCGGCGCCTATGTGGAGGCGATCTACGCCTTGCCAGCCTTCCAGGAATGGCTGGCGCTGGCGCTGCAGGAGCCATGGATCGTGGACGACGACGAAATCGACGTGATCCAGGGTCGGGTGGCCCCCGGAACGCTGGTATGATTCACATGGTGAAACTTTGCGTCGGCGTTTCCAGCTTCGAAGAGCTGGAAAGCTACCGCGACGAACGGGCCCACTGGTGGGGCGCAAACTACGGCGAGGACGTACACGTCCATCGGACACGCATGATGCCGAAGCGGCGTGAAGAGATGGAGGGGCGATCCTCCATCTACTGGGTCATCGCCGGCTCCATCGTCTGCCGCCAGCAGATCCTGCAGCTGGCGCCCTATACCGATGCCGAGGGCAAGGACTACTGCGACATCATCATGTCGCGCGAGTTGACCCGCGTCGTGCCTTACCCCAAGCGCCCGTTCCAGGGCTGGCGCTATCTGCGTCCCGAAGATGCGCCCCCAGACCTTGGAGACGCCGGGGCGGCCGGCAATTCGATGGAGATCGCAGCCGAGCTTGCCCGTCTGGGCCTGCTGTAGCGCCAGCGCCTCACTGCCATCTTTGCATGCCATTAACCACAATTTCACTTGTGCGGCCGGGGCGAACACAAGAAAGTCCGCACGACTGATTTGGGGAGTTCGATGGTGCGACAAGGCGCGCATGTCATCGTCGTGGGCAATGAGAAGGGCGGGTCGGGAAAGTCGACGACGGCCTTTCATCTGGCGATTTTTCTTTTGCATCAGGGCCACAAGGTGGCCTCCATCGATGTGGACAGCCGGCAGCAGACGCTGACCCAGTATGTGCGGAACCGGCGCGACTGGGCCCGCACTCGCGGACTCGGCCTGCCGCACACGACGCATTTCCACCTGCCTCTGGCCCGCGGCGATTCGATGCGGGAGAACAACAAGCTCGAGTTCGATCTGTTTCGGCAGGCGATCGGAGAGGTCGAGCAAAGCGCCGATTTCATCGTCATCGACACGCCTGGCTTCGACACCAATCTGACGCGGCTGGCCCATTCCCTGGCCGATACGCTGGTGACGCCGGTCAACGACAGCCTTATCGATCTGGCCGTGATGGCGCAGGTGGATCCGGTGACCGGTGAGCCGCGCGAACTCAGTCATTATGCGCGGCTGGTGCAACGGGCGCGGTCCGAACGCCTGACCATCGATGGGCGCACCATCGACTGGGTGCTGGTCCGGAACCGCATCTCCATGCTGTCCTCGCGCAATATGCGGCAGGTGCAGACCATGCTCGACCGCATCGCGACACGACTGGGCTGCCGTGTCGCCGACGGCATCGCCGAACGCGTCATCTTCCGCTCGCTGTTCGCAACGGGAATGACCGTCTTCGACGCGCTGGACGAGGACCTGCTCGGAGGGCTGCCCTCGGCGTCACACGTCGGCGCGCGTCAGGAGTACAAGGCCTTGGTCAGCGCCCTGAACCTGCCGACGCGGGAACGAGAAGCAGTCGGCGCCGGGCGCGGCGAGGGCATCCGCCAGGCCGCGCACTTCGTTAGCGAGAAGGGTTAGCCGCGCGCGTAGGCGATGCGCTGATGGTTTTCCGCTGCCACGGCAGTTTCCCGCGCATCATAGGTGGCGCGGGCTTCCACGATGCTCTGATGGTTTTCCGCCGACCAGTCCCAGAGAGCGCTGATCGGCCCTTGCAGGGTCTTGCCCAGTTCGGTCAGGCTATACTCCACGCGGGGCGGCACCTCCGGGTAGATGGTGCGATTGACGAGTCCATCGCGCTCGAGATTGCGCAGGGTCAGCGTCAGCATGCGCTGGGACACGCCGTTGATCATGCGCTTGAGCTCGTTGAACCGCAGCGTCCCGTTGCGGCCGAGCATCCCCACGACCATGACGCTCCACTTGTCCCCGATGCGATTGAGCACGTCGGACATGGCAAGGCAGTTGGTGGATTTGGACGTATCGGTGAGGGACATGATGGCCTCCGGAAAAGGAACTCAGGCACTAATATAGTGCCAGTTACCTAAAGTTACCAGTGCCAGACTACGCCGCCACTCCTATCGGTCGATGTGCTCGGCAGCATAGAGACCGAGATAGAAATCGAGGTCGCCGGTCCGCAGGCCAAGAGCCTCGAACACAGCGCCCATGAAAGTGACGGGAGCGGTGCCCGGCGCCGTGACGATGCGGTTGTCGAGGACCGCCCGTGGCTGGTCGACATAGAAGCTGCTGCCGGCATAGCCGGTGTCGGTAAGGCTTTCCGGCCCGTTGGCGGTGTGACGGGTTTCATCGAGAAGACCCGAGCGGCCAAGGGCCAGGACGCCGTCGCAGATGGCGGCAACCACCTTTCCCTCCACATGCGCCCGCCGCAGCATTTGCGAAATATCGGGCGCGTCCGGGGTCGACCAAATCGGCCCTCCATTGACGATCAAGGCGTCGAGAGCGCCGCTCTCGATCTCCTCGATGGCGAGGTGCGGGGTAACAGATAGCCCTCCGGCGGAGGTGACCGGAGTGCCACCGGGCGTGGCAAACCGCGTGGTCAACCGGTAGTAGGATCGCGCCGCGGCATTGAGCAGCGCCGTCTCCCAATCGGCGAAACCCGGTGTAAGAATGGTGACCAGCGTTTTCATCTTCGCCTCTCCTGTAATGCCGCTCAACTGTCGGCCGTTGTCCCGACAGGCCGTGTCAGCAGGTTCACATGGGTGTCACCCGGGCTGCCGCTTGCTTGAGATCGGCGGGAGTGGCTGCTAAGGAAAGCGCGTTTTCTCCCGGACATTGTCGGAGTCGTCGTCTCTTGACCTTGCTGCGCAGCCTCGTCCTGACCCTTTTCATGCTGATCGCCGGTATTGTGCCCGCGCTCGCCAACCCGATGCTGGTTGTCGACCGCGACACGCTGGACGTGCTCTATGCGCAGGAAGCAGGACAGCCTTGGCATCCTGCCTCCCTGACCAAGCTGATGACGGCTTACGTCGTGTTCGAGCAGCTGGCCGCGGGTACGGTGACGCTGGACACCAAGGTCATCATCTCGCGCAAGGCGGCCAACGAGCCTCCCAGCCGGTCGGGCCTCCAGGTCGACAGCGCGCTGACGCTCAAGGACGCGCTCTATGTGATGCTGGTGAAGTCCGCCAATGACGTCGCGATGGCGATTGCCGAGACCGTTGGCGGCAGCGAGGAAAAATTCGTCGCCATGATGAACGACGCCGCCCGCCGGATGGGACTGACGGCCACTCACTATGTTGATCCGAACGGGCTCAGCGACGAGGGCCAGGTGACCACCGCCCGGGACCTTGCCGTGCTCTCGCTCTACATCGAGCAGAATTTCCCGCAATTCATGCCGATCTTCGGGACAAGGGCGGTGCAGCTGGGCAAAACGCGACTGGAATCGGAGAACAAGCTGCTCGCCCATTTTGCCGGGACCACTGGCATGAAGACGGGTTTCATCTGCGAGTCCGGGCTCAACATCGTGGTGACGGTGGACCGCAATGGGCGGAAGCTGATGGCCGTGGTGCTGGGGGGACAGTCCGGACGCGACCGGAACGAGCGCGCCGCTGAACTGATCCTCAAGGCCTTGTCCGGGTCGATCAAGCCTACGGGGCAGAAAGTGCTTGGCCTGTCGAACCTGACCGACAGAGAGCCGGTGAACATGCGCCCGAGCATTTGCGGCAAGGAGGCTGCGGCCTATCGCGATGCCCAGGAGGCGGCGTTCCCCATGGGGCTCAAGGGGCAGCCAAGCTATCTCACCGACGAAATCGAGGAGCGCATCTACACGGCCACCAATCTCGGCCGGTTGCGCGACGGGATCGTGCTGCCCCGGCCGCGCCCGCAACACGTTGCGATCAATCCCGTGCGGCCTTCCGTTGCGAGCGCCGAGGTAGAGGGGGATTTGCGGGGCGGAATCGCTGCCGAGACCGCCCAGGCAGGCGATGTGCCGTTTCCCGTCCCACGCCCGAGCTTCCTCAACTAGGGAACTGCGCAAGGGCGCGTAAGCCTAGCGGCCGTTTCCGACCACGATGGTGAATGTGAAAACGCCGTCTGCTTCGGTCGCTTCGCAAGTGTGTGCGTGCTGGCGGCAGTAGAGCGGGATGTCGACCTTTACCATCGGGTCCGTGGCGACAAGCGTGAGGACCTGGCCGGACCCGGCGCTTGTCAGCGCCTTTTCCAGCTTGAGGACGGGCAGGGGGCATTTGAGCCCCCTGGCGTCGATGTGCCGATCAGTTGCCAATCACGAGGACCCAATAGACGCCATAGGCGGAACTGGGGTTGGACGCGACGGCAATGCCGGCCTTTCCGGCTTGCGCCAGGAGCCCGGCAGCGTCGGCCGGGTTGTTGCGCCAGCCCGAGAAGGTTTCGGCGAAGGTCTGGTAGCCGGCGCTGAGCTTCATCTGGTTCAGAGCCTGTGGCTTGCTGGGCGCGGTGCCGGTCTGGGCGTACTGGTTTGCCAAGGCCTGTGCCGTGCCGTTAAGGCCGTCGTCGACCTGCAGGGGCGCTACGCCGTTGGTGGCGCGATAGGCGTTGATCAGACCGACGGCCTGAACCGAATCGAGCCGCGCACCCGGCTGGTCCATGGGCGCGCTGAGACCCGGATGCAAACCGGCCGGGCTGGCAGGGCCACCCATGGAACAGGCAGCGAGTGTGACTGCAGAGAGCGAGAGAAGACCGAAAGCGGCCAGTTTGAGGGGACGAGAGAGCAATTCAGTTCCTTCCGGGGCAAGGCTTCGTTGGCCAAGCATTATCGGATCCGTGCCTACCTTAGACTTAAGGCGGGCACGATCGGGTGGGTCCTTTTGCGCCTTGCTTAAGAGAGGCGAATAGCTGCAAATGCACACAGCGAAAGCACCTAAGCCTACAAAAAAGGGCGGGAATGGGGAGCACGGCAGTGCAGGCCGCTCTGAGACGACTTACTGAGGCCCGTGCGACAACTGTCGCCACAGTGACGATTGTCCTCTGTCTCCTCGGGTTTTGCGGCCTCTTCTCGTTCTTCATCCTGAGGGGAGTTGAGCAGACCGGGCAGCAGTTGGAGGCGGAGTCGCAGGCGGCGGCACAGGTGGTGGCAACCAATGGCGGCTGGATGGCGCAACTGGCCCGGCAGACGCTTCTGCGGGTGGACGCATCTCTGGGGCCATTTTTGGACCTGCAGAACGAGCAGTTGAAAAATGCCGTCGGCAGCCTGCCAACGGGTGTGAACGTCTACGTAGTGGACGAGAGCGGCGACACGAAATTTGCCACGGTGCCGGGCATGGGAACCATCAATGTCGCCGACCGGCGCTATTTTGCCGAGGTGCGGCAAGGCATGCCCTTCTACACGTCGGGTCTCATGATCAGCCGTCTACACGGCGAAAACATCTTCATCTTCGTCAAGAGAATCGAGCGCAATGGCGCTTTCCGGGGCGCGGTCCTGGTGTCGTTCAACAGCAAACTCCTCCAGGAGTTCTGGGCCTCGCTGGACCTCGGCGCGGGCTCGACCGTCAGCTTGGTCCGCATCGATGGAGAGTTGATGGCCCGTTACCCGCAGCCGGACGGACCGGTCGATCTTTCGGACTCGGTCCTGATTGCGCAGTACCTGCCGCAGGCCCCGGTCGGCACCTACGTTTCCAAGGCATCACCCGTCGACGGCGTGGCGCGCGTCGTCAGCTACCGGCTGATCCCCGATACCCGTATTCTCGCGCTGGCATCCATAGCCACCGAACCGCGCTGGGCGGCGTTCCGGACAGCCGTGTGGACGGTCATTCTGATCGTTGCCCCTATAGTTCTTGGCCTTATGGGCGGCTGGTTCTGGGTCCTGCAACTGCTGCGCCGGGACAGGCGCCAGAGAGAAGATCTGCAGAAGGCCCTCGAAACCAACACCCTGTTGTTCCGCGAAATCCACCACCGCGTGAAGAACAACCTGCAGTCCGTGCAGTCCCTGGTGCGCATGCAGGAGATGCCCACAAGTGCGAAGGTGGATCTGCAGAGCCGTCTGACTGCCATGGTGGCCATGCACGAGCACATCTACCGTCACGACCGCTACGAGGAAATCGACGCCAGCGAACTGATCCCGGTGGTCGTTGACGACGTCGTGCGGTCCTACGGCTCCCATGTCGAGGTGAGCTACGATCTCTCATCGCTCCCTGTGGACCGGGATCACCTGACGCCGCTCTCGCTGCTGCTCGCCGAACTTGTCACCAATGCCCTCAAATACGCCTTTCCGGATAATCGCGAGGGGCGCATCGCCATTTCCCTCGAACCGGCAGGTGAGGGTCGCTGTCTCCTGCGGGTGAGCGACAACGGCGTGGGCATGGCGGAACCGCTTCCCGGCGCGCCGCAGAGCATGGGCATGCGGTTGATCCGCGGCGTCGTCGCGCAAATGGCCGGTCACTACGCGTTCACGGTGGACAACGGGACCATCTTCGAAGGCGAGTTGGCTCTGTCGCTGGCGGGGCACCAGGACCCTGTGGCGGCGCAGTAGGAGCGGTGATGACCTTTGATTTGCAGCGCTTCCTGGACGCACAGGCGCCCGTTCTGGGCGATGTGGAAGCGGAACTGCGGGCCGGCCGCAAACGGACGCACTGGATGTGGTTCATTTTCCCGCAGCTGCGTGGCCTTGGGCACTCGGAGATGGCGCGATTATACGGACTCGACGGCCTGGCCGAGGCGCAGGCCTACCTGGATCATCCGGTATTGGGGCCGCGGTTGCGCGAGCATGTCGGCCTGGTGCTCAAGCTTTCCCACCGGACAGCCCACGCCATCTTCGGCTCGCCCGACGATCTCAAGTTTCGATCCTGCCTCACGCTGTTCAACCGCGCCGCGCAAGGCGACGATAAGGCTCTCTTCAGCACGGCGCTCGCCAGCTTTTACGGCGGCGAACCCGACACGAAGACCTTGTCCCTTCTTGAGGCCCGGCCTTAGCTCCGGATTGGCGACCAGCGGGAAGAGATACCGGATGACAGAAGGACCATCATGACGCAGCGGCAAACTCGTCGACAATTTCTCTCATCCGGACTCGCGGCGGCTGCGGTGTGGCCGCTGCTGGGTTCAGTACGGGCCGCGCGCTTCGACGCAGATCCGTTCGCCCTCGGTGTCGCCTCGGGCTCGCCCACGACTCAAGGCGTGGTTCTCTGGACAAGGCTGCTTTTTGCCGATGCCGACCCGGCCCCGGCCGATTCCTTCAGCTTCGCGCCGGCGCCGCAGCATCCCCCCATGGACGTGGCCTGGGAGGTCGCGGAGGACGAGAGCTTCTCGCGTATCGTGCAGTCCGGCATCGAGACCGCAAGCGAGGCGCTCGCCCATTCGGTGCATGTCGCGGTGGATGGGCTCTTGCCCGATCGCTGGTATTTCTACCGCTTCCGCTGTGGCGATGCGCTGAGCCCGGTGGGGCGCACCCGCACCGCCCCGGCCGACGACGCCGGTAATGCCCGTTTCAGCCTCGCCTTTGCCGCCTGCCAGCAATACGAGCAGGGCTGGTACAGCGCCTATCGCGACATGGCGGAGCGCGACCTCGACCTGGTCGTGCATCTGGGCGACTACATCTATGAAAAAAGCTATGGCGCCCAGCATGTGCGCGAGCATGGCACCGGCGCGCCCTCGCTGCTGTTCGAATATCGCCAGCGCTATGCGCTCTACAAGTCCGATCCGGATTTGCAACTGGCCCATGCCCGTTTCCCCTGGCTCTTCACCTGGGATGATCATGAGGTCGTCGACAATTATGGCGGTGACGGCTCGCCTACTGATCGTACGCCGGCAAGTTTCCTCAAGCGCCGGGCCGCGGCCTACCAGGCGTGGTACGAACACATGCCCGTTCCGCCGCTGGCGGCGCCCGACTTCGGCGATTTCCGCATCTACGGCAACCATCGCTTCGGCACGCTGCTGGATCTGACCCTGCTGGATGCGCGGCAATATCGTGACCCGGCACCTGAGGCGCCGCAGCCGGCCGAATTGAGCCGCTACACCATGCTGGGGAAGGTGCAGGAGGCGTGGTTCGACCGCACCATGCGGGAGAAAAAGGCGCATTGGTCGCTGATCGGCCAGACCACTCTTCTATCGGCGCGCGACCTCGAGCTGGGGCCGGGCACCCGCTACAGCGACGATGGCTGGGACCATTATCGCTCCGGTCGCGAACGGCTCCTCGAGAGCGTGCGCGCGGCCAACCGTTCCAACCCGCTGGTCATCGGCGGCGACCTGCACGCCTTCTACGCGGCCGATGTGCGCACGGCCGACGGGGACCTCGTGGCCAGTGAGTTCGTCACCGGCTCGATCACCTCCGACCCGCCTGCGGCCGAGGCCCTCGACACCGTCATGGCCGAGAACCCACACATTCGCTTCGGCGATGCCAGCCGCCACGGCTATTCCCTCCTGCACCTGGCGCCGGAGCAGGCCCGGGTCGAACTGGTCGCGGTGGATCGTAAGGACCCCGAAGCGACCGCCTCGATCTTCGAGGAATTCGAGGTCTTGGACGGCGTCCCCGGGGTGACGCGCGCCTGACCCAGCCGCCTGCGGGCAAGTGCGGTGACCGAATGGCATCTGAGTGCCATTCCGTCCGCTGCACCGAAGACGTTAGTGGGCCTCGTGGCTGCCACTGTGGTGCGAACTGCTGGCATGGCCGTAGAGGCTGGCGTCCTTGTGCTCGCTACCGAGTTCTTCGAACTCGAGGGCGGTGTGACCGATGTTGAAGGTTTCCTTCAAGCGCTTCTTGATCTCCGCCTTCACAGTCTCCATCCGGCTCCAGCTCCCTTCCTGCAGCACAACATGGCAATCGAGCGCGACCTCGTGCTCGTGCATCTGCCAAAGGTGCACCTGGTGGATGTCATCGACGCCCTCGACGCTGCAGATCGCTTCGATCACCGCGCCGTTGTCGATGTCGGGCGGGCTGCCCAGCATCAGGGTCCGGATCGGATTACCGATTTCGGTGAACGCCAGGTAGAGGATGTAAAGCGCTATGCCGATGGTGATGGCAGGGTCCACCCATCGCAGGTCGTAGAGAAGGATCAGCATCCCTCCGGCGACAACGGCGAGCGAGGCCAGCGCGTCCGACAGGTTGTGCAGGAACAAGGCCCGGATATTCACGCTGCCCTTCTGCATCGAGTAGGTCAGAAAGGCAGTCAGGGTATCCACTGCCAGCGCCACACCGCCCAGGATGATGACGGTCCAGCCTTCGACCGCGGTCGGCTGGAAAATCCGCATCCCGCCCTCGTAGATGAGGTAAAGGCCGATGACGATCAGCGTCGTGTAGTTGATGAGGGCGGCCACGATCTCGATCCTGCCGTAGCCGAAGGTCATCCGCTCGTCAGCGGGCCGCCGCGCAATCTTGCGGGCGCCGAACGCGATCACCAGCGATGCCATGTCGGAGAAGTTGTGGAGGGCGTCCGCGACAAGGGCGAGACTGCCCGAGAGGATGCCGCCGGCAATCTGGGCGACGGTGAGCAGGGCATTGGCCCAGATCGCTATCGAAACGCGGCGATCCCCCGACGCGGGATCCAGGTGCGTGTGGTTGTGGTCGTGCGGCACGAGAACTGCCTTTCGATCCGGAACGATACGTAACGGGCCTGTGCGGCGACCGGCAGAGCCTCGCCGCCATCCAAAGCTCACGCGAATGATACCAGCCGATGCTGAAGAATGGGGAACCTTCGCGGAAGTTCACCACTTCGCATCTGTGGCCAGTCTGAGGAGGATACTGATGTCGAGCACCACTTTCGATCATTCCAGGCGCGCGCGGGGCGGTTTCGGCTGGTATGCAGCCATTCTCGGCATAGTTGTGGGCCTCGTGGGCATCATCCTTGCTTCCGGTGGCGTGTATCTCATTATTCTGGGCGGATCCTGGTACTATGCCATTACTGGGCTGCTGCTCGTCTGGGCTGGGGTTCTGATGGTGCTCAACCGTCGAATGGGGGCCCTGATCTATGGACTCATCTGGCTGGGCACCCTGATATGGGCATTCTGGGAAGTCACGCTGGACGGCTGGCAACCTGCATCGGATTGGTGGGCGCTGGTGCCGCGCATCGTGGCGCCGACTGTCATCCTGGTGCTGGTGCTGATCGCGCTCCCTGGGCTGCGGCGTCACCAGGCTGTCGCTCGCTCGGCCTTGCTGGTGCTTGGCCTGGGTCTGGTTCCGGGGTGGACCAGCGCTCCGCCTGCGCAGGCGCAGGACAGCGTGGCTCCTGCCGGGCCGACCACTGATCAACCGGCCGGCGCGACCGGTGCAGCGGCCGATCCCGCAACGCCCTCCACTGCTCCGACTGAAACTCTGCCGCCAATTGCCGCGCCAGCGGCGGCGCCTGCCGCCGCAGGCAACGAGGAAGCAGGGAGCGCCCCCAATGCTGCCACGACCGACAGCAACGGCGTTGCGGTCAGTCCTGTGATCGCCGAGGACAAGGAGCGTCCGGCCGACGTCTTGCCCCCTGTAGGGGAAGACTGGCCGGCCTATGGAGGCTCTGAGTCCGCGCAGCGCTATTCTCCGCTCGACCAGATCAATACCGACAACGTCGCTTCGCTCGAGCAGGTGTGGTCCTTCCACACCGGCGATCTTCCCAGCGATGAATCGGAGGGAAAATACTCACCCGAGAACACGCCGCTGAAGATTGGCGATACGCTCTACGTCTGCTCGCCGATGAACCAGATCATCGCGCTCGACGCGGCCACGGGCCTCGAGGCCTGGCGCTACGATCCGAAAGTGTCGCCAGACGCCATCCCCTACGGCGCGACCTGCAAGGGCCTCGCCTACCACGCCCAGCCTGATCTCGACCCCGGCCAGCTTTGCGCCACGCGCCTCATCATGGGGACGCTCGATGCGCGCCTGATCGCCGTCGATGCCGCTACCGGTCAACTGTGCCCCGATTTCGGGAGTGGAGGGCAGGTCAATCTCGAAGAGGGTCTCGGTCACACCGTGCCCGGCTGGTACGCGGTAACCTCGGCCCCCGTGATTGTGCGTGGCGTCGTGATCACCGGTGCACAGGTGAGCGACAACCAGGCCAATGACGCGCCCTCCGGCGTGGTGCGCGGCTATGATGCGATCACCGGAGAGTTCATGTGGGCCTGGGACCTCGGCAAGGGTGGCGCGGTCGGCGAGCCCGCCGAAGGGGAAACCTATACGCGGGGCACGCCGAACATGTGGACGACGGCCACCGGCGACCAGGAGCTTGGCTACGTCTATTTGCCGCTTGGGAACTCTTCGTCCGACTACTGGGGTCCCGATCGGAGCGAAGCCGAGAACGAGTACGCCTCGTCATTAGTGGCGCTCGATGCGACGACGGGCGAGGAAGCGTGGCACTTCCAGACTGTGCATCACGACGTCTGGGACTATGATCTCGGCAGTCAGGTCACGCTGGTCGATTTTCCCTCCGGCGACGGAACGGTGCCAGCGCTGATCCTCTCCTCCAAGCAGGGACAGATCTACATCCTCAACCGCCAGACGGGAGAAAGCCTGTTTCCGGTCGAGGAGCGCGAAGTCACGACGACCGGCGGGGCTCAGACCGAGTACATGTCTGCCACGCAGCCCTATTCGGGCTACGCCAATCTCACCAAGCCCGACATCACCGAAGAACAGATGTGGGGGATGAGCCCCATCGACCAGCTCTGGTGCCGGATCCAGTTCCGCCTGGCACACTACACGGGTCAGTACACGCCGCCGTCTGCCGACAAGCCGTTCATCGAATATCCCGGCTACAACGGCGGATCGGACTGGGGGAGCGTGGCCATTGATCCCGAACGCGGCATTCTCATCGCCAACTACAACGATGTCCCCAACTACTCCCAGTTGATCCCGCGTGATGCTGCCGAGTCAGAGGACATCAAGGCCTTCGGCGAAGACAATGGCGACGTGTCGGCGATGGAGGGCGTGCCGTATGCCATTGACGTGAACGCCGGCTGGCGGGTCCCGGGCACGGGCATGTTGTGCAAGCAACCGCCCTATGGCTGGATTCGGGGGATTGAGCTTTCAACAGGCAAGACGCTTTGGGATCACCCCTTTGGCTCGGCCGAAAGAAATGGGCCGTTTGGCATCCCGTCCATGCTGCCCTTCACCATCGGCACGCCCAACAACGGCGGCCCTGTCACGACGGCAGGCGGACTGACCTTTGTCGCGGCGACGTCGGACAACAAGCTCCGCGCCTTCAACACCGAGACAGGCGAGGAGCTATGGTCGACCGACCTGCCGGCGGGCGGCCAGGCTACGCCCATGATCTACGAAGCCGGCGGCAAGCAGTTCGTGGTCATTTATCCGGGCGGTCACCACTTCATGGAAACGCCGGTCGGCGACGAGGTGGTGGCTTATGCACTGCCGGAGTAGTGCGAGGTTAGCAGCCTTTAGAGGAGGCGAGAGCGCAGTGACGGCTCCGTGAGTCCATCCCGGTGCCACTCGTAGCGAACATCGGGCGCCTTGGCCTCGTTGCCAAGGCCGCCCGTCTCCTCGACAGGCACGAACCCATTGCGCTCATAAAACAGCCTGGCCGGCCCATTCTGCTGAAAGGTCCAGAGCGTCAGTCGAGGCCATTTTGCCTTCGCGACATCGAGCAAAGTTCTGCCGATTCCCTGACCATGCCAGTCCGGGAGAACGTACAACTGCTCGATCCATCCGTTGCCAAAGGCCACAAAGCCGACAAGGCGCTCATCAAAGGCGCCCCATATTTCGCAACCCTCAAAAACCGAGCCGCGAAAATAGGCCCTGTCTTCCTCGGGGGTATGTAGGCCAGCAAGCTCTGGCAGGGCGTGATCGAAGGACCTTCGGTGAACGCGAGCGGCGTCATCCATGTCCTCCAGCCCGAGCTGCCGTAGGTGAATTGCCATGAGCTTCTACCTTCTCGTGAACCACCCACACGAGGTGGCCACCCTCCGCCTTGCCGACAGGTCGATCAAGGTCTGTTTTCTGATTTCAGGGCAGCACCCGAACCGGCCGTCGGGTTCTAATTCATGAAGCCAGTAGTCGCGCGTGGGATGAGCCGTCCCCGAACCGAGAGCGTGCGGTCCTCGAGCGGCGCGTCACCGATCAGTTCCGTCAGCGCCCGTTCCGCCATTTCGAGGAAGGGCAGGGTGATGCTGGTGATGCCAAGGTCCTTGGCAAATTCGCGGTCGTCATAGCCGATGATCGCCAGGTCCTCGGGCACCCGCAGGCCCCGTTCCTGTGCCGCCTGCATGGCGCCACGGGCGATGATATCGTTGTGGCAGAAAATGGCGTCGGGCGGCTGGGGCAGGGCCAGCAGTTCGCACGCCGCGGCATGGCCGCCCCCATGGCTCCAGTCGCAGCTCCGTTCATACGCCGCTCCTGGGTTGAGTGCTGATCTGTTGAGAGTGCGATGGTAGCCGGCCAGCCTTTCCTTGGTGGCCACCTGCCAAGGGTCGCCGGTGATGGTGGCGATGCGCCGCCGGCCGATCTCGATGAAGTGCTGGGCGGCGAGCGCTCCGCCGTGCCGCTCGGCCGGCAGGATCGCCAGCCCCGTGCTGTCCTCGCGCCTGCAATTGAGCAGCACGTGGCGCTGCCGTTCAAGCTCCGCCGGAGGCACGACCACGGCCGAAAAGGTGCTCGCATACACCACGCCGGCCACCCCGAAACGCTCATAGTTCTCCAGCGCCGCCACCTCGTTGCCGGGCACGCCATCGGAGACCTGGATGATGATCTGCACCCCTTGCGCATCGGCCTGATTCTGCAGGCCGTAGACAAGATCGATCGGGTAGGCCGAGGAAATTTCGTTGATGACCACGCCATAGAGGCGCTTTCGGTCGCCGAGTTCATCCAGCAGCGGCCCCGGCCGGTAGCCCAGGTCGCGCGCGACCTGCAACACGCGCTGCCGCGTTGCCTCCGCAATCCGCACCCCAGGCACCTGATTGAGGATCAGCGATACCGCCGTGCGGGAGACGTTTGCCTCCCGCGCGATGTCGACCATCTTGACGCGTTTTTTCACAGCCCCAACCTCCGATGCGTCTGTTCTTGACAAGCTTTGGACCCTGTCACAATCTGCTAAACAAGTTTAGCAGACGTGCCGGATGCGAGGACACAAGAGCATCCGGGGTGACCGTCGAGTCAGGGCGCCAGGCGCGCCGCACCGCCAACGAGGATCATTGTGACCCCATCCGCTTCCGCTCTCGCCCCCAATCCGCAGTTCCGCCGTGACGGCTGGGTCGATCTCTGCGGCACCTGGGGCTTCGCCCATGACGATGCCAATGTTGGCGTGAAGCAAGGGTGGTGGAACAGGCGCGACGCGTTCAATCGCGAGATCGTCGTGCCCTATCCTCCCGAGAGCGAGTTGTCGGGCCTGCGCGAGACGGGCTTCCACCCGGTGATCTGGTACCACCGTACCTTCGCCCGTCCGCAGATCGGCGCGGGTGAGAAGCTGCTGCTCAACTTTGGCGCGGTCGATTATGCGGCGACGGTCTGGGTCAACGGTCACTGCGTCGGCAGCCACGAAGGCGGCCATGTGCCGTTCTCCCTCGACATCACCCACGCGCTGGTGGATGGAGAGCAGACCGTGGTGGTGCGGGCCGAAGACCAGCCCGAAGACGTCCGCATTCCCCGTGGCAAGCAGGATTGGCTCGAGGCGCCCCATTCCATCTGGTACTACCGCACCAGTGGCATCTGGCAGCCGGTCTGGCTCAGCGTCGTGCCGGAGTTGCACCTCACCGACATTCATTTCGTGCCGGACGTCGCCAATTATCGCGTCCACTGCGATTTCCGCCTCAACGCCATTCCCGCCGAGCCCGTCGCGCTGACGGTCAAGCTGACGGCGCAGGGCAAGCTCCTCGCCCAGCAGACCATGACATTGGCCGACAGCGAACTGCGCTTCGATATCTCCGTGCCGCAGCTCGAAAACGGTGTGCATCGCGAGGCGTTGCTGTGGACGCCGGAGCGGCCGAACCTCATCGATGTGGAGGTGACGCTGGAGGGACCGAAGCCGGACCGTGTGCAGTCCTATCTGGGGCTGCGCAGCGTCGGTGTCGGCGGGCAGCGCTTCCTCCTCAATGGCCTGCCTTATTACCTCCGCATGGTCCTGGGCCAGAACTACTGGCCGCAGTCGCATCTGGCGGCGCCAGGCCCGGATGCGCTCAAGCGCGAGGTCGAACTCATCAAGGACATGGGCTTCAACGGTGTCCGCATCCACCAGAAGATCGAGGACCCGCGCTTTCTCTATTGGTGCGACGTCCTTGGCCTCATCGTCTGGGAAGAAATGCCCAGCGCCTATGCCTTCTCCCATTCGGCCATCGAGCGGCTCTCGAAGGAGTGGATGGCTGCGATCCGCCGGGACAAAAGCCACCCGTGCATTGTCGCCTGGGTTCCGCTCAACGAAAGCTGGGGCGTCTCCCAGATCGCCGATCGCCCCGACCAGGCCCACTACGCCAGTGCGCTCTATCACCTGACAAAGGCTCTCGACCCGAGCCGTCCGGCCATTTCCAATGATGGCTGGGAACTGGTGGAGAGCGACATCTGGTCGATCCACGACTACGCCCCCGACGGCGCCGGCCTCAAGAGCCGGTTCCACGAGCCGGCCGATATCGAGGCCATGCTGCGCGGGATGGGGCCGGCCCGCCGCCGGATCGTGCTCGGCGATCTGCCGCTGGGCGACAAACCCGTCATGCTCACCGAATTCGGTGGCCTCAGCTACCTGCCAAAGCAGGGCCAGAAATGGTACGGCTACTCGACGGTCAATAACGCGGCAGAGTTCGAGGAGCGTCTGCGCGACATCTTCTCGGCCATCGCCGCGATGCCGCATGTGGCGGGATACTGCTATACCCAGGTCACCGATACCGAGCAGGAGGCGAACGGCTTGCTGACAGCCGCGCGCGAGCCTAAGCTGCCTCTCGAGACGCTGCGTGAGATCACGACCATGGCGGCCGCTTCCATTCCCCATGAGCAGATCGATGATGCGCGGCGCAAGGCGCGTAAGGCTGCTGACGACGCCGAGCCGCTCACCTTGTGAGCGGCCGTGCCGCTGCGAATGCTTCCGCTACAGTGATGCTTATCAAATACACTGATCTTTTGTGGTTCGGCGTATTGACTGCGGCTGCTTTCCGTCTGAAAAATATGACAAATGATCGCGCATCCGATGTTCGGAGCAGCGCGGCAGCCGGTGCCAAATGCGCCTTGGGAGAGCATTGATGTCCGATATTGTCCTCAAGGAGGTCAGCAAGTCCTTTGGCGCCGTGAGCGTCCTGGACAAGGTGTCGATGCATATCGCCTCAGGCGAATTCATCGTCTTTCTCGGGCCCTCGGGCTGCGGGAAGTCCACCCTGTTGCGGATGATCGCCGGCCTCGAACAGGTCACCTCCGGCGAGATTTATCTGGCAGGGGAGCGCGTCGATCAGTTGCCGCCCAATGAGCGCGGTGTAGCCATGGTGTTCCAGAACTATGCGCTCTACCCGCATATGACGGTGCGGGACAACATGTCCTTCGGCCTGCAGAACGTGCGGACGCCCAAGGATGAGATCACCCGCCGCGTCGAGGATGCGGCGCGCATGCTGGAGATCTCGCAGCTGCTTGATCGCAAGCCGGCGCAGCTGTCCGGCGGTCAGCGTCAGCGCGTCGCCATCGGGCGCGCCATCGTGCGCAACCCGAAGGCCTTCCTGCTCGACGAACCGCTGTCCAATCTCGACGCTGGTCTGCGCGTCCGCACCCGGCTCGAACTGGCCCAGCTGCACAACCGCATCAAGGCCACGATGATCTTCGTGACCCATGACCAGACCGAAGCGATGACGCTGGCGACGCGGATCGTGGTGATGAACAACAAGAAGATCGAACAGATCGGAACGCCGATGGAGGTTTATTCCCGCCCAGCGACCCGGTTTGTCGCGGCCTTCGTTGGCTCGCCGGCCATGAACTTCATTCCAGTGGAGTCGGTCACTGACAGGGAGGGCCGGGCGGCCTTCAGCTTCGCCGGCCAGCAGCCCGTTGCAACGACGGTCCCCTTTGCCGGTCTCCCGTCGACGGGCCTGACCTTCGGCATCCGCGCCGAGGCCGCGCACATCGATCCCAATGGCAGTATCGAAGCGACGGTCGATGTCGTCGAGCGGCTTGGCGAGCGGACGCTGGTCTATACCCGGCTGGCCGATGGCGCGTCGCTGGTCGCCGAGGACAAGGGGATCAGCAGCGTTCAGGCTGGAGACACTGTGCGCATCGCGCTCGATGGTCATGCTGCCATGGCCTTTGACGAAGCCGGCAAGGCCTATCACGCCGCCTGACGGGGTGGTGGGCAGGGCGAGTTCCGCTTTGGGCGCGAGCTCGGAGAGAAATTCAGGACCGCCACGGGCGGAATTCTGAACCAAGGCGCGTCAGCTTCGCCAGCGAGACGCAAAGCCTGAGGAATGGCGCTGGGGTTTCCCCCAAGGGAGGATGAACGTGAAGAAATTTCTATCTGTTGCCATGCTGTCGAGCGTGGCGTTGCTGGCCATCGGCGCAGCCCAGGCCAAGGAAACCGTGGTCTGGTGGGATTTCCTGGGTGGTGGTGACGGCGTGCGCATGAAGGCGCTGATCGAGCGCTTCAATGCGGAACACGCCGATACCATCGAAATCCAGGGCACCACGCTGGAATGGGGTACCCCGTTCTATTCCAAGGTGCAGACTTCGGCCGCCGTCGGCGAAGGCCCGGACGTGATGACCTATCACCTGTCGCGCATCCCGCTCGGCGTGGAATCGGGTGCTCTGGCCGAAATCAACCCCGACGACCTGGCCAGCGTCGGCCTCACCGCCGATAAGTTTGCCACGTCCAACTGGGAAGCCGCACAGGTCGATGGCAAGCAATATGCCGTGCCGTTCGATATCCACTCCATCATTCTCTACTACAACAAGGACAAGCTGGCCGAAGCCGGACTGTTGGGCGAAGACGGCAAGCCAATCGGCCTCGACGGCGTCGACAACTTCACGGCCGCGCTCGAAAAGCTCAAGCCGGGTTCCGAATATGCCGTATCGCTGCAGACCTCGGGCGACGGCACGCCGTGGCGCGTGTTCTATTCCCTGTTCAACCAGCAGGATGGCGTGTTCCTGAGCGACGATGGCACGTTCCTGCCGGACGACAGCATTCCGAAGGCCGTGAAGGCCGTGGAAACCATGGCCAATTGGGTCGAACAGGGCTACGCCCCGGCGCAGACCGAGTACGAAAACTCCGTCGCCCTGTTCACGTCGGGCGCGGCTGCTCTCCACATCAACGGCGTGTGGGAAGTCCCCACCATGACCGACCTGGCTGCCAAGGGCGAACTGGGTTTTGAGTGGGGTGCGGTGATGCTGCCCACCTTCTTTGATCACCCCGCAACCTGGGCTGACTCCCACTCCTTTGCCATCCCGAACAACGCCGGCAAGGAACAGACGCCCGAAAAGAAGGCCGCCGTGCTCGAAGTCATCTCCTGGATGAACAAGAACTCGCTGGCCTGGGCCGACGCGGGCCATATCCCGGCCTATACGCCCGTCCGCGAGAGCGAAGAGTTCAAGACCATGGAGCCGAACGCCACCTACTCGATCCTGGCCGACACGGCCGTGTTCGATCCGCGCTCGACCCTGGCTGGCGTGGCGTCGCCTGTCTATGACGCCGTCGCCAACTACATCAGCCCGGCCGTCAACGGTGAACTGGAACCGCAGGAAGCCATCGAAGAGATGAAGGCCGACCTGCAGGACCAGGCTGACTGACACTCGACCCCAATCAGGTCCGGCGGCCCATGGCCGCCGGATCATCCCATGAGGCCGGAGCACCATGATCAGGAATCACCGCCGTGAGGTAACCGTCGCTTACCTCCTCATTCTGCCCTTCGTGTTGACGTACGGTGTGCTGTTCCTGTGGCCGACCATCCAGATGGTCTACATCAGCTTCACTGACGCCCCGCTGATCGGGCCCGGGGAGTGGATTGGTCTGGAAAACTACATCGAGATGTTCGACGACCGGCGGTTCTGGACCGCGGTCCGCAACACAGCCTATTTCGTCGCGCTGACGGTGGTGCCGAACACCTTGATCGGCCTGGCCATCGCCATGATGGTGTCGCGTCTCAAGGGGTGGCAGCAGAGCATCATCCTGGCGCTGTTCTTCCTGCCCTATATCCTGCCAGTTTCCGTGGTCTACCGGATCTGGAACTGGATGTTCAACGTCCAGTTCGGCATCCTGCAATACCCGATCAGCGCCATTGCCGGCGAACGGATCAACGTCTTCCGCACGCAATGGATGTTCATGCCGGCGGTTGCCCTGGTCACCATCTGGTGGACCTGTGGCTTCAACATCCTGCTGTTCCTTGCGGGTCTGCGCTCGATATCGCCCGACATCTACGAAGCTGCGGCCCTCGACAATGCCAATCGCTGGACCATTTTCCGGCGCATCACCTGGCCGCTGATCTGGCCCGTAACGGCGCTGGTGCTCACCATCCAGCTCATTCTTCAGCTCAAGATTTTCGACCAGGTCTACCTGTTCGTGCAGGGCGGTCGTCCCGACCCGTCAATGGTCATGGTGCAGTACATCTACAGCCAGGCGTTCCAGAAGAACCAGGGCGGCTATGCCGCCGCGATAGCGGTGGCTCTGTTCGTCATCGTCATCGCCTTCTCCGTCCTGCAGTTCCAAGTGCTCCGTTCCCGAGGTGAAAAATGAGCGCCGTTGAGAGCCAGCAGACGACAGCCGCCGTGGCCGCCACGTCCCGCCAGCGCACCATGAAGGCGCTGGACGTCGGCGGACTGATCCTGACCCTCGTCACCGTCGTCTTCGCGCTGCTCTGGGCCTTCCCGCTCTATTGGGGGATTATCACCTCCCTCAAGCCAGAATCGCAGGTCATCGCCAAGACCGTGGAATTCCTGCCGCGCACCTGGACCATCGAGGCCTACTGGCACGTGCTGGTCAACACCATGATCGGCCGCTGGTATCTCAACTCGCTCGTCACATCGCTGGCCGTGACAATCCTGACGCTGATGATCAGCGCCACGACGGCCTATGCGCTGTCGCAGCTCCGCTTCCCCGGGCGAAACCTCATCTGGTACATGATCCTCGCCAGCTTCATGGTTCCGATCGCCGCGCTGATCGTCAACCACTTCATCCTGATGGCCCAGTTCGGGCTCATCAACACCTGGCTCGGCGTGGTCTTCCCGCAGCTCATCCACCCGGTGGTGATCATCGTCTACAAGAACTTCTTCGACTCCGTGCCCAAGGAGTTCCGCGAGGCGGCCAAGATGGATTCCGCCAGCGAGTGGCGCATCTTTTCACGCATCTACCTGCCAATGAACTGGGGCGTGACCACCGCGCTCGCCATCGTGACGTTCATCGGCGCCTGGAACAACTTCCTCTGGCCGTTCCTGGCCGTATCCCGTCCGGAGATGATGAACGTCGCCGTGGGCATTACCCAGGTCAATGACGCGTTCGGCGTGCAATATGCGCGCGAACTGGCCGCGGCGATCCTGGCCGCGCTTCTGGTTGCGGTCCTTTACCTGATCTTCCAGCGGCGCGTCACGCAGGCCATCATGCTCTCGGCAGGCGTCAAGGGCTGATCGGCAACCCCTCGTGCCGCGCTCGCGCGCGACACGAACGGGACCGGTTTCGAGAAACAAGGCACTCGCTCGGAACCATCGCGTCGCCTGCCAGTTAAGGCACAGCTGCGCCAGCCCTCCCTCCGTTCGGCGCAGCCACTTCAGAGAGCCGCTGGCGCGCCCCCGCCGGCGGCTTCTCTTCTTCCATGAGCGGGCCAGCCGACGAGCCGTGGCCAGGGCGCCCGGGGCGTTCGAGACAGCGGCTACGACGGTCCAAAAAGAGGAAAGCTGGTGATCCCGGCGGGATTCGAACCCACGACCCCAGGATTAGGAATCCTGTGCTCTATCCTGCTGAGCTACGGGACCAGCCAGCGTCGGACCTAGCAGCGAGCGGGGAAATTATCAAGCTGCAGCGCGCCTCGGCGCCCCGGGCGGTTGATCGCGGGCGACCCCTCCGCTACATGAAGCCCGAACGAAAGGACCCAACATGCGAGCGGAAATCGAAAAGACCGTCGCCGAAATCGAGCAGGTGCTGAGCCTGCTGAGGAGGCATCTTTGACTGGGATACGGCACAACTACGTCTCGATGCGCTGACGGCGCAGACCGAATCCCCTGACTTCTGGAACGATCCGGAAAAGGCCCGCGTCATCATGCGCGAGCGCGATGAACTCGATGTTGCGGTCAAGACCGTGCATGAGCTCGAGGCCGGCATTCGCGATAACTGCGAGCTGATCGAACTCGGCGAGGCCGAAGGCGATGCGGACGTCGTGCGCGAGGCCGAAGAGGCGCTGCTCGAACTCAAGAACACCGCCCGCCGCACGCAGATCGAAACGCTTCTCTCGGGGGAAGTGGACGGCAACGACTGCTATGTCGAAATCCATTCCGGCGCCGGCGGCACCGAGAGCCAGGACTGGGCCAACATGCTTTTGCGCATGTATTCGCGCTGGGCCGAGCGGCGGAAGATGAAGGTCGACACCATCGAGATGCACGATGGCGAAGAGGCCGGCATCAAGTCCGCGACCATTTTGGTCAAGGGCCACAATGCCTATGGCTGGATGAAGACCGAAAGCGGCGTGCATCGGCTCGTGCGCATCAGCCCCTACGACTCGGCGGCCCGGCGGCACACCAGCTTTTCGAGCGTCTGGGTCTATCCGGTGGTCGACGATTCGATCGACATCCAGATCAACGAATCCGACCTCAAGATCGACACCTACCGCTCGTCCGGCGCCGGCGGCCAGCACGTCAACACGACGGACTCGGCCATCCGCATCACCCACGTGCCGAGCGGTATCGTGGTGGCCTGCCAGCAGGAGCGCAGCCAGCACAAGAACCGGGCGACGGCCATGAACATGCTCAAGGCCCGGCTCTATGAACAGGAGCTGCAGAAGCGCGAAGAGGCGGCGATGGCCCAGGAGGCCAACAAGAGCGACATCGGCTGGGGCCACCAGATTCGGTCCTACGTGTTGCAGCCCTACCAGATGGTCAAGGACCTGCGGACGGGCGTCGAGAGCGGCCAGCCCTCGGTGGTGCTGGATGGCGACCTCGATGACTTCATGGAAGCGGCACTGGCGCAGCGGGTCGGCGTGGCAACGGACACCGCCGAAGCAGAATAGGCGCGAAAAACTCTCACAGCCCCGGCCCCAGGCCGGGGTTTATCTATTGGAGCAGCGCGACGAGCCGTTTTCCCGCTTCGAGGAAGGGCTTGGGGTCGATGGCACTGTCGCTGCGGCGAATTTCGAAATGCAGGTGCGGACCGGTAGAGCGGCCGGTGGAGCCGACACGCGCAATCGGCGTGCCGGTCTGCACCACCTGCCCGACATGCGCCAACTGGGCGCTCAAATGCCCGTAGCGCGTCATGAGTCCATTCGCGTGCCTGACCTCGACCACCTTGCCATAGCCGGACCGGGTGCCGACGTAGCTGACAACGCCGTCGCCGGCGCTCGACACGGTCGTGCCCGTCGATGCCGCGAAGTCGAGACCGGCGTGGAAGGCGCGGCGGCCGGTAAAGGGGTCCCGGCGATTGCCGAAGATGGAGCTCTGGCGGTACGTGCCGGCGATCGGCATGTGCACGGGCGCATCTTCCATCACCTCCCGCGCCGCCTTGTAGCGGATAAGGGTCTCCATGACCGCATTGGCGTCCTCGACCATGGGGGAGGCATCGACACCGTCGACTGCGTCGAGGAGCGGCCCGCCGATGCCTTCGAGATCACCTTCCGGTAAGTCCACCTTTATGCCGAGGCGGGCCATCTCCGACACAATGCCGTCGGTGCGCGCGGTCGCGGCATCGGCGATGCCGCTCATGGCCACCTGCGTGTCGCTGATCATCTGCCCGATCTGCGCGGCGGTGGCGGCGAGGTCGGGGTTGCCCGAGGGGGTGGACACGGTTCTCAGGGCCGGCGTGCCAAGGGACGCGACCGGCGTGATGCCCAGTTGTCCGGCCTTGTCCACCAGTGCCTTGACCAGCTGGTGCTGCTCGACCAGCATTTCCTGCTGCTGGGAAAGCTCCTGCAGTTGCAGGTTCATGTCGCCGGTCTGGGCATAGTTGCGGGACTGCAGGCGGTCGATCTCGAGCCGCATCTGCGTCAGGCGCCCCTCATAGGCCTCGATGACCCGCTCGTTCTGGCCGTTGACCAGCCGGGCGATGTCGGGCGCCATCAGCATGCCCGTCGCGGTCAGGGCGTTGGCGCCCAGCAGCAGTGCAAACATGCCGTAGAACAGTCCCGGATGGATTCCGGTGCGGGCAGGCCTGGGGCGCGAGCGATCGGCTGGGGCAAAACTGGCTGACACTGACACGACGCATCCCACGCTCGACTATGGTAAAGCCAATATGAGCCGGGATGGTTAAGAAGCCGAAAAAGCTCAGGCCTTGCCGAGCACGTCATCGAGCGCCTGCAGCATCTTGGCGGCATGCCCCTTGATGCGGGTGGCGCGCACGATCCGCGCGATGCGACCGTCTGCGCCGATGATGACGCTGGTGCGGATAAGCCCCATGAATTCGCGGCCATAGAGCTTTTTCATCTGCCACAGCCCGAACGCCTCGATGACCTGTCGCTCCGGGTCGGCCACCAGCGGCACCTTCAGATCGTACTTGGCGCGGAACTTGCGGTGTTTTTCGGCCGGATCGGGCGAGACGCCGAACAGAAGGGCGCCACGGGCAGCAAAGTCGGGGGCAAGGGCGGAGAATTCCTGGTTCTCGTCGGTGCAGCCGCCGGAGTCGTCCTCGGGGTAGAAGAACAGCACGACCGGACGTCCCTTGAGCTCCGCCAGCAAGGTTTTCGAGCCATCGTCGAAATGAAGGGTGACGGGTGGTGCAGGGTCGCCGACGGAAAGTGTGGTCACGGGTCGTGGCTCCACTGCCTCAAACAGGGTTCATCCAATAGAGGGTGTCGGCGCCTTAATCCAGCCGGTATCATGCGACAGAGGACCGCAAAGGGCGGTTGATTCTGGGGTGTTAGCGCAGTGTCTGCACCGGCACTCAGAGCAGTTGAAGCGAGCGCACGAGCCATTACCGCGGACCCGCCTTCATCTTCAGTGTCGCCGCCGGCTCGCGCCCCGATGCGCCGGTTTGCCAGGGTGGCAGTGTGGGTGCTGGGCGTGCCCTGCGTCCTGCTGCTGGTGCTCTACGCGGTGCTGCTGGTCACGCCCGTGCAATTGCCCTTCGCCGGCCTTGCGGTGCGGGGCTTCGTCCAGTCGCTGATGCCCAAGGGCACGACCATCGAGATGGGCGACATGGCCCTGGCGCTCGAGAGCGGCATCTGGCCCGTGGTGCAGTTTTCGCCCGTGGAGATGACCGACGCCGTCTCCGGCGCCAAGATCGAAATGCGTGCCTTCGAGGTGGGTTTTTCCCCCGTGCGCGCGCTGTTCGGCCAGCCGGGCGCAAGCGTCACCATTGTCGGCCCACACCTGCAGATGGTGCAGGACCTGCATGGTCCGCGGCTGGCCAGCCTGGAGCTTGTGCGGGGCGAGGATGGGCAGAGCGAACCGACCCTGCGCGTGTTGGAGGGCGAGCAGGCGTTTCCGCCCGTCGACATCTCCAGCGAGGGGATCGGCGCCGGTGACGCCTCCTTCTTGCGCTCGGACAATGACTGGCTGATTTTCAACCTCGAGGCCTTCGACAAATCCATCGCTGATCTACTGGCCCAGGTGCAGCAGGGCCGCTTTTCGAGGCTGGTGGTGCGCGGCGGGACGGTCGAGATGTCGGACGCCGTCTATGGTCTCTACCGCAGCTTCGAAGACGTTGCCCTCGATCTCAAGGCGTCCCGTGATGCGCGCGCGGTCACGGGGGATTTTTCGGCTACCATTGCGGGTCGATCCGTCGTCGGCACCATCGGACGGAGCACGGCCGAAACCGGCGGCTCACGGCTCCGGGTGGACGCGACTAATCTCGACTTTTCTGCGCTGCTGCCCTTTCTCGACGATCGCGAGACCATGGCTGGCCTGCAAGGGGCCGGGGCCCTGTCGCTCGATGTGGAATTTTCCGAGGCCGGCAAAGTCTCCGGCGGAGACTTCAAGATCGACCTGACGGGATCCGACCTGCGCATCAAGAACGACTTCTACCCCATCGTGAGCTCTATCCTCGACGTGCATTGGTCGCCGCAGGACGGGTTGTTCCGGGTCGACGAGAGCACTTTGCAGATCGGGAACAGTTCAACCACGATCGCGGGCGTTCTGGCCCTCGGCCTCGATTCGACCTATGGACCGACCGTCGGCCTCTCGTTCACGGCGGCGAACCTCCGGCTGCAACCCTCGGACCTGCCGGCGCCGGCCGAACCCATCGAGAGCGTTGAATTCTCGGGCTGGTCGGCCTCGCTGTACGGAGCCGTGGGCATAGATCGCCTGGTCCTGCGCAAGGGCGAGGCGCTCGTGGAGGCTGCGGGACGCTTCGACATGCTGCGTCAGGGCATGGGACTGAAGCTCGACATTGCCGGGCAGGGCGCCACCGCCGACGACGTCAAGCGCCTCTGGCCGTACTTCCTGGGCACTGAAAGCCGGGACTGGTTTGTCAGCAACGTCACCGAAGGCCGGGTCAAGTCGGCACAATTACGGTTCAATTTTCCCGTTGGGACCCTCGCAGAGGAAGGCGAGTCCAAGCCGATTCCGGAGGGCGGCATGGCAGTGGATGTGGTCGCCGAAGGCGTGGCCGTCCGTCCCATTGCAACCATGGATGCCGTCGCCATCGCCGGCGATACGCACCTCCTTATCGATGATGCGAAGGTCACCGTCGCGGGCGGGGGCGGCGTGCTGGAGACGCCGCAGGGCCGGATCGATGTGAGCAATCCGGCTGTCGTCATGGACAATAGCGATGTCAGCAACCGGGTCGTGGAGGTTTCGGGGGACGTCAGTGCGCCCATTCCCGCGCTCCTGGCGCTGGCGCGTCAGCAGCAGCCGCAGGCATTGGACGCCCTGGACCTACCCATTGACCCCGAGGCGTTGACGGGATCGGTCCAGATGGGCCTGGTCACGACGATCGCCCTTGCCGACCCCGCCACCGGCCGGCCCATCGACATCGACTACGTCGTCAACGGCTCCGTGGCCGATTTTGCCAGCGCCAAGCCCATCGAGAACCACCGCATCGCGGACGGCGCACTGACCTTCTCGGCCTCGCAGAACAGCTACCAGCTCGGCGGTACCGCTGAAATCGACGGTCTCGACGCCCGCATTGCGGTGCAGGGGACGCCGGCCACCGAGCCTACCCTGACGCTGGGGGCCACGGTGCCCGTTGCCGATCTTGCGAAGATGGGCTTTGACGCCTCGGATTTCCTCTCCGGCACGGTGGATTTCCAGGCCCAGCCCATGGCTGATGGCCGCATCGCCGTGGCCATCGATCTGACCCAGGCCGGGGTGAGCATCCGCGATATCGGCATCACCAAGCCGGTGGGAACCCCAGGAACCCTGGCCGCGACGGCGGAGATCGACGGCGACATCACCCATCTTACCGGGATCGACTTGGCCTTCGGGACCGTAAAGCTGGAAGGAGAACTCGACTTCAGCGTTACCAAGGGCCTCGTCAGCGGTGACTTTGAGAAATTTGCGCTCGGCGAGGGGGATAGCGCCAGCGTTACCCTCGCGCCGATGGAGGGCGGGTACTCGGTCAATGTGCGCGGCACGCAACTGGACCTCAAGCCCATGCTCAGCCGCTTCTTCAGCCTGAACCAGGGCGCCGGTGGCGTGCAGGCGACGCAGTTCGACCAATCCATCGCGCTCGATGTCGAACTGGATCGCGCCCTTGGCTACTACGCCACGACCGCCTTCAACCTCGACGTCAACCTGCTGCTGCGGGGCAGCACTCTGCGACGGGCGACGCTCACCTCGCAGTTCAGCGAGGGGAACGCCGTCTCCATCACCACCAATCCGGCGCCGCGCGGGCGCACACTCAGCGTGGCCTTCAACGATGCCGGCACGATCCTGCGCTTTCTCGGCATCTACTCCCAACTGGCCGGCGGGCGCGGCAGTCTCGTGCTGACGACCGATCGCGAGCTCGATGCCGAGGCCGGGCGTCTCATCATGCGGAACTTCTCCCTCGTGGATGAAGACAAGGTTGTGCAGGTGCTGGGTAATCACTCCGATTCCCGAGCCGCCATCTCACAACAGAACCGGCTCGATTTCACCGCGGGGCAGGTCGACTTCACGCGGAGGAGCGACCGCGTCGAAGTCTCCAATGCCGTGCTGACCGGAAACACCGTGGGCGGCACCATGCGGGGCGTGATCTACACAGACAGAAAGGTCTACGACCTGGCCGGCACCTACGTCCCTCTGTTCGGCCTCAACAGCGCTTTCCAGAAGATTCCCCTGCTGGGGCCGTTGCTGGGGGGGCGCGATGGCGAAGGCCTCGTGGGGGTGACGTTCGCCATCCGTGGCCCCCTGGAGGATCCGGACTTCCGCATCAACCCCTTGTCTCTCCTGGCGCCGGGCATGTTCCGGGAACTCTTCGAATTCCGGTCGCAGGAACTGCCTCAACAGCGTTGACCGGGTCCCTGCAGGCCACAAAAAAGAGTGCCCGGCCAGGCCGGACACTCCACCGGATCGGGTCTTTGACGCGCTCAGACCGGCTTGATCAGGGCGTGGCGCTTCTTGCCGACCGAGAGCTTGATGACACCCTCGGGCAAGAGGGCGTTGTCGCCCAGGGCCAGCTTGTCGTCGTCGATGGAGGCATCGTTGATGCGCACGGCGCCGGACGCGATGTGCCGGCGCGCTTCGCCGTTGGACGCGGCAAGCCCCGCGAGCACCAGCGCGTGCAGGACGCCGATGCCTTCGTTGAGCTGGGCGTGCGTCACCTCCGCCGTCGGCAAGGAAAGATCGATCGCGCCAGCCTCGAAGGTCGCCTGCGCGGTCGCTGCTGCCTGAATGGCGGCGTCGCGGCCATGGACGATGGCCGTGGTCTCGGTCGCCAGGACCTTCTTGGCCTCGTTGATCTCGTTGCCGCCGAGCGCCGCGAGGCGGTCGATTTCGGAGATGGGGAGGCGCGTGAAGATCTTGAGGAAGCGTCCGACGTCGGCGTCCTCGGTGTTCCGGAAGTACTGCCAGAAATCATAGGGCGAGAAGAGATCGCCATTGAGCCAGACCGCGCCGGAGGCCGACTTGCCCATCTTTTCCCCGGACGACTTGGTCAGCAGCGGCGTCGTCAGCGCGTAGAGCTGCGGCCCGCCCATGCGATGGCTGAGGTCCACGCCGTTGATGATGTTGCCCCACTGGTCCGATCCGCCCATCTGCAACACGGTGCCGTAGCGCCGGTTGAGTTCGACGAAGTCGTAGCCCTGCATGATCATGTAGTTGAATTCGAGGAAGCTCAGCGACTGCTCGCGGTCGAGCCGGAGTTTCACCGAGTCGAAGCTCAGCATGCGGTTGACCGAAAAATGCCGGCCGACGTCGCGCAGGAACTCGACATATTTGAGTTCAAGCAGCCAGTCGGCATTGTTCACCATGATGGCCGGGTTGCTGCCTTCATAGTTGAGGATATTGCCGTAAACCTTCTTGATACCTTCGATATTAGCCGCAATCTGCTCCTGCGTCAGCAGCTTGCGCTGGTCATCACGGAAGGACGGGTCGCCCACCATGGAGGTGCCACCGCCCATCAGGCTGATCGCAGTGTGGCCCGTCTCCTGCAGCCAGTAGAGCATGGTGACGGTGATCAGATTGCCGATATGGATCGAGGTCGCCGTGGCGTCATAACCGACATAGCCGGTGATCTTGCTGGTCGCGGCCAGCGCATCGAGCCCTTCGGGGTCGGAAATCTGGTGGATGAAGCCGCGCTCGTCGAGCACACGGAGGAAATCGGATTTGAACTTGGTCATGATGCGATCCAAAGGCTGTCCCTGTCACAGGGTCATTCCCGCGAAGCGGGACCCTCTGTTTGAAGGACCACCGGAAGGGAAACGGAAGTCCCCGCTTTCGCGGGGATGACACCGTGGTGGTTTCAATCGCAGGTGTGCGCCCTTGAAATCAGCGCCCGCCGCCGTCCGCGATCTCCTGACGGCGACGGTCGAGATAGTCGGCGCAGCGCGTCGTCAGTTCATCGATCTTGCCTTCGTAGAAGTGGTTGGCCCCCTCCACGATCTGCTGCTCGATGGTGATGCCCTTCTGCGTCTTGAGCTTGTCCACCAGCTTCTGCACCGAAGAGGGCGGCGCCACGCGATCCTTGTCACCATGGATGATGAGGCCGGACGACGGGCAGGGGGCCAGGAAGGAGAAGTCGTAAAGGTTTTCCGGCGGCGATACCGAGATGAAGCCTTCCACCTCCGGGCGGCGCATCAGCAACTGCATGCCGATCCAGGCCCCGAAGGAGAAGCCGGCAATCCAGCAGCCGCGCGACTCGCGGTTGATGATCTGCAGCCAGTCGAGCGCCGCGGCGGCGTCGGAGAGTTCCCCGATGCCGTGGTCGAACAGGCCCTGCGACCGGCCGACGCCGCGCGAGTTGAACCGCAGCACGGAAAAGCCGCGTTCGGCGAACATGTAGAAGAGATTGTAGACGATCTGGTTGTTCATCGTGCCGCCGAACTGCGGGTGCGGGTGCAGCACGATGGCGACGGGAGCATTGGGCTCCTTGCCCGGTTGGTACCGGCCTTCCAGGCGCCCTTCCGGGCCGTTGAAGATCACTTCAGGCATGGGTTTCTTTTCTGGCCTCTTGGGCTCTGTCGCTCGGGTCTGTCCGGCCACCGAAGCGCCCCAGCGCGGCTTGACTAAGCCCTGGACGCTTTCTAAAACATGTGTCGGAAAACCAGTTTAGAATTATTCGAAACAGGTTTTTGCCGCTTTTCCGGCGGCGTTGAGCGCCCCTTGTAAAGAAGTTGGGCGACGAATTTCAAGAAGTGTTTGGATTCGGGGCGCAGGCGCGCCGCGATCCCGGCATGGCAGGTATGACGGGCACGCAGCAGCCCGAAAGGCGCAATGACGAGACAGGCGGTTTATCTCGATCACAATGCCGCAGCCCCGCTTCGTCCTGAGGCGCGGGAAACGCTGCTGCACGCCCTGACCCTCACCGGCAATCCATCCTCCGTGCATGCGCACGGGCGCGCGCTGCGCGATCTGCTCGATACCGCCCGCCGGCAGGTCGCGCGCCTTGCCGGTGCCGAACCGCGCCAGGTCGTGTTCACCGGCTCGGCCACCGAAGCGCTGACGCAGGCTATTGTCGGCGGCGCCAGGGCATTTGCGGTTAGGGCCATTGCTGTGAGCGCCGGCGAGCACGCCGCCGTCCTCAAGGCCGCCGAGGCCACCGGCCTGCCGGTCTGGACGGTCGGGCTCGATGCGCAGGGGCGCATTGATCTCGATCAGCTTGCGCAGGTTTTGCAGCGCGCCGACGCCGAAGGTGTTTCCCTCCTGGTGGCGCTTCACTGGGTCAACAACGAGACCGGTGTGATCCAGCCGATGGCGCGGATCAATGCTCTCGTCGGACCCACGCGTCACACGCTTGTGGTCGATGCGGTGCAGGCGCTGGGCAAGCTCGATCTGGATTTTGCCGCCTCGGCACCCGATATGCTGGCTATCAGCGGCCACAAGATCGGCGCCCCGGCCGGCGTTGGTGCTCTGCTCCTCAAGAGTCACGCCGATGGGGTTCGCCTGATCCCCGGCGGTGGCCAGGAGCAGGGGCGGCGCGGCGGCACGGAAGCGGCGGCGCTGATCGCCGCCTTCGGCGCAGCCGCGGCGGCGACGCAGTACGACCGGCGGGCGATGCTGGATTTGAGCCAGCGCGTCGAAGCCGGCCTGAAAACCATGGCGCCTGATGTGGTTGTCTTTGGCGCCGAAGCCGAGCGGACCGGTAACGTCGTCAACTTTGCCGTGCCGGGCGTCAGCAACGCGACCGCCATGATGGCCCTCGATCTGATGGGGCTGTCGGTCTCGTCGGGGTCGGCCTGTTCGTCGGGCAAGGTGGGGCCGAGCCATGTCCTTTCCGGCATGGGCGTGCCCCGCGCGCTTGCCGAATGTGCCTTGCGGGTGAGCTTTGGCTGGTCCTCGACCATCGAGGATGCCGAGGCGTTTCTCGCCGGATTTGAAACTGTGCTTTCCCGCCGCGCGCGGGGAGGAAAGGCGGCCTAGCCGCTGGTCTATCTGTTCGCGGCGGCCTTGACCCGCCGAGGAACATTGAAGGAGAAGCCTTATGGCGGACTACGACATTCCGACGCTCAAGGAAGAGATCGATCGCGAGACCGTCGATCAGGTGCTTGCGCTCGACGTCGACAAATACAAGTACGGCTTCGAGACGCTGATCGAATCCGACGTCGCACCCCCGGGCCTCAACGAGGACATCGTCCGCCTGATCTCGGCCAAGAAGGACGAGCCCGAGTGGATGCTGGAGTGGCGCCTCGAGGCGTTCCGCCGCTGGCAGACCATGGACGAGCCGACCTGGGCCAAGGTGCACTACCCCAAGATCGATTTCCAGGCGATCAGCTATTATGCGGCGCCCAAGGCGTTCAAGGGCCCCAAGAGCCTCGACGAGGTCGATCCTGAGTTGCTCAAGACCTACGCGAAGCTTGGCATCCCGCTCAAGGAGCAGGCGATCCTGGCCGGCGTCGAAGGGGCGGGCGAGCCGACCGGCACGCCGTTCTCCGGCAATGTCGCGGTCGACGCCGTCTTCGACTCCGTTTCGGTGGTGACGACGTTCCGCGCGGAACTGGCCAAGCAGGGCATCATCTTCTGCTCCATCTCCGAGGCCATCCGCGAGCACCCCGAACTGGTGAAGCAGTATCTGGGCTCGGTCGTGCCGGTCACCGACAATTATTACGCCACGCTCAATTCCGCGGTCTTCACCGACGGGTCGTTCGTCTTCATCCCCAAGGGCGTCCGCTGCCCGATGGAGCTCTCGACCTATTTCCGGATCAACGAGAAGAACACCGGCCAGTTCGAGCGCACGCTGATCATCGCCGAGGACGATACCTACGTCTCGTACCTTGAAGGCTGCACCGCACCGACGCGCGACGAAAACCAGTTGCACGCTGCGGTCGTCGAACTGGTCGCGCTCGACAATGCCGAGATCAAGTACTCCACCGTCCAGAACTGGTATCCGGGCGACAAGGACGGCAAGGGCGGCATCTACAACTTCGTCACCAAGCGCGGCGACTGCCGGGGCACCAACTCCAAGATTTCCTGGACGCAGGTGGAAACCGGCTCGGCCATCACCTGGAAATATCCCAGCTGCATCCTGCGCGGCGACGGCTCGCGCGGCGAGTTCTATTCGATCGCCATTTCCAACGGCTATCAGCAGGTGGATAGCGGCACCAAGATGATCCACCTGGGCAAGAACACGTCCAGCCGCATCATCTCCAAGGGCATTGCTGCCGGGTTGTCGGACAACACCTATCGCGGCCAGGTGTCGGCCCACGCTAGGGCCAAGAACGCGCGCAACTTCACCCAGTGCGACTCGCTGCTGATCGGCGACAAGTGCGGCGCCCATACGGTGCCCTACATCGAGAGCCGCAACGGCACGGCTGTGTTCGAGCACGAGGCGACCACCTCGAAAATCTCGGACGACCAGCTGTTCTATTGTCAGGCCCGCGGCCTCAACGAGGAAGAAGCCGTCGCCCTGATCGTCAACGGCTTCGTGCGCGACGTGCTGCAGCACTTGCCCATGGAGTTCATGGTGGAAACCCAGAAGCTGATCTCGATCAGCCTCGAAGGCAGCGTGGGGTAGTTGGGGCAGGGGAGCGAAGCTCCCTCACCCGGCGCGCCGCGCCGACCTCTCCCCCATAGGGAGAGGAGAAGAACAGAAATCGCGGCTCCCTCCCACCTCTCCCTTCGGGGGAGAGGTCGCCCGCAGGGCGGATGAGGGGGCCTTGCAGCAAATCGGCGACTGATTGGCGCCATGGAGACCGAAAATGACCACGCCTGTTCTCGAAATCCGCAATCTCCACGCTCGCATCGAGGAGCGCGAAATTCTCAAGGGCGTCAACCTCGTCATCCCGCCGGGCGAAGTGCACGCCATCATGGGCCGCAACGGCTCGGGCAAATCGACGCTCAGCTACGTTTTGGCCGGCCGCGAAGACTACGAGGTCACCGAGGGCGAAATCCTGCTCAATGGCGAGAACATCCTCGAGATGGAGCCCGATGAGCGCGCCGCGGCCGGGCTGTTCCTGGCCTTCCAGTACCCCATCGAGATCCCCGGCGTCTCCACCATGACCTTCCTCAAGGCGGCGATGAACGCCCAGCGCAAGGCCCGCGGCGAGAGCGAGTTGTCGACGCCCGATTTCATGCGTGCGGTCAAGGAAGCCGGCGCCCAGCTCAAGGTCGACAGCGACATGCTCAAGCGTCCGCTCAATGTCGGCTTTTCGGGCGGTGAGAAGAAGCGCGCCGAGATCATGCAGATGGCGCTGCTCAAGCCCTCGCTCGCCGTGCTCGACGAAACCGATTCCGGCCTCGATATCGACGCGCTGCAGGTGGTGTCGAAAGGCGTCAATGCCCTGCGCGACGGGAAGCGCTCCATGCTCGTGATCACGCACTACCAGCGCCTCCTCAACCACATCGTGCCGGACGTGGTGCACGTCTTCGCCGACGGCCGGATCGTCGAAAGCGGCGACAAGGACCTGGCGCTGAAGCTGGAAGCCGAAGGCTATGCCAACTACGGCGGAGAGGCGGCCTGACCCATGCGCCAAGCTTATCCTGTTCGTCTCGGCCCGGCCGAGCAAACCCTCATCGATCAGCTCAAGGCGGCCGGTGCCGACCAGGCCGCGGAGCGCCTAAGCGTTGCGGGCCTTCCGACGCGGCGCTTCGAGAGCTATCACTATACCGACCTCAAGACGCTGCTGCGCAGCGTGCCGCCGCTGGGGGCCCCGGCCAATCAGGTGGACGTGCCGGCCTTGTCTCTGCCGGGAGCGTTCAACCTCACGCTCGTCAACGGCGTCGCTTCGCAGCAGGGGGAGGCGCCCGAGGGTGTCATCGTCGGCACGGCCCATGGCGGGGTCCTCACCACGCGTGACGACGCCATCGTGCACATCAACAGCGGGCTGGTGCGCGAATCCCTTTCGCTGTCGCTCGACAGCACGCTCGACCAGATCGTGCAGATCGCGCATCGGATCGAGGGCGAGGCAGCCCACGTGGCCGATGCCATCAAAGTCTTCGTCGCCGACGGCGCCACCGCAACCATCGTCGAGACCTTCAGCGGCTCCGATGCCGCCCATGTCGGCAATCATGCCATGTACATGGCGCTGGGCAAGGGCGCCGTGGTCACGCACGTCACCATCGACCTCAGCGCCAGGGCCACGTCTCACTTCGCCACCAACGAGTATCATCTGGCCGATGGCGCCCGTCTGCGCACCCTGGTCATCCACCTGGGGGCAGGGCTGGCGCGCACCCATCTCTTCCCGCACATGGGGGGCGCGGATGCCCATGCCGACGTAACGGGCCTCAACCTCGTATCCGATGGCCAGCACGCCGACATCACCATGGAAACGCATCACGCGGTGCCGCACACCTCGTCGCAGCCGCTCTTCAAGTCGATTGCTCGTGGCCGCTCCAAGGCGATCGTGCAGGGCAAGCTGGTCGTGGCGCGCGATGCCCAGAAGACCGATGCCAAGTTCATGCACCAGGGCCTGATGCTGTCGGACGAGGCGGAGATCCTCTCCAAGCCGGAACTCGAGATCTACGCCGACGACGTCGTATGCGGGCACGGGTCCACCTGCGGCCAGCTCGACGACGACAGCCTCTTCTACCTCCTCAGCCGCGGTATCCCTAAGGCCGAGGCGGAGACCATGCTGGTCCGCGGCTTCATCGCCGAACTGCTCGACCCGGTGGACGATGAGGGCCTCAACAGCGCCCTGCAAGGTATCATCGACGGCTGGCTGCTGGGCGGCAAGTGACATGAAATCCTCGTGGTTCGAGGCGCTACGCGCGCCTCACCATGAGGATTTCCCCCTAACTCCCGAGGTAGCCCTCATGGTGAGGTGGGAGCGAAGCGACCCTCGAACCACGAGGGCGGCTGGTAGGAATGGAAATGACCTTCGACCTCGAAAAAGTTCGCGCCGACTTCCCCATCCTGTCCGAACAGATTCACGGGCATCGGCTAGTCTATCTCGACAGCGGCGCATCGGCGCAGAAGCCGGTGCAGGTGCTGGACCGGATGGATCACGCCTTCCGCCACGAATATGCCAACGTGCATCGCGGCCTCCACACGCTCGCCAACCGGGCCACCGACGCCTACGAAGGCGGCCGGCGCAGCGTCCAGCGGTTCCTCAATGCCGCGCGGGCGGAAGAAATCATCTTCACCCGCTCTGCGACAGAAGCGATCAATCTGGTTGCCTCGTCCTTCGTTGGGCCGCGCATCAGCGAGGGCGACGAGATCGTCACCACGGTCATGGAGCACCACTCCAACATCGTTCCCTGGCACTTCCAGCGCGAGCGCAAGGGCGCTGTCATCCGGTGGGTTAGCGTTAGGGATGATGGCAGCCTCGATATGGAGTCCTTCGCGGCGGCGCTCAGCGACCGCACGCGTATCGTTTCGGTTACGCATATGTCCAACGTGCTGGGCACCGTCAATCCCGTGCACCAGATCATCGAGATGGCCCATGCGCGCGGCATCCCGGTGGTGATCGATGGCTCCCAGGGCGCGGTGCACACCGCCGTGGACGTCCAGGCGCTCGATGCCGATTTCTACGTCATGACGGGCCACAAGCTCTATGGGCCCACTGGCATCGGGGTGCTCTACGGTAAATACGATCTGCTCGCCCAGATGCAGCCCTACCAGGGCGGCGGCGAGATGATCGAGACCGTGACGCTCGACGAGGTTACCTACAACGAGCCGCCGCACCGCTTCGAGGCGGGCACGCCACCCATCGTGCAGGCCATCGGGCTGGGAGCGGCGCTCGACTACATGCAGCAGCTTGGCCGCGAGGCCATCGTGGCGCATGAACATGCGGTGGCCGAATACGCCGAAGAACGCCTGCGCCGGATCAACTCGCTGCGTCTCATCGGCACGGCACCCGGCAAGGGCGGCATCTTCTCGTTCGAGATTGCCGGCGCCCATGCCCACGACGTGGCGACCATTCTCGACCGCTACGGAATTGCCGTCCGCGCCGGCACGCATTGCGCGCAACCATTGCTCACACGCTTCGGTGTCACCTCTACCTGCCGCGCGTCCTTCGCCCTATATAACGGCCGGGACGACGTGGATGCGCTGGTGGATGGCATCGAGCGGGCGCAGAAGTTTTTTGCCTGAAACGAGGCGGCTATGACAGACGACATCAAGACCCAAGAGAGCGCAGCGCAAGTCGATACGCGCATTTCGCCCAACCTGCCCGCCGATCTGCCCGAGGCGGAGGTCGAGCGGATCACCACCGACCTGATCGGAGCACTCAAGACGGTCTATGACCCGGAAATTCCCGTCGACATCTACGAACTCGGCCTCATCTACCGCGTTGACCTTGATGATGACCGTAACCTCACCATCGACATGACGCTGACGGCGCCGGGGTGCCCCGTGGCTGGGGAAATGCCGGGTTGGGTGGAGAATGCCGCGCGCGGCGTCGAGGGCATCCAGGACGTCACCGTCAACATGGTGTTCGACCCGCCCTGGGATCCCTCGCGCATGAGCGAAGAGGCGCAAGTGGCATTGAACTGGTGGTAAATTGGTACGTTTCGTGCCATATTTCCTAAATCGATCAAGATTGGAACGCTGAAATGCCGTTCAAGATCATGTCGCTCACCGATGCCGCCGCCGAGCGCATCACCGAGATCATCGAAGACAGCGAAAAATCAGTCATCGGTCTGCGCGTCGGCATCAAGAATGCGGGGTGCGCCGGTGTTTCCTACACCATGGACTACGTCGAGACCCCGGTGGCCGGTGACGACCACGTCGAGGATCACGGCGTCAACGTCTGGGTCGATCCCAAGGCGACTATGTTTCTCCTGGGGACCGTCATGGATTTCGAGCAGGGCAAGATGGGCTCGAGCTTCACCTTCAAGAACCCCAACCAGACCGGCGCCTGCGGCTGTGGCGAGAGCGTCACGCTCGCTCCGGCCGATCTCAAGGCAATCGCCGAAGCCCGAGCCGGCGCCTGACCGGTCTAGCACCTCTCCTTCGGGGGGAGAGATCGGCGGCGACATCGGCAGGAGAGGGGGCCTTTCTTAATTGCACAAAGTTTTGGCCTGAGGCATATCCCGATCATGCCGCACGCCCTTCCCCCCGCCTTCACCATCGTCCCTCCGAACGGCCCGCTCTCCGGGCGCGTCTCGCCCCCGGGCAGCAAGTCGATCACCAACCGTGTCCTGCTTCTGGCGGCCCTGGCGAACGGCACCAGCCGCCTGACCGGAGCGCTCAAGAGCAAGGACACGACGCTGATGGCGCAGGCCCTGCGCCAGATGGGTGTGACGGTCGAAGAGTCGGACGACACCACGTTCCTCGTGACCAGCACGGGCCGGCTGCGAGCCCCCGCAGGCCCCCTGTTTCTGGGCAATGCGGGAACAGCCACGCGCTTCCTGACCGCCGCCGTCGCCACGATCGAGGGCACCGTCATCGTCGATGGCGACGAGGACATGCGCCTCCGCCCCATCAAGCCGCTTGTTGATGCTCTCAACGCGCTCGGTATCGACGCGAGCAGCCCCACCGGTTGCCCGCCGGTGACCGTTCGCGGCACCGGCCGCTTCGGCAAGGGCAGGGTGGAGATCGATGCCTCGCTCTCGAGCCAGTATGTGTCAGCCCTGCTGATGGCCGCGCCGTTCGGCGAAGGGCCGATCGAGGTCGCGCTTGCGGGCAAGGACATCGGCGCCCGTGGCTATGTCGATCTCACCCTGGCCGCCATGCGCGCCTTTGGGGCCGATGTAGCGGACAATGGCGAGGGCGCCTGGCTCGTCCAGCCCACGGGCTATGGGGCCACCGACTTCCACATCGAGCCGGATGCCTCAGCGGCCACGTACCTTTGGGGCATAGAGGCCCTGACCGGCGGCAAGATCGACCTCGGCGTTGCCGCAGAGGCGTTCACGCAGCCCGACGCTGCGGCGCAGCAGGTGATCGCGGCCTTTCCGAACATGCCTGAGGTGATCGACGGATCGCAGATGCAGGACGCCGTACCGACGATGGCGGTCGTGGCCGCCTTCAACAATCGCCCGGTGCGCTTCGTCGGGATCGGCAATCTGCGCGTCAAGGAAACCGACCGCATCCGCGCCGTCGCCAACGAACTCAACCGCATCCGGCCGGGTCTGGCGGTCGAAGACGGCGACGACCTGCTCGTTCATTCAGATCCGGAATTGATGAAAGCGGCCAGCCGCACCGCCACAAGCCGTATCCAGACCTACCACGACCACCGCATCGCCATGAGCTTTGCCTTGGCCGGGTTGCGCATCGGCGGCATCACCATTCTCGACCCTGCCTGCACAGGCAAGACCTATCCCGACTACTGGGACATGCTGCAGGGGTTGGGCGTCGAGCTGATACCGGGCCAGTAGGTCAGGCGGCCGAGGCGCTGGAGCCGCCACCGCCCAGTTCCACCAGCTCGCTTTCGCTCACCACCCGATTGCGGCCGGCGTGCTTGGCGGCATAAAGGCAGCGGTCGGCACGTTCGATCAGGGACATGGCGTTGTCAGTGGGGTGGAAGCGCGCCACGCCAAATGACGCCGTTATGCGGCCCAGCTTCTCGTTGGTCGAGCGCTTGAGCAGTTCCTTGGCCTGGATGGCCTTGCGCACGTTCTCGGCGACGATAACCGCGCCTTCCATGTCGGTGGAGGGAAGCACCGCCACAAACTCCTCGCCGCCATAGCGCGCCGCGAGGTCCTTGCCCTTGATGTTGGACTTGAGAGTCATCGCCACCAGGCGCAACACCTGGTCGCCTGTCTGGTGGCCATAGGTGTCGTTGAAGGTCTTGAAGTGGTCGATATCGACCAGCATCAGCGACAGCGGCGCGCCGGTCTCGGCAGCCTCCCGGATGGCTTCTGCGAGGCCCTCGTCGAGGCTCTTGCGGTTGGCGATCTTGGTCAGGGGGTCGAGCATCGACTCGCGGCGAACGTCGTCCAGATCTCGCTGGAGGGCCGCGATATCGTCGCGCGAGCTTTCCAGCTGCCGCTCGAGCTCGCTATTGGTGTCCTGCATCCGGCGCGTTTCCGCCAGAAGCCGGCCGGCCAGCTGGCGGATCATCTCCGGCGACAGTTCATGCTCCAGATCACCCGTGGCGGACTGCAGCGAGCCGGAATAGGCATTGGCCGTCGTCATGGCCGCGTCGATGGCGTCGTGTACCGCCTCGATGCGGGCGTGCATGCGCTCGGAGACGCTGCTCATCCGGTCATTGACGTCGGACTTGAGAAACTCGTTGTAGAGCGTCTCCACCAAATCCTGCGAGGGCGCAGCGCCATTGCGGAAGATCGTGTTGATGCGATTGTTCAGAGTCGGATTGACGCCCGTCGCGTAGGTGTAGAGCAGTTCATAGAACTGCGGGTACGGCGGTATGCCGCTGCGCTTCAGCAGGTCGAATGCAGCATTGGCGTATCCCAACGCCCGCATGAATTCCTGATCCGACACCGTCCACCCCGCGTGCTGCCGCGTCCCGATTGTATGAAACCATCCACGAGTCGGGGAGTCCTCCCAGGAGAGAGCGGACTTTACCCCACAACAACTACAGCAGGATTTCCCTACCGTTTGGTCTATTTCAGCGGATCATTCGCTGATCCGGGTCGGACGCAGGAGAAAAGCCGGGACTGGACCAGCGTCGCCGAACGCCGACCCGCCCTGCGCCGACTGCGGTTCTTCCTGAGGGGGGCGAGTCCGCGAGGGCCGCGACCGTTTCGGAGCCGGTTTGGCCTCGGCAGGCTTGGTCTCTGCAGGTGCCGCCTCGCTCTGACTCGTGTCGACGGCAGTCGCACTGGATTTTTTCGATGAGGCGCCAGAGCGCCCACGGCGCCCGCGGGTCGGTTTCTCACGAACCGGCGCATCGTCGTCCGTCGCCATTTCGGGCGCGGCCTCGTCGGCGTCAAGCCAGTCGACAGGCTTTTCGATCAGTCGCAAAATGGCGGCCAGATGCTTGTCGTCGGAGGGGGCAACCAGGGTGTAGGCAACGCCGGAGCGACCGGCCCGGCCGGTGCGGCCGATGCGATGGACGTAGTCCTCCGCGTGCACCGGCACGTCGAAGTTGAAGACGTGGCTCACCGCCGGGATATCGAGGCCGCGGGCGGCGACGTCACTGGCCACGAGCAAGGTCAGCTTGTCCGTCTTGAATGCGTCCAGCGTTTCCATGCGGCTTTTCTGATCCATGTCGCCGTGCAGCGCCCCGGCGCTGTAACCATGGCGCTCCAGCGACCGTGCCAAAGTCGCCACGTCGCGCTTGCGGTTGCAGAAAATGATGGCGTTGGTCAGTCCCTCGGCCGCGTCGATGCGCTGGCGCAGCGCCGCCCGCTTCTGGTCCGGCTTTGAGGACACCTTGACCAGCTTCTGATCGATCGTTTCCGCGGTGGAGGCGGCGCGCGAGACCTGGACGTGTACCGGGTCCTGCAGGAATTTCTTGGTCAGCCGCTCGATCTGCTGGTCCATGGTGGCGGAGAACAGCATCGTCTGCCGACGCGGGGGCAGGCGGCCGACGATCTTCTCGATGTCATCGATGAAGCCCATGTCGAGCATCCGGTCGGCTTCGTCGATGACGAGGATTTCCACGCCGTTGAGCATGATCTTGCCGCGCTCGATCTGGTCGAGCAGGCGGCCCGGTGTGGCGATCAGGACGTCGACGCCACGATCGAGCTTCTTGTTCTGGTCTTCGAAGCTCACGCCGCCGATAATCAGCGCCATGGTGAGCTTGTGGTTCTTGCCATACTTCTCGAAGTTCTCCGCAACCTGCGCGGCCAGTTCGCGCGTCGGCTCGAGGATTAGCGTGCGCGGCATCCGGGCGCGGGCGCGACCTTTCTCGAGCAGCGTCAGCATGGGCAGCACGAAAGACGCCGTCTTGCCGGTCCCTGTCTGCGCAATGCCGATCAGGTCCTTCTTCTGCAGCAGGTGGGGGATCGCCTGCGCCTGAATTTCGGTCGGCTTGGTGTAGCCGGCATCCGCAACCGCATCAGTGACTTTGCTGGAAAGGCCAAGTCCGGAGAAATTGTCGGTCAAGTCGTTGCTTCCACTCAGGGAGTTGGCCGCCAGCAGCGACCCAGGGGGTAAGCGCAGCGGTGATTGATTTGGACAAGGCCCGCTCTTGTACATGTGCGGCCCTTGCTGGGCGTGCGGATGAATTGGTCCGCATTCGGGCGCTGGACTTCAGACAGTGCTGCGCGCTCCAATGCCCCGCCGGGGTCCGTGCGGATCAGCGCAGCAATAAACGCGGCACCGCCTGCAAGTTGTCCCGGCGAGCGGGACCATAGCGCAAACCCCTTGACTGTCAACGGCCTTGGGGAATTGCTCTCATTTGCAGTTAAGGGCCTTCATATGTCGAGGTCGGTGACGAACGCGGCGTTCTCCTGGATGAACTCGAACCGGGCCTCCGGCTTGCTGCCCATCAACCGGTCGACAGCGGTGCGGGTCGCGTCCCGATCGTCCAGCACCTTGACCTGCAGCAGCGTCCGGCTTTTTGGAGACATGGTGGTCTCGCGCAGGTGGGCGAACGGCATTTCGCCGAGGCCCTTGAAGCGGGTGGTTTCTATCTTCCCCTTGCCGGTAAATTCCGTGTGCAGCAGTTCCGCCCGGTGAGCATCGTCGCGGGCATAGAGCGTCTTCCCCCCTTGCGAGATGCGGTAGAGCGGGGGGAGCGCGAGATAGAGATGCCCGTTCTCGATCAGGCGCGGCATTTCCTGGAAGAAGAAAGTGATGAGCAGCGAGGCGATGTGCGCTCCGTCCACGTCAGCGTCGGTCATGACGATGATCTTGTCGTAGCGCAGGTCCTCTTCCGAATATCGGTCCCGTGTGCCGCAGCCGAGCGCCTGTACCAGATCGGCAATCAGCTGGTTGGCCGCCAGCTTGTCGCGGCTGGCGCCGGCAACGTTGAGGATCTTGCCGCGCAGGGGCAGCACCGCCTGGTTGGCGCGGTTGCGCGCCTGCTTGGCGGAGCCGCCGGCCGAGTCGCCCTCGACGATGAACAGCTCGGCGCCCTGTGCCGCGTTCTGGGTGCAATCGGCCAGCTTGCCCGGAAGGCGGAGCTTCCGCGTGGCGCTGGCGCGGTCGATCTCCTTTTCCTTGCGGCGGCGAAGGCGTTCTTCGGCCCGCTCGACGGCCCAATCGAGCAGCTTGCCTGCCTGCTGCGGCGAGGCCGCAAGCCAGTGGTCGAAGGCGTCGCGCAGGGCCGTGTCGACGATCCGCGTCGCTTCGCCCGATGCCAGCTTGTCCTTCGTTTGGCCCACGAATTCCGGTTCGCGCACGAAAACCGAGAGCATGGCCGAACAATTGGCCAGCACGTCTTCGGCCGTCAAACTGCTGGCGCCCTTGTGTTTGGTGAGCTCTGCATAGGCCTTGAGGCCGCGCAGCAAAACCATACGCAGCCCCGCTTCATGCGTACCGCCATCGGGGGTTGGGACGGTGTTGCAGTAGGACTGGACGCCGCCATCACCGATCGTCCAGGCAATCGCCCATTCCACCGATCCGTGTGAGCCAGGTCGCCCCGTGCGGCCGCTGAAAATATCGTCGGCGATCCGGGTTTCCCCTTCGATCCGCGCGACCATGAAGTCCTTCAGGCCGTCCGGGTAGTGGAAAACGGCCTTTGCCGGTACCTCATCGCTGGCGAGGCTTTCATCGCAGCTCCAGCGCAGCTCGACGCCGCCGAAGAGATACGCCTTGGCTCGGGTCATGCGGAACAGGCGGCCCGGTGAGAAATGCGCCGTCGCCCCGAAGATTTCCGGGTCAGGGTGGAAACGCGTTGAGGTGCCGCGGCGGTTCTGGACGCGCCCCACGGGCTTGACGTCCTCGACGACATGCCCGCGGCTGAACTGGATCCGATACAGCTGCTGCTCACGTGCAACCTCAACGACCATGTCGTCCGAAAGCGCGTTGACGACCGAGACGCCGACGCCATGCAGCCCGCCGGAGGTTTCGTAGGCCTTGGAGTCGAACTTGCCGCCGGCGTGCAGCACGGTATGAACGATCTCGAGCGTCGAGCGATTGGGAAACTTGGGGTGCTTCTCGACAGGAATGCCCCGGCCGTTATCCGTAACCGTGAGGTAACCATCCGCCCCCAGGTGAACCTCGATGCGCGTGGCATGGCCAGCAATGGCCTCGTCCATCGAGTTGTCGATCACCTCGGCGAAGAGATGGTGGTAGGCGTTCGCGTCGGTCCCGCCGATATACATGCCCGGTCGGCGGCGAACCGGCTCAAGGCCTTCGAGGATTTCGATGTCGGCCGCGCCATAGGCTTCGGGCGGAGGCGCAGAGGCGCTCTTGCCCGTGGCCTTGGTGGCGGGTCTGGCGGGTTGCCGCGGCGCTTCGTCAACCGGATGCGCAGTGGCGAAGAGGTCGTCAGGTTGCGACATGCACTTTCCAATTCCTTGCCCGAATCAATCGGGTCCAGCGCCCAGCATATCCCAAGCGTTTCCGCGGGTCTGGCCTGGTGAGCAATTCCCACAAGTGTGGTCGGCATCGGGCCGTCAAGATGAACGCTATATGAACAGCCGCTTGTGGATCAGTTCAGGGCCTGGGGCGTTTCATCGCCGAGTGAAGCTCCGAGCGACGAGGTAATCCCGATGGCACCCATATACAAGATGGTTACCGTTCTGCTGATTGGGCTGGGAACGTTCGCTCCGCTGCAAGCCGCCAGCGCGCAGAGCATGAACTTCGGCATTCATTTCGGCGATGAGCCGGATGACTTCTTTCCGCCTCTACCAATTTGCCTGACGGACCGGCAGATCAGGGACGCCATAGCTGACCGCGGCTTCAGCGACATCTTCCTCAATGTCGCAAACGAGGGCCAGATCCAGGTTCGCGCCACGCGCGGAAACTGGGTTTACCTCATCGATTTCGACTACTGCCGTGATCGGATCGATGACATCACCCGCCTGCGGCCCGCCCGCTGATCGCAATGTGAAGCAAGGGGCGTCCCAGATCAGGGCTCGGCATTTACACCTCGTTTGCTTCTTGAAAGCACTTTCTTAAACGGCCGCTGATAGAACAGTGGACATACGGTTTTTGTTTGGAGTTGCCGTATGCGAGGGCCGCCGCACAGTACTGCGTATCCAGCTGCGGATGGTTCCTCAAGTGTCTCTGGCCATTGGCCTGTTGCCGGGTTCTTCAGTATTGCGTACCGGCTGGCCAATGTCCGCACTTCCCGTCTTGGGGCCGTTATGGCGACCACGGCCGTCTTCTATTTTTGCTGAATCCGATTGCCTTTGATCGTGCGCCTCGCTACGAGGGGCGCAGTGTCCATTCGAGGCGGGAGGGCTGCATGACTGTTTTTCAGACGCATCGCACCCGTGGCCCCGTCTTCGCCCTGCGGCTTGAGCTGCAGGGCTGACCGAGGCTGGTCCGGACGCTTCTTTTGCATCCATTCCTTCCGGTTTGCCCTTTCTCGCGCTGATGTCTTGTCATCAGCGCTTGTCCAGGCACAGGCGCGTCTTGGCGCCATCTCGGAAAGACCCTCCCGATGGGCACGATCAGTCTTCGCAATGCCGGGCACCGCGCCGGCGACCTTCTCTTTTCCGACCTCAATCTCGTTATCGCCGATGGCGATCATGTGGGGCTCGTTGCGCCGAACGGCCGCGGAAAATCCACTCTGTTGCGGGCGATGGCAGGGCAGCTTGAGCTCTCCGAGGGGGAGCTGACGCGCTCGCGCGGGCTCCTTGTCGGCTACGTGCCGCAGGACGTCGCTCCGGCGGCCCTTGGCATCGACCTGCACACCTTCGTCGCCGACGGTCTGGGGCCCGAGCAGCGGGAAACCGAAGCGTGGCGGGCGGAGATGGTTCTCGAGGAGTTCGAGATACCAAGCGCGCTGCGAAGCCGGCCGCTCGGAGAATTAAGTGGCGGCTGGCAGCGGATGGCGCTGCTGGCACGATGCTGGGTCCGTGAACCCAATGCGCTGTTGCTCGACGAGCCGACAAATCACCTCGATCTCGGGCGGGTCGGGTTCGTGGAACGCTGGCTGTCCTATGCAGCCAAGGACCTGCCGGTGGTCATTGCCAGCCACGACAGGGCCTTTCTCGACGCCACGACGAACCGGACGCTGTTCCTGCGTCCTTCCGAGCAGCCCTTTTTCCCGCTGCCGTTTTCCAAGGCCCGATCCGAGCTGGACCGGCTGGACGAGGCTGCGGAGGCGCACCGGGAGCGAGACCTCAAGCAGGCGGCGCAACTGCGTCGTCAGGCGGCCACGCTCACAAATATTGGCATCAATTCCGGCAGCGACCTTCTGACGGTTAAATCCAGGCAGTTGAGGGAGCGGGCGGACCGCATCGAGGGCCAGGTGCAGTCGGTGCACAAGGATCGCACTGGAGTTGTGCGGCTTGGCAACAGTGGCGCAGACGCACGGATAATGCTCTCGTTCGCCAAAGTAGAAGTCGCGACCCCGGATGGTCGGATGCTGTTCGTCATCGATAGGCTCCGTCTGTTCCAGGGCGAGCGCATGGTTGTCCTGGGCCGGAACGGCGCGGGTAAATCGCGGCTGATGGCGCTTCTCACTTCCGCACTTGGCGGAGCCGAAGTCGAAGGGTTGCGGATCAGTCCGCAGGTGGCCGCTGGCTATATGGACCAAGGCCTTGCCTGGCTACCATTGGATGAGGCGCCATTTGATTTTCTTGCGGCGCGCTCAGGCGATGGCGACCGCCGGATAATCGCCTTGCTCGCAGGAGCGGGATTTTCGCCGGAGCGGCAGACAAGGCCGATCGCGACACTCTCGCTGGGACAGCGTGCTCGCCTGGCCCTCCTGGCGCTGAGGCTCGCCCGGCCCAACTTCTACCTGCTCGACGAGCCGACGAACCATCTCGACATCCCTGGGCAGGAGCAACTCGAAGCCGACATTGTCGAAGAAGGCGCAACCGTGGTCCTTGTGTCGCACGATCGCACGTTCCTGCGCTCGATCGGCACGCGCTACTTCGAAATCAAAGGCAGACGACTCGTCGAGGTCGATGGACCCGAGGCGTTTCTCGATGAGCAGGAGAAGGGCTGATCAAACGGTGAACCAGAACGAGGGCAGGGCGCGCAGCAGCGCTATGCTTGTCCGAGCCTTGGGTCGATACAGCGCGTCGCGGGACTGACGGAACATGCGGGTCAACCGCGGGTGAAAAAAAGGGCAGCCTTAGGGCTGCCCTTCGATCTACGAAAGCGTCAAAGCGCTTAGTGGTGATGTTCCTCGGGAACCTCGTCCTCATCCGCCTGAATGAGCTTTGCCAGCTCTTCGCGCGACATCTTTTTCTCGGTGATCTCGCCCTGGTCGGCGATGAAGTCGACGACCTTGTTCTCGAAGATGGGCGCACGAAGGCCGGCCAGCGCCTGCGGGTTCTTGCGATAATAGTCGTAGACCTGCTGCTCCTGGCCGGGGAAACGACGCACTTCGGCGATCAGCGCCTGCTGGTGCTCTTCATCGCTCACCTGCACTTCGTTCTGGTTGCCAATCTCGGCAACCACGAGGCCCAGGCGCACGCGGCGCTCGGCAATGCGCTTGTACTGCTCCTGCGCAGCCTCTTCGGTTGTGCCTTCGTCTTCGAAGGACCGGCCATGATGCTCGACCTCGTGCTTGACGCGCTGCCAGATGGTGTCGAATTCAGCGTCCACCAGCTGTGCCGGCACGTCGAACTTGTGGCCTTCGTCAAGCGCGTCGAGGATCTGGCGCTTCATGTGCTGGCGGCTCATGGACTGCAGTGCAGCTTCCATCTGCTCCCGAACAGCCTTACGCAGCGCGGCCACGTCTTCGAGGCCGAGGCGCTTTGCGAAGTCATCGTCGAGCTCGCCAGCGTTCGGCCCGTCAACGTGCAGCACGGATACGTCGAAGGTCGCTTCCTTGCCGGCAAGCTCCGTGTTGCCATAGTCGGCCGGGAAGGTGACCTTGACTTCCTTGCTCTCGCCCTTCTTGACGCCGATGAGCTGCTCTTCAAAGCCCGGGATGAACTCACCCGAACCCACCGTCAGATGAGCGTGGTCGGACGAGCCGCCCTCGAATTCCTCACCGTCGATCTTGCCGACGAAGCTGAGGCCGAGGCGATCGCCGTTCTCGACAACGGCGCCATCACCCTTGTCGGTATAGCCGCGGTTCTGTGCGAAAACGCGGTTGACCTCGGCGTCCACTTCTTCCTCGGTCACTTCGACGACTGGCTTGGTTAGCTTGACGCCCTTGAGCTCCATCAGGGAGACCGGTGGCAGCACTTCGTATTCAACTTCGAAGGCAAGGTCGGTCTTGCCATCAAGAACGTCATTGATGACGGTCTGATCCTGCGGCAGGTCAACCTTGGGCTGGGCCGCAGCGCGTTCCTTGCGCTCGTCCAGCGTTTCAGCCACGGTCGAGTTGATGGCATCGGTCATGACTTCCGACATCGCGGAACGGCCATAGACCTTCTTGAGATGCGAAGTGGGGACCTTGCCGGGACGGAAGCCCTTGATGTTGGCCTGACCCTTGAGCTCTTCGAGCTTGGCGTCGAGGCGCGAATTGAGATCCGCTGCCGGAATTGTGACGCTGAGCTTGCGCTTCAGACCTTCGTTGAGGGTTTCAGTTACCTGCATGGGGGGTTATTCCCGAGTTGATTGATCATTGGGCCGAGGCCACGATGGTGCGGGTGAGAGGACTCGAACCTCCACGCCTTGCGGCGCTGGAACCTAAATCCAGTGCGTCTACCAGTTCCGCCACACCCGCAAGGGTCCCCGTCGGCCGGGTTGCGCGAGGGTCTAGCCTAACTTCACCTGCCAGTCAAAGCCCTAGTGCGGGTTGATCGTTGGGACTGCTGCGCCTATTCCCGCGCCACGTGCAGCTCTGGACGGCAGGACAGGATGCTGATGCTTTGAGCGTGCTGCTCAAAATTTGTTCAGCTGACCACTACCGTACGATTGGAGCCTTCTTCGATACCAAACTAACATGCTGCATCTGCTGAATTATTCTGTTCTCGTTTCGCTGGCACAGCCCGTGCATACGAAGAGCGCAACCGCCCAAGAAGGCCATTGGAGGCACAGTTGAAAAAGATCGAGGCTATCGTAAAGCCGTTCAAGCTCGACGAAGTCAAAGAGGCACTGCAGGAAGTTGGCCTGCAGGGCATCACCGTGACCGAGGCCAAAGGTTTCGGCCGCCAGAAGGGCCACACCGAGCTCTATCGCGGTGCGGAATACGTGGTGGACTTCCTGCCGAAGGTGAAAGTCGAAGTGGTTTGCCCCGACGACCTGGCCGAAAAAGCCATCGAAGCCATCCGCACCGCGGCCCAAACCGGCCGCATCGGCGACGGCAAGATCTTCGTCTACTCGATCGAGCAGGCCATCCGTATCCGCACCGGGGAATTCGGCGACGACGCGCTCTAGGCGGCATTTTGCCCGCTTGGCCGTCTCGCCACAAACCGCAACAAGCATTCCGATTTTGACAGGGGAAGACCTAATGACCACCGGAAGCGACATCATCAAGAAGATCAAGGACGAGAACATCAAGTATCTCGACCTGCGCTTCACTGACATGCGCGGCAAGCTGCAGCACGTCACCATGGACGTTTCGGTGGTGGACGCCGACATGTTCGAAGAGGGCGTCATGTTCGACGGATCCTCGATCGCCGGCTGGAAGGCCATCAACGAAAGCGACATGGTGCTGATGCCCGATCCGGCGTCGGCCTATATCGATCCCTTCTTCTCGGCCGCCACCATGGCCGTGAACTGCGACATTCTCGAGCCCGCCACCTACCAGCCGTACAACCGCGATCCGCGCTCCATCGCCAAGAAGGCCGAGGCCCTTGTCAGCTCGAGCGGCATCGGCGATTCCGTGGTGTTTGGCCCGGAGCCGGAATTCTTCCTGTTCGACGACGTGAAGTATTCCAACACGACCTACAAGGTCGGGTTCTCCGTCGACCATTCCGAGTTGCCCACGAACAACGACGCGGACTACGAGTCGGGCAATAACGGCCATCACATCGGCATCAAGAAGGGCTACTTCCCGGTGCCGCCGCTGGACAGCGCGCAGGACATGCGCGGCGAAATGCTCGAGGCGATGGGCTCGATGGGCGTCATTATCGAGAAGCATCACCACGAGGTGGCCTCCGCACAGCATGAACTGGGCATCAAGTTCCAGCCGATGATCCAGTCGGCCGACAGCGTGCTCATCTACAAATACGTGATCCAGCAGGTCGCGAACGCCTACGGCAAGACGGCAACCTTCATGCCCAAGCCGGTCTATGGCGACAATGGCTCGGGGATGCACTGCCACCAGTCGATCTGGAAGGACGGCAAGCCTCTGTTCGCAGGCGACCAGTATGCTGGTCTCTCGATGGAGTGCCTCTACTACATCGGCGGCGTGATCAAGCACGCCAAGGCGATCAATGCCTTTACCAACCCGACCACCAACAGCTACAAGCGCCTCGTGCCCGGCTTCGAAGCCCCCGTGCTGCTGGCCTACTCGGCCCGTAACCGCTCGGCCTCCTGCCGTATTCCTTTCGGCCAGTCGCCCAAGGCCAAGCGCGTCGAAGTACGTTTCCCTGATCCGCTGGCGAATCCATATCTGGCGTTCACCGCGCTGCTGATGGCCGGTCTGGACGGCATCAGGAACAAGATCCACCCGGGCGACCCAATGGACAAGGATCTCTACGAACTTCCCAAGGAAGAGCTCAAGGAAATCCCGACCGTCTGTGGTTCGCTGCGCGAGGCGCTGGAAAGCCTCGACAAGGACCGCGACTTCCTCAAGGAAGGTGGCGTGATGGACGACGATTTCATCAACGCCTACATCGACCTCAAAATGACGGAAGTGATCAAGTTCGAGCACACGCCGCACCCGGTCGAGTACGAGATGTACTACTCGGCCTAAGAGGCACAGCTACAAGCAAGCGAAAGGGGCCGTTGCGGCCCCTTTTTCTTTCTCTCGAGATAGCTGTGATCAGGTTTCCGTGCCGACCAGGACAGGCTGCACCGGATCGTAGGGACCCGTGGCCGACAGTCGGGCGGCTTCGCGCCATTCTTGGGGAGCGCCCAGAAGCGATTCGACAGACGCGGCATCCTGGCGCTCGAAAAAGTGGACGGCAAATCCGGCGTCGAAGATGCGCACGACGCTGCCCGTGATCTTCCCGATGGTGACGACCTCACCGACCTCCGGCTGATAGCCTGCCGAGATGGCGACGCCCGATGCGGAATAGTCGATGATGAGGCACGGCTGTGCCCAGCCGTCGGGCCGGGCCATCATCGAACGCGGCTCGTGGGCCAGGAAACGGCGGTCGCCACGGCGCTCGCGGAGACCGCTCCAACTGCGGTTGCGGAACTCGCTGATCTGGCTTGCAAGAGCCTCCTGCCGCGTTGCTCCGGCCGAGATCGCCACAACGAAGCCATCCTCCGTGTTCTGCTCGACCTTACCGGACAGCGTGCCAAACGGGCCCAGGTTTGCGGTGACGCTCTCGCCGATGGTGGGAATTACCGGAGCCACGACATTGTAACGCGTGGTGCTGATGGACCGCAGTCGACAGGCGTAGAGGTTGATGCCTGGCCGCATGGGCACGCGTCCAATGACGTAGTGGCCGGTGACAGTGCTTATGCCAAAAAGCGAAGTCTGGCTCTGGACGCAATCACTCATGCTGCACCTTCTGGTTGTAGCCACGCGAGAATATGATCAGACGTTCAAGGGAGACTTGACCGCAATAGTGCAAGTTGATCGAGAACCGTAACCGCGCCTTGACCAGTCTCCGTCAGCCCACGGGCAGCTGTAGCAACTGCTCAAGTTCATCGAAGGGCTGAAGCTCGATGAACTGAAGGGCGAAGCCTACTTCGAGGTAACGGACAACGCGTCCAACGATCCGGCCAACAGCCATCGGGGTGCCGATGTCGGGCCAGATCGGGGCCGAGACCGCAACACCCGAGCGGGATATGTCGATAACGAAGCCATCTACCCGACTCCCATCCGCCAGCGTGACTACCGTGCGTGGATCACGGGGCAGGATGCGCCTGTGCTCTCGCTTGTCCGGCACCTGCGAATGGACATGCTTTTTCTGCCAGGAAATCTTGGCGCCCAGCTTGTCCCTTTCGTCTGGGGAGATGTCCAAGGCCACGACGATTCCCGAGGGCAGTCGGCGCGCGGCCCGGCCGCGGATCATGCCGAATTCGTCGAAGTGAGCGATCACCTGCTCTCCTTCTGCGGCGATCACTGGGGCCATTGCAACGAACATCCGCGTCGAGATCGAGCAAAGGCGGCAGGCGTACACTTCGAGCTTGCTGTCCGGACCGCTCCTGCGCTCGGGCAGGGTATAGCGTCCCGGCATGGCGCCGATGAAGCGGACATCATGCCAGGTGTATTGAGACTGCCGCCCCGGCACCTCAAGATCTGCCGTGAACGCCACGGGTCCCCTCCCAAGTGTGATGTTTGCCACTGCCAGTCGCGCGGGCGCGGCGTCGCTCAGCGCCTCCACGCCATGACAAAGCGTCCTGAGTCATGAAGACAGTCTTAACGGGGGGATCGATCGTATTGCCGTGGCGTTGGTGGCGCGCAACACTGCCGCGATTTCGGGAGGCATCATGACTGATCACGGCCAAGAACTCTTGACCCCCGCGCAGATGGCGCAAGCGGATCGCATGACCATTGATGGCGGGATCAGCGGTTTCCGCCTTATGCTTGCTGCGGGTGCCGCGGTGATGGGGGAAATTACCGCGCGATTTGCTCCCGGTGCCGTTCATGTGCTCTGCGGAGGCGGCAACAATGGGGGCGACGGGTTCGTTGCTGCCGCCCTTTTGCGGGCCCGCGGCTGGAGGGTGAGCGTGCGCCTGCTTGGTGATGCCGGCAAGCTGCAGGGAGATGCTCTTGAGGCCTTCAGAATGTGGGATGGGCCTGTGCTGAGGGAGACCGATGTCGGTTTCGGGGACGCCGCGCTCATAGTGGATGCGCTGCTGGGGGCTGGGCTGGACCGCCCGGTGGAAGGAGATTTTGCCAAAGCCATCAGGAGTGCCAATGAGTGTGGGTTGCCGATCGTAAGCATCGACGTACCCAGTGGCATCGATGGGGCTAGCGGCGTGATCCGCGGCCACGCGATCCGAGCGACGCTTACCGTGACTTTCTTTCGCGCCAAGCTGGGCCACTACCTGCTCCCAGGCAGGGAGCATTGCGGCCAGACGGTCGTGGCCGACATCGGGATCGATTCCCGTGTGCTCCCGGAGCTTGAGATCGACGCTTGGCACAACACGCCTTCTCTTTGGTGCCTTCCGCAAGCCGGAGCGGAGGGGCACAAGTTCGACCGTGGCCACGTGGTCGTCGTTTCAGGTGGTCCGCTTCAAAGCGGTGCAGCGCGGCTTGCCGCCTACGGCGCGTTCCGCAGCGGGGCAGGCGTTGTCTCGCTGACGGGACATCCAGAGGCGTTGGCCGTGCACGCAAACCACGTTACCTCCATCATGCTCAAGCCGGCGGCAACCAGCAGCGCCTTGGCGGAACTGCTGCAAGACAGTCGCATGAATGCTGTCGTCATCGGGCCCGCAGCCGGCTCCGGTCCCGAGACTGCCGAGCGCGTTCAGGTGATTCTTAGGACAGCGGCCGCGACGGTCTTGGACGCCGATGCACTGACCAGCTTCGCCGAACATCGGGCGATCCTGTTCAGCGCCATCCGGGATCGATCGGCGCCCGTCGTCATGACGCCGCATGAGGGGGAGTTCAAGCGGCTGTTCGGGCAATTGGAGGGCGATAAGTTGAGCCGCGCGCGCGCCGCCGCGCAGTTGTCCGGTGCGGTCGTTGTTCTTAAAGGAAGCGACACAGTGATCGCGGCTCCAGATGGAAGAGCGGCCATCAACAGCAACGCGCCACACTGGCTGGCCACTGCCGGGGCAGGGGATGTGCTGGCCGGCGTCGTGGCTGGGCTTCTGGGCCAAGGGATGGAGGCCTTCGAGGCAGCCTGTGCGGGTGTCTGGATCCATGGGGCCGCTGCTCGGGCGTTTGGCGGCAGTGGCATGCTGAGTGAAGACTTGCCCGATCTGCTCCCAGCTGTTCTGCATCAGTTGGAGCTTTCGGAACATGGAGTGCTCACCTGACGGGCAAGAGTGGCGCGAGCGCGCAGACTTTGCCTGTCGAGCAGTTTCGCGCTGGAACTGTGAGAAATTGGGGCTGGCCATGGAATCGAGGCTTGTCGGGCACAGTTTTCCGGTCCATTAACAGCTTTGCATCACCAGGAAGCCGAAAACTCCCGGATTTCCTTGCGTGAGAAGCAGAATCGCAAAAGGTAGTGGGGGTTTGGTTCGCCACCTATGGCGAGCATCCACTGTGAGGAAACGCTATGAACAAAAACGATCTGGTTGGCGTCGTTGCCGACAAGGCTACGATCACCAAGGCACAGGCCGCCGAAGCGGTTGACGCAGTGTTCGAAGCTATCACCGCTTCCCTTAAGGGCGGCGAGGAAGTTCGTCTGGTTGGTTTCGGCACTTTCGCTGTTTCCCAGCGCAAGGCATCCACCGGCCGGAACCCGGCCACTGGCGCCGAAATTCAAATTCCCGCTTCGAACCAGGCCAAGTTCAAGCCCGGCAAGGGCCTCAAGGACGCGATCAACTAAGACCGTCTGGCTCGAGACGTCCAACGGCCCCGTCGCCTGTCGCCGGGGCCGTTTGCTTTTCGGATTGCCAGTTGACGGAATGGGCACCAGCCCCTAACAAGACGCCGTCCGGCCCGAGGCCGAAGGGCGATTAGCTCAGTTGGTAGAGCGCCTCGTTTACACCGAGGATGTCGGCGGTTCGAGTCCGTCATCGCCCACCAAGCCCTGCTCGGCAGCGCGGGCACCTTCTATTCAACCTCGAAATCTTCTGCATCGAATTGTGCGGAGCGGCGGGCAATCTCCCTGCCTGTGGCGTCTCTGACGCGAATTTCTATTCGGGTGACGCCTCTCTCCGGCCGGATGTCCATCGCCATTTCGGATAGCGCCTGGGTTGCTTGGTCGCGCGCCTGCTGGGCGGAGCCAAAATCCGATCCGATGAGGTCGTCTGAAATGGAGCCGTCAGCCTGGTGAATGCTGAAATAGAATGTAGGCATTTTCGCATGCTTTCCTGTACCTGCGGCACAATGCATTCAGGCGCCACCCTGTCGCTGAACGTAACGCGCGACATCCGGGCAGATGTGTGCCCCGCTATCCCTTACGGTCGGCCCGCCACACCGTTTCCCGCCTCATATCCGAATCCTGTACCACCACCTCGCAGTCGCTGTCTTCGCCCCGGGCCGCCTCTATCGCGGCATCGATCGCATCTTGGCGCGATTTGAACGGCCCGGTTATGGTACCCATGAAAGTATACTGCCAGCCCGCGTCGCTCTGATGGACGATAAAGTGTCGTTCGCTCATTGGGTCCTCCCGCCCCATCTAAACGCTGATGACCGGTCAGCGTTGCGCGATGTGGGGGTCGCCGCCTAGCGGAGCACAGGATTGGGCGGTCCGACTGTTTGACCCTTTGCGTCAACTATCTCGCCTTTTGCATTGAACACTCAAAGTTATCCACAGCGCATGTCGTAGGTCAGAAGTTTTGGCGAGAAAACCCGGAGGAGGGCGCTTGACTTCACCAGAGGGGGCCAGTACATGGACGCCACGTTGCGCGAACGACTTGTTCGCAAGCGCTGCGGGAGTAGCTCAGTTGGTTAGAGCGCCGGCCTGTCACGCCGGAGGTCGCGGGTTCGAGCCCCGTCTCTCGCGCCACCCTTTTAGGGGTTTGCGCATTTACCTCTACGCAGTGTCAAATTGGCTAGGCCGAGTTTGGACTTTTCGAACTCGTGGTGTTCCTCGTCCAAAAAGCTTGCGCCCTTTCCTCCTTGGTTCCTCAGTTGTTCGGACCTCTGCCGCGTTGACTAGCAAATATGTAGCCGAGACAGTCCAGCCGTAGTCCGCTGAGTTCAGCGAGCCGGTATACAAAGTGGGTCTGGCCGACGCCCCGACCGGATACAATGATCATCGGGCGAAACTGCGGCCACCGCGCACCCCGCCGGATGGTCACCCGCGCCGAGCGTCGAATGGCCTCGATCGCTGGAGCAAAATTATGGCCTCTGCAACGGCTCGATGGACCAGTAGTAGCCGGAGCGCCAGCATCCCGCTTGAGCCCGCCGGGCGAACCCAGCACGCGGACAATGTCAACTGGCGTTGCTGCTCGTGACCACCGACTAAGAGAAAAGCTCAGACATCGACTTTCCGATTACCCGGGTAGCGGTAAGTACCAGGATCAGCGTGACCAAGATGGTGATCGAGCCGATGGCAGCGGCGGCCGAGATCTCCTGAGTTTCCAGCCGTTCATAGATAGCGATTGAGATGGTCTTCCATCGCGCGGAGTAGAGCATCACCGTGGTGCTCATTTCCGAAATGAGCGTGGTGAAGACGATGATTGCGCCGGCAAGGATCCCGGGGGCGATCAGGGGAATGGTGACTTTTCGCATCGTAGTGCCCCATGTCGCACCGGCGACGGTGGAGGCTTCCTCCATCTTGAGGTCGATCTGGGTCACCGCCGCCACTACCGAGCGGTAGATATACGCGATCCGGCGCACGAAATAGCCGATCACGATGATCAGGGCGGTGCCTGTCAGTGCGATCGGACCGCTGTTGTAGGTCACCAGCAGCGCCACCCCGGTGACGATGCCCGGCAGGATGAACGGCAACATGATGGTGAGGTCCAGCGCCCACTTGCCGAAGAACGTCTTGCGCTCGGCGACATAGCCGGTGAGCGTTCCGAAGATGACGCAGGCCACGGTCGCCACCGCCGCAAGGATCAGGCTGTTCTGAAGCGGTTCGACGACGCGGCTGAACACATACTGATAGTTGCCCCAGCCATACTGGGTGGGCCACAGGGTGCCCGGCCACTTCTCGGCGAACGAGGTGAACACCACCACCAGTTGCGGCAGCAGGGCCAGTGCCAGCAATCCCCAAACATAACAGTTGGCGACTATGCGGATGCCGCGGCCGGTCTGCAGTGCCGCCCGGCGCGTGGTGCTGCCGACGGTCACGAATCGGCGCTTCTTGTTGACCCGGATCAGGAACAGGATGGCCCCGAGCGTGATCAGCACGTTGACCAGTGCAATGGCCGACGCCGCGTTGAGATTGAAGAAGCCATGTATCTGGAAATACATCAGCGTAGAGAGCACATACATCTCCCCGCCCAGCACCGCCGGCGCGCCGAACTCGCCGAGCGCCTCGATGAGAACGATCATGGCGCCGGCCAGCATTGGCGGGATGGCCAGCGGCAGAACCACCGTGCGCAGCACGCGCCAGCGCGACGCGCCCATGACGCGAGCGCTCTCTTCCAGATGCGGATCGACCGCCGTCAACGCCCCCTGCACGAACAGGAAAACATAGGTGAAATTCGACAGCACCATCGACAGGATGACGCCGAAATACCCATAAACTGGCGGCATCTGGATGCCGAACCACTGGTTCAGGTATTGCGAAACGATGCCGCTGCGGCCGAACAGCACCACCCAGGAATAAGCCCCGATGAAGGGCGGCGAGATCAGTGGGATGATCGACAACGACAGGATCAGGGGCTTGAACGGTATCTGCACCCTCGCAACGAAATAGGCGGCGGGCACGGCCACTGCCGTTGCGAGCACGGTCACCATCACGCCGATGAAGATCGTGTTCAGCAGGGCCTGCTGGTACATGGACGAGGTGAAGAAGCGTGAGAAGTTCTCAAGCGTCGCATTGAGCACGTTGAACGCCTCGCCAGCAGGCGCGAAGCTGTTCAGCATCGTGGTGCCGATGGGGTACAGCAGGAACGCGACCAGCACGAAGATGGTTACGCCCCCAGCCACATAGGGCGCGATGTTCAAGCGTCGCCGGGTGGCTGGCGGCATCGGTGTTCCTGCAAGCTCGCTCACCGGCTGCCCTCCTCGAACACGAGGCTTGGTCCGACCAATCCGAACCGGACCTCGTCACCCTCGGACACGCCTTCGGCGAACGCCGGCAGATCGACAATGACCTCGCCGCGTGCCTGGCCGGTCTCGACCAGATAACGCACAAAACTGCCCAGGAACTGAATGCGTAGCGCGCGTCCGGTGAAGGCGGGCTTGTCGAGCTGCTGGCCCGCCGAGGAGAGCCACATCTGCTCAGGCCGGCTCATCATCAACGCCGCCTGCGGCTTGACGAACCACTCGCCCTCATCGCTTGCCGCCGTCACCGTCTTGACCCCGGCAAAGCGGCTGCCGCCAAGCGCGACCACGGCCGCGCGGCCGTGGTCGCGGGATTCAATATCGACTGGGAAGAAGTTGGCCTTGCCGATGAAGTCAGCCACAAACAGCGAGATCGGCGCGGAATAGATGTCATAGGGCGCGCCCAGTTGCATCAGCCGCCCCTTGGAGAACACTCCGATCACATCGGAGATTGCCATGGCTTCTTCCTGGTCGTGGGTCACATAGAGCGCCATCACGTTCAGTGCCTTCTGCAGGCGACGAATTTCGTCACGCATCTCGACGCGCAGCTTGGCATCGAGATTGGCCAGCGGTTCGTCGAGCAGAAGCATGCCCGGATGATAGACAAGGGCGCGACCGATCGAGACGCGCTGCTGCTGGCCGCCCGACAAATCTGCCGGGTAGCGCTGGGCCAGTCCATCGAGGCGGAGCATGGCCAGGGTTTCGTGCACCCGCTTCGTTATCGTGGCTTCGTCGGCGCCGCGCAACCTGAGCCCATAGGCTGCGTTCTCGAACACGGTCATGTGCGGAAACAGCGCGTAGGACTGGAACACCATGCCGATATTGCGCTCGAAGGCGCTCTTGCGGCGGAAGTCCTCGCCATTGAACAGGATTTGACCGCTCGTGATCGTCTCGAGGCCCGCGATCATGCGCAGCGTCGTGGTCTTCCCGCAGCCCGATGGCCCGAGCATGGTGAAGAACGTGTTCGGCGCAATGTCGAAGCTGACGTCCTTGACCGCCGTCGCCGGCCCCTCGGGCGTGTTGAAGATCTTTGTCAGCTCGCGGACTGAAAGCCGGGCGGGTGCCGGCGAAGAAGAGGCCATCAGTTGATTCCTGCGGATATAAAAAGGATGCTGCGGTCATCCCCGAAATTCTTGCCGACCCGGCCCTTGGTACTTGCATGGGGACCGATGCGGTCCGGGTCGATTCGGTCGGCCTCGGCGAGCGCTGCTTCCCACGCGGCAATACCGCTAGCGTCGGGAAGAGCCGGATAGCCGTCGGTGGCAAGTTCCAGCGTCTTGATCTCGGACCGCGGCAGGTCGAGCACGCGGACCGAACTTCTGGTGTCGCTCACCCCATCGAGTGCGGCAGCATGGAACGCGTCTGGATCGGCACGAATGCCTTCGAGGCCAGCCGCGAGGATCACGTCGACCTCGGCGAGGTCATTACCGCAAGCTTCAAGCACGGGGCCGTCGCGCCGGACCGCAGCAACAATGGCTGCGAGGTCGGCCGCGGTGAGGGGCGGGGGTGCCGGGGTGCCGGACGCCGGCCCCTGGACGATGAGCTGCCGGGCAATAGGGCGGACGTCGGCAACACGCAGCCCCTTTTTCAGCAACATGGCCCAGGCCACTGCACGCGCCTTGGACAACACAGTATCACCGGGAAAATGATGGTCGAGCACTACCTTGCCGTTGACGCGGATGGTGCAGTCGCCGAGCGCCACGAGGCGAACCATGTCACCGGCCGTGAAAGCGGCCGAGAAGGCAGCGCGGAAGCGCGCCAGTCCCGACCGGATGTCCGGCCCAGCGATCCTGAGCCGCTGATAGGTGGCGGCGATAGCGGTATTGAGATCGATGACGAGCGCGGCCGGATCGGGGAGGCGGGTCAGCGGGCCGGCAGCCGCGGTGGCGAGCGCCTCGGCCACGGCCTGAGCCGCAAGGTACCCGCCGGTGGCGCCCCGCCCCAACCGGTCGTCATAGCGCAGGCCGCTGATATCCGTCGCGCCGTCGATCACCGCATAAAGGCGATTGGGAATGGCCACGACGCGGTCTTCGTTGGTTTCAGGCGCGTCAGGGTTCTTGGCCTGGGTGAACCCTTGGAAATGGTACAAGTGGCGCTCCCCCGGTTGGTGGTGAAGCCCGGAAGTTCCGCGCTTCACCGTTCTGGTTCAGTTACTGTGCGAACAGTTCGTCGAACTTGGCCAGGTTCTCGTCGCGGTTCGAGGCCGCGAGGTTGTCGTCATACGGGAAGGTCGGGACCTCGCTGGTCGGCATCAGGCCTTCCGGCGGCGCCACGTCCTTGCGCACCGAGCGACGGTTGGTGGACACTATCAGTTCGTGCGCTTCCTTGGAGTTGGCGTAATCGAGGAACAACTTGGCATTGTCCGGGTTCGGCCCGCCGGCGATGATCGCCGAGGCATCGAAGCGCAGGCCGGTGCCATCTTCCGGATAGATCGCCGTCACCGGGTAGCCTTCGTCCATCATGGTCTTGATGTTGACTTCGCCCGTCACTCCGACCTCGGTTTCGCCGCGTCCGACGTCCTGGAACACGCTCTGCGAGGAGGTGGTGAAGCGCGCGTTCTTCATGACCTTCTCGGCCACGTCCCAGCCATAGAGCTGCAGAATCTGGGCCAACTGCGCGTAAGCGGAACCCGAAAGCGAGGGGTTGGCCAGCACGAGCTTGCCTTCCAGTTCCGGGGCAGCCAGGTCGGCCCAGGTCCGCGGGTACTGGTCTTCGCTCATCAGGTTGGTGTTCACGATGAACGCCTGCAGCGGCATGGAGCAGCCATAGAAGGAATGGTCTGCTGCTACGACATCGGACTCGAAATTGGGCAGCTCGGGGCTTTCATAGGGCTCGAACAGGTCCGGATTGGCCAGGAAGGCTTCGCTCGACGCACACAGGACGACGTCGCCCTGCGGGTTGTCCTTTTCGGCCGCCATACGGGTGAACAATTCGCCCACGCCAGCATTGATCGCCGAAATGGAGATCCCAGGGTACTTCTCCCGGAACCCGTCGATAATCAGTTCACCGGCGTCCCCGGCGGGGTTGTAGACGACTAGCCCACCCTCCTGGGCGATTGCGGTCTGGCTCATCAGGGTGCCGACGGTAGCGATGAGAGCAAGTGACTTCAGATTCATTGGTTCCTCCTCCTTCCGGCAGTGCCGATGGTCCACTCTTCTACACTCAAAGCTTTTTTGCAACCGGTTGCGTAACTGGTCGAAGTTGATAATCTTGGTGGCGAGTATGCAAACGTTTTCAGGGCTTACGCCTGCCAGACCGAAGGACATCCGGCTCGTGCAGATCATCACCCACACCTCCAAGGATGCGCTTGGCCAGGCGGCTGCCCATCAGGGCGCCGAGGCGATCAATGCCGCGATCGCTGCGCGCGGTCACGCAAACATCATCGTAGCGACCGGCGCCAGCCAGTTCGAGATGCTTGAGCACCTGGTCAGGGCGGACGTCGACTTCTCCAAGGTCACCGCCTTTCATCTCGATGAGTATGTGGGCATTTCACGCGACCATCCCGCAAGCTTCCGCCGCTACCTGCGGGAGCGGTTCGCACAGAAGCTGCCGCATCTTGGGGAGATCATCTATATCGACGGCGACGCAGCCGAACTGAGCGCGGAAGTTGATCGCGTCAGCCAACGGATCGCTCAAATCGACATCGACGTCTGTTTCGCCGGGATTGGCGAGAACGGCCACCTCGCCTTCAACGACCCGCCGGCTAACTTCGAAACCACCGTACCCTATCTGGTCGTCGAATTGGACGAGGCCTGCCGTCGCCAACAGATGGGCGAAGGCTGGTTCGCGAGCCTCGAGGACGTGCCGCTACGCGCCGTGTCTATGAGCGTGCAGCAAATCCTCAAGAGTGGCACCATCATTTTGTCAGTCCCGGACAGTCGAAAGGCCGAAGCCGTGCGGGCCTCGTGCGAAGGAGAGATCACGCCACAGGTGCCGGCCTCGATCCTCCAGCAGCATCGCAACACCACCCTGCACCTGGACCAGGCATCGGCGGCACTCCTCGGCCGCGGATAAGCTCAGACTACTGAAGGTGGCGCAGGAGCCGCGATGGTGGCGTCGAGCCGTGCGCTCGGAGCGGTCATCACGAAAATTTCTGATGTGCGACGGATACCCATCGGGGTCACGCCAGTCCTGGCTGCTGCGGAAATCTCAGAAAGTCCTCTGGCCATTTCCCGGCATCTCACGACGGCGCACCAAGCGAGACCTGGAGCTTTCGCAGCGGCGCAGTCGAGTTCGGCTTCCTGGTTCCCTAAAAACCGAAAGAGGGAGCTATGGACCTCGAGCGCCGCCTTGCGGACATGCTGGAGAACGCGGCAAAGCGCGCGCGTCAGTTCCTTGCCCGGTTCGCATCAGATCCCAAGGCCGCCTCTGAGCGCTTGCCTGCCTTCACCTGCCCGGTTGTCTTCCGAATGACGAGGTTCGTGTCTAGAACGTAGCGCACGTCGCGTATGGCGTTGTTCTGGAGGATTTCCATCAGCAAGTTGAGGGCTGCCTTGCCGGCCTCGACGGAGCGGTTGGACACAGTGGTGAGCGGGGGGTAGGTGGCGGCGCCCAGCACGTCATCGCAGCCAACCACCGCGAAATCGGCCGGCACGGCCACGCCCATGTCCGCGAGTTCGGCGAGCATGCCCTGGGCGGTCAGATCGTCGAAGGCGATGGCGGCCGTCGCGCCCGTGGCCAGGGCGGCAGCAGTTATCTTGCGGCCCGATTCGAACGCCGCGAATTCGTTGGAGATGACGGCAACCTCCAGGCCATGGTCCTTGGCTGCGCGTCTAACCGCGATGCGACGTTGCTTGTTCGACCAGGAGCCGTGCGGCCCTCCCACATAGACAAGCTTCCTGTGCCCGAGCGTGGCCAGATGCGACACGGCCTCGGCGACGCCCGCGGCGCTGTCGATGAGAATGCGGGGGATGCCCTTCACGTCGCGGTTGATCAGCACCACGGGTCGGCGCGCGGCGTGCTCGACGATTTGGTCGTCGCTTAGTCGCGACGAAACCAGGACGAAGCCTTCCACCTGGCCGGCGAAGCGGCCGATGAGCTTGTCTTCCTGGCCGGGGTCTTCGTTCGAATTGCCCAGAAAGACGCAGTAGTCGAAGCGATCGGCTTCCGACTGCGCGGCGCTGATCAGGGGTGGGAAGAACGGATTGGCCACATCGGGCACGATCAGAGCGATGTTGCCGTGGCGTCCCGTGCTGAGTGCGCGCGCGGAATGGTTGGGCACATAGCCCAGTCGCTCTGCGGCGGCGGAAATTTTGCGCACCGTTTCGGGGCTCAGCATCTCAGGGCGGGTAAAGGCACGAGATACGCTGGACTTGGTAACGCCTGCGGCGGCGGCGACCTGGTTGATCGTCGGTCTGTTCTGGCGTGGCGTCATCGAAGTCTCTGGTTGTGTCCAGAAGGTCATTGTACTAACGGTACCGTTAGTACAGTCAACCTCCCTTGACATGCAACCGGTTGCATCTGATGGTTGCTATTGGCGGGCTGGTATCGCGCGCCGAGCGTGTGGGAGGTCTGTTCCGTGATGCCTGAACCTTCGTTGCCCCGAGACACCATCCGGAAGGCCGACCTCATGAGCGTTCGGTCGTTTCCCACGAGGGCACTGATGGGCGCCGCCGCGGCGCAGGATATCGCCAACGCGTTACGCGCTGCCTTGTCGCGCCAGCCGAACGTCCGCATGGTTTTTGCTGCCGCGCCAAGCCAGGCGCAGATGCTCGAAGCGCTTTGCGCTGCAGATGGCATCGACTGGGGGCGCGTCACCGCCTTTCATATGGACGAATATATTGGGTTGCCGCCGGAGGCGCCGCAGCGCTTTGCCAACTGGCTCGACCAGAACCTCTTCGAGCGCGTCCCGTTCGGCCAGGTCCATCGTATCGTCCCCGGGGCTGATCCCGACACAGCGGCGGCATCCTATGCGCAACTCCTGGCCGAGGCGCCGATCGACTTCATCTGCCTCGGGATCGGCGTCAACGGACACATCGCGTTCAACGATCCTCCAGTGGCAGACTTCTCCGACCCGCTGGACGTCAAGGTGGTGATGCTCGATGCGCAGTGCCGGCAACAGCAGGTCGACGATGACTGTTTCGCAAGCTTCGAAGATGTTCCTCGACAGGCTATCACGCTGACAGTGCCAAGGCTGCTTCGCGCCGGGCGGCTGTTCTGCGTGGTACCGGGCCAGTTCAAGCGGAATGCCGTCCAGGCCACGCTCCATGGTCCGGTCAGCACCGAATGCCCGGCGAGCATCCTGCGCCAGCACCCAGATTGCACTCTTTACCTCGACAGGGAGTCCGACCCCGATGCCCAATAGATCAGAAATCGACGCCGACGCCCTCTGCGAGGGATATCTCGACGATGTCACTGCACTGATGCGATCCATCCTCGTGGACGAGCGCGACAGTCTCGAGCGTGCCGCCGAGCGCGTGGCCGACCAGGTGGCGCAGGACCGGCTGGTCTATGTCTACGGACCGGGCGGCCATTCCAATCTTGCGGCGCAGGAGATCTTCTTTCGTGCAGGCGGGCTGATGCATGTCAGCGCCATTCTCGATGAAGGCACGCTGCTGTCGAACGGCGCGCTGCGATCCATGGCGGTGGAGCGGACGCCGGGTTACGGCAAGATCGTCATCGATGACCAGCGCCTGGGCGAGGGTGATCTGCTCATTCTCACCAACGCCTACGGCATCAACGCGGCCCTGATCGACGCGGCGATCACGGCGCGGCAACGCGGCGCGTTCCTCATCGGCTTCAATTCGCACACGCACGCGAACGAAAGTGCGCCCACCCACCCGGCGCGTCACCCGACACGGCAGAACCTGCACGACATCGTGGATATCGCCATCGACACCAAGGTTCCCATCGGCGATGCGCTGGTCACGGTCGACGGCGTGAGCGAGAACATCGCCGCAGTATCCACCTTTGCCAACGCCTTTGCGCTCAATTGCCTGGTGATCCGGACGGTGGCAAAGCTGACGGAACGGGGCGTGGAGCCTCCCATCTGGCGCAGCGGCAATGCGCCGGGCGGCGACGAGGCCAACGGACGGTTCCTCGCTCGGTTCCGCGATCGGGTGCGCTGGCTATGAGTCGACCGGCCCAGGTTGTTGGACGTGATCCGGCAAGCGGGCAGGGGCTCGCCGTCGAATGGGCCAATGGGTCGATCGTCTCGGTCGAGCCCGTGGCGCTAGACGAAACGGCGCCATACATCTCCGCCGGTTTCGTGGACCTTCAGGTCAACGGCTATGCGGGCCACGACCTGAATACGGGCGTGCCGAGCCGCGAGACGATCGAGCATCTTGCCCGGCGCCTGCTGCAGGCGGGCGTCACGAGCTTCGCGCCCACCCTGATTACCGCCAGCGAGGGCTCGCTGTGCAAAGCCTTGGCCAGCATAGCGGCGGCCCGGCGCCAGAGTCCGCTGCTCGCGCAAATGATCGGCTTCGTGCATGTGGAAGGTCCCTCGCTCGATCCGGCCGACGGACCGCGCGGGGCGCACCCGCTGGAGCATGTGCGGCCGCCAAGCCTCGACGAGTTCCCCCGGTGGCAGGAGGCTGCCGAGGGGCTGGTGGGGCTGGTGACCCTGTCTCCACACTATGAGGGAGCACCGGCCTACATCCGGGCGCTGGCAGCCCAGGGCGTAGTGGTGTCGATCGGCCACACCGGTGCCACTCCCGAGCAGATCACCGCTGCGGTGGATGCTGGTGCAAGGCTTTCGACCCATCTGGGAAATGGCGCTGCCAGCACCTTGCCCCGCCACCCCAACTTCATCTGGACGCAACTGTCGGACGATCGTCTGACCGCCAGTTTCATCGCGGACGGGCATCACCTGCCCGCGTCCACGCTCAAGGCGATGCTGCGGGCCAAGACGCTCGACAACGCTATCCTCGTGTCCGATGCGGCGGCCTTGGGTGGACAACCGCCGGGACGCTACGGGAGCTCGATTGGCGGCGAAGTCGACGTGTCTGCCGAAGGACGCCTCAGCGTCGCGGGGACGCCCTATCTGGCGGGGGCAGGACATCTCCTGCACCGGAATATCGCCTTTGCCATCGAGGCTGCGGGCATTTCGCTCGCCGAGGCATTGACGCTGGCGAGCCGCAATCCGGGCCGGTTCATGGGCGGACGCGGTGTGCTGGCGCCAGGGAAGCGCGCGGACATCACGCTGTTTTCCTGGGATTCGGGAGACCGCGAACTGAGGATCGAAGATGTTTATCTGGGTGGCGAGAGGATGTCGGCATGATCAGGGCCGGGGCTGCAATTGTGGACATCACGCCGCCAGCCGGCCTGCACCTGGCAGGCTTTGCGGCGCGCACCCTGCCTTCGACCGGCACCCATGACCCGTTGAGCGCGCGCGCGATCGCAGTGGAGGACACCGCGATCGTGGTACTCGATGTCATCGGCCTGCACGAGGACATGGCAGCCCGCATCCGTCAGCGCAGCCCGCTGCCGGATGACAACGTAATCGTCGCCGCGACGCACACGCACGGTGCGCCGGTCTCGATGCAGGGGCGGCTTGGACAGGCAGCCGATGCAGCCTTCCTGCAGCGCATGGAAGATGGTGCCGTCGAGGCCCTGCGGCTCGCCGGGGAAAGCCGGCGGCCCGCCACCATCAGCGCGGGGATGGGCGACGATCCGGGCGTCGTCTGGAACCGGCGCCACGCCGATGGTCCGCTCGATCGCTCGGTACCGATGATCCGCATTCGCGGCGAGGACGGTCAGTTCATCGCCGTGATGGCCTCCTACGCCTGCCACCCCGTGGTGCTGGCTGCCGACAACCTGCTGATGACGGCGGACTACCCGCATTTTGTCCGAAAGTCGCTGGAGTTAGAGCACCCCGGTGCGGTGGCGCTGTTTCTGACCGGTTGCGCCGGCGACGCCAATACCGGCCACACCGCCCAGGCATCGTGGACGCTTGCCGCCAATGCGGAGCGCACCTTCGCCACGGCGCAGCGACTGGGCGAACGCATCGGCGTCGCCGCGAATGCGGCTAGTGACACGATGGTCGAGGGCGCTGTGGGGGCGGCGCACCGTGAGCTCGACCTTGCCTTGACGCGGTTGGAAGAGGCACCGCTGGCGGACCTCGCGGCGCGCTGGCGGACGGAGCAGCAGACGGCCGAGCCGGTACGGGCGCTGTTGCTCGGCCACTGGATCGAATGGGCGGAACGTAACGAGCATGTGGCGCCGGGAACCTGGCGCGCCCGCGTGAGCCTCCTGGACTGGGCCGGCGTGCCGATCGTCGCCATGCCCGGCGAAATCTTCAGCGAGACCGGCCTGAGTGTGCGCAATGCCTGTGGGGGTCGTCCGGCGTTCGTGTTGGCCTACGCCGAAGGCACGCCGGGCTATATCCCGCCCCGCAGCGAATTTGCGTTCGGCGGCTATGAGGTGGAAGAGGCGCACCGCTTCATCGGCATGCCCGGCACCTTTGCGCCGGGCTCTGCCGAAGCCCTCGCGGACACTGCCTGCGCCTTGCTCCGCGACGCCACTTGACAGCGCAACCGGTTGCATAACACACTCCCCTATCGCCTGTGTAGGGAACGAGCGAAACAAGGGGAACTGCCATGATTTCTGTATCGAAGCTGCGCCGCACCGTGCCGGCCAATGCATTGCGTGTCGCATTGCTCGGCTCGACCATGGGCCTTGCGGCCATTGCCATGGCGCAGGCCGTAAGCGCGCAGGAAATCCGCGTCTGGAGCGGATATCCTGAGATGGCGCCATTCTACGAACACGTCGCCGAAGGCATGAAGGCGGACTATCCCAACCTCAGCGTCAAGGTTGAAGCCATCGCCCTGCGCGAGCACGAGAAGCGGCTGGCGCTGGGCCTGACCTCTGGTGAGGCCGCCGAAGTCATCGAACTGGGCACCTCCACGGCGACCCGCTATCTCGAGAACGGCCTGTTCAATGCCGCGCCCGATGAGGTGACCGCGTTTGTCCAGGACCCGGCCAACTTCAACGACTTCTTCCGCGATTCCGCCAGCTTCGAGGGCAAGGTCTACGGCCTGCCGCTGTTCCGCGGCCAGAGCGCGCTCTACTACAATACCGAGATGTTCGAGGCTGCCGGCCTGACCGAGCCTCCGGCCACCATGGAAGACTATACCAAGTACGCCGAGGCACTGACGCAGCGCGACGCCAACGGCGCCCCGACGGTGTCCGGCTGGAGCCTGCGCCTGTCCGGTGGCGGGCAGGGCATCGCCGAGAAGTTCTGGATCAACATGTTCCAGTACGGCGAAAGCCTTGTCGAGCAGACCGCGGACGGCAAATGGAAGGCCGACTTCGCCAACGAGAATGGCCGGGCGGCGCTCAAGCAGTACCTGGAAAACGTCCATACGCTCAAGACCGTGACGGTCGAGATGCCGGCCGACGCCGAAGCGTTCGAGCGCGAACAGACGGCCATGTTCATCCGCGAGTCCTGGGTGATCGGCGACATCGCCGCCAAGGCCCCGGACCTCAAATACGCCACGGCAACACTTCCGCGCGGGTCGATCGTGGCTCCGGTTTCGCTCTGGATCACCGGCGAGGGCGAGAAGGCCGATGCCGCGTGGGCATTTGCCCAGGCCGCCAATGAGCCTGAAAACCTGCTCTGGCTGCTCGACAATGTCGGTTGGCTGCCGAACCGCCTGGGCCTCGACTATGATGCCATTCTCGAAGCCAAGCCGGCCCTGGCGGCCTTCGTCGAGTACCCGGACACCTACGAGTTCTTCACCCTGCCCAATATCGGCCCGGTGGAAGAAATCCTGACCCGGAGCGCAGCCCGCCTGACGGAAGCGTTTGCCAACCCGGCCCTGGCCGCGGATGATGCAGCCATCGACGCGGTGCTCGTTGCGATGCAGGACGAGATCAACGGCCTGCTTCAGCGTGAAGGGTTGCTGGCCGAATAGGCCAGCACTTCGGTGCCAACAAGCCTGGGAAGCTTCGGCCTCCCAGGCGTCTTCAGCGGAGAATGCAATGCTGCGGCGCAAGAGATGGCTCTTTGCGATACTGGCCATCCTGCCGACATTGGCGCTTTTCGCCTGGCTGCGCATGTTTCCCATCTACGAGACGCTGCGGCTGAGCCTGCACAAGTGGGATATCCTCTCCCGCAATAAGCCGTTCATCGGCCTGGCGAACTTCCAGGAACTCATGGGCGACCGCCTGTTTCACGAGGCGCTCCTCAACACCACCATCATCGCCTTCGGCGTGCTGCTGATCACCATACCCACAGCCATGGTCCTGGCGGCGCTGATCCACTACCGCACGCGCTCCAGGGTGTCGGGATTCTACGAGACGGCAGTCTTCTTGCCGCACGTGGTGTCTCTGGTGCCGGCGGCCATGGCCTGGAAGTGGATATTCGACGCGCGCCTGGGCCCGCTCAATGCCGTGCTCACCTTCCTGGGGTTCGAGCCGCAGGCGTGGCTGTTCGACCCGACGCTTTCAGTCATCAGCGTCATCGTCCTGTGTTCCTGGCAGGCGCTGGGCTACGCGGTGCTGATCTATCTGGTGGGGTTCAAGAGCCTGCCGGCGTCGCTGTTCGAAGCGGCCAAGCTTGATGGTGCGTCCGGACCGCAGTCGTTCTGGTTCCTGTCCATCCCGATGCTCAAGCCCATCACGCTCTACGTGTCGGTGGTAACGCTGGTGTCGGGCTTCAACGTCTACGCCCAGGCGTTCGTCCTGGCGTCCGACGCACAGGGAGCCCCCGGACGGCAGGTGCGGGTGCTGGTGCTCGACATGCTGGAAAACAGCTTCCGCAACTACCGCGTCGGCTACGCCGCGTCCGAGGCCGTGGTGCTGCTTGTCATCGTCCTGGTGCTGACGCTGATCCAGTTCTCCCTGCTGCGCGAAAGGGGCCGCGCATGAGCGATCGAGAGGCAAACCGAGCGGCAACCCGCCGCCGCATGCGCCGGGTGCTGGTGGACCGCGGCATCGACGTCGTGCTGATGGTCTTCAGCCTGCTGATGCTGCTGCCGCTGGTGTTCCTGGTGTCGAACGGCTTCAAGACGCCGCAGGAAATGCTCGCCTGGCCGCCGACCATCATTCCGGCCAACCCCACGACCGACAATTTCGCCGCGGTGCTGCAGGACACGCCGCTGCTGCGCTGGATATTCAACAGCGTCGTGTTCGCGGTGTTGTCCACCCTGGCGATTTTGGCGACCTCTTCAATCGCCGGGTACATCCTGGCCAAGTTCCGCTATCGCTCGCTCAACGTGATTTTTGCGCTGGTGCTGGCGACGGCCATCGTGCCGTTCGAAGTCTACATGATCCCGCTCTACTTCCAGGCGCAGAGTCTGGGCATCCTCAACAGTATCTGGGGCCTTCTGCTCGGCTATCTGGTCATGAGCTTCGGGATATTCCTTATCCGCCAGAACGTCATCCACTCGATTCCTGACGAGCTGCTTGAAGCCGCGCGTATCGATGGCGCGGGCGAGCTCTGGATCTTCTTCCGGATCGTGCTGCCGCTGCTGCGCGGTGCGCTGGGTGCCTTGGGCGTGTTGGCCTTCTTCCAGGCCTGGACCGCCTTTGCCTGGCCGATGATCGTGGCGACCAATCGTGAGGCCTATACCATCGAGGTGGGTCTGGCGCTTTTCCAGACGGGCTTCACCGTCGATCTTGGCCGATTGAGCGCCGCATCTGCGATCGTGCTGATCCCGTCGATCACGCTCTTCGTCATCCTGCGCCGCAACTTCGTGCAGGGCGTGGCCAGCACGGGGCTCAAGGAATGAACGCAGTTCTGAGGTTCATCGAGGACGCGCAGGCCACCTACACGGAGGCCAACGCCGCCAGTCTGCGCTGGCTGCTGGCGCGGCCGCTGCTGGGGCGAGGTTTCCTCAACAGCAAGCAGAACAGCATCACCCTGGCCGATTATGGCGCGGACGACGGCTTGCGCGCTCCGCAGTACACCTATGGGTGGATCCAGGGGCGGGGGCTGGAGGCGCTGGTGACGCATGCAGCGTTTTTCGCGCCGTTCGAGCCCGAGCTTGCGGCATCCCTAGATGCGGTGGCGCGGCCCCTGTACGACCTTTTGAGCGAACTGTGGGCGCGGGACGGACACGCCTATTTCTGCTATGATGCCGAGATGAAGCCGATCGTCGCGGCGCCGAATGGACAGGTTTCGCCCCAGCAGCGTCCGGCTGACGTCTACACCTATTCCGATATTTTCGTCCTCAAGGGGCTTGTTGCGGCTTCCGCCCGCTTTGACCGGTCGCGCCTCGACGGTTATCTGGCGCACCTGCCCGCCCTCATCGACGCCATCGAGGGTGGCCGCTTCCAGATGGACGAGCGGCAACTGCTCGATCCTGCAGCCGCGCTGAACCAGCCGGACGATTTCGGTCCCCGCATGATCCTGCTCGGCGCTGCCGGCATGCTCAATCGCATCGGCAAGCCCGACGCCGCGCGGTTTGCCGATCGCTTCATCGCCGATGTCCTCGAGAGGTATCTCGACCCCCACACCCATCTGCTGCGCAACACCCCCGGAGCGGACACGTGCAATGTGGGACATGGCATCGAGTTCGTGGGGTTTGCGCTCGATTATTTGCCACAGGACGCCGACCCGGCGCTGGTCGACCGGCTGCAGGCCATCCTAGTGGCGTCGTTCAAGGCGGGTTTCCATCTTCCGGGCGTGCGGCTGGCGGTGTCTGTGGCGACGGGAGAACCCACCAGCCCATATTGCCCGTGGTGGTCGCTTCCCGAAACCATTCGAAGCGCGGCCCTCTGCTACGAGCTGACGGGAAACACAGATGTCCTCGACGTCTGGCGCACTGCGCATGAGGCCTTCTTCGCGCGTTACTGGCAGGGTGAGCCCGCCATCGCCTACCAAACGATGACAGTCGACGGGCCCGTTGATTTCGTGCCCGCCACGCCGGATCTCGATCCGGGCTACCACACGGGCCTCAGCCTGCTGGCGGCCATCGATGCTGCCACACGCATGGGCGCGACTGCCCTCCCCAAACCTACAGGTGCATAGATGGCGGCCGTAGAAATACGCAATGTAGCCAAGTCCTTCGGACCCACCGACATCATTCGCAACGTCACGGTGGAGGTGCCGGACGGCGCGTTCGTCGTTCTGGTGGGTCCCTCCGGCTGCGGGAAATCCACGCTGCTGCGAATGATCGCCGGGCTCGAGGACATCGACAAGGGCGAGATATCGATCGGTGGACGCGTGATCAACGATGTCGAGCCCAAGCACCGGGACATCGCCATGGTGTTCCAGAATTATGCGCTCTATCCGCACATGACCATCGCCGAGAACATGGGGTTTTCGCTGCGGCTGGCCAGGCAGTCCAAGAAGGAAATCGAGGAGCGCGTGCAGGAAGCGGCGCGCATCCTGGGTCTGAGCGAATACCTTCATCGCTACCCCAAGCAACTCTCCGGTGGCCAGCGCCAGCGCGTGGCCATGGGCCGGGCCATCGTGCGCCAGCCGCAGGTGTTCCTGTTCGATGAGCCCTTGTCCAACCTCGACGCCAAGCTGCGCGTGCAGATGCGCGGCGAACTCAAGGACATGCACGCCCGCTTCAAGACCACCACCATCTACGTGACCCATGACCAGATCGAGGCCATGACCATGGCAGACCTGATCGTGGTGATGCGCGATGGCGTGGTGGAGCAGATCGGCACGCCACTCGACCTCTATGACTATCCGGCGAACATGTTCGTGGGCAGCTTCATCGGCTCGCCCGCCATGAACTTCCTCAAGGGCGCGGTGCGTCAGGTGAACGGGCAGCAGGTCTTCGAAACCGGCAGCGGCTTCCGCCTCCCTCTTCACGCAGCCGCGGCAGCGCCGGACGGGCTGATGGCGACGCTCGGCATTCGGCCCGAACACCTCTCGCTTTCCCGGGCGGGTGAAGGTCTGGCGGGGCGCATCGTCACCATCGAGCCCACCGGGTCGGAAACGTTCGTGGTGCTTCAACTGGGCGAAGACCGGATTTCAGCCCTGCTGCGGCAGAGGTTGACGGCCAGCGTCGGCGACGAGTTGTGGCTGGCGCCCCAGCTCGACACCACGCATCTCTTCGACAGTGCCACGACCAAGCGACTGACCGGCTCCTGAGGCAAGGCCGGGCGGTGACGAAGAAGTTCGGCGTTGGCATCATCGGCCTCGGCATGGCCTCCTTGCCCCATGCACGGGCGCTGCTGGCGCTCGGTGACCGCATCGATGTCATCGACGCCTTCAGCCCATCGGCGGCACGACGCGCTGCCTTCTCGGACAAGCATGGCCTGCCGGTTGCCGGGAGGGTGGAGGCGATCTTCAACGATCCGCGCATCGACGCGGTGCTCATTCTGACGCCGCCGAACACGCATCTGGAATTGGTGCAGATGGCCGCTGCAGCCGGTAAGCACGTGCTGCTGGAAAAGCCGCTCGACGTCAGCATCGAGCGGTCCGAGCGGCTGGTGGAAGCTGCCGAGGCCGCCGGAATTGCCCTCGGCATCGTCCTGCAGAACCGCTTCCGTCCGGCGGCCCAGAAGCTCAAGAGCTTGTTGAGCGAAGGTCTGCTGGGTCGGCTGGTGCATGTCAGCGCGCGCACCAGTTACTGGCGGGACCAGAGCTATTACGACGAGCCTGGCCGCGGCACGCTGGCACGAGACGGTGGCGGGGTCCTGTTGACGCAGGCCATCCATAACCTCGATCTCATGACCTGGCTGGTCGGCATTCCCGAAACGGTCGCGGGCTTTGCGATCACCACCCCCGTCCACTCAATGGAAGGGGAGGACCTGGCCACGGCCAGCCTACGCTTCGCCGACGGAGCCTTGGGCAGCATTACCGCAACAACCTGCGCCTTTCCCGGAAAAGCTGATGTCATCGAACTCATAGGGACAAAGGGTAGCGCCTTGCTCGACGGGACGCAGCTCACGGCCTGGCTGCACGATGGTACGGTCATTGCGTTCGACGGCGGTGACACCGGCTCCGGATCGGGCACCGATCCCATGGGGTTTTCGAGCCAGGCGCATCAGGCGCTGATGACCGATTTTGCCGATGCCGTGGCCAACGGCCGCGCACCCGCGGTGACGGGCCGCGACATCCTTGCCGTGCATTATCTGATTGCTGCGATCCTTGCGTCCGGGGGCACGCCCGTCCGCCCCAGCAAGGGCAGGGGCGTCTGAAGTGATCAGTGCCCTTGCTGCTTTGACCCGCGCAGCACCAACTGCAGCCTGTCGGCGAGCGTCTGTTGGAAACCGGCCTCGAAATCGTTTTTAGGACGAGCCCTGCTCGACCATCAGCCAGGTCGATGCCAATTGGAGGGCTCCGATGACGGGTCCACTGAGGACAGTGGTCCCTCTCCAGTCGAAAGGATCGCCCACCTCTTTGCTGCCGCCGCGATCGTCAAGTTTATGGAAGCGGCAGGCACAAAAGATTTCACTGTGTTTCACGAGCCGGGGACGCCGTTAGGTGTTGGCTTCAAAGAATAGACGATTTGATGGAGCCTGGCATTCTCGACCAGATGCTGCGTGGCGGGCTCCTCAACGCTGCTGTACGCGCCGAGATGCTCGACCCGCGGATCGTGGTGATGTCCGACCTTGACCAAAGTCAGTTCGCGGAGCTCAGTATGGATAGTGCAGCGACTAGCCCGGCGACTACGGATCGCGCACCTGATCGCGCGACTCGCGTCGCCGCGTGGTGAAGGGTTTGCACAAGTTTCCTTTTGCTCTTGATTGTCTGACAGCACCTGACCCGCCCGGCTTCCGGGCGGAGCATCGTCACACGCGGGTGGGGTTCTGTAGGTCCGCATCGTGCTTGATGATGTGCAGATAGGAAGGGTCGAAGTGCCCGAGTGTCCGCAGTGCCTCCCAACGCAGTATCGTAACCCGGTTCTGCTCGAAGCTCAGCAACCCCCGCTCCCTCAGTTCCTGCAGCGTTCGGTTGGCGTGCACGAGCGAAATTCCCAGCATGTCCGCCAGGTCGCTCTGCGTCAGGGGGAAGCGAAAGCTACCGCCCTCAGTTAGACCGGCCATCGCCGCCTTGATGAACTGCTCGCAGAACAGGTGCGCCATTCTGGGGGCGGCCTCGAATTGGCCCAGCATAAGAAGCCAGGCGCGGAAGGCAGCCGCATCAATCAGCGCAGCACGCCAGAAGAGGGCATTCAGTTCGGGTGACGCTTCAAGCGCCCGGCGAACCTCCACATGCGGAATTGTGGCCACGTCCGCCGGACTCATGGCCGCCAGGTTGTGGTCCATCCTAGGCAGGTGGAGGCTATGCAGGTCCGGCATTTCGCCGCGTGTGTGCAGGGAGAAAATCTGACGAGCACCCTGCGGTGCGGTCTTGGAGCGATAGAGATAACCGCTGACGACAAGGCAGCAGCGATCCGAGATATCACCATCCGCGACAAGCTCTTCTTCCTTGCGCAGAGTGCGGTACTGAAACGGCAGCGCCATGAGTGTCTCGCGTCCCAACTCCGACAGCTCGCCAATCGTCTGCATGCGTCTGACCAGGCCATCCATGGGGGAATTCATGGGCTTCACTCTCCTCTCTCTTTCACCGGAAAACGGTGTGGGATGAAATGAGTCGCAGCTCCGACAATATCTGGGCCTGCGACAGGTCATTTCGCCGTGAATTGGATGGCAGGGTGTAACTCCCGGCCCACGGTCAACGTATCTGAAGGGGTAAATCGATCCAACGAGGTTTCAGCCATGTCTGCATTCGATGAGATTTCTGAACGCAAAGGTCCAACCCGCCGCCGCGTCCTTTTCGGTGCGGCGGGGCTCGCCGTGATTAGCCTACCTTTTCTCATGCCGATTGCTGCGGCTCAGGAAGAAGCAGTCGTCATTCCACCACCTGCGCAAGACTTCTCGGAACCCGGACCTCACGCGACACTCGTTCTGGCCGGCGGCTGTTTCTGGGGCGTGCAGGGCGTCTTCCAGCATGTGAAAGGTGTAGAGAGCGCGATTTCGGGGTACTCTGGCGGCACCGCGGAAACCGCGAACTACGAGGAGACGTCAACGGGAACGACAGGGCATGCCGAGTCGGTGCAGATCACCTACGACCCGACAGTCGTCAGCTTCGGCAAGCTGCTCCAGATTTATTTCTCTGTGGCCCACAACCCGACGCAGTTGAATTATCAGGGCCCTGATCGGGGCACGCAGTACCGGTCCAGTATCTTCGTCGCTTCGAAGGATCAGAAAAGGGCGGCCGAGGAGTACATCAGGGATCTCGACGCTGCGAAGGTATTCCCAGCCCCCATTGTGACCACCCTGGAGCCATTGGAAGCCTTCTATCCGGCGGAGCAGTATCATCAGGACTTTCTGACGCTGAACCCGGATTGGCCCTATATCGTGGTCAACGATCTGCCGAAGGTAGCAGCGCTTGAGCGGCTGTTTCCTGATCAATATCGGGCCGAACCGGTTTTGGTAGGGCAGCTCTGAGTGACCACCGTCCGGGCAAATTTCTGCCTGTTTGGACCGCTACATACAAGTACGCCCCCGGCGTTTCGGTCGGAACCGCCGAGCTGGGGCCACGTTGTCTTGTGCACAACACCTGAGGAATATGATGCGGCTTGCGCGTCTCACAGTACTGTCGCTCGGCCTCGCTACATGCGGTGCGCAGGGAGTGCTGGGCGCGGATTTGATCACTGTACCCAGTTCGGCTGCTGGAGAACTCCCGGTTCATGACGGGCAGGCCTTCAACTGGGACGGGTTCTATACCGGCGTTTATGGAGTTGTGGGTAGGACCCTGACGGGCGATGGGGAATATGGCATCGGTGTGCAGGCTGGGGTCAATGCCACCTTCGATTTCTATCTTGCCGGTGCAGAGGTGGCAGTGGAAGGTCTAACGGGCGATGTCGGCAACACCGCCTATGGCAAGATTCTGGGTCGGGCCGGGCTCGTCGCTACAGACGACGTGCTCGTTTACGCCGCAGGCGGCTATGGCATCGATCTCGCTTCCCCAGAGGAGCAGAACGTGCTTCTCGGTGGGGGATTGGAGGTCGCTATCTCAGACAGTGTCTCCGTGCGTGGCCAGTACTTGCACAGTTTCCCTGTCCAAGGCTCCGACTCGCGAGACCAGGTCTCCCTCGGAGCCACTTTCCATTTCTGACAAACCCCTGGCGCCTTTCCGCAGGAGCCGCCGCAACAGGGAAAGCTGTTGCTGCATTGACAGCAGCAGGTAGAAGCTGCCACATTTCTGTCGTAGTTCGGCCATCGATCGAGGGCGTTGCGCCGCATTTGTATCAAAGTGGATCAATTGCGGGGATTTTGAGCAACACCCACCCCCAAATGGTCATCCATTCTTATCCGCATTGCTATTTCGCGCGTTGAACAGCTTGCGAGTCTCACAGACGTGAGGCATTTATCGGTCGACTACGGTTAACTCTATGGGAGTGCAAGATATGTTTGTACGTTCGCTGACCCTCGGCGTTGCTGCCGCGGCTCTTATGGCTGGTGGCGCTCAGGCCGCCGACCTCATCATCCCGACCACACCCGAGCCGATCTATGCTCCGGCTGGTTTTGACTGGGAAGGCCTGTATGCTGGCGTGCGTCTCGGCGGCCAGTTCACCGGCACCGGCTATGCTGACCAGACTGCCGACACCACCAATGGCGTGATCGGTGCCGCTGTCGGCGTGAACTTCATTCCGATGGACCCGGTTCTGCTCGGCGTTGAAGTCACCGGCGACTGGCTGTGGAACGACACCTACTCCTCCGGCGAGTTCTTCGCCAACCTGCGCGCTGGTGCTGTCGTGACCGACAGCGCGCTGATCTACGCTCTCGCCGGTGTTGGCGTTTCGAGCCGTGACGGCTTCGACAGCGAAGGCGTCTACCAGCTTGGTGGTGGCGTGGAATTCGCCGTGACCGACGCGATCACCGTTCGCGGTGAAGTGGTTGGCCAGGGTGACTTCTCTGACACGGCTGGCGACGAGTTCTTCGAGTCGGCCAAGGCCACCGTCGGCGTCTTCTACCACTTCTAAGAATCAGATGCTGCCGGTCACCGGCAGTATCTTTCTTGCAGTACCCAATTCGGCGAACCGGCCCCCGGTTCGCCGTTTTGGCTTTTTGGAGTCCTGCGATTCCCTGTGGCCGATTGGTGACAGCAACCTCGTGTTCGTGCTTCATCAGCGTTTGCGCGCGGCATTTTTGTTTGATTTGAAGGACCTGCGCAGTCAGGTTGCGCCAAGAACAATTCAGTTCGAAGGCAACTCCCTTGATTATTCGTACTCTTCTTGTTGGCGCTTCGGTCGCCGTTCTCTCCATTGGTGGCGCTCAGGCCGCCGACCTCATCATCCCGACCACACCCGAGCCGATCTATGCTCCGGCTGGTTTTGACTGGGAAGGCCTGTATGCTGGCGTGCGTCTCGGCGGCCAGTTCACCGGCACCGGTTATGCTGACCAGACTGCCGACACCACCAACGGTGTTATCGGTGCTGCCGTCGGCGTGAACTTCATCCCGATGGACCCGATCCTGCTCGGCGCCGAAGTGACCGCCGACTGGCTGTGGAACGACACCTACTCCTCCGGCGAGTTCTTCGCCAACCTGCGCGCTGGTGCTGTCGTGACCGACAGCGCGCTGATCTACGCTCTCGCCGGTGTTGGCGTTTCGAGCCGTGACGGCTTCGACAGCGAAGGCGTCTACCAGCTTGGTGGTGGCGTGGAATTCGCCGTGACCGACGCGATCACCGTTCGCGGTGAAGTGGTTGGCCAGGGTGACTTCTCTGACACGGCTGGCGACGAGTTCTTCGAGTCGGCCAAGGCCACCGTCGGCGTCTTCTACCACTTCTAAGAATCGGATGCTGCCGGTCCTTGGCAGCGTTCTTTACTTGCAAGCCCAATTCGGCGAACCGTACTCCGGTTCGCCGTTTTGCTTTATGGCCACACGATCAGATCGTTCCCTTAAAAACGGCGCTGACTGTGCGACCAATGGCCAGAATCAGTCCCGAAACACCGTCTGCGATGGCCCTTGGAGGACTACCCTGGCGGTCTCTGCCACGATCTTATCCTGATGTTTTCGGTCAAATTTTCTTTCCCTTGAAACGTCAGGGGGGAAGGTCTAAGCCGTTGCCCATCAACTGCGCGTCGACTTGCTTGCCCAAATTGCTCGCGAGCCCATGCGCGTTCCGGCCGCCGGTCGGATAGAATGTTAGGCTGCCGCATGACTGATCTGCTCAGCAACTACCTGCCCATTGTGTTGTTCATTGGGCTGTCGGCCGTGATTGGCCTGGCACTCCTGGTGGTGCCGTTCATCGTCTCCTTCCGTGCGCCGGATCCGGAAAAGGTCTCGGCGTTCGAAGCCGGCTTCGAGGCTTTCGATGACGCCCGCATGAAGGTGGATGTCCGCTTCTACCTAGTGTCGATTCTCTTCATCATCTTCGATCTGGAAGTCGCCTTCCTGTTCCCCTGGGCGGTGGCATTCCGGGACGTGGGCTGGTTTGGCTTTTGGTCCGTCATGGTCTTCCTGGGCGTGCTGACCATCGGCTTTATCTACGAATGGCGTAAGGGAGCCCTCGAATGGGATTGATCCAGGCCAATTCACCTCAGGCGACGCAAGGTTCCGCCCCGGTCGATCCGGCCACGGGCATGCCAGCCCAGGCGGACGATCCGTTCTTTGTCGGGGTCAACAATGAACTCGCCGACAAGGGCTTTCTGACCACGACGCTGTCGCAGCTGGTCACGTGGGCCCGCACGGGTTCTCTCATGTGGATGCAGACGGGCCTCGCCTGCTGCGCCGTCGAAATGATGCAGATGTCGATGCCGCGCTATGACGTCGAGCGCTTCGGCACGGCTCCGCGCGCCTCGCCGCGCCAGTCCGACGTGCTGATCGTGGCGGGCACGCTGACCAACAAGATGGCGCCGGCGCTGCGCAAGGTCTACGACCAGATGCCGGAGCCACGCTATGTCATTTCCATGGGCTCCTGTGCCAATGGTGGCGGCTACTATCATTACTCGTATTCCGTGGTGCGCGGCTGTGACCGCGTGCTTCCGGTGGACATCTACGTTCCCGGCTGCCCGCCCACGGCGGAAGCACTGCTGTACGGCATTTTGCTGCTGCAGAAGAAGATTCGCCGCGACGGCACCATCGAGCGATAGGGCAGGGCCATGGACGAAAGCATCGTAGTGGAGCCCTTGGCGGGCCTGGGCGAACACATTGCCGCTTCCCTTGGTTCTGCGGTCCTTGGGTATCAGGTGGCGTTTGGCGAACTCTCGGTTTCGGTCGAACGCGACTCGATCGTCGACGTCGTCCGCTTTCTGCGCGACGACCCGAAGTGCCGGTTCATCAGCTTCGTGGATGTGTGCGGCGCCGACTATCCGGCGCGGGAGCGCCGCTTCGACGTGCTCTACCACTTCCTCAGCCCGCACCTGAACCAGCGCATCCGCATCAAGCTCGAAGCCGATGACGCGACGCCCGTTCCCTCCATCTGCGACGTCTTTCCCGGCGCGGACTGGTTCGAGCGTGAGACCTACGACCTCTACGGCGTCCTCTTTTCCGGCCACCCGGACCTGCGCCGCATCCTCACCGACTACGGCTTTGACGGCCATCCGCTGCGGAAAGACTTTCCGCTCACCGGCTTTGTCGAAGTGCGCTACGACGAGGAGCGCAAGCGAGTCGTCTATGAGCCGGTCAAGCTGATGCAGGAATTCCGCTCGTTCGATTACCTGTCGCCTTGGGAGGGTACGGATTACGTGCTGCCCGGCGATGAGAAGGCGAAGAACTGATGTCTGAAGTCGACGTTCGTAACTTCACGATCAATTTCGGTCCCGTTCATCCGTCCGCACACGGTGTGCTGCGCATGATTCTCGAGCTTGACGGTGAGCTCGTGGAACGCGTCGATCCGCATGTGGGGCTGCTGCACCGCGGCACCGAGAAGCTGATCGAGTACAAGACGTATCTGCAGGCTCTGCCGTATTTCGACCGCCTCGATTATGTGGCGCCGATGAACCAGGAGCATGCGTTCGCTCTCGCGGTCGAGCGTCTGCTCGAGCTCGAGGTGCCGCGCCGTGGCCAGTTGATCCGCGTGCTCTATGCCGAGATCGGCCGGCTGCTCGCGCACCTGATGAACGTAACCACGCAGGCCATGGATATCGGCGCGCTCACCCCTCCGCTGTGGGGTTTTGAGCAGCGCGAGAAGCTGATGGTGTTCTACGAGCGCGCTTCCGGCGCCCGCATGCATGCGGCCTATTTCCGGCCGGGCGGGGTCCACCAGGACCTGCCGCAGTCGCTGATCGACGACATCGGTGTGTTCTGCGAGGAGTTCCCCAAGGCGCTGGACGACATCGATACTCTCCTCACCGAGAATCGCATCTTCAAGCAGCGCAATGTCGACATTGGCGTGGTGCCGCTGGAAGAAGCGTGGGGCCGCGGGTTCTCTGGCGTGATGGTGCGCGGGTCTGGCGCGGCTTGGGATTTGCGCAAGTCGCAGCCCTACGAATGCTACGCCGAGATGGATTTCGACATCCCCGTCGGCAAGAACGGCGACTGCTACGACCGCTACCTGATCCGCATGGAAGAGATGCGGCAGGCCAACCGCATCATGAAGCAGTGCGTCGAAAAGCTGAACGCGCCTGACGGCCAGGGGCCGGTGTCGTCCACCGACGGCAAGGTGGTGCCGCCCAAGCGGGGCGAGATGAAGCAGTCCATGGAGGCGCTCATCCACCACTTCAAGCTCTACACCGAAGGCTTCAAGGTGCCCGCAGGCGAGGTCTACGCCTGCGTCGAGGCGCCGAAGGGCGAGTTTGGCGTCTATCTGGTGTCGGATGGGACCAACAAGCCCTATCGCTGCCACATCCGGGCTCCCGGCTTCGCCCATCTGAGCTCGATGGATTATCTGTGCCGCGGCCACATGCTGCCCGACGTCACGGCAATCCTTGGCTCCATCGATATCGTGTTCGGAGAGGTTGATCGCTGATGACTACGCGACGCCTTGCAGATGAGTCGGTGCAGCCGGCGAGTTTTGCGTTCAATAGTGAAAATATGAACTGGGCCGAAAAGCGGATCTCGCTTTATCCGGCGGGACGGCAACAGTCGGCCGTCATTCCTTTGCTCATGCGCGCTCAGGACCAGGAGGGCTGGGTCAGCCGTCCGGTGATCGAGACGGTCGCCGAGATGCTCGGCATGCCCTATATCCGCGTGCTGGAAGTGGCAACGTTCTACACGCAGTTCCAGTTGCAGCCGGTGGGTACGCGCGCGCACATCCAGGTCTGCGGCACGACGCCATGCATGCTGCGTGGCGCCGAGGCGATCCGCGAAGTGTGCCAGAACAAGATCCACCCCGAGCCGCATCATCTCAATGCGGACGGCACGATGAGTTGGGAAGAGGTGGAGTGCCTCGGGGCGTGCGTGAATGCGCCCATGGTGGCGATCTTCCAGGACACATATGAAGACCTGACCCCCGAGCGGATGGAGGAAATCATCGATGCCTTCGCCGCCGGTCGTGGTGACACGATCCAGCCCGGGCCGCAGATCGCGCGCCAGTTCGGCGCCGCGGCAAGCGGCGACACAACACTGACAGAAACACCGACTGCAGTCCGCGAAAAATTCGTGCCCCCGGCACCGCCAGCTGAAGCCGCAGCGCCCGCTACTCCTGCCGCCCCTCCTGCTGCGGCAGGCAAGGATGCCCCCACGACTGCGGCGCGCCCCAAGGACGTCAGCAAGGAAGCGGCGCCCGCCATCAAGGGTCCGAATGACGCTGTCAAGGTGAGCGAAGCCAAGGCGGAGGCCGAGCGCAAGCAGGCCGATGCGGAAGCCAAGGCTACGGGCGAGCCGAACAAGGCCATGCGGGAAGACGCGACTGGCGCCGAGTCCAAGGGCGAGGCCGTGGATGGCGGCAAGGCACCGGGCAAGCCCACGGCGACCGAGCCCGTCGAGGGTGGCGCTTCTGCGGGTATCGCCAGGGAAGTGCCGGCGACAAAGGCGCCTGCGGCCAACCCACGGGAAGTCAGTCCGACACGGGAGACGGGCGGTCCTCTGTTTGATGCGCCTGAAGGTCCCAAGGACAATCTGAAGCTGATCACCGGGGTTGGGCCGGTGCTGGAAGGCCGTCTCAACGCCCTCGGCATCACCCGCTACGAACAGATCGCCAATTTCACGGACGAAGACATCAGCCGAGTGGACCGGGCACTCAATTTCCGCGGCCGGGTGCAGCGGGACGACTGGGTTCGCCAGGCCAAGGCTCTTGCCACTGGCGGTGTCGAAGAATACCGCCGGGTCTTCGGAAAGGATCCGCGCTGATGATACGCTGCACGGTTTCAGGCTCCTCTAGCCTGATGAAGCGGGAAGGCTGAACATGCTCGCTGACAAGGATCGCATCTTTACCAACCTCTATGGCCGCCATGACTGGCGTCTGGCGGGGGCGCGCGAGCGCGGCGCCTATGTTGGGACCAAGGATTTCATCGACAGCGGTCGCGACTGGATCGTGAACGAAGTCAAGACCTCCGGGCTGCGCGGCCGAGGCGGTGCCGGCTTCCCGACCGCCCTCAAGTGGACCTTCATGCCCAAGGAAGGCGCCGGCGACGGCCGCCCCTGCCAGCTTCTGGTCAACGCCGACGAGTCGGAACCCGGAACCTGCAAGGACCGCGAAATCCTCAGGCACGACCCGCACCACCTGGTCGAGGGCTGTCTCCTCGCCGGTCGCGCCATGGGTGCGCACATCGCCTATGTCTATATTCGTGGCGAGTTCATCCGCGAGCGCCAGCGCTTCGAAGAGGCCGTGCAGGAGGCTTATGACGCCCGCCTGATCGGCAAGGACAATGTCCACGGCTGGGATTTTGACATCGTCGTTCACCACGGCGCCGGCGCCTATATCTGTGGCGAAGAGACCGCGCTGATGGAGTCGCTCGAGGGCAAGAAGGGCCAGCCGCGCCTCAAGCCACCGTTCCCGGCCGCCATGGGCGTCTACGGCAATCCGACGACTGTGAACAACGTGGAATCGATCGCGGTCGTGCCGGAAATCCTTCGCCGCTCTGGGGCCTGGTTCGCCTCCATCGGTCGACCCAACAACACCGGCACCAAGCTCTTCATGGCCTCGGGGCACGTGAACAATCCCTGCACGTTCGAGGAAGCGCTTGGCGAGTCGTTCAAGGACATCATCGAAAAGCATTGCGGTGGCATTCGCGGCGGCTGGGACAACCTGCTTGCCGTGATCCCCGGCGGTGCCTCGTGCCCCATCGTCAAGGCCGAGGATATCCGTGACGCCACGATGGACTTTGACGGGCTGCGCGAGAAGAAGAGCTCGTTCGGCACCGGCGGCATGATCGTGATGGATAAGTCCACCGATGTGGTGAAGGCCATCTGGCGAATCTCGGCCTTCTTCAAGCACGAAAGCTGCGGCCAGTGCACGCCCTGCCGCGAGGGGACCGGCTGGATGATGCGCGTGTTGGAGCGCATGGTCGTGGGCCGCGCCCAGAAGCGCGAGATCGACATGCTGTTCGAGGTGACCAAGCAGATCGAGGGTCACACCATCTGTGCTCTGGGTGATGCGGCCGCCTGGCCGGTCCAGGGCCTGATCCGGAATTTCCGCAAGGAGATCGAGGATCGCATCGACCAATACACCTGGTCTTCGACCAGTGACGGCGCCGTGCCGTCAATCGCCGCGGAGTAAGCCGATGGCAAACATCAAAGTCGACGGGATCCTGATCGAAGTTCCCGATCATTACACGCTGATGCAGGCCGCCGAGGCCGCAGGCGCCGAAATCCCGCGCTTCTGCTACCACGAGCGCCTGTCCGTGGCCGGCAACTGCCGCATGTGCCTCGTCGAAGTCAAAGGCGGGCCGCCGAAACCGCAGGCGTCCTGCGCCATGTCGGTGCGCGATCTGCGTCCGGGCCCCAATGGCGAGGCCCCCGAAATGTTCACCAACACGCCGATGGTCAAGAAGGCCCGCGAAGGCGTGATGGAATTCCTGCTGATCAACCATCCGCTCGATTGCCCGATCTGCGATCAGGGTGGTGAATGCGATCTGCAGGACCAGGCCATGGCCTATGGCGTGGACAAGAACCGCTTTGCCGAGAATAAGCGCGCCGTCGAGGACAAGTATCTCGGCCCGCTGGTGAAGACGTCGATGAACCGCTGCATCCACTGCACGCGCTGCGTCCGCTTCACCACCGAGGTCGCGGGCATCTCCGAGATGGGCCTGATCGGTCGCGGCGAAGACGCCGAGATCACGTCCTACCTCGAAAAGGCGCTGACCAGCGAATTGCAGGGCAATGTCATCGATCTCTGCCCCGTCGGCGCGCTGACGTCCAAGCCCTACGCCTTTCACGCTCGCCCGTGGGAGTTGAGCAAGACTGAGACCATCGACGTCATGGACGCTGTCGGTTCGAGCATCCGCGTCGATAGCCGCGGCCGCGAAGTGATGCGCATCCTGCCGCGCATCAACGAGGCGATCAACGAAGAGTGGATTTCGGACAAGACCCGTTTCGTCTGGGACGGGTTGAAGTCCCAGCGGCTCGACCGGCCATACGTCCGCAGGAACGGCAAGCTGCAGGCCGCGACCTGGGAAGAAGCCTTCGCCGCGGTTGCCACGCGCATGAAGAAGGCCGGCAACAAGGTCGGCGCCATCGCTGGCGACCTGGCGGCTGTGGAAGAAATGTTCGCGCTCAAGGGGCTGCTTGCGGCCGTGGGCTCCGGCATGACCGATGTTCGGCCGGCAATGTCTGGGATCGACCCGTCCATGCCGCGCGCTGCCTATCTTTTCAATCCCACCATCGCGGGGATTGAAGAGGCCGACGCGATCCTCATCATCGGCTCGAACCCGCGCCGCGAGGCGTCGGTGCTCAATGCCCGCATCCGCAAGACCTGGCGCGCCAAGGGTCTGCCGATTGCCGTGATCGGCGAGGCGGCGGACCTGACCTACGACTACACCTATCTCGGTGAGGGGCTCGAAACGCTGGCCGATCTTGCCGCGGGCAATGGTGCTTTTGCCCAGACGCTCAAGAATGCGCAGCGCCCGATCGTCATCGTGGGGGAGGGTGCCGTCTCGCACGCCGCGCTCGGCAAGCAGGTCGGTCGCGACGTGATTGCCCTTGCCGCAAGGCTCGCCTCGGGCGGCAACGTGGCCGAGGGCTGGAACGGCTTTGCCCTGCTTCACAACGCGGCTAGCCGCGTCGGTGGCCTCGACATCGGTTTCGTGCCGCATGATGGCGGCGTCTGCTCGGCCGACCAGATCGCGCTGGCCGGCAAGGGCGAACTCGACGTTCTGTTCCTGCTCGGCGCCGACGAGTACGACATGTCCGCCATGGGCAAGGCGTTTGTCGTTTATATCGGCACGCATGGAGACGCCGGTGCCCATCGCGCCGACGTCATCCTGCCGGCAGCAACCTACACCGAAAAGTCCGCCACCTACGTCAATACCGAGGGCCGGGTGCAGGTGACGACCCGCGCCGTGTTCCCGCCCGGCGACGCCAAGGAGGACTGGGCCATCATTCGGGCCCTGTCCGGGATCATCGGCCAGCCGCTGGCGTACAACTCGCTGACGCAGCTACGTGCCGCGCTCTATGCGCAATACCCGCACCTGGCGCGGATCGACGAGATTGCGCCGGCCAACGCTGCCGATCTGGGCCGGCTCGCGCAGGCCGCCGTCAAGACGACGTCGGCACCGCTGCGCTCTTCGGTCACCGACTTCTATTTGACCAACCCCATTGCTCGCGCCTCCGCCATCATGGGCGAGTGTGCGGCCATGGCCGCCGGTCTCCAGCAGGCCGCGGAATAGGGACGCATTATGGACGCACTTCTTGCCGCCCTCGATTACCTTCTGGGCATACCGGTGCTGGGGTGGGGAACCCATATCGGCTTCGTCTACAAGGCGCTGCTGTTGCTGGTCAGCCTGCTCGTCTTCACGGCGTTCATCCTCCTGGCCGACCGCAAGATCTGGGCGGCGGTGCAGATCCGTCGCGGTCCCAACGTGGTCGGCCCGTTCGGCCTGCTGCAGTCGTTTGCCGACCTGATCAAGTTCGCCCTCAAGGAGCCGCTGATCCCGGCCGGCGCCGACAAGGTCCTGTTCCTGATGGCGCCGCTGATCACGGCAACGCTGGCCCTGGCCGGCTGGGCCGTCGTTCCGGTCGATAACGGCTGGGCCATGGCCAACATCAATGTTGGCATTCTCTACCTGCTTGGCATTTCGTCGCTAGGCGTCTATGGCGTCATCATCGGCGGCTGGGCGTCAAACTCGAAGTATCCGTTCTTCGGTTCGCTCCGCGCAGCGGCGCAGATGGTGTCCTACGAGGTGTCCATCGGCCTCGTCATCATCACCGTCCTGCTCTGCGTGGGGTCCCTAAACCTCAACGACATCGTGGTGGCGCAGAGGGATATGGGCCTGGCGACGACCCTTGGCGTGCCGTGGCTGACCTTCCTCAACTGGTTCTGGCTGCCACTGTTCCCGATGTTCGTGGTCTTCTACATCTCGGCCCTGGCAGAAACCAACCGTCCGCCATTCGACCTGGCGGAAGGCGAGTCCGAGCTGGTCGCCGGCTTCATGACCGAATATTCGGCCACGCCCTACATGCTGTTCATGCTCGGTGAGTACATCTCCATCCTCCTGATGTGCGGGATGACCACCATCCTATTTCTCGGGGGCTGGACATCGCCCATCGACCTGCCGCCCTTCACCTGGATCCCGGGCTTCATCTGGTTCTTCGCCAAGCTTTCGCTGGTATTCTTCATGTTCGCGATGGCCAAGGCCATCGTGCCCCGCTACCGCTACGACCAGCTGATGCGGATCGGCTGGAAAGTGTTCCTGCCGCTCTCGCTGGTGATGGTCGTCATCGTCGCCTTCGTCCTGCAGCTCACCGGCTGGGGTTGGCACGGAGGAGTTGCCTGATGCGTGCTTCGCAGTTCTTCAACACGCTTCTGCTCAAGGAATTCGTGTCCGCCTTCGGGCTGGCGATGCGCTATTTCTTTTCGCCGAAGCCCACCGTCAACTACCCCTTCGAAAAGGGCCCGGTGTCGCCGCGCTTCCGGGGTGAACACGTCCTGCGCCGTTATCCCAACGGGGAAGAGCGCTGCATCGCTTGCAAGCTGTGCGAGGCCATCTGCCCGGCGCAGGCCATCACCATCGAGGCGGGCCCCCGTCAGAACGACGGCACCCGTCGCACGGTCCGCTACGACATCGACATGGTGAAGTGCATCTATTGCGGCTTCTGCCAGGAGGCCTGCCCGGTCGACGCCATCGTCGAGGGGCCTAACTTCGAATTCGCAACTGAAACGCGTGAGGAACTCTACTTCTCCAAGGAGAAGCTCCTCAGCAATGGCGACCGGTGGGAGCGTGAGATCGCTGCCAATCTGGCTGCCGACGCGCCGTATCGCTGAGAGGGAAGACCATGAGCCTTCCACTGTTTTTCTTCTATTTGTTCTCGGTGATTGCCGTTGCCTCGGCCTTCATGGTCATCGCCTCGCGCAATCCGGTGCATTCGGTGATGTTCCTGATCCTCACCTTCGTGAATGCGGCCGGCCTCTTCATGCTGGCGGGCGCCGAGTTCCTGGCGCTGATCCTGATCGTGGTCTATGTCGGCGCGGTTGCCGTGCTGTTCCTGTTTGTCGTCATGATGCTGGACGTCGATCTCGCGCAGATGCGCAAGGGTCTGCTGCAGTACGCCCCGATCGGCATGGTCGTGGGGGCCATCCTCTTGCTGGAGTTGCTGCTGGCCGCCACCAGCGTGGTAGTTGCGCCGGAAGCGGCCGGGACGTCGGCCCTGCCGATCGACAACACGATGGACAACACGCGGGCGCTCGGCCAGGTGCTGTACACCCACTACGTGTTCCTGTTCCAAAGCGCTGGCGCAGTGCTGCTGGTGGCCATGATCGGCGCCATCGTCCTCACGCTGCGCCACCGGGGCAATGCCAAGCGGCAGGACCCGGTGCGGCAGGTGGCGCGTCGGGCCAGCGAGACGCTGAAAGTCGTCAAGGTCAAGAGCGGTCAGGGGCTATAGGGGGTTATCATGGGTCTGGACATCGGGCTCGGTCATTACCTGACCGTGGCAGCAATCCTGTTCACGCTGGGCGTGTTCGGCATTTTCCTCAACCGCAAGAACATCATCGTCATCCTGATGTCGGTGGAACTCATCCTGCTTGCGGTGAACCTCAATTTCGTGGCCTTCAGCGCGCATCTCAACGACCTGCAGGGCCAGGTCTTCGCGCTGATGATCCTGACCGTGGCGGCCGCCGAGGCGGCGATCGGTCTGGCCATCCTCGTCATCTTCTATCGCAATCGCGGCACCATCGCGGTTGAAGACGTCAACACGATGAAGGGCTAAGAGCGGCGCTATGATTATTCAGGCGATTGTTTTCCTGCCCCTCGTCGGGGCGCTGATCGCGGGCCTGCTCGGCCGCAGCATCGGCCATCGGCCCAGCGAGTTTATTACCACTGGCCTGCTGCTGATTGCCGCCGTCCTGAGCTGGGTGGTGTTCATCCCCATTGCATTCGGCGACGGCCTCGTGGGTGCCACTGCCGATGGTCACGCTGCCGCGATCAAGATCGAGGTGATGCGCTGGATCCAGGTCGGCGGCATGGACCTGCGCTGGACCCTGCGGGTCGATACGCTCACGTCCATCATGCTGGTCGTCGTCACGACCGTCTCGGCGCTCGTGCACGTCTACTCCATCGGCTACATGGAAGAAGATCCGCATCGCTCGCGCTTCTTCGCCTACCTGTCGCTCTTCACCTTCGCCATGCTGATGCTGGTGACCGCCGACAATTTCCTGCAGATGTTCTTCGGCTGGGAAGGCGTGGGCCTGGCGTCCTATCTGCTGATCGGCTTCTGGTACACGCGTCCCGCCGCGAATGCCGCGGCGATGAAGGCGTTCGTCGTCAACCGCGTCGGCGACTTCGGTTTTGCCCTCGGTATCTTTGGCGCCTTCTTCGTTCTCGGTCATATCGATTTCGACAGTGCCTTTGCCGCTGCGGAAGGATTTTCCGAGACCGGACTACCGGTCATGCACTTCCTGTCATGGAACCTCGATGCCATGACGGTGATCTGCCTCCTGCTGTTCATGGGCGCCATGGGCAAGTCGGCGCAGTTCCTGCTGCACACTTGGCTCCCGGACGCCATGGAAGGCCCGACGCCCGTGTCGGCACTGATCCACGCCGCCACGATGGTGACGGCCGGCGTGTTCATGGTGGCGCGCCTTTCGCCGCTGTTCGAGACGTCGCCGACCGCGCTGACGGTCGTCATCGTCATCGGTGCCATCACGGCCTTCTTCGCGGCCACCGTCGGCCTCGTTCAGAACGACATCAAGCGCGTCATCGCCTACTCCACCTGCTCGCAACTGGGCTACATGTTCGTGGCGCTCGGGGTAGGGGCCTATTCCGCCGGTGTTTTCCACCTCTTCACCCACGCCTTCTTCAAGGCCTTGCTGTTCCTCGGCGCCGGCTCGGTGATCCATGCGATGCACCATGAGCAGGACATGCGGAACATGGGCGGCCTGCGCACGAAAATCCCTGTCACCTACTGGATGATGATGATCGGCACGCTGGCCCTGACCGGCGTCGGCATCCCCTTCACCGAAATCGGCTTTGCCGGGTTCTTCTCCAAGGATTCCATCATCGAGAGTGCCTACGCCTATGGCGGCAATGCCGGCATCTTCGCCTTCTGGATGCTGGTCATCGCGGCGCTGTTCACTAGCTTCTACTCGTGGCGGCTGGTGCACCTGACCTTCCACGGCTCGCCGCGCGATGCGCAGCATGCGCATACCGCTCATCCCGATCCGGCTCATGCCGCATTCGAGAGCCATGACGAGCCGATCGACGACAGCAATGCCGACGATCACGGCGATCATGCCCATCACGGGTCCGCCTACGACCACGCCCACGAGTCGCCCAACGTTATGCTGGTGCCACTCTATGTGCTGGCTGCCGGTGCGGTCCTCTCGGGCGTGGTGTTCTACAGCATGTTCTTCCACGATGTGGAGCACATAGAACACTTCTTCGCCGGTTCGCTGGTGGTCGATCACGAGTTGATCGAAGCCGCGCACCACGTGCCGTTCTGGGTCAAGATCAGCGCGACGGTGGCCATGCTGATCGGCTTCGTGGCCGCGTGGTACATGTATATCCGCCGCCCCGAAACACCGGCGCGCCTCGCCGCCACCAATCCGGGGCTTTACCGGTTCCTGCTGAACAAGTGGTACTTCGACGAGCTCTACAACACGATCTTCGTGCGGCCCGTGCTCTACATCGGTACCGCCGTGTGGAAGGGCTTCGACGACTGGCTGGTGGACGGTAAGATAACCGAGGGCCTTGGGCGCCGCGTCCAGAACGTCACCAGCTGGGTGGTCAAACTGCAGTCCGGCTATCTCTACCACTATGCCTTCGCCATGCTGATCGGCATTGCGGCGCTCCTGACCTGGGCCATCGCGGCCGGGGGGCTCATCTGATGACTTTCGAAAACTCCATCCTGACGATCATAACCTGGCTGCCGGTCGTCGGCGCGGCGATCCTGCTGTTCACCCCGCGCACCTCGGTCAACGCCATCCGCTGGATGGCGCTGATCGTGACGGTGGTCGTCTTCGTCCTCTCGCTGGCGCTCTGGCAGAGCTTCGATCCGTCCAATCCGGGCTTCCAGTTCGTCGTCAACATGCCCTGGATCGGCGACAGCATCGGCTATCGCGTCGGCGTCGACGGCATCTCCGTGCTCTTCGTGGTGCTGACAGCGCTGCTGATGCCGGCCGCGGTCATTGCCAGCTGGGAAGTCGAGACGCGCGTCAAGGAATACATGATTGTGTTCCTCGTGCTCGAGACGCTGATGATCGGCGTTTTCACCACGCTCGACCTCGCCATGTTCTACGTGTTCTTCGAAGGCACGCTGCTGCCGATGTTCCTGATCATCGGCATCTGGGGTGGCTCGGCGCGCATACAGGCGAGCTACAAGTTCTTCTTCTACACCTTCATCGGCTCGGTGCTGATGCTTCTGGCGATGATGGCCATGTACTGGGATGCCGGCACCACCGACATCACCCGGCTCCTGACCCATCAGTTCCCGGCGGGCATGCAGACCTGGCTGTGGCTGGCGTTCTTCGCTTCGCTCGCGGTCAAGATGCCGATGTGGCCCTTCCACCGCTGGCTGCCCGAAGCGCACGTGCAGGCGCCGACGGCCGGCTCGGTGATCCTGGCCGCCATCCTGCTCAAGCTGGGCGGCTACGGCTTCCTCCGCTTCAGCCTGCCGATGTTCCCCGATGCCTCGGATATGTTCGCGGACTTCGTGTTTGTGCTGTCGGTGGCAGCCATCATCATCACCTCGATGGTGGCGCTGGTGCAGACCGACATCAAGAAGTTGATCGCTTATTCGTCGGTGGCGCATATGGGCTTTGTGACCATGGGCATCTTTGCCGGCAACGCGCTCGGCATACAGGGCGCAATGTTCCAGATGATCAGCCACGGCATCGTGTCCGGTGCGCTCTTCCTCTGCGTCGGCGTCATCTACGATCGCATGCACACCCGCGAGATTTCTGCCTATGGCGGTCTTGTCGAGCGCATGCCGCAATACGCCTTCGCCTTCATGGTCTTCACCATGGCCAATGTCGGCCTGCCGGGCACGTCCGGCTTCGTGGGTGAATTCCTCACCATGATCGGCGTGTTCCAGGTCAACACCTGGGTGGCGTTCTTCGCGGCCTTCGGCGTCATCTTTTCGGCCTGCTACGCCCTCTGGCTCTACCGCCGGGTGATCTTTGGCGCGCTGACCAAGGACAGCCTCCGGGGCATTCTGGACCTCAACCTGCGCGAAAAGCTGGTGCTCTACCCGCTGCTCGTGCTGACGGTTGTCTTCGGCTTCTACCCCGCGCCGATCCTCGATACGACCGCTGCGGCGGTGAACAACCTGGTCACCCAGTACGCCACCGCCACAGGGGTCGATCCGGCCGTGGCGCGGGCCGAGGCCCAGGTGCAACTCGACCATGCCGCGCCTTCGGGCGAGGGTGAAGCGGCGGGCGAAGCCCCGGCCGAACCCGCTGCAGCGCACTAGGAGACTGACGTGAACTCAGACGTGACCGATTTCGCGAGCCTGGCGCCTGCCTATCCGGAAATGATCCTGGCCATCGGCGCCGTGGTGCTGCTGATGCTCGGCGTGGGGATCAACAAGGAGCGCTCGGCGCTGGTCTCGTGGCTGGCGATCGTGCTGCTGGCCGTGGTCGGCCTTGTGGTCATCCTGCAGCCGACCGATGCCGTGCTGTTCAACGGCCTCTTCATTTCCGATGCCTTCGCCCGCTACATGAAGGTGCTGGTGATCGGCGGTGCCGGTCTTGCGTTGATCCTCAGCATGTCCAACGCCGTCGAGAACGGCGTGCACAAGTTCGAGTACTCGGTGCTGGCGTTGCTTGCCACGCTGGGCATGATGATCATGGTTTCGGCCCATGACCTGATGAGCCTCTATGTCGGCCTCGAGTTGCAATCTCTCGCGCTCTACGTCATGGCGGCGATCAAGCGCGACGACTCCCGCGCTTCGGAGGCCGGCCTCAAGTACTTCGTGCTTGGTGCGCTGTCGTCGGGCATGCTGCTCTATGGGGCATCGCTGGTCTACGGCTTCACCGGCCACACCAACCTGGCAGAAATCGTCGTCGCCATCAGCAATGAGGGGCGCTCCATTGGCCTCATCTTCGGCGTCGTTTTTCTACTCGCCGGCGTCGCCTTCAAGATCTCGGCCGTGCCGTTCCACATGTGGACGCCCGACGTTTACGAAGGGGCTCCGACGCCCGTTACGGCGTTCTTTGCCATGGCCCCCAAGGTGGCGGCGATGACGCTGATGATCCGCCTGACCATGGACAGCTTTGCACCGATCACCCGCGACTGGCAGCAGATCATCATCTTCCTCTCCATCGCTTCGATGGTCCTTGCGGCTTTCGCAGCCATCGGCCAGCGCTCGCTCAAGCGCCTCATCGCCTACTCCTCCATCGGCCATGTCGGCTTTGCCCTGGTGGGCCTGTCTTCCGGCACGCAGGTGGGCGTTGAAGGCGTGGCGATCTACATGGCGATCTACGTCACCATGACCGTCGGCTTCTTCGCCTGCCTGTTGTCGCTTCGGACCGCCAACGGCTACGTCGAGAGCATCGAGGATCTCGCGGGCGCTGCCCAGCGTCGGCCCTTCGTCGCCGCGATCATGGCGATCGTGATGTTCTCACTGATCGGCCTGCCCCCGCTTGCCGGATTCTTCGCCAAGTGGCACGTCTTCGTTGCCGCCATCGAGGCGCATCTCTACCTGCTCTCGGTGATCGGCGTTCTGGCCTCCGCGGTGAGCGCCTTCTATTACTTGCGCATCATCAAGGTGATGTACTTCGACGAGCCGATGCACGAGTTCGCCGCCGTACCCGCGGAGCTCAATGTCATCATGGCGGTGTCCGGCTTCCTGGTGGTCGCCTACTACTTCGTCGTTGGCAGCCCCCTGGCCAATCTCGCGCACACCGCGGCCGGAAGCTTGTTCTAGGTGTCCAGCTTCGGCCTCGGCGCGAAAGCTCGTGCGGCCGGCTACCGGCTCAAGGGTTATGATGCTATCGGCTCGACCAACAGCGAAGCGCTCGCGGCCGCCGCCACGGGTGATCCGGGTGGCATCTGGTTCGCCGCGCTGCAACAGACCGCCGGCCGCGGCCGGCGGGGCAGGGAGTGGCTCAGCCCGCCGGGAAACCTGGCAGCAAGCCTCCTCATCATCCCTGAAACGACGCCGGAACTTGTGGCGACGCTTGGCTTCGTCGCTGGCGTGGCCCTCAATCGGGCGCTGTCTCTGGTCCTGCCGGTGGGCATGGTCCGGATCGGCATTGACGGCGCCGACGGGGCCGACGGCCGGTCGCGCATCGCCCTCAAATGGCCCAATGACGTGCTCGCAGATGGCGCCAAGCTGGCCGGAATCTTGCTCGAGTCCGCGAAGACACCCGAGGGCGCTTCCGCCATCATCGTCGGCATTGGCGTCAATGTGGTGGCTGCGCCGCAGGGGGTGCCCTATCCAGCCACATCGCTTCGGGCACTCGGCGTCCAGCGAACCGCACAGGACGTGTTCGAGGCGTTATCGGACGCGTGGGTAGACACCTTCGCGCTCTGGCAGGACGGTGCTTGCGTGGACCGGGTGCTGCGCGAGTGGCGCCAGTCGGCGGCCGGGATCGGCGCACCCGTCGCCGTGTCGCAGGATGGATCGGTCCGTCGCGGCATCTTTGAAACCATTGACGCTTCCGGCCGTCTGGTCATTCGCGACGACGATGGCGCGCGCACGGTTATCACGGCAGGCGACGTACATTTTGGGGCAACGGCCAGCGCCCGAAGCTGACCATAGATAAGACGCGGCGACCGGCGACCAGAGTTCGCCCGGCGTGGCGCCAGTAAAGGATTGAAGACCCATGGCGAAGAACCAAAGGGATGAACTCGTCTTTGTGCCGCTCGGCGGCGTCGGCGAGATCGGCATGAACATGGCCGCTTACGGCTTTGGGCCGGAAAAGCATCGCAAGTGGATCGTCGTCGACTGTGGCGTCAGCTTCGGCGGTCCGGATCTGCCGGGCATAGAGCTGATCATGGCCAATCCGGAGTTTCTGGAAGAGCGAGCGGACGACGTCCTCGCGCTGATCCTGACGCACAGCCATGAAGATCACTACGGGGCGGTTCTCGATCTCTGGCCTGTGTTCGACAAGCCGGTCTATGCCACGCCGTTTACGGCGGCGATGCTGGCCGCCAAGCGGGCCGGCGACGGTATCGTCGAAAACGTCGACGTGCGCATCATGCAGCCCGGCAGGCCCTTCGAGGTGGGCCCGTTCACCATCGAGGCCATCAACGTGGCGCACTCGATCCCGGAGTCGAACAGCCTCCTGATCACCACCCCCATCGGCCGCGCCCTGCATACCGGCGACTGGAAGCTCGATCCGACGCCGGTCGTCAACGCGCCCACCAATGTGGCGCGCCTCGAACAGATCGGCCAGGACACGTCCAGTCCATTGGCGCTGATCTGCGACTCGACCAACGCCATGAAGGATGGCGAAAGCCCGAGCGAAACCGAGATCGGCCAAACCCTGGAGCGACTTATCGCCGAGGCGCCGCACCGGGTCGCGGTGACCACCTTTGCCTCCAATGTGGGCCGGGTGGTTTCCATTGTGCGTGCCGCCCACAAGGCAGGTCGCCAGGTCGTCCTGTCTGGACGGTCGCTGCACCGTATTATGGGCATCGCCAGGGAACTCGGGATGCTCGAAGGCCTGCCAACCCTGCACGATCAGGACGTTTACAGGTCCATCCCTCGAGACAAGTGCGTGCTCATCTGCACCGGTAGCCAAGGCGAGGCGCGAGCGGCCATTGCGCGGATTGCTCGAGGCGATCACCCGGTCATCGACCTGAACGCCGGCGACCGAATGATCTTCTCCTCGTGGGCCATTCCTGGCAACGAGCGGGAAGTTAACGACATCCAGAACCTGCTCATCGACAATGGCGTGGAACTGATCACGCGGAACGACGCCCTCGTCCATGTCACCGGGCATCCGCGACGGGGTGAGTTGCGCAAGCTCTACTCTCTTGTGAAGCCCGCTGTGCTGGTCCCCGTGCACGGCGAAGCCATGCATCTGGAGGCTCATGCGAAGCTTGGTCGCGATGAAGGCATCGCTAACGTGTGCGAAGCCCGCAACGGTGACCTTGTTCGGCTCTTTCCCGAGCCGATGGCTTTTCCTGCTGAAGTCCGAACCGGCGAACTCTACCTCGACGGTCTTGTGCTCTGCACACCTGACGAAAGCGGTGTCCGCGGCCGGCGCCGCCTCTCGTTCGGCGGCATGGTCGTGGCCAGCCTGTGCGTCAACGGCAACGGACAGGTGGTGTCGGGTCCGGACCTTGTTATCGAGGGGCTCCCCGAAACCGAAGACGAGTCGCTTGCGGAACTGATCGAGGGCACGGTTGCAAACACCATCAAGTCGATGCCGCCCAAGCGGCGCAGCGACACCGAGGTGCTCAACTCGGCCCTTTTCAAGGCCATTCGCAACGAGGTCAACGCCTTCTGGGGACGCAAGCCGAACGTCACGGTGTTCGTGCATCGGGTCTAGTCACGGTACGTGGCGCGACATGGTGACAGCTTTCGCGCCGCCGCGAATGGGAGCATAGCTCGCTCATGCAAATCGGTTCGATCATCGCGATCTATTTTGTGGTTTGGTGGCTGTCTTTCGTGGCGGTGTTGCCGATGGGCACGCAGAGCCACCATGAGGCCGGCACGCAGGTGATTCCGGGCAACGATCCGGGCGCTCCCATCAATCCACGGTTGCTCTACAAGCTGGGCCTAGCAACGGTGGTCGCCGCAATCGCCACCCTGCTGTTGTTCTGGGGCGTATCGAATGACGTCCTGCAGCACTACTGGAACCGCTAATACTTAGGCGCGCGGCCGGGGCAGGGCGTGCGCATGAGCCATGGCGAGAGCAGCGGCCACATCGTCGACAGTGGCGCGGCTCAGATCTATGGTGGTCCAACCCTGGCGTCCCCAGCGGTTGGGAATAGCCTCGAAGATGTCAGGGGCAACCGCGCACTTGAAATCTTGCTCGTCGGGCCCAAGTTTGAGATTTGCGCTCAAGCCATCCGCGGCAAGGGTAGCGTAGGTGCGCTTCACCTTGAAGGCCAAGCGTTCGAAATGCGGTGCCGCTGTCGTGCCCGCCAGACTCATGGCCATGGCTGTGAAGGTTTCCCGGTCAACCATTTCCGCGTCTTTCCACAAACAAAAAAGCAGGGCACGAGGCCCCGCTGATAGAGTTTGTTCGACAATACGTTGGTCTTAGGCGCGCTCTGAAGCGGCTGCCAACGCTCCTCCCTTGACGTTGTCGACGTCCGGCGGTTTGGGCCGCCTTTGTTTTATTGGCCCGGACCCTAACAACAGAATTCGGGTCTGCCAAGCGGATTCTGCATGGCTTGCATGCTTGCATCGAATGGACGGTTAGGATTTGAGTGGACGTCATCGAAAGTCTTGAGTCGAAGCACCTTTAGTCGGAGTTCCCATGCGCCTTTCCCGCTATTTCCTGCCGGTGCTGCGCGATGTACCGAAGGAAGCCGAGATCGTTTCGCATCGCCTCATGCTGCGCGCGGGAATGATCCGGCAGCAGGCTTCCGGCCTCTATTCCTGGCTGCCTCTTGGGTACAAGGTGCTCATGAAGGTGCAGAAGATCATCGAGGAGGAGCAGAATCGCTCCGGCGCGATTGAGCTTCTCATGCCCACGATCCAATCAGCCGACCTCTGGCGCGAGTCTGGCCGCTACGAAGCGTACGGCAAGGAAATGCTTCGCATCGAAGACCGGCACGAGCGTGAGTTTCTTTACGGCCCGACCAATGAGGAGATGGTGACGGACATCTTCCGGGCCTATGTGAAGTCCTACAAGGACTTGCCACTCAATCTCTACCACATCCAGTGGAAGTTCAGGGATGAGGTCCGGCCGCGCTTCGGCACCATGCGCAGCCGCGAATTCCTCATGAAGGACGCCTATTCGTTCGACATCACGAAGGACGACGCTGTCAGGGCCTACCACCGGATGTTCGTGGCCTATTTGCGGACCTATGCACGAATGGGGCTCACGGCCATTCCCATGCAGGCCGACACGGGCCCGATAGGGGGCGACCTTAGCCACGAGTTCATTATTCTGGCCGACACGGGCGAGAGCGCTGTGTTCTGCCATCGCGATTTGATCGAGAAGCCCATCCCCCCCAAGGACACCGACTTCAGAGGCGACCTCTCGCCAATCGTTGATGACTGGACCTCACTTTATGCGGCAACGGAAGAAATGGTGGACAAGGCCGCCTATGAGTCTGCCGTGCCGGAGGACAAGCGTGTCTCCGCTCGCGGTATCGAGGTCGGTCATATCTTTTACTTCGGCACCAAGTACTCCGCGCCAATGAAGGCCACTGTCACCGGTCCGGACGGCAAGGACAGTCCTGTTCACATGGGATCCTACGGGGTCGGCCTGACTCGCGTGGTTCCTGCCATCATCGAGGCCAGCCACGACGAGAACGGCATCATCTGGCCGGTATCCGTCGCGCCCTTCGAAGCGGTGCTGATCAACCTCAAGGCGGGCGATGCAGATACCGATGCGGCATGCGAGAAGGTTTACGCTGAACTGCAGGCGGCCGGCATCGACGTGCTATATGACGACCGTGACCAGCCGGCGGGGTCCAAGTTTGCCACTGCAGACCTAGTGGGAATTCCCTACCAGATCATCCTCGGGCCGCGTGGCCTCAAATCCGGCGAAGTCGAGATCAAGCATCGCAAGAGCGGTGAACGCGAGACCTTGCCTCTCAGCGGTGGGGTCGATCGTCTCCGATCCCTCGTCGAACCACAGCGGATGGACGACATTTGACCGATAGCGTGCAGCAGCCTCCGGCGACCCGGGGAACCCGACCCTTCGCCCGGTTCGAGTGGATGATTGCTGGACGCTATCTGCGCGCCCGCCGCAAGGAAGCCTTCATTTCCGTCATCGCCAGCCTCACCATGGTCGGCGTCGCCATCGGCGTTGCGACGCTCATCGTCGTCATGTCGGTCATGAACGGGTTTCGCGGCGAACTGCTCGACAAGATCCTCGGGCTCAACGGCCACTTCACGGCCTACCCCATCGAGAGCAAGTTCACCGACTACAAGGAAACGGTCGAGAGCATCGAACAGGTGGATGGCGTCAAGTTCGCCGTCTACTTCGTCGAGGGCCAGGTGCTGGCGTCGGGCCGCGGCTCCTCCACCGGCGTCACGGTGCGCGGGATGGACGAGGAGAACCTCAAGAAGCTGAACCTGCTCTACAACTCGGCGGAGCAGGGCGGCTTCGACCAGTGGGATGACAGCAACGGCATCGCCATCGGCTATCGGCTGGCGCAGACCCTGGGCGTCGGCATCGGCGATCAGGTGCAGATCATCAACCCCGATGGCGCGATGACGCCCTTCGGCACGACGCCGCAGATTCGCTCCTACCCCGTCACCGCAATCTTCAACCTGGGCATGGTCGAGTTCGACAGCTTCTTCATGTACATGCCGCTCGAGCCGGCCCAGGACTATTTCAAGCTCTTTGAGGACGTGCTGAAGCCCGGACAGGAACCGCTCGACGTGATGGCCTCCGATGAGGAGATCGACGCGGCCTACCAGCGCGTGCCCCAGGCCTCGGCCGTGGAAATCTTCATCGATGATCCCGACGCCGTCGGCCTCATGCGCTCGCGCCTGCAGGCCGATCCCGACCTGCGCCCCATGGTCCTGACCGACTGGCAGCAACGCAACGAGACCTTCTTCTCCGCCCTCCAGGTGGAACGGGTGGTGATGTTCACCATCCTCTCGATGATCATCCTGGTGGCGGCGTTCAATATCATCTCAAGCCTCATCATGCTGGTGAAGGACAAGGGCGCCGACATCGCCGTCCTGCGCACCATGGGCGCGACGCGCGGCTCGATCATGCGCATCTTCTCCATCACCGGGACCGCCATCGGCGTCATCGGCACCACCGTCGGGCTGGGTCTGGGGCTGCTGGTCGCCTCCAACGCGGAGGCCATCCGCGCCTTCATCTCCAACCTGCTCGGGGTCACCATCTTCCCGCCCGAAATCTTCTTCCTTACCTCGCTCCCCAGCCGGACCGATCCGCTGGAGGTGACGGTGGTTGTCCTGATGGCGCTGGGGCTGAGCTTCCTCGCCACCATCTACCCCGCCTGGCGCGCGGCTCAGTACGATCCGGTGGAGGCCCTGCGCTATGAGTAAGCCGCATCTGCGTCTTTCGGGCGTGCACCGCCACTATGGCGAGGGTGAGCGCCTGGTGCATGTGCTCGAGGCCGCCGACCTGACGGTAGAGAGCGGGGAACTGGTGGCGCTAGTGGCCCCCTCGGGCGCCGGCAAATCGACCCTGCTGCACCTGTGCGGGCTCCTCGAATCCCCGCAATCGGGCGAAATCGAGATCGTCGGGCAGCCGACCAGCAAGATGAATGACCGGGCACGTACTCAGCTGCGTCGCTCGAAGGTGGGCTACGTCTATCAGTTCCACCATCTGCTTCCCGAGTTCACCGCGCTGGAGAACGTCGTCATGCCGCAGTTGATCGCCGGCAAGGACCAGAAGGCGGCAGAAGCCAGGGCCATGGAACTTCTGACCCTGTTGGGGGTAGGCCCGCGGGCGTCGCATCGTCCGGCCGAACTCTCGGGCGGCGAGCAGCAGCGCGTCGCCATCGCGCGGGCGGCGGCCAACCACCCGCGGGTGATTCTCGCGGACGAACCCACGGGCAATCTCGATCCGGAAACCAGCGACATCGTGTTCGGCGCCCTCAAGGATCTCATCCGCAACGAAGGTGCTGCTGCGCTCATCGCCACCCACAACTACGACCTCGCGAGGCGCGCCGACCGCATCGTCACCATCCGCGGCGGCCTAGTCGTCCCGCACACGCTCTAGCCATTTGTCCCGGCCCCTATTTCTCTTTCCGAGGGGAGGGGAACAGGGGGGCAACCTGCTCGATCAGGCGGTGGCCCAAGACCAGCTCACCTTCCCCCCCTTGCGGGCCCCGAGCCGTGCCTCGGGCAAGTTTGCTCCAGTGCAGCAAAGGGCAAAGGAACCTGGCGACACTGGGTGGGATGCCGACGCCGGGTCATGGTCGCAAATTCCTCCTCACCGACCTCCGCTGCGCTCCGGCTACCTCTCCCGGAGAGGGAGAGGAATAAGGGGAGCCCTCTCTATGCAGTGCCATGCTCCTTGGTCACCACCAGCCCTCCTCCCTCCCGCTTGCGGGGAGGGCAGCAAAGCTTGGCGACAAAGGAGCCTAGCGCCGCTGGGTGGGGGGCTGGAGCCCCGCTGGTCGAACTCCTAAATCTCTACCACTTATCCCCCTTATCCCCACCCCCAAAGTCTTGCCCCATACTCCCTTCATCAGCCGAGCGGCGATGAGGTTGCGACGATCAACCGCCCGGCAACCGTCGGGAGGGTTCAGAATCGTTACGGAGCCTGGGTCCGGGGATGGGAAATTCCGGTGAGAGCCGGCCCTAACAAACCCCCTGCCAGAAATCCCTGCGCACCGGGATGGTTTTCGTCTTCTAATTCAAATCATCCAAGGCGGAGGCCGTCTCGGTGCCCAATCCACTCCTGGGCCGCGCCCCCTTTGGGCGGCGGACGCCTCGTCACGTCCGGCGTCGGCAGGAGGTCTTTCCTAACGTTTGCTTAACCACACCCGCGCTCTCCCCGGTTTCACCGATGTTCCCATCTGGACGTGAACATAAGCGGAACGTAAAAGAACAAACCAGAAACAAAGGAGATGCAGATGCTGTCGTTCATCAAGGATTTCGCCGCCTTCGTTACCCTCGGTGCCTTCACGATCGGTTCGCTCACCTGGTTCGATATCCTGAGCCGCCTCGCATGATCGGCTGTGGATTGTCGCACAAGCGTGGTTTGACTGCGCGGGCCTGACTGCCACAAGTTCGGCAAGGAGATGCTCATGCGCGGCCCCGGTTTCATTCACCTTCACGTCCACTCTGCCTTTTCCCTTCTCGAAGGAGCAGTGCAGCTCGAGAAGATCCTCAAGATGGCGGCCGATGATGCGCAGCCGGCGCTGGGGCTGGCCGACACCAACAATCTTTTTGGGGCGCTGGAGTTCTCGGAAAAGGCCACGAAGAAGGGCATCCAGCCCTTGATCGGGGTGGAACTCGCGGTCGATTTCGCCGCGGCCGAGGAGCGTGTCAGCGAGCGCGGTCACGTCGCCTGGTCCGGCAAATCCAGCGTCGTGTTGATGGCTCAGTCGGAGGAGGGCTTCGCCAATCTCTCTCGGCTTGTCTCTCGCGCCTATCTGGAAGGCGAGAACGGCCTGACCCGGGCGCGGCTCGACTGGCTCACGCGCGAGTCGCTGGCCGGCATGATCTGTCTTTCCGGTGGTCCGGAAGGCGCCGTAGACATGGCCTTTGCCCAGGGCCAGGACGCCAATGCCCTTCGCCGGCTCGACCGCCTGGCCGACCTGTTCGGCGACCGCTTTTACATCGAGTTGCAGCGCCACGGCCGTCCCCAGGAAGCTGCAGTGGAGCCGCGCCTCATCGACTATGCCTATGCCAAGGGCATTCCGCTCGTCGCCACCAACGAGCCCTTCTTCAAGTCGCCCAAGGAATACGAGGCGCATGATGCCCTGCTGGCCATAGCCGGCGGCACCGTGCTGGCGCAGACGGAGCGGCGCAAGCTCAACGACCAGTACTATTTCAAGACCCGCGCGGAGATGATGGAGCTTTTCTCCGATCTCCCCGAAGCTCTCGACTCCACGGTGGAGATCGCCCAGCGCGTGGCGTACCGTCCACGCACCCGTGGTCCCATCCTGCCCAAGTTTGCGGCCGGCTCGCACGATACCGAGGAGGCCGTGGTTGCCGCGGAGGCCGCGGCGCTGCGGCAGATCGCGGTCGAGGGTCTCGACAAGCGCCTCGAAGTGGTGGGCATCGCTCCTGGCAAGACTGAGCAGGAATACCGCGACCGCCTCGAATTCGAGCTGGGCATCATCGAGAAGATGAAGTTTCCCGGCTACTTCCTCATCGTGGCCGACTTCATCCAGTGGTCGAAGGCCCACGGCATCCCCGTCGGCCCGGGCCGTGGCTCCGGCGCCGGCTCGCTCGTGGCCTACGCGACCACCATCACCGATCTCGATCCGCTCCGCTACAATCTCCTCTTCGAGCGCTTCCTCAATCCCGAACGCGTCTCGATGCCCGACTTCGACATCGACTTCTGCCAGGACCGGCGCGAGGAGGTGATCGACTACGTTCAGGACAAGTATGGCGCCAGCCAGGTGGCGCAGATCATCACCTTCGGAACGCTGCAGGCCCGCGCCGTGCTGCGCGACGTCGGTCGCGTGCTGCAGATGCCTTATGGGCAGGTCGATCGCATCTGCAAGCTGGTCCCGGCAAACCCCGCCGACCCATGGTCCATCGAGCGGACCATGAAAGAGGTGCCGCAGTTCAAGGCCATGGCCGACGAAGACGAGACCGTCGGGCAATTGGTCGAGATCGCTCAGGTCCTCGAGGGTTTGTTCCGGCATGCCTCGACTCACGCCGCGGGCATCGTGATCGGCGATCGGCCCCTGCAGGAACTGCTGCCGCTCTACCGCGATCCGCGCTCCGACATGCCGGTCACCCAGTACAACCTCAAATGGGTTGAGCCAGCTGGTCTCGTCAAGTTCGACTTCCTGGGCCTCAAGACCCTGACGACCATCCGCTATGCCGTGGACATGGTGAAGAACCGCGGCATCGAGATCGACATCGACGCCATCCCCATCGAGGACAAGGACACCTACGACCTCTACGCGCGCGGCGACACCTACGGCATCTTCCAGTTTGAATCGGCCGGCATGCGTCGGGCGCTGATGGAACTCAAGCCCGACCGTATCGAAGACCTCATCGCCATGAATGCGCTCTATCGGCCGGGCCCGATGGACAACATTCCAAGCTTCATCAACCGCAAGCACGGCACCGAGGACGTCGTCTATCCGCATCCCGCGCTGTCCGAGGTTCTCGACGAGACCTACGGAATCATCGTCTACCAGGAGCAGGTGATGCAGATCGCCCAGCTTCTCTCCGGCTATTCGCTCGGCGAAGCCGACATGCTGCGCCGCGCCATGGGCAAGAAGATCAAGGCGGAGATGGACAACCAGCGCATCCGTTTCCGCGAGGGTGCCGGTCCGAACGGAGTCGCCGAAGCGCTGGCCGACGAGATCTTCGACCTTCTCGCCAAGTTCGCCAACTACGGCTTCAACAAGAGCCACGCTGCTGCCTACGCCTGGGTGTCCTACCAGACCGCTTACCTCAAGCAGCACTTCCCGCACGAATTCTACGCCGCGTCCATGACCCTCGACATGGCGCAGACCGACAAGCTCAGCGACTTCCGCCGCGAAGCGGGCAAGAAGGGCATCGAGGTGGTGGCCCCCTGCGTCAACCGTTCAGAAGTGGTGTTCTCGGTCAAGCAAGACCGCATCCATTACGGCCTGTCGGCGGTGAAGGGCGTCGGACGGGCGGTCGCCGAACACATCGTCGAGGTGCGGGGCAGGGAACCGTTCAAGGATCTGGGCGACTTTGCCCGTCGTGTCGATCCGCGGGTCCTCAACAAGCGGACGCTGGAAACCTTGGTCAATGCTGGGGCATTCGATGGTCTGGTGCCGCGGCGCGAGGTGGCGTTCGCGGCCATGGAGGCGGTCATCGGCACGGCCCAGGCCATCAGCCATGAGCGCAACGACGGGCAATGGAACATGTTCGATTCCGGAGAGCCCGAACCATTCCGCTTGCCGGTTGGAGTGCCCGCCTGGAATTCCACGGAACGGGCCGATCGCGAACTGGCCGCGATTGGCTTCCACCTTTCCGCCCACCCGCTCGATGCCTATGCCGATCTCTTCGAGAAGTTGCGGGTGCAACGCTGGAGCGATTTCGAGCGTGCCGTGAAGGACGGCGCGTCGGCTGGCCGCCTGGCCGGCACCATCTCGTCCCGCAACGATCGCCGCACGCGCAAGGGAACGCCAATGATGATCCTGACCTTGTCGGATCAGTCTGGGACCTTCGAGTGCATTGCCTTCTCGGAGCAGATCAACGAGTTCGGTACCATCCTGCAGCCGGGCGTCTCCGTGATCCTGCAGGTCGGGGCCGACGAGCGGGCGGAAGGCATCAGCCTGCGGCTCATCTCGGCTGAACCCATCGAGGGAATGGCGGACCGGGTGGACCGACGTCTCACCGTGTTCACCGAAGATGCTCGCGCCCTGGGGCCCATCGGCTCGCAACTCAGGCGGGGCGGCAACGGAACCGTCAGTTTCGTTGTCATCCGGGATGGGGGCGCCAAGGAGTACGAGATCGAACTGCCCGGCAAGTATAACCTCACCGCGGAGATTGCAGGCGGCATCAAGGCCGTCGACGGGGTGACGGACGTCCGCTTTGCCTGACAGAACGCGGGAGAGGCGAGCCATCAGCCCTTCCTCCCCCGCTCAGGGGCTTTCACCCTTGTCCCCGCGAACTTGGCGCGGGTCTATGATTGGTCAATGCCTTGCTCCGGGTTTGGTTCGCTGACACCGCCGTGATGTATGGTCCAATGCCGTGGCAGCTTGCGAAACACCTTTTATTGGCCTATATCGCGCACGCGTTCGGCGTTCGGCCGGCGTGATCTCACACACGAGGCAGGCTTTCCCGTGGGAAAACCATCCGGTGGCGGTTCGTCCGTCGCACGCTTCGTGGAGGATATAACCGGTAAAAGGAGCAGCCCATCATGGCACTGCCTGATTTCTCCATGCGTCAGCTTCTGGAAGCTGGCGTCCACTTCGGTCACCAGAAGCATCGCTGGAACCCGAAGATGGAACGCTACATTTTCGGCGTCCGCAACGACATTCACATCCTCGACCTGTCGCAAACCGTGCCGGCCCTCAGCCGTGCGCTGCAACTGGTCTCTGACACCGTGGCCGATGGCGGCCGCGTGCTGTTCGTTGGTACCAAGCGCCAGGCTGCCCCGCTGGTAGCCGATGCTGCCAAGCAGTCCGCCCAGTACTACGTCAACTCCCGCTGGCTCGGCGGTACGCTGACCAACTGGCAGACCATTTCGAACTCGATTGCCCGCCTGCGCGAGCTCGAATCGATGAGCGAAGCCGATCTCGCCCTGCGCACCAAGAAGGAGCGCCTGATGATGTCCCGCGAGCAGGAGCGTCTTGAGCGCGACCTGGGCGGCATCAAGGACATGGGTAACCTGCCGAGCCTCCTGTTCGTCATCGACACGAACAAGGAAGCCAACGCGATCAAGGAAGCCCGTCGCCTTGGCATCCCGGTCGTGGCAATCGTCGACACGAACTGTGATCCCGATGTCGTGGACTACGCCATCCCGGGCAATGACGACGCTTCGCGCGCTCTCGAGCTCTACGTGTCGCTCGTGTCGCGCGCTGCGATCGACGGCATCGGCCGCTCGTCCAGCTCGCTCGGTGCCGATCTGGGTGCCGCAGCGGAAGCTCCGGCTGAAGATCTCCCGGCCGACAGCGCAGCTGCCGCCAACTGATGTTCGCGTGAGCGTGCAAATGATGCAGGGCGGCGTGCCGTCCTGCGTAGCACGCCCGGTCCGGACAGCGGGCCACTTTCCCTACAGTTGAATACGGTCCCGACAGGGGCCGCCAAGAGGTGAACCCATGGAAATCACTGCTTCAATGGTCAAGCAGCTCCGCGACTCCACCGGCGTCGGCATGATGGACTGCAAGAAGGCCCTGGCCGAAACCAACGGCGACATGGAAGCGGCTGTCGATTGGCTCCGCACGCGCGGCCTCGCCAAGGCCGCCAAGAAGGCCGACCGCGTCGCGGCTGAAGGTCTGGTGGGCGTTGTGACCTCCGGCACCAAGGCAGCCGTTGTTGAGGTGAACTCCGAAACCGACTTCGTCGCCCGGAACGAACAGTTCCAGGGGATCGTGGGCAACGTCGCCAAGCTGGCGCTCGACGCCGACGGTGACGTGGTAAGGCTCGGTGAAATGCCGTTTCCCGGCACCGGCCATTCGGTCTCGGCCGAGCTCACAGAGGCTATCGCCAAGATCGGCGAGAACATGACCCTGCGCCGCACGCAGACCGTCGAAGTTTCGAACGGCGTCGTGGAAAGCTATGTTCATAACGCGGTTAAGCCTGGTCTTGGCAAGATCGGTATCCTCGTGGCGTTGGAATCGACTGGCGACAAGGCCGTGTTGTCCACTCTGGGCAAGCAGCTCGCGATGCACATCGCTGCCGCACAGCCGCAAGCCATCGCTCCTGAAGAGCTCGATCAGGATGTGGTGGCCCGTGAGCGCGCCATCATTCTCGAACAGGTCAAGGAATCGGGCAAGCCGGCCGACATCGCCGAGAAGATGGTCGATGGCCGCATGCGCAAGTACTTCGAAGAAGTGACGCTGCTGTCGCAGACCTTCGTCATCGACGGCGAGACCAAGGTCGCCGACGCGATCCAGAATGCCGAGAAGGATGCCGGTGCCCCCATCAAGCTGACCAAGTTCGTGCGCTATGCGCTGGGCGAGGGCATCGAGAGGGCCGAGTCGGACTTTGCAGCTGAAGTCGCGGCTACCGCCGGCGTCAGGTAAGTCTTCCGCAGGCGGGCCCACGGGCCCGCCTGACGCTCTCCGCTTGTCCGGGCGGATCGAGCTTTATTTCTGCTCTAATTTCCTGCATGTGTCGCCTTCAGTCCGAGGCGGTTTTGCCTTAGGGTCTGCCCGGCTTGCCGGTTGCCGGCCAGTCAGTTGCGATCACGAGGTTTTCCCATGCCGTCACCCTACAAGCGTATTCTGCTCAAGGTGTCGGGGGAGGCGTTGGCAGGTGATAATTCTTTCGGCATCGAACCTCCCTTCCTGCAAGCCGTTGCGCAGCAGATCGCCGACGTAGCCCAGATGGGTACTCAAGTGGCCATCGTGGTGGGTGGAGGCAACATCTTCCGCGGCATGGCCGGCGCGGCCGATGGTACCGACCGAGTGACGGCGGACCTGATGGGCATGCTCGGCACGATGATCAATGCCCTGGCGCTGTCCAACGCGATCACCCGTCATGGCGTCAAGTCGAAGCCCTTCAGCGCTGCCACCATGCCCTCTGTTGCCGACACCTTTACCGCCCGTGACGCAAAACTTGCGCTTGAGGAAGGGTTTGTCGTGGTGCTCGGTGGCGGCACCGGCAATCCCTTCTTTACCACCGACACCGCAGCGACGCTGAGAGCCATCGAGCTCGATTGCGACGTCGTGCTCAAGGGTACGAAGGTGGACGGCGTGTATTCTGAGGATCCCAAGACAAACCCCGCGGCCACTCGATACACCACGGTCGGCTATGACGAAGTGATCGCCAAGAACCTCAAGGTCATGGACACCGCGGCCTTTGCCCTTGCCCGCGACAATGCCATGCCGATAATCGTCTATGCGTTGGACGATGCTGCAGGACTTGCCGGCGTGCTCGAGGGCAGGGGGCTCTCGACGCGGGTGGGTGACGGCCACCGCTAATCAATCACTCCGCTGGGCGAACCGGCGAACTACTCAACTGGCGGGCGAGCAGGCCCGCTGCGGACTGGAAGGAGCCGGCGATGGCCAGCAGCTACGATCTCAGTGAACTCAAGTCCCGAATGCAGAAATCCATTGTCTCGCTGAAGGACGAACTGGGCGGCCTGCGCACCGGCCGCGCCAGCGCCAGCCTGCTCGAACCCGTTACGGTGGAGGCCTATGGTTCGCGCATGCCGCTCAATCAGGTGGCGACGGTGACGGTGCCCGAGCCGCGGATGCTGTCGGTCCAGGTCTGGGACCGCGGCATGGCTAACGCCGTGGAAAAGGCCATCCGCGACAGCGGCTTGGGGCTCAACCCGATGGGAGAGGGTCAAGTCATCCGTGTTCCGTTGCCCGAGCTCAATGAGCAACGCCGCAAGGAACTGGTCAAGGTTGCGCACAATTATGCCGAGCAGGCGCGTGTCGCGGTGCGCCATATTCGTCGCGACGGCATGGACGCTCTGAAAAAGGCCGAGAAAGACGGCGACATGAGCCAGGATGACGCCAAGAAACAGTCCGAACTGGTGCAGAAGGCGACAGACGACGCGGTCAGCGAGATCGACAGCATCGTTGCCGTGAAAGAACAGGAGATCATGCAGGTCTAGTAGGCCGCTGATCTACGCCGGGAGGGCGTCGATGGCTGGTGATCCCGCCGCACATGCGAAGCTCGCGACTGGGTCGGGATTGCGGATTCCGTCCCATATTGGCGTAATCATGGATGGCAATGGCCGGTGGGCCAAGGCGCGTGGCAAGCTTCGCACTGAGGGTCATGTGGAGGGAGTGCGTGCCTTGCGCAACCTCGTAGAGCTCTGCATCACCTATGGTGTCGACGTCCTGACGGTGTTCAGCTTCTCTTCCGAGAATTGGACACGGCCAAAGGAGGAAGTTTCCTTCATCTTCAGTCTGCTACGTCGATTTGTTGCGTCGGATTTGCAGAGGCTGATCCGCAACAACGTGAAGGTCCGAATCATCGGCACACGAGATGGGCTTGAACCCTCGCTCGTTCGGCTCATTGAGGATGTGGAGGCCAAGACCGAATCAAACAGCGGCCTGACGTTGGTGGTCGCATTCAACTATGGCGGCAAGGCCGAAATCGCCGAGGCGGCGCGGCATCTGGCGCGCGAGGTGGCAGCCGGCCGCCTGTCTCCCGACGACATCACCGAAGAGCGGCTGGCGAACGCGCTCTATACCGCTGGTTTACCTGACCCGGATCTGATCATTCGCACCAGCGGCGAACAGCGGATATCCAATTTCCTGCTGTGGCAGTCGGCCTATTCGGAGTTTGTGTTCGTTCCTGAGTGTTGGCCCGACTTCGATGAGAACTCCTTCCTTCGCGTTCTTGAGTCTTATTCGGCGCGGGATCGCCGTTTTGGTGGCATTGAGGCGGTTGGAAGTTGAGCGGGCGTCCACCATCGCCACATGATGCGGCGTCTCAACGGCGCAAGTGGACCGACGTGGGCCCTCGTGTGATATCGGCCGCAGTGCTGGTCGCGATCACAGCAATTTCCCTCTACGTGGGCAGCTATTTCTTCGCTGCGGTCGTCGGTGTTGTTTACGCCGGCGCATACCGCGAGTGGGAAACCATGGTGACGCGAACTGCGCTCGGACCGGGCGGCATGATGTTGATTGGCCTGGTGGCGCTTTCAGGGCTGGCGTTCCCGCTAGCGGGCTGGGCTGGCATAGTCGCAACAATTGGGCCGGCCATAGTGCTGTCGCTGTTCATGGGCCTTGAGTATGCACCATGGCGGATCGGCGGCCTTGCTCTCTTTGGACTCCTGATCGGGGCCGTCATCACGTTGCGCGGGACGGGAACCGACGGCATCATGGCAGGAATTTATCTCGGGACGGTGGTCTGGACCACCGATTCCGCTGCGTTCTTCAGCGGCCGGCAGATTGGCGGCGAAAAGCTCGCACCTATTATCTCCCCCTCCAAGACCTGGTCGGGTGCGGTCGGGGGGCTCGCGATGGGCACCGTCGTAGGCTTGGTCGTTTGGCTGATCGTCACTGAGTCTCCGTGGTGGATCGGTCTCTTGCTGTCAATGTCAATCAGCCTGGCGGGGCAAGCGGGGGATCTTGGCGAGAGTGCGCTCAAACGGCATTTCCGCATCAAGGACAGTGGTGACATTATTCCCGGACACGGCGGCCTGATGGACCGCATGGATAGCCTTACATTCGGCGTCATTTTGGTGTTCATCGTGGGCGCTCTTCATGCGGGTTTCGGGTCGGTGGCGCGGGGCCTCCTCTACTGGTAGCGAGGCCGCTCGCTGAACGGGAGTTCTGACGGCATGTCCTTTTTGTGGCTCAACGCGATCTGGATCATCGCGTTCATCGTCTTCGTGCATGAGATGGGCCACTATCTGGTAGCGCGGTGGAATGGTGTGGCGATACACACATTCTCCATCGGCTTCGGTCCGGAAGTGTTCGGGTGGAACGATCGGCACGGCACCCGGTGGCGACTTTCGGCGATACCGCTCGGCGGCTACGTTCGTTTTGTCGGCGACATGAACCCTGCCAGCGTTCCCGATCCCGACGCTGCCGCGCTTGTGGATCCGGCGCTCGCGCCAAAGCTGTTCATCAATAAGTCGGTCTGGCAACGGATCGCCGTGGTGATTGCCGGTCCGATAGCCAACGTCCTCCTGACCTTTCTGATCCTCTACGCCCTGCTGCTCGGATATGGACGCTCGACGATCACTCCGGTTATTGGTGAGGTGGTCAGCGGGTCGGTTGCGCAGCAGGCTGGCTTCGAGCCGGGCGACACTATCAAATCCGTCGACGGATATCCGGTTCGAGGTTTCGAGGATTTTCAGAGGTACATCGCTACGGCGCCGGCCAGGCAGGTTGTGGTCGAAATTGTGCGCGGTGGTGCCGAGCGTGCCCTGACGCTGGTGCCGGAGGCGGTAACGATCGAAGACCGCTTCGGTAACCCGCAACGAATCGGCCGGATCGGTGTGAGCCGGAGTGTGGAGGCCGAGGACGTCACGCTCTACCGCCCCGATCCCGTCGAAGCCGTGGGGATGACGGCTGAAGAAATCCGTTTCATCGTTGAACGGACCGCGGCGTTCCTGGGTGATTTCTTCGTCGGGCGTGGGGATGTCGAGCAGTTGGGCGGGCCGGTCAAGGTCGCCAAGGTCTCGGGGGAGGTGGCGACGCTGGGCTTTATTGCCCTGGTCAACCTGATGGCGCTGCTGTCGCTGAATATCGGGGTATTCAACCTTTTGCCCATTCCCATGCTCGACGGCGGCCATCTGCTGTACTATGTCATCGAAGCGATCCGCGGCCGTCCTCTGAGCCTGAAGATTCAGGAAATCGGATTCCGGTTCGGATTCGCACTGGTTTTGGCCCTCATGGTCTTTACCCTATTCAATGATACCGTGTTTTCCCATTTTGGTATCTTGCGGTAACCCCCGATTAACCTTGGTTTGCGAGGTGTTGCGGGAATGCAAGGGCGCCAATGAATTACTAACCGCGTCTGGGCTTGCGCCTTGTTCCTGGTTAAAAAAACAGTAAAACACTTCAATGGAGTTGGCTTGGGGGAGCGTTGTGCATGGCGATTCTCCCGGCCGGTCGCAGAAGGCAATAACAATATGATTCAACCCACCAAGCTGATGCGCGGCGCGGTCTCGGCGATCGCCATTATGGGGGCTGCCCCTGTTGTTGCAGCGTTGCCTGTGATCGGCGTTGCCAGTGTTCAGGCTCAGGACCAACTGGTGAGCGCCGTGCTGTTCGAGGGCAACAAGCGCTTCTCCGATAGTCAGCTGCTCGCGATGGTGGATGTTTCGTCATCCGGAGTTTACACGCAGCAGCGTGTTGCCGCGGATGTCGAGAGCATCCGTCAAGCCTATGCTCGTGACGGCTTCCGCTCGGTCGATGTTACCGCGCGGACTGAGGCTGGCCCGGATGGGCGCGTGCGAGTGGTGTTTCAGGTCAATGAAGGGGATCGCTCCGGCATCGCTGCGATCAACTTCACCGGCAACAATTCGATCAGCGCGGGCAACCTCAAGGGTACCATGCTGACCAAGGAGACCGGCATTCTGAGCTGGCTCCTGCGTGACGACACTTACGATGAGCAGAAGCTTGCGGTCGATCGTGAGCGCATCCGCCTCTACTACGCCAATCACGGCTATCCCGATGCGCAGGTGAATTCGGTTACCGAGTTTGATGCTGCCAGGAACGCGTACTTCATCAATTTCACCGTCAACGAGGGTCAGCGTTACGATTTCGGCAATGTCGGGATTGAGACCAGCATAGATGGGCTGAACACTGATGTGCTGCGCTCGTCCGTCCGGACGGGTGAGGGGTCCACCTATTCGGTGTCGGATCTGCAGCGCACGATCGAGGATATGTCCTACGAGGCCACCAGCCAGGGATATTCGTTCGCTGATGTGCGCGCTCGCCTTGACCGCGACGTTGCGACGAACACCTTCAAGGTCACCTACCTCGTTGACGAAGGTCCGCGTGTATACGTTGAGCGGGTCAATATCACCGGCAACACCAAGACCCGCGATTTTGTGATCCGGCGTGAGTTGCAGTTTGCTGAAGGCGACCCGTTCAACCGGTCTATGGTCGTCCGCGGCCGCAAGGCGATCGAAGACCTCGGCTACTTCTCGAAAGTCGAAGTGAGTACGGCGCCTGGGTCCTCTGCCGACAAGGTGGTGCTCAATATCAATGTGACGGAAACTTCCACGGGTGAGTACGGCGCTTCGGCGGGATATTCCACGACCGATGGTATTCTGGGCGAAATCTCGCTGACTGAGCGCAATTTCCTGGGTCGGGGGCAGTATCTGCGGGCGTCCATTGGCGCGTCGCAATCGGGCCGGACCTTTGACTTTTCGTTCACCGAGCCACGGTTCATGGGGCTCAAGGTGTCGGCCGGCGTCGACGCGTACCATCGCATCTACGACGAAACCACCAGCAGCTTCTATGGCATGCAGACCACAGGCGGCCAGCTCCGTTTTGGCGTTCCGGTGACGAGTGTTTTGTCAGCGACGCTGTTCGGTGGTTACGAGCACAAGGTGATCTCGGACACGGAAGACAATCCGACATACAAGTCAGCAGTTGTCTCTGATGGGCAGGAATTCAATAAGGCCTTTGTCGGTTACACGCTGACGCTTAACAACGTCGACGATGTCAAGAACCCCACCGAAGGTCTCTACGCGACCTTCACGCAGCAGTACATTGGATGGGACTTCAACCTTCTCCGTACCGAGGGCCGTGCCCGTTATTTCATGCCGCTGCTTGATGACAGTGGGATTGTTGCGAGTGTGAAGGGCCAAGCCGGTGTCATCAATAGCATGGATGGCAGTGATGTTCAGGCGGTGGAGGCGTTCAACCTTGGCTCGTCTCTGATCCGGGGCTTTCAGAGCCGTGGCTTCGGTCCGCGGATGGCAAATGGGGAAGCACTCGGCGCAACAATGTATGCTGGCATCTCGGGTGAGATTGAGTTTCCAATTCCCGGTTTGCCAGAGAGCTATGGGCTGAGCGGTGCCGTCTGGGCTGATGCAGCCTGGGTCTCGGATATGAATCTGCCGAACACCGGTTCGAGCACTTATGATCCCAGCAGCAATGATCAGCCGTGGCGGACGTCTGTGGGTGCGTCGCTCATCTGGGACTCGCCGTTCGGCCCCTTGCGTGGCGATGTCTCGCAGGTGCTCAACAAGTCGACCGACGACCGGACGCAAGTGTTCCAGTTCACCATCTCCACCTTGCTCTGAGCTAAGCAGCGTGTCAGATTTTATGAGCCGCGGGGCGGTAAGCGCCGCGGCTCAGTTTTTTCAAGTGAAATAATGGTCGATACCCGCTTCCACCGATTTGCCGGCGACTTACCGCTGGCCATGTTGTTGCATGGCGTGGGGCGGGATGACCTCGTTGAAGCGCTGGATGGCAGAGATATCACGGTCAGTGGTGTCGCCGAGCCAAGCCTGGCGGTCCGGGGAGACGTGGTTCTCGCCGCTCAAGCGAGCTATGCCCAAGATTTGCGGCACACAAAGGCCGGCGTGGCCATTGTCTCTGCAAAGCTCGCCGGTGATGTGCCTGCGGGAACGATTGCTGTGGTTGCCGACCGACCGCACGAACTCTTCGTGGATATCCTTGATATCCTCTATCCAGGAAGTACGCGGTCGATCATTTCGGCCGATCGAGATGATCTAGGCGCCCCGGTGTACGAGCGGGACGTCAGTCTTGGCGCCAATGTGGTCATTGGTGCGGGGGTGGAAATCGGTCGAGGCACAGTGGTCGGCGCCAATACGGTCATAGGCCCCGGGGTCACCATTGGGCGGAACTGCACTATCGCCGCCAACTGTACGATCGATTGTGCTCATCTGGGCAACGATGTGACGCTGCACTCCGGGGTGAGGGTGGGCACGGAGGGCTTCGGTTGGCTCGACCACGGGCGGGGCAATCGCAAGATCCCGCAGTTGGGCCGTGTCATCATTCAGGATCGCGTCGAGATCGGGGCGAACAGCACGATCGATCGGGGTGCACTTGGCGACACGGTGATCGGTGACGGCACAAAGATCGATAACCTCGTGCAGATCGGGCACAATTGTCGTATTGGGCGCAACTGCTTGATTGCGGCCATGAGTGGCCTTTCGGGCTCGACTATCGTCGGCGACGGCGTCCTGATGGGCGGTGGGGTCGGGACCTCGGGACACCTTGAGATTGGTTCCGGGACGGTCATCTTCGGCCGTGCGGCTGTGACGAAGGACTGGCCGCCCGGGTCCAAACTTGCCGGAGCTCCGGCTCAGGATATAAAGGACTTTTGGCGCGAAATGGCGGCCATGCGGAAACTCTCCAAGGGGGACAAGCGGGGATGAACGAGACGACATCCGAGGTTAGAGAACTCGATGCCATGAGCGTCGCCGACATCCTGCAAGCCTTGCCGCACCGGTACCCGATGCTGATGATCGACCGGATCATAGAAATCGACGGGGACGAGAGTGCCATCGGCGTCAAGAACGTGACGTTCAACGAACCAATCTTCCAGGGTCACTTTCCAGGCAATCCGATTTTCCCGGGCGTGCTGATCATCGAGGGCATGGCGCAGACAGCCGGCGCTATCGTCATCAAACACGACTCGACCGCGGAGCGCAAAAGCATCGTCATGTTGCTCGGTGTTGATAACGCGCGCTTCCGTAAGCCGGCAGGGCCCGGCGACACGATCGAGTATCACATCTCGAAGGTCCATCGGCGGCGGACGGTGGGCCGCTACCGTGCCGAGGCGAAAGTGAAAGGTACCATCATTGCGGAAGCCGAAATCACCGCAATGATCGTTGAGGCGCAGTCGTGACGGACGTCTTCGTCCATCCTACGGCTATCGTGGCAGAGGGAGCCCTGCTGTCGCCCGGGGTCAAAATCGGCCCCTACAGCACCGTTGGCCCCGAGGTGGTTCTCGGTGAGAACGTGGAACTGGTATCTCACGCGGTCGTGGACGGCCGCACGACCATCGGTCGGGACACCAAGATTTATCCCTTTGCGTCCGTAGGCAATCCACCGCAGGACCTGAAGTATGGGGGTGAGTTGTCGCGCCTTGAAGTCGGCGAACGGTGCACCATACGCGAATCGGTGACCATTAATCCAGGCACCGAGGGTGGCGGCATGGTCACGCGCATTGGGAACGACTGCCTCCTGATGGCCTGCGCTCATGTTGCGCACGACTGCCAGGTTGGAAACAATGTGGTCTTGGCCAATTATGTGGGCTTGGCCGGACACACCATCATCGGGGACCATGTCGGCTTTGGTGGCCTTTGCGGTGTCCGCCAGTTCGTACGGATTGGCTCGTATGCCTTCATCGGAGCTCACAGCATGGTTGATGCTGACGTCATCCCTTACGGAATGGCAGTTGGCAACCGGGCGAAGCTTTCCGGTCTTAATCTCGTGGGCCTGAAACGTCGCGGCTTCGAGCGGGACGCTATCCACGTCCTTCGCGGCGCCTACCGCAAAGTCTTCTTCGGTGAAGGGACACTTCGTTCTCGTGTGGATGCGGCTGCTACTGCCTTCGCCGATGATCCACTGGTTCAGGACGTTGTTTCCTTCATGCGTGACGGCAGGGACCGCGCCTTTTGCCTTCCGCGCAGTGCCGAGGACGATGTGTAGTCTCCACCGATGGGACAGGCACTTAACATCTTTCTTCTAGCAGGTGAATCTTCGGGGGACCGCATTGCTGCCGATCTGGTGCGGCGATTGCGTTTACATGCTCCTGTCGAGCTGTCGGGTGTGGGCGGCGACGCCCTCGAAGCCGAAGGGCTCGTGTCGCTCTTTCCGATGCACGAACTGGCTGTGATGGGGTGGGCGGATGTCCTGCCGCGACTGCCCCGGCTGCTCTGGCGAGCGCGTCAGGTCGCCCGCACGATCATCCACACTCGCCCTGACGTTGTCGTCTTGGTAGATGCCCAGGTTTTTTCGAGCGTCGTCGCCGGACTGGTCCACAAGGCTGCGGCAGACATACCCGTGCTTCTGTGCGTTGCACCGGCCGTTTGGGCGTGGAAGCCGGAGCGGGCACAAGGCCTTAAGCCACGATTTCGAGAGGTGCTTGCTGTTTTGCCTTTCGAGCCCGCAGTAATGCGCGATGCGGGCGGACCCATGACGCACTACATCGGCCATCCGGCGACAGAACAGTTCATCCAGCGACTGGTACCGCCGCAACGCGGGCCATTGCTGCTGCTACCGGGTAGCCGAGATGGTGAGTTGCGACGACACCTGCCGCTGATGAAGGCGATTGCAGCGCGATTTTCAGATCATCCTCGGGTCACCGAATTTGTCCTGCCCACGCCACGCCATCTCGCGGATAAACTGCGCAGCGAGCTGAACTCCTGGCCTCTCCCGGTGACTGTCATCTCCGGACAAGCCGAGAAGAACGATGCCTTCGCTTCCGCTCTCGCTGCCGTAGCGGTAACTGGCACCGTGACACTCGAATTAGCCTTGGCTGGCATACCAATGGTGACGACATACGTCGCAGACAGGGGCCAAGCCAAGCGGTGGTTCCAGTACAAGGTCAAGTTCGCGGCTCTCCCCAACGCCATACTGGATCGCCCTCTGGTGCCAGAGGTGCTGCAGCTTGCGCCCGATGTCATGGCGTTGGGTGATGCCGTGGAGGCTCTGCTGAACCAAGCAGAGCACATGGAGCGCCAGTTGGAGGGCTTCGCTGAAATCAGGGCCGTGATGGAGACAGGAACTCCAACTGATCCGCGCGTGGATCCTGCTAGTCGTGTGCTAGCCAGTATTAATCGGCGGTAAGCAAAAGGCCCCGCTCTTGCGGGGCCCTTGTTTGTTGTTTCAGCGGTCGCCGATCGGAGTGTAATCGCGCTCAGTAGCGCCATTGTAAAGCTGGCGTGGACGACCGATCTTCTTTTGCGGGTCGCCGATCATTTCCTTCCACTGGCTGATCCACCCCACTGTCCGCGCGACGGCGAACAGCACCGTGAACATGGAGGTGGGGAAGCCAATCGCGTCCAGGATCACGCCGGAATAGAAGTCGACGTTCGGGTAAAGCTTGCGCTCGACGAAGTACGGATCCTCGAGGGCAATCTTTTCCAGTTCCTTGGCCACTTGCAGCGTCGGGTTGTTTTCGACACCGAGAATGTCGAGAACGCGATTGGCCGTCTGCTGCATGACCTTGGCGCGAGGGTCGTAGTTCTTGTAGACGCGGTGCCCGAAGCCCATAAGGCGGAACGGATCGTTCTTGTCCTTCGCCCGAGCGATAAACTCGGGAATGCGGTCGACAGTTCCGATCTGGCGCAGCATGTTCAGCGCCGCTTCGTTCGCTCCGCCATGTGCCGGTCCCCAGAGGCAAGCTACGCCCGCAGCAATACAAGCGAAGGGATTGGCGTCCGACGAGCCCGACAGGCGAACGGTCGAGGTCGAGGCGTTCTGCTCATGATCGGCGTGGAGCGTGAAAATCAGGTCCATCGCCCGGGCGATCTCGGGATCGATCTTGTACTCTTCAGCCGGAACGGAAAAGCACATGTAGAGGAAGTTGGACGCGTAATCGAGGTCGTTGCGCGGATACACGAATGGCTGGCCCACCGAGTACTTGTACGCCATCGCCGCGATTGTCGGCATCTTCGCGATCATGCGGATCGAGGCAATCTCGCGCTGCTGCGGATCGTTGATGTCCGTGCTGTCGTGATAGAAGGCCGCCATAGCGCCGACGACGCCAGTCATGATCGCCATCGGGTGCGCATCGCGGCGGAAGCCGCGATAGAAGTAGTGCATTTGCTCATGCACCATGGTGTGCTTGGTGACGAGTTGCTCGAACTCTTTCATCTGCTGCTTGCCGGGCAGTTCGCCGTAGAGCAGCAAGTAGCACACTTCGAGATAGTTGGACTTGTCTGCAAGCTGCTCGATTGGGTAGCCGCGATAGAGCAACTCTCCCTTGTCACCATCGATATAGGTGATCGCGCTGTCGCAGGCGGCTGTGGAGGTAAAGCCGGGGTCGTAGGTGAACAGGCCCGTCTTGGCGTAGAGGCTGCGGATATCCATCACATCGGGGCCCACGGAACCACTCAGGATCGGGAATTCGTGGGTCTGGTTTCCGATGACGAGTTTGGCGACTTTTTCTGTCATTAAGCTCTCCTCGCTGTGCCCGCGTAACCGCAGGAAATAAGTGCCGGGCAGGGGCATCTGGCGCGCTTTTAAGGTGGCGCAGAGGTATCAGCTTTTTGCAGAAGCAAGCAACCGATTGATGACCGGCAGCCGGAGCTCACGCCCCGATCTGGTCACCCAGGCGTGCCATGGTCTCTTCTCGACCGATCAGAACCATGACTTCGAAAATCCCCGGCGATACCGTCCGGCCGGTAAGCGCCGCACGAAGTGGTTGCGCAAGCTTGCCGAGTTTGAGCCCCTTGGCTTCGGCCAGTTTACGCATGGCATCGTCGATTTGAGGCACTGACCAATCGGCAAGCCCCCCTAACTTTTCGGCAATGCTGGCCAATGTCTGCCGGCTTTCCTCAGTCAGGAGGGCCAACGCTGCTCCGTCGGGCTTGATCGGCCGTTGCGCATAGATGAACTGGGCGAGGTCGATCAGCTCGAGGACCGTCTTGGCGCGCGGCTGGAGTTCGGGCAACGCGGCGAGAATCGTGTCGCTGTTGGCCTTCAGCCCCGCCGCATCGTCAGCTCGACCAACTTCTTCCGCAGTCTCAACCATCACCTTGTAAAGATAGTGAGGTTCCGATTCCCGTATATAGTGGCCGTTGATGTTCTCGAGCTTGACGAAGTCGAAGCGAGCGGCCCCCTTGTTCAAGGCCTCGAGCGAGAACCACTCTACCATCTGCTGAGTCGAAAATATTTCGTCGTCGCCATGGCTCCAACCGAGGCGGGCGAGGTAATTGCGCACCGCGGCGGGCAGGTAGCCCATCTGACGATATGCCTCCACACCGAGCGCGCCGTGGCGCTTGGAGAGCTTGGCCCCGTCCGGTCCGTGGATGAGCGGGATGTGGGCCATCTCCGGCACCGTCCAACCCATCGCATTATAAATCACGATCTGGCGGGCCGCATTGGTGAGGTGATCGTCGCCGCGGATGATGTGCGTCACACCCATATCGTGGTCGTCGACGACGACCGCGTGCATATAGGTGGGCGTCCCGTCAGAGCGCAAGATGATGAAGTCGTCCAGGTTCTCCGTCTTGAACACCACGTCACCCTGCACATGATCGTGCACGATGATCTCGCCCGAAAGCGGAGCTTTGATCCGGATGACCGGCGGCACGTCCTTGGGCGCTTCGGCGGGGTTACGGTCGCGCCAATAGCCGTTGTAGCGTGGAGGCCTGCCGGCGGCGCGGGCCTCTTCACGCATCTGGTCGAGTTCTGCCGGAGTACAGTAGCAATAGTACGCGTGTCCCATCCGGACGAGTTCGTGGGCAACTTCGGCGTGACGAGCCGCCCGGGCAAACTGGCTGATCGGCTCGCCCTCCCAGTCGAGCCCGAGCCACTTGAGCCCGTCGATCAAGGCAATAACGGCAGCTTCCGTAGAGCGTTCGCGGTCAGTGTCCTCGATCCGAAGCAGCATCTTGCCACCTTCATGCTTGGCGAAGGCCCAGCTGAAGAGGGCAGTCCGGGCACCGCCGATATGGAGGTAGCCAGTAGGAGAAGGAGCGAAGCGCGTTACGACCTGAGACATGCGATCCGGAACGTTTGATGGAAGTGCGGGTCGTGTGTACCATAGGCTGGGGTGAGCGCAAGGGTAGGGGCAAGGCGTGCCGGATTGGCCGACGCCAGGCAGTTGGCGTGGTTTGGGTATTGTCGTGAAACCGCCCCTGGCTGGTTCGCTGCCATGGCCGCGCTTTGTTGTGTCATGGGTCGCTGGCCTTGCTCAAGCTGTCGCCCAGGCGCTGGAGCGGCGTCGGCTGTTCGTGCTCCTCCCTTTCGCACTCATCTGCGGTCTGGTCAGTTACGCAGCACTGCCCGAGGAGCCCGCGTCAGTCGTTCTTTGGGGAGGAGTGGCGCTTCTGGCCGTCTTGGGTTTCACTGCGGCTATAGTGTGCTCTCTTACCGGTCTGAGGCTCGCCGTACAGCTCTCGGCTCTGTGGCTGGGTTTCTGCCTCTTGCCTATCCACGGAGCGCTCTTCGGAACCCCGATGCTGGCTTTTCCCGCTTACGGCACATATGAGGCACGGGTCGACGAGATCATTTCAGCAGATTCTCAGGCGCAACGCGTTGTTGTGTCGCAGCTTCTCCCGCTGGAAGATGCGCGAGAGCTGCGTCTCCGGCGGGCCCGGCTTTTCCTTCCTGCCGAACCCGTCCTTTCCCCCGGCGACCGCATTCAGGTGGCCCTGCGCCTTGCGCCCATTCCGGGTCCAGTACTGCCGGGTGGATATGACGGGCAGTTCCACTCTTATTTCTCCGGTATTGGCGCCTATGGATCCGCAACCGGCCATCTCGAGGTGATCGCGACAAATGCTGGCTCCGGTGTTGCCCGCGCCGTGCATGATCTGCGTACAACGATTGCCCGGCGCATCGAAAATACGCTCGACGGCTCCAGTGCTCCCATCGCCAAAGCCATGATCGTCGGTGACCAGAGCGGTATCACAGACGAGACGCGCGACGTGCTGGCTGCGGCCGGGCTCGCCCACATCTACTCGATCTCCGGCCTTCACCTCTCGATCGTTGCTGGAGGCATCTATTGGCTGGTGCGTCTGCTGCTTGCATCAATGCCGTTCACATTGACCTGGCCGATCAAGAAGATCGCGGCCATGGCGGGGCTTTTCGTCGCCTTCGCTTATCTTTTGCTGGCGGGCGGGGTTAACAACGTTCCGGCTTTTCGATCTACCTTGATGTTAGCCCTAGTTTTTGGAGCGGTGCTGGCCGGTAGGCAGGCCCTGACCATGCGCAACGTCGCCATCGCGGCAATTGTCATCATCCTCCTTGATCCCGCCAGCATTTTTCGGCCCAGCTTCCAACTCTCCTTTGCCGCCGTGGTCGGGCTGATCGGAGTGTACGAACTGCCTTGGCCACGGCGCGCCGGAACGGGTTCTGTTGGGCGCATAACTTCAACCCTGCTGGCAACAGCGTGGACCAGCTTCATTGCCGGTGGGGCTACACTGCTATTTTCTGCCTATCATTTTCAGCAGACCGCGCCACTTGGGGTCCTCGGAAACCTGCTGGCTCTGCCGTTCGTAAGCCTTGTCATCATGCCATTTGGGGTTCTGAGCGTTCTGCTCATGCCGCTCGCACTCGATGCGCCGGCACTCGTGCTGACTGGGTGGGGGATCGACCGCATGATGGACATTGCGGTGCTCGTCGCGGGTTGGAGCCGAGACCTTTCGTCAAATCCACTCCTGGCGCCCTGGGCCCTCCTCGCGGGACTGCTCGCCCTCGCTTGGTTCGCCTTGCTGGATACGCGCTGGCGCGTGCTGGGTCCTGCGGCGGCAATTCCCTTCATTGTTCTGCTTGGCTTCGAGCCGCGCCCCGACGTGCTGATCGCCGACACAACTCAGGCAGTCGCGGTGCGCGACGGGGATGGGCTCTCCCTTGTTAGCGGACGCGCGGGCAGTTTTGCGACCGAAGTTTGGGGCCAGCACTATCAGACGCCGATAGAACAGGATCACCGCAGCGAACGATGCGATAGCCTCGGTTGCATCGTCAGCTTGCCAGAGTTCTCGGTGGCAGTTGTGCGCAATGCCGCCGCCTTCGCCGAAGATTGCGGAGCCCACGAGCTGCTGGTGACGCGGATCGATCCGCCTCAATGGTGTCGGAGTGAGGGCCTCGTCATCGGACCCGATGAGCTTGAACGCGGCGGGGTTCAGTGGCTGCATTGGAACCAGGATGCCGGGCGATTTGATGTCCGCCCGGCCATCGATCACCTCAATCGGCCGTGGCGAGTCTTGCCACGGTGACGCCTGCCGGCTCCATCTCTGGTCCACCCACAACGTATCCAGCCTCGTCGGCGGCCGCATTCAGCGTCGCTGGGCTCGAGCCGTAGTTGACGTAGACACGGAAGTCGCCGCGCACCCGGGAGCGCACGCCAGCAGGGAGATTGAGCGTCGGCAGGTTGGCTTCAGCGATGAGATAGTCCACGACCCGCTGGACCAAGGCCCTGTCACCGCTGGACGTCATGTAGAACAGCTTGCCCTGGGCAATCAGCACCGGAACGTCCTCGCTGTCCTCCATCACGACCTTGGCACGTGTCTCCACCTTTTCCCGCCATAGTTGGCTCGCGCCGCCGCCCTTCACGGTCACGGCGAGGCCTGGCGGAATGGTATCGACCCGCGTAACCTTCGCATCGAGAAGGTTCTGCGGAAGGTCTGGACCCAGACCCTTGGGAATTGAGAAGTTCTCCGTCTTCGAGCCTGTGCGCGGACCGACCAGAAGATGGCCCTCGAACGTGTTGACGGCATCTCTGAGTGCAACCGTCCAGGCGAGTAGCGCAGGTATCGCCACGATGTCGTAGCCTTCAAAGCTGGGGGTCGTCGACGGTAGCACGTCGATATCCACACCGTGCTTGCGGAATGCGCTGTAGATCGCCCGCACATGGCCCCCGTGAGAGAAACCTCTGGCTTGCTGCTCGATTTCCCAGGCCCACTCGCTCTGGTAGTCATATATGACAGCGACGCGCCCCCTGGCCATGTCGCCGCCGAAGTTTGCTTTCTGGAGTTCTGCCGAAACCTGCGCGGCGGCATGATAACCCGGGGCTGGCTCGCTGTCCGGCCGCAGCAGGCCCGAGTGCATCTGCTCCTGGCCGAAGGGCGCCTGCCGCCAACGGAAATATGAGACGACTTCAGCGCCGTGTGCAAAGGCTTCCCAAGCCCAGGCCCGGGCCATGCCGGGCAGGGGATCGGGGTTGAACTGCGCCCAATTCACCGGACCCGGTTGCTGTTCCATGATCCACCAGCGGCCATGGCCCACAGAACGATAGAGATCGTGGTGGAAGGCGGCGTTGTCCGGATCTCCCTGGCGCATGTAGAGGCGCTTTATTTCATCGGGCTCGTCGCTGACCGCAAGGTGACCTATCGGGTAGGAGTCCCAGCTGGCTACGTCGATGCTCTTGGCCAGATCGAAGTGATCAAACTCGGCATACCGGCTCATGAAGTTATGGATGACCGGCAGATCGGGCATGCGCGCCTTGAGGATGTCGTACTGCACCTTGTTGAACGCAGCGACCTGATCCGAGGAGTAGCGGCGGAAGTCGAGAGCATGGATTGGATTGGGCTCGCAAACCAGCAGATTAGGGAGCCCGATCTGGTCGAACCGGTTGTAGTCCATGGACCAGAAGGCGTTGCCCCACGCCTTGTTGAGGGTCTCAACCGAACCGTATTTTTCTTCCAGCCAGTGTTGAAAACCAAGACGGGCCGCGTCGGAATAGGAATAGGTTGTGCCATGGCAGCCGTATTCGTTGTCCGTCTGCCAGCCGCCGAGGGCGGGGTGGTCTCCGAGGGCGTCCGCGAGTATCCGGGTGATCCGAGCCGCTTCGTCCCGATAGCCGAGATGCGAGAAATCGTAATGCCGGCGTGAACCAAAGCCTTTTACATGACCGTTGGCATCGACGGGAAGCATATCCGGATGCTTGTCGATCATCCAGCGCGGAGGCGTCGCCGTAGGCGTTCCGATAATGACCTTGAGCCCATGGCGGCCCAGAACGTCCACGGCACGGATCATCCAATCGAGCTGGAGGTTGTCTGGGGTAGGCTCCAACCGAGACCAAGCGAACTCGCCGATGCGAACGTAGCGTATGCCAACTTCGCTCATCCGGGCGGCATCGCGTTCCCAGAGGTCTTCAGGCCAGTGTTCCGGATAATAGCAGACGCCAAGGACTGGATTCATGTCACCGCTCTAAAGTGCAATGGGGGTTTCGGGCTGGCCTGCAACGTCTACGTCAATGAAAAAGACGCCGCCGGCAGCCTGCTCTTGAGCCAGTTGCTCGGCCGGGAGATTCTTGTTGGCCGTCGTGATGAATAGGCGCTTGAGGTCGCTGCCGCCGAAGGCCGGGCAGGTGACCTGACTGACCGGCAATTCCACGATGCGGTCGATTGATCCGTCGGGCGCGTGGCGGACAACACAGCTGCCACCCCAGCGGGCGTTCCAGACAAAACCCTCGCTGTCGCACACAGCGCCATCGGGGAAGCCGCGATGGTCCGAGACGTCTGCGAACAGCTCCCATTCACCGGTTCGCAGGCCCGTTCCCGGATCTGTCTCGCATTTCAGGATTTTCTTCGTCGGCGTGTCGGCCCAATACGCAATCCGGCCGTCGGGCGAAAAGCAGGTGGCGTTGGCAATCTTGGATGAAGAAATGATCTTGGTGAGCTTTCCCGCCCGATAGTGATAGACCGCGCCTGCCGCCTCGCCCTCGCTTTTCTGCATCGTACCGATCCAGAATGCGCCTGAGGGGTGGACCCGACTGTCGTTGGTACGGTTCGCAGGAACGTCTTTCTCGATATCAACAATGACATCTATGGTGCCTGACAGCAGATCGAAGCGCTTCAGGCCCGTTTCTGTCGCAAGCGCCAGAGTATCTTTGTCGATGATAGCCGCGGCAGCAACGAACTCCTCGAAGCTCCACTCTCCGTCACTCTCTCCGGTCTGGTGAGCGGAAAACAGCTTCTTGTTGTTGATATCGAACCAAAACAGGCGCTGTCGGTCCGGATGCCAGAAAGGACCTTCACCCAAGGCACACTGGCTGTCGATCAGAAGTTGAGCGGTGTCGTTCACTGAAGTTGTGCCCTGTCATAAGCGGCAACGGCCGTTGAGGCGCGCTCTGCAACATCGGCAGCTGACATGCCGGGCTTGTAGAGGTAGGTGCCGAGGCCGAAGCCGGTGCAACCGACAGCGAAGAAATCCGCAAAGTTATCCGGATTGGCCCCACCGACTGCATAAACCGGCACGATCGGCGGCAGGACGGCCTTCATCGCCTTGATGCCCTTGGCCCCGAGGACCTCCGCCGGGAAAAACTTGAGTCCGGTGGCGCCGGACCGGATTGCGGTGAAGGCATCGGTGGGAGAAAAAACACCAGGATATGATTTGAGCCCGAGTCGATGCGTCTCCTCGATCACCGCCACATTGGTATCCGGAGAAACGATGAAGGTTCCGCCCGCTGCGGCGACGGCGCCGACGTCGGCCGTGCTCAACACTGTACCCGCACCGATTTCAGCGCGATCTGAAAACGATCTGGCAGCTTGCCCGATACTATCCAGGGCGCCGGGGGAATTGAGCGGCACCTCGATCAGGGTGATCCCGGCATCCACCAATGCATGGCAGACCGGCCCAGCTTCGGCGGGCGTGATGCCTCGCAAAATGGCGATGATGTGCCGTTGCGTCATATCATTCCCTTTCAAGCAAGCTGCTGACGTGCGGCCGAGAGGCCGGCGATAGCGACCGAGGTCGCGTCGACCGGACGACCGTCCTTGCCGGCCATCGACAAAACCGTGGCATAAAGGGCGCATAGACTGGTCGAGCCGATCAATGGGACAGCCGCCTCTCCGATGTCGTCGAGGTGGGCAGCGACCTCTGTTCCTATCAAAAGTCCTGAAAGATAACCGGCGCACCAGCTCGAATCGCGGCCCGACAGCAGCGACGCCGCCCGTACCCGGAAAAGTTGCCCCAATAGATCCTGCGGGCGGGCCAGCCCGTCACTTGCCCCAGTACCAAATCCTGCGTCGCGCGCGGCGCCATCATTTTCGCCCGTGAGCGAATGTCGAAGCACCGAATGCGTACGCAGCACTTCGAAAACTTCTCCCGTCATCGCCGTCGAGAATTGGCCTATGTGTGTGTCGCGCAAATACGCCCACTTCGAGTGGGTCCCGGGCATGCAGACCAAGCCCTCATAACCTTGCTGGGTGCTGGCAAGCCCGAGCAGTTGCGTTTCCTCGCCACGCATAACGTTCTCGCCGCCGCGCTTCTGACACACGCCTGGGAGGATGGAGACGGAAAGGGTGGAGCCCGGCACGTCCGGACGTACGGAGGACTGCGCCAGCCCCCGAAGGTCGGTGGGGGCCTCCAGATAGGGAGCCTCAATCCAGCCCTGACGGGCACCGGCCATACCGCATACAAGCACATCGAGGTGCCGGCCGTCCTCGACGCCAAGCTCTCGCACCACGTCCTGTAATGCCTGCGGGTACTGGCCGCGCTCGAGTTTCCCCATTCCCTTGTCCGAGGTCGCGCTGGATATGGGGGCTCCCGCTACGCTCATGCCCCAGGCGCGCAGATTTGAGGTGCCCCAGTCGACAGCGACCCATTCGATGGCATCCGACACCAGTAACCCCCAACGCAAGATGATCCACGTGCGGCGTGAACCTAGTCGGCGTAGCAGCCCCTGGCCAGCCGATTATTCTCCCCTTCGATAGCCCTGCACAGGGCACGGAATCTGCTCCTGCAGTAAGATTGGCCAAGCGTCCCGGCATCTCTGCAGCTCAATTGTATGATTTTTTCGTCCGCCGCCATTTCCTTGCGCGCCGGTCATGCTAGAACATCACCGAAACGGCCCTCCCGTCTGCTTCGGCGGATCAGCAAGGAACTACAAGATGACGGCAGATACCAGCGGCACTGGCGCTCGCAAGTTGCGTTCGCGCGCATGGTTCGATAATCCAGAGAACCCAGACATGACGGCGCTCTACCTCGAGCGCTACATGAACTATGGTGTCTCCCGAGAGGAATTGCAGTCGGGCAAGCCGATCATCGGCATTGCGCAAACTGGCTCTGATCTCAGCCCCTGCAATCGTCACCACATCGTGCTGGCCGAGCGGGTTCGCGAAGGCATCCGTGAGGCGGGTGGCATTGCCATCGAATTCCCCGTCCATCCTATCCAGGAAACCGGCAAGCGCCCGACAGCCGGGCTCGATCGCAATCTGGCCTATCTGGGCCTTGTCGAAGTGCTCTACGGCTATCCCATCGATGGGGTGGTGCTGACCGTCGGATGCGACAAGACCACGCCCGCCATGCTAATGGGCGCGGCCACGGTCAACATACCCGCCATCGCGCTTTCAGTAGGTCCTATGCTCAACGGCTGGCACAAGGGCGAGCGCACCGGCTCAGGCACCATCGTCTGGAAAGCCCGGCAGATGCTCGCCGCGGGAGAGATCGACTACCCGAAGTTCATCGAACTGGTCGCGTCGTCCGCGCCATCTACCGGTTATTGCAACACCATGGGCACGGCAACAACGATGAACTCGTTGGCCGAGGCGCTGGGCATGCAACTGCCAGGGTCGGCCGCCATCCCCGCCCCGTATCGCGATCGGCAGGAGATGGCCTATCGCACCGGCAAGCGCATCGTCGATATGGTGCACGAGGATCTCAAGCCCTCGGACATCCTCACCAAGGAAAACTTCCTCAACGCGATCGTCGTTAACTCCGCGATCGGCGGCTCCACCAACGCGCCGATTCATATCAACGCGATTGCCCGCCACATCGGCGTCGACCTCAAGATCGAAGAGTGGCAGCAGCACGGGCACAAGGTGCCGCTGCTCGTGAACCTGCAGCCGGCCGGCGAATATTTGGGCGAGGACTACTATCATGCCGGTGGCGTGCCGGCGGTGGTCCATGAGTTGATGAAGCAGGGCCTCATCCACGAGAACGCTCCGACGGTCAATGGCAGGTCGATCGGAGAAAACTGCCGCAACACGCCCATCGAGGACGACCGCGTCATTCGGCACTTCGACAACCCGCTCAAGAAAGAGGCCGGCTTCCTGGTGTTGCGCGGCAATCTCTTTGACAGCGCCATCATGAAAACCAGCGTCGTCTCGCCGGAGTTCACGGAGCGCTACCTCGCGAACCCAGAGCATCCGGGAATGTTCGAAGGCAAGGCCGTGGTGTTCGATGGTCCCGAGGACTATCATCACCGGATCGACGATCCTTCCCTGGAAATCGATGAACACACGCTGCTGTTTATGCGTGGCGCTGGCCCCATCGGCTATCCGGGTGCGGCCGAAGTGGTCAACATGCGCCCACCCGCCTATCTCATCAAGAAGGGTATCCACTCCCTCGCCTGCATTGGCGACGGGCGCCAGTCCGGCACTTCCGGCTCCCCCTCAATTCTCAACGCATCACCGGAAGCGGCGGCAGGCGGTAACCTCGCTATTCTGCGGACCGGCGATCGCGTGCGCATCGACCTCAACAAGGGCGAAGCCGACATTCTGATCTCCGATGAGGAAATTGCGAAGCGGCGCGAGGCCTTGGCCGCTGAAGGTGGGTACAAGTATCCCAAGCACCAGACGCCCTGGCAGGAAATCCAGCGCGGACTTGTAGACCAGCTTGGGGACGGCGCAGTTCTTACCCCTGCTGTGAAATACCAGCGCATTGCGCAGACTGCCGGGCTGCCGCGCGACAACCACTGAGCGACCCGCGCAACCAGACGCCTTCGCGAACTACCAATGCGGCCTCCTCGCCACCCAGCACTAGTTGTTGTGTGGCGAGGAGGTCAAATTGTTTGGCGACGTCTGATGCGTGGCGCACCAAGCTGGGACGAAGGCGGATCAAGGCAAGATGTTCGACTTTGCTTCCAGCATCATCAAACCCCAAGCCTTCTGTACCCCGCATCAATGAGCATTTCCAATGGGTCAATGAGGTCTGAAACGCCCGCCCAGCCGGCACCTTCTTGACTATTTCCGCTTCACGGTCATGTTTCCGCGGCCCCGCCGCAGTTCTTCAGATCGTCGAAGCGATGACCTCGGCCCAGCAATCCACACGATCCTGCGCTGAGCCGGAACGATCTCAGTATCGGCGCATCAGCCCCACAAGCCGGCCTTGAACTTTGACGCGATCCGGCGGGAAGATGCGAGTCTCATAGGCGGGGTTTGCGGCCTCGAGTGCGACGGTATTTCCCTTACGTCGCAGGCGCTTGAGTGTTGCTTCCTCGTTGTCCACAAGAGCGACGATAATCTCTCCAGTAGAGGCCGTGTCCTGCTTCTTGATCAGCACGGTGTCTCCGTCGAAGATGCCGGCCTCAATCATGGAATCGCCTCGGACTTCCAAGGCGTAATGTTCACCGGCCCCAAGCATTTCGGGGGGAACGGCTATGGTGTGCGAATGGGACTGTATGGCCTCGATAGGCGTACCGGCCGCGATTCTGCCCATCACAGGAACAGATACCGGTCGAACGTAGTCTTCGTCTGTGACGCCACCCCGGGCGGGGGGCGAGGCGACCTTGCCGAGATTCCCCTCAATCACGGATGGTTCGAAACGCGCCTTGCGCCCGCCGAGGGTCGGGTTCATCGAGTCAGGAAGCTTGACCACCTCCAAAGCTCGAGCCCGATTGGGTAGCCGGCGGATGAAGCCGCGCTCCTCGAGCGCCGTGATCAACCGATGAATGCCCGACTTAGACGCCAGATCCAGAGCGTCCTTCATCTCGTCGAAGGACGGGGGTATGCCGCTCTCCTTCATCCGTTCATGGATGAACATGAGCAATTCGTGTTGTTTGCGCGTCAGCATTGGCCCCAGAACCCCAGAATCGGAACATAGACGGAACGACTATATGTGTTCCATGTATGTTCTGCAATACAGTGTCTACGCGGCTAGTGCAGCGTTCACTTCAGCACTGTCCGATTGGAAGGACATCCACGAGTGTTCCCGGGGCTTGGCCTTGGTCGAATTCGGGCTGGACGATCAGGGCATCAGCCTGTGCCAGCGATGAAGTGTGGCCGCTGTCGGTCTGCAGAATGGGCTCGACCTGGAGCCCGGAAGAGGTCGCCTGAAGGCGCGCGCGCATGAAGTGGCGGCGTGCCGTGTTGGGTGGGGTGGGAGCCGCAAGGGGGAGGCGCCAAAGCGTTGGTTGCTCCATACCTAGCCAGCGACGGACAGCGGGCAGGACGAAAACGATAGCGGTAACCAATGCGGACACCGGGTTTCCCGGCAGCCCGAAGACCAGCGTTTTGCCCAGAGATCCAAACATCAAAGGCTTGCCGGGGCGCATGTTAATGCGCCAGAAATCAAGGCTCACTCCCAGCTCTTTCAACGTCTCTTGGACAAGGTCGTGCTCACCAACGCTGGCTCCCCCCGTGGTGATGACAATGTCAGGTTCGGTCGCGAAAATGCCGGCCAGCCCCGCACGCAGGGAGGTGAAGTCATCGGCCATTATGCCGTGGTCGGCGCAAGTTCCTACCAGCGGTGACAGGAGCGCAGAGATCGCCAGGCTGTTGGAGCCTACGATCTGGTCCGGTCCGAGTGGCGATCCCGGCGGCACCAGTTCGTCGCCCGTCGCTGCCAAATCGATGTGCGGGCGCCGCGCGACATTGACCGTCCCGCAATTGGCCGCCGCAGCGGCGGAGATGTGCAGCGCGTTGAGCCGCGTTCCCACCGGAAGCAAAGCCTGGCCACACGAGAAATCGTTGCCTTTTTGCCGAACGCTGTGACCACGCCGTGCGTCTGCAGTGAAGCGCACCCGATCTGCCTCGCGCACGGCCTCCTCTTGCATGATCACCGTATCGGCGCCCGCGGGAAGGGGCGCTCCCGTGAAGATGCGGGCTGCCTCTCCAGGACCGATGGCTGCACCCATCCCTACGCCTGCCTGCGCTGTCCCGACGATCGTGAGCCAGATGCCTTCGGCAACGTCATCGGCGCGCACGGCATAGCCATCCATCGCGCTTGCGTTGAAAGGGGGCTGATCGTGACGCGCCACTACTGGAGATACGAGCACCCGACCGAGGGCCTCGTTCAGCGCAACGGTCTCGCTTGTCGGTGCCGGCACACGCGCCAGAATGGTCTCCAGCGCCTTCTCAACCGCGAGGAGACTCATGGCTGACGGCGATAATCGCCCGACTTGCCGCCGGACTTTTCCACGAGCGCGATATCAGTCACCGTCATGTCTCGGTCAATAGCCTTTGCCATGTCGTAAAGGGTCAACGCGGCTGTCGACGCGGCCAGGAGCGCTTCCATCTCGACACCGGTCTGCCCCGAGGTCTGCGCCGTGGCAGTAATCAGGATCGCGGTCTCTCCGTCGGCTTCTATGTCGACGCTGACCTTGCTCAGCGCAATCGGGTGACAGAGGGGAATGAGCTCCGAAGTTTTCTTGGAGGCCATGATGCCGGCGATCCGAGCCACAGCCAAGGCGTCGCCCTTTTTGAGTTCACCGCCCAGAATTGTCGCAATGGTCTCGGGCTTCGCAATGAGCCGGGATTGGGCAACGGCGCGGCGGTCGGTGATCGCCTTGTCACCGATGTCGACCATCTCCGCTTCGCCACGGGCGTTGAGGTGGGTAAGATGGCCGCCCATCAGCGGACCAGTTCCGCCGCGCCCATCAGCAGGGCGCGGGTGGCGGCCACAACGTCGCTCTGGCGCATCAGGCTCTCGCCCACGAGGAACGTGCCTACGCCGCACCGCTCGTCGAGCATCCGGACATGATCGTAAGTAACGATGCCGCTCTCGCTGACCAGCAGAACGTCGTCAGGCACGCCTGCCGCGAGACGGATGGTGGTCTCAAGTGTTGTCTCGAAGGTGCGAAGGTTTCGGTTGTTGATCCCGATGAACTTGGCATCGAGTGCCAGGGCGCGATCCAACTCGATCTGGTCGTGCACCTCCACCAGCGCATCCATGCCCCATTCCTGCGCTGCGTCGAGCAGGTATCGCGCCACATCGTCGCCCACGGCCGCAAGAATGATCAGGATACAATCCGCGCCCCAGGACCGAGCTTCGGCCACCTGGTAGGTCTCGAACAGGAAGTCCTTGCGCAACACGGGCAGGCGCGTCGCGGCGCGGGCGTCGATCAGGTATCCGGGGGCGCCCTGAAAGCTGGGGCGATCGGTCAGGACCGAGAGGCAGGAAGCGCCGGCGGTTTCGTAGTCTCGCGCGATCTGCTCCGGGTCAAAATCGGATCTGATCAGCCCCTTGGACGGGCTTGCTTTCTTCACCTCGGCGATCAGTGCATAATGACCTGCCGCTCGCTTTTCCCGTATCGCACGCAGAAAGCCTCGGGGGGCTGGCTGGTCATGCGCCTGCGCCACCACTTCCGACCAAGGCCGCATGGTTTTGGCGGCGGCGATTTCCTCGCGCTTATAGGCTTCGATCTGCTTGAGTATGTCGGTCATCACATCTGTCCGTTGGACACCGCGACGAGGCGCGCGAGTGTTTCTCGGGCCTTGCCGCTGTCGATTGCCGACGCGGCCATCTCGGCGCCTTCCTTGAGCTCGGAAACGGCGTCCGCGACAATCAGCGCGGCAGCGGCGTTGAGCAGCACGATGTCGCGATAGGCGCCAGCGGCACCATCCAACAGCGCGCGGATGGCCGCGGCGTTCTCCTCCGGCGTCCCACCGAGGATGTCCTCAAGCGCGTGTTGCCGAAGTCCGGCCTGTTCCGGCCACACCTCGAAGCTGCGGAGGTCGCCGTTGGCGATTTGCCCCACGAAGCTCTTGCCCGTCACCGTCAATTCATCAAGGCCATCGCAGCCATGCACGACCCAGGCCTTGATGGCGCGGTTGGCCAACAGCGCGGCGGCCACCGGCTCCACCCATTCCTGGTCATAAACTCCCAGGACATAGCGGCGAACGCTGGCCGGGTTGGACTGCGGTCCCAGAAGATTGAACATGGTCCGCACTCCCATTTCGGCCCGCGCGGGGCCCACATGGCGCATGGCTGGGTGATGGGACGGCGCAAACATGAAGCCGATATTCGCCTCGCGCACGCAGCGGCCGATCCCCGCGGGATCGAGATCGAGCTTGATGCCAAGCGCCTCCAGCGCCTGGGCGGAGCCGGACTTTGACGAGAGCGCCCGGTTGCCGTGCTTGGCGACGGGCACGCCCGTGGCCGCAACGACGATGGCCGCCGCCGTCGAGATGTTCAGCGTGCCGACGCCGTCGCCACCCGTGCCCACGATGTCGATGGCGTTCTCGGGCGCTTCGACCGAAATCATTTTTTCGCGCAGGATGGACACCGCAGCAGCGATTTCGCCCACCGTCTCGCCCTTTATGCGCATGCCCATCAGAAAGGCGCCGGTCTGCGCCGGCGTCGCTTCGCCGCCCATGATGATGCGCATGACGCTACGCATCTCCTCGCCGGTCAGGTCTTTGCCCTCGGCGATCTTGGCCAAAGCCTGCTTGATGTCCATCATGCCGCCCTCCGGCCCTGAAAGTCACGAGCAAGGTTCAGGAAATTCTGCAGCAGCGCGTGGCCGTTTTCTGAGGCGATGCTTTCTGGATGGAACTGCACCCCATGCAGCGGCAGCGTCTTGTGCTGCATGCCCATGATTAGCCCGCCATCGGTCGTCGCCGTCACCTCCAACACGTCTGGCAAGGTTTCGGCCTTGACGATCAGCGAGTGATAGCGGGTTGCCTCGAAGCCGGCATTGAGCCCGCGAAAGATGCCCTTGCCGGTGTGGTTGATGCGGCTGGTCTTGCCGTGGAAGAGGCTCGGCGCCCGAACCACCTCGCCCCCCAAGGCCTGTCCCATGGCCTGATGCCCGAGGCATACGCCGAGCATCGGGATGGTAGTCTTGAAGCGATCGATCACTGCAAGGCAGATTCCCGCCTCGTTGGGCGTACAGGGGCCAGGGGACAGCACGATGGCCTCGAGCGCCATGGCGGCGATCTCGTCGGGCGTGATCTTGTCGTTGCGGCGCACCGTGATGTCGGCGCCGAGTTCGCCCAGGAAATGGACGAGGTTGTAGGTGAAGCTGTCGTAATTATCGATGACGAGGGTCTTGGTCATGGGGTTCCTCTTGAAGTTGGTATCCGGGTCATTCCCGTGCCAGCGGGAACCCCTGTTTCAGAACCAACCTCGCCATCGGTGATGACCCTGCCGGGCAATGTTCATCGTCATCACCCGGCTCGTCCCGGTGGTCCATAGGGCGTGGCCGCAGCCGTTGGATTGGCCGGACAAGCCGGGCAATGACGAGACCACGGTGGCCCGGTGCGCTCCGACTAGTCCGCTCACTGTCCCATCCTCGGTTCACCTGCGTAGCGTAGCGCTTCCTCGGCCGCGCTGAAAAGGGCCCGCGCCTTGTTCTCGCATTCGAGCTGCTCAAGCTCGGGCTGGCTGTCTGCGACGATGCCGGCGCCGGCCTGCGCGTAGAGCTTTCCATCCTTGACGATGGCCGTGCGCAGCACAATGCAGGTGTCCATGGTGCCGTCGGCCCCGAAATAGCCCACGCAGCCACCATAGATGCCGCGTCGCGACGTTTCGAGCTCATCGATGATTTCCATCGCCCGCACCTTGGGCGCTCCCGAAACAGTGCCTGCCGGGAAGCCGGCAGAGAGCGCGTCAACGAAATCGTGCACCGGATCGAGCTCGCCCACGACATTGGAGACAATGTGCATGACGTGCGAATAGTATTCGAGGAAGAATTTGTCCGTCACCTTGACGGTCCCGGTCTTGGCCACACGTCCGACGTCGTTGCGGCCAAGGTCGAGCAGCATCAGGTGCTCCGCCAGCTCCTTGGGGTCGCTGAGCAGTTCGTCCGCCAGTTCCTTGTCCCGGGTGGGCGTTGCGCCGCGCTTGCGGGTGCCCGCGATGGGGCGGATCGTCACCTTCCCATCCTGCACGCGCACCAGGATTTCCGGGCTCGAGCCAGCGACGGCAAAGCTGCCGAAGTCCAGGAAATACATATAGGGCGAAGGATTGGTCCGGCGCAGCGCGCGGTACAGCGCCGTCGGCGGCAGGGTGAAGTCGGCCGAAAAGCGCTGGCTGAGCACCACCTGGAAGATGTCGCCGGCCGAGATGTACTCCTTCGCGCGCGCCACCATCGCTGCGTACTCCTCGCGCGATGTGTTGCTGGTGACGGCGACGGCCTCGAGATGGGGCAGGGCAGGGGTGGCAGGCAGCGTGGTATTGAGGCGGCTCACGGCCTCGTCGATACGGCCTTCGGCCGCCTCCAGTGCCTGGCGCCCCGACACGCCCTCGCGGACGTAGACCGGTGCGGTGAGGTACAATTCATCCTTGAGCGTATCGAAGATGGCCAGCAGCGACGGCCGCATCAGGATGGCTTCTGGCAGCCCGAGGTCGTCGGGGTTGCTGTTGGGCAGCACCTCCATGTAGCGCACCATCTCATAGCCCAGGTAGCCATAGATGCCGGCAGATTGGGGCGGCAGCCCCTCCGGCACCTCGATGTGGCTTTCAGCGACTAGAGACCGAAGGGCGTCGAGCGGCTTGGCGTCGACCAGGTCGAAGCTTTCCGGGTCTCGCAACGGGTTGCGATTGATGGCCGCCCCGGCGCCGTCCACCTTCAGGATCAGGTCCGGCAGCAGCCCGATGATGGAATAGCGGCCGCGTGTGGTGCCGTCCTGCACCGACTCGAGCAGGAAGGAGTGGGTGCGACCCTCCGCTAGCTTGAGATAGGTGCCGACGGGCGTGTCGAGATCGGCTACGACGCGACGCCAGACGATCTGCGACTTGCCAGCTTCGTACTGTTGGATGAAGCGCTGGGAGAAGTCGTCGCCCATGTCGTCTGGTTCCGTCCGGCTGGGGCCCGATTATTGGCCGAAGTTTGTGGTGAGCAGGGTGTTGAGGGCCTGCTGGTTGATGCGCAGCTGGGCATCGTCGCGCAGCGCCCCGATGAATTCCGATGCGACACCCTGGCGGGCCTCGGCGTCGATGCTGTCGAGGGCCTGCTGGTTGAGCGGATCGCTGGGCGGAGTCGTTTCAGCGACCGAGTAGACAATGGTATCGCCGGTGCTATTGACCACCGATCCGTTGGCCTGAGGTCCACCCGAGAAAACCGCTGATGCCACCACTTGGTCCACCGTTCCGTCTTCCGAACCAAACCGCGTGAACGGCGTGCTAATCTGCGGGAACACGTTCAGGGACGCCGCAATCTCTTCGATCGTTTCACCCTTGTCGAGCCGGCTCACCAGGTCTTTGCTCAGGGCTTCGAGAGCCTGGCTCGTGCGCTGGTCTGTCATGGCCTGCTGAATTGCTGGGCGCACTTCCTCGAGCGTCTGGTCGCGCGCGGGCTGGACTTCCACAAGATCGAACCAGAGATTGGCGTTGTTGGAAATCCGCACCGCCGGCGTCAGCTTCTCTTCTTCGGCCTTGAAGATGGCCTGGCTGATGGTTTGCTGGTCCTGCGGCGTGAGCGAGGGCACTACGCTCAGTTCCGAGCCGCCAGCGGTCACGTCGGCTTCATAGAGATCGAGGCCGAACCGTTCGGCGATCTCCGTCAGTGGACGGAAGGCCGCGCGGAGTTCCTCGATCTGGTCGAGCACGTCGTTTACCTCGTTACGCGCCTTGGCGGTCGCCAGCGACATCGCAATGTCGTCCCGCGCATCCGCCAGGGTGCTCTGGTGGGCCGGTTGAACCGCACTCACGCGCACGGCGCGACGGCCACCGACGCCGTCGATGATCGTGAAGGCTCCGGCCTCCAGACCAAAGGCGGCGTCGGCCAGTGCCGTGTCGGTCACTTCCGATCTTGCCAGCGTACCGAGGTCGGTCGGGGTGACATTCGTCTGGCTGACGAGCTGGTCAAACGGGGTACCGGCGGCAAGGCCGTCCTGGAACGCCTGCTCAATCTCCGGCGTGCTCAGCACGACCTGGTCGATGGTGCGGCGTTCGGGCGTCGAAAGCGAAGCCTTGGTGCGTTCGTATTCGGCCTCGATCTCCGCATCCGTAAAATCATCGACCAGCGTGTTTGCCAGCGTGGCAACGGAAAGCTCCACCATCTGGACGCGCCGGGTTTCTACCGTGCGATATTCGGCCTGATGTTGCTGGAGATAGGCCGCCATTTCCTCTTCGGTCGGCTCGGCAGGCGTGTCGACGTTGAGGGGTCCCAAGGTAATGTAGTTGATGGTGCGTTTGGTGCCGACATAGCCATTAAGCAGCTCGTCAGCCACTTTGGGCAATCCTGCCCCCGCCAGGAGCGTCTCCTGCAACTGCTGTCGCTTGGCCTCTTTGCTGCGAGCCTGGAAGTACTCCGACTCGGTCCAGCCGCTCTGCTGAAGGACCTGGCTGAAGATCGAGGGGTCGAAGTTGCCGAGGGTGCCCTGGAAGGAGGGATCCTGGCGCAACATCTGGCTCAACTTGTCTTCAGAGACACCAAGATTGAACTGGTCTGCCAGCAAGTCGAGAGAAGCATTGGACGACAGGTTGAGCAGCACCGCCGTCGGGAGGCCCATTGCCTCCGCTTCCGAAACCGTAGGCACGGAGCCGGTCTGCTGCGCGACCCGGTTCACGAGGCTCTGGTAGGCGCGCATGAACTCGCGCGAGTTGATCTCTTCGCTGCCGACGCGCGCTACAGTGCTGCTGCCCAAATCGGTAATCACGTTGTTGATACCGAAGCCTGCGATACCCACGAGCATGAATCCACCCAGGATCTTGCCTGGCCAGGATTTTGCAAAGTCGCGCAAACCATCGAGCATTTCGAACGTTCCAGTTTGGGGTCCAAGCCTTTACCGTCGGCACGGGCGGGGACTAGAAGAGAAGTCGACAGCCGGGGTTAGGGCAAAGCCCAGTCCGGCGCAAGAGGTAGGAGTAGCAAGATTGACGACCGTTTCACCGCTGATCGCCGGAAACTGGAAGATGAACGGGCTCACGCACTCGCTCAGCGAGTTGGCTGAGTTAGCGCGTCTCCTGACGACCGGCGAAGCACCGCGCGCCGTCGTCGTTGTTTGTCCCCCAGCCACCTTGCTGGCCGCAGTCGCTGCTCAGGGGGCATCGAGCGGCATTCTCGCCGGGGGGCAGGATTGCCATGTCGCGGCTCAGGGTCCGCACACCGGTGACATTGCAGCGGCGATGATCGCCGATGCGGGAGGGCAGTTCGTAATCGTGGGGCACTCCGAGCGCCGGGCCGATCATGGCGAAACTGACGAGGTTGTGCGCGCCAAGGCCGAGGCCGCGATCGGCGCGGGTCTCAGTCCCATCATCTGCGTCGGTGAAACGGAGGCACAGCGCGACGCCGGAGAGGCGGAAGCCGTCGTTGCGGATCAGTTAGCCCGCTCCGTGCCCGATGCGGCGGGATCGCATCAGGTGGAGGTGGCTTATGAACCGGTCTGGGCCATCGGAAGCGGCCGCACGCCATCGCTGGAAGAGATTGCCACAATGCATAAGGCCATCCGGGATCGGCTTGTGGATCGTTTCGGCGTCAGCCGGGGCGAAGCCATCCGCATTCTTTATGGCGGATCGATGAAGCCGCACAATGCCCGCGAAATCCTTGGAGTGGACAACGTCAACGGCGGCTTGGTCGGTGGCGCAAGCCTCTTGGCAAACGACTTCTACACCATTATCTCGGCGGTCTAAGAACTGACGGCATCGGTCGACTGCGGCAATTTTCGCGGCAGTCGACTGGTATTTGCCGTATTGCGGGTGTATGAGCCCGCATCCTTGAAGAGACCGACCCAAAGACGAGTTCCATGGCCAACGTTCTGCTAGTCGCCTATCTGTTGATCGTGCTCGCGCTGATAGCGGTGATCCTGATCCAGCGTTCCGAGGGCGGCGCGCTGGGTATCGGCGGCGGCGGTGGCGGCGGTATCATGACGGCGCGCGGCTCAGCCAACCTGCTGACGCGGACCACGGCTATTCTCGCGGCCCTGTTTTTTGCCAGCGCCATCGGCCTGACCCTGCTCAACGAATTCGATCGCGGCACGTCCGGCATTCTGGAGCGGGCCAGCACGACGCAGGGCGGCCAGGAAAACAGCAGCGTGCTCGATGCGCTCAATGCACTCCAGGGCGACGAAACCGCAAACGACGGACTTCCGGTCCCGGCAATTGATGCGCCGGCGACGACGAACGCACCCGCGACCACCACACCTGCGCCAGCCGCTGGCACCAGCGACCTGCCGGTTCCGGCTGCAACGACGGGCACCACGGCTCCCGCCCAGGCACCCGCAGCGACCGCACCCGCCGCAGGTGGTGATGCGCCGCTGGCGACGGACACCGAGGCGCCCCCGGTCGAAAACACGTCCACCGCTCCCGCCGCTGGCAGCGCGACCACGTCACAGCCCGCAGCCCCGGCTGCCACCACCGAACAAGCGCCGGCTCCGACCGGCAGCTGACCGCCGCAAGGCAGACCGAAAAAGGGGATGGCGACATCCCCTTCTTCTTTTTGTGTAGAGCGCTTCGGCGTCTCTGCGAATCATTACTCTTGTGCTTATGGTGATCGCCCATGGCTCGGTACGTATTCATCACCGGAGGCGTGGTTTCCTCCCTTGGCAAAGGTCTGGCTTCGGCGGCGCTCGGCGCAGTGCTGCAGGCGCGCGGCTACAAGGTCCGCCTGCGCAAGCTGGATCCCTATCTCAACATTGACCCCGGCACGATGTCGCCGACGCAGCACGGCGAAGTGTTCGTCACTGACGATGGTGCGGAAACCGACCTCGACCTCGGTCACTATGAGCGCTTCACGGGTCGCGCGGCCAACAAGCGCGACAACATCACCACCGGCCGCATCTATTCCGATTTGCTGGCCAAGGAGCGAAAAGGCGAGTTCCTGGGCGCCACGGTGCAGGTCATCCCGCACGTCACCGACGCCATCAAGGCCTTCGTCCTCGACGGCAACGAGGATTTCGATTTCGTGCTCGTCGAGATCGGCGGTACCGTTGGCGATATCGAGGGCCTGCCGTTCTTCGAGGCCATCCGCCAGCTCGGCAACGACCTGCCGCGGGGCCATGCGTGCTACCTGCACCTGACCCTGATGCCCTACATCCCCTCGGCCGGCGAGCTCAAGACCAAGCCGACCCAGCATTCGGTCAAGGAACTGCGCTCTATAGGCATCGCGCCGGACGTGCTGCTGGTCCGCTGCGACCGCCCCATCCCCGAGGGCGAAAAGAAGAAGCTTTCGCTTTTCTGCAACGTCCGCGAAAGCGCCGTCATCCAGGGCCTCGACGTGGGCTCGATCTATGATGTGCCGCTGGCCTACCACAAGGAAGGGCTCGATCGCGAAGTTCTCGCGGCATTCGGCATCACCGATGCCCCCGCGCCCGATCTCACCGCATGGCAGGACGTGTCGCAGCGCCTCCACAATCCGGAGGGCGAGGTCAACATCGCCATCGTGGGCAAGTACACCGGCCTCAAGGACGCCTACAAATCCCTCTCCGAGGCTCTCACCCATGGCGGCATTGCCAACAAGGTGAAGGTCAACATCAACTGGATCGACTCCGAGGTTTTTGAGCGCGATGACCCCGCGCCCTATCTCGAACACGTTCACGGCATCCTGGTGCCCGGCGGTTTTGGGGAACGCGGCTCTGCCGGCAAGATCGAGGCGGCGCGCTTTGCCCGCACCAAGGACGTGCCCTATTTCGGCATCTGCTTCGGCATGCAGATGGCGTGCATCGAGGCGGCGCGCAACACGGCGGGCATCAAGTCGGCATCCTCGACCGAATTCGGCCCCACCAAGGAGCCGATCGTGGGCATGATGACCGAGTGGGTGAAGGACAACGAGAAGGAAACGCGGGCGTCCGAAGGGGACCTCGGCGGCACGCTTCGCCTTGGTGCCTATCCTGCCCAGCTTACGCGCGGTTCGCGCGTTGCCGATATCTATGGGACCACGCGCATTTCCGAGCGCCATCGTCACCGCTACGAGGTGAACATGGACTACCGCAAGATGCTCGAAAAGAACGGCCTGCTGTTCTCCGGCGTCTCGCCTGATGGTCGGCTGCCCGAGATCGTCGAGCGCACCGACCACCCCTGGTTCATCGGCGTTCAGTTCCACCCCGAGCTCAAGTCCAAGCCCTTCGAGCCGCATCCGCTCTTCACCAGCTTCATTGCCGCAGCAATGGAGCAGAGCCGGCTGGTCTAAGCGATGGGCGATCTCGTCAATCTTCGTCAGGCGCGCAAGCAGAAGGCGCGCGCCGACAAGGCCGCGACCGCTGATGCCAATCGGCTGGCGTTCGGTCGCATGAAGGCCGAAAAGCTCAAGACGGCCGCCGAACGGCAGCGCGCCGAAAAGCACATTGATGGACACAAGCGGGACGAATAATCGTCCCGCTCAGTCGCCTCCGGCTTCAGCGGGTGCCGGCGCAGCCTCATCTCGCACCACGTCGATGATCGCGCCCATCAGGGCCATCAAGGCATCGCGGTGCCCCGTGCCTGCCGATGGGGCCGTCGCGTCGGACGTCATCACCACCGAGAGCTCCAGGCTGGGCACGATATAGAGCATCTGCCCGCCATAGCCCCAGGCGTATCGCACCTCCTCGCCGCCGATGCGGCGCAGGAACCAGCCATAGCCATAGCCGTCGTTGTTGAAGCGCGAGGTCGTTCGCCGCGTCCATGACTGTTCGATCCAGTCCGGCGACACCAGTTGCATGCCCTCGGGCGTCCGGCCGCCAGCGCGGTACAACTCTCCGAAGGCGAGCAGCGACATGGGGCTCATCGCCATCTCGTTGCCACCGAGATAGATGCCCTGCGAATCCTGCTCCCAGCCCGCGATGGCAAAGCCCTCCAGCGGCGCCAGCCAGTCTTTCGCCAGCGCCAGCGTCGATTTTCCGCCCACCTTCGTCAGGATGGCCGAGAGCAGGTGCGTCGAGCCAGTCGAGTAGAGCATCCGCCCGCCCGGATCATCGATGAACGGCCGGCCCAGAGCCGCGCGCACCCAGTTGTCGCTGGCGATCCATCGCCCATAGTTGGGCCCCGAGGTGGGCTCCAGCCCCGCCTGCATGGACAACAGGTTACCTACCGTCACCTCGGCCAGCCGGGGGTCCGGATCGTCCGGCAGGTCATCGGGCAAGAGCTTCGACACCTTCTGGTCCACGCCACTCAGCAGGCCCTTGTCGATGGCGATGCCGACAAGCGCCGAGATGATGCTCTTGGATGCCGATTTGATGTTGGTGGGCTCATCGGGAGAATGGCCGGCATAGCCCTTTGCGGCGACCACCTCGCCGTCCACCGCCACGATCACCGTTTCAAGCGGATCAAGCCCTGAGGCGCGCTCGAGGACGGCATCGATTGGCGACTCTTGGGCAACGGTCGCCGCGGGAAACAGCAGACTGGCGGCAAGAAAAAGGGACAGCTTGAGCATGCCCCTTTCTTGCAAGGGGGTGCGGCGAAATCATGAGGAGGCGCCACTTGCCCTCGGGCGTTACCAGTCCACTTGGCAGATGGCGCCGTCAGCTCCGAATTGCATGGACTTGTCGGTGTACTGGAAGATTTCCAGCTTCACGCCACTCGGGTCGGCCAGCCAGCATTGCCATGTGTGGTCGACACCCAGCTTCTTGTCGGTCACGGCCACGCCCTTTGCCTTCGCATTGGCCATGAAGGCGTCGATGTCCTCCGTCTCGAGGCAGATGTGGTTGATCTGGTTGGTGTCCTCGAACCGGGACTCGCCCTTGAGGAAAACCTCCACAAACGTTCGGTTGCCGAAATCAAGATAAAAGCCGATCCGATCATCGCCGCGCTTGAAGTCGAACTTGGGCGGCACGCCACAGACGTCGCGGTAAAAACTCTCGACCGCGTCCAGGTCACGGGCAAAAATGCAGGTGTGTGCGACCTGCTTGATCAGGGATGGCATAAGATATTCCTCCGGAAACTGCAGTATGGACAGACCGCCCTGACATGTTAGGACGGGCGCACCGTTCTGGCCAGCCCCGGCCCGCGGAGGGAGGAACAACTATGGCTCGCGTTGTCGTTATCGGTGCCACCGGACACATCGGCACCTACCTCATCCCGCGCCTGGTGCAGGCCGGTCACCGGGTCGTCGCCGTCTCCCGCGGCACGGCAAAGCCCTATGTTGCGCACCCCGCATGGGCAGAAGCTGAAACGGTTAATCTCGATCGGGCGGCCCTGGAAAAGCAGGGCGATTTCGGCCGAACCATCGCCGACTTGCGCGCAGAGATCGTCATCGACAACATCTGCTTCACGCTCGAAAGCGCCACGCAATTGGCCGAAGCCCTCATGGGGCGCGTGCAGCAGATGATCCACATCGGCACCATCTGGACGCACGGTTTCTCCGAAGTGGTGCCGACGCCGGAAGATGTCACCAAGCGGCCGTTCGGCGATTATGGCGTGCACAAAGCCGCCATCGAGGCCTATCTGCTCGATCTGGCGCGACGGCAGGGATTTCCTGTCACCATCCTGCACCCGGGACACATCGTGGGGCAGGGGTGGTCGCCCCTGAACCCGGCCGGTCATTTCGACAATACTGCGTTCCAGACGCTGGCGCGGGGCGAGGAACTGGCCCTACCCAATTTGGGCATGGAAACGGTGCACCACATCCACGCCGACGACATCGCCGTTCTGGCGATGCTGGCCATGGCACACTGGCGCGCTGCGACCGGCGAAGCGTTCCACGCGGTCTCGCCCGGGGCGGTAACCCTCCGGCACTATGCGGAAGCCATGGCGCACTGGTTTGGCCAGGAGCCGAACCTGGCATTCCTGCCCTGGGCAGAGTGGAAAGCGCGCCAGAAGCCCGAAAATGCAGCAGCGACCTGGGAGCACATCGCCCGCTCGCCCAACTGCTCCATCGAAAAGGGGCGTCGTCTGCTGGGGTACGCACCCCGCTACTCATCGCTCGCCGCTGTGCAGGAATCGGTCGCCTGGCTCCGCGACAACGGTCGCCTCGACATCTGAACCGCACCGGACCAGGGTTCCGCTTTTTTGCGTCGCCCCTCTTTCCTCCGTCACACGGCGCGTCTAGACAATCGGCACACCCAAAACGCACCGGGAAGGGCACGCACGCATGTCTTCTATCATCCACGTCAATGGCCGCCAGATATATGACAGCCGCGGAAATCCGACTGTCGAGGTCGACGTCGTGCTGGACGATGGCAGCTTTGGCCGCGCGGCTGTGCCCTCAGGTGCATCCACTGGTGCCCACGAGGCCGTGGAACTGCGCGACGGTGGCAAGCTCTACAGCGGCAAGGGCGTGACCCAGGCCATCGACAACGTGAATACCGTCATTGCCGACGAAATCCAGGGCATGGATGCCCTCGATCAGTTGGCCGTCGACCAGGTCATGATCGAGCTCGACGGCTCCGCCAACAAGGGCAAGCTCGGCGCCAACGCCATTCTAGGTGTGTCGCTCGCCGTCGCCAAGGCTGCTGCCGAGTCGAGCGAATTGCCGTTCTACCGCTATATCGGCGGACCGAACGCGCATATCCTGCCGGTCCCGATGATGAACATCATCAATGGCGGCCAGCACGCCGACAATCCTATCGACATGCAGGAATTCATGATCCTGCCGGCCGGCGCGGAATCGCTTGCCGATGCCGTCCGCATCGGTTCGGAAATTTTCCACACGCTGAAAAAGGGTCTGTCGGCAGAGGGCCACAACACCAATGTCGGTGACGAGGGGGGCTTTGCCCCCAACCTTGGGTCGGCCGACGACGCGCTCGGGTTCATCATGCGCTCGATCGAGAAAGCCGGCTACAAGCCGGGCGAGGACGTTTTCCTCGGCCTCGATTGCGCTGCGACCGAGTACTACAAGAACGGCAAGTACGAGATGGCGGGCGAGGGCAAGTCGCTTTCGTCCGACGAGAACGTGCGCTTCCTCGAGGATCTCGCCAACCGCTTCCCGATCATTTCCATCGAGGATGGCATGGCCGAAGACGATTGGGACGGCTGGAAGGCGCTCACCGACGCCATCGGCAAGAAGGTGCAACTCGTGGGCGATGACCTGTTCGTCACCAACACCGAGCGCCTCGTGTCAGGCATCAAGATGGGTGTCGCGAACTCGATTCTGGTGAAGGTCAACCAGATCGGCTCGTTGTCCGAAACCCTCAACGCCGTCGATACCGCGCACCGCGCCGGCTACACCTCCGTGATGTCGCACCGCTCCGGCGAAACCGAGGATTCCACGATTGCAGACTTGGCGGTTGCGCTGAACTGCGGTCAAATCAAGACCGGTTCGCTCAGCCGCTCTGACCGCCTAGCCAAGTACAACCAGTTGATCCGCATTGAAGAGCAGCTTGGCACCTCGGCCAAATATGCTGGCTACTCGGTCGTGAAGGGTCGCTAGGCGCCATGACCACCATGCGGGCCCTCGTCATCGAACGATACGGCCCGCCAGAAGACGTCTTGCGGCTGGAGCAGGTGCCCCGGCCGCAGCCAAAGCAGGACGAAGTCCTGGTTCGCGTCCACGCTACCGCGCTCAATTCCTGGGATTGGGACTCGGTCACCGGTACGCCCATGGGCCGCATTACGGGCCCCTTCAAGCCGCCGTTCAAAATCCTGGGCGCCGATGTTGCCGGCACCGTCGAGACCGTGGGGCCGGGCGTCACCAGCCTGAAGCGGGGCGACCGGGTCTTTGGCGACCTCTCCGGCGGGAAATGGGGCGGTTTTGCCGACTATGTCTGCGCCCCCGCCAGCGTCCTGGCGCTCATCCCGCCAAGCCTGTCGTTCGTCGACTCGGCGGCCGTTCCCCAGGCCGGTAGCCTCGTCCTCCAGGCTCTGCGCAAGTTCCCTCAATTGGGTGCGGGCCATATCGTCGTCTTCAACGGGGCCGGGGGCGGCGTTGGCACCTTTGGTATCCAGTTGGCCAAAGCCACCGGCGCGACGATCATTGCCGTTGATCGGGCGGAAAAACGCGAGGCCCTGCTGGCCCTTGGCGCAGATGGCTTCATCGACTACCAATCCGAGGATTTCACCGCCACCGCGGAGCGCTACGACCTCATCATTGACGTGGTCGCCAACCGCCCCGCCAGCCACTATCGGCGCTGCCTCAGGCGCGGCGGCCGTCTGGTGGTGATCGGCGGCACCATTTCAAGCCTCCTCCGCATTCTCGTCGCGTCCCCCTTCAGCCGCGGCAAGACACTCAGCATCCTCCCGTACAGGATTTCGCCGTCAGACAACCTGACGCTCGCTGCCACGGTCCGCCCCGTCGTCGATAGCACCTTCGCTCTCGAGGACGGTGCCAAGGCCCTCCGCCGACTCGGCGGAGGTCGAGCGGTCGGCAAGGTGGTCATTACGGTCGAATGAGACCCTGAAACCTTCCCGGGCCCGTCATTTCATTGGAACGCCGTCTCGGCAAAGCTGCGCAATTTGCGCGAATGCAGCCGCTCCGCCGGCTGGTCCCGCAATATCTCCATGGCCCGCAGCCCGATTTGCAGGTGCCGGTTGACCTGGGTCCGGTAGAAGTCCGAGGCCATTCCCGGCAGCTTCAGTTCGCCGTGAAGAGGTTTGTCCGACACGCAGAGCAGGGTGCCGTAGGGCACTCGGAAGCGGAACCCGTTCGCCGCGATCGTGGCGCTTTCCATGTCGAGCGCCACGGCGCGCGACTGGCTGAGCTGCCGGATGATTTCCGTCTGGTCGCGCAGTTCCCAGTTCCGGTTGTCGAACGTGGCGACGGTCCCGGTGCGCATGATCTTCTTGGTCTCGATGCCCTCGGTCTGCGTCACCTCGGCCACCGCCTGCTGCAGGGCCACCTGCACTTCGGCCAGCGCCGGTACGGGAACCGTCAGCGGCAGGTCGGCGTCCAGCACATGGTCTTCGCGCAGATAGGCGTGCGCCAGCACGAAGTCCCCCAGCTCTTGCGAATTCCTGAGGCCGGCGCAGTGGCCCAGCATGATCCAGGCATGCGGGCGAAGAACGGCGATATGGTCGGTGATGGTCTTGGCGTTGGACGGGCCGACGCCGATATTGACCATGGTGATACCGCGGCCGCGATCCCCGACCAAGTGATAGGCCGGCATCTGCGGCATGCGCGGCGGGGCCTCGCCGGTCACGCCGCCACCGGCCAGCATGTTGTCGGTCGAGACGTTCCCCGGCTCGATGAAGCGCTGGTAATGCTCATGCCCGCCCGCCATCCAGTCCTTAGCGACGCGGCAGAATTCGTCGATGTAGAACTGGTAGTTGGTAAAGATCACGAAGTTCTGGAAATGCTCGGCGTCGGTGCCCGTATAGTGCGAGAGCCGGAACAGCGAATAGTCGACGCGCGGTCCCGTAAACGCTGAAAGCGGGTACGGCCCCCCGCGCGGCGGCACGTAGGTGCCGTTGGCGATTTCATCGTCCGTATTGGTCAGGTCCGGTGCATCAAAGATATCGCGCAATGGCACGTCGATGGCGTTGAGGGCTTTCCCGTCGAGGTGTTCGCGCGGCCCCAGCGCGAAATGCAACGGGATCGGCGTATCCGATTCCCCGACATCGATCGTGCCACCGTGATTGCTGAGAATCACCGCGAACTGTTCCTGCAGATACCCCTTGAACAGATCCGGCGCCGTCACGGTGGTCCGATAGAGGCCCGGGCTATGCAGGTAGCCGTAGGGCAGTGTGCTTTCGTGCTTGGAATAGCTCGTGGAGCGCACTTCCACCTGAGGGTAGCAGGCCCGCACTCGGCCTTCGGGCAGCACACCGCGGCTCAGGTTCTCGAGGTGGCTGCGGATGAACTCGCAGTTGCGGCGGTAGATGTCGGCGATATGGGCCCAGGCGGCCTGCGGATCGGTGAAGGACGTCTTCTCGAGGCGGGGCGGGCTGATTGTCGTCATTGTTGACCCTTGTGGTGGCGCCCCCGGACATGAGCGCCATGCTGATCGGAATCGTGCGCTGATACATATGGTGCACTATAGGGGCCGCATGACAGTTCCTCAACGCGCCGGGCGCCGTCACAGCAGGCTTCACAGTTCGGTGAGCCGCACTTTTCTCGCCGCAATTAGTGCTCATCTTCATAAGCAGTTCATCGGCACGGCAAGCGACCCATGCATCCGGTGAGCGGGTGGTGGTTCGCCGCTTGTCCCCCAAGCCCTCAACAGCGCGGTGGACTCCTGCCCCAAAGGCCGCCCGGCAGCGATGCCGCGGCGGCCTTCGCTGTTCTAGCGTGCCTGAAAGTCGACGAGGGTCTCCGGGTTCACCTCGCCGTCATAGCTCGCGTCGACGTCATAACTGACAAGCGCGAACTGGCCGTCACGGAACATCCATGTGCCCGATGAACTGGCGTCTCCGATACCCCGCCACAGACTATGGGAAGTCACCGTCAAAGTTTCTGGATCGAACTCTGAATTGACGAGGATGGTGGCGGCGGTCATTCCGCTGACCGTTACACTCTCGAGTTTCCCCTCGAGCAGATCGTCATCATCATATTTGGTTTCGAACGTCGGCTCGGCAAACGCGAGCGGCTGCAGTCCGTCATACTCGCGGTACCAGTAGTAGGCGTGCTGGAGGTTGTAGGCGCCCGCGCCGCAAAAGATACGGATTAGGGTGACCTCTTCCTTCTCGGCATCGTCGGCGTAGCTGGGGACATAACTGAACGTCCAGCTTTGCAACTCGTCTTCAGGCACATAGCCACCGTCGGTACGCTCACACATAGGGCCGCTGGCAAGAGAATGCAGTTTGCGCGCCTGCTTCGCCAGGTTGGCATCTTGTGCGGTACTGGGCAGCGTTCCCAGGCAAAGGGCCACGAGTGGCAGCCAAAGCGATGGACGGATCATGGAGTATCCCTTATGTCGAGGCCAAGCGCGAGCCATCAGCGCCCGCGCCTCCAGATTAATCACAGCGAGGCCCCATGACCGCAAAAATCATCGACGGAAAGCAGTTTGCCGAGAACCTGCGCGGTCGCATTGCGGAACATGTGGCACGCCTAAAGGCGGAGCACGGCATCACCCCGGGCCTTGCGGTGGTGATCGTTGGGGAAGACCCGGCCAGCCAGGTCTACGTCGCCAACAAGGCCAGGCAAACCGCCGAAGTGGGCATGGCTTCGTTTAAACACGAATTGCCGGCTGATACGTCCGAGGCCGACCTGCTTACCCTGGTGCACCGGCTCAATGCCGATCCCGCGGTCCACGGCATCCTCGTCCAGATGCCCTTACCGAAGCACATCGACGCCAATAAGATCATCGAAGCCATCTATCCGGCGAAGGATGTCGATTGCTTCACGCCCGCCAACGTCGGCAAGGTCCAGATCGGACTGCCCGGCCCCGTGTCCTGCACTCCGCTGGGTTGCCTGATGCTCCTGCGCGCGGAACTGGGCTCGCTGGAGGGGAAGCACGCGGTCATCGTCGGCCGTTCCAACCTTGTTGGCAAGCCGATGGCGCAATTGCTCCTGCGCGACAACTGCACGGTCACCGTGGCCCATTCGCGGACTCAGAACCTTCCCGATGTCATTCGCCAGGCTGACATCGTCGTCGCCGCCGTCGGGCGGCCCCAGATGATAAAGGGAGATTGGATAAAGCCGGGGGCCGCGGTTATCGATGTCGGCATCAACAGGATCGCCGCGCCGGAAAAGGGCGAGGGCAAGACCCGCTTGGTTGGTGACGTCGACACAGCAGCAGCGTCCGAAGTGGCCGGCGCCATCACGCCTGTCCCCGGCGGCGTCGGCCCGATGACGATCGCCTGTCTCCTCGCCAATACCGTCACCACGGCTTCACTGATCAATGGCCTCATCCCGCCGAGCGATCTTACGGCATGAGCGACGACTCCCATGACCCCGGCGGCAAGGTGCGCTTGCGCCTTGCCCCCGGCGTCCACGGCGACGCCAAGATGAGCGCCGATGGCCGCTACCGGCAGCGGATGCGCCGCTGGATCGGTGAATATTTTCCGGATCGCTACATTGTCTTCGTCGGCATGAATCCGTCCACAGCGGATGCGCTGGTGGATGATCCCACATGTGCTCGTGAGTGGACGTTCGCTCGTCGCGAGGGCTTTTTCGGCATGATCAAGTGCAATGTGGGCGACTACCGCGCAACTGACCCGAAGGCGCTGCTGCAGCCGGGGGTGTCGGCTGTGTCTCCTGCCAACCTGCCCGACCTGCTGGATGCCGCCGCAGGCGCCGCCCGTGTTGTGCTCTGTCATGGCAAGCTCAACAAGGCCTTGGCTCCGGCTGGTCGCGAAATGATCGAAGCGCTACGGGCCGCAGGCGTCGAACTCTGGTGCTTCGGCACGAATGCCGACGGCTCGCCAAAGCACCCGCTCTATCTGCGGTCCGACACTCCTCTTGTGCCGTTTATCGCCTAGAGACGGTAGCGGCCGCTAAGCTTTTGTTCGATGACGGGGAGCATCTGCTCCGCCGCTGCCCGACCTTCCGCGATAGCCTCAGGGGCACGGTGAAACTCCAGCAGACCGAAACTCGCGACGCGCGGTGCGATCATTGCGTGCGGTGGCTCGCCCGCCAGGCGGGAGCGCGTGATGTGGTTCTGCATGATGTCGATCGAATTGGTGAGCACATCGAAGTAGCCAGGTCCGCCGAGGCCGGCAAACCATTTCAGCGAAGCCATCTTTTGCACGGATTCAGGGATGGAGCGGATCACGTCCACAACGCCTTCCGGTTTTGGGCGCGGTTCGTCGTTCGGCTCGGGTTCGGCTATCAGCGGCCGTCCAAGCAGGTCCCCATTGAGACTGACGGCAATGATGAAGTCCGCCTCCATGGCGCGGCACAGGGAAACCGGGATCGGGTTGACCAATCCGCCATCGGACAGCCAGCGGCCATCGATCCTCGTCGGGCTGAACAGCCCCGGCATGCCTATGGAGGCACGAATGGCAGGAGCGAGGGCTCCAACTCGAAGCCAGATCTCACGCCCATTGCTGATATCGGTAGCCACCGCACCAAACGGGATGGCCAGGTCCTCGATGTTTTCCGGCAGACCCATGCCGGCTAGCCAATCCAAGATACGGGCGCCGTCGACCAGGCCGCCGGCAAGAACGTTGATGTCGACCATCGCGGCAACCGCGCGCCAGTCTGCGCCCATGGCCCAGTCGCGCAGCTTGTCCAATTGACCACTGGCATGTACGGCGCCGACCAGTGCCCCTATCGAAGTTCCGCAAATAATGTCTGGCTTGATACCCGCTTCGATCAGCGCCTCGATCACCCCGATATGGGCCCAACCACGCGCGGCGCCGCCGCCCAGAGCCAGTGCAACGCGGGTCCCGGTCATGCCAATCTCCAGCTAGTGGTCAGACAATGTCAGGACCCAGACTAAGGCGCGTCAGCAAGAAAGAACAAGCGAGCCACCGCGTGGTCGCGCAGTGCCTGTGCCGGCAGTTTGCCATTCAGGGCATCCAGAACGCGCTGCCGGTCGCGAACCGCACTAGCGTCTACTACGACGCGCTGGAACGCCGGCCGCGTTCCGCGTCGCTGTTCCTCGATCAGGTTGAACAGTAGAGTCCGCACGTCAGTTTGACTGGAGCACGCAACGCATACTTCTCCATCGGCATGGCCGTGCCCGCTGTTGGCCGGGAGACGCAGCAGCGCCGTGCCGGCATCCAGGTCCGTCAGCAGCGGCCCCGGAGCGGTCACCAGGATCACCGGAATTGGCTGCGGACGGGGAGTGCTCACTCCGCCGCCACCTTGTTCGGAATGTAGTTGAGGATGGGTCCCAGCCAGCGCTCGACTTCCTGGACTTCCATCCCCTTGCGCTGGGCATAATCAATTACCTGATCGCGCTCCACCTTGGCCACGCCAAAGTAATACGCATCGGGGTGGGCATAGTAGAGGCCTGAGACGGATGATCCGGGCCACATTGCGTAGCTTTCGGTCAGCCTCACTCCAACATTGCGTTCCGCTTCCAGCAGCCGAAACAGGGTCGTCTTTTCCGTGTGGTCAGGCTGTGCCGGATAACCGGCCGCCGGGCGTATGCCGCGATAGGTCTCGGCGATCAACTCGCTGCTGGTGAGCGTCTCGTCCGCGGCGTAGCCCCAGAACTCACGGCGCACCTTCATGTGCATATATTCGGCAAGCGCCTCTGCGAAGCGATCCGCCAGGGCCTTCACCAGAATCGATGAGTAATCGTCGTTAGCGCGCTCGAAGCGTTCGGCGATCGCCACCTCTTCCATCCCCGCAGTGACGACGAACCCGCCCAGATAATCCGGCTTTCCGCTCTCGATCGGCGCAATGAAGTCGCTCAGGGCCATATTGGGTTTGCCGTCGCGCTTGCTCAGCTGCTGGCGCAGCGTAAAGAACGTCGCCAATTCGTCCTCGCGCTGATCGTCGGTAAACAGCCTTACGTCGTCCCCGACGGCACTGGCCGGCCAGAAGCCAATCACCGCCTTGGGTGCAAACCATCTCTGCTCGATGATTTCCGCCAGCATGGCCTGCGCATCAACCCATAGCGCCCGCGCCGCCTCACCCTGCTTCTCATCCTCAAGGATCGCCGGATAGCGGCCCTTGAGTTCCCAGGTCTGGAAGAAGGGCGTCCAGTCGATGTAGTCGGCCAACTCCTTGAGGTCGAAATCGCCAAAGGTTCTGGTCCCGAGGAAAGTCGGTTTGGGTGGTGTATAGGCGCTCCAGTCCGGCCTGAAGGCGTTGTTCCGCGCGTCCGCCAGCGGCAGGCGTCGTTTCTCCGCCTCGGCCCGCTCGTGCGCGGCTGCCGCCTTGGCGTATTCTGCCCGCACCTGTTCGATGAACGTCACCTTTGTGTCGTCGGACAACAGATTCGAAACCACCCCCACAGCACGGCTGGCGTCGTTGACATGCACGGCCTGTCCGCGCGCATAGCGCGGGTGAATTTTTACCGCCGTATGAACGCGGCTCGTTGTGGCGCCACCGATCAGCAGCGGAATATCAAACCCCTCGCGCTCCATCTCTGCAGCGACGTGCGCCATCTCGTCGAGCGATGGCGTAATGAGCCCCGACAGGCCGATGATGTCGACATTCTCTGCCCGGGCCGTCTCCAGGATTTTCTGACTCGAAACCATGACGCCCAGGTCGATGATCTCGTAGTTGTTGCAGGCCAGGACGACGCCAACGATGTTCTTGCCGATGTCGTGCACATCGCCCTTGACGGTCGCCATCAGCACCTTGCCGGCGCTCTGGCGGCCGCCGACGTCGCCATTGGCGGCCTTTTCCTCTTCCATGAAGGGCAGGAGATAAGCCACGGCCTGCTTCATCACGCGGGCTGATTTCACCACCTGGGGCAGGAACATCTTCCCCGACCCGAAGAGATCGCCAACCACGTTCATGCCCGCCATAAGCGGTCCCTCTATGACGTGCAGGGGCCGGTCATAGGTTTGGCGCGCTTCCTCGGTGTCGGCTTCAATGAACTCGGTTACGCCATTGACCAGCGCATGCGAAATTCTTTCGCCGACCGGCAGCTCGCGCCAGCTCATGTCCTTGGCCTTGCCGGCGCCTCCGCCCTGACCCTTGAACCGCTCCGCGATCTCGAGCAAGCGATCGGTGGAATCTGGGCGCCGGTTGAGGATGACGTCCTCGCAGGCGTCCCTCAATTCGGGTTCGATGCTCTCATACACGGCCAACTGGCCGGCATTGACGATGCCCATGTCCATGCCGTTCTGGATGGCATGGTAGAGGAAGACCGAATGCATTGCCTCCCGCACCGGCTCATTGCCGCGGAACGAAAAGCTGAGGTTCGAGATACCGCCCGAGATATGCACATGCGGCAGCCGCTCAGTGATCTGCTTGGTGGCCTCAATGAAGTCGACGCCGTAGTTGTTGTGTTCCTCTATCCCCGTCGCCACGGCAAAAACGTTGGGGTCGAAGATGACGTCTTCGGGGGAGATCCCCACCACTTCGGTCAGGATCTTGTATGCGCGTGCGCAAATCTCGACCTTGCGCTGCTTTGTGTCGGCCTGTCCCTTTTCATCGAACGCCATTACCACGACGGCCGCGCCATAGGCCTTCACCAACTTGGCGTGGCGAATGAACGTCTCTTCGCCTTCCTTGAGCGAGATGGAGTTGACCAGCGCCTTTCCCTGCACGCACTTGAGGCCTGCCTCGATGACATCCCACTTGGAGCTGTCGATCATCAGCGGGACCTTGGCGATGTCTGGCTCGGCCGCAAGCAGGTTGAGGAAATCAACCATCACTTGCTGGCTGTCGATCAGGCCCTCATCCATGTTGATGTCGATGACCTGCGCGCCATTCGCCACCTGATCGCGTGCCACATCGAGCGCGGCAGTGTAGTCGCCGGCTGTGATGAGTTTGCGGAAACGTGCGGAGCCAGTAACGTTGGTGCGTTCGCCGATATTGACGAAGGGGATGTCGCTGGTCAGCGTGAAATGCTCGAGCCCCGCCAGCCGCAGCAACCGGTCCGCCTTCGGCACCTTTCGCGGCTGGTACTGGGCCGCCATCTGCGCCACCGCCCTTATATGGTCTGGCGTCGAGCCGCAGCATCCACCAACGATGTTCAGCAAGCCGTCGCTGGCAAAGGCCCGCAGTTGTCCAGCCATCTGCTCGGGCGTCTGGTCATAGGCGCCCATCTCGTTGGGCAGCCCGGCATTCGGATAGGCGCAGATCAGAGTGTCGGCCACTCCCGACAATTCGGCAATATGGTCGCGCATCAAATCGGCGCCCAGCGCGCAGTTAAGCCCGATGGTGAAGGGCTGGGCATGCCGCACCGAATACCAAAAGGCAGTCGGCGTCTGACCAGAGAGCGTTCGCCCCGAAAGGTCGGTGATCGTCCCGGAAATCATGATCGGTACGTCGATACCGCGCTCTTCGAACAGCCGCTGCGCCGCAAAGATGCCGGCCTTTGTGTTGAGCGTATCGGTGATGGTCTCGAACAGCAGCAGGTCGGCGCCCGCGTCTATCAGGCCTCGGATTGCCTCGCCATACGCTTCAACAAGCGCATCGAAGGTAATGGCCCGGTGACCCGGATTGTTGACGTCCGTCGACATTGACGACGTCTTGTTCGTAGGCCCCAAAGCGCCCGCCACAAAACGCCGCCTTCCGTCCTCGGCCTCGGCTCGCAGAGCCGCGCGACGCGCCACGACCACACCCTGATAGTTGATGTCATAGACCGCGCTCTCGCAGCCATAGTCTGCCTGCGCCACGGAGGTTGCAGAGAACGTGTTGGTCTCGGCGATGTCGGCGCCGGCCATGAAGTATGCGAAGTGAATGTCTTCGATCCGCTTGGGTTCGGTGATCACCAGCAGATCGTTGTTGCCCTTGAGCGGCAGCGTCCAGTCCTTGAAGCGCTCGCCGCGAAAGTTGTCCTCGCTCAGGCCCAGGCGCTGGATCATCGTGCCCATGGCGCCATCCAGGATCAGGATGCGTTCGGCCGTCGCTTTGGCCAGGGCGGCTCGCACGTCGGTCCAATCGGTCTGGGGCAGGGGACTGTCGATCGTCTGGGGGGAGGGGCTCATCGCCGTCCTCTCTTTCTGCTTCACGAGCGCAAACGCGCTTGGCGCAAGACATAAAGATATCTTTATATCAGTCAACCCACAACCTTGGGCATCATTATCGGGTAGTCCTTTGGTAACCGTAAGGTGCCGAATTGCCGCGATGCGCCTCGGGGTTCTGCGCACCTTAACGCCCTCATAACCACAAGAGTGCGAACTGGTTTGTATAAAATGCGATCTGCCTATCATGGTCGCGCGAACCTCCGGCTAGTTGAGTAATGCGTACCGTGACGACTTATTGGCGTACCGCCGTCCGATCCATTGCCCTGTCATCCGTGCTGGCAACTATCGTGGCCGCATGTACCATGGGAAACCTTGGCCCCACCGTGAGCCGCGGTGCATTTACCTCGAGCGAATACGGGGTTGCGGTCTCTCCACGCGTTTCTCGAGATCCCAACCCGCCGCGCGGCGGTGGTCGCTATCAAGTGGGTGAGCCCTACACGGTGCGAGGAAAAGTCTACGTGCCCAAGGACGATCCCGGCTATTCAGGGATCGGACGCGCGTCTTGGTACGGCGCCGATTTCCACGGAAGACGGACTGCAAACGGCGAGATTTTCTCGGCCAATGCCATCACCGCCGCCCATCCTACCCTGCCGCTACCGTCCTATGTGCGGGTCACGAATACCGATAACGGCCGGTCGATGATTGTCCGCGTCAATGACCGCGGACCGTACGTTTCCGGCCGAATAATCGACCTCAGCTATCGCGCGGCCGCCATGTTGGGTTACGTCAACGGAGGCTCGGCCAACGTCAAGGTGGACTATGTCGGCAAGGCCCCGCTCAACGGGGACGATACACGCGCTCTTGTCGCCAGCTATAATGGTCCGGCCTATGATGCGGGTAACGTGCGGGTCGCCAGTGCCGGCCAGAGCAGTCGAAGCCTTGTCGGCATGACCACCAACTTCTTCAGCAGCCTCTTTTCCTACGCCGAAACAACTCCCGAGCAGGTAGACGCCGGCATCGGCACCGCCCATGCCGCGGCCAACGCCATGGCATCACGCTCGGATGCCCTTCAGCAGTGGGCGGCGAGCGTGGATGCGGATCGGCGCAGCATCCAGCTTGGTCTGGGAGTCTATTCGAACAGAGACAACGCGATCATCCTCGCGGAAAAGTTTGCCGTCCTGGGTGCGGTGGACGAGAAGACCGTCAGCTTCAATGGCCACCCTGCCACGCAGCTGACGCTGACACGGCTCAAACCAGGAGTTGATCGGCAGGACGCCTTGGATCTGGCGCGGCAACTTGGCCTTTCGGACATAGTTCTTTATTAGTTTGAAGTGTCCGGGCGCCTCGTAAAGGCGGGGGTATGCCCGCGCCATGCAAGGATTGGTCCGTGAAACTGCTCTACGTCATCGCCGCGCTGTTCGCGTTCGCTGCCCCTGCGACAGCGCAGGCGGACTTCGACACACAGGCGAAGTTCGCTGTCCTCATGGACTACGAGTCTGGAACCGTCATCTTTCAGAAAGATGCGGACGTTGAGCTTGAGCCCGCGAGCATGGCCAAACTCATGACGCTTGCGGTGGTGTTCAACGAGATTCGGGCAGGGCGTGTCAGCCTCAAGGACGAGTTCTTCGTCTCGGAACACGCATGGCGGACCGGTGGGGCCAGTTCAGGCGGCTCGACGATGTTCGCGGAACTAAACTCCAAGATCCCGGTGGAAGACCTCATCCGTTCGGTCATCATCCAGTCAGGGAACGACGCGGCCATTGTATTGGCCGAAGGAATTGCGGGGTCGGAGGGCAGCTTTGCCGCGATGATGAACGAGCTGGCCAAGCAGATCGGGCTGACCAATTCCCATTTCACCAACCCGACGGGCCTTCCAGATCCCGACATGCACTCCTCGGCTCGGGACTTGGCAAATCTGGCGCGATATCTGATCTCGGAATTTCCCGAGTACTACCACTATTTCTCCGAATCCTCGATGGAATGGAACGGCATCAAACAGGCCAATCGCAACTCCTTGGTCGAAATGGGTATCGGCGTGGATGGCCTCAAGACGGGTCACACCGAGGAAGCAGGATACGGTTCCGTTACGTCCACGGCGCAGGGTGACCGGCGCCTGATTGCGGTGGTGCACGGATTGGGCTCGATGCGGGAACGTACCGAGGAAGGTCGCAAGCTGCTTACCTGGGGAGCCCGCGCTTTTGAACGCTTTACGCCCTATGCGGATGGTGCAGTCGTTGCCTACGCTGACGTTTATGGCGGCGAAAACTCCAGTGTCGGCTTGGTGGGCAAAGGGGAAATTGCGCTCTATCTGCCGCGCGGCTCGCGAGACTGCCTTAGCGCCACGGTAGATTACCAATCTCCTTTGATACCTCCGGTTATGGCGGGTGACGAGGTAGGCAAGTTGAACGTCTTCTGCAAGGACCAGCTGGTTCAGTCCGCGCCACTCTATGCTGCGAGCACGGTGCGGCAGGGCGATCTGGTGCGTCGTGCCACCGACGCGCTAAAGCAGTTGGCTCTCGGCTGGCTCTAGGCGGAAGACGACTCGGAAATGCTTGAAACGCCTCAAAGACGGCCCGCCCGGTTCATCACGTTCGAAGGTGGCGAGGGGGTTGGCAAATCAACTCAGGTTCGAAGGTTGCTGACCCGCCTCGCCAACAAGGGGATCGAAGGAGTCCGCACCCGCGAACCTGGCGGGACACCGAAGGCCGAGGCTATCCGATCATTCATTCTGCAAGGCCGATCGGAGGCATGGGGCGCGGGGGCCGAAGCCGTGCTTTTTGCGGCCGCCCGGCTCGATCATGTCAACCAGTTGATTGGGCCAAACCTCGAAAAAGGCACTTGGGTCGTCTCTGACAGGTTCTGCGATTCCACGCGAGCCTACCAAGGGCTGACGGGCGGGGTCGAGGACCGTCTTATCGACGCGCTGGAGGTGTTGGCCCTGGATGGCCACAGTCCGGATCTAACCATCGTTCTTGACATGGATCCCGTCATTGCCTTCGAACGGGTCCAGCGACGCGCGGTTGAGGACGGCCTTCAGGTGACCGGAGACCGGTTCGAGAAGGAAGAGATCGAGTGGCATCGGCGGCTTCGGCACGGCTTCCTCGATATCGCCAGCGCCAATGCCTATCGGTGCGTCGTGATTTCGGCTGAGCAATCTGAAGAGGCGCTGGAGGAGGCGATCTGGGACGTTGTCAGTTCGCGTTTTCCTGAGTTGCAGGGTCGCGCCGCGTGAACGATCCGGATTCGCTTGAGGGCATCCCGGCGCCCGAAGTCCGACAAGAAAGTCTGGGCCACGAAGAGGCTCGAGACGCTGTGGCCGCCCAACTGCAGGCAGGCCGGCTCCCGGGAGCGATCATGCTTCATGGGCCGCAGGGGATCGGCAAGGCCACTCTGGCTTTCGAACTCGCGGCACTCATCCTCACGACCACGGGCGACGAGGCCACCGGTCGGGTGCAAGAGCAGGTGGCTGCCTTGTCGCATCCAAACCTGGCCGTGCTGCGCCGCCGGCCAAAGGACAGCAAGAGCTTCTATTCAGCCATTCGCGTCGAAGACGTGCGGGAGTTGCGCGAGTCCCTGCACCGCACGCGGGGCAGGGTGGGGCATCGCATTGCCATCATAGACAGCATCGACGACTGCAATGGTCCGTCGGCCAACGCCTTGCTGAAGACGCTCGAAGAACCGCCGAGCGACACTACCTTCTTTCTGGTGTCACACCGGCCGGGTGGCCTTCTACCGACGATCAAGTCGCGTTGCCACGTGCTGGCCCTTAGGCCAATTTCTATTCGGCAGGTTGCGGAGGTGATCACCGTCACGACGCCCAACGTTTCGCCGGCTTTGCTTGAGCGCGCCGGGGACCTCGCCAAGGGACGGCCCCGCCGCGCGTTTGAAATGCTGGCCCTCGGGGAAGAGTCACCAGTTGGGGTGTTGATCGAATGGCTCAAGCACCCGGGTATGCATCCAATAGCGGCGGAAATCGCCTTGGCCGATCAATTGGGCAAGGACCCGCAGAGCGCGGACATGTCTTTTGCCCGCGAGCTTCTGAGTGACTGGATCGCCGCCGAAATGCGACAGGCTGCGCTAGAGCAGGGGGGGCGGGCGCGGCTTGCCTCTGCCACGGACCTATGGGACAAAGTGCACGCCCTCTTCGAAGAGGCCGACAGCGTCAACCTCGACATGAAGCAGACGCTGATCGTCATCTTCGACTCCATCCGCGCGCATTGCGCTCTGTCCGCTGTCCCCGAGCCCCTATGACTGCCCAGCCGTTCTTCATCACGACGCCGATCTTCTATCCCAATGGGGTACCGCACATCGGTCACGCCTATACCGCCATCGCGACAGACGTGATCGCGCGGTACCAGAGGCTGGATGGACGCGATGTGCTGTTTCTTACTGGTACCGACGAACACGGCCAGAAGATGCAGCAGACCGCCGCCAAGGAGGGCCTGACGCCGCTTGAACTCGCCACGCGCAACTCCAATGTGTTCCGCGAGCTCTGGGCCAAGCTCAATATCTCCTATGATGACTATATCCGGACCACGGAAGATCGGCACCACCGGGCCAGCGAAGCCATCTGGCAGCGAATGACAGACGCCGGCGACATCTACCTCGACAAGTACGCCGGGTGGTATTCTGTACGTCAGGAGGCCTTCTTCGACGAGAAGGAGACAACGCTCGGTGACGATGGAGTACGCCGTGAGCCATTGGGGTCGCCGGTAGAATGGGTTGAGGAGGAGAGCTACTTCTTTCGGCTCTCCGCCTTCGGCGATCGCCTCATGGCCCACTATGAGGCTAACCCCGACTTCATTGCTCCCTCTGAGCGTCGAAACGAGGTTATGAGCTTCGTGAAGTCCGGCCTGCGCGATCTCTCCGTCTCACGAGCTACGTTCGACTGGGGCATTTCTGTGCCGGGCAATGACAAGCACGTCATGTATGTCTGGGTCGACGCGCTGACCAATTACATCACCGCGACGGGTTTCCCGGACGAGAACAACCCACGACGCCGATTCTGGCCTGCCGATGTCCACATGATCGGCAAGGACATCATTCGCTTCCACGCAGTGTACTGGCCAGCGTTCCTGATGAGTGCGGGTCTCGAACTACCCAAACGGGTCTTCGCGCACGGCTTCCTGTTTAACAGGGGCGAGAAGATGTCGAAATCGGTCGGCAACGTCGTTGATCCGTTCGAGCTGACCGAAAAATACGGTCGTGACGCTCTGCGCTACTACCTCCTGCGCGAGGTGCCGTTTGGGCAGGATGGCTCCTATAGCCACGAGGCCATCGTCAACCGGATCAACGCAGATCTTGCGAACGATCTCGGCAATCTGGCGCAGCGGTCGCTTTCGATGGTCAACAAGCACTGCGGTGCTGCAGTGCCCACCCCAGGCGCCTTCACCGCGGACGATCAGGCCGTACTTGACGCGGTAGATGGTCTCCTTTCCACGACCCGGCAGGCGATGTCGGTTCAGGCGTTGCACAACGTGCTTTCGTCCATTTGGCAGGTCGTTTCCGACACCAACCGGTACTTTGCGGCACAGGCGCCCTGGGCACTGCGGAAAACTGACCCGGCGCGGATGGCGACGGTGCTCTATGTTACCGTTGAGGCCCTGCGCCAGGTCGCTATCCTCTGTCAGCCGGTCATGCCGGAATCGGCGGCGCGGCTCCTCGATCTTCTTGGCGTTGCGGAATCGGATCGCTCGTTCGACCGGCTGGGCAATGCTGCACGTGCGGTGGCGGGTCGTCCACTGCCGGCTCCCGAGGGTGTGTTTCCGCGGTATGTCGAGCCCGACCAGAGCAACTGACCGATGTTGATCGACAGCCATTGCCATCTCGACTTCCCTGAATTGTCCGCTGACCTCGACGGTGTGCTCGACCGGGCGCACAAGGCGGGCGTTGCGGGGATGGTGACGATTTCCACACTTGTGGAGAAGTTTTCCACATATTCAGAGCTTGCGGAACAACACGAGAACATCTGGTGCTCGGTTGGTACGCATCCTCACAACGCGGACAAGGAACTTCACGTCACGACAGCAGACTTGGTGCGGCTCAGTGCCCATCCGCGCTGCGTTGCCATCGGCGAAGCCGGTCTTGATTATTTCTACGACAACGCCCCGCGGGAGGCCCAGGCGACCGGACTGAGGCGGCATATTGCAGCTGCGCGGATCACAGGTCTTCCACTGGTTATCCACAGCCGGCAGGCGGACTCGGACATGGCCGCCATTCTAGAGGAGGAAAGCGGGCAGGGGGCCTTCCCTTTCCTGCTTCACTGTTTCACCGCCGGCATGGACCTCGCGCGCCGGGCTTTGGCGCTGGGCGGCTACATCTCTTTTTCGGGCATCATCACGTTCAAGAACGCTGAGGAAATTCGCGACGTCGCGCGGATGGTGCCCGCAGATCGGTACCTGGTTGAAACAGACGCGCCTTATCTCGCGCCTGTACCGCGTCGCGGACAGCCCAACGAACCGAGCTTCGTCCGGCACACGGCGGAAAAAGTGGCCGAGGTGCGTGGTATTTCGCTCGAGCAACTGGGCCGGGAAACTACCGCCAACTTCGGTCGGCTGTTCAGCAAGACCGGTCTTGTGTGAAAATGTCCGCGCCGGATCGCATCATTGCGACCATATTGGGTTGCGGATCTTCGGGCGGAGTGCCGCGCATCGGCAACGACTGGGGCATATGTGACGCCGATGAGCCGCGCAACCGGCGTCGTCGCTGTTCGTTGCTGATCGAGGCTTGGCGTAATGGTGTTGACCAGCCAACACGTGCTTTGATCGATACGGGGGCCGATCTCCGGGAGCAACTGCTCGACGCCGGCGTAGACCGGGTGGACGCGGTTCTTTTTACGCACGAGCATGCCGATCACACGCACGGGATCGATGATTTGCGTGTGCTGGCGCTGCGCAATCATCAACGCGTCGATGTCTATCTGAGCGCGCAGTGCAGCGAGCGCTTGCACGAAGCCTTTGGCTATTGTTTCCGGACTCCGCCCGGCAGCAACTATCCGCCGATTTTGAACGCACACGTCATCGAGCCAGGACAAGTGCTGGAGATTGAGGGACCGGGCGGTGTTATCGCCCTGATGCCATTTCTCCAGCACCACGGCGATATAGACTCATTGGGATTCCGCCTCAGGGACTTCGCCTACAGCTGTGATCTGTCAGGGTTTCCCGAGCAGTCGCACGCCGCGATTTCGGGTCTCGATCTTTGGGTACTGGATGCGCTTCGCCCGACGCCGCATCCAAGCCATCTCAGCTTGCCGGAGTCGCTGGACCTCATAGAGCGCTTCAAGCCACGTCAGGCGGTGTTGACGGACCTGCACATCGACATGGACTACGAGCGGCTTGACCGGGAGACACCGGCCAATGTCACGCCTGCATTCGACGGTATGCAGATCGACGTGCTAACCGGCCGCATCCTGAATATCTAGGATATGCTTCGTCACAGTAAGGCACACGCAATCGCCGCATCGCAGCTGGCACACACAGTAAAGTTCCATAATATATATTATGCGAAATATGGATGTCGCTGGGTGCGGCGGTGCCTTGTCGAGTAAGTGGTATCCGCTCCACGACCTGGCCCCCTGTTCTTTGGCGCCATTCTGGATATGGTGGCGCCACTACCAATAGATGAGTTGAGACCATATGCAGCCTTCCCGCGACATCTCCCGTCTTGTCGAGATCATGGCTCGGTTGCGAGATCCCAATGGCGGCTGTCCCTGGGATCTTGAGCAGGACTTCCGCTCCATCCGTCACTACACCATCGAAGAAGCTTACGAGGTGGCCGACGCAATCGAGCGCGAGGATTTCAGCGATCTGCGCGAAGAACTTGGCGACCTGCTATTGCAACCGATCTACCATGCACAGATGGCCAGTGAGATCGGTGAGTTTGATATTGGTGACGTCATCTATACGGTGACCGAAAAACTGATCCGCCGGCACCCGCACGTGTTTGGCGATATCACCGAGCGAGGCGCTGCAGCAGCGCAGAATCGCTGGGAAGCGATCAAGGCCACGGAACGCGCGGCCAAGGCTGAGCGCAAGGGAGACGATACCCCGTCCCTTCTCGATGACGTTCCCCAGGTCCTACCGGCGCTAGCGCGGGCGGAAAAGCTGACGAAACGAGCCGCCAAGGTCGGCTTCGACTGGCCTGACCTGGAGGCCGTCAAGGCCAAAGTCGAGGAAGAGCTTGAGGAAGTGACTGAGGCGGCCGCCACCAAGGACGCCGCTGCGGTGCACGAGGAAATTGGTGATCTACTCTTTGCCGTCGCCAATCTGGCTCGCAAGGCTGGCGTCGATCCCGAAGCGGCGTTGCGCGACGCGAACAGCAAGTTCACACGCCGGTTTCACCACGTGGAGGATCGTTGCCGCGCAGACAACATCGACGTGGCAGACGCTGGTCTCGACCGGCTCGACGGCTACTGGAACGAAATTCGCGCCGCAGATAAGGGCCTTGGCCTTTAGAGGTCAGAGATGGCTATCCGGCCGTTGAACCGCTCGAGAAATGCGTCTTTGTGGCGTGGATCAACACGAACCAGGAAATTCGAGCCCTTCTCGTTCGGTTCATCGCGGGAGATGACTTCGGCGTGGCTGTGAAGCCACCCGATATCGCTGCCTGCGCTATGCGGCACATGCACATGATAGGTACGGCTTTTCTGAGCCAGTGCCGCTTCGATGGTCGCTTTGAGCTCCTCCAGTCCCCGACCTGTCTTGGCTGACACAGCGACTGTGCCGGCAACCTTCCCTGCGGGGGCGACGCCGGCCAGCGCCGCGTCGACATCCGGCAGACGGTCAATTTTATTCCAAACTTCGATGACAGGCGTCGTTTCCGCTGAAACCCCGAGTTCTTCCAGAACCTTGAGCACGTCCTGTGCCTGCGCCGCGTGATCAGGATTGGAGATATCGCGGGCATGCAGGATGACGTCGGCCTCGAGCACTTCCTCCAGCGTCGCGCGGAACGCGGCCACGAGATCGTGCGGAAGGTCTGCAACAAATCCCACGGTGTCGCTGAGCATGACCTCCCGGCCATGCGGCAGCTCCAGGCGCCGCACCGTCGTGTCGAGCGTAGCGAAGAGCAGGTCTTCGGCAAACACCCCTGCCCCCGTCAGAACGTTGAAGAGGCTCGATTTGCCAGCATTGGTGTAACCGACGAGAGCAACAATCTGGAATGGCGTCTTCTCACGGTTGCGACGCTGCTGCGCGCGCGTGCGCTTGACCTTGTCGAGACGATCCTCGAGCAAAACGATGCGCTCTGTGATCTGGCGCCGATCGCTTTCGATCTGTGTTTCGCCGGGGCCACCCATGAATCCCATGCCGCCGCTACCTCGTTGGCGCTCCAGGTGGGTCCAGGATCGTACAAGGCGGCTTTTCTGATAGTTGAGATGGGCGAGCTCAACCTGCAGCACGCCTTCCCGGGTAGCTGCTCGTTCGCCGAAAATTTCAAGGATCAGCGCCGTGCGGTCGAGGACTTTTGTCCCCGTCTCGCGCTCGAGGTTACGTTGCTGAATGGGGCTCAGCGCAGCGTCCACGAGGAGGAGGTCTATGTCTTCTGCCTTGACCCGCTGCGCCAGGGATTCGACGTGCCCGCCCCCGATGAAGGTGGCCGGCTTAACGTCGCGTACCCGGACGACGTCCGAGAAGACGATGTCCAGGCGGATTGCCGCCGCTAGCCCTTCGAATTCGGCCTGCCTCGACTCGATTGAGTGCGCGGAAAAAGCCCCGCGCACATCCGGGCACACCAGACCAGCGCGCGTCGGCTTTTCGCGGCGGTCGATAAATGGCTGCGGACCTGCGCCCTGGTCTTCGTCCTCGTCAGATGATGACATTCAAGCGGTCAGTCGTGGTCGTTGCCATGCTCGGGATCGAACAACTGGATCGGAGCGCCTGGCATGATGGTGGAAATGGCGTGCTTATAGACCAGTTGCGACTGCGCGTCACGGCGCAACAGCAGACAGAAATTGTCGAACCAGGTGATGACACCCTGAAGCTTCACGCCGTTCACCAGGAAGATGGTCACCGGCACCTTCTGCTTCCGCACGTGATTGAGAAAGGAATCCTGCAGGTTTTGTTGTTTTTCGCTGGGCATTTAGGCCTCTTTGGTCGCGGCATTGATTGTCGCTGTTCTGGTCGCACCGAATTGGTTTGCGTGGAGACTGCCGCCCAGTCTCCGACCCAACTCGCTACCATTGGCTCAACTATGGCACATCCACGATGATGTGCCTACCCGCGCCATGTGCATGAGCACGCTCCGTATTCCGCGCCCTCATTACAACCCGAGGGACTTGATCTTGCGGTGAAGAGCGCTTCGCTCCATCCCGACAAATTCCGCGGTCTTCGAGATGTTGCCTCCGAAACGCTCGATCTGGGCGAGGAGATACTGCCGTTCAAAGACCTCACGGGCCTCGCGCAAAGGCAGGCTCATCAGATGAGCCGAGGCATCGGTATCCCCGACGGTGGGCAGCACTTCACCGATGTCGGAGGGCAACATGGCCGCTGTGATTATGCCGTTATCTGGTTGCTGATCCTTCATCAGGATGAGCAGACGCTCGATGGAGTTGCGAAGCTGCCTGGCGTTCCCAGGCCAGTCCTGGGCCTGCAGGACAGCCATGGCATCGTCGCCGACCGTCATGCGCTGCAGGTTGTGCATCCGGCAGAGTTGCTCGATGAACAGGCCGACCAGCGGCGGCACGTCTTCCCGGCGTTCTCGTAGCGGAGTAATCGGTAGCGGCACGATCGACAGACGATGGAACAAATCAGAGCGGAACTCGCCGGCATCCACCTGACCCGCCACGTTTTGAGAGCTGGACGAGATCACCCGCACGTCGATGGGAACCGCCTGAGTACCGCCAACTCGAGTGAAGCGATTCTCCACCAGTGTGCGCAGAAGCGATGCCTGCACCTGCGCCGGCAACGTCGTCACTTCCGACAGATACAGCGTGCCGCCATGGGCGCGCTCTAGTGCACCCACTTCTATGTTGAGCATGCCCGTTTTCTCGCGCGTCTCGCGGCCGAACAGCACCACAGGCACTTCGTCTGGAGCGTAAAGCGACGCGTTAATCTCGACGAAAGTGGCATTGGCGCGGGGACTGCGCTGGTGGATTTGTCGTGCCACCAATCCCTTGCCGGCGCCCGATGGACCGGAGATGAAAATGCGAGAATTGGTGGGGGCCGACTTCTCGATCAGACTTCGAACTTGGTGGAGGGCAGGTGACGTGCCGACAAGTTCTGCGCTCTTGCTGGCCGTTCGCTCCTTAAGCTCGGCCACTTCCGTTCGCAGACGCGTCGCCTCCATCGCGCGCTGCGTGATGTGCAACAGGCGGTCGATTTTGAACGGCTTTTCAATGTAGTCATAAGCGCCCCGCCGGATAGCCGAAACCGCGGTTTCCACATTGCCATGGCCAGAGATCATCACCACGGGCATGTCCGGGTGCTGGCTTTGAAACACATCAAGCAGCTGTAGACCGTCGAGACGTGACCCCTGCATCCAGATATCAAGGAACACCAGGCTCGGCCGCCTGCGGGCAATTTCGGCGAGGCCGCTGTCGGCGTCATGCGCCTGCCGCGTCTCATACCCTTCGTCTTCGAGAATTCCAGCAACGAGGTCCCGGATATCGTCCTCGTCGTCGATGATCAGTATGTCTAGTGCCATCTAGTGCTGAACAACCGCATTTAGATGCGGCTCCTCCGGTTGTGACGCTGCGTCGGACCCTGGTCCGTCGGAGTCGTCCGGTTTGTTCTTTGTTGGCGATGAGAGGGGGAGTGTGAAGGTCACACAGGCCCCTACCCGCCCCTGTGGATCAGGTTCGGCGTCCACGAGTTCGACGATGCCGCCATGTTGCTCGATAATGCGCGCAACGATAGCAAGCCCCAAACCCGTCCCCTTCTCCCGCGTCGTCATGTATGGCTCTAGGAGCCGCTGCCGGTTGTCCTTGGGCCAACCCTTGCCATTGTCGGACACCGCCACCCGGGCATGGTTACCCTCTATCTGCCCCTGGACGGTGATGGCCGGGTGCCAGTCGCCGCTCGTATCCAGCTCTTCGAACGCCTCGACGGCGTTCTTGATGAGGTTGGTGAGCGTCTGCGCCACGAGGCGGCTGTCGAACCACGCCCAAATCGCCTCTTCAGGCAATTCCGTTTGAATAGCAACTTCCGGCAGGCGAACGCTCTCGAGAAAAACCGCCTGTCTGATGGTGTCGCTGAGATCCGCCATTTCGGGTGCGGATTCCGGCATCCTGGCGAACGCCGAGAACTCGTCCACCATGCGTCCGATATCCCCTACCTGCCGGACGATCGTGTTGATGCACTTGTCAAAAACGTCCCGATCATCCTCGAGTTTGCTGCCATAGCGACGACGAAGCCGCTCAGCCGAGAGCTGGATCGGGGTCAGAGGATTTTTGATTTCGTGCGCGATACGGCGCGCTACGTCGGCCCAGGCGCTGGTGCGCTGCGCGGATTCAAGGTCGGTAATGTCGTCGAACGTGATGACGTAGCCCTTGGACTCCGTGATCGTGCCCTCCCGGGTCAACTGCACCTGGTAGATGCGGCGATTGGTTTCGTTGCCGAGCTGGATCTGGTCACGCACCTGGCCGCGGCGGGCTGAGCGGGCCTTCTCCATGGTGGCGGCGATTTCCGGCAGGATATCCTCCATTCGCTCGCCCATCAGCTCGATTTCCGTCTTCCCCAGCATTTCGCACGCCCGCGCGTTAACAAGCGTCACCGCCTCGAAGGGATCGAGGCCGATGATGCCTGCGGACACACCCTCCACCACCGCCTCGGTAAACTGGCGGCGTTTCTCGTTCATCGCGTTGGCCTGCAACAGAGCTTCCCGCTGGGTCTTGAGCTGCTGCGTCATCCGATTAAATCCATTGGACAGATCGCGCAGATCGCCCCTGCCCTCCTGGACCGGCACCTGTACATCCAAATCTCCAGCGCTCACACGTCGCGAGGCGATCATGAGATTGCGGATCGGGTCAACGAAGCGGTTCGCCAAAGCGATGCCCACCCAAAGTGCGGCCAGCAATAAGACCACAGCGAGGCCAACATACATGATGGTGAACGTGATCTGAAACACGAGCCGGTTGGAAGCATATTGCCGATATTCGGTGATGTTGTCGTCAGTTAGCTGCATGTATTGAAGTACTTCAGCATCGACAGGTCGCGCAACGAACAGGAAAGTGTCGTCGTAGCCTCGCAGCTTAACGACGGAACCGACCAAGTTGGTACTCCCAGGCGCGATTGCAGTTGGTACGCCCTCAACTACGCCCTGTGTTATTCCTGCAGGAAGTTTGGGATAGGCGCCGGCGACGTTGATCTGAGCTCTGAGGATCGTCTTTCCGTCACGATCGATCAGCGACGTAAAGGGAAGCGATCGCGTAACCGCTAGCGCTGTCAGCACGCGGGTGAAGCGGTCGGGATCATTCACATAAGTATCGTGCGCCTGCTCGAGCTCGGTGGCTACCCAGATGATATCATCTCTCAGGACCTGAGCATGCTCGAGCATATATGAGCGCGCCACAAGGCGGGAACTTTCCACCATGGCCCGGGTTCGCTCAGAGAACCACTGATCCAGCCCCTGGTTCAGCGCCACTGTGGCAACGACCGCGACCAGGGCCGCAGGAACGGCCGCCACGAAGGCAAACATGGCAACCATTCGTAGTTGAAGGCCGGAACCGGGCTGCCGTCGCATCCTCGCCTGCATCAGGAGCACGGCTTCCGTGACGACAAGGGCAAAAACCAGCAGCACCAGTACGCCGGTTACAATCCAGATGATCGTCCAAACGCCCGTCGATGGCTCGATCTTTGTCGTTCCGGTTAGTATCAGGAACGAAATCGACGACATCAGAACCGACGCCAACACCACCACGAAACCGAGGATGCGCAACGAGCGGTTGGCGTGAACACCCCACGAACGGCGCCGCTGCGGCACCGGCGCGTTTTCTGGTGGTGCAGTCGGTTTGGCGGCCAGATCGGTCATGCAGTCCTTATCATTTCGAGGCGACTATCAGCCCCGCGCCAGAGGGGCTCTCCCTTCTGTCGTTCGAAATCAGGGCGTAAAGCAAAAAGCCTGACCGATTTCGCGCCACCCTTCAAGATAAATGTTGCCGAAATGTGACACTAGGGCATAGGGCCTCTAGACGACCACAGCACTAATTGCCTCGGCGGCTGTGTTTGATGATCTCAATGCTGTGCGTACGGATTTTTTTCCGCAGCGTATTTCTGTTGAGCCCAAGCAGGTCTGCAGCCTTGATCTGATTGCCGCCACAAGCGTTCAGGGCCATGGCGATCAGTGGCGCCTCCACGCGGTCGATGACCCGCTGATATAGCCCCGGAGGCGGCAGATTGGGTTCATGTTCCCGCAGGACCTGGCTTACATGCGTCTCGACCGCTGTCGACACATCGACGGGTCCAGTTGGACCGTTGGGGGTTGAACGCTCCGTCAGGTTCAGCTCGTTCTGCACGATTTCGGGCGAGATCTGCTCGTCGGCATAAAGGGCTGACAGGCGGCGCACGAGGTTTTCGAGTTCGCGCACGTTACCCGGCCACGAATAGTCCTGCATGATGCGGATGGCCTCGGGCGCGATGGTCTTGACCGGCTCTCCATCCCGCTGGGCTGCTCGGAGGAAATGCAGAGCCAGGTCCGCAATGTCGTCGACACGTTCGCGCAAGGGCGGCAGACGGATCGGCACCACGTTCAGGCGGTAGTAGAGGTCTTCCCGGAATAGACCCTGACGGATCATCTGTCCTAGATCGCGATGGGTGGCTGCAACAATGCGCACGTTGGTCTTTATGGCGCTGCGACCGCCGACCATTGTGTACTCGCCTTCCTGCAGCACGCGCAGCAAGCGGGTCTGCGCATCCATCGGCATATCGCCGATTTCATCGAGGAAGAGCGTTCCGCCTTCCGCCTGCTCGAAACGCCCGGATGATCGCGTGTTGGCGCCGGTAAAGGCGCCTTTCTCATGTCCAAATAGTTCAGCCTCAATCAGGTCGCGGGGAATAGCCGCCATGTTGATCGCGACAAAAGGGCCGTTTCTACGCTTCCCGAAATCGTGTAGCGCCCGGGCGACGAGTTCCTTGCCGGTCCCGCTCTCGCCGGTGATCATCACCGTCAGATCCGTCTGCATCAGCCGAGCGAGGGCGCGGTAGATATCCTGCATGGCCGCCGAGCGACCCACCAGCGGCATTGTCTCGCCTGCCTCGTCCACAGATCGCTGAGGCGCGGACGGCTTCTTCGCGTCGGCCAAGGCGCGGGCCACGACGGAGAGCACCTCGGTTATGTCGAAGGGCTTGGGGAGATACTCGTATGCCCCGACCTCGGACGCCCGGATGGCGGTCATGAACGTATTCTGCGCACTCATGACCACCATCGGCAGGTCCGGGCGCAGTTTCTTGATCTTGGGCATTACCTCGAAGGCATTGCCATCCGGCATCGTCACGTCCGTGATCAGGATGTCTCCCTCACCCCGGCTTACCCAATTCCACATGGTTGACATATTGCCGGTCGGTCGGACCTCATAGCCGGCCCGCGTCAGCGCCTGATTGAGGACCATGCGGATTGCCGCGTCATCGTCGGCCAGAAGAACAACGTGACTCATCGAGCCGAACCCTCTCGTATGGTCTGTGCGGGAGTGTGAAAGGCCTCGCTGGCCACCGGAAGAAGTATGCGGAACCGCGTGCGCCCGGGGCGGCTCTCGCAATCGATTACGCCACCGTGGTCGCCGATGATCTTGGCCACCAGGGCAAGGCCGAGACCCGATCCGTTCGTCTTGGTGGTGACGAACGGATCGAACAGGAACGGCAAGGTGTCGGGCGGTACGCCAGGCCCATTGTCCTCGATGACGATCTCCAGAGGCAGCGAAATGCGTTCCGCTACTCCCGCGACACTAATGCGAATGCCTGGGCGGAATGCCGTGTAAAGCTTGATCTCGGGTTTGTGCGTTCTTTCAAGAGCTTCGGAGGCGTTCTTGATCAGGTTCAGGAACACCTGGATCAACTGATCGCGGTTGCCCAGAACCGGTGGCAGGGACGGATCATATTCTTCCGAGAAGGTGATGCCGCGAGCGACGCCATTGCGTGCCAGAAGTTTCACGCGATCGAGGATGACATGGATGTTGATAGGCTCCCGCTCCACCGGCCGCTCGTCTCCGAACACTTCGACCCGGTCGATCAGGCCAACAATGCGGTCGGTTTCGTCCCGAATAAGCCGCGCAAGGGGGACTTCGTCGGATGGAACAGACTGCTCAAGCAGTTGCGCCGCGCCGCGAATGCCTGAGAGCGGGTTCTTGATCTCATGCGCCAGCATTGCGGCAAGCCCAGTGACAGAGCGTGCCGCGCCGCGAGAGACCATCTGGCGGTCAATCTTGTCCGACATGGTCCGCTCCTGGATAAGAAGCGTGGTCCGCCCATCGGTGTCGGAAATGGGGCTGGCAAACACATCGGCGATGCGCTCGTCTCCGAAGCGGGATGAGCCAATCCGCACTCGGTATTCGTTCATCGGTGCCCGTCGCTGCACCACCGTTTCCACAAGCGAGATGATCGGCGAGCCAAAGGCGATCAAGTCGTCCAGCTTCTGTCGCGTCAGCATGCTCAGCGACGCCCCGAAAAAAGCCTCGGCGGCGTAGTTGGCAAACTGGATGTGGCGGTCATCGTCCAGCACGAGTATAGGCTGCGGCAAGGCCTGTAATACTGCTGTTGCCGGCACGGCGTCCAATTCATGGGCGCTCGTGGGGCTCACGCTGCAGCCCTCCAGTCACCCCTGAACACTTCTCTGATCACCGTTAGAACCGACTTGGGCTCGACGCCCTCGAGCAGGGCCCGTTTCGTGTCGCGATCGAGGTCCAACCCCTGTGCTTCGGCGTACCAAGCCAGGTGCTTGCGGGCCGCACGCAGGCCCACTTCCAGTCCATAGTCGATCAGCATCGCTTCATAGTGCCAGCAGATGAGATCGGTGAGTTCAGAGCCGGTGGGAGCATCGGCCGGCGCCCTGCCGGCAAGAGCCGCGCCGATCTGGCCGACACGCCACGGCCGACCCTGCGCGCCCCGCCCGATCATCACAGCCCGAGCCCCCGATGCTTCCAAGGCCGCCTTCGCCCTTGCTGGCGTGGTGATGTCGCCGTTGACCACCACTGGTACCGAAACAGCGTCCACGACCGGGCGAACCAACGCCCAATTGGCCTCACCCTTGTAAAACTGCTGTCGCGTGCGCCCGTGCACTGTGATCATCTGTGCACCGGCACCCTCCGCGAGCCTGGCAATCTGTGGCGCGTTAAGGGTGTCGTCGTCCCATCCAAGCCGCATCTTGACCGTCACCGGCACGGTGGTGGCCTTGACCACCGCGTCGACAATGGCGAGCGCTTGATCAGGCACGCGCATCAGGGCTGAGCCAGCATAGCCACTTGTGACGCGTTTGGCGGGACAGCCAAAGTTTATGTCGATGATATTCGCCCCGGCAGCCTCCGCTATACGGGCGCCTTCGGCCATCCAGTGCGGCTCGCACCCTGCCAACTGGACCATGTGAGGAAGCTGACCCGAAGACGTGAGTTTGCGCACCATGTCCTGGTGCCCCGTGCTCAGGGCTGCACTGGCCACCATTTCCGACACCACCATCCCTGCGCCGAACCGGGCGGCCAAGTCGCGGAACGGACGATCGGTGATTCCGGCCATGGGAGCGAGCAGAGCGTTGTTCCGCAATTCGTACGGCCCAATGCTTAAGGCGCAGGCAGATAGCGACACAATTGCCCCGGATTTGTTCAGAAGCACGATATTGCCCGCACAATAGTCAATTTCAGGTCGGCTGCAACTGATAGAGCGACCCCACTGCCGTGAGGGCAGCCCTGCCCTTGCCGCATGGCCGGCGGACCGCTAGACCCTCGTCAGGCGCCACCGGCCGACAAGGTACCCGAAGATAAATGAAGTCGAAGTCTGTAGCCGTCATCGTTGTCGCCGCCGGCAAAGGGGAGCGCGCGGGACGTGGCGGACACACCGATCCCAAGCAGTATCGCTCGTTGGCCGGTCGGACAGTGCTGGCGCGGACGATAGATGCGTTTCTCTCGCATCCCGCCGTTACCCTTGTCCTTCCCGTCATCCACGGCGATCACGTGGGCAGGTATGCGGCCCTTGATCTCGCCAAAAATGTGCGGCTCATGGCGCCGGTCCTTGGGGGCGCCACACGTCAGGCCTCTGTGCTGGAGGGGCTCAAGACGTTGGCGCCGCATCGCCCGGACCTGGTTCTCATTCAGGATGCAGCAAGACCTTTCGCATCCGCTCAACTGATCGAGGATGTGCTCGGAGCACTTGATGAGTACGATGGCGCCCTTCCGGCCCTGCCGGTCACCGACACCATCAAGCGTTCACTGAATGGCCGGGATGTTGTCGCGACAGAAGACCGGCGACAGTTGGCAGCCGCGCAAACACCCCAGGGGTTCCGCTTCGAGCAGATATTTTCGGCTCATATGCGCGCAAGTGCCGTGCGGCGCGAGTTCACTGACGACGCAGAAATCGCTGAATGGGCTGGACTCAGGGTCGCCATGGTCAGCGGCGATACCAACAACATCAAGATAACGCATCCGGAGGACTTCGCAGTCGCCGAGCGGATCATTGGCGGGAGTGAAGCAGTGGAGACCCGGATCGGGACTGGTTACGATGTTCACCCCTTTGCGCCCGGCGATGCAGTCTGGCTGGGTGGCGTCCGCATTCCGCACTCTGCCAAGCTCAAGGGGCATTCGGATGCCGACGTTGCGCTTCACGCACTGACCGACGCGATTCTTGGGGCGATTGGTGAGGGAGACATCGGGACCCATTTCCCCCCTAGCGATCTTCAATGGGAGGGTGCTGCGTCCACCATCTTTCTTAAGCATGCCGGCAAGCTCGTTTCGGCCGCGGGGGGGCGCATCGTCAATCTGGACGTGACAATCGTGGCGGAAACACCGAGGATTGCCTCTCACGCTCCGGCCATGTGCGCGGTGATCGGCGAGACTTTGGGCATCTCGCCCAACCGGGTCGCGGTCAAGGCGACTACCAACGAAAAGCTCGGGTTCATCGGGCGGGAGGAAGGCATCGTGGCCATGGCGAGTGCAAGTATCGAAATGCCGAGGGCGGACTGAGATGGCAGCTAAGGTCAAGGTGTCCGTAGCAAAGCAGATCATTGAGATCCTCGCATCCCGCAATCAGAGCCTAGTGACGGCGGAGAGCTGTACCGGTGGACTCATCGCAGCGGCCTTGACCGATGTGCCAGGGTCGTCAGCAGCGCTCTACGGCGGGTATGTCACCTACGCCAACAGTGCCAAGTCGCGGATGATCCACGTCCAGGCGCGACTGATCCGCGATTACGGGGCTGTAAGCAATCAGGTTGCGCGTGCCATGGCCGATGGCGCCCGCAACACCGCCCACGCAGACTTCGCAGTCTCCGCAACAGGAATTGCGGGACCCGATGGCGGGTCGGAGAAAAAACCCGTTGGACTGGTCTATGTAGCGGTTTCGTCCGATCTAGCCACCGTGGTCATCGAACACCGTTTTGGAGACATTGGACGTGACGCCATACGGAAGGCCACGGTCGAGGCAGCGCTCGACCTGGTCTTGCAGGTGCTTACGAGCGATCCGCCGCAATAATCGTGTAGTCACGCCGGATCGTGGCGGTCTGGCTTGCCCATTCCGACCCTTTGGTGCGGACCTGGTGCGCATCGAACGCCGCCCGATCGAGGAACAGCTCTTTGACGGTCCAGACTAGTGGATCGCTGCTTTGCGCGACTTCGAAGGACAGGCAGCCGGGCTCCTGACGCGTCAGCCGGATGTGTTCGGGAAGATATTGGCGCACCGCGTCACATTCGGCATCCGTCCCGCAGATCAGGGTTCCCGTCAGTCGCACTTTACCGGACATGACTACGCCCCGAACCGACGGTCTGCTTCGTCGCAGAAGGCTTGCATGATTTCCTCCTGCTTGGCCGCAAAAGCGGGCTCGGCGACCGCTGCAATCAGCGGGTTGGAAATCTTGAAATCGATCTCGAACCGCACGCGGGTCCCCTGCCCTTCGCTCTCGAAGCGCCACAGGCTGTCGAGATACGCGAACGGACCATCGACGGCCTTGGCCGCAATCGACATCGCTTCGGCATCCAATGTGACCCGGCTTGTGTAAGCTTGAGTGATCGGCCCGAATGACAGCGTCATGCGTGCCAGGCGGACGTCGCGCCCTTTCGCTGCCGGATCTGGCCGGACATCGATCGCACGACAGTTCGGGATGAACCTCGGGTAATCCTGAAGATCCGACACGATGTCGAACATACGTTGCGGCAGATGCTGCACGTGCTTTTCGTAGAACCGCTTCATCAGTGCCCCAGCCTTGCCATCCGTGCCTCGCGCAGCTTCGCGAAATCCTCTCCTGCGTGATGGGAAGACCGGGTCAGCGGGCTGGATGAGACCAGCAGAAAGCCCTTGGCCGTCGCCACCGTGGCGAATGAGCGGAACTCCTCAGGGGTCACGAAGCGCTGGAGCGGGTAATGCTTCTTGGTCGGCTGCAGGTATTGGCCGATCGTGAGGAAATCGACATCGGCTGAACGGAGGTCATCCATCAACTGCAGCACTTCATTGCGCTCTTCGCCCAGTCCAACCATGATGCCGGACTTGGTGAAGATCGTGGGGTCGAGTTCCTTCACCCGCTGCAGCAGGCGGATGGAATGGAAATAGCGAGCGCCCGGCCGTACCTTCAAATATTTCGAGGGAACGGTTTCTAGGTTGTGATTGAAGACGTCTGGCTTGGCCGCCACGACAATTTCGAGAGCCCCGTCCTTGCGGAGAAAGTCGGGCGTCAGAATCTCGATGGTTGTGCGCGGATTGATCGCGCGGATGGCCAGGATAACGTCTGCGAAATGCTGTGCCCCGCCATCAGGCAGATCGTCCCGATCCACTGACGTTATCACGACATGCTCGAGGCCGAGTTTCTGGACGGCAGTCGCCACATTGCCCGGCTCATTGGGATCGAGGGCAGTCGGCAAGCCGGTGCGCACATTGCAGAACGCGCAGGCGCGGGTGCAGATTTCGCCCATGATCATCATGGTCGCGTGCTTCTTGCTCCAGCACTCGCCAATGTTCGGGCAGCCGGCCTCTTCACAGACTGTGACGAGACCATTCTCTCGGACGATCTGCTGCGTCTCCTTGTAGACTGGCGAACCCGGCGCCTTGACCCGGATCCAGTCGGGCTTTCGCAGCACGACGCTGTCGGGCCGGCTGGCTTTTTCGGGGTGGCGCGGGCGTGCCGCTGTATCGATGAGCGTGACCATGTCAGTCCTGACTGGGCTTTTGACCCCGGCGAGGCCGGGGTGCAGGAGGCTTGCCCGCTATATCGCTCCCTTGCGTAACCGGTTCAACCGGCAGCACGATCCTGGGCAGCTGGGTAGCCGCTATCGCATGACTTCCTCGAGTTCCACCCAGTCGCCGCGGCGCGAGGCGGACAGGATAGAGGCCTGCACTAGTGCGAGAGAACCCAGATTGTCTTCGCCCGAGCTGAAGCCGCGCGGCACGTCGCCCGTTTCCAGGACCGTGGCGATCGTGTTGAGCGTGCCGCTGCGGTCCGCGAACTTGAGCGGCTTGAGGTCAACGTGCTGCACCTTCTCATCGAGTGGGCGCAGGGTCAGCATGTCGGGGCCCGCCTTGTCACGGAAGTGATCGCGAGAGCTCCAGCAGATTTGTCCTTCCGCCCCATCCATCACCCACTCTCCTGCCCAGGGAGTGACCGGCCCGGTATTCATCCAACTGGCCCGGTAGGAGACCATGGTACCTTTCTTGAACTCGATCGTGGCCACCCCGCTCGGGTGATACTGGAACGGGCTGCCGACGGGATTCCACGTACGACACGAAATGCGCAGCGGCTCGTCATTGAGCACGTAGCGCATCAGATCGAAGTGGTGGATCGACATGTCAGCCAGCAGCGGGTCCGGCATATCCCAGTAGCGGTAGCCTTGGCTGGGACCGTGCCGCCGGAAATCGAGCGACACCATGTTCATCGGACCGAACTTACCTTTTGCAATCAAGTCTGCGGCCGCGATGGGGGCTGGCTGAAACCGATAGTTCTGGCTGACCATCAAGACCTTGCCTTGCGCCTTGGCCAGGGCCACCAGTTCCTTGGCCTGCGCGATCGTGGTAGCGAAAGGCTTCTCGACGAGAACATTGTACCCCAACTCAAGACAGCGCTTGACCACGGGATAATGTGCCTCGGTGCGTAGCGTGCAGAGAGCGAGGGTTGCATCGGTATGCTTGGCCGCATCTTCGAGACTGCCGAAGCAAAGCTTGGCGTCTATGCCCAACGCCTCCTGGGCGCGCCCTGTGGCGTCGGGGTTGGTGTCCACATAGCCCACCATCTCGACATTGGGAACTGTGGGGATAACGTCTTGCGACCAGTTAAATCCCCAGTGCCCCAGACCGATCTGGATTGCCTTGACCATGTGGATAACTCCTATTGTTCGTTGCTTCGGTTGCCCTGCCCATCAGAGGCCGCGCTAGTGAAACGCCAAGCACCGGCCGCGGTGACGAGCTGAGGCCAGAACCGATCAGTCGTCAGATGTTCAGTGCGCGGCCATAAGCGTCGAGCACGCTTTCCTTCATCGTTTCGCTGAGCGTGGGATGGGGGAAGATGCTGTGAATGAGCTCTTCCTCGGTCGTCTCGAGGTTCATTGCGACCACGAAACCCTGGATGAGTTCCGTCACTTCCGCGCCTATCATGTGGGCCCCGAGAAGTTCCCCGGTCTTGGCGTCGAAAATGGTCTTTACTAAGCCATCCGGCTCTCCCAGGGCTATGGCCTTTCCATTCCCGACGAAGGGGAACCGGCCGACCTTGATCTCGCGGCCTTGCTCCTTCGCTTTGGCCTCGGTCAGTCCGACGCTTGCCACCTGCGGCTCGCAGTATGTACAGCCGGGCACCTTGGTCTTGTCGAGGCCGTGGACCTTGAGACCCGCGATCTTTTCGACGGTGATGACAGCCTCATGCTCGGCCTTGTGCGCCAACATGGGAGGGCCGGCCACGTCGCCGATGGCCCAGATTCCGTCGACACTGGTCTTACCGTAGTTGTCGATAACGATGGCGCCACGCTCGGTTTTGACGCCGACTGTTTCCAGACCAAGCTCTTCGATGTTGCATTGCACTCCGACAGCCGAGATCAGCTTGTCGCCGCTGATTTGCTGGGTCTTGCCGTCCTTGGTCTCGACATGGGCAATGACGCCGCTTCTGGTTTTTTCGACCTTGCTGACCTTGGCCTCAGTCATGATCTTGATGCCCCGCTTCTCGAGGCGCTTGCGAGCCAGGCCCGAAATCTCTGTGTCCTCCACCGGAAGGATGTTGGGCAGCAGCTCAATGACGGTGACTTCGGCGCCGAAAGAGCGATAAAACGACGCGAACTCTATGCCGATGGCGCCCGACCCCATGACCACCAGCGACTTCGGCATTTCCGCCGGTTTCAGCGCTTCAAAATACGTCCAGATTTTGTCGCCATCGGGCTCAATCCCCGGTAGCACCCGCGGACGTGCACCGGTGGCGATGATGATGTTCTTCGCCTTGTAGAGGCCTTCGCCGAGCGGGTTCTTGGGCACCGGGCCTTGCGGTTGCACGACCGGCTTTTTGCTCGGCGAAACTTTTACCTCACCGGGCTTGGTGATCGTGGCTTCACCCCAAATAATGTCGATCTTGTTTTTCTTCATCAGGAACTGGACGCCATTGTTCATCTGCGCCGCGATGGCGCGCGAACGTTTGACGATGCCGTCAAGATCGAAGCCAAACTTCTCAGCCGTCAGGCCATAGTCCTTGGCATGGCCCATGTGACCATAAATTTCTGCCGATCGAAGCAGTGCCTTGGTGGGAATGCAGCCCCAGTTGGAGCAGATCCCTGCCATGTGCTCCCGCTCGACAATGGCCACCTTCATGCCCAGCTGGGCGCCGCGAATTGCCGCGACATAGCCGCCCGGGCCTGCGCCGATGACGAGGAGATCGTATTGGTCAGCCATATTTGGCCTCCACCTGGTCTTGTGGGGTCGTTAAAGACCCAGCGTTTGTTTGACGAGCGGGGCAAGGCCCTCGCCGATTGCCCGTGTGTTGGCCGGATCGAGATGTACGCCGTCGCGCGGATCGGCGACGGCAACGCTGGCCGCGTTGAAATAGCCGACGTCCAGTTCTCGGGCGATACGGCTGTAATAGAAGTCGAAGAGCTTCGCTTCGTCCGCCCGTGGCGCAAACATCGGGTGCAAATCCGCATGGGTGGTTTCCACCGTCAGCGGCGGCGCCACCATAATTACCTGCGGGACGACCATGCCGGGGTCGTAAGGGTGGCTCTTGATAATCTGCACGAGGCGCTTCATCCCCATCGCGGCTCCGAAGGCGGTTCCGTTGAGATAGACCTTCAGGTCATTTGTGCCGAGCATGATGATGACGAGGTCGAGCGGCTTATGGCTATCGAGCAGTGTTGGCAGCACGCGGACGCCATTACGATCCGCTGGTGCTGAAAAGTCATCGAAGGCCGTGGTTCGGCCACCAAGGCCCTCGGCAATAACCCTGGCCTTGCCGGCCAGCGAAGTTTCGACGACCGAAGGCCATCGATCCTCATAAGCGTGGCGCGCCCCCCCCGGCTCAGGATTGGAACCAAAAGTCAGGCTATCGCCATAGGCGAGAATGGTTTTCATCGCCCTGCCCCTAAGCCAGCATCATGATCGGGTTTTCGATCAGGTCCTTGAAGACGCCCAGGAGTTCTGCACCGAGCGCGCCATCGACGGCGCGGTGATCGCAGGAGAGGGTGACAGTCATGAACTGGCCGATCTTGATCTGCCCGTTTTCCGGGTAGACCCGCTCTTCGCCGGCGCCGACCGCCAGGATTGTGCCGTGTGGCGGGTTGATGACGGCCGCGAAGTGCTTGATGCCGAACATGCCCAGGTTGGACACCGAGGAGGATCCACCCTGATATTCATGCGGCGCCAGCTTTTTAGACTTGGCGCGCGTGGCCAGATCCTTCACCTCTTCCGATATCTCGCGCAGGCTCTTGGTGTCGCAGCTTTTCACCACCGGCGTGAAGAGCCCGCCAGGCACCGACACGGCCACGGCAACGTCGGAGCGCTTATGGTAGAGGATGGAGTCCCCTGCCCAAGTCGCATTGGCCGCCGGCACGCGCTGCAGCGCCACCGCCCAGGCCTTCATGACGAAGTCGTTGACGGAGAGCTTGAACGCCGGCTTGCCTTCCTTGTTCTTTGGCGCTGATGCGTTGATCTGCTCGCGCGCCGCCATGAGGGCGTCGATGCGGCAGTCGAGCGTCAGGTAGAAGTGCGGAACGGTCTGCTTGCTTTCCGTCAGGCGCGCCGCCACCACCTTGCGCATACCGTCATTGGGCACGATCTCGTAGGTGCCTTCTTCGAACTGAGCCAGAACCTGACTCTTGCTGAGGCCCGTCGGCATCGCGGCAGCCGAGGTCGGTGCTCCGGATGGTACGGACGTAGGCTTGCTGGTGCCCTTGCCCGACTTCGCCGCTTCCACGTCCGCCTTGATCACGCGGCCCTTTGGCCCGCTGCCGGCGATGGTGCTGACGTCGAGCCCGGCATCCTTGGCGATGCGCCGGGCCAGAGGCGAGGCGAACACGCGGCCGCTTTCGGCTTTCGTTGGTGCGCTGGCGCCGGTATTGCTGTTGCCAGCAGGCTTGGGCGCCTCGGCGGTCGTTGCATCTGCCTTTGCCGTCGGCGCCGTCTGGGTCGCGGCGTCGGCGCGCTCGATGGTTCCGGCATCCTTGCCGGCATCGTCCTTGGGCGCTTCAGGCTTGGCTTCGGCCGTGGGGGCCTCCGCAGGCTTGTCGCCGCCAGAGCTCATGGCGCTGGCGTCCTCGCCCTCCTGCAGCAGCACGGCGATGACGGCGTTCACCTTCACATTGTCCGTGCCCTCGGCCACGAGGATTTTGGCGATGTGACCCTCGTCCACGGCCTCCACTTCCATGGTGGCCTTGTCGGTCTCGATCTCGGCGATCACGTCACCGGAGGAAACACTGTCGCCTTCCTTGACGTGCCATTTGGCAAGCTTGCCCTCCTCCATCGTCGGGGAGAGCGCCGGCATGGTGATATCAATTGGCATCCCAGATCTCCTTAGGAGCGATAGGTCACGGCGTTTACCGCGGCGATGACTTCGTCCACATTCGGCAGCGCCAGCTTCTCAAGATTGGCAGCATAAGGCATGGGGACATCCTTGCCCGTGACACGCATGACTGGTGCGTCCAGATAGTCGAACGCGCCTTCCATCACCCGCATCGCCAATTCGGCGCCGATGCCGCCCTGCGGCCAGCCTTCCTCGACAGTCACCAGGCGGCCGGTCTTCTTGACCGATTCAATGACGGTGTCGCTGTCCATCGGGCGCAGGGTCCGCAGGTCGATGAGTTCCACATCGACGCCAGCGGCGACGAGTTTCTCTGTTGCCTGCGTGGCGTAGCGCATGCCCATGGAGAAGGAGGCGATGGTCACGTCCTTGCCCTCGCGCGCGACGCGGGCCTTCCCGATGGGGAGGACGTAGTCGTCCACCTTGGGCACCAGTCCAGTCGATCCGTAAAGGATTTCGTTCTCGAGGAACACCACCGGATTGGGCGAGCGGATCGCGGCTTTCAGCAACCCTTTGGCATCGGCGGCGCTGTATGGGGCGATAACGGTCAGGCCGGGCACGTGACTGTACCAGGCCGAGTAATCCTGGCTGTGCTGCGCGGCCACGCGGGCTGCGGCACCGTTGGGGCCACGAAACACCATGGGCGCGGTCACCTGCCCACCGGACATGTAAAGCTGCTTGGCAGCTGAGTTGATGATCTGGTCGATCGCCTGCATGGCGAAGTTCCAGGTCATGAATTCCACGATCGGCTTTAGGCCGGCAAAGGCCGCGCCGACAGCAAGGCCCGCAAACCCGTGTTCGGTAATCGGCGTATCGACGACGCGTTCTGGGCCGAACTCCTGCAGCAGATTCTGCGTAATCTTGTAGGCGCCCTGATACTGGGCAACCTCCTCGCCGATAATGAAGACGTCCTTGTCGCGACGCATCTCTTCGGCCATCGCCTCGTTCAGCGCCTGACGCACCGTCATCTCGACCATCTCGACGTCGGTCGGCATGTCGGGATCATTCTGCGCCACGAACTTCGGCGCTTCTGCTCCTGCGTCGCTCTTAGGTTGGACGGGAACGGCAGCGGTTTCGGGCACGGCCGACTCACCTTCCGGATCAGACGAAGAGGCCTGCGCAGCGGGCGTGTTTCCTTCGCCCGGCTCTTCGCCTTCGCCCAGCACCATGGCGATCGGCGTGTTCACCTTCACCCCTTCGGTGCCTTCCTCGATCATGATTTCGCTGACGGTGCCTTCGTCCACCGACTCAACTTCCATCGTAGCCTTGTCGGTCTCGATTTCCGCCAGCACGTCACCGGGAGACACTTTGTCACCGACTTTCACCAGCCATTTGGCGAGCTTGCCCTCTTCCATGGTGGGAGACAGGGCGGGCATGAGAATTTGAGGCATGTCAGCTCTCCAGCAGGGCAGCGCCGGGCACTATAGCCTCTGGGCGCGGCGCAGAATTGTCAGTGAAATTGGCGGTGGGAATGATTTGCCATTCGGGGATCAGTGCCGGGTCAAGTTCGGTCGTGCTCTCTGCCCGGCGCTCGTTGACGGCCCAACTGCTCAGAACAAGACCGAGAACGACAAAGGTGACGCAAGCAATGACGGCGCGCTTGTAAACGGCAGCGGCGGTCTCTCCAGACAGACCCGCTCGTGCCGCGACGCTGTTGAAGCGCCACCATCCAAACAGCCAGCCCCGCCAGGACGGGCTGGCCGCTGGTGCCATGCGGTTGATGGCCGCGGCCTGCATCAGCGCGACGGCCGCGGAGAGCAGTGCAAAAACGACGATCACCCCGAGCAGGATGCTCATTGGTGTCAGGCCTCGATCGTGATGTCGGTCCAGAGCTCCGAGGCGTCCGGCTCGGCATCGTTGGTGGCAAAATCGGCCGCCTCCGTCACGACGGCGCGAATGTCGGTCTCGATCTTCTTGAGGTCGTCTTCGGTTACAGACCCGCCCTCCAGCAGGCGCTTGCGGACCTGCTCGATCGGGTCCCGCTCCTGCCGGTATTTCGTCACTTCGTCCTTGGTGCGATACTTGGCCGGATCGGACATGGAGTGACCACGATAGCGGTAGGTCAGCATCTCGAGAATATAGGGCCCCTTGCCCGAACGGGCCCACTCTATGGCACGCTTGGCGGCGTCGAACACCATCCGCACATCCATGCCATCGACCTGCTCGCCCGGGATATCGAACGAAGCACCACGCTTGGAGAAGTCCGTGGTGGCCGCGGCGCGCTCGATCGAGGTCCCCATGGCGTACTTGTTGTTTTCGATGATGTAGACGACGGGCAGGTTCCAGAGCTTGGCCATGTTGAAGCTCTCGTACACCTGGCCCTGGTTGGCCGCACCGTCACCGAAATAGGTGATGGAGACTGAATTGTCGCCCTTGTACTTGCTCGCGAAAGCCAGACCGGTGCCAAGAGAAGCCTGGGCACCGACGATGCCATTGCCGCCATAGAAGCGGTGTTCGTTCGAGAACATGTGCATCGAGCCGCCCTTGCCCTTGGACAGCCCGCCCTGGCGCCCGGTCAGTTCCGCCATCACCCCTTTCGGATCGAGGCCCATCACCAGCATGTGGCCGTGGTCGCGATACCCGGTGATCTGAGCGTCCTTGCCCTTCTCACTTGCCATCGTGATGCCCGTGACGACAGCTTCCTGCCCGATGTAAAGGTGGCAGAAGCCGCCGATCAGCCCCATGCCATACATCTGCCCGGCCTTTTCCTCGAAGCGCCGCACCAGCAGCATGTCGCGGAACGCTTCCATCTCCTGCTCTGCAGTGAACTGGGGGACATTGGGCTGTGCCGTGGCCTTAAGGGCCGTCGCCTTGCGCGCCATGCTTCGCTCCGTAAGGGTGAGGAAATCGATGGCCGGATCAGGCCACGATGATAACTATAGCGCAAGCGTCGCTGCAGGAAAATGCTGGCGCGGGGACGCCAAAAAGCGTCTAGAGCGTTGAATCCTGGATGATAATCGACCTTAACTCATCATCGATTAATTCTCGAAATTTACCAGAAATCGGTTCACCAGAAGCAGGGTCGACCATGATGAGGATGTCGTCGGCGTTCGCAACGTTGAGCATCGCACGCGCCCGCTCGGTTACAAGGTCAGGGTCGAGGTGCTTTGGGTTCATCAGGGATGACCGGTGTCGGTACGCATCGATCTCTGCCTGCAACGCAGCGGACTTGTCCTTCAGTACCTGGATATCGGCAACGATGTCCTTGCGGTTGTCGATGCCGAACTGACCGGAGATGGCGGAGTAGCCCAGGTACCCCTGGAACGCGAGGAGGCACGCCGTGAGAGCCAGTGGACGCCAGAAGGGTGGCCGTTTGAGGCGAGTGGGCATGAGCTAACCGTGTGTAGACACTCGCTTATGCCTGACAAGCTCTTAATGGGGAGTTGAAGGGGCGATGCCGTGTCGACATCGCCCCCTCGCTTCAGCCGCCGACGGCTTCGTTGGCGGCAATGGCTGCCATGTTCACGATGCCGCGGCTGGTGACCGACGGCGCCAGAATGTGTGCCGGCGCCTGTGTCCCCATGAGAATGGGGCCAACGGCCAGAGCGTTATTCATTTCCTTAAGCAGGGTCATGGAGAGGTTGGCGGCATCTAGATCGGGGAAAATCAGCAGATTCGCCTCCCCTTTTAGAACCGTTTCGGGGATGTAACGCTCGCGTAACCCTTCGTTGAGCGCCAGGTCACCCTGCATCTCGCCCTCCACGATCAGGTCTGGCGCGATGGCCTTGAGCTTGGTGTAGGCCTCGCGCATCTTGAAGGCGCTCTCGCCGTCGCGCGAACCAAAGTTCGAATAGCTCAAGAGGGCAACGCGAGCCTCGATGTTGAAACGCTTCAGGTGATTGCGTGCCTGCAGGGCGATGCCTACGATTTCGTCGGCGCTCGGGTTCATGTTGACATAGGTATCCGCGAGGAAGAACGCCCCGCGCGGCATGATCAGCATGGACATTGCCGAAACGTCCTGAACCCCGTCCTGCAGTCCGATGACCGACCGGATGTCGCGCACATGCTTGATATATCGGCCCTGGAGACCACAGATCAAACCATCGGCTTCCCCACGCTTCACGGCCAGTGCTGCGATCGTTGTCGTATTGGTGCGCACGATGGTCCGTGCGGTGTCGGGCGTCACGCCGTCGCGACCGACAAGGGAGTGGAACAGAGCCACGTAGTCGCGATAGCGCGGGTCGTCCTCGGGGTTGATGACCTCGAAGTCGACGTGCGGGCGGATGCTAAGTCCGAAGCGCTCCAGCCGCGCCTCGATCACGGCGGGCCGGCCAATCAGGATTGGCCTGGCGATTCGCTCTTCCAGCAGCACCTGGGCCGCCCGCAGCACCCGCTCATCCTCACCATCTGCGAAGGCAATGCGCTTACCCTGCCCCTGGGCCTTGTCGATGATCGGCTTCATCACGAGGCCGGAGCGGAAGACGAACCGGTTGAGGGTGTCGTAATAGGCGTCCCAATCCTCGATCGGGCGCTTGGCCACACCCGAGTCGATCGCGGCGCGAGCAACTGCGGGAGCGATGCGCAGGATCAGCCGCTGGTCGAACGGATTGGGAATGATGTGTTCCGGGCCATACACAGCCGGCGCGCCCGAGGGTGACACTTCCAGGCCCGGTTCATGCGCCAGTTTGGCGATAGCCCGCACGGCGGCAAGTTTCATTTCCTCGTTGATCGTCGTGGCATGCACGTCAAGGGCGCCGCGGAAGATAAAGGGGAAGCAGAGGACGTTGTTGACCTGGTTGGGGTAGTCCGACCGGCCGGTGCAAACCATGGCGTCCGGCCGCACCTCCTTCGCCACTTCCGGCATGATCTCGGGGTTGGGATTGGCGAGCGCCAGGATCAGCGGCTTGGCCGCCATCTTTGCAAGCATCTCCGGTTTAAGCGCCCCGGCTGCCGACAGACCGAGGAAAATGTCGGCGCCATCGATGACCTCGGCAAGCGTTGTCGCTTCGCTCTCGCGACGGAATTGGCCGCGCCACTTGTCGTTGACGTCGTTCCGCTTGTGAGTGACGAGACCATCCTTATCGGCCACCCAGATGTTTTCGTACCGCGCGCCCAGGGCAACAAGCACGTTGAGACAGGCAATGGCCGCTGCCCCTGCCCCGGACGTGCAGATTTTCACCTCGTCGATCTTCTTGCCCGACAGTTCAAGGCCGTTCAGCACGGCGGCGCCAACGATGATCGCAGTGCCATGCTGGTCGTCATGGAAGACCGGTATCGGCATGCGCTCGCGCAGCGCTTCCTCGATCTCGAAGCAGTCGGGGGCGCGAATGTCTTCGAGGTTGATGCCGCCGAAAGTGGGCCAAAGTGGCGCGACCGACTCGATGAATTTTCGCGGATCGACCTCGTCGATCTCGAGGTCGAAGACGTCGATGCCGGCGAACTTCTTGAACAGAACCGCCTTGCCTTCCATGACAGGCTTGGAGGCTAGTGCGCCGATGTTGCCCAGCCCTAAGACGGCGGTGCCGTTCGAGATCACCGCCACGAGGTTTTGCCGGGATGTGTACCGCGCCACCGCCTCGGGTGTTTCTGCGATTTCCTCACAGGGTGCCGCTACGCCGGGCGAATAGGCGAGCGCCAGGTCGCGCTGGTTGCCGAGTGGCTTGAGCGGCTGAATTTCCAGCTTGCCGGGCTTCGGGAACTCGTGGAAATGCAGCGCCGCCTGGCGAAGGATCTGGCGCTGTTCATTGGGATCGTTGGACACACTCATGCTCCCGGCAGCAAACTTGGTCGCGTTGGTGCCATCAATCGCACCGCTTGAAAAGGGGCGACGCCTTCAGGAGGAGGCCGAGTTGAGCGTTCAGGCTGCGGAAGCAAGCCTCTCGCCTCTCGGCGCCGGACCCGACGCTGCCAGACGCAGGGCGTGCGCGAGATCCTTGAAGGCAGCGGCACGAAGCGCCGGGGCAAAGATATAACCCTGTGCCTGCACGACCCCGCGCGACCGCAGGTAGATTGCCTGGTCCTCGGTTTCGACGCCTTCTGCCACGATTTCACAATCCAGGTCTTTCGCCATTGCGATCAACCCATCCAGCACCGGCACCTGCGTTACGCCGGGTTTGATCATGTCCACGAAGATACGGTCGATCTTGATAATATCGACGCCAAGGGTGGCAATGTAGGCCAGGTTGCTGTGGCCCGTGCCGGCGTCGTCCATCGCCAATTTTGCACCCAGCGCATGGAGGCCCGCAATAACACCGGTGGTCGCCATGGCGTTGAGCGGGCGCCGCTCGGTGATCTCGAACACAAGTTGCCGATAGGCAACCGGTCCGTTACCGAATATGGCCTGTACGTCCTCAACGATACCACCGTCCCTGAAGTGGCCCTCGAAGAGGTTGATCGACACCTTCAACGCCGGCATCAATTGACAGAGCTCGCCCAAATCGTTGCGAACCTGCTGCATTAGCGAGAGGGTCATCGGAATGGCTAGGCCAGTGGCTTCCGCGTAATCGATGAATGCCCCAGGTGGAACAACGGTGCCATTGCGCTTTTCCCAGCGGCAGAGCACCTCGCACCCCATGAGTTCGCCGGTCCGCAGATTGATCACTGGCTGATAATACGGCTTTATCTCGTTGCGCCCGATCGCCCTCTCGAGGTCAAACGCAGGCACCCTCGAGCGTCGCACGTAACTCAAGCTGAACAGCAAAAATGAAGCGCTGGCAACGCAAGCAATGACCGTAAATACCGCGTCGAGATCGGCATAGCCGGCCCTGGTCACGGCGAAGGGGATTGCGTACTCCACCTTGATCGGGAATTGCCCCGCGAAGCCTTGCGCGCTGATCAAATCTTCCCCGTGCGGGCGAATTTCCAAAGCGTCGACATCCCCTGCGGCGAGAATGGATAACCCGTTGGTCAGTGCGACCTTGAGGGCTGCTCCGTCCGGCAGGGTTTTTGCGATAGCAGTTCGGCTCTGCTGCAAGACAGGCAGGATCACGGAAAGGCGCCGCGACTCGCTGAACTTCTGGGTGATCTTGAGAGCAGGCATCGCCATGTCAGAAAACTTGGCGAGTGTGATCGTTTCGGTCAGCCCCGGAACCGGCAGTTCGGCCGCCAGCGGAGAGAGCGCGACCGTCCGCCCATAGGCATCGCAGTATTGAACGCCCTCGCTGTTCTCAACCAGGAATTGCTTGAGGCTGAGGCTTGATTCAATGGCCGCTTGCGCATTTGTGACAAAGGTGGGTGTGCAGAGCGATGGGCTGGCTTCGATCACTTTCCGAAGGGCCGCAACGCCACCCGTCGCGCCAACATCGATCGTCGAGGCAATGGCGTCCACATACTCCTGCGCCGTCGCCTTTTCGCGGTAGCGCACATAGGCGTCAAGCGCGTAGTCCACGGCCACGATCGGAGCGAACGCCAGAATGGCGCCGATCAGCATGAGGACATGGGAAAAGCTGGACTTCACGCCGGGAGACTCGCCTGCGGTCTGGATAGACCACTTGGATACCAAGCCAGCCTTTAAAGCGGCATTAACCGACTTTCCGGTCCAACGAAAAGGCGGCCTCCGGAGAGGCCGCCTCAGAAATCTGGAAGCGTGTTGAAAAGAGTCAGGTCTGCGGGTTGAGACGGATGCTGAGTTCGCGCAACTGCTTGGGCGAGGCCGCACTAGGGGCACCCATCAGAAGATCTTCCGCCTGCTGATTCATCGGGAAGGCTGTGATCTCGCGCAGGTTCTGCACGCCGCACAGCAGCATCACTATACGGTCTATCCCGAAGGCGGCGCCGCCATGCGGAGGCGCGCCATACTGGAACGCCCGATAGAGGCCGCCGAACTGCTCTTCGACTTCCGCACGCGATTTCCCGGTCAGTTCGAACGCTTTGACCATCGTCTCCGGTTCCTGGTTACGGATCGAACCAGAAGCGATCTCGAAGCCATTGCACACCGCGTCGTACTGGTAGGCCTTAAGTGACAGCGGATCGTCCGAGTTGAGCGCTTCAAGCCCGCCCTGCGGCATCGAGAAGGGATTGTGGGCAAAATCGATGCGCTTCTCTTCCTCGCTCCACTCATAGAAGGGAAAATCGACGATCCAGCATAGGGCGAACTGCTCGGTATCGACCACGCCCAGGTCAGTGCCAACCTTGGTCCGCGCCTCGCCTGCAAACTTGTAAAACTTCTCCGGCCGACCAGCGACGAAGAAGACCGCATCGCCATCGTCCAGCCCGAGCTGGGAGCGAATAGCGGCGGTGCGCTCTTCGCCTATGTTCTTGGCAATGGGACCCGAGCCCTGCCCTTCCTTGAAGAAGATGTAGCCGAGGCCGGGCTGCCCTTCGCCTTGGGCCCAAGCGTTCATGCGATCGCAGAACGCTCGACCGATCGGTTCAGCACCAGCCTTGTTCTTGGCTGGAATGGCCCAGACTTCGACCTTGGGGTCGGTTTCGATCTGGTTCGCAAAGACCTTGAACCCGGAACCACGGAAATGATCCGTCACGCCCTCGATCTCGATCGGGTTGCGCAGGTCCGGCTTGTCGGAGCCGTACTTGCGGATCGCCGTGTCGTAGGGGATACGCGGCCAGCCTTTGGTAACGCGCTTGTTGCCGGCGAACTTCTCAAAGACGCCCGTGATCACTGGCTCCACCGTGTTCCAGACGTCTTCTTGCGTTACGAAGCTCATCTCGAGATCGAGCTGGTAGAACTCGCCCGGAAGCCGGTCGGCACGGGGGTCCTCGTCGCGGAAGCAGGGGGCGACCTGGAAGTAGCGATCGAAACCGGCCACCATCAGGAGTTGCTTGTACTGTTGCGGCGCCTGCGGCAGGGCGAAAAACTTGCCTGGGTGGATGCGGCTGGGCACGAGGAAGTCCCGCGCGCCTTCCGGCGACGACGCCGTCAGGATCGGTGTCGAGAATTCTGTAAATCCAGCTTCGGTCATGCCGGCGCGCATCGAGGCTATGATTTGTGTCCGCTTCACGATGTTGGCGTGCAATTTCTCGCGGCGCAGGTCGAGGAAGCGGTAACGCAGGCGGACATCTTCCGGATATTCCTGATCACCAAATACCGGCATTGGTAGTTCGCGCGCGGCAGACAGAACCTCGATGTCGCGAATGAACACCTCGATCTCGCCAGTTGCGATGTTCGGGTTCACTGCTGCCGGATCGCGACGCTTGACTTCGCCATCGATCCGCACGACCCATTCCGCGCGCACCTTCTCTACGGCAGCAAAGGCCGCAGAGTCGGGGTCCACGACGCACTGGGTCATGCCATAGTGGTCGCGCAGATCGATGAAGAGCAGCCCGCCGTGATCGCGGACACGGTGCACCCAACCGCTCAGGCGTACGGTATTCCCAGCATCGGCCGCCGTCAGGGCGCCACAGGTGTGGGTGCGGTAGCGATGTGTGGTCATGTCGATACTCGAAATGCTATGAAAAGGCCGGATTCTCGGGCGGGAAAAGCGCATGGCGTTCCGCTGTTGTCAAGCGTCGGCCAAGCCCGCCCCGGGTACTGGCAAATCGACGGTGGAGCACGGCGACGTCTCCTGCTAGGAAGAATATCGACGATATTGAGACGGTAGACGGATGGACGTCATAGTTTCCACAAATGCGCTCGCCGAATTCTGCGCGCGCGCAGCCCAATACGAGTTCGTTACGGTCGATACCGAGTTTCTTCGAGAGACTACCTATTGGCCCCGTCTATGCCTGATCCAGGTGGCGACGGACGACGAGGCGGTTCTCATCGATCCGCTGGCGCCAGACATCCGGCTCACCCCTTTCTTCGAGCTTCTCGCCGATGAGAAGGTGACGAAGGTGTTCCATGCGGCCCGGCAGGACATCGAAATCTTCGTCAAGCTTGCCGGCACGGTCCCAACCAACATCTTCGACACCCAAGTCGCGGCGAGCGTCTGCGGCTTCGGCGATAGCGTCTCTTATGACAACCTCGTCCGTGCTATCTGCAAGGTCGAACTCGACAAGTCCTCTCGCTTCACTGATTGGTCCGCACGTCCTCTGTCGGAAAAGCAGAGGACCTACGCGCTCGCCGATGTCACCTATCTGCGCGACATCTATCGGGAACTGCGCGAGCAGGTGAAGGCGACGAAGCGATCGGCATGGGTGGAAGACGAATTATCCACGCTGCGCAGCATCGACACCTACGTGATTCAGCCGGAGCAGGCGTGGCAGCGCCTCAAGATGCGCTTCAACCGTTCCAGAGATTTGGCGGCTCTCAAGGTCTTGGCCGCCTGGAGGGAGCGTCGGGCGCAGGAAACCGACCAGCCGCGCAGCCGCATCCTCAAGGATGACGTGCTTGCCGATCTCGCGGTCCAGCGTCCGCAGTCGGCGGAAGCCTTCGAGAAATTGCGCACGGTGCCGAGAGGCTTTGGGCGAAGCGCTGCCGCAGGCGAAATCATCGCCCTGATGAAGGACATAGAGGCGCTTCCCAAGGCCGCCCTCCCGTCCCTGCCCGACCGTCACCGAGGCCCGTCTCCGAAGGGAGCGGTCGGCGATCTGATCCGCGTCCTGCTCAAGGCTGTGGCGGAGCAACATGGTGTTGCGGCACGCATCATCGCCACCTCGGACGAGATCGATGCGCTAGTGCTCGATGACGAGGCCGACGTCCCCGCGCTCAAGGGCTGGCGGCGCAAGCTTTTCGGGGACAAGGCGCTTGCCATAAAGCATGGGCGGATCGGCCTCGTGGCCACTCGCAAGGGCATCATCGAGTTTGCGGTGAACCCGGCAGAGGCCGCTGAGTAGATTACCCGACGACGACCTTTGCGCCCTTGTGACCCGCAACATCGGCGAACTGGCTCATCCTGTTCCGCAGGTGGTCTGCGTCCAGGAACGCATAGTCAGCGGGAAGATGCAGCACGAGCGTTGAATCCTGCACCTCGAAATGGATCCGAGGCAGTATGCCGGGCATGGCCGCTGTTATCGGGTAAGCCACCCGCATAAGCGTTCCAAGCAGCTTGGCCCGATCCGACTGCGCCTTTGACGAAAGACGTGTCAGCGATCGGCCCGACTTGGTTTTTAGGCCCTCGTATCGAATGGCGATGGTGTGGGCCAGAAACGCTCGCCCCGGATGGTCAACTCCTGTCAGTGAGCCATAGGCGACAGCGTCAACGCTTTGGGGCGCACGATAGTCAGGGTGCGATCGCCAGCCAATATCGGCGAGGAGGCAGGCTACGGTACGCAGCCGCGCTTCGTCATTGCTCTCGGTGATCCCGGCCGCTGAGAGGTACTTGCCGGTGAATTCCACCAGATCATTTCCATGCGCCGGGGAGCGGGAGCGGAGGATGGAAAGCTCTTCGGCCCCTTGGATAAGGGGATCGATGCTCATCTCTGCAGGGTCGAGCATGCCGAAGAGGTAGCCCTCACGGACGCCCAAAGCGGAGAAAATGACAGCCTCGAACCGGCCAGCCTTCAAGATTTCTGACAGCACAGCCGCGCCGAACGGCACCAGGTCGCGCCGGGAACTGCTGACGCCTGCAGAACCCGGATAGGTCTTAAGCGATCCTGCAGCGACGATTGTGTCACAGACTTCGATCATGGTGCCGGCCTTGACCGAATAGTCCTGAACCATGTGCAGCGGGTAGTCGACAAGACCCTGGTGCAACTTGGCCAGGGAACGCCAGGTCCCACCGATCGCTGCGAATGTCTGTCCCGGTTCGACAGTCTGAAGAAGCGAGGCCGCCAGACGCTTACGGACGATCTGGGCGGCCTGACGCGGATCGCCATCGGCATCGTCCTGCAGGCGGATCACGCCGAGTTCGAACGAAACGCCGCTCGTGTCGATGCCCCTGTCGACGTGGGAGAGTTCAAGGCTACCGCCACCCAGGTCGCCTGCCAGTCCGACAAAACCCGGAATACCCGCGACCACGCCCAATGACGCAAAATGGGCTTCCTCTTCTCCAGAGAGAACGTGAACCGGGACTTCCATGAGGTTTTCGACGGACGCCACGAACTCCTCGCGATTGGACGCGTCGCGAACCGCAGAGGTGGCCAGGATATACACCTTGCCGACGCGCATCATGCGCGCGACAAGCGCGAAGCGCTTTATCGCGTCGAGCGCCTTGGCGACGTTGGCCTCAGCGAGCTTGCCGCTTTGCGCGATCCCCCGCCCCAGCGCACACGCCGATTTCTCGTTGTAGAGCTGAGTCAGGGCCCGCGCGTGGCGTTCGTACACCACGAGGCGCACCGAATTGGAGCCAATGTCGAGTACGGCCACGGGCTGGGCACCCTTGATGCGGCCCTGTGCAGTCGGGTCGGCGTCAACGCCCCAGAATTGTGTCAAGCTCAAGCCTCGTCGCTATCGCCCATGCCCGCGCTGCCGCGACCTGAGAGAGAAGGGTTGGTCATGAAATAGTCGTGAGCGTTGAAGGGTTCCTGCCCTTCTTCAAGACGGATGCGGTGTGAGCTGCCATCGGGCAGCACTTCCCAACTCTGCTGGTTGTCCTTGAGATAGGCAACCAAGATCCGGTCGAGGATCTGCTTATGGACAGTATTGTTCAGGATCGGGACCATAACCTCCACCCGGCCATCCAGGTTTCGACCCATGATGTCGGCTGAGGAAATATACACTTTGGCGCGCGGGGATGGCATCGCCTCGCCATTGCCGAAGCAATAAATGCGGCTGTGCTCGAGGAAGCGGCCGACAACCGATTTGACGCGGATGTTGTCTGAGAATCCGGGGATGCCCGGCCGCAAGCAGCAGATTCCGCGCACAATGAGGTCCACCTTCACGCCCGCCTGGCTCGCGTCATAAAGGGCGTCGATGACCTCGGGATCGACCAGCGAATTCATCTTGAGAAGGATCGCCGCCGGCTGGCCGCTTCGCGCCATTTCCATTTCGCGGGCAATATTGTCCAAGAGGGTCTGGCGCAAATTGACCGGGGAGACGGCGATGGTTTCCAGCTCCGTGGGACGGGCGTAGCCGGTGATGAAGTTGAATACGCGCGCCACATCGCGCGTGATAGCCGGGTCAATGGTGAAATAGCTGAGGTCGGTATAGATTTTGGCGGTGATCGGGTGGTAGTTGCCGGTGCCGATATGGCAATAGCTCACCAGCTTCCCCTTCTCCCGCCGAACGACCTGGCTCAGCTTGGCGTGCGTCTTGAGTTCAATGAACCCAAACACAACCTGCGCCCCTGCCCGCTCGAGATCGCGGGCCCAGCGGATATTGGCTTCCTCGTCAAAGCGAGCCTTGAGCTCCACCAGGCAGGTCACGGACTTGCCCGCCTCGGCCGCCATGATCAGCGCCTTGACGATCGGGCTGTCTGACGACGTTCGGTACAGTGTCTGCTTGATGGCCACCACGTCGGGGTCGCGCGCCGCTTGCATGAGGAACTGGGCAACCACGTCGAAGCTCTCGAAGGGGTGGTGGACCAGGATGTCCTTGGCGCGAATGGCTGCGAAGCTATCACCGTTGTAGTCCCGGATACGCTCGGGGAAGCGCGCGTGGTAGGGTTGGAACTTGAGGTCCGGGCGATCGACATCGCAGATCTTGCGCGCGTCGGACAGGCCCAGGAAGCCATGTACCTCAAAGACGTCGGCTTCCTTGATACCGAGCTGCTCGCCGATCTGGCGCTTGAGGGCGCGCGGCATGGACCGCTCGAATTCGAGCCGGATGACCTGCCCGCGGCGCCGCTGGCGGAGTGCCGACTCGAACTCCACCACAAGGTCCGCGGCCTCGTCGTCGATTTCGATTTCGCTGTCGCGGATGATGCGGAAAGCACCTGACCCGACCACTTCGTGGCCCGGGAACATCTTGTGGAAGAAGAGCTTGACCAACGTGTCGATGCTCACAACTTCAGTGCGCCCTTCCGAGACCAGGCCCGTGGGCAGGTTGATGAAGCGATCCAGATTGCCGGGGATGCGGACCAGCGCGGTCAGCGGCTGGTCGCTGTCCGGCCGGCGCAGTTCAAAAGCAAGCGCCAGCCCCAGATTGGGGATGAAGGGAAATGGATGCGCCGGATCAACCGCGATGGGCGTCAGAACCGGAAATATCTCTTCGCGGAACAGCTTTTGCAGGAACGCCACCTGATCCGTTGTCAGGTCGTCCGCCTCGTGTATCACCACATTCTGCGCAAAGAGCTCCTCACGCAGGTGCTGCCAGTGGTCCTGCTGCTCGAGTTGCAGATGCTGCGCCAGCGTGGCGATTTCCTGCAACTGTTCCGTCGGGGAAAGCCCGTCTGCGCTTTGCTTGGCCAGTCCCGCACGCAGCTGACCTTTCAGCCCCGCCACGCGCACCATGTAGAACTCATCGAGGTTGTTGGCCGAAATGGATACAAACCGTAGTCGCTCAAGCAGCGGGTGGTTCGGATTGCCTGCCTCTTCGAGCACCCGCATGTTGAACTGCAGCCAGCTGACTTCCCGATTGACAAAACGGGCCGGACTCTGGCGCAGCGCCTCGGCATCCGGGCCCGTTGCCTCGGCTTCGGCAATTTCGCTCATGTCATTCATCGCTCGGCATGTCCCAATCCTGGTGCAGTTCCTCGCCCGACGCCGCCCGGCGCTGTGACAGCGCCTCGGCAGCGACGGCCCGCGTGATGGCCGTACGACGTGCCAACGCCAGCCGATCCATCAGCTCGACAAGCGCAGCGACTTCTTCCGGACTGCGCTCCATCCGCGGCACGACATAGCCTATCACCTTGGGATCGACTTGCACCTGTCGATCGCCAAAGAGTTTCACGAACATCTGTGACAGTTCAATGTCGTCCGTCACCTCCAGTCGGAAGACCGGGGCACGCCTGAACCTCGAGCGAACATCTGCCGTCTTGATCGGCCAGTTCGCCACTTCGTCGCGCGCCGTAAAAAGCAGGGTCCGCTGCCCGCGCAAGGCCTGGTTGAGCAGATGGAACAGCTCGTGCTCCTCGTATCCTGCCCGGTCCACGTCTTCGACCACGACAGCTCCACGTCCTTCGGAGCCACCGATGTCCCGAAGTGTCTGCGAGGTTGCCACTTCGGCTTGGCTACGAAGAGCAAAAATCCGCGCAAGATGCGATTTGCCGGAAGCGGCCGGCCCAAGCAGTACCGTCACCCCGTCCGGCCAGTGCGGCCAGGCGAGAATCCGGGCGTGGGCCAGGGCGTTGCCGGTGCCGACCAAAAAGTCATCCTCGGCATGCGAAGGTTCGTGAACGAGGTCCAGCGGCAACTGCCGCGGCAGGTTATCGGGGGGACACATCGCGATCGGGCCCACTCCGCACCGTCCCAAGGTAAAGCGGGCTCTCCTTGTACTTGCGCACGCCATAGCGCACGAGCACCGAGGCGATGGCGGCCATGGGCACGGCGAGCAACAGCCCCACGAATCCGAATACGGCGCCGAGGGCGAGCAGCGCGAACATCATCCAGACCGGATTGATATTGATCGAAGAGCCCACGAGCTTGGGATAGAGGATATTGCCCTCGATGAATTGCCAGAAGAGAAAGATGCCTGCCACCAGCGCAACCATCCAGCCGTTGGGCCAGAATTGCACGATCGCGATACCCATCGACAGTCCGAAGCCGAATACAGCTCCCACAAAGGGGATGAAGCTCAGAAACCCCGCGAGTAGACCGATGACCAGTCCGAAGTTGAGACCGACCAGGCTCAGGGCGGTGGCGTAGAAGGCGGCATCGAGCAGCAGCACGCTGCCCTGCCCGCGAATGACGCCAGCCATGGAGTTGTCGATGTCTTGAAGGATAGTCTTGATCTCGCCCTTGTGCCGCTTGGGCAGCAGGCTATCGACGCCCCGGACCATACCCTCCCAATCGACCAGCATGTAGAAGGCGATCACGGGGGCGAGCAAGGTGAAGCCCAGCACCGATGCGCCGGTTAGCCCGATGTTCACGAGCTCACCCGGCAATGTTGCTATGAACCCAAGAGCTTGCCGGGCGAGATCGTTGAGCGTCGTCTGCAACTGCGCCGCCCGCTCAGGCCCCAGCCAATCGTTGACCTCGGGCGACCATTCGGTCACCAACTTCTGCAGGTCGGCCACATAGCGTGGCAGGCGCTGGATCAGCCCTACGATCTGCTGCCCGACCAACGGAACAAACATGAAGAATACGCTGATCACGATCGTGAGGACGCAGATCAGAACCACGACAGTCGCCCATGTGCGGCTGAAGTGCCACTTCTGAAGTTGGTTGACGAGCGGATTGAGCAGATAGGCAAGCGCGATGCCGACGACGAACGGCAGCAGGATCCCGCGGAATATCCAGAGAATTAGGATCAACGCGACCAGCAGGCCGATCCAGACGAGCACTTGGTTTCTCAGCGTCATGACGTCGGGCAGCCCTTGCGCACGGGTACTTGAAAAGCTATCAGGCCGTCTAACGGCAGCCACCGAAAAATTCAACCAGACCGGTTCGCGATCAGCGCTTAGCGCACGCAATCCCCAGCATGGCGAGAAGGCTCATGTCCGACGCGGAAAACCTGCCATCAAACGCCCTGTCCTACAAGCGGGCCGGTGTCGATATCGATGCCGGCAATGCGCTTGTCGAGGCCATCAAGCCGGCGGTTCGGTCCACGCGCCGGCCCGGAGCTGATGGTGAAATCGGTGGATTTGGTGGGCTTTTCGATCTCAAGGCGGCGGGCTTCGTCGATCCGGTTCTCGTCGCGGCAAACGATGGCGTCGGCACCAAGCTCAAGATCGCGATCGACACGGGCCGCCACGACACAATCGGCCAGGATCTGGTGGCCATGTGCGTCAACGACCTGGTCGTCCAGGGCGCGGAGCCGTTGTTTTTTCTCGATTACTTCGCCACGGGCAAACTTGACGTGGCACAAGGCCAAGCCATTGTCGAAGGCATCGCCCACGGATGCCGCCTTGCCGGCTGTGCCTTGATCGGCGGCGAAACGGCCGAAATGCCAGGCATGTACCGGGATGGCGACTACGATCTCGCCGGGTTTGCGGTTGGCGCTGCGGAACGGAACGCGCTTCTGCCCCGTCCGGACATTGCCGCCGGCGACATGTTGGTCGCCCTCGCCTCTTCGGGCATTCACTCAAATGGCTATTCACTGGTCCGGAAGATCGTCGAATTGTCCGGCCTCCCGTGGGACGCCCCTGCCCCGTTTGCGCTCGGTTCGACCCTCGCAGAGGCCCTGCTCACGCCGACCCGCATCTACGTGAAGTCGATCCTCACCGCGCTCGATGCCGGCCTCTCGGTGAAGGCGCTGGCCCATATCACCGGCGGCGGTTTCATCGACAACATTCCGCGTGTCCTCCCCAAGCATCTGGCGGCCGACATCGATCTGGCAGCCGTGCAGACGCCCGGCGTCTTTGGCTGGCTCGCGAAAGTCGGCGGCATGGATCAGCGCGAAATGCTGCGCACATTCAACTGTGGCGTAGGGATGCTGATCGCTGTCGGTCCGCACGATGCGGACGCCTTGGTTGACCTTCTCAATCAGGCGGGAGAACAAGCCAGCATTGTCGGTACTCTTGTCGAGCGGACAGGCGAACAGGTGACGTTCCGGGGCACGCTGTCCCTGTGAGCCGCGCCAAGGTCGCAGTGCTCATTTCCGGCCGTGGCTCCAACATGGCCGCCTTGCTCGATGCGACAAAGGCTGCGGATTACCCGGCCGAAATCGTCGGCGTGCTGTCCAACAAGGCAGCGGCAGGCGGACTCGATATTGCAGCCTCCCACGGAATTGCCACTGCATCCCTTGCGCAGAGCAGGTTCCCAACCCGGGAAATGTTCGAAGACACCATGACTAAGGTTCTGGAAAGCTGGGAAGTGGATTTCATCTGCCTTGCGGGCTTTATGCGCATCCTGGGCGAAGACTTCGTCAACCGTTGGCGCGGCCGAATGATCAACATTCATCCCTCGCTGTTGCCGGCCTATCGCGGGCTCCATACCCATGAACGCGCCTTGGCCGATGGCGTGACGGAACACGGCTGCACAGTGCACTTCGTCACACCGGGTCTCGACGAAGGTCCCTCCATCCTGCAGGCGCGTGTTCCGGTTTTGCCCGGGGACACCCCCGAATCCCTTTCGGCGCGCGTTCTCGAACAGGAGCACCGGCTTTATCCCGAAGCGCTGCGCCTGCTTGCCTCAGGCCAAGTGGCTTTGGCGTAGGGCTTAGCGGCGATGAACGGCGCACGTTCCGTTTGATAGGCACAAGCCGGCTAGGCTCCCTTCCCTCCATCAGCGGCGTTGATGCCAGCCATCGTCAAAATCGGTTCGACGTCGTGTGCCACACGGCGTAGCTTGGCGCCCTTTTTAGAAGGGGCCCAACATGAATTTGCGCGACTGGTTCTGGATCATCTTGCTGGGCGCCATCTGGGGCTGCTCGTTCATCTTCAACGCCATTCTCATTCGCGAACTGGGACCGCTGTGGGTCACTACACTACGCGTCTCAATCGGCGCGCTGGGGTGCTGGGGCGTGCTTGTGGTCCTCCGGAAGCCTGTGCCCCGCGATCCCGGACTTTGGTTGAAGCTCGGCGGGCTCGGCATCGTTGCCTATGCCATTCCATTCGCGCTTTTCCCACTGGCACAATCCAGCCTCGCGAGCGGCGTGGCGGCGATCATCAACGCGTTGACGCCGATGACGACGGCGATCATTTCTCACTTCTGGATCGGCGGAGAACGTGCGGACCGCACCAAGTTCACTGGCGTGGCAATCGGCTTTGTGGGCGCTGCCATCCTTGTCTCTCCCGCTCTTTCCAGCGGTGGCGAATCTCACCTCTGGGCAGTGCTTGCCTGCCTTGGCGCCACTTTGTGCTATGCGCTCTCGCTTAACATCACCCGCAGCTTCAAGCATATCGAACCGACCGCGTTTGCGGCGATTGCGCTCACCGGTGCCGCCGTGGTTTCCGTGCCGGTGGCGCTCATTGTGGAAGGCGTGCCGCACGTCGCTCGTAGCGAGACATGGGGCGCGGCGCTGGCTATCGGCCTGTTGTCCACGGCCTTCACCTTCCAGGTCATGTATCGCATCCTGCCGCGAGTGGGCGCCACGAACTTCGCCACCACCACCTTCGTCGCACCGATCTCGGCTCTGGTGCTAGGGGTGCTGCTTCTCGGAGAAGCGGTCGCGCCGGTGCAGATCGTGGGGATGCTGGTGATCTTTTCCGGCCTCCTGTTCATCGACGGGCGCATCCGAATCCTCTGGCGGCGGCGCGCTGCGGCTTGACCGCAATCAAGGGGAACTCTCCATAGGGTGTTACGTTCGCCGCCAGAGGAGAACGCCATGCCGAATCCGCCCATTGATCCGCCCGCACCGGAAGTAACGCCGCAGCCGGAGCCCCCGCAACCGCAACCGGTCGACCCGGTGCCTCTGGGCCCGCTTGAGATTCCCACGCCTGATCAACCGCTGGAAGAACCCGCCCCGTCCCCGATACCAGAAATTGCGCCAGGCGATGTTCCACAACCGAGGAAAGTCTGATGGCCGATCCGCACAAGCACGACCCGAAGATACCCCACAATCATCCGGAGCCAGCGCCCCCGATGCCGGTTCACCTGCCCACTGGCGATGCGGACAATCCGCATACCTCCCCGCTTCGGCATGATCAGGACACCGAGCGTCCCGACCCCGCCCTTCCGCCGGAGCCCGGACACGATATCAACCCCTAGGTGGTCGTCACGGTAACCGGGAAGCCGCGTTGAACGGAGCTCGCCACCGTCGATTCGCTGGCAGCGCGGGCGATGAGGCCAGCGATATCGCCCCGCCCCGTTACAAGAGGGGTAAGACGGGCAGCTGTGACCAATGACGGCGTTCCGGCCAAGTCGATTTCCACGTCTACCGAGATTCTATCGATCTCTACGCCAAGGGCTTCTGCGAGATAGCGCAGGTCGTTGCAGAAACACCCTCCGATGGCGAGGGCGATCATCTGGCCGCCGTTGAAGCCCAGTCCCATGCCTCCGGCCCGTCCCTCCGGCCGGTCGATCACCACTGTATGTCCCGCCGCCCATCCCATGGCAGCCTGAGTGTCTGGGATGCTGCGCAAAGAGACACTCATGGTGGTCATGGCGGGCGCTACTCTATTCCAAGCTTCTTTTTCATCAGGTCGTTGAGCGCCTGCGGGTTGGCCTTGCCACCTGAGGCCTTCATGGCCTGTCCCACGAACCAGCCGATCATTGTCGGCTTGGCCTTGACCTTCTCGACCTGATCTGGATTGGCGGCAATGATCTCGTCGACGATCTTCTCGATCGCACCAAGGTCGGTCACCTGCTTGAGGCCGCGGCGCTCCACGATCTCGCTCGGCTCTCCTTCCGGCTCCTCAGCGATAAGAATCTGCAGGACGTCCTTGCCGCCCTTCGAAGAGATCGTGCCTGCTGCGATCAGGTCGACCAGACCGGCGATCTGCCTCGGCTGCAGATGCGTTTCCCACACGGCAAGGCCTTGGCTGTTGGCGAAAGCCGCGACGTCGGCGTTGAGGATATTGGCCACTGCCTTGCCGTCGCGCTTGGTCCCGCTGTGCTTTACGCACGCTTCGTAGTAGTCGGCTGTCTCGCGATCGAGCGTCAGCACCATGGCATCGTAGGGCGTCACGCCATACTCGTTGATGAACCGGGCCTGCTTCTCGTCGGGCAGTTCGGGGAGCTGCTGTGAAAGCTCGGTGATGAACGCGTCGTCGAACTCGAGGGGCAGCAGGTCGGGATCCGGGAAGTAGCGATAGTCGTGCGCCTCTTCCTTGGAGCGCATGGAGCGGGTCTCGCCATTCTTGGGGTCGAACAGCCGCGTTTCCTGGTCGATCTCTCCACCGTCTTCGAGAATGTCGATCTGTCGGCGGGCTTCATACTCGATCGCCTGGCCGGCAAACCGAATCGAGTTGACGTTCTTGATCTCGCAGCGCGTGCCGAAAGCCTCGCCTGGACGGCGCACCGAAACATTCACGTCGGCACGCATGGAGCCCTGCTCCATATTGCCGTCGCAGGTACCGAGGTAGCGCAGAATGGTGCGCAGCTTGCTGAGATAGGCCTTGGCTTCTTCGGCCGAACGCAGGTCCGGCTTGGAGACGATCTCCATGAGGGCGACGCCCGAGCGATTGAGATCGACGAAGCTCATATTGGGGTGCTGGTCATGGATCGATTTGCCGGCATCCTGCTCGAGATGCAGGCGCTCGATGCCGATCTCGATCTGCTCGCCATCCACATCGAGCAGGACCTTGCCCTCCCCGACGATCGGGTCCTTGAACTGGGATATCTGATAGCCCTGGGGCAGGTCCGGATAGAAGTAGTTTTTCCGGTCAAACACGGAGCGCTTGTTGATCTTCGCCTTGAGTCCCAGCCCGGTCCGCACCGCCTGGCGCACGCACTCTTCATTGATCGTGGGCAGCATGCCGGGCATCGCGGCATCAACGAAGCTGACGTTGGAATTGGGAGGATTGCCGAATGCCGTCGAGGAGCCCGAAAACAGCTTGCTCTCGCTCGTCACCTGGGCGTGCACTTCCATGCCGATGATGACTTCCCAGTCACCGGTGGAACCGGAGATCAGGCGCTTCTTATCGGGGGTGCGGGTATCGACGATGGTCACTTGGCAGTCCTGGGCGGCTTGGCAAATCTGGCTCTGTGCTTAGCGATGTTACCGAGCCGATGCAATCTTTAGACCGGCCGCTATTCCTCGTCGATCATGCCCAGGTAAGGGTGCAGGCGCTTTTCCAGGTGAACGCTGGCGAACGGGTCGTAACCGCCGTGTCCGTCCTGCCCCAGGGCCATGATCCGATACCCTTGTCGCTCATAGAACCGCACGGCCCGCACGTGGTCGGCCGGTGTTTCCAGAGAGACGCGCGTTGCACCCGCCAATTCCAGCACCGCTTCCATGCGCTGCAGCAACAGGGTGCCGATGCCATTATCCTGCACCTCGGGCATGACAAAGAGGTAGGGGATGTAGTTTCGGCGCGGGCTACGGGAGCACCAGCCGACGACGATATCGTCCAGTACGGCCACGATGGCATTTTGCCAGCCATGACCCACCGCATGAGCCAGGCGCCGGCGTTCCGCATCCTTCTGTCCGGGTCGATCACTCAAGATGGGAAGAATGCTGCCTTTCCATGCCCGGAAGGCGATGTCGGCCATGCGCGGTGCGTCGGTGGCTTCAGCAGAGCGGATCTTGATGGCCGGCATGACTGTCCCCTGCGGTTGGCGCCGACGGTCCGGCGCTATTTGCTGCGGCGACGCGCCGCGATGATGCCCTTCTCGTAATTGACGTTCCAGTCGATCAGGGTGCGCCAGATAAGTTCGGCCTGATCTTCGTCGAGATCAAGGTCCAAACTGCGGGCACGCACTTTGGCGACCACGGCCTCGATGCGCTTGGGGTCGTAGGCCTCGTGCGGATCCGTCTTGATCTCGGCCATCCGTGTGACATAGCCATGCCGCTCTGCAAACAATGCGAGCAACGCCTGGTCGATCCGGTCGATCTCCAAGCGGACATCGTCTTTTGTGGCACATTCGGCGGGCAGTTTTGCAGCAGTCACGGCGCTCTTCCTGGCTTCAGTCACGTTGCTGGTTTGCACCGGCCGGGCACCGAATTCAACTGACAGGCCCTGCAAATCTGGAGTTGGAGCGTATTTGGCGCTAAACAACGGTCATGTTTAGTCAGTCTGAATCCGCCTGAAGCCCCGTCCAACAGCGACGGGGCATGAATGAATGGGATCGCCGCCGTGCCTAATGGTCCGGCGCGGATGCTCTTGTTCGCGAGCGGTCGCTCGCCCTTCAGGCTTCAGACTTACAATGGACATCTCTCGGAACGAACAGCGGGTGCTTCACGCGCTTGCGCAGGACGGCTGCATCGCTGCCATCAAGGATGAACGCGGCAAGATCGCCGCCCTAGAATTCTACAATCGCGATGGCTGGCTGGTGGGCGGATTGACACCGCTGATCTTTGGCAAGTTGCGCTCGAAAAAAGCCATCCGGTCGCAGGGTGGACAACCCTATCGAATTACACGAAGGGGCCTCGAATTGGTGCGCAGCCAGTTGGACAATCGGTGACGTGCCACTGATGTCCGGGGCATCTGCACCGGACAACAGCACATCCTGAAATATCGATAGTCTGGGACGCCGGGGCGGCGGCCTAGTGACGAGTGACTTCACTCAGGGCCGCCGCGATGTGCTCCCATTCCTGGGAGACGCTGGCGGTGGCGCGACGCTTGCCGGCGCGGCGATACCAGTAGTCGGCGTTGCCCATATCGGCTTCGATCCAGTGCATGAGCGCATGCACCCAGTCGAAAGCCTGCACGCCTTCCATGGCCTGGACGATGTTGTGGGCGCGCTCCCATTCGGGGCCGACACGCAGCTCGCCCTTCTTGAGCCACCACAGGGCCTGCAATGGCTTGCTCATGTCCTTGGGCGGCTCGGACCAGTCGAGAGAGGTGAAGATATCAGAGGCCATCGGCGAGATCCCTGTCGGCCCGGACGCAGAAGGGGAACGCGTCGCTACCAATTTGAACTTGTACATTGGCCGCAAATAGTGCGGAACGGCGGCGCAATCAAGCGCCGCGAACGTCCTTGATCGGCACGGGTCCCGCGCCGAGCCTATTCAAGCATCGTGAAAACGTCGGTCAGAAGCTGCTCTTCGGGCACCTGGTCGGGCGAGTTCAGATAGACCTCCCACATCGGTGCGCCCATTTTACGCCCGATCGCCTCTAGATGCGGCATCATCAGGTCGTAGTCCGTGCGCAGCGACGCATAGGATCCCTTGTGCAGAAAATAGAGAACTTCGCCAGCGGGTGTCATGTCTCCGCTCACCGGGCCTTGCGCCTTGCCCATGTCGGCCGCACTCACGGTGAAGCCGGCCCGGAAAGTCATTTCGGAAGGGCTGTAGTCGTAATAGACCGAAAGCGCACCGCCCGCAGGCCGGATGTGCCGTGATTCCATGAAGGACCAGACCTCTCGGAAGGCCTCGCCCATTTTGCTGGATATATCCTCAGGCGCCATCGAACTGGTCTTCGTGACGTAGAGGTATGGGGTTTGCGAAACCCTGATCACCTTGAAATCTGGCATGGCAAGCACTCCGGGCAGTTGTCCGAAGATGCTAAGCGAGCGTCACCGCCGCCTTTTTGACGGCCGTCAACGCGCCAGTTACCACCACTGCTTGGGCGCAAAGTCGCCGCCGGCGCTCTTCTCGATGACACGAGCAGCGGCAAAAAGCGTCTCTTCGTCAAACGGCCTACCGATCAGTTGCAGGCCCAGCGGGAGCCCCTTGCCGTCCTTGCCGGCTGGCACCGCGATGCCCGGCAGACCCGCCATGTTCACTGTGACGGTGAAGATGTCGTTGAGGTACATGGCGACCGGATCGGCAGCCAAAGCTTCATCACCGATCCCGAACGCTGCAGAGGGAGTCGCCGGCGTCAGAATGGCGTCGACACCACTACCAAATGCGTCCTCGAAGTCCTTCTTGATCAGTGACCGAACTTTCTGCGCCTTGACATAGTAGGCGTCGAAATAGCCGGCGGAGAGCACATAGGTACCGATCATGATGCGGCGCTTCACCTCGCGGCCAAAACCGGCGGCGCGCGTCAGTTCGTACATGTCGGTGATGTCCTTGCCGGACACGCGCAACCCGTACTTGACGCCGTCATATCGGGCGAGGTTGGACGATGCCTCCGCCGGCGCGACGATATAGTAGGCCGGCAGCGCGTACTTGGTATGCGGCAGGGAAATGTCCTTGACCGTCGCACCCTCGGCCTTCAGCCATTCGAGGCCCTGCTGCCAGAGCTTTTCGATCTCTGCGGGCATCCCGTCCATGCGGTATTCGCGCGGCACGCCAATGGTCAGTCCCTTGACCCCCCGCTCCACCGCCGCTGCGAAATCCGGCACCGCCAGATCCACGCTCGTGGAATCCTTGGAATCGAAGCCAGACATCGACGTCATCAGGATGGCCGCATCTTCCACGGTACGGGCAATCGGCCCCGCCTGGTCGAGCGAAGAGGCAAAGGCAACGGTGCCCCAGCGCGAGCAACGACCGTACGTTGGCTTTATGCCGACAGTGCCGGTGAACGCCGCCGGCTGGCGAATCGACCCGCCCGTATCAGTTGCGGTCGCACCCGCGCAAAGCCAGGCGGCCACGGCTGCAGCGGATCCACCCGACGAGCCGCCCGGGACGAGGTTGGCGTTGCTGCCTTCAGCGCGGAACGGGCTTATGACCGGGCCGTAATAGCTGGTTTCGTTGGATGACCCCATGGCGAATTCATCCATGTTGAGCTTACCCAACATGACGGCACCATCGCGCCACAGATTAGCGGTAACGGTCGATTCGTACTCGGGCTTGAAGCCATCAAGTATGTGGCTGGCCGCCTGGGTATGCACGCCCTTCGTCGCAAACAGGTCCTTGATCCCGAGCGGGATGCCTTCGAGCGGCCCGCCCTGCCCTTGCGCCAGCTTCGCATCGCTCGCCTTTGCCATCTCGCGGGCCTGCTCCGGCGTGGTGGCGACATACGCGTTCAAGGCGTCATTGGCCTTGTCGATGGCCGCAATGTAGGCATCGGTCAGTTCGAGGGCGGTAAAGCTCTTGTCCGTCAGGCCCTTGCGGGCATCGGCGAGGCTCAGCTTGGTCAGGTCAGTCAACGGGGATCTCGCTCAGATTATCGCAGCGTGTGTAGAGCGTTGCGCCCGGGGTCGCAACCTCGCTGCTTGTTTGGGCCGCCTCATGCGTGCTGAGTGCCAACTCGAACGCGGAGACGACCTGAATTTGCGTTTCGCTCACCGGGGTCACGGCGAGACTGTCCGGGTACAGGGACCCAGGAGCCTCGCAGATCGTGTCGATGAGCAGATGCCTGCTGCCCTCACGGCCCTTGACGTCGAAGAAGGCACACCGGACCGCCATCGATCGGATGCCATCGTTAAAGTCGAGACTGAGAAAATCGTGCGTCTGCCAGGCAGCCAGCCCTTCTGTCTCGAGCGCCGAGCAGGCGTCGGCGTCAGTCACATAAATCTTGTCGCGATCGATGCGCAGGTCCTCCTGCGCCAACGCAGGGGCACCTGTCGCCAGCAACGCGATGGCCAGAAGGCGTTTCAAGCGGCCCGCTCCACGCCGAGCTGCAGTTCGAAAAAGGCCGACCATGGACTCTCGGGATAGTCGAGAAAGGCCCTGCGCGGCGTAAAGCCGTAGCGCGTATAGAGCCGATGCGCCTCGGCCATACCCTCTCCCGTGCCCGTCTCGAGCATCAGAGCGGCCAGCCTTCGCTCTTGCGCAAGGGTGACGATGCTTTCCAGCAGTTGCCGGCCCACGCGCTGCCCGCGGACCTCTGGGCGAGTGAACATCCGCTTGACCTCGCCAAGCCCTTCTCCGTGCATCTTGAGTGCACCCATTCCGACAGCGCGGCCGGTTTCGTCGCGTGCCACAAAGAGGGTCGTATCGGTGTCCGCCATCTGTTCAACGGTCATCTTGAACTGATATTCGAGCGGCGACAGTGGCAGCAGGTGGTCGTTCAGCAGGGCCACCAACTCGCGAACATCGTCCTGCAACGGTGTTTCGATGGCGATGCTTGTGGTCATTTTACTCGACCACCTTCGGGACCATAAAAAAGTTGTCTTCGCTCAGCGGAGCATTCTTCACGATCTTTTCGGCGTAGCCACCGTCGGTCACGATGTCTTCCCGGCGGCGCAGCGTCATCGGCGTCACCGACGTCATGGGCTCGACCCCTTCGACGTTGACCTCGTTCAGTTGCTCAACGAAGCCCAGAATGGCGTTGAGTTCCTGTTGGTAGCCCGTCACCTCGTCTTCTTCGATGCGTATCCGCGCAAGGCGTCCGATTCGTTTGACGGTTGTGGCATCGACGGACATGGCAATCTCCGGAAAGTCATCGCTTGTGACGGGTTCTTACCAATGCGCACCGCCCCATGACAACGAAAATGGCACCGTGCACTGACTAGACCTCTACTGCGAGCCCCGCCTCTAGGGCGATGAGACCCGTACCGTCGAGAGAATCGGACAGCTCAGCGAATGCGGCGTCGATCGCTTCGTTTGGAGCGGCCAAGGCGATGAGTCGGGGTGACCTATGTGCAATGAGACCTGCCGCCAATGTGGCGGCGGCGCTTCCGAAACAGACGACAACCGCCTTGTCGATCCACTTCCCGAAGGCCGCAAGGGGCTCGCCGAGCAGCAGCAAGGGGGCGTCCCCATCAGTGTCGATGACCACAGAGCCCGGTCCCAGTTCCCAGACCTCGGCCCTCCGAGGCCCATCTTCGGCATCGAGCAAACGCTGCGGCGCCCGTGGCCGCCAGGTCCCCGCTTCGGCCGGCAAACCGGCTCCCATCGCAACAACGAGATCAGCGCCCCCTGCCAGCTCTATCGGGTCCACACCGGTCGGCGCCGCCTCCGCATCCACCACCACGATCTGCCCCCCCGCATACACGCGAAAGCAACTGCCTCCAAACCAAGTGAGCTTCATCTGTCGTATTTCCCGTCGCCTTGCGTGGCATGATTTTCTATAGGTCTGTTCATCCCTGGCCGAAAGCACACCGTGACCGATCAAGATCCTCTAGTCCTCATCCCAGCATCCGGAAAAATCCTGGGTCTCGACCTCGGCACGAAGACCATCGGCGTCGCGGTCTCTGATGCCATGCGGTATTCCGCGACGCCGCTTGAAACCATCAAACGAACCAAGTTCACGCAGGATGCCGAGCGTCTGATCGAGCTTGTGGCACAGAATCAGGCCGTGGCCACCGTGCTGGGCTTGCCCCTCAACATGGATGGCTCCGAAGGTCCGCGCGTCCAATCTACCCGCGCCTTTGCCCGAAACCTCTCCAAGAAGCTCGACCTGCCTATCGTCTTCTGGGACGAGCGGCTTTCCACCTCAGCGGTGACGCGCATGATGATCGAAGCAGATCTGCGGCGCGACCGCCGGGCGGAAATCGTGGACAAGCTTGCCGCCAGCTACATTCTTCAGGGGCTGCTCGACCGGTTGCGTCGGGGATAATGGGCCTGCGGGCTTGTCCGTCCTTGCCCCCTCGGTTAGACCGCTGCAAATCGCAAGGGATGCGACATGCCGCAGCAGTATTCTGACGCCGCTCAGTCAGGCGACTTTCCCCCGTTCAGGCAGCGTCACCTCATTTCCATCGCTGATCTCAAGCAGCACGAGATTGTGGACCTGTTGGACCGCGCTGAGAAGATGATCGCGGTCAGCCGGCAGGAGCGGAAGTCGCTCCCCACGCTGTCCGGCAAGACGCAGATCAACCTGTTTTTCGAGCCCTCTACCCGCACCCAATCCTCGTTTGAGATCGCGGGCAAGCGTCTGGGCGCGCTCGTGGTCAACATGTCGGTCAAGACCAGTTCCGTCTCCAAGGGCGAAACGCTCGTCGATACCGCGACCACGCTCAATGCGATGCGGCCCGACGTGCTGGTTGTCCGGCATTCGGCTGCCGGTGCGGTGGAGTTGCTGAGCCAGAAGGTCGGCTGCTCTGTCGTCAATGCCGGGGACGGCGCCCACGAGCATCCGACCCAGGCGCTGCTCGATGCCCTGACCATCCGTAACCACAAAGGCACGCTTGCCGGACTGACGGTGGCCATCTGCGGCGACATCCTTAATTCCCGCGTAGCGCGCTCCAACCTTTTGCTGCTGGGGGCGCTCCACGTGCGCACACGGGTCATCGCGCCACGCACCCTGCTCCCCGCCGGCATCGAGAATCTAGCCACCGAGGTATTCACCGATATGGAGGAAGGCCTGAAGGGCGCGGACGTCGTGATGATGCTGCGCCTGCAGCACGAGCGCGCCAATGGCCGCATGATCCCTTCGGTGCGTGAATACTACCGGTTCTATGGCCTAGACGAAGCCAAGCTCGCACACGCCAAGCCGGACGCCATCGTGATGCATCCGGGGCCCATGAACCGGGGTGTCGAAATCGATCCGGCGATCGCCGATGGCGACCGCTCCGTAATTACCGATCAGGTGGAAATGGGCGTCGCCGTCCGAATGGCCGTTCTCGACGCCCTGCTTCCTGCAAGGAACGACGCATGACCCGGCCGGTCCTCATTGAAAACGCGCGCATCGTCGATCCGGCCTCCGATACGGATCACCGTGGCGGCGTGCTGGTAGAAAACGGTATAGTCAGTGATATCGCGGCCGGCGGGCCCGTCGGGGTGCCAGATGGCGCCGAGGTCATCGACGCGGGCGGGCAGATGCTGGCGCCCGGCCTGATCGACATGCGCGTCTTTGTGGGCGAACCGGGCAAAGAATATCGTGAAACGCTGGCGTCCGCGGGTGCCGCCGCTGTCGCTGGTGGCGTGACCAGCTTCGTCATGATGCCCGATACCACACCGACCGTGGATGACGGAGCACTCGTCGATTTCCTGATTCGCCGCGCCGAAGCCCAGTCCGCAGCACGCATCCTGCCGGCGGCGGCAATTACCCGAGGTCTTGAGGGCAAGGAGATCACCGAGTTTGGCTTGCTCAAGGAGGCGGGCGCCGTCTGTCTCACCGATGGCGGTCACTCCATCCAGTCCAGTGCTCTGCTCCGCAGCGCCATGAGTTATGCAGCCAATTTCGGCATGACCATCGTACATCAGGCGGCCGACGCTGGGCTCGTGGGCGAAGGCGTGATGAACGAGGGCCTGTTTGCCACTGTACTTGGTCTCAAGGGTTTTCCTCGCGAAGCCGAGACCATCCCCCTCGCCCGCGATCTACAGCTTGCTGCCCTCACTGGCGTCCGGTACCACGCCGCGCAGATCTCCACTGCCGGCTCGGTCGATTTGGTCAAGGCAGCCAAATCCGGTAATCGTAACGTTACGGCCGGGGTCTCGATCAACAACCTCTGTCTCAACGAGAACGACATCGGGCGCTACCGCACGTTCTTCAAGCTCAACCCGCCCCTGCGCAGCGAGGATGATCGGCAGGCCGTGATCGATGGGCTTCGCACAGGCGTAATAGACACCATCCATTCCGATCACGACCCGCAGGACAGCGAGGTCAAGCGTCAGCCCTTCGCCGAGGCGTCTTACGGCGCCATCGGCCTCGAGACGCTTCTTGCCGCTGCGCTGCGCCTCGTCCATTCGGGCGACGTGAACCTGATGACCATCCTCCGTGCCATGACGCAGCGGCCTGCTCAAATTCTCGGCCTGCCCACGGGCCGCATTGCTCGCGGCGCGCCCGCAGATCTGATCCTGGCGGATGTCGATTATCCCTGGCAGGTCACCGAAACCGCCATCCGCTCCAAGTCGCGCAACACCAGCTTCGAGGGCGCCCGCATGCAGGGCAAGGTGATGCGGACCATCGTGGGTGGTGAAACCGTCTTCCAACACTCGGACTGATCTAGGGCCGACGCCTCTTCCCTCTTGTGCGGTGGATCAGGCTGGGCATACTCGATCGCGTCCAGGGGGGATCATGCCAAACGACGTTCTGCCGTTCATTCTTGCGCTGGTGTTGGGCTACCTGTCCGGCTCGATCCCATTCGGGCTCATCCTCACCCGCGCTGCCGGCCTCGGTGATATCCGGAAGATCGGTTCCGGCAATATCGGCGCCACCAATGTCCTGCGCACCGGCAATCGCTGGGTGGCTTTTTTCACGCTGGTGCTCGACGCGCTCAAAGCCGCAATCCCGGTGTTGCTGGCGCGTGCGCTATGGGGCGAGGAGGCGGCTATGCTGGCCGCCGTCGGCGCTTTCCTGGGACATTGCTTCCCGGTCTGGCTCCGCTTCAAGGGCGGCAAGGGCGTCGCGGTGATGATCGGCTCGCTACTCGCTCTGGCCTGGCCGGTCGGCCTGATTTTCTGTGCCGTGTGGCTGCTGATTGCCTTTACCCGCAAGCTTAGTTCGCTGGCGGCTTTGACCGCCGCAGCGACGGCGCCGATCTTCGCCTATATCTTCGCCTCGCAATGGCTTGCGCTGACAGTGCTGCTTCTGGCACTGATCCTCTTCTACCAGCACCGCACGAACATCGCCCGCCTGCTCGACGGAAGTGAACCGCCAATCGGCGGCAGCAAGAAGACGGCTTGATGGCCACTTCCGCGGTGGCCTCGGTCATCTCGCCCGCCGAGCGTCTGGCCTGGCTGCGCCTCGTGCGCAGCGACAATGTCGGCCCCGTCACCTTCCGGCAGTTGCTCAACCGCTTTGGCTCGGCCGAGGCGGCTCTCGAGGCCCTGCCCGACCTCAGCCGCAGGACAGGTCGCGCCTTGCGCATCTATAGCGCCACGCAGGCAGAGGATGAAATGGCGGGGCTGCAGCGGTACGGCGCCACGCTGATTATCCAAAACGATTCTGACTACCCCCCGCACCTGATGCACATCTCGGGGGCGCCGCCTGTCCTGACTATGGCTGGCGGCAACCGTCTCGACTGGCGGAGAACGGTGGGAATCGTCGGCGCACGCAACGCCTCCGCCGCCGGCGCAAAGATGACGCGCATCCTCGCCGCTGATCTTGGCGAGCGCGGCTACACCGTCGTTTCCGGCCTGGCCCGCGGCATCGACACGGCAGCCCATCGCGCCAGCCTGTCCACCGGAACGATTGCCGTCCTCGCCGGTGGCTTCGACCAGATCTATCCTTCGGAGAACATCCCGTTGGCGCACGACATTCTCGACAATGGCGGCGCGCTGTTGACCGAAATGCCGCTCGGCTGGGAACCGCGGGCGAGAGACTTTCCCCGCCGCAACCGCATCGTTTCGGGGCTGTCTTTGGGCATCGTGGTGGTCGAGGCGGCCAAGCGGTCCGGCTCTTTGATCACGGCTCGCCTCGCGCTCGAGCAAAATCGCGATGTCTTTGCTGTCCCCGGCTCACCGCTCGATCCGAGAGCCGAAGGTGGCAATCACCTCATCCAGCAGGGTGCCAAGCTCGTCACATCGGCCGAAGACATCATCGAGACCATCGGTAGCGCCGATCCCGCTCAATCCGCGCTCTTCGACCCCGAATGGCGCCCCGAATTGAGCATCGGCGCGACCGACACGGCACCTGATCCATCGGATCATGCTCGGTTGCTGTCGGCGCTCAGCACCACGCCCATCGAGGTGGACGAACTGATCGGACAGACCGGAATAGCGCCGCACACCATGCAGATGCTGCTCCTGGAAATGGATCTGGCTGGCCAGATCGAATGGTCCAGCGGGCAACTCGTCGCACTGCGTTGACCACCGCCCGAACAAGCGGGCGATGATCTGATGATCGAGTGGGCTTTTAACGACCGCCCTCGATCTTGCGATTGCGCTGGTTGATGCCGCCGGTCCCATAGGGATAGTCGGACATTTGCGGCTTGCTGATCTTGTCCAACCGCTTCAACTCTTCATCGGAGAGGTCCAGCGACCCGGCGCCGAGGTTGTCCTGCAACTGTTCCCGCGTCCGCGCCCCGAGGATGACAGAGGTCACCGCTGGTTGCGCAGCCGTCCAGGCGAGCGCCACCTGGGCCATGGAAACACCACGGCTTTTTGCGATGTCCTCTACTGCCCCGATGATGTCCCAGGTCCGCTCCTGCGCGTTGCGCTTGTCATAGGCCTCCATACCGCGCTTCGGGTTTTCGCCCAGCCGGGTGGCGCCCTCGGGCTGTTGGTCGCGCTTGTACTTGCCCGAGAGCCAGCCGCCGCCAAGCGGAGACCAGGGAAGCAATCCGATTCCAGCGTCCTGGCAGGCCGGAATGACTTCGTGTTCGATGTCGCGAACCAGAAGATTGTATTGCGGCTGCAGGGTCACGGGAGCCGCGAAACCCTCTGCCTTGGCCATCCACACGGCCTTTGAAATCTGCCAGCCGAGATAGTTTGAAAAGCCGTAATAGGCGATCTTGCCGGCGCGAATGGCGTCGTCGAGGAAGCGCAATGTTTCCTCGAGCGGCGTCAGCGCATCCCAGGCGTGCATTTGATAAAGGTCGATCTGCTCGATCCCGAGCCGCTTCAGGGAGTTGTCGAGCGCGAGCCCCAAATGCTTGCGCGACAGGCCAAGGTCGTTAGGCCCCTGCCCCATGGGAAAGCGACCCTTGGTGGCGATCACAAGTCCGTCGCGCTTGGCGGGGTTGGCCTTGAGCCAGCGGCCGATGATCTCCTCCGACGTGCCAGTGGAATAGACGTCCGCCGTGTCGAGGAAGTTTCCGCCGGCCGCCACGTAGTCGTCGATGAGTGTGTGGGACGTCGTTTCGTCGGCTTCGGCGCCGAAGGTCATGGTGCCAAGGCAGAGATTGGTGACGACGGCACCAGAGTTGCCGAGCTTGCGATACTGCATGGATGTTCTCCTGTTCGTCCACTCGACCGACAGCCGGAACGGTTCGGTTCTGTTTCGGCGCAGCGATATGGTCGATTGGGGATATGGGCGCGAACGCGCTCGCCTACAGTGCATGTATGGAAGATGGTGCGCAACCCTCATCGGCAATCACCGATCATCGACGCTCCACGCCCGATCAGCCCGCCCGTTGACACCGGCAATTGCCTTCACCATGTTGCGCGCTCTTCGTAGTGCTGTTGCGGAACGGATCCTGGGATGAAGGTCGTCGTCGTTGAAAGTCCGGCTAAGGCCAAGACAATCAACAAGTATTTGGGCAAGGATTATGAAGTCCTGGCCAGCTTCGGCCATGTCCGCGACCTGCCGGCCAAGGATGGTTCGGTGCGCCCCGACGAAGATTTTGCCATGTCCTGGGAAGTGGATACGGCATCGCGGAAGCGCATTTCTGACATCGCTTCGGCGCTAAAAGGCGCCGACGGGCTCATCCTGGCCACCGACCCGGATCGCGAAGGCGAGGCCATTTCCTGGCACGTGCTCGACGTGTTGCGGCAAAAGAAGGCGTTGAAGAAAGACACGCCGGTCCAGCGCGTGGTTTTCAACGCCATCACCAAGGACGCCGTTACCACCGCGATGGCCAATCCGCGCGAAATCGATATGCCACTGGTGGATGCCTATCTCGCTCGTCGCGCTCTCGACTACCTCGTCGGCTTTACGCTCTCGCCCATCCTCTGGCGTAAGCTTCCCGGGTCGCGCTCTGCCGGGCGCGTGCAATCGGTTGCCCTGCGGCTGGTCTCGGACCGCGAGGCCGAGATCGAAAAGTTCAGGGCCGAGGAATATTGGTCCGTCGAGGCGCAGCTCAGTCAGGCGGGCAAGAGCTTCCTCGCGCGCCTCTTTTCCGTCGACGGGAAGAAAACGGACAAGCTCGACATAAAGAACGGCGACGATGCCGCAGCACTCAAGACGATGATCGAGGCCGGGCAGTTCAACGTCTCTAACGTTGAAAAGAAGCCTACCAAGCGCAACCCCTACGCGCCCTTCACCACGTCCTCCATGCAGCAGGATGCGTCCTCCCGTTTGGGCCTTTCGCCTAACCGCACGATGCAGATCGCGCAGCGCCTCTACGAGGATGGCCTCATCACCTACATGCGTACCGACGCCGTGCAGATGGCGCCCGAAGGCGTGTCGATGGCCCGATCGGTCATCGGCAAGTACTTTGGGCAGGAATACGTACCCGAAAAGCCGCGTCTCTATCAAAGCAAGGCCAAGAACGCCCAGGAGGCCCACGAGGCCATCCGGCCCACAGACATGTTTAAACGGCCCGACGATCTCAATCTCGATGCCGACCAGAAGAAGCTCTACAGCCTGATCTGGAAGCGCACGCTCGCCAGCCAGATGGCTTCGGCCCAGATCGACAGGACCACGGTGGACATTGCCGTCAATGTTCCCGGTCGTGCCGTGTCCCTGCGTGCCGTCGGCTCCGTTGTCACCTTCCCCGGCTTCCTGACGCTCTACGGCGTCGAAGCCAGCAGCGAGCGCGATGAGGACGACGAAGATGGTCGCGAGCTTCCGCCTCTGCAGGTGGGCGACAAGCCGAGCCTGAAAAAGGTGGAGATCGAGCAGCATTTCACCCAGCCGCCGCCGCGTTACACGGAGGCCAGCCTGATCAAGAAGATGGAAGAGCTCGGTATCGGCCGGCCTTCCACCTATGCTGCCACTTTGACCACGCTCAAGGACCGCGACTACGTTAAGCTTGAGGGAAAGGCACTGCACCCCGAGGACCGCGGCCGCATCGTCACCGCCTTCCTGGAAAGCTTCTTCTCGCGCTATGTGGAGTACGACTTCACCGCCAATCTCGAGGAGCAGCTCGATCATATCTCGGCAGGGGAACTCGACTACAAGCAGGTGCTGCGCGATTTCTGGCGCGACTTCACTGGCAATGTCGAAGAGATCAAGGACCTGCGGGTGTCCGAGGTTCTCGATGCGCTCAATGACCTCCTCGCCGACCACATCTTCCCGCCAAAACCCGAGGGCGGCGACCCCCGCAAGTGCCCGCACTGCGAAACCGGCACGCTGTCACTCAAGCTAGGCAAGTTCGGCGCCTTTATCGGCTGCTCGAACTACCCTGAATGCCGCTACACGATGCAGCTGTCGGACGCTGCGACGGGCCAATCTTCGGAGGCCGCAGCGGGTGATGGAGTGCTGGGCACCGACCTGGAAAGCGGTGAAGAAGTTCACCTCAAGTCCGGCCGTTTCGGACCCTATGTTCAGCTTGGCGAAGGCAAGGAGCCCAAGCGCTCTTCCCTTCCCAAAGGCTGGGAAGCAGCGTCATTGACCCTGGAGCAGGCGCTCAAGCTGCTTTCCCTTCCGCGCGAAGTCGGCAAGCACCCCGAAGATGGCGAGCCAATCACGGCAGGCATTGGGCGCTATGGCCCCTTCATCCTTCACAACGGCAAGTACGCCAACCTGCCCGAGGTCGAGGAAGTCTTCACCGTCGGCCTCAACCGCGCCGTCGATCTCCTGGCGCAAAAGGCGGCCGGCGGTGGGCGGCGGGGCGCAGCGGCGCAGCCGGCCATCAAGAGCTTCGAGCACGACGACGGCCCGATCACCGTTCGCTCCGGGCGGTATGGTCCCTACGTCAACCAGGGTAAGGTCAACGCCACCATCCCCAAGGACAGCAAGCCCGAGGATGTGACGCTGGAGCAGGCCCTCCAACTCCTTGCGGCGCGCGCGGAAGCCACCGGCAAGAAGAAGGCTCCTGCCAAGAAAGCTACCGCGAAAAAGCCTACGGCCAAGAAAGCCAGCACCAAGACGGCTGCTGCCAAAAAACCTGCTGCGAAGAAAACGGCCGCTAAGAAGACGTCCGTCACCAGAGACGAAGACGTGCCCTTCTAAAAGTACACCTCCTCTTAGAGCTCGTGGTCGGAGCCGCCTCACCAAAGAGGTCCGGCCCACTTACCCGATCGTGCGCTCGATCACGCTCATCCAGTTGTCGAGTGCGATCTTGCGGACGAGGGTTTCGCCATAGCCCCTGTCGAGCAGGGCCTGAAGCAGAACCTGCACGCCCTGCACGTCACCGATGGTCGAGGGGATCATCGCGCCGTCGAAGTCGGACCCCAGAGCCACGCCATCCTCGCCTAGCGCCTCCACCAGCGCATCGACGTGGCGCACCATCGTCTCGATATCCGTGGAGGCATCGGGTTTGCCGTCAGGGCGAAGGAACACCACTGCAAAGTTGAGGCCGACCAGACCTCCGCTTTCGCGGATTGCCGCCAGCTGCCAGTCCACGAGATTACGGGTCGAGGGCGAGATGGCGTGCATATTGGAATGCGTCGCCACCAGCGGCTTGGTCGATAGTGCCGCGACGTCACGGAAGCCGGCGGCGTTGAGATGGCTGAGGTCGATCAGCACGCCACGTCGGTCGCACAACCGGACCAGTTCCTTGCCGGCCTCGCTGAGGCCCGGGCCGATATCCGGATCGGCATTGTGGCGGAAGGGAACGCCGGTACCGAACGCGTTGGCCCGGCTCCATGTGATCCCGATCGAGCGCAGCCCCGCTGCATAGAGAACCTCAAAGGAATTGAAGTCAGTGTCGATGGCCTCTGCGCCCTCGATGTGAAACAGCGTTGCCAGACGATCTGCTTCCATTGCCGCCCGCACCTCGCCGGCGCTCCGGCAGATGGCGAGGGCGCCTTCAGCTTCGAGGCGCAGCAACAGCGCCGCCATACCATTGGTTGAAGTGAGGGCATCGGCGATATCCAACTCCGGCGGCAGTTCGCCGCTGGACAGGTTGGGTTGCGCAACCTGCGCCAGCGCCGTTTTCACGGGCGGCGAGAACATGGCGAAAAATCCCCCCGCCATTCCCGCCTTGCGCGCTCGGGGCAAATCCAGATGGCCCTCGCTCGTGCCCTGCGTGAAGAGTTGCGCCTTATCCGGGCGTGCATCCTGCAACAGGCGCAGCAGAGTATCGTTATGACCGTCAAAGAATGGAATCGTCATGGAATCGCCTTTACCGGGAGGCGGCATTCAACCGCCCTGCCCCCAGTTTGGCAAACTGCGACCGATCTCCTACATAAGGCGGGACTTTCCCTCAGATCGGACCTTCATGGCCAATTCGACCAAAACAAAACCGGCCAAGCCCAAGAATACCTCAGGGCCAAAGCGCGCCCGCCTGTCCGCAGCTGATCGGCTGCCAACCAAGGATCAGGTGCTCGAAGCGCTGGCCCAGGAAGACAACATCAAGGGCAAGCGGGACCTCGCCAAGGTGTTCGGTATCCGCGGTGACCTGCGCAAGCCATTCAAGGCGTTGCTGGCCGAACTCGAAGGCGACGGCGTCATCACGCGCACCCGCAAGGCGTTGCGCCGCACGGCCGCCCTGCCCCCGGTAACGGTGCTCGACATCCCCGGCGATGCCGACCCGGATGACCTCCACGCCTTCCCAGCCCAGTGGAATATCGAGGAAGGCGACGCCCCCAGGGTCCGCGTGATCGTCAACAGTAAGTCCCGCGTTGTCCCCGCACCGGGCGATCGCATCCTGGCGCGCATCGACGCCGGCGACGACGCCGTTCCGGTCTACACAGCCAAGCCCATGAAGGTGCTCGACAAGCCCCGCCGGGCTCATATCGGCATCGTGCGTCGCGACGAAGAGGGCGCTCGCCTGATCCCCGTCGATCGCAAGCAGAAGGAAATGCGCATTCCCCTCGGCGATCTGGGAGAGGCCAGGGACGGTGATCTGGTCGAGGTCGAGGTGAAGCTCTCTGGCCGCCTCATGATTCCGCGCGCTCGCGTTACCAATGTGGTCGGCAATCCGCATTCGGAAGGCGCGGTCTCTCTCATCGCCATCCACAGCCTTGAAATACCGCACAAGTTCCCGCCGAGCGTCCTGCGTGAGGCCGAGGACGCGAAGGAAGCCACGCTCAAGGGCCGCGAAGACTGGCGCGAGCTGCCGCTGATCACCATCGATCCGCCGGACGCCAAGGATCACGACGACGCCGTCCATGCCATGCTCGACGATGATTCGGCCAATGAAGGCGGCTACGTCGTCACTGTCGCGATTGCCGATGTGGCGGCCTATGTCCTGCCGGGTAGCGCGCTCGACCGCGAGGCGTATCTGCGCGGGAACTCGGTCTATTTCCCCGATCGCGTCGTGCCCATGCTACCGGAGCGCATCTCCAACGAGTTGTGTTCGCTCAAGGAAGGTGTGCCGCGCGCCGCACTGGCCGTGCGCATGGTGTTTGGCGCGGATGGCCGCAAGAAAAGCCACAGCTTCCATCGCATCCTTATGCGGTCGGCCGCCAAGCTGAGTTACCAACAGGCCCAGACCGCGATTGATGGCAATCCAGACGATCAGACTGGTCCCCTTCTCGAGCCGATCCTCAAGCCGCTCTGGGCCGCCTATGCCGCCATGGCCAAGGCACGCGACCAGCGTGGTCCGCTCGATCTCGACCTGCCCGAGCGCAAGATCGTGCTCGACGACAATGGCATGGTGGTGGACATCCGCATTCCCGAGCGCCTCGAGGCGCATCGCCTCATCGAGGAAATGATGATCGCGGCCAATGTGGCCGCCGCCGAGACGCTGGAACACAAGCGCACCGAGCTTCTCTATCGTGTCCATGACGAGCCGTCGTCGGAAAAGCTCCAGGCGCTCCGCGACTTCCTCGGCAGCCTCGACATCTCGGTCAAGAAAACCGACGCCGTCCGCGCCGCCGATTTCAATGGCATACTTGGGCAGGCCCGCAAGGCGGGCAACATCGAGCAGGTTAGTGAGATGGTGCTCCGTAGCCAGGCACAGGCGGAGTACTCAGCCGAAAACTACGGCCATTTCGGTCTTAACCTCGACCGCTACGCCCACTTCACGTCGCCCATCCGCCGCTATGCCGACCTCATCGTGCACCGCGCGCTAATCCGGGCGCTCAACTTGGGTGATGACGGCCTCAGTGATCAGGAGGCGAGCAAACTGCCCGGCATCGCTCAGCACATCTCTGCAACCGAGCGGCGCGCCATGCTGGCCGAGCGCGAGACCTCCGATCGCCTGCTGTCACAGTTCCTCGCCGATCGCATTGGTGCCCGCTTCGAGGGCCGCATCTCCGGCGTTACCCGTTCGGGTCTGTTCGTGCGGCTCCTCGAAACAGGTGCGGATGGCTTCATCCCCGCGTCCACGCTTGGACAGGACTACTATCGCTATGTCGAGGAACGGCAGGCCATGATCGGCGAGCGTAGTGGCGAAACCTTCACCTTGGGTGACCGCGTTACCGTCCGTCTGCTTGAGGCAACTCCTGTTGCCGGCGGATTGCGCTTTGAGCTGCTCTCGGAAGGCAGCCGCGGCATTCCGACATCTGGTCGGCGTCCACACAAGGGACCACGTAAAAGCTTCGGACCCAAGGGTCGCAGAAAGAGATAGCCCGATGACGACAGAACTCAATGTAGCCGAGGATCGCAACACGGGCAGAGCCATGTGGCGCGGCGCCTTGTGCCGCTGCCCGCACTGCGGCCAGGGCAAGATGTTCCGCCGCTATCTCAAGGTCGCCGACCAGTGTGACGTTTGCGGCGAGGAACTGGACCACCATCGCGCTGACGACTTCCCACCCTACATCGCCATCACCATCGTTGGGCACATCATCATCTTCCTGATGCTGCACATGGACATGACCTACCACGTCCAGCCCATCACCTATGTTCTGACCATGGTGCCGCTGGCGATCCTCCTGCCCTTGGCCATACTGCCGTCAATCAAGGGCGCGATCGTGGGGCTGCAGTGGGCCAACCGCATGTATGGCTTCGGCACCGGGCAGCACGACTAGTTACGGGTGGTGCTTTAGCGTCCGACGTCTTCCTCACGACGCCACCGCAACGCCGACCACTCGTCATCCAGAGCGATCGACCGCACCGGTGTCCACCCGGCGTCTTCGATCGGATCCCAGCCCTTGTCCCTGGTCAGCCCCGCCTCTTTGCCTGCTGCGCCCTTGCGAAACCCGGTCCAGAATAATCCGCTCGGCTCCATCACAGCCAAGATTTCCGGCAGCACAGTCGCAACTTCCTGGGGCGTATTGAAGTACCCAAGGAAAGCGTTGCATCTCTCGCTCCGACCAACGATCTCGACCTCTGCGCCTGCTGCCAGTTCTTCGGCCACCGTGGGGGGCACGTTGATCAGCCAGACCCGGTCCCCGGACTTGAGTTGCAGCTTGCGCATGAGTTCCCTGGGCGGTGTCATAGGAGGCTCCGGCTGTTGCTATCGACTTGACAACGGGCCGCAAATCCGTAGGTTGCGCCCAAATTCCGGCGCTGCACCAAGTGCGGCGCCTATCGCTTTGTGAAGGACACCAGCCATGGCCAAGGCCGCCACTATCAAGATCAAGCTCGTCTCGACGGCCGACACCGGCTTTTTCTATGTGACCAAGAAGAATGCTCGTACGCAAACCGACAAGCTGTCGTTCAAGAAGTACGATCCGGTCGTCCGCAAGCACGTTGAATTCAAGGAAGCCAAGATCAAATAATCTGATCTTCATCCTAAACTATCGAGGACCCTCGCAACCTGTTGCGGGGGTTTTTTGTTTTCCAAGCCGCGGCACCGGACGGCCTTGGCTGCGCCGGGGATGACGACTCGAGGATTAGTGCTATAATGAGGAAGGAGTGGCTGGTCCGGAGCGGCATGTCAAAGAGGCCACTCTGTCCGCATCCGGACCAACCGCCCTACGGGACTCAGGAGTTGCGGCGGACCTGAGATGAGCCGTAGGGACTCTGAACGGCCACGCTTTTCTGCGCTCGCCGTGTAAGACAGACACTATTCCAAAGTGCAAAAAGCGCAAGGAAAACCGGCCTTTGTCGGCCGGCAACCGGTTGTTAGCTATAACAGCTAACCCTAACAGCAACAGTTGTACGGAATGGCTCAGGCTGCGTCGAAAATGACGCGGTTCCGTCCTTCACGCTTGGCCCGATATAAGGCGATGTCGGCGCGCTTGAGCAGGCTTTCGGGGGTGTCCGAGAGTGTCTCATTCAGCGCAACGCCGATCGAGATGGTAATCGTCAGGGGGCGCGCTAGCGAAATATCGAACGGCCGCTCGGCGACCGCCTGACGCACGCGTTCGGCGACCGCCTCCGCCTGGCCCGGGTCTGTATCGGGCATCAGGACGACGAACTCTTCGCCGCCGAAACGGCACGCGAGGTCCACCCCACGGATATTGCGCTTGAGCCGCGCAGAGAACTCGCGCAACACCACATCGCCCGCGTCGTGCCCATGCGTGTCGTTGACCGCCTTGAAGAAGTCGATGTCGAGGATCATCAGAGCCATATCCCGCTCCTGGGCCTGCGCCTTGCCCAGCATCAGGTTGAGGTGGCGCTCGAAATAGCGGCGATTGTAGAGCCCCGTCAGTTCGTCAGTCACGGCCAAGGCCATGGTGGAATTGACGCTCTCCCGCAGTTCCATGGCGTAGCGGTGTCGGCGGATCTGGGTGCGGACGCGCGCCGCCAGTTCGTTTCGCTCGACGGGCCGGCTGATGAAGTCGTTGACGCCGAGGTCCAGCGCACGAACCACCCGTGGCTTGTCGGCATCATCGGCCACCAGGATGATCGGCAGGTTGCGCGTGTGGTCGACCGTCCTGATCTGCGAGCACACCCGTAGCGGGTCAAAATCGCCCAGGCTCATGCTGACCAAGGCCAGTTCGTACTTGGCGCCGGTCACCTGAAACACTGCATCGGCCGGTTCTGTCAGCACGTCGACCGAATGTTCAGGTGTTAGATAGCCCCTGATGCGCTCGGCCTGCCGCGCATCGGTATCGATGATTAGGATCGACCCGCCGCTCGCCGAGATGCTGTCCATCGCCCGCAGCGCATCTTCGATGGCGATCTGCTGTCCGGTCAGGGCGCGGGCCCGCAACTCGTCCGTCAGCGATTTTAGACGCGCGAGACTTTTGACCCGCGCCATGAGTTGGGTGTCATCGACCGGCTTTGTCAGGAAGTCATCCGCGCCGGCTTCCAGGCCATTGACCCGGTCCGAGGGCTGATCGAGCGCGGTAATCATCAGCACCGGCACGTGGTGGGTCCGCATGTCCGCCTTCAAGCGGCGGCAGACTTCGAACCCGTCCATGCCGGGCATCATGACGTCGAGCAGCACGATGTCGATGTCGTGCCGCGCACAGATGTCGAGCGCTTCCGGGCCGGAATTTGCCGTGAGCACCTCGAAATATTCGGCCGTCAGCCGGGCTTCGAGCAGGCGCACATTAGTGGGAATATCGTCGACGATCAGAATGCGCGCAGTCACGCCCTTACCCCGGAGTGCATTGGCCCGCCGGGCGTGTACCCCGCCGGCGTCGAGCCATGCCTGAGCCGCCGTCCTCCAGAACCGCCGCCGTCAGGCAGGTCCAATGTAGTGGGCAATGGTTTCCAGAAAGTGAGACACCGATATGGGCTTGGAAATATAGCCCTCGCAGCCGCCTTGCAGGATGCGCTCTTCGTCGCCCTTCATGGCGAAGGCCGTTACGGCAATGACGGGAATATGGGCGAGTTGCTCATCATCCTTGAGCCACTTGGTGACGACAAGTCCCGACACCTCGGGAAGCTGGATATCCATGAGGATCAGGTCGGGCATGTGCGTGCGCGCCAAGTCCAGCGCCTCCATGCCATTGCGCGTCTGGATGACCCGATAACCGCGCGATTCGAGCAGATCGTTGAAGAGCTTCATGTTGAGCTCGTTGTCTTCCACGATCATCACTGTCTTGGGCATCTTACCTCGCTGGCGCGCCGCGCCGACCCGTGGTCCCAGTCCTGCGGGCGGGACGAATCCTTTTGCAGCCCTTCGCTTGCACGCCTATCTGGGCTAGCATGCAACCGTTACAAAACACCAAATGAGGCCGCCTTGCCTGTCCAACCCCGCACGACGCTGGACGTTGCCACATTGGCCGATGCCTGTCTGGGATATCTGGCGGAAAATCCTGATGAATTGCTGGCATTCATGCAGCAGGCGGGATTCGATCCACAGTCGCTGCGGGCCTCCATCGGCTCCTCCAAGTTGCAGCATGGCCTGCTGGATTATTTTGCCGCACACGAGGCTATTCTCCTAGCCCTTTGTGCCAACGCCGGGGTCTCGCCGGAGGCGTTCATGCGTGTCTGGCACAGGATCAACCGGGTGGAGTAAATGGCGCAGGATTGGCTCTGCCGCGATTGTCTGTCCACCGGCAAGGCCGACAGCGAACCCCGCCGCTGCCCCCGATGCGGTTCTCCGCGGGTGCGGGGCCACGATGAACTTCTGTCGCTGTCCATCGCCCACGTCGATTGCGACGCCTTCTACGCCTCTGTCGAGAAGCGGGACGATCCTGCCCTCCGTGACAGGCCTTTGATCATCGGTGGCGGTGTGCGCGGTGTGGTCTCCACTTGCTGCTACATCGCCCGCCAGTCTGGCGTCCGCTCGGCCATGCCCATGTTCAAGGCGCGCCAGCTATGCCCGGACGCTGTGATCATCAAGCCGAACATGGCCAAGTATGTCGATGTCAGCCGCCAGATCCGCAAGCTCATGGACGCGCTCACCCCCCTAGTGGAGCCGATTTCAATCGATGAGGCATTCCTTGACATGACTGGTACCCAGGCGCTGCACAAGGCACCGCCTGCTGTGGTGCTGGCGCGATTTGCCAAGGTGGTCGAAAAGGAAATCGGCGTTACCGTTTCGGTGGGGCTGAGCCACAACAAGTTCCTCGCCAAGGTCGCGTCCGACCTCGACAAGCCTCGCGGCTTTGCCGTGATCGGCGCAGCCGAAACCCTGGCTTTCCTGGCGCCGCGTCCAATCAGCCTCATCTACGGCGTCGGCAAGGTGTTTTCTAAAGCGCTCAAGCGCGATGGCTACGTCACCATCGGTCAGCTCCAGGAGGAAGACCCGGCGCGCTTGATGCGGCTCTATGGTGAGTCGGGAGCGCGGTTGGCCCGGCTCTCGCGCGGGCTGGATGCTCGGCGTGTGGCGCGCGACGGCGAAATGAAGACCATCTCATCCGAGACGACCTTCAACACCGATATGGCAACCCTGGACCAGCTCTCCATCGAACTCCTGAAGGTCAGCGAGCGCCTGTCTGAACGGCTCAAGGCCAGGAACGTTGTGGGCGACACGGTGACTCTGAAGCTCAAGACCGCCGGATTTCGGTTGCGCACGCGCGCCCGACACCTGATGATGCCGACACAGCTTGCCAATGTACTCTACGAGACCGGCATGAGCCTGTTGCGACCTGAGGCCGATGGGACGCCGTTCCGGCTGATCGGCATCGGTGTCTCGGGACTCGAACCGGCCGGCGGTGCAGATCCGGTTGATCTGCTCGAACCGCAGGTGGCCCGCAAGGCAGCGGCCGAACGAGCCATGGACCGTGTCCGGTCCCGGTTTGGCCGCACCGCCGTAGTGCGCGGTAAGCTCTATACGCTCCGGCCCGACTCGCCGTCGCCGCCGATTTCCGAAGAAGAAGCAGAAGACCTCGAAAGCAAGACCAGATGACCGATCCGATCGAAAAGCTCCGCGAGTACGGCTACGAACTCCCCGCCCCCAAAGCGCCCGTCGCCAGCTATGTCCCTGTGACCCGCAGCGGCAATATCGTCTATGTCTCGGGGCAGATTTCGAGCAACGAGCAAGGCGTAGTGCAGGGCCGCCTGGGCGACAATATGAACGTTGTCCAGGGCGGCAATGCCGCCGAACTGGCCGCGATCAACGTTCTGTCTCAGGTCGTCCACATGGCAGGCGTCTCTCTGCACGACATCAAGCGCGTCTTGAAGCTCACGGTGCTCGTCGCTTCCGCGCCGGATTTCTTCGAGCAGCATCTGGTGGCCAACGGCGCCTCCAACTTGATCGTCGGCATCCTCGGCGACAAGGGCAAGCATGCCCGCGCGGCCTTCGGCGTGGCGGCCCTGCCTTTGGGCGCAGCCGTGGAGATCGAGGCAATCGTCGAGGTCTAGCTTCCGGAAAAGGTGAGCCTTGAGGTGGTTGAAGCCCTGACGCGCGGCGCCTAGATTAAACCGACCTTCCTCAAGGCAATCCGGCACAGTGCCCTCCAGCAGCTACACGGCCACCATCCACCCCTCCACCTCCTCCATCTCGGCAGAAGTGTGGAATGCCCTTGCGCCATCGACCGGTGGCGTCGTTGACAACCCCTTCCTCGATCACGCCTTTTTCCTGGCTCTTGAAGAGTCAGGCTGCGCCACTGCGCGCACAGGGTGGCAGCCGCAGCATATCCTGCTCCGCAACGAAGAGGACGAGCCCGTCGGCCTGATGCCGCTGTTCCTCAAGGACCATTCCATGGGCGAATATGTGTTCGACCATGGATGGGCCAATGCGCTCGAGCGCGCCGGCGGGCATTACTACCCCAAGCTACAGGGTTCTGTGCCCTTTACGCCCGCCACGGCGCCCAAGCTTCTCGTTCCCTCGGGCAGCCTCGAAGCCGAGGCCGCCCTGCTGCAGACCGCCCAGCAACTTTGCGGGCAGCGAAAGGCGTCATCAGTCCACCTGACCTTCCTTCCCGAGGAGCAGGCCGATATAGCCGGGGCTGCAGACTGGCTGCGGCGAACGGACACCCAGTTCCACTGGCACAATGAAGGCTTTTCCAGCTTCGAGGACTTCCTCGAAACCCTGGCGTCCCGTAAGCGCAAGACCATCCGCCGCGAGCGCCGCGACGCCCTTGACGACGGCATCAGCGTCCGCTGGCTGACCGGCAGCGACATCACAGAAACCCATTGGGACGCCTTCTTCGCTTTCTACGAGGACACGGGTGCCCGCAAATGGGGCCGCCCGTACCTCAACCGGACCTTCTTTTCGCTCCTTGGCCAGACCATGGCCGACAGGGTCGTCCTCATGCTCGCCTATGACGGAGAAACGCCCATTGCGGGCGCCATCAACTTCCGCGGCAAGGACCGGCTCTACGGCCGCAACTGGGGGGCAGTACGCGACGTGCCCTTCCTCCATTTCGAGGTCTGCTACTACCAGGCCATGGACTATGCCATTGCCCATGGCCTCAAGGTCGTCGAGGCCGGCGCGCAGGGCGAGCACAAGCTGGCCCGAGGCTATTCACCCGTCACTATGCACTCCGCTCACTGGATTGCCCATCCCGGCCTCCGCCAGGCCGTAGCGCAGTACCTGGAGGACGAACGCCCCGCCGTAGAACGCGAACAGGCGGTGCTCGAGAGCTTCACCCCATTTCGCAAGGGTGGGCGTCAGGAGCGCTGACGGCCCGGGCTTGACCGGGCGGCCTGTCGCTTGTCATGCCTTAGGTAGATCCATTCCTGTGGCCGAGTCCCTCATGACCTACGATCAAAACAACATCTTCGCGAAGATCCTCAAGGGCGAAATGTCCTGCCACAAGGTCTACGAGGACGAGACGGCGCTCGTCATGATGGATATCTTCCCTCAGTCACGCGGCCACACGCTCATCATCCCCAAGGCCTCGTCGCGTAACCTCCTTGATGCCGATCCGGCGACGCTTTCGGCCGTCATGCCGCTGGTACAACGCGTTGCACGCGCAGCCATGGTGGCCACCGAGGCGGATGGCGTTCGCGTCATGCAGTTCAACGAGGCGCCGGCCGGCCAGACCGTGTTCCACCTCCACTTCCACGTGATCCCGATCTTCGAAGGCGTGCCCCTGGGAACACATGGCGGCGGCCGGGCCGATGACGCTGAATTGGCCGCGTTGGCCAAGGCAATGGCCGCGCGTCTCTGAGGCGGAAGCTGTCATGACTCCGGCCCGGCCACTCACTCTTGGCATGATCCTCACCGCGACGGCCGGCTTCCTCGACGCCATCGGGTTCGTCGCGCTGGGCGGGTATTACATTTCGTTTATGAGCGGCAACACGACCCAGCTTGGCGCGGCCCTGCCCGCCGGAGAGCTTGGCGTAGTGGTTCTTTCGGCCTCGCTGGTCGTGCTTTTCTTCATCGGAAGCGCCCTTGGCACTCTGGTGGTGCTCGCCAACCCCCGGTGGGGCGCTGCACGGGTGAGCGCCATCATCGCAGCCGGGGTCACGGTTGCGCTTGGCTTGAGCCTCATCGGCCTCTCCATCCCCCGCACAATGTTGATCCTGGCCCTCACGGCCGGCGCACAGAATGCGGTGCTACCGGCGCATGGCGCAGTACGGCTCGGTGCCACTTTCGTGACAGGCACTCTTTACGCCGCCGGGCAGGATTTTGCACTGGCCCTCCGCCGCTTGGCGCCTCCCTTTCGTTGGCTGCAACATCTTGGCGTATGGCTGTCACTGATGGGCGGCGCCGCCCTCGGGGCCTTTGTCTACCGCCACGCAGGGATCGGGGCATTGCTCATCCCGCTCATCATTTACACAGCCTTTGCTGCCGCCAATGGCTGGATTGCTAGCCAAACCAAATGAAAGGCCCGGCTTTTTTCGCCGGGCCTGTCGCGGTCAGTGTGCGATCAGAAGATCCGCATCTTTGCGCTGGTGCACGCCGAGAGAGTCGACAATAGTCGCGCTCGCCTTATTCATGCCAGACAGCGTCACCTCACGACCACTCTTGCGGAACTTCAGCACAGCCTTGTCGATGCTGGCGACGCTCGAAATGCGTCAGCGGCACGTTGGGCAGAAACAGGCTCGGCAAGGCAGTGGGCAGTTCACCCATGTCCCCCACCAGATGGACATCCAATCCGCCGAAATAGACGATCAGCGCCAGCACGACGATGGCGACCAGCGGTGACGGCACCGCTCGCGTAAGGCGCGGGAAGAGGTAGATGATCGCGAGTGCGAGCCCCACCAGCGGATAAGTCATCCACGGCACGCCGATCAGTTCCGGCAGTTGCGCAAGGAAGATGAGGATGGCCAGCGCGTTGACGAAACCTGTCATGACCGATTTGGAGACGAAGCGCATGACGGTGTGGAGCTTGAGATATCCAGCGCCGATCTGCACCACGCCGGCGAGCAAAGTCGCCGCAATCAGATAGTCGAAGCCATGCTCGCGCACGAGCGACCCCATCAGCACGGCCGTGGCTGCCGTCGCGGCCGAGATCATGGCGGGCCGGCCGCCGAAGATCGATATGACAATGGCGATCACCACAGAGGCGTACAGCCCCACCTTGGGATCGACCCCCGCAATGATGGAAAAGGCGATGGCTTCGGGTACGAGAGCCATGGCGACGACGAGACCGGAAAGCACATCGCCGCGGACATTCCGCACCCATTCGGCGCGGTAATTTGCAAAGTTGAATATGAACAAGACCTAGGGCGCCGGCGGCACTCTCGTGCGGCAAAGACAGGCGCGATAATTCTTGTGACCGGGGGATAGGCGCCCGGAGAAGCCACCCGGGCGAAAGCCGGGTCCGACGATCACCGGCTTATACGCAGTTTCCAGCCATGAACTCAAGCCGTCGACAAGGCAGCGTCATCGGGATCTATCCCGATGACGCTATCGAGCGCGTCCACAGCCGACCGAGTGGGTCCGGCCGTCAGTAATTTGCTCCCCCGCCGATCTGCCGCAGTTCGAGAGTGACGTTGGGCAGCCCGTGGTCGATGTGCATCTGCATGAACTCGCCAGCCAGTTTGGTCGCGGCGGTTAGGTCCGGCGCTTCGAAGACGGCGTACCCACCGAGGACTTCCTTGGCCTCGGCGAACGGTCCGTCGGTGACAACGATTTCCCCGCTGTGCCCCATCAGCCGCTTGCCCTCCTTGGCAGGCTGCAGCCCGCCCGTAGAAACCAGACTTCCTGACTTGAGGTTCCTCTCCATCCACGGACCCATCGCATCCATCAGGCCCTGCGGCACCTGCTCCGGTTTGAGATCGGCCGGCGGAATGATGGACATGAAGTAACGCATTGGATGTCTCCTTGGTTGGGCAGCGCCCTCTGCTGCCGTCTGCTTTTCTGACGAACGAGCCGGGCGCAGATCGACATGAAGCGCAATTTTTTCTCACCGCAACGCCACCCCGGCCCATCCCGAGTTTTGGGACAGGCGGCAACCTGCGCTGACACCCTCGAGGGCAAGGACCAACGGTCCAGAAGAAAGGCCGGGATCGCTCCCGGCCTTTCGCATCAGTTGTCCTTATTCGCTGTTGCCTTGGGCTTTTTCGGCTTTGGCAGCGCCTTTGGTTTGGCCGGGCGCGGGGGCACCGCGACCAGTTCGAGCTTGGCATCGCTCCCCTCGCCCACCACCGCGACGGTGACAGAGCCGCCGTTGACCAGCTCACCAAATAGCACCTGATCAGCCAGGGGCTTCTTGATGTGCTCCTGGATCACACGCCCCAGCGGACGCGCGCCCATGCGCTCATCGTAGCCTCGCTCGGCCAGCCAGTCGGCAGCTTCCGGAGTGAGGTTGATCGTGACACCGCGTTCGGCCAACTGGCCTTCGAGCTGCAGCACGAACTTTTCCACGACGCGGCGCACAACTTCCCGCGGCAGCGGCGCAAACGAGATGATGGCGTCGAGCCGGTTGCGGAACTCGGGCGAGAAGGTGCGGTTGATCGCATCCTCGTCGTCCCCCTGCTCGCGCTTGCGGCCAAAGCCGATCGGCGAGCGAGCCAGTTCAGCGGCACCCACGTTCGACGTCATGATCAGGATGACATTGCGGAAATCGACCGCCTTGCCATTGTGATCGGTCAGCTTGCCGTGGTCCATCACCTGCAACAGGATGTTGTAGAGGTCCGGATGGGCCTTCTCGATTTCGTCGAGCAGCACGACGCAGTGGGGATGCTGGTCAACGCCATCGGTGAGAAGACCACCCTGGTCGAACCCGACATAGCCCGGAGGCGCGCCGATCAAACGGCTGATCGTGTGGCGTTCCATGTACTCGGACATGTCGAACCGCAGCAGTTCTACGCCGAGCGTATCGGCGAGTTGCTTGGCCACTTCCGTCTTGCCCACACCGGTTGGGCCGGTGAAGAGGTAGGAGCCGATCGGCTTCTCCGGTTCGCGCAGGCCAGCACGCGCCAACTTGATGGCCGAGGACAGCGCCGTAATCGCATCGTCCTGACCGAACACCACCGTCTTGAGGCTCTTTTCGAGCCCCGAAAGCAGTTCGGCATCCGACTTCGACACAGACTTCGGCGGGATGCGCGCAATCGTGGCAATCGTTGCCTCGATGTCCTCGACGTCGATGGTTTGCTTGCGCTGGTCCTCGGGCAGCAACATCTGGCTCGCGCCTGTCTCGTCGATCACGTCGATCGCCTTGTCGGGCAGCTTGCGGTCGTTGATGTAGCGCGCGCTCAATTCCACGGCAGCCTTGAGGGCGTCGTCCGTGTACTTGATCTTGTGAAAAGTTTCGAAATAGGGCCGCAAACCTTTCACGATCTCGATCGCATCGGGAACCGTAGGCTCGTTGACATCGATCTTCTGGAAGCGCCGCACCAAAGCGCGGTCCTTCTCGAAGAACTGGCGGTACTCCTTGTAGGTCGTCGAACCGATGCAGCGGATCGCTCCGCTGGCCAGGGCCGGCTTGAGCAGGTTCGACGCGTCCAGAGCGCCACCCGAGGTCGCGCCGGCACCGATCATCGTATGAATTTCATCGATGAAGAGCACCGCATTCGGCATCTTCTCGAGTTCCTTCATCACCGCTTTCAGGCGCTCTTCAAAATCGCCGCGATAGCGGGTGCCGGCCAGCAGCGAACCCATATCGAGTGCGTAGATAACCGCGTCCTCGAGCACCTCGGGGACTTCCTTTTCGACGATCTTGCGAGCAAGGCCCTCGGCGATCGCGGTCTTGCCGACGCCCGCGTCACCCACGTAGATCGGGTTGTTCTTGGACCGGCGGCACAGCACCTGAATGGTGCGGCGCAGTTCGGCATCGCGGCCGATCAATGGGTCGATCTTGCCCTGCCTGGCTTTCTCGTTGAGGTTGACGCAGAAGTCGGCCAGGGCCGAACTCTTCTTGCCCTCCGAGCCCCCCTCGCTGCTGCCTTCGCCGTCTTCCGCGCCCCGCACCTTGCGCTCCTCGCTGGGGCCAGACTTGGTGATGCCGTGCGAAATGAAATTCACGGCGTCGAGGCGGCTCATATCCTGCTGTTCAAGGAAATATGCCGCATGGCTTTCGCGCTCGGCGAAAATGGCCACCAGCACATTGGCTCCGGTCACTTCTTCGCGGCCAGATGACTGGACGTGAATCACAGCGCGCTGGATTACGCGCTGGAAGGCGGCCGTCGGCCTGGCATCCTGTCCGCCGCTGACGATCAGGCTATCCAGTTCCTCGTTGATGAAATCTTCCAGATCGCTCTTGAGCGCGTCGATGTCGACATCGCAGCCGGTGAGCACGGCGATCGTTTCGCGGTCGTCGGTCAGGGCCAGCAACAGATGCTCAAGAGTAGCGAACTCGTGGTTGCGCTCACGGGCCAGGTTCATCGCCTGGTGCAGAGCCTTTTCCAGTCCGCGGGAAAATGAGGGCATATGATGTTCCTATTGCTTTTCCATCACGCATTGCAGCGGATGCTGGTTCTTGCGTGCCGTATCCATAACGCGCGTCACCTTCGTTTCGGCGACCTCGTATGGATATACGCCGCACTCACCCACCCCCTTTTGGTGCACGTGCAGCATGATGCGCATGGCGTCTTCGCGTGACTTGTTGAAGACGTCCTGCAGCACCAGAACGACGAACTCCATCGGCGTGTAGTCGTCGTTGAGCAGAAGAACCCGATAAAGGCTCGGCCGCTTTGTTTTGGGACGCGTCTTGGTCACCGTCCCGGTTTCGAAATTGGCGTCGTCCCCGCCCTTGCGGCCGCCACCGTCATCGTTCGGCCCCGCATGGACGCGTGGAAGCAGTTCGCTTGATAGCAGCTCGATGGCGGGATTATGGGCGGGCATTTCGGGAGTCTGGGTCATGGCAGTCGCACTGTCGCTGGAGAGACGAAGCAGCTTGGTCGGACCCATTATGTAGGCAAAAACGGCCCGGTGTTAAGGGCAATCGGTTCTCGAAAGTGTGAGCGCCTCTTCCCGGGCAATTCGTTCCGATCCCCAATGGCCATCAACTTTTGTCATCTGCGGCCCAAGGGTGACGCCTCGCCACAAATCGACGGCATTTTACGGATTCGTAACGGCGGATCGCTAACCTCTTTCCCAGTCAGTCTGCTGCGGCACCAGAAGCACGCCACGGCAATAAGTTGCGTACGGGCTCGAGGCGGGCCCGATGTTTAGTAATTGGAGTACCGAGTGATTTTCTCGGCGAAGACCCCGTGGCGCGTCACCTTTTTCCGCGCCGTTGCCGCCCTTTTCGTGGTGCTGGCCTTCGGCCTTCAATCCGCTGCACCCGCCAGCGCCATAGAGAACCTCCGCAAATATGCGGGTATTGTGGTCGACGCGAAGTCGGGCCAGGTGCTTTACGAGGAAAGCGGCGACTCCCGCCGATATCCTGCTTCCGTCACGAAAGTGATGACGCTTTACATCCTGTTCCAGGAGCTGAGCGCAGGAAATATCAGCCTCTCCACCAAGATGCCCGTGTCCAAACATGCCGCGGCAGCCGTCCCGACCAAGCTCGGCCTCAAGGCGGGCTCGACCATCTCAGTCGAGAACGCCATCAAGTCGCTGGTTACCCTCTCCGCCAACGACATGGCGCGGGTGATCGCCGAATATATCTCCGGCAGCGAAGAGAAGTTTGCTGAGCGCATGACCGCGACGGCCCGGGCCATGGGCATGCGCAACACCACCTATCGCAACGCCTCGGGCCTGCCTGATGGCGGCCAGATCACCACGGTCCGGGACCAGGCCATCCTGGGCATCGCCATCTACCAGCACTTCCCGAAGTACTATGAGTATTTCCAGACCAAGTCGTTCAGCTACAACGGGCGCACCTACGGCAACCACAACCGGGTGCTGGGGTACATGGGTATCGTCGACGGCATCAAGACGGGCTACATCAATGCCGCCGGCTCCAATCTGTTGACGGCAGCCCGCGGCAACAACCGCCACATTGTGGTCGTGGCCTTTGGGTTCAACTCGGCTGCCTCGCGCGATGAGAAGGTCCGCCAGCTCGTGCGCACCTACTTCGAGAAGGGCCGTCGCGGCGACTATCTGCAGACTGCCATGGTCCCCATGCCTGGCCGCCAGGGCAATGTTCGCGTCGCGGTCGCGCAGCCGGCCCAACCGGTGTTCGCCATGCCAATGCCCCTTCCCGGTTTCCGCCTTGCGGAACTGGCGGCCCGCAATGGAGCTCGCCCGCAGCCGCAGCCCGAGATCGCCGTGGCCAGCCTTGCCCCCGCACCAATGCCGGCACCGGCGCCCCAGTCCGCTGCACAAGCAGCCGGGGCCCTTGCGGCACCCACGCAGGCACCGCAACCTGTTTATCCGAGCCAGGATATCATCGGTGCGTGGCTGAGCGACACCTACAAACTCGGCGCCCCTCCGGCAGCGCTTGGGCAGACCATGCCGTCCGCACCGCTTTCCATCGATGGTACCACGACGCAGTCCGTCACCACCTCCGGTGCGCCGTCAGCGACCCCTGTCGGCGGCTGGGTCGTGCAGGTCGGCGCAGGCCCGTCGGAAGACAGTGCGCGCGCCATGCTATCCAGTGCGGCCAGCAAGGTCGGCGGCCTCGGCGATTTCCGCTCCTATGTCGAGCGCTTCGAAAAGAACGGCCAGACCTTTTATCGTGCCCGCTTCATCGGCTTTGGTGATCGCGATACCGCGGCAGCCATGTGCAGCCGGCTCAAGGACAGCAATCTGGCGTGTCTGGCCATGGAAGGTTGACGACATCTGAAATCGGCACGGCGGAACAACCGCCGGCCACCCTGGGGAAGCCCTATTGGTGCCTGTGTTTGGAGTAGCCCAATGAGCGAACGGAATGCCCTTATCGAGCTGGCGGGGTTTATCGGCCGCTCACCCCTGGCCTCACCCGATATGGGCGCCCGAAACAAGGCGTTGGGTGGGGTAACCGAGCGGATGCTCCCGCGACAGCGCCGCTCTGTCTCGGATCTGCTCGCCGTGGTCATGACCCTTTCGGCACGGACGCGGCGCATGGTGCAGGATCCGGTCCACGTCGAAATCGACGTATTTGCTCCTGGTGGCAAACGCGCCCTGCGGATCACCTTCGGAGACCGCTGAAAACCCAACGGGGCCTTTCGGCCCCGCTTGCTTTTCTATACCAGCGCTACGATCTCACGCCGGCGCCACACAAAGAGATAAAGCGCCCCCTGGCACAGCATCATAACGGTGAAGCTCGTTGCATAGGCCACCCAGATGCCGGTGATGCCCAGCGCCGTCTGGCTGAGCCACAGGGCACCCGGCAGTTCCACCAGCAGGATGCAGGCGAGCGAAATCGCCATGGGCCAGTAGACCATGCCGCTGGCGCGCATCATCCCTGAGAACACCACGCCCCAGCCGAAGGGAACGATGCTCCAGAGCACGACGAACAACAGGTGCTCGGTCAGATCTATGACCTCTGGGTCGGTAATAAAAAGGGCCACCAGGTTCTGGCTGAAGAGGTAAGCGAGAACCACCAGCGTCCCGGTGATGATGAGGTTGAGCGTCAGTCCCGTCTTCGTGATGGGCGAAAGCTGGTCCATCTGCCGGGCGCCGATGGCTTGCGCCCCGAAGATGGAGGCGGCGATGCCGATCGACATGGCGGGAAACTGCACATAGTTCAGCACCTGGTTGAGGGCGCCGTAGGCCGCCGTGGCGTTCGAGCCGAAACGGTTGACCACGCCGACAACCACGATGCCCGAAACCGAAGCCACCACCATTTGCAGCCCCGCCGGGACCCCGAGCTTGAGGATCAGCCCCAGGAGGGCGAAGTCGGGTTTGAGCTTGCGCAGGAGGGTTGCATCGGGCGCCAATGGCAGTTTGCGCGCCCGCATATAGAAGAAGAGGAAGATCAGCACCACGACGAAGCCGGCGATGAACGCAATGGCGGCGGCATTGACGCCCAGTTGTGGCAGTCCCCACCACCCCTGGATGAGCGCCGGCGTGAGAATTACACCCACCACCAGGGAGAGGATCAGCGACAGAAGCGGCGTGATTGTGTCGCCCACCCCGCGCAGGAAGGACGTGACGATGAGGAAGACGAAGAAGCCGGGCATACCGATGAACATGATGCGTCCATAGCCGATCGCGGCCTGCCGGATGTCTTCGGGCGCCCCGAGCAGCGCCATGATCTGTTCGATCCAGATGCCGCCGATAAGCGCCACGATGCATCCCAGCACGAAGGCCGTGGTGATGGAGGTGCCCGCCACCTGTTTCACGCGCTCCAGGTTCCGCGCGCCCCACGCCTGCCCGATCAGGATTGTGGAGCCCGCGCTGAGGCCGATGATAAAGCTGATGAGAAAGAACAGGATGGGGAAGAATGTCGCCAGCGAGGCCAGCGCATTCACGCCGATCATCTGGCCGATAAAGATGGAATTGAACGTCCCCGATAGGGCCTGCAGGATATTCGAGGCCATGAGGGGAATGAGAAACAGGCTGAACCGCTGCCAGAGCGGTCTGGTGGTCGGCTGCATGGGATTCCTCCGCGCGCGAATGGCATTTTCTATGGCGGTCTTGGGCACGCCCCGGACGAATGAGATTCGGGGACCTTTTCGCATCGGCATAATGGGTGCCGCTGCTGGCTGGACGGGCGCTGGAGGCAGGCAAGGCCGCGGCAGGTCGTTTACGCTCGCCGATTTTGATCGTCAACGTCCGTTAGGTGATGCGCCGACGCCCGTGGCCGGGTAAGGAACCGCCATGTCCACCTTGCTCCGCACCTCCCCCCAGGATCAATTCTTCGCCGGCGCTCGTGCCTGTGTGCCTGTCGCCGTCTCCGTCGCCGCCTATGGGCTTGTCTGGGGCGTACTTGCCCGTGGCGCCGGGCTTAGCCCGCTTGAGGTGGTGCTGATGAGCGGCCTCGTCTTTGCTGGCTCCGCCCAGTTCGTGGCGCTTGACCAGTGGAACCAGGTGCCGGCCCTGCTGCCCATCGGCCCTTTGATCCTGGCGGCCTTCATCGTCAACTTGCGCTATCTTCTGCTGACCGCGACACTGAGACCGCTGTTTCCTGAACGGCGCCTCGGCTGGCGTTCCCTCAGCATGTACCTCGTCACCGACGAGAACTGGGCCATGACAGTGGCCGCGATGGCGCGCGGCGAGGGCAGCATCGCCTTCCTGATGGGCGGCGGCGCACTCGCCTTCTGCTCGTGGATGCTGACAAACCTGGTGGGCTACGGCCTCGGCTCCGCCATCGACGACCCCTCTCGCTGGGGTCTAGACTTTGCCTTCACCGCAACCTTCCTCGCGCTTCTGCTCGGCATGTGGAAAGGGCGGCAGGACATCGTTCCGTGGCTGGTCGCTGGCTTGGCGGCCATCCTCACCTCCAAGGTGATCGGCGGGAGTTGGCACATCCTCGTCGGCGGCATCGTCGGCAGCCTGGCAGGCGCTACCCTGGAGTGGAGGCGTTCGCGTGTACACCAGTCCTGAAGCGCTATTGGCCATCTTGGGCATGGCCGTGGCGACCATCGCCATAAAGGTCAGTGGATTGTTACTGGCCGATCGCCTGCCGCGGCAGGGGTTCGCGGCTGCTTGGCTGCGTCACATTCCGGGCGCCGTGCTCGCCGCCCTGGTGGCGCCGGCACTGGCGACGGGCAACCTGGCGGAAGTCGCCGCTGCGCTCGTCACCGGCGGCACGTTCCTCTTGTTCCGCAATCTCTTCCTGGCCATGGCGGCAGGCGTCGCCACGGTGTTCCTGGTCAGGATGCTGGTTGGCGCCTGATATCAGATTGATTTGCGGAAAGTGGTGCCCCCCGCCGGACTCGAACCGGCACGCCTCGCGGCGGAGGATTTTGAGTCCTCTGCGTCTACCATTCCGCCAGAGGGGCATCCGATGGGCTGCCTAGCATTCGGCTCGCCGGCGCTCAAGGGCTATTGTCGCTAATCCCATCGTGACCGCCGGCGTCTTACATCATGCCGCGCAAACTGGAATCGTCCTCCTGGAAATAGCCGCCTCTGTCCGGAGGTGGCGCGTAGTCCTGCACAGGCTGCACGCTTCGCGGCGGCAATGTATCGAACCCGCCACCATATTCCTGCTGCATCTGCTGTTCGCGCTGAATGGCATCGTAGGCATTGACGTCCATGCCGATGACGGAGGTCATCGGGTTGGGGCCCGTGCCAGGCTTGAATGATTCTTCGATCGCGGCTTCACCCTCGAAGGCTTTCGCTCCCGTACTCGGATTGACCCAGGCCGTAGTCATTCCAGATGGAACGTTGAAGGGCGTCGCTGGCCGACCCTGCATGGCCTTGGCCATGAAGTCCGTGAAGATCGGCACGGCAAGCCCGCCGCCCGTTGCCGCTGAGCCCATCGAACGGGGGTTGTCGTAGCCGAGATAAACGCCAACCGTCATCTCCGGGGTGAACCCAACAAACCAGGCATCCTTGTAGTCATTGGTTGTTCCGGTCTTGCCCGCCACTGGCCGATTCAGCGCCCGGGCCGCGGTGCCGGTCCCACGCTGCACCACGCCTTCGAGCATGGAGGTGATCTGGTAATCGGTCATCGGATCGAGCACCTGCTGCCTGTTGTCGATGATCCGAGGCTCGGCCTGACCGTGCCAGTCCGTCGCCTCGCATCCCTCACAGGTCCGCTGGTCGTGGCGATAGACGGTCTTTCCGTAGCGATCCTGGATACGGTCGATCAGCGTCGGCACGATCCGACGACCGCCGTTTGCCAGTGTGGCGTAGGCCGAGGTCAGGCGCAGGTTCGTGGTTTCTCCTGCCCCCAGTGCCATGGCCAGCACCGGCTGCATCTCGTCGTAGATGCCGAACATCTTTGCATACTCGGAAATTAGCGGCATACCGATATCACGGGCCAGGCGCACGGTCATGACGTTGCGGCTCCGCTCGATCCCGCGCCGCAGCGTCTGCGGCCCATAGAACTCCTGCGCGTAGTTCTCCGGCCGCCAGATTGACCCGTCGCCATTGCGGATTTCCACCGGCGCATCGAGGATGACGGAGGCGGGCGTATACCCATTGTCGAGCGCCGCCGCATAGACGAACGGTTTGAAGGCCGAGCCCGGCTGGCGCAGCGCCTGGGTCGCGCGGTTGAATTCACTTTCCGCGAACGAGAACCCACCCACCATTGCGAGCACTCGTCCCGTGCGAGGGTCCATCGCAACGAGCGACCCTTCGATCTGCGGCACCTGTTCGAGGGTGTAGGCTCCCTGCTTTCCGCCGACCGGGGACACATAGACAACGTCGCCCACCTTGAGGATGCTTTGCAACGGCTTGGACACCCACTTGATGTCCGGTCCGGCCAGCGTTCCGGTCACGCGGTTCGGCAAAATCGCTCCGTCGACATCGGCTTCGGGCCGGAGGCCTATGGTCGCCTGGTTGTCCCCCATCTCCAGCACGACCGCGAGCTGCCATTCCGGCACGTCGCTAAGCGGCGTGATGTCGAAAACGGCTTTGCCCCAATCTTCTGCGGTTTCCACGCTGGCCACTGGCCCCCGAAAGCCCCGCCCGTGATCGAACTCGATCAACCCGTCCATCAGGGCACGGCGTGCATATTCCTGAAGGCGCGGCTCAAGGGTCGTGCGCACAGAAAGACCGCCGCCATAGAGCTGGTCTTCCCCGTAGAGCTTGGCGAGCTCGCGACGCACTTCCTCGGTGAAATACTCGGCCGAATAAAGCTGGCTGCCCGCGGCGCGAGGAATGACGTTGAGCGGCTCCTCTTTGGCTTTGTCTCCGTCCTCCGGCGTGACGTAGCCGTTCTCCACCATGCGGTCGATGACCCAGTTCCTGCGCTCGATAGCGGCCTGGGTGCGCCGGAACGGGTGATAGTTGTTCGGCCCCTTCGGTAGTGCGGCCAGATACGCGGCCTCGGCCACGTCGAGTTCATAGAGCGCCTTGTCGAAGTAGTTGAGTGCCGCGGCCGCGACTCCATAGGAGTTCAGGCCAAGGAAGATCTCGTTGAGGTACAGCTCGAGGATCTTGTTCTTGGAAAAGGTGGACTCGATCCTCAGCGCCAGCACCGCTTCCTGGATTTTCCGGTCCCAGGTTTGCTCGGAGGTCAGGAGGAAGTTCTTGGCGACCTGCTGCGTGATGCTGGAACCGCCGCCTTGGATGGCCGAATTGCCCTCCAGCCGGGCCAGCACATTGTCGCGCACAGCGCGGATAACACCGTCCACGGCTATGCCGTTGTGGTGGAAGAAATCCTTGTCTTCCGCCGAAAGGAAAGCCTCGATCACCAGCGGTGGCACTGTTTCGATCGGCTGGAATAGCCGGCGTTCGCGAGCGTATTCGGCCAGTAGGGTGCCGTCCGCGGCATGAACGCGGGTCGTGACTGGCGGCTGATAGTCCTTGAGCACCGTATAGTCCGGCAATTGCGCCGTTACCGTCGCCAGGTACACGGCGCCAACGGCGACGCCACCAAGCGCCAGGAACATACCGAACCCGAAAAACCAGCCGAGCAGTCGAAACATTCAGTGAAAACCTCGAAGTGCCGACGAGACTGTGTGCCGCGGAAGATAGCAGACCTGCCCCCACACCGTGATCACGAAGGGCTGTACAAATGATCGCCGGGCCAGAGTCACTGCTCTTTCTCCAGGCTATCGAAATAGGACGAAATACCCCGGGCGATCGCTTCCGCCGTACGCGTCTGCCAATCGTTCTCCTTGAGATTGGCCATGTCCTTGGCGTTGGACAGGAATCCAAGTTCGATCAAGGCCGAGGGAACATCGGGTGCCTGCAGCACGAAGAAATCCGCCTGCCGCACGGGGAAGCGCCGCAGGGCCACGCTTGGCTCAAGCTGCTGCACGATGGACTGGGCCGCCAGGAATGACTGCACCCGCATCTCGCGGCGCATCAGGTCGACCAGAATATCGACAACTTCCGGCGCCATTTGCGGCATGGCAAAACCCGCGATGACATCCGACTTGTTCTCGTTATCGGCCAGCACCTTGTCGAGCACATCGGTGGCGTTCTCGTCGCGCGTGTAGACGCTGGCGCCCCGAATTTCGGGCTGCTGAAAGCTATCGGCATGAATGGAAAGAAAGAGATTGGCCTTGTTGGCGCGCGCCAGCTCGACCCGCTCCTCGAGCCGCAGATACGTATCGTCCTCGCGCGTCAGCGCAACGTCGAAACGCCCCGATGCTACCAGCAATTGTTGCAGCTTGAGGGCAAAGGAGAGGACAATATCTTTCTCCTTGACTCCGTCGGGCGCTTCGGCGCCGCTGTCAATGCCGCCGTGCCCTGGGTCGATGACCACGAGGGGACGCGTTGCGATGGGGAGCTCCGACCCGCCGGCTGGCGTCGATTCTACGGCGGTCGCAACACTAGCCGAAGCGGCGGCGTCCTTCTCGGCATTGGCAGCGAACTCTTCGGCCGTGGCAGGAATGATGTCCACCACCAGCCTTGCCGGCTGGTCCTCGAAGGCATCCAGCACATAGGCCTGCTGCACCTGGGCCGGTTGTGACAGGGTCAGCGTAGTCCGCACCCGGTCCGGCGCTGCCTGCTCGACGATATATTCCGAGACCATTCCCTCGCCCGCTGGCGTGCCGGCCGGCTCGGGGACGGTGAACGTGCCGGCGCGCACATCGATGGCCAGCCGGGTGGGATCGATCAGTGACACGAAGGCAAAATTCGTCTTTCCTGCGAGGTCGACCACCAGACGAGCCCGCTCCGGCGTCGATGACACACGGACGTCCATCACATTGGGCAGCGCCACGACTTGTGGAGCGGGAGCTGCCGCCGCTTCCTGCGCGCGAAGGCCCGGCGATGTCAACGCCACTGCGATGACCGCTACAGCAATGGCTTTGAGTGTAGGTGGGATCATGCTCGGCCGGTCTTGGAATGGACTGCGGCGTCACTGTATCGGACAAAGCCGATTCTGCCGACGCTTCGGGCCTTATGCGATGATTTGCGGCCGGGGCCAAGGAACGGCCCTTCACATTGGCGCGCGGCAGCCCCAAATGAGTTTCCTGTTGCCAATTTAATGCAACATCCCTACACGCTTAAGCCAAGGCGTGTGTGTTGGCCGGCCATTTGCGTGTCCTGCTCTTTCGGAGAGGAACGCGGCGCCGGGTGACCGTCCCGGATCGGCACTAGCGGTGCCGAACCCGGGTGCGAAAGCGGCGATTTCGGCGCCTTGACGACGAATTTCGGCTTTGCAGCCGGACGGTGGCGCGGACGTATGCGTTACCCAATAGGAAGAGGTCATATGGCCCGCAAGCGACTGGAACGCGAAGCGATCGACACTAGCGATTGCCGCCTTTCTTCGCTCCATTTCCTGGCCAGGACCAATCATGCCGGTGCGCTGAACGTGAGAGGTTCGCGCCCAATTTCACTCAAACCGTTCGCCCCGAGATGTGCCCTGGAGAAGGTGCCGGTCCGCCGGTCTTCACCTGTTGGCGCGCGGGTGCGTGGAGTTCAATATGGCGACCAAGAGAATGCTGGTGGATGCCATCCACCCGGAAGAAACACGGATTGTCGTTACCTCAGGTAACCGTCTCGAGGAGTTCGACTTCGAATCGGCGACCCGCCGCCAGCTGCGGGGCAACATCTACCTTGCCAAGGTCACCCGGGTCGAACCGAGCCTGCAGGCCGCATTTGTCGAATATGGCGGCAATCGCCACGGTTTCCTGGCGTTCAGCGAAATCCATCCCGATTATTACCAGATCCCCGTGGCCGACCGCGAAGCCTTGCTGCGCGATGAAGAGCACGACGATCATCACGACGAAGTTGACGAGCAGCTCTCCGACACATCGGGCGACACCGATGCGGACGCCGACCACGGCGACGGTGAAGAAAGCCACATCGAGCAGGCCCCCGCCAACAGCGAACCTGTCGAATCGATCGGCGGCGCCGATGCCCTCGAGGAAGTGCCCGAGCGGCGCCGGTCCAGTCAGCAGCGCCGGCACCAGTACAAAATCCAGGAAGTCATCAAGCGCCGGCAGGTGATGCTGGTCCAGGTGGTCAAGGAAGAGCGCGGCAACAAGGGCGCAGCTCTCACCACCTATCTTTCGCTCGCCGGCCGCTATTCCGTCCTGATGCCCAACACCGCTCGTGGTGGCGGCATTTCGCGCAAGATCACCAATGCGGCTGACCGCAAGCGTCTCAAGGAGATCACTTCCGATCTCGAGGTGCCGCAGGGCATGGGCGTCATCCTGCGCACGGCGGGTGCCTCGCGAACCAAGGCCGAGGTGAAGCGCGATTTCGAATATTTGATGCGCCTATGGGAGAGTGTGCGGACGCTCACGCTGCAGAGCTCGGCGCCCTGCCTCGTCTACGAGGAAGGCTCGCTGATCAAGCGGACCATCCGGGACCTCTACAACAAGGACATCGACGAAGTTCTGGTGGCGGGCGACAACGCCTACCGCGAAGCCAAGGACTTCATGAAGATGATCATGCCGTCCCACGCCAAGAACGTGAAGCCATACGCCGAAGAGCAGCCCCTGTTCTCCAAGTACAACATCGAAGCCCAGCTCGATCAGATGTTCTCGCCGGTCGTCACGCTGCCCTCGGGCGGATACCTGGTGATCAACCCGACCGAGGCGCTGGTCTCCATCGACGTCAACTCGGGCCGCTCCACCAAGGAGCACAACATCGAGGACACGGCGCTTCAGACTAATCTGGAAGCGGCCGATGAAGTGGCCCGCCAGTTGCGCCTGCGCGACCTGGCAGGTCTGATCGTCATCGACTTTATCGACATGATGGAGAACCGCTCCAACCGGGCCGTCGAGCGCAAGCTCAAGGATTGCCTCAAGGACGATCGCGCCCGCATCCAGGTCGGCCGCATCAGCCATTTCGGCCTGATGGAAATGAGCCGCCAGCGCATCCGCTTTGGGGTCGTGGAAAGCTCCACCCACAAGTGCCCGGTCTGCGAAGGCACCGGCCTCGTGCGCTCCACCGAGTCGCTGGCGCTGATGATCATGCGCCACATCGAGGATCACGTCCTGCGCAAGCAGGGCCAGTCGATCAACGTGCGGGTGCCGGTCGAGGTGGCGCTCTACATTCTCAACTTCAAGCGCGATACGCTCACGCAGCTCGAGGTGCGCAACAGCCTGTCCATCACCATTACCGCCGATGGCAAGATGACGGGCCACCAGTTCGCCATCGAGAAGGGCGAGCCTCGCGTTTCGGCTTACGCCGATCAGCGCGCCGCGGCGCATGTGCGCGTCGACAGCGCCGTCATCGAGGACGTCGAGGAAGACGAAGCCGAGGAAGCCGAGGCCACGGAGGATCGGGCCCCGTCCGAAGGCGAAGGCGAAGCGGGCGGAGAAGGCGGCGGCAGTGGTCGTCGCCGGCGCCGCCGTCGTCGCCGCGGAGGGAACGGTGAACGCGGCGACGAGCGGGCGACCCAGCTAATGCAGGCCGAGGACGGAACGGCCGAGCCTGATGACGACTTAGAAGGCGAGGATGCGGGCGAGGAAAACGCCGAACGCCCCAGTTCGGAAGAGGATGGCGAGCCCCGCCGGCGCCGCCGTCGTGGTCGCCGTGGCGGTCGTCGCAATCGTCGCGACCAGGAAGGCGAAACCGCGCCGGATGCAGTCGAAGCAGCGGTCACTGCTCCCGAGGACGCCGTCGTGCAGCACGTTGATGTCACCGATGGCGCTGCCGAGCCGGTTGCCGGGGCCGAGGCGCCTGCTGCCGATGCTTCCGCCGTAGCCGAGGAGGCCCCGGTCAAGCCCAAGCGCACCCGTCGCAAGAAGGTTACCGAAACCGAGGAATCGGCACCGGCCGAGACCACACCGGTTGCCTCTGTTTCCGGGGATGCTCCTGCGGAAGAGGACAAGCCCAAGCGCAAGCCGCGGACACGCAAGCCCAAGGCTGCGCCAGAAGCTGCAGCGACCGAGGCCGCTTCGGCAGAGGTTCCTGCTGTTGCGGAAACCGCCGTGACTGGCCCAGATGCGGGTGCTGCCGCCTCCGAGCCGCCGGCGGACGCTGCCCCGGAAAGCCCTGCACGACCGCGCCGTGCAAAGAAGGACCTGCCGCCCGAAGGCGTGGTTGTGACCTCCAGCGCCCCCACGGCGGAGACTGCGGAAGAACCCGAAGGCGAGCCGGAGAAGAAAAAGAAGGTCGGCTGGTGGCAGCGCCGCCTTGGCCTTGGCTAGATCAATCGGGCGGCCCCAGGGCCGCCCTTCTTGTTTCCCGGCGAGACGTCAGGCGGGGTTGTACCGGTAGACAACATCGCCGGGGTCCTGCGGCACCGCGTTCTCGTCGTGTATCCCCCCGAGCCGTTCCGCCACGCGGATCGAAGCGGCGTTGAGCGGGTCGATGTAGCTGACCAACGTGCCAAGCTCCAGTTCCGCAAAGGCCCAATCGCGCAGACACGCCGCGGCCTCGGTCGCGCAACCCCTGCCCTCCTGCCCCTCATAGAGCAGCCAGCCCAGTTCCTTTTCGGAGTAAAACGGCCCGTGGTTGATGCCGACCTGCCCAATACAGCGGCCGCTCTCGCGCAGTTCGATCATCAGCGCGCCATGGCCGTAGAGGTGCCACATGGCGATGTCGCTGCAGAACATGCCCCAGGAGACGCGTCGGTCCAGCGGCCCGCCCATATACATCGCCCGCGGGGAGATCAGCAGCGCGGCGTATTCGTCGAAGTCGCTGTGATTGGGCGGCCGCAGCAGGAGCCGCTCCGTCAGGAGCGTCGGAATGTCAGCCACGAGAGGTCCCCTTAGGCCAGGAAGCGGTGCAGCCTTTCAAGCGCTTCAGTGATTGTCGCCGCGGTCCCGGCATAGCTGAACCGCACATAGCCGTTGCCGTCGGTCCTGTCGAAGTCGATGCCGGGGGTCGCGGCCACACCGACTTCTTCCAGCATCTGCTCGCAGAAACCCATGGCGTTGTTCGAAAATTTGCTGATTCCGGCATAGGCGTAGAAGGCTCCATCCCCCGCAACGGGTAGGGTGAAGCCGAGTTCCCGCAACCCACTTGCCAAGAGTTGCCGATTGGTGGCGTAGCCCGCTTTCTGCTCCTCGGCGTAGTCGCGCTCGCCCAAGGCCACTGTGGCCGCGATCTGGCTGAGCGTCGGCGCCGAAATGAACAGATTCTGTTGCAGGATTTCCGCGCGTCGGACCAGGTGTTCTGGCACGACCATCCAGCCGATGCGCCAGCCGGTCATGCAGTAGTATTTCGAGAAGCTGTTGATGACGATGGCGTTGCGCGTCAGTTCGAGCGCACTGACTGACGGTCCGCGATAGTCGAGCCCGTGATAGATTTCGTCCGAAATGAAGGTGACGCCGAGTCGCTCGCACGCGGCAATGATGTCCGCCAGCCCTTGGCGATCGACGTCGGCGCCCGTCGGGTTGGCAGGGCTGGCGAACAGCAGCCCCTCGAAAGGCTGCCGGTTGTAGGCGGCCTCTATCTCCGCGCCCGTCAAGCGCCACCCCTGGTCTGGAGAAACAGCGATCTCGCTGATGCCGAACCCGAGTCCGAGCAGCGTGTTGATGTAGGCGGGGTAGCCGGGCCGGGTGATGGCGATGCGCGCCCCGGGTTTGAACGCCGTGTGAAACGCCAGGATGAAGCCTGCGGATGACCCCATCGTCGCCAGGATCAGGTCCGGGTCTACCGTGACGCCGTGCTGCTCCTGATAATAGGCGGAAAGCCCCTCCCGCAGTTCGGTCATGCCTTTGGCGTTCGTGTAGCCCTGGGGCTGCGGCAGCGCCTTCCGGACGGCCTCGATGACGCGCGGCGCCGGCGGCCGGCCCGGCTCCCCAACCTCCAGATGACAAACAGTCCGCCCCTGTGCTTCCAGCGCCTTGGCCCGTTTGAGAATGTCCATCGCATAGAACGGCATCAGGCCATCGGTGGTCTCGGTCATGCTGCACTCCATAGGTCTCAACCGGGACTATCTGCATGCGCCGCCGGTCTCAACCACAATTGATCCCGGCGCTAACGGTCCGCACATTCAGAGGTGCTAGTTTTTCGCATCGTCTGCTAAAAGCGCGCGACTTGACCAGCGGAGCCTCCCGATGAATCGCCTTGCCCTCGTCCTCGCCGTCATTGCCGGCGCTCTCGCCGGTGCCTTGGGATACGCGACGCTCAATCGTCCCCAGCCGCAGACCGACGAGGTTGCCGTTCGCGCCATTGTCGAGGACGTGCTGAGCCAAAAGGCGGCTGCGGAGATCGAGCAACCCGCGCAGGATGTTGCCCAGATCGATCCGGACGTTCTCAACCCGATGATCGAACAATTCCTGATGAGCGACCCCAAGCTCCTGCAGCGCATGTCTGTGGCCTTGGACGCGACCCTACAAGCCGAAGAATCGGCGAAGGCCAAGACCGCTCTCGCCGACATGCACGAGCAGATCTACAACGACCCCGGACAGGTCGTGCTGGGCAATCCCGATGGCGACGTCACCCTGGTCGAGTTCTTCGATTACAATTGCGGCTATTGCCGCGCCGCCCTCCCCGACATGGCGACGCTCCTGGCCGAGGATCCCAACCTCAAGGTGATCCTCAAGGAATTCCCGATCCTCTCGAACGAATCGATCGATGCCGCCCGCGTCGCCGTGCTCGTCAATGACGCTGGCGTCGACTACTGGAACTTCCACGAGGCGCTCTTCTCGAGCCGGGGCAAGGTCGACAAATCTGCCGCTCTCGCCGCGGCCTCTGATCTGGGCCTCAGCCCGGTGCAACTGGAGCTGCAGATGGGGGAGGAAAAAGTCGCCCAGGCCATCCAGACCTCCTACACTATCGCGCAGGCACTCGGCATCACCGGCACGCCCACCTACATCATCGGCAACGAGATCATTCCCGGCGCCATCGGCGTCGATGAGCTCAAGAGCCGCATTGCCAATATGCGGGCATGCGGCGAGACGCAGTGCAGCTAGTGTTTTCGGTGCAATTCGTGTAACCGGCCTTGCAGCGGCCCAGGCGGCCAATGCACAAGGCTAGGATCATGGCGAAACGCGTTCTCGTCCTCAACGGCCCGAACCTCAACCTGCTCGGCACGCGGGAACCCGGCATCTATGGTGCCGAGACGCTGGCCGACGTCGAGGAGCTTTGCCGCCGCGCCGGCCACGATCTGGGCCTGCAGGTGGACTGCCGCCAGTCCAATCACGAGGGCGAGTTGGTGACCTGGATACAGGACGCCCGCGAGAGTGCTGACGGCATCCTTATCAACCCCGGCGCCTATTCCCACACCTCTATCGCCATTCCCGATGCCATGAAGGCGGTCGGGTTGCCTGTGGCAGAGGTTCACATAAGCAATATCCACCAGCGTGAGCCCTACCGGCACCATTCCTACGTGTCGGCGGTGGCGTTCGGCGTCATTTGCGGCTTCGGCACGCTGGGGTATAGACTGGCCCTTCACGCTTTGGCCGAAAAACTCAAATAACGCTTCTGTCCGGAAGCCGGGAGACCGAAAAGAATGACCAAGTCATCGCAGGTGGATCAGGATCTGATCCGCGCCATCGCAGAACTGCTCAACAAGGAAAATCTTGCCGAGATCGAAATCGAGCAGGAAGATTTCCGCGTTCGCGTAACGCGCTCCTATCCGGTCGAAGCGCCGGTCTATGCGCCGCCGATGCAGTACATGGCGCCGCCACACGCCGCCGCGCCAGCGGCACCCGCTGCCCCGGCTTCGTCAGTCCCCGCTGCTGCCCCCCTGTCCGCTGAAGACCTTAGCGCCAACCCCGGCACCCTGACCTCGCCCATGGTCGGCACCGCCTACCGCGCTTCCGAGCCTGGCAAACCGCCCTTCGTCGAGGTTGGTACGAAAGTGTCCGAAGGGCAGACCGTTCTCATCATCGAAGCGATGAAGACGATGAACCAGATTCCGGCGCATCGCTCGGGCACCGTGACGCGGATACTGGTCGAAGATTCCCAGCCCGTCGAATATGGCGAGCCGCTCGTCGTCATCGAATAAGGGGGCGAACGTGTTCCATAAGGTCCTCATCGCCAATCGGGGCGAAATCGCCCTGCGCATCCTGCGCGCCTGCAAGGAACTGGGCATCCAGACCGTTGCAGTGCACTCCACCGCCGACGCCAACGCCATGCATGTGCGGTTGGCCGACGAAAGCGTCTGCATCGGCCCGAACGCAGCCAAGGACAGTTATCTCAATATCCCGTCCCTGCTGGCTGCCTGCGAGATCACCGGCGCCGATGCCGTGCACCCCGGCTATGGCTTCCTGTCGGAAAATGCCCGCTTCGCCAAGATTCTCGAAGAGCACAAGGTTACCTTCATCGGTCCTTCGGCGCATCACATCGAGATCATGGGCGACAAGATCACGGCCAAGAAAACGGCTGTGGAACTGGGCATTCCGGTAGTCCCCGGCTCGGCTGGTGCAGTCGACAGCGATGACGTCGCTCTCAAGACCGCCAAGGAGATCGGCTATCCGGTGCTGATCAAGGCGACCGCCGGCGGCGGTGGCCGTGGCATGAAGGTGGCGAAGACCGAAAAAGACCTGCTCGAAGCCTGGTCGACAGCGCGCACCGAAGCCAAGGCTGCTTTCGGCAATGACTCCGTCTATATGGAGAAATACCTCGGCAAGCCGCGCCACATCGAGGTGCAGGTGCTGGGCGACGGCCAGGGTAACGCCGTGCATCTGGGCGTGCGCGACTGCTCCTTGCAGCGTCGCCACCAGAAGGTCTGGGAAGAAGCCGGCGGTCCCACCATCCAGCCCGAAGAGCGCGACCGCATCGGCGAAATCTGCGCCGCCGCCATGCGCAAGCTCAAATACTCGGGCGCCGGCACCATCGAGTTCCTCTACGAGAACGGCGAGTTCTATTTCATCGAGATGAACACGCGCCTGCAGGTGGAACACCCGGTCACCGAGCGCATCACCGGCGTCGACATCGTCTACGAGCAGATCCGTGTCGCATCGGGAGAAAAGCTCTCCATGACTCAGGATCAGGTGAGCTTTTATGGCCATGCCATCGAAGTGCGCATCAACGCCGAGGACCCGCAGACCTTCGCGCCTTCGCCGGGTACCATCACCTTCTACCACCCCGCCGGCGGCGTGGGCGTGCGGGTCGATTCGGCCGTCTACCAAGGCTACAAAATCCCGCCCTACTACGACTCGCTCATCGGCAAGCTGATCGTCTATGGCCGCACGCGCGAGGAGTGCCTCAAGCGCCTCAACCGGGCCATCGACGAGTTCGTGGTGGATGGCGTCAAGACTACCCTGCCGCTCTTCCAACGCCTCATCAAGCAGCCCGACATTCTGGCCGGCAACTACGACATCCACTGGCTGGAAAAGTTCCTGGCCGAGAACAAGAGCTAGCGGCACGCGCCGGTTCGGGGGCCGGCGACCACGGAGGCCGGATCATGCCGTGCATGTTCCACATCACACCGTCATTGCCCGGCGTGTCCGGGCAATCCACCTTCGGGTATCAGTCATGACCCGCCCCGACCCCTTCGATCTCGAGATCACGCCCGAGCTGATCGTCCGTGCCTACCGGGCCGGCATCTTCCCCATGGCGGAGGATGCGGCGGACGAAAACCTGTTCTGGGTCAGCCCCGAACAGCGGGGCATCCTGCCGCTCGAGGGCTTCCATCTCAGCCGCAGCCTGCGCAAGGCGATGCGCAGGAACGGCTGGGTCGTTCGGGTCGACACCGACTTCCCTGCCGTCATCGAGGCCTGCGCCAGCGTCGGCGAAGACCGTGACACGACCTGGATCAACGGCACCATCCGCCGCGTTTATGGTCAGCTGTTCGACCAGGGCGTCGCGCACACTGTGGAGGTCTGGCACGGCGATGACCTCGTAGGCGGGCTCTATGGCCTCGCCATTGACGGCGCCTTTTTCGGCGAATCCATGTTCCACCGGCGCACCGACGCTTCCAAGATCGCCACGGCGCACCTCGTCGAGCGCCTCGTGGCGGGCGGTTTCCGGCTGCTCGACACGCAGTTCCTGACGCCGCACCTGGCCTCGCTCGGCGGCATCGAGATCCCCCGGGCCGAGTACGAGGATCGCCTGGCCGCGGCCCTCAAGGTCAAGGCCAACTGGACGGCGTGGGACCGCCGGCCATGACGCCTCCAGCCGATCTGCCGGAGAGCTTCAGTCCCCTGCGCGATCTCGCCTGGACGCCGATCACGCTGGGCCGGTCGTCGGCCGAGGTGTGGCGCATCACGCTGGGAGACGGCAATTCCGTCTTCGTCAAGGCCGAGCCGAACCACCCGCTGGCCGAGCTTCCCGGCGAGATCGAGCGCCTCAACTGGCTCACCCGCATGGGCTTCAAGGCGCCCCGGGTGATCGACGCCGAACAATCGGCAGAGCGGACCTGGTTGCTCATGAGCGCGGTCCCGGGACGCGATCTCACCCACCACATCGCCGACCCAGGACTTGTCGTCCGGACCTACGCCCAGGGCCTCAAGCGCCTCCACGCGCTCGATCCGACGCACTGCCCGTTCGACCACGGTACCGCGGCGCGGCTCGAGGATGCGCGCCTGCGTCTGGCGGCGAACCTCGTCGACGAGGACGACTTCGATACCGACCACATTGGCTGGAGCGGCGTCCAGGTCCTCGACTGGCTGGCGGACAACCCGCCGCCAACCGGTGCACCAACGGTTACGCATGGCGACAGCTCTGCCCCAAACCTCCTTGCCCTCGATGGCCGCTTTTCCGGCATCGTTGATTGCGGACGCCTGGGTGTAGCCGATGCCTGGCAGGACCTGGCGCTGGCCTGCCGCAGCATCGCCTACAATGTCGGGCAGCAGCACGTCGCGCCCTTCCTGGCTGCCTATGGCGCGGAATGGGACGAGACCAAATACCGCTACTACTGCACTCTCGACGAAATGTTCTGACGCCAGCGTCAGCCTTGTAGCTTGAAGGCCAGCGTGGTCAGCCAGTCATCCGGGTCAGGCACAGTCGACGGGTCCGTTTCGTAGATTTCCAGACGACAGGCGAAATGATCGCCGTCCGGCTTCTCCACCATGTCGAAAGGCTGCTGGGTCAGGCGCGACCAGCCAATCAGCATCCCCGTCACCTGTTCGAGCGCATCGTAGTGTCCCGTCCAGGAGAGAGACATGAAGCGTCCGCCGGGCAAGGTTCCGGTCCGAACACGACCCATCTCCGGTCCTGCACCGGTCAGGGGAATGCCGGCCTCAACGTCGAGCGTGTCGGCCATGTCGATGCGCCGGTAGTTGTAGAACGGCGCCCCCGCCGCCTCCAGCCCGTGCTTGTCGAGATAGGCGAACAGAGCCGGGAAGCCCTCGTCGGCCGGCGTCTTCATCTGGTCCATGCGGACCGTGAACGGCACGTAGGCGTAGGGTATGGCCGGGCGGTCGATAATCTTGGGCAATGTCATCATGGAGCGTCTCCCTTGGCTGCAAATCTGCCTCAAGGACGAAGACGCATCCACCCGTTCGACACGGACGGCGGAAATATCAGCGTTGGTCCGGCGGCGGTACGCTGGTGCTGGTCTTGCACTCAATCAGCCACACGTCATAAATCGCGTGATCGACGGCATTGAGCGCAGGACTGTCAGCAAACATCCAGCCGGTGAAGATACGCTTGGACGACCCGTCCATATCCAACTGGTCCACCTCGAGGAAAGCCGAGGTCCGCTGCAAAGTGTCGCTGGCGGGCCGGTTATAGCAGGCGCGGGGCGTTATCTCGAGCGCGCCGAACAGCACGGTCTCGTCGATGTAGACGTCGAACTTGGTGATACGGCCGGTGATCTTGTCGAGACCGGCAAACGTGGCAATAGGATTGGCCAGCGTCTGCGCGGCAACCGGCGTCGCGATTGCGAAGGCAGCCGCCGTCGTCAGTGGCAGCAGCCACGCTGGGGAGGAGAAACGCAACAGGCCTGGTCCGTTATTCAGGCGACCATGGCTGGTAATCGCCCGTCACGCGCGGGCGCTGCCCCTTGTTGAGCAGGCTGCCATCGGGACGATACGCTGCAGCAGTGCCGGTCAGATTCGGCTGATGCGGCTTCTGCCACTCGCGTGCCGTATAGGTGGCCTTGCTGGGCGGCACGTCGATGCGGTGATGCATCCAGCCGTGCCAGCCGGGAGGAATGGTCGAGGCGTCGGCATAGCCGGCATAGGTCACGTAGCGGCGATTGGCCTTCTTGTCCTGATAATAGCGATTGCCGAACTCGTCCTCGCCGACGAACTCGCCAAAGCGCTTGATCCACAGTCGCGTGCCCCAGGTGTTACCACTCCACCAGGAGAAGATTTCAGTGAAGAGTTGCTTGAAGCCGGACTGTGCCACGTGTCGATTCCACAAAGATTGGCGATCGTGGTGCGGTTTAGCATGGGCTATTGGGTGAGCCTAGACCTTGTTCGACGATTTGAGGCTGGCCGGGGCGGCTTCACTCACCGCGCAGCAGCGTCATTGCCGCGGAGATCACGCGGTCCTTCTGGGCATCGCTCGTGCCCGCCAGCCCCTGAATGTGCAGACCCTGGTCGAGCGTCTGCAACATCTTGCCCAGCCCGGCCAGGTTTGCCGTCTTTCCGATTTCACCACGCGCGGCCGCGCTCACGAGGTTGCCCTGGTAGAGCGCTTCGATTTCGGCCGCCGCCGCCACCGCCTTTTCGAAGGCTGCTTCAGGCACGGTGTCCTTCTGCGTCAACGTATTGAGCATGAAGCAGCCATAGTACTGGCTGCCATATTGCAGGCTCTTGAGCACGGTTTCGATGTTGTCGAGTCCGAGCGGCTGGCGCGTCAGGATGTCCCGATATTCGGCCAGCAGGAAGCCGAGGAACCGCTCGAGCGCTGCCTCGTAGAGTCCCGCCTTGCCGCCGAACTCCTTGTAGAGACTGAACCGGTTGAGCCCCGTGTGATCCACGAGAGCGGCAAGGTGCGCCCCTTCGTATCCCTGCCGCCAAAACAGCTCCATGGCCCGATCCACCACGTCTTCGCGCACATATCCCCGCGGCCTAGCCATATCTAACCGATCGTTCTGAAACCATTGACGGGCGCCGGGCACGACGTTATGCACTTATCGTTCTGAAATGATTTGGGCTCTGTGTCCAGTCCATTTCGAAAGGCTGGAGAGCGAATGGACGCCAAACCGGACGAAGGCCATGCCCGAACCGCCGCCCGTCAAGCGCTGGGCTGGCCGCGCGTCGACAGTGTCCGTCGGTTCGGGACCGGTACATCGTTCTTCGTCTTCGAAGTTGTTTGCGGAACGCAGCGGGCGGTTGTCCGCATGGGGATTGATGCGCAGCGCTCAGTCCTCAAAGATGGTCTGGAGTTGTGGCAGCGTCTGGCGCCGCTCGACCTCCCTCTGCCGCGGATCTTCGCCGACGGCACGGACCAGCCTTTGCCGTTCACGGTGCTCGAGCGGCTGCCGGGCGTCGATCTCGGCGCCGTCATCCACACCCTCGGCGATCGCCAGTTGCGGCATATCGCTGCTGCAGTGGCCGAGGCGCAGCATCGGGTCGGCTCTCTGGGTGCCGGCAGCTCCTTTGGATACGCGGCGCGCCCCGGGGATGCACCCTTCGCGCGGTGGGATGAAGTGGTGGCCGCCAACCTCGACCGGTCACGGCGCCGCCTTGCGCAGCACGCCGTCTTTTCTCCCGACCACGCGGATCGGCTTCAGGCGAAGCTCGACGACCTGCGACCGGCCATGGCGCGGTTGCCCGCCCTGCCCTTCCTGCACGATACGACGACCAAGAACGTGATCATCGCGCCCCAGGGGCACCTCAGCGGCATCGTTGACGTCGATGATCTCTGCTACGGCGATCCTCGCTACGTCATAGGGCTGTCGCGGGCCGCTTTGATTTCTTTGGGGCAGCCCTTCCGCTATGCCGATTTTTGGCTCGCCGCCTCCGGTCTTTGCGAGGACACCGTCTCGGCCTTCTACACCCCGCTCTTCCTGCTCGATTTCATGTCCGAGCACGGCGCCGCCTTCAATGGTAACCAGCCCGTTTCGGACGCCGTCGAACGGGCCCGTATCGAGGGCCAGTTCTTGGCCGCTCTGGAAGCGTTGTCATGAACCTCCGCCGCTTTCTGGGCATCTACTATGCCTATGCCTTTCTCTTCGATTTTGTCTTCGCTTACGCCATCTATACGGCCCTCTTCGAACTCGAAGGCCTTTCGACCACCCAGATTGGGACCCTGCTCGCCTTTTGGTCCTTGAGCGCGATCGTCCTCGAGGTGCCCTCGGGAGCGCTCTCGGATCACTTCGATCGCCGGCTCCTTCTGATCCTGGCGCCTCTTGCCAAGGCTTTGACCTTCGTCTGCTGGGGATTGGCTGGCGGCAATTTCTGGCTCTACGGCCTCGGCTTCTTTTTCTGGAGCCTCGGCCAGGCGTGGCAGTCGGGCTCGCGCGAGGCGCTGCTTTACGAGCGGATGGCCCACGCTGGACGCGCCGACGACTTCGACAAAGTCCTGGGTCGCGACAATGCCGCGGAGGGCCTTGGCATCGGCGCGGGCACGCTTCTGGGCGGTTTTGTCGGCTGGTTGAGTTTCGATTGGGCGATCTGGCTGTCCATACCGCCACTGCTGCTGGCGGCCGTCCTGGCCGTCTGGCTCAAAGACGTCCGTCGCGTGGGGTCGGCAGAAGCGGCGGAAGAGCCACCGGCCGGCGGCTACCTATCGCATTTCCGCGATGCCGTTGCCGAATTCCGGCGGCACGCCGATCTGCGCTTCGTCACTATCTATATGGCCGGCGGCCTCGTTGTCTTCGAACTGCTCGAGGAGTTTGACCAACTCTACTACATAGCCACTGCCGTTCCCGTCTGGGCATGGGGCGTGCTTGCCGCTGGGATCGAGGGCGTCTACGCCTTGGCGAGCCTTCATGCTCATCGCCTCGCCGGCAGGCCCTGGCTGGCGTGGTTGTTGCCCCTCCTGGGCGGCACCTTGCTGGTGATCGCCTCCATCGGCGGTTCGCCGTGGTATGTCCTGGCACTCAGCGCTGCCTACGTCATCGTGGCTCCCGTGACGGTGCTGGCAGAGGCACGGTTCCAGCGGATCATGGAGGGGCGGAGCCGGGCGACGACCACCTCCAGCCTCGTCATGGCTGAAAATGTGGTCGGTGTTCTCCTCACCCTCCTTTTCGGCGTGCTTGCCGATCGCCTCGGCATCCTTCCGGCCTATGGCTGGGCCGGCCTCTGCATGGTGCCGTTCGGCCTCTGGGTGTTCTACCGGCAGCGCCGCGGCGTCCGTGCAACCGACTAGCCCTTGTGGATAAGGGCGGAGCCGTCACAAAGAAGTCGCAACAAATCCTGTTGACTAGGATTCGTGGGTGATTCCACGCCGGCGGTGCCGTCCAGCGCCGAAAACCCGCGTTATGGTTTCCACATGGTTATTCCGCCAAAAAGCATTTGCGTCCAAGCGCTTGGACTTGATTGCACAGGCAAAAGGCTTATCTACTACAGGTAGCCTCAGGCACGGGGTGCAAACACAAGCCCTTGTGCCTGGCGCGGAATCGGAGTGTCCTGATCTCAACACTTTAACCCACGACTTCCGGGACCATCATGCGCATTGAACGTCGTTTCACGTCCGCCAACGCCGACCGCTACGGCTCTATCGAATTCCGCTCGGCCACAAGCGAAATCCGCAATCCCGACGGTTCGGTGGTCTTTAAGCTGGACGACATCGCCGTCCCCGCAACCTGGTCGCAAGTCGCCACCGACATCATCGCGCAAAAGTACTTCCGCAAGGCCGGAGTCGCCAAGGTCCTCAAGAAGGTCGAGGAAAACGACGTTCCGTCCTGGCTGTGGCGCTCGGTGCCCGACGAGAAGGCGCTGGCCAAGCTGCCCGAGAACGAGCGCTACGGCTCGGAAATGGACTCCCGCCAGGTGTTCGATCGCCTGGCCGGCACCTGGACTTACTGGGGCTGGAAGGGTGGCTATTTCGACAGCGAGGAAGACGCGCGCACCTTCTTCGACGAACTGGCCTACATGCTCGCTACCCAGCGCGTCGCGCCGAACTCGCCGCAATGGTTCAACACTGGCCTGCATTGGGCCTATGGCATTGACGGCCCTGGCCAGGGTCACTTCTACGTGGACCCGTTCACGCAAAAGCTCGTCCAGTCCAAGTCGGCTTACGAGCATCCGCAGCCGCACGCCTGCTTCATCCAGTCCGTGGACGATGACCTTGTCAACGAAAACGGCATTATGGACCTCTGGGTCCGCGAGGCGCGCCTGTTCAAATACGGCTCGGGCACCGGCACCAACTTCTCCAAGCTCCGCGGCGAAGGAGAAAAGCTCTCGGGTGGCGGCAAGTCGTCGGGCCTGATGAGCTTCCTCAAGATCGGCGACCGCGCTGCCGGCGCCATCAAGTCGGGCGGCACCACCCGCCGCGCCGCCAAGATGGTGGTGATCGACATCGACCACCCCGATATCGAGCAGTACATCAACTGGAAGGTGAAGGAGGAGCAGAAGGTTGCTGCCCTCGTCACCGGCTCCAAGGTGGTCTCCAAGCATTTGAAGGCCATCATGAAGGCGGCCGTCAATTGCGAAGGCAATGGCGACGATTGCTTCGACGTGGCGCTTAACCCCGCCCTCAAGCGCGAAGTCCGCGCCGCCAAGAAGGCCCTGGTCCCGGAAAATTACATCTTCCGCGTCATCCAGTTCGCCAAGCAGGGCTACACCGATCTCGAATTCCCCATCTACGACACCGATTGGGATAGCGAGGCGTACCTGACCGTTTCGGGTCAGAACTCGAACAATTCCGTCCGCGTCACCGATGACTTCCTCAACGCCGTCGAGACCGATGGCGACTGGAACCTCATCGGCCGCATCAAGGGCAATGTCACCAAGACCCTCAAGGCCCGAGATCTCTGGGAACAGATCGGTTACGCCGCCTGGGCTTCTGCCGATCCCGGCATCCAGTACCACACCACCATCAACGAGTGGCACACCTCGCCCGAGGCCGGCCCGATCGTCGCGTCCAATCCGTGCTCGGAATACATGTTCCTCGATGACACGGCCTGCAATCTCTGCTCGGTGAACCTGCTGCCCTTCCGCAACGCGGATTCGAGCTTCAACACCGCCGCCTTCGAACACGCCGTGCGCCTCTGGACCATCGTGCTCGAAATCTCGGTGATGATGGCGCAGTTCCCCTCGCGCTCGATCGCCGAACGCTCCTTCGAATACCGCACGCTGGGCATCGGCTACGCCAATATCGGCGGCCTGCTGATGACCTCAGGCATCCCGTACGACTCGGCTCAAGGCCGCGCCATTGCCGGCGCCATCACCGCGGTGATGACCGGCGTCTCCTACGCCACCTCGGCCGAAATGGCCAAGGAGCTGGGCCCCTTCAAGGATTACAAGCGCAACGCCAAGCACATGCTGCGCGTCATCCGCAACCATCGCAACGCCGCTCATGGCAATGCGAACGGCTACGAAGCGCTCTCGATCAACCCGGTCGCGCTCGACCACGCCAATATCGGCGACGACAACCTTGCCACCCGCGCCAAGGCCGCCTGGGACGAAGCGCTGGCGCTCGGCGAAAAGCACGGCTTCCGTAACGCACAGGTTTCCGTTATCGCGCCCACCGGCACGATCGGCCTCGTCATGGATTGCGACACCACCGGCATCGAGCCCGATTTCGCGCTGGTCAAGTTCAAGAAGCTCGCCGGTGGCGGCTACTTCAAGATCATCAACCGCGCCGTGCCCCCGGCCCTGCGCACTCTCGGCTACTCCGAGGACCAGATCGCCGAAATGGAAGCCTATGCCGTCGGTCATGGCAACATGAACCAGGCCCCGGGCATCAATCCGGCCACGCTCCGCACCAAAGGCTTCACTGACGACAAGATCGAGGCGCTCAACGCCGCGATGAAGTCGGCCTTCGACATCAAGTTCGTCTTCAACCAGTGGACGCTGGGCGCCGATTTCCTGAAAACCCTGGGCGTCACCGACGAACAGCTCAACGATTTCTCCTTCGAACTCCTGCCGTTCCTCGGCTTCTCGAAGAAGGACATCGAGGCCGCCAATATCCACGTGTGCGGCGCCATGACCCTCGAGGGTGCGCCCTTCCTCAAGGATGAGCACCTGCCTGTCTTCGATTGCGCCACCCCGTGCGGCAAGATCGGCAAGCGCTATCTTTCGGTCGAGTCGCACATCCTGATGATGGCTGCCGCGCAGCCCTTCATCTCGGGCGCGATCAGCAAGACCATCAACATGCCCAACGACGCCACTGTCGAGGACGCCAAGAACGCCTACATGCTGAGCTGGCGCCTGGCCCTCAAGGCTAACGCGCTCTATCGCGACGGCTCCAAGCTCTCCCAACCGCTGAATTCCTCCGTGCTCGCCGCCGCTGACGACGAGGATGACGAGGATCAGGTCGAGGCCATTGCCGCCCTGCCCGCCGCCGCCAAGACGGAAGTGATTGTCGAGCGGATCGTCGAGCGCCTGCGCGAACGCGAAAAGATGCCGGATCGTCGCAAGGGCTACACCCAGAAGGCCGTGGTCGGTGGCCACAAGGTCTATGTGCGCACCGGTGAATACGATGACGGGCGCCTCGGCGAAATCTTCATCGACATGCACAAGGAAGGCGCCGCCTTCCGGGCCATGATGAACAACTTCGCCATCGCGATCTCGCTGGGCCTGCAATATGGCGTGCCGCTGGACGAATATGTGGAGGCCTTCACCTTCACCCGCTTCGAGCCCGCAGGCATGGTCATGGGCAATGACCGGATCAAGAACGCCACCTCGATCCTTGACTATGTGTTCCGCGAACTGGCCGTCTCCTATCTCGATCGGAACGACCTGGCCCATGTGAACCCCGATAGCCCGACTTCGCTCGGCAAGGGCGTTGCCGAGGAGCAAGGCGCACGCGGCAACGCGCCTGCGCCGGCCCCGGTGCCCGCCGAGCGCTTTGTCTCCCGCGGCATGACCCGCGGCAAGGTGCAGAATTCCGCCCTCATGCTGGTCCCCCGGGCCCAGGCGGAAGCCTACACCCCCGCCCTTGCCGCAGCCGGCCAAACGGTCACCGCCCTCAGGAGCGCCACGGCCCTCAAGATCGACCCGACTCCGACGGCCCTCAACACCGCCGAACTCAACCCCATCCCAGCCCCGCCCCCCTCAAAGGACACCGGCCTCCTCCGCGCTGAAGCCCAGATGAAAGGCTACACCGGCGACCAGTGCACCGAGTGTCACAACTTCACCATGGTCCGGAACGGCACCTGCTTGAAGTGCGACACGTGTGGGACGACGACGGGGTGTAGCTGAGGGTACAGCCACAAATAATAATCACAAAATAAACAATGGGGTCCGGCAACGGGCCCCATTCGCCGATGCACGTTAATTATCGAACGTAGGTCGCAATGAAGCGCCAGTTCTATTCAACCCGAAGTGGTAGAAACCGGAACACCACCGGCTTCCCCTTTGACATTGTCAAAAAGCTCTTCGTCGACTTGTACAATGAGATGAGGCGTGACGGATACTTTGATGAGTATCTGGGCTGGTACTGCGTTGATCAGGGCGAAATAGAGGGAAAAATTCGCAAACCCAGCCTAGATATTCTTCTCAAGGTGCGAACCGACGGATTGTGGCCAGTTGACGAGAAATACGAGAGTTACAGTGAAGACGACTTCTTCGATGTAATTGAATATCTGTATACTTGCGTTTCGGAGCCCGTATCGGGAAGTTACCACAATTTCAGCGACTGCGGCATGCATTGGGAAATTTTCGACCGAGCCAAGGGTCAAAATACTTATGTTCAACGAGTCAACGAAGTAATCGGCCTATATTGCGAACCGTTCGAACTTTCAGATAGTGGAGAGGTTCTACGTGCAGCGGAAGAAGGGTTTCAGTCGCTATTTGAGGCGAACGCGCCTACCTCCGATCCAGATATTCAAACAAAATTATCTGGCGCAGTTGCTCGCTATCGTAGGCATGGTTCCTCCGTTGATGAACGTCGAGTGGCCGTAAGAGAGTTGGCAGATATCCTTGAGTACCTTCGGCCTAATCTGAAAATTGCGATAGGCAGGAAGGACGAAGATGACTTATTCAACATCGCGAATAATTTTGGAATAAGGCATCACAACCCAAGTCAAAAGACTGGATACGATGCAGCGCTGTGGTTATCTTGGATGTTTTACTTCTATCTTGCTACGATACATCTGGTCTTGAGAAAGATAACTGAAAATTCATAGCTTCAGGCAGGGGTGCGGCCCAACGTAAATGTTCCGATTCTTTGAGGGCACGACGAAGCACCTCAGGATGAGGGCTCTCGATAGCTCCGCCTGCGCTGTCCCAAAGCCTCGTGGTGAGGTGCTTGGCGCAGCGAAGCCTCGAACCACGAGGCAGCACACTCGATACCGCCACAGCAGATAAACCAACAAACCCACCATCCCAGCAAGCCGCCCTTGCCGTTCGAGGCCGCTGCGCGGCGCCTCAGGATGAGGGCTCCCCAGAGTGCAGAGGGGTGGCCCCCGCGCGCAAAACTCTCCCGAGCCTCATGGTGAGGTGCGAAGCGCAGCGCAGCCTCGAACCACGAGGCGGCTTGCCGTGTCGACGCCCTTGCCAAGCCTCCGAATTCATCACACCCTCTGCTATGGAGGCGTCATGACTGTCACCGTCTACATGCTGCGGTGTGCCGATGGCTCCTACTATGTCGGCCTCACCAAAAAGCCGGTCGAGGCGCGCGTGGGTGAACACAATGCCGGTGTCACCGATGGCTACACAAAAAGCCGGCGTCCTGTTGAGCTGGTGTTCACCGAAACGTTCGAGCGCCTGCTCGATGCCATCGAGCGCGAACGCCAGATCAAAGGCTGGACGCGGCGCAAGAAGCAAGCGCTGATCCGCTATGACTACGCGGCCCTGCCGGACCTGGCGAGCCGGAAAAAACAATGATGGCCGCCCTCGCCCTTCGAGGCCGCTACGCGGCGCCTCAGGATGAGGGCTCCCGAGGGTGTAGAGGTACGCTGCACAAGGCTGTTGCACGGCACCTCAGGATGAGGGCTTCCGGGCGCGCTGTACCCGCCAATCCCCCTGGCCGCAGGGTGAGGCGCGAAGCGCAGCGTAGCCTCGAACCGTCCCGAGCCTGAAGGGGGCGCAGCTGCGCTCTCCCCACGCTCTCAAAACCCTCCTCCCCCTCCAGGGAGCGGCCAGGTGGGCGTGCGGGATCCCGGTCGGCGGCTGCTACGCACAACCCTCTTTCCCGCTTCTCCACGCCCCCTCGAACCTGCCCTACCCTTTGGCCGTCTCCGCACATGCTGCGCGGTCGCGACGTACGGTCGGTGGGGAGAGCCGGATGGAGAAGGGTCGCCTTCTTCCGTCGGCACGCAAGGAGCGGAGCCCTGCACCGCCGCAGGGTCCCATGATGGAGCCTTTCCGGCTGCACCGGACTGGCAGCTGCCACGTCGCCAGCAGGGCGAAGACGAAGCAGTCCGTCGTGGATTGGAACCGGGCGTAATATCCGCCGTTTCCAAGCGTGCTGAACGAGCCTCCGGTGCATGGGGCGAAGCTTGCTTCACCCTTTTTCAACGCCGGACGACCGGCACCGAAGTGATCTTCGCCCCATGCCGCAGCACCTGCCGCCCATGGTCCGGACCTGAACCCGCGCGGCCAGCTGGCCTGGCGGCGCGCGATCACGCCCGGCTGCCGGCTTACAGTACCTCGCCCATCATCGTCCTATGCCGCTCGGGCCCTGAAGGCTCAGGAAATATCGGTGATCTCGACTTCTCCCGAGCCAACCTGCGCGAATTCGCCGAGGCCACGACCCAGAAGGGCGCGCGCCACAGGCGAGGTGAACGACACCGTGCCGGCCTTGGGGTCAGCTTCGTCCTCACCGACGATGCGGAAGGTCTGCGTCCGGCCATCATCACGCTCGATGGTGACGGTGCTGCCGAAGGCCACGACGTCTCGCCCTTCCGGTGGCGGCACCACTTGAGCCGTGCGCACGCGCTCGGCAAAGTAGCGCAGGTCTCGAAAGGGGGCGGCTGCCAGGCGCCGGCGCTCATTGACATCGGGTTCGCGCATGGCCGTGTCATAGGCCGCACGCGCTGCGACCAGGTGCTCTTCGAGCGCCTTCAGCCCTGCCGCCGTCACCAGGTTCGGCCCCTCGGGCACCGGGCGTTCCGGCAGCAAAGTCTCCGCGGCGGTCTCTGCACTCTCTTCCTTGGTGAAGGCAACGCTCACTGCTCGTCCTTTCCTTGCCGGACAACCGTCACGCTCAACGTTCCCGCCGGTAGCGGGCGCAGCAATTGCGCCTGGGGCCTTGTCAGGAACAGCCAGGCTGCCCAATCCTCTGGCCGCAACACGCACACCTGTCGATCATGGACCGGGGCAATGTCGGGTCCGGGCGGACAGGTGAGCATGGTAAAACTTTGCGCGCCATCGTCTGCTTCGCTCCAGAGGCCGGCAATGCCCATCACCGCCCCGTCTGTCAGGGCGAAGCGATGCTTGGTCTTGGGATATCTGCTGCCGGTGAACTCGTAAAAGCCCGACAGGACGATGACGCAGCGTCGGCTCTCGGAAAAGTCGCGGCCGTCACTCTTGAAGTTGAACACGGGAGCGGCCTTGGGGCGCGGTGGCGGGAACCCGAACGTCATGGAGACGAGCTGCACCCCGTTGCCGGCCGCACGCAACACCGGTCCCTTGTCCCCAATCCGCACGTCGTCCGCCCAGCCAAGCGCCTCCTCGTCACCCCCTGATCCGGCCAGGTCCAGCGCTTCGAGCGCCCTGCGGTAGGCGGCGGCCTGCACATGCTGTTCGTAGTCGTTGCACATGACTTACCAATGCACGGCCGCTGGTGGCGGTTCAATCGGGTCCCGCTGTGCAACGAAGGGACAGCGTACTATGATCGCTACCGCGTTTGCCATGGAGGACACAGCAATGGTTGCGCGTCTCAATCCCTATCTGCACTTCGACAACAGCGCACGCGCTGCGCTCGACTTCTACCATTCCATCTTCGGCGGCAACCTCAACATCACGACCTACTCGCAGGGCGGGATGACCCAGAATCCGGCCGACGCCGAGAAGATCATGCATGGGCAGCTCGAGAGTGAGGTGCTCATCCTGATGGCATCGGACTCACCCTCAACCATGGCCGTCACACTAGGCAGTGCGATTTCGATGTCTCTCAGCGGCGACGATGAACCAGTCTTGCGCGGCTACTGGCGCGGCCTGGCCGAAGGCGCACAGATCACCATGCCGCTCAAGCGAGCGCCGTGGGGCGACACGTTCGGCAGCCTGACAGACAAGTTCGGCGTGCCGTGGATGGTCAACATCTCCGACCGGCGCGGGTAAGACTGAAAAAGACACCAGCCTTGTCGAAATGCGCGGGTCCCGACCGTCGTGGCGGTGAACTGCATGCTCGGAGGGAGCCGCACCAATGGAACGTCACTATGGCTGGGTCATCGTCGCCGCCGGCGCCGTGATCACTTGCGTGGCAATGGGCGCCATGTTCGCCCTGCCCGTCTATCTGCAACCCATGGCCGACGAGACCGGCTGGACGCGTGCGGGCATTTCCGGTGCCATGACGGTGGGATTCATCGTCATGGGCGTGGCGGGCTTCCTCTGGGGCACGCTGACCGACCGGATCGGGGCCCGGCCCGTCATCATGATTGCGGCGGTCATGCTCGGCGCGGGCCTCTTCGTCGCCAGCCGCGCGACCGACCTCTTCGTCTTCCAGATGGCGTATGGCGGTCTCGTGGGTGCTTCGGGCGGTGCGTTCTTCGCGCCGCTCATGGCTACCACTGTCGCCTGGTTCGACAAGCACCGAAGCCTTGCCGTGTCGCTTGTCTCGCTTGGCGCTGGCGTGGCGCCGATGGTCGTCACTCCGCTGGCCACGCTGCTCATCGAAGCCCAGGGCTGGCGCAACGCCATGGCCATCACGGCAGTCATCGCGACGGTGCTGATCCTGCCGGCAGGCCTCCTGGTCCGGCGCGCGCCCTTGGCCGCCGCGGCAACCCCGCTTCAGGCGTCGGACGTGGCCCCGGCGGCGCCCTCACAGCGCTCCGACGCCATAGCCGCTCTTCGGTCACCCCAGTTCATCGTTCTGGCGGCGACGTTCTTCCTCTGCTGCGCAGCACACTCCGGGCCCATCTTCCACACCGTGAGCTACGCCATGCTGTGCGGCGCGGCCCCTCTAGCGGCCGCCAGCATCTACAGCGTCGAGGGCGTTGCCGGGCTGTTCGGCCGCTTGATCTTCGGCGTGGCCGCCGACCGGCTGGGCGTCAAGAAGGTGATCATCGCCGGGCTCGCCCTGCAGGCCGCCGGCATCTACACCTATATCTACGTGTCCCAGCTCAATCACTTCTACATGCTCGCCCTCGTGCTCGGCTTGGCCTATGGCGGGGTCATGCCGCTGTATTCGGTGCTGGCGCGGGACTATTTTGGGCCGCACGTCATGGGTACTGTGCTGGGCGCCGCTACCATGACCTCGAGCATCGGCATGGCCTTCGGACCCGTTGGCGGCGGGTGGCTCTACGATACCTACGGCACCTACCACTGGCTCTACATCGCCTCGGCCGCAGTGGGTCTGGCAGCGGCTGTGATGGCCCTTGCCTTTCCGCCGCCCAAGCCACGCGATGCGGCCCCCCTAGGAGCAATCCCTGCCTGACCGGTCGGGCTGGCGAGGCGCGACAGTTCTGAAGGTTCACCCTTCATTAACCCTGCAGGCACAGTTTGGGCCCTGCAGCCACTGAAGGAGACTAGCGATGCACGAAATCGTTCAACGTCGCGCCTACGCGTTGTGGGAGGCCGATGGACGTCCGCAGGGGCAGGATCAGACCTACTGGTTCAAGGCCGTCGCGGAGATTACCGCGGAAGCAGCCAAGTCCATCAAATCGCCGCGCAAGCGGGCAGCACGCGCCAGGAAGGCGGCCTGAGCGCCGCTACCACAGCCGCGGCCAGTAGATGTCGTCGGCGAAATCGGCGGGTATCGGGGAAAGGCGGGAGATCGCCTGCGCCGCGAAATCGATCTGCACCGCAAGGTGCCGCACTCGCTCCGGTACAGGACGCCCGGTCACGTATTCGCGCATTTCCCACTCGTCGAGCTTCAGGGCAATCTTGCGGCGGCGCGCCTCGGCAGTAACGTCTGCTGCAGTGACGGGATAGTCTGGGACCCGCTCCTGCACTCTCGTTTCTGTCCACTCCCGGCTTCCAACCAGCATCAGATGCACGATACACCAACGATCATTGTGGGCACCTCTTGTGCCCCAAGTTCGTAAAAGTGTCACAAATCGGTTACGGAATCGGTAATTCCCGTGGCGGGGTCCGTGCAGGCAAGATCATGAACATCCTCTATATTATGGCGCTCGACAGCGAATACGGCGCGCATCTTCGGCAGCGCATCAAGCCGTTGCTCACCGGCGTGGGCCCTGTCGAAGCGGCCGTCTCGGTGACGCGCACGCTCGCTGAGCGATCCGGGCGTCTGCCGGACCTCGTGGTCTCCTTGGGCTCGGCTGGATCGCGCACCCTGCCGCAGGGCGACGTCTACCAAGCCGTCTCCGTCAGCTACCGGGATATGGATGCCTCTCCGCTCGGCTTCGAGAAGGGTCAGACGCCCCTACTCGACCAGCCACCAGTCATACCGCTTCATCCGCTCGTTCCCGGGCTCAAGCCAGCCAGCTTATCCACCGGAGGCAACATCGTGTCCGGAGCCGGCTATGACGGCATCGCCGAGGATATGGTGGACATGGAGACTTATGCCGTGCAACGGGCCTGCCAGTCGTTCGGCGTCCCGCTCCTGGCGCTTCGGGGCATCTCGGATGGCAAGGAAGAACTGCGGCGGCTCGAAGATTGGACGCAGTATCTGCACGTGGTCGACGAGCGCCTTGCACAAGCTGTCGATGTGGTGGAGCAGCACCACCGCTAGTGTTGCGGGGGCGATTTATTTCGATCGCGTCGGCCCCGGCGCCAGCTCGTGTAGCGCCGTCCCCCGCGCAGGATGGCGTAGTTGACAGGCCCTTGCAGAAAGACGAGGTCGACAGCCAGCAAAAGCAGGCCAAGCGGCAGCATCCAGATGCCCAAGACCGGAAGAAAGCTGAAGATGCCGCCCAGCACCAGCAGGATGCCCAGCGGGATGCGGATCAGCCGGGCGCCCGGCCGGCGCAGGCGGTGCAACAACTGCGCCGCCGCGCCCGGAATCCGGCGCTCCAGGCGATCGAACAGGCGATTGAGCCGTCTGGCGCTTTTTCTCATGGAATTCTCCTGCTGCCGTTAGATGGCACAGGTTGCGGCACCGTCAAGTGGCGAATGAGGAACCGGCGGCGGTGACGTATCGTTTCGTGGCCAAACATGGAGCGTCACATGTCCCTGGATGATCTTTTCGGCCTGTTTCCTCGGCGGAAAACCCGCCTTGAACTTCTGCAATCACAGATTGCGGACCTCGAACACGAAATCGCTCACCTGTCGCGATCGCTGGCAGGCCACGCCGGTCGATCCGCATCGCATCTCGGCGATCTGGCCCAGCGGTACGGCCAAGATGCTGCTCACCAGTCAGCCCTGATCGCCGGTGAGCTTGCGCGGCAGGCCCAACGTGGCGCCCGCGCTGTTCGACAGGACCCCGTACCCACCCTTGCGGTCTTGGCAACTGCGGCGCTCCTGGCGAGCTTCCTCTCCCGCCGCCGCTAAACCATTCGTTTACCGTTCCGGTCAGGCGTTCCTTAAGTGTGAAGGAGCATTTTCGGGCAGAGCGGCCGTTTGGCCACAGCCCGGAGATGCCTCTTGTTCACATCTGCCCGCTTCGTCCTCCGTCTCGCAGCAGTCGGTGTTCTGGCAACATCCCTTGGGGGCTGCAGCTTCCTTGGTTTGTCGCTGGGATTCAACCAGATGAGCGAAAAGGAATGCATGATGCGGGCTATGTATTTCGAGTCCAACCGCTCGAGCGCGGACGGCATGCTGGCCGTGGGAACGGTCGTCATGAACCGCCTGCATGATCCGCGCTATCCCAAGACCGTTTGCGGCGTCGTCGGGCAGAAGAACCAGTTCGCGGATGGCGTGATGAACAGGAAGATGACCGACAGTGGCGCAGTGCTGGCCTCGCAAATGGCCGACGCTGTTCTGAGCGGTGCACGCCATCCTGGAGTGCGAGACGCGCAGCATTTCCACACAGCTGGCCTGCGCTTCCCCTACAACAACATGCATTACGTCCTCGAGGCCGGCGGCAACGAGTTCTACGAGAAGTGGTAGTCAGCCCAACCTTCTTTAACCGCGTTGATGTGCTGTCTGCCGCAGCACATAGCCGATGACAACGGCAATGGCCTCATAGAGTTCGAGCGGTATCGTCTCGTCCAGTTCGACGCCGCTTAGCGCTTCCGCCAGGACGGGGTTGGCTTCGATCACCACGCCGTGCTCTGCAGCCATGGCGACGATCCTCTCGGCAAGGTGCCCCCTGCCTTTGGCGACCACGCGCGGCGCGTCACTCGATCCGTTCTCGTAGTGAAGTGCTACGGCCAGAGCTCTTTGCTTGGTATCGTCGTTCATCGGACCGCATCCAAATTGACTCCGGCGCCGCCCTTGGCGGGTTCAGCCGGAGGTGGAGCCCCGCGCACGACAATAGAGCCCACCTCGACGCCAACTGCATTCAATTCCGCCCGCAGTGCCGCCACATCGTCCTGAAGCAGGCTCGCCACCTCCGCATTTTCCGTCCACAGCATCAGGCCCGCTGCGCGCCCGCGCATCGAAATCTGTGCGCCCACCTCGCCGATGCCGCTCAGGTTAAGGGCGAACCGGACTTGCCAACCTCGTCCCGGACTGTCCTGTTCTGTCTGCTGGGGGTCGCCATGGATCTGCATGTGCAGAAGCGATTGCTGTCCTGCCACCATGACCGGAAGGTCGAGGCTGAACTGCGCGTCTGCCTTGACCGACTGTTCTGGAAGCGAAGCCTGTTGATGCAGGCGCAGGCGGGCCAGCGCCTGCTCCGTGCGGTCGAGCAGATGCTTGCCGGCTTCCACTGGGTCCAGAGGCAGAGGCCCTGGCCGCACGCCATTGCGTGCCCTTGGCGTGTGCCCGCGGACTGGTGGCGGAACGTGGGCCACGGGCTCTACCGGAGCGCGCGCTCCCAACCACGACACAAGGGCCTGCCGCAGGCCCAGCAGTGCTGTCTTGGTATCCGCGGCGGCCAGCGAGACCCGGCCGGTGGCGATCAAGCTCTCCTGAAACACGCCCGACGTTCGCACCGCCTCCCGAATGGAAGTTCCATCAAGCTTGCCTCCGTCCAGCACGAGCCGCTGTCCCAACACTTGCTGTGCCGCTTTGAGCACTGGCTCAGGCAGCGCCACCTGACCAACCGCCGCGCTGAGCGCCGCGGTAAGCGCCACGACGCTGTTCTGTATCGGCAGGGACGCCTGCGTCATCTGGTTTAGTGCTGCCTGTGGCGTCAGTGGCGCGCCTGCTGCCGGCAAGGATTGGGTCAGCGCCGCAACGGGGCGTGTGGCGACTACCCCATCAGATCGCACTGTATAGGCGGCCGCGGGAGTGGCGAACGAGGTGGGCGCTCGCGCGGTACCAGGTGCGACGCCCCCCGCAGCCGTCGGCGTCAAGGCGGGCGCGATCGGACTGCCGGAAGCACTTGCCGGCCTCGGCACGAGCGCCGTCGTTGGGTTGGCCGGCGGCGCGGTCGGCGCGGTAGTTGAAGGTCGTGTCCCTACACTAGCCGACGCAATGGTGGACGCCGGGGCCTGCGGCGCCCCCATCTGCGTCGGAGAAATTCCCGTGCTCGTCGGGTTCGGAAGGCCCTGCCCGCCCTCCGCCGCGGTGCTCAGCACCGATGCCGCGGAGGCCGCGGGCAAGGTGCCATTGGAGGCTCCAGCCTGCGGAGTCACAGGCGCGGAACCAGAGGCCATCCCAGCAGACATGGATGGCGCCGCTGCCAGCATCGGTTGCTGCGCCGTCCGCGCCAGTGGAGACAGCTCCACCGTCGCTGCAGCAGAAGAAGGAACGCCGGCCGCTGGCGCCGGAACCTTCGGACCGCCGGCGGCTGCCGGCGCGCCGCCCTTTGGCGCGGTTACCGACAAGAGCGTGAGCTGAAGCTGGCCCTCCACCTGCCGGACGGACAAGGAAAGCGTCGCGCCGACCTCGGGCGCCAAACTCGGAAGTGACAGGTTGACCGTCTGCTGACTGATACGCACCTGCGTGGTGCCGCTCGGCAGCAGTGCCACGACCTTTGCGTCCACCACCTGTCCACCAGACTTTTGCATGGCAGCCAGCAGTGCAGACGCCTGTCCCGGTTGCAACGGCGGCGGGTTCATGCTCATCGGCACACGGTCCTTCCGCGGACGTGACTTTCGATGAGTTTAGCGCGTTTGAACCAGAACGGAAGCCGACTCGGAATGCTATTGAGGACGAATGTCAGTGTAATCCTTGGTCATCGGCTTGCCGCGGAACGTCACCCAGAAGAAGTTGAGGGTATAGGTCCCGGCGGTGCGGAACACGCCTTCCTTCTCAAGCCGGCGCCCAGAGGTCTTCATCTTGAGCGCGTATGTCCATTTGACGCCGCCGACGCGCGACAGGCGCACGGCTACATCGGTATCTTCGCCAAAGAACTCGATGGACCGGTCATAGCCACCCACTGCAGCCCAGGCGTCGCGCTTGAACACGAAGTTCCCGCCCTGCACAACCGACCCGACGCGCAGAACAAATCGGTTGATGACATAGATGAGGTAGGTCAGCCCGTAAAACATGCTGATCAGAAAGCGATTGTGCGGCGCCATGTCGTAGTAGATGTATGGGCCGCTGAGGCAAACCAGCTTCGGATCCTTGCCGAACTCGCGCATCACGACATCGAGCCACCCTTCGGGGACGATCGTGTCGCTATCGATATTGGCGACCAGGTCGTAGCCGGCGCTGGCCGTAAAACCGGCATCACGCGCGTTCACAAGGCCCTTCTTGGGCTCATCCACGACCTTCACGCCGGGGAAACTCCGCGCGATCTCGCCGGTCCGGTCGGTCGAGGCGTTGTTCACCACGATGACATCGGCCGCGACGCCGGACCTCTTGATCTCCGCGAGCACCGACTCCAGGCATTTCCCGATCAGCGCTTCTTCGTTGTAGGCCGGAATTACAAAGGCGAGGTTCATCATTCCCCTTCTGCCGCACACGGCGCGATGACTGGCACGACATAGCCCGCCAACCGGCACGGAGCAACCGTGACTGATCGAGGGGTCGCGCCAGTCATCCGACGATCAGCCGATGAAGTCGCGCTTTCCGAGCGGAACACCGTTGTGCCGGAGGATCGCGTAAGCCGTCGTCACGTGGAAGAAGAAGTTGGGCAAGGCGCGCTGCGTGGCATAATCGAGCCCGTTCATGACGACATCGTTGCCTCCCAGCTTCAGCGTCACGTCCCGGGTTTCGGAGCCGGCGAGGGATTCGGGCGTCACAGCATCGAGCAGGTCCAGGGTCTTGCGCACGCGCTGCCGGAGTTCATCGAACGTGGTTTCTTCATCGGGCCAGCTCGGAACCGGCACGCCGGCCAGGCGGCTGACACAGCCTTTGACGTGGTCCGTGGCGATCATCACCTGGCCGCGGAACGGGATCATGTCCGGCGCGAGGCGGTCGTTCACCAGGGTTTCGGTGCCGTATTTCCTGGCGGCCGCATCGGCTTCGGCCTTGTCGAGGAAGGCCAGCAGATTGGTCAACATGCGTTTGAACACAGGCACGGTCACGTCGTACATCGACAGGCTCATCGAGAGCTCCCTTGTAACTTCAGCCGAATTGGCCCTTTTTTGACGCCGACAGAGCGGAAATCTCAGAGGACGGCGTCGTGGGTGCCAGTACTAAATCATCGGCGGATGACGATGCAACCAGATCGAGAGGCTGGGCTGGCCTGCGCTCGCGTCTCCGTCTGCTTTATCACAGCCAGTCACCCGCGGCGGTCCGGTTTCAGGTCACCATACTCGTCGTTGACCTCGCCATCATCGCCTTCTTCATCGCTTCGCCGTTGCTTCGAGGAGACCCCAGGTTTCTCTGGTTCGACTACTCCATTGCGGCGCTCCTGGCTCTGGACCTCGTCGCCAGAGGCATGGCTGCAACTCATGTCAGCCGGTGGCTACGGCAGCCGGCAGTCATCGTTGATATCTTCATTCTGGTCACACTCCTGGCGCCGACCTGGCTGTTCAACCTCGGCTTCCTGAGGATCCTGCGGCTTTGGACGCTGACGCGGTCGTCATTGGTCTGGCGGCCTCTCGAAAAGCGCGACCTGGGACACTATCGCGAACCCATCCAGGCCGCGATCAACCTGCTGGTGTTTGTCTTCGTCGTTACCGGCTTCGTCTACACCGCCTTTGTCGGGCGCGACGACATCTCAGGCTATGTCGATGCCCTCTATTTTACGGTCGCCACCATGACGACAACGGGTTTCGGCGACATCACCCTGCCCGGTCCCTTCGGAAAGCTTGTGTCGATCGTCATCATGATCATCGGCATCTCGTTGTTCGTGCGCCTGGCCCAATTGGTCTTTCGGCCTGCCAAGGTCACCTTCCCCTGCCCCCAGTGCGGCCTCTCCCGGCATGAGCCCGACGCCGTTCATTGCAAAGCCTGCGGCCACCTTCTCAACATCCCCGATGAAGGGGGGCACTAGGAGACCCGCCGCACCACCGGGAGGCGCAGGCGGAAACAGGCTCCGCGCAAAGGTCCCGGCACAAGGTCCAGCGTACCGCCCATTGCCGTCACGATCTGGCGGCTGATGGCCAAACCGAGCCCAGCCCCCCCTTGCCCGGCCAGGCCCTGGCGGCCGCGAGCGAACTTCTCGAAAATCAGCGCCCGATCTGCCTTGGCGATGCCGGGCCCATTGTCCGCGATGTCCACCACATAGGACCCGGCCCTTGTGAACGAAGAGATGCGCAACACGGGCTCGGCGGCGTCATTGTACTTCACCGCGTTGGAAAGAAGGTTGATGAACACCTGGCTCAGCCGGTCCGCATCGCCCTCCACAACCGTTGGGCGCGCCCGCTCCCCAAACTCCAGCTTCATCTGTTTCTGCCTGAACAGCACGTCGCACACGGCAAGAGCCCGATCGAGAACGGCCTCCGCATCGATCGGGGCACTCTGCCAGGGCCTCTCGCCCCGTTCCAGCGTCCCGAGATCGAGAATCTCGTCGAGCAGCTTGGTGAGGCGCAGGCTTTCCTGGTGGATAGTCGAGGCAAAGTGCTGCCGCTGTCTTTCATCGAGGCTCCCGGGATCCGAGAGGATCTCGGAAAATGAGCGGATGGAGGTCATCGGGGTCCGGACCTCGTGGCTGACCTGGCTCAGGAACTCGTCCTTCTGGCTGTCGAGTTCCCGCAATTGCGCGTTCGCGGCCTCCAGCTTGAGAGCCGTCAGGCGCAGAGCCTCCGACGTTTTTTCCAACTCCTGAGAATATTCGATGACCTGCTGCGTTTCGCCGGCCATCTGCATCATTTCTTCAAGTGAAACGTCCGCGCCAGCGACGACCTTTGAAACCATCACGTGCGCCGACGCAGCGCCTATGGATCCGGCAAGTTCCCGCTCAAGCCGGCCAATGAGGTCCGACGTCAGCTCCAGCCCGGCGGCATCACCCCCTTGTTCGCGCGCCGCTGCCTCAAACAGCGACGTGGCCCGGTTAGCCCCAAGCACCCGCTCGGCGACGAAGTAGAGGTCGTTCGCCGTCGCACCGCCTTGCACGAAACTGCGCCTCAGCGGCTCGCGGCGCCTGAAGATGTCGACAAAGAGGGTCGCCTGGATGCGCTCGAGGGGCGACTGCGTCGTGAAGAGCGATCCGATAACCAGAAAAGCCGAGTTGAGAAGCAGGCTCCAGAAAACGGAGTGCACCAGCGGATCAAGGTCATTGAGCCCGAACATGTGCTCGGGGCGGAGAAAGCGGATGCCCCAGGGACCGTTCGCCATGATCCGCGCCACCGTGGAACTGACAGTTTCGAAACTGGGCAGGAGCATCGTCCAGGCCCACACCGCGAATCCGACAAGAATACCGGCAGCGACGCCCTTCAGCGTGGCGTCGCGCCAGTAAAGGCCCGCCAGCATTGGTGGCAGGAACTGCGCCACGCCTGCGAACGAGATGAGGCCGATTGGCGCCAGCGCATCGGTTTCGCCAGTCAGCCGGAAATAGAGGAAACCGAGCGATAGGATCAGCATAATCGACAGGCGCCGGCTCATCAGCAGGAGACGCGTGAGCCCCTGCCCATTGCGGGTTCCGGGGCCACTGGAGCGCAGGATGATCGGCATGATGATGTGGTTGGAAACCATGATCGAGAGCGCGATCGACGCCACGATGATCATGGAGGTGGCCGATGAAAATCCGCCGATGAATGCCAGCAACGCCAGCGCCGATTGGCCGGCCGAGAGCGGCAGCGTCAAAACGAACATGTCCGGGTTTGACCCGGGCGGCATCGTGCTCATCCCGTAGAGCGCAATCGGCATGGTGAACACGCTCATCAGCAGGAGGTAGGCGGGAAATGCCCACCCTGCCGTTCTCAGGTGATCCGGCCCCGCGCTTTCCACCACGGTGATCTGGAACTGCCGCGGCAGGCACACGATGGCCGCGGCCGAAAGAATGATCATGGCGATCCACCGGGGACCGAAATTCCCCTGCGCGTGCACCTCCACCCCGGCCGCTGCCGCCTTCTGGTAAATCGCCTCGAAACCACCGCCAAGGCCGAAGGTCACGAAGATGCCGACGGCCAGCAGCGCTGCAAGCTTTACCACCGCCTCGAAGGCAATGGCCGCCACTACCCCATGGTGCTGCTCATTGGCATCGACGTTGCGCGTGCCGAAGAAAATCGTGAAGAGCGCCATGCCGGCGGCCACCCCGAGCGCCAGCGCGCCATCGTCGACACCCGCGAGGCTCCCTCGCGCCCCCTCTCCCGAAGCAGCGACGGCTTGAATCGAGGACGTGATCGCCTTGAGCTGGAGCGCGATGTAGGGCGTGATCCCGATCACCGCGATCAGCGTGACCAGCACTGCCAGGCGGCTCGACTTGCCGAACCGGGACGACAGGAGGTCTGCGATCGAGGTGATGGCCTGGGAGCGGCTGACATAGACCAGCTTGCGCAGCAAGAACCACCAGCCGACGAAGACGATCGTCGGGCCGAGATAGATCGTCAGGAATTCAAGGCCGTTTCGCGCAGCGTTGCCCACCGCACCGTAGAAGGTCCAACTGGTGCAGTAGACGGAGATCGAGAGGGTGTAGATTGCCGGGGAGCGAAGGAACGACCCGGCATTGTTGCGCGTCTGGCGATCTCCGAGATAGGCGATCACGAACAGCACGCCGACATAGGCGACGCCGGTCGCGATGACGACATCGGCCGACAGCATCAGCGCCTATCCTCGCTATCGCCACGTGCATCACGGGGCAGAAAGCGCGTCAGCAGCGCAGTGCCGACGATCAGCGCCAGCCACACGCCGAACAGATAGAGCACCACCTGCGGCACTCCGAAATGGACGATGGGCTGGTTGAAGATGATCACCAGCGGCGGTACGAGCAGCAGCGCGCCCAGCATCGTGAAGACGAAGACGCCGCTCTCGAGCTTACGAGGTTCCGGCATGGTCGGTCAGCAACTGGCGCACCGCACCCACAACGTCGGCGTTCGCGTATGGCTTGGTGACGAAAGCATTGGCGCCCAGGTCTTCGGCGGTCTGCCTATCCTGCTGCTGCCCCTTGGCGGTCAGGATCAGGATCGGCAGATCCCGCGTTTCAGGATCATTCCGCAGCACTTTCAGCACGTCGAAGCCACTGCGTCGTGGCAGCATGACATCGAGAACAAGGACGCGCGGCTCAAGCGTTCGCACGCCGTGCAGCGCCGCCTCCCCATCGGAAACAGACTGCACACTCCAGCCAGCGCGTCGAAGAATGAAGTCGAGCGATTCCAGAATGCTCGGCTCATCCTCCGCGATCAGCACATCGATCGCCAAGGCACCCCCCTCAAGGTCGAGCGGTCTCCCCACCGCCATATGAGTAAATCCTAATCATTCTTGTTCGCCAAGCGAGAAACCCGTCGGCACGAGTGGCGCACGCATGGTCGGCTGTCCGGCAACCGGCGCAAGTGCCTCCTCCTGACGGCTCGGGCAGTCCGTGCGGGGGCAAAGCCGGCAACTGGGGCCCACCGGAACGTCGAGCGTGGTGTCGTTGAGATCCAGACCCCGGGCATAGATGGTTCTGTCTGCGTGCAACACGTTGCACGCGAGCATGATCGAGGAGGTCAGTGGCAGATCGCTGAACCCGGCGCTGCGCCGGTTCACGGTCCGTGCAATAAACAGATATCTGGACCCGTCCGAGAACCGCACCACCTGTCGCGTCACCATGTCTGGCGTCCGGAACGCGGCGTAGATGGCCCAGAGTGGGCAGGCATGCCCTGAGTTCGGCAGTAGCAGGCCTGGCAGCGGAAAGTGCTTGGTCAGCCGTCCGGCAGGGTCGGAGCGGAGGAAGCCGAAGGGGACGCCTTCTCTTCCCGGCCGTCTCAGCGTGACAAGCCGATGCGCGACCTGTTCATAGCTTGCCGAAAAACGCTGTCGCAGAAAGTCCAGGTCGTAGCCTGAGCGTTCCGCATCTTCCAAAAACGCATCGTATGGCAGCACAATCGCGCCGGCCAGGTAAGTTCCGAGCGCCCGCAGTGCCAACCGTTCAGCAGTGGCGGTGAAGCCCTGCCCTTGGAGCTGTTGTGCAATGAGTTCGGGAACCGACAATTCTGCGAAGAGACGCGCAAGCTGGAACTGGCGAGTGGCGTTGGTGGTGGCGCCACTGAACCAAAGGATGCGGGTGTCAGGGAGAAACTGATACTGCCCTGCATAATGCGGGTCTGCCCCCTGGGGCCGCTCCCCCACCACTGTGGTGACGCCGAACCCTTCGCCCAAGGCGACCTCAAGCGAGGCGATGCCGAACGGACCACAGGACAAGATCGTGTTGCGTAAGCGTGAGGCTGCCTCCTCAAGCGCCGGAAAATAGTTGGCGCTTTCGATGATGAAGTCGTCGATCTCGCGAGCGGTAGAGCCGCTGCGCCGCGCCTTGCTGGACACCTCGAACTGGCCGATCAGCGTGCGAATGACGTCGGTCAGACCACGCGTTTCCCGGGTGATGGCGCCGATGAACTGCCGCTGCTCCTCGTCCGCGAGGTCGGGCACGTCCTCCAGAATTTCCGCGCTCGACCGGACGGCGGTCACACCCGACAGTATCTGGTGCAACAACTGGCCAAGAAGCGGGTCCGAGCGCAACCGATCCGCATAGGCGTCAGCATTCGCAGTTGCGCTGGCGTAGGCGCGATGGAGGCGGGCCAGCGCGGCCGCACTCGCCGGATATTGCGCCACCAGATGCCGTCGTTCGTCGGGCTGAAAGTCCAGCGACTCGACCAACGGATCGGCATACGCCTCCTCGAGGTCCTGCAGCAGTTTCTGCTCGGCCTCACCGGTGAGTTCGCCGACGTCTATGCCCAGATTCTGAGCCACCCGCTGCAGCAGCGCGCCACCGATGTCCCGCTTGTTGTTTTCGATCAGGTTGAGATAGCTGGCGGAGATGCCGACCATACGCGCGAGTGCCGCCTGCGAAATCCGCAGCACTTTCCGCCTGTTGCTGATGCGAAAACCGATCGGCGCTCGCACTCGCACCTCCCCGTCTGTCAACGAATTTACCGGCCTCTGCCGTTTTCAATGCAAGTGTTGACAGAAATTATGCGGCAGAACAACGGACTATTGCGTCGGTTTTCAATTGTGTCGACTATTTGGCAGCGGTGAGTGGCTGGCAATGCACCAGTGGCCCCGCGCAAAGGAGGAGTCTCTATGACAAAGATTTCGCGTGGCCTCACGCGGCGCAAGGTGTTGCAGACCGGTATGGCCGGCATCATCGGCACTGGCGTCGCGCCATTGGTTTTCAGCAAGGGCGCCTGGGCGCAGGAGTTCTGCAACAACCCGACGGGCGATACCGTCACTCTTGGCCTCAACCTGCCCTTGACTGGCACCTATGCAGAAGAAGGCGCGGATGAGCAGAAGGCCTATGAACTGGCCATCGCCCACCTCAACGGTGAAGGCGACGGCGGCCTGATCGCGGTCCTTGCGCCGACCGCACTCAAGGGCAACGGTATCCTCGGCAAGAAGGTGGGCTACGTTTCGTCGGACAGCCAGACCAAGTCGGACGTGGCCCGCGCCGGCGCGACCCGAATGATTGAGCGCGACGGCGCCATCATGATCACGGGCGGTTCGTCCTCGGGCGAAGCCATTGCCGTTCAGGGCCTCTGCCAGGAAATGGGCGTCATCTTCATGGCGGGCCTTACCCATTCCAACGACACCACCGGCAAGGACAAGAAGCGCTACGGCTTCCGCCACTTCTTCAACGCCTACCAGTCCGGCGTGGCGCTCGGACCGATCCTGGGCGAGCAATACGGCACTGATCGCCGCGCCTATCACCTCACGGCTGACTACACCTGGGGCTGGACGCAGGAAGAGTCCATCAAGAACGCAACCGAGGCGCTGGGTTGGGAAACAGTGGCTGCGGTCCGCACGCCACTGGGCACGACTGACTACTCCCAGTACCTTACGCCTGTGCTCAACTCAGGCGCGGACGTGTTGATCCTGAACCACTATGGCCTCGACATGGTGAACTCGCTCACCCAGGCCGTGCAGTTCGGCATGCGGGATCGCCAGGCGAACGGCAAGGACTTCCAGATTGTTACGCCGCTGATCTCGGAACTGATGGCCAAGGGTGCCGGCGAGAGCGTCAAGGGCATTTACGGCACGTCCAACTGGCACTGGAACCTGCAGGACCCTGGCTCGATCGCCTTCACCAAGTCGTTCGGTGCGGCCTATGGGTCACCGCCGTCGCAGGCCGCCCACACGGCATATGTGCAGACCCTGCTCTATGCCGACGCCGTTGAGCGCGCAGGCACCTTCTACCCGCCAGAGGTCATCAAGGCCCTTGAAGGGCACGAGTTCGAAGGCATGGGCAATGGCCCGACGCTCTACCGGGCAGAAGACCACCAGTGCATCAAGTCCGTTCTCGTCGTGCAGGGTAATGAAAGCCCGACCAGCGAATTCGACGTCCTCAATGTGGTCAAGGAAGTCGATCGGGAGACGGTCACCTATGACCCTGCGATCTTCGGCGGGGAACTTGGCCCGGCCGAACCCGCACCGGTCTGTTAACGACCCGTCGGCTGAGCCCTTGGCTCAACGCATTGAGCCTGCCGGATCCCTGAGTGGATCCGGCAGGCCCGCAACGGGGCCAGTGGCGTAACGGACGCCGGAGCACTTTATGTTCGATGTCATCTTTCTGCAGTTCCTCAACGGTCTCGACAAAGGCGCTGCATACGCGCTGATAGCGTTGGGACTGACCTTGGTGTTTGGCACCCTTGGGGTGGTCAATTTTGCGCACGGTGCGCTGTTCATGCTCGGCGCCTTTTGCGCCGTTGCGATGCGCATGCTCCTCACCCTCGAGACCGTCACCCTTGATCCAGAGAAGCTGTCCCCCTGGGGTACGCCGCTCGAGGTCCGCGAGCCGCTCATGCAGGCATGGCTCGGTGATTTCGGCGCCGTTCTGGTGAATTACTCGGTTCCGGTGTCGTTGCTCCTGACGATCCCCATAATGCTGCTGGTGGGCATTGCCCTCGAGCGCGGCATCATCAAGCACTTCTACAAGCGCCCTCACGCCGAGCAGATCCTGGTCACGTTCGGTCTCGCCATCGTGGCGCAGGAAGTGATCAAGTCCATCTTCGGTCCCAACCCCTTGCCCCAACCCATGCCTGTCGAATTGCGCGGCGCGGCCGATATCGGCGCCTGGCTGGGCATGCAGGCCAATGTCATTACCTACCCACTCTGGCGTCTGATCTATTTCCTTTTCTCGGCTATCCTTATTGGCGGGGTCTTTGCCTTCCTCCAGTTCACGACCTTTGGCATGGTAGTGCGGGCGGGCATGGCTGACCGCGAAACGGTTGGCCTGCTCGGTATCAATATCGACCGCCGCTTTACCATCATGTTCGGCTTGGCGGCCGTCGTCGCTGGCATGGCCGGGGTGATGTATACGCCCATCCTGCCGCCCAACTATCACATGGGCATGGACTTCCTGGTCCTGTCATTCGTGGTCGTCGTCGTCGGCGGCATGGGGTCGTTACCCGGCGCCGTTGCGGCCGGCTTCCTCCTGGGCATCCTTCAGTCTTTCGCGTCGATGAACGAGATCAAGGCCATCATACCGGGCATCGACCAGATCATCATCTACCTTGTCGCTGTCCTGATCCTGTTGGTCCGCCCCCGCGGCCTGATGGGCCGGCGCGGCGTCATGGAGGCCTGACATGTCCACCTTCATGTCCCGCAACGACCTGCTTCTTCTCATCGGTTTCACGATAGCCGTTCTGACCATGCCGCTCTGGCTGGCTCCCTTCGGCGCCGGATACCCAGACCTGCTGAACCGGTTCGCGATCTTTGCGATCTTTGCCATCGGCTTCAACATCCTGTTCGGCCTGACTGGCTATCTCAGCTTCGGCCACGCCGCCTTTTTCGGCGTCGGCTCCTATGCAGCGGTCTGGTCGTTCAAACTTCTGAGCATGGACGCGCTTCCCGCCCTGCTCTTTGCCGTTGTCATATCGGCCCTCTTTGCTCTTCTGATCGGCTTTCTCAGTCTTCGGCGCTCGGGCATCTACTTCTCGATCCTCACCCTCGCCTTCGCCCAGATGAGTTACAACCTGGCCTATTCCGTGCTCACTCCCATCACCAACGGGGAAACCGGCCTCCAGCTCACCTTGCGCGACCCCCGCGTATTGGACAATGCCCTCTTCGAGGCAGGCCCGGGCCTACCGTCGCCCACGCTTCTGGGCATGCCCCTGCAGGGCTTCGAAGCCTTCTATTTCTGCGCCGCCTTGCTGATCGTCGCCTTTTTCCTCGCGCAGCGGATCAGCGGGTCTCCTTTCGGCATGATGCTCAAGGGCATCAAGTCAAACCAGACGCGCATGCACTACACAGGCTTCAACACCCGACCCTACACGCTCGCGGCCTTCGTGATCTCGGGCATGTATGCCGGGCTGGCCGGCGGTATGCTGGCAATCGTGGATCCGCTGGTCGGCGCGGAGCGCATGCAGTGGACCGCCTCCGGCGAAGTTGTGCTGATGACCATTCTGGGCGGCGCAGGAACCCTTCTGGGTCCGGTGATCGGGGCTTGGCTCATCAAGTACTTCGAGAACATCTTCTCGGCCATAAACGACGTCATCCTTGCCCGCTTCTGGAGCTTCCTTCCCGACGGCGTCTCCGATGCGATGGTGCAGATCACCAGCAAGTTCGTTGGCGATGGCTGGTTCCTCACGCTCGGTCTGGTCTTCGTGCTGATCGTGATTTTCCTGCCCGGCGGCGTGATGGAGGGCGTGCGGCGGATCGCCGATCAATTCCGGCCTTCACGACGCAGCGGCCGCCCCGCAAACCAGGCTCGTCCCCACCCCCGCCCGGCCGAATAGGACATCGACAATGGCTCAACCCAACATCGTCCTGCACGTTGCCGACGTCCACAAGCGTTTTGGCGGTCTCCATGCTCTGGCCGACATCGACCTGCAGGTCGAAGAAGGCACGACGCACGCCATTATCGGTCCCAACGGCGCGGGCAAGTCGACGCTGCTCAACGTCATCATTGGCAAGCTGGCGCCCACCAGCGGACAGGTCGTCTTCGATGGTGCCGTCCTCACAGGACGCAAACCGTACCAGATCAATCAGCTCGGCATTGCCCGCGTGTTCCAGACGCCCGAGATTTTTGGTGACCTGTCGGTGCTGCACAACGTGATGATCCCGGCGCTTGCCAAGCGTGATGGCGCCTTCCGGCTCAACATGCTCAAGAACCTCAATGCCGAGACCACTATCCGGGACGAGGCGCTGCATATGCTCGAAGACGTCGGCATGTCGGGCCACGTCGACATGCTGGCCAGCAGCCTCAGCCGCGGTGACAAACGGCGCATGGAGCTGGCGATGTGCCTGATTCAGCACCCTCGCCTCCTGTTGCTCGACGAACCGACGGCCGGCATGAGCCGGCACGACACCAACACCACTATCGAGCTCCTGCAGAAGATCAAGCAGCGCGGCATGACGAAGGTCATCATCGAGCACGACATGCACGTCGTGTTTTCGCTGGCAGACAAGATTTCCGTTCTGGCGCAGGGGCGCATCATCGCCGACGGTTCTCCCGACGACGTGCGGGGCAATCCGGCGGTCCAGGAAGCCTATCTCGGAGGCACTCACTGATGAACGCAATCGCTGTGGAAAATGGCGTTCGGGTGGGCGATGCGGCGGTGGGCGTCGACGCCAGCCGCCCGTTCTTCTCGGTGCGGGATGTTCACGCCTACTACGGCGAGAGCTATATCGTGCAGGGCGTGTCTCTCGATATTCGCAAGGGCGAGATTCTTGCTCTGCTCGGCCGGAACGGCGCCGGGAAGACCTCGACCCTCCGCGCCATCGCCCGTCTCGACAATCCGCAGATGCGGCACGGCGAGATCTGGCTCGACGGGGCGCCCCTACACCGCATGCGGGCCTTCCAAGCCGCGCGCGCCGGCGTTCAGCTTGTCCCTGAAGATCGCCGCATCATTGCCGGCCTGACGGTGGAGGAAAACCTGACATTGGCAAAGGTATCCCCGGGGAACGGCTGGACCCTCGAGCGCATCTACGAGAGTTTCCCGCGACTTGCAGAACGGCGAAAACAGGAAGGGGTGACGCTCTCCGGCGGCGAACAGCAGATGCTGGCGATCGCTCGAGCACTGGCGCGTGACATCAAGCTGCTGCTGCTCGACGAACCCTATGAAGGTCTGGCACCGGTCATCGTCCACGAAATCGAGCGCATCCTGCACTCGATCAAGCCGATGGGCATCACGACGATTATCGTCGAACAGAATGCGGTGGCCGCCCTCAAACTTGCCGATCGGGCCGTCATTCTCGACACCGGAGAGGTCGTCTTCTCCGGTTCAGCCCGCGAAGTGCTGGAAAACACGGACCTGCGCCACGAGTACCTGGCCATCTGAGACAACGCAGCCTTGTTCGGCTGCTTCCCTACCCTGGGTCTTTCGGACTTAAAGGCATATCGCCGATTTCATCCTCTCCCATCCGAAGGTCCCAGGGTTCGTCAACTTCTGGGGCGGCAGGTGCGATGGTCACTCCGTCCCCTTCCAACGCATCCCGGATTTCCCGGGCCAGACCGACCGCGCCGGGCGTATCGCCGTGCAGGCAGATTGATCGCGCCTCTGAACGCAGCACCGTGCCGTCTATGGCGACGATCTCGTGCCGATGGGCCAGCCGCAGGCAACGCTCGATGACAGCGTCCGCGTCTTCGATGACCGCTCCTTCGACGTTGCGCGGGACGAGCAGCCCGTCGGGGGTATAAGCCCGGTCGGCATAAGCTTCCCGGATGAGTGGCAGACCGACCGCCCGGGCCGCCCGCACCTGCTGGCTATTGTCCAGCGCCAGCACCGCCATTTTCGGGTCCATCGCCTGGATGCTGGCAAACACGCCGACCGCGAGAGCCAGTTCCTCGGCCGTCTGGTTGGCCAGGGCCCCATGCAGCTTCACGAACTCGAGCGGCACGCCCACTTCATCGGCAACATGCCGGGCGAGCAGAAGCTGGCTGCGCAACTGAGCCAGGAGGTCATCGAGCGGCAGCACGAGACGGAAACGCCCGAAACGCTTGCGGTCGGCATAGCCCGGATGCGCCCCGGCGCGCACACCGCGGGCCGCACAAATCTTCAACACGCGCCGGATGGTGGCCGCATCGCCAGCGTGTCCGCCGCAGGCGATCGATGCGCTCGAGACGATGGCCAGGAGGTCTTCGTCCGAGCCCATTCCCTCGCCAAGGTCGGCGTTGAGGTCGATGCTGGTCATGGTGCCGCTCTCCGAAGCAATTGGTGCGCATGGTCCACGGTTACCGGCGCAAAAACAACGGGAGTGCCGGGCCGCATCTGCGCGAAGCGATCAAGATCGGCGGCGATGATCGTGCCGATGCGGGGGTAACCACCGGTGGGCTGGTGGTCGCGCATCAGCACGATGGGCGTTCCGTCCCCGAGGATCTGAATATCCCCCGGCAGTACTGGCTCCGAGACCAGAGAGAGGATGCTGGCTCCTTCGAAGACTTTCGATTCATCCTGCAGCCGCACACCCATCCGGTCGAGCGTCCTGGTGATCCGGAAGGGTGCACCGTTGAAGCGCACTCGAAGGTCGCCGGCAAAGAAGTCCGCGTGGATACCCCAGATGAACCGGACATCTCCCGCCTCCATCGGAACCACGCTAGCCGGCCGTCGCCCTTTGCCCTCACCAGAAACGGTCAGCACGTCGCCAGTTCGTAAAGCCCTGCCCTCCAGGCCGCCGAGTCGTGCTCTTGTGCTGGTGGATTGGCTTCCCAGCGCCTCGGGCACGTCGATCCTGCCTCCAAAGCGAAGATAGCCATAATTGCCGTGAGCGCCCGGCCTGATGCTGAGCCGGTCGCCCTCCTGCAAGTGCGCAGAACCCGGCCAATCAAGCAGTCGGTCATTGACGGCAAGGACGAAGTCTCCGCCATCCCATCCAGCATCACATGCCCCTTCGGCCACCACCAAGTCTAGGCCGGCCTGGGTGAACTCGAGACCGCCGCCCCCTGTTGCTCCCGCCCAAACGCCCGCGCGGCGGTAGGCCCGCTGGTCCATCGGGCCGGATGCGCTGATCCCTGCCCCAAGATATCCGAAACGACCGGCATCCTGGATGGTTGTGAGCGGCCCAGCCCGCTCGAACAGCACCCGAGCGGTCAATCGATGGCTCCGAAGCGGATCGAATCGCCTGGCCGCAGCAGTGTCGGCGGGTCCTGCGATGGCTGAAAGTTGCGGAAGTCGGTGCGTCCGATCACGTGCCACCCGGTGGGAACTTCGGTCGCCGCAATGGCCGTCTGCCCTGCAGCAAACAGAACGCTCCCCGCAGGCACCTCCGGGCGCACAATCGTCCGGCGCGGGACATGCAGCCAGGCCTCGTGAAAGCCGCAATAGACAAAACCAGGCGCAAAACCCGTGGCGAGCACCCGCAGGCGAGCCGTCGTTTGGCTCAAGATAAACTCCTCGGGCGACACGCCGAGAGTGTGTGCAACGTCCTCCAGGTCGGGGCCGTCCTCTCCCCCGAAACGAACATGCAGAAGGTGCTCTTCTGAGCAAACGGCTTCCCCGGCCCGCCCCAATCGCAGTTGAATTTCTCCGGAGAGGCGGAACGGATCGGTGACCGATGGGTCATACCGCACCAGCAGCGAAACGAGGCTGGGCACGACTTCGACGATCCCGTCCGCCAAATCGTCCACGAGCACCTTGGCCAGTCTGATGGTCCTCAGGTTGGCTTCATCGTCCAGCCCCTTGGCGAACCGCACAAGCAGTGTGGTATCGCCAAGCGGCAGAATGTCCACGCGCTGGGGATATCGCGCTCGCACATCCATGGCTGGCTCCTCGTCGATGCTGGCACAGTGGTCCTCGACCATGACTGTCCCGTCAAGGCTTGGAGCATCACCTAAGTCAGGCGGCGAGACCTGTCAGCGAAATGAGAGCAAAAAGGCCATGCACATCAATTGGGATCACGGCCCTCCTGCTCCACCACCGCTTCGAACAGCGTCCGCGTCTGCCCTGCTCCGATGGCCTCAATGGCCACCGCCGCAATGGCAGCAAACAGCTCCGCTATTTCCTGGGGATCGGTGATTTCGGCGTCGTCTTCGTCGGCGTCAGCGTTGATCAGGGTAAACACAATAACGCGCCTCCACAGTGAGCCTACAAAAACAGTGTGCGGCGATTCCCGTTACACTTTAAATAACGGAATGGGTGAGTTCACGAGAGGTTGCGGGTTGCTCAATGCGGCAGCAGCACTTAACCTTCGCCGGCCTCGAGAGCTTCGAGGTAGTTCTCGATGTCCTCGAGGGAGGCCGAGAATGGCTTGGGTTGGTCCCCGTAGACAACCTTGAACGTCTCGTCTTCGCGCAGCGCATGGCCGCCCGGCTGCCCCAGCACCCTTATCTTTTCGGACGTCAGAATAGTCAGCCCATGCCGCGCTGCAATTCGCTTGGCGCGGCGCATGCGCGATGCGTCAAAGTCCTTGCGGCTCACGGCTTGGCCCTTCTTTGGTCGCGAATGGCAGCGACCTAGCACCCCGCGTCTGCTGGGACAATGCCTGTCAGGACAAGCATTCCCCTACCACGCTGAAATTGGAGCCTTCGGCCGTTCCCCGAGCGCTTCCAACGCACACTCTGAGCAGCGGAGTCTTCCTGCATGTCTTCTTGCCCGATGGCAAACGCTCCTCGCGCAGGTGCCGGGCAATGTAAGGCACCAGCGGGGCGACGCCATCAGCTTGGGCTTCAACAGGCAGAACGCCTACGTCTTTGATTCCCCTGCTGATCGCCTGGAATCGACTTTCGCGTCCGCGCAGGGGTGACGGTAGGGGACTTCAGGGCTAAATTGCTGCTGCCCGTCCGTACCGGAGCTGCCCTTGTCGAGCTTAGCTTTAGATCCCGTTTCCTCACAGGCCGAGGCAGAGTGTGCCCGCGAACCCATACATATTCCCGGTTCGATTCAGCCACACGGCGTCCTGGTGGTGCTCGACGCAGCCTTCCGGATCGTTCAGGTCACGCAGAATGCTGTGCAACTGCTCAAGCTCGATCCCACCGAATTGCTCGGTGCCGGTTTCAAAGACAAATTTCCGGAGCTTTTTCAGCTCCTGACAGATGCCATCGCGGCAGAAACGCTGGGCCCATCTGCCCAAACCTTGGCCCGGCAGGTCAGCTTCGGCAGCGAGCAGTTTGACGTCCTGGCGCACCGCTCGCCAACCGACCGCCTCATCGTCGAATTCGAGATTCACGCCGGTGCTGGGTCGCTCGATACGCTCTATCCCAATGTTCGTAACTTCATCCAGACCCTCGGGCAGCTTCCGAACATAGCGGCAATCACAAGCGTTGCGGCCGCAGAAATCCGGAAGATCACCGGGTTTGATCGTGTTCTCATCTATCAGTTCGATGAGCACTGGAACGGCACGGTTCGGGCGGAGTCGCGCAATGACGCCCTGCCCTCCTACCTCGACCTTCGTTTCCCCTCGAGCGACATCCCTGCGCAGGCGCGCGAGCTTTATCGGCTGAACCGGCTCCGGCTGATCCCGGACGCCGATTATCAGCCGGTTCCCATCGTGCCTGCCATGGATCCAGAAGCGGGTGCGCCGACCGATCTGAGCTTTGCGATCCTGCGCAGCGTGTCGCCCGTGCACCTTCAGTACATGAAGAACATGGGCACCCCTGCCTCCATGTCAATTTCGATCCTTGACGACGGCCGGCTGTGGGGACTTATTTCCTGCCACAGCGCTACGCCCACTCGGGTTCCCGCCCATGTCCGGACCGCGTGCGACTTCGTCGCTCAGGTTCTAACGATGCAGATCGGCGCGAAATCGCGGAGCGAGGCAGCCGCGCAACGGGTCGAAAAGCACCGCATCCAGAGCCGGCTGCTCGCCCGTATGGCCGCCGAACCCAACTTCATCGATGGATTGCTTTCCCAATATGAGGACCTGCTCGGGCTGACGGACGCAGAGGGAGCGGCGATCGTCTGGGACGATCAGATTTCGACGATCGGCAAGGTTCCACCGCGGGAGGAAATCGAGACGATCTCCAATTGGCTGGTCGCCAACTCCGTACACGACGACGTCTTCGTCACGAACCAGGCCAGCCTGGATGTCGCGGGGGCTGGGATCGATGCCGAAGCTGCCGCCGGCATGCTCGCCGTTTCAATCTCGCAGCTCTACCCCAGCTACATCATGTGGTTCCGCCCAGAGGTGGTGCGCACGGTGCGCTGGGGAGGCGACCCCCGTAAATCGGAGAACCCGGCAACCGGCTCCCTCAACCCGCGCAAATCCTTCGATCTGTGGCGCGAGACGGTGCGCCATCAAGCGATTCCCTGGACCACAGCGCAAGTCGAGGCCGCCGGCAGCTTGCGCAGCGCCATCGTGGGGATCGTGATGCGCAAGGCCGAGGAGATGGCAGCCATTACCGAGGAGTTGCGCCGGTCCAACAAGGAGCTCGAGGCCTTCTCCTACTCCATCAGCCACGACCTTCGGGCGCCGTTCCGCCACATCGTGGGCTTTGCGGAACTGCTCAAGGAAATCCTTCCCGCCGAAGAGGATCCGCGCCCGGCGCGCTACATTGAAACAATCATCGAATCTGCGCACTCGGCCGGGCGCCTCGTTGACGATCTGCTGGGGTTTTCCCAGGTGGGCCGGGCTCAGCTTACAAAGATCAAGGTGGACATGAACAAGGTCGTCGCCGACGCCTTGCGCACCCTCCAGCATGAAATGGAAGACCGGCAGATCAACTGGAAGATCGATGATCTCGCGCCAGCAATGGCTGATCCCACCTTCATGCGCTCTGTCTGGCAAAATCTGCTGGCCAATTCGATCAAGTACAGTCGCGGCACAGACCCGACCACGATAGAAGTCACAAGCACGACAGATGGCGAAGACACTGTTTTCAGCGTGCGGGATGATGGCGTAGGGTTTGACATGGCTTATGTCGACAAACTCTTCGGCGTCTTCCAGAGGCTGCACCGGATAGAGGATTACGAAGGCAGTGGTATAGGCCTGGCCAATGTCAAACGCATTGTCGAACGACACGGTGGGCGCGTATGGGCCGAGGGCCTTGTTGGCAAAGGCGCCGTCTTCTACTTTGCACTGCCAAAAGACGTTGCGGGGGCATCATGACCGACATCAATCCTATTCTTCTCGTCGAGGACAATCCCAAGGACCTGGAGCTCACGCTTGCTGCCCTCGATCGCAGCCAGCTTGCCAACGAGGTCATTGTGGCGCGAGACGGCGCAGAGGCGCTAGACTGGCTGTTCTCAACGGGGGCCCACCGAAACCGCAATCACAGCGATCCGGCGGTCGTGCTGCTCGATCTCAAGTTGCCCAAGATCGACGGGCTGCAGGTGCTGGAGCGGGTCAAAAGCGATCCGGACCTCAAACACGTGCCCATTGTCATGCTGACTGCCTCCAAAGAAGAAAGCGATCTGGTCCGCAGCTACCAGCTCGGGGTCAACGCCTTCGTTGTGAAGCCGGTAGACTTCAAGGAGTTCTTCAAGGCTATCCAGGAGATCGGCATGTTCTGGGCTATCCTGAACGAACCGCATCCGTTCCGGCCGAAGTCGACGCCCATGAAAGTGACGCAAGCTTGAACCAATTGGCCCAGCCGATCAGCATCCTGCACCTTGAGGACAGTGATCTCGACAGTGACCTGATCACGACCAACCTCGAACTGTCAGGCCTGATGTTCAGGACCGACAGGGTCTGGACACGTGCTGACTTTCAGGATCGACTTGAGCAGAGCCGCTTCGACCTCATCCTTGCAGACTATAGATTACCTGCCTTCGACGGCCTCAGCGCACTCGAGATCGCCAGGGAATTGGCGCCCGACACCCCTTTCATCTTTGTCTCGGCGACGCTCGGCGAAGAAGTCGCGATCGAGAGCCTCAAGAACGGAGCGACGGACTACGTGCTTAAGTCCAGGCTCGGTCGGCTTGCCTCGTGCATTCGGCGAGCGCTGGCCGAGCGGCAGGAGATCGATGCGCGGCATCGCGCGGAGCGTTCGGAAGAGGAAGCCCATCGGCGGCTGGCCTCGGCGATGGCCGTTGCGGAAATCGGGGCCTTCGAGTGGGATGTCGAGGCGGGCCAGGTCGTTCTTGATGAACGAAGCTGCGCCATTCTGGGCATGGCGACGGTTAGCTCGATTTCCACAAAGGATCTCTACGATACCATCGTGGAGGAAGACAGGCAGGACGTGGATCACAAGTTCCTCTCCGCCTATCGGAACAACGAACGGGTGCAAGGCGATTTCCGTGTGCGCCTCCCGAACGGCATCGTTCGCGACCTGGCCGTCGTCTGCGACTGGTTCGCCAAGGACGGTGGAAGCATCGGCATCGGCGTCGTCCAGGATGTGACGGACCGCAAGCGGGCCGAGGAGCATCACAGGCTTGTGGTGCGTGAACTGCACCACCGGGTCAAAAACAGCCTTGCAACGGTCCAGTCGGTCATATCCTTCAGCCTTCGCCATGCCAGTTCGTTCGAAAGCTTCCAGGAGTCGATCGTCAAGCGTATCGATGCACTGGCGCGGAGCCATTCGCTTTTGACAGATGATCAGTTCGGCGGCCTCCTGCTGCGCGACATTCTCGATGGTGAATTGACCGCCTACCAAGGCAGCGCCAGCGGCATCGAGATCGACGGGCCGCGGGTATATCTGCAACCGCAACTGGCAACCACGATGAGCCTTGCGGTTCACGAGCTGGCCACCAATGCGGCCAAGTATGGCGCCCTCTCCACCTCCGGGGGACGTTTGGTCGTTCACTGGCGACTGGAGCAGACGGAGGACGCTCCGCATCTGCACATGAGCTGGGATGAGACGGGCGGACCCAGGATCGAAAAGGCGCCGGAGCACCAGGGCTTTGGATCGATCCTGATGCAACGACTACTCGGCGGCATGGCCGGCTCCGAGGTCGATATGGACTTCCGGCCCGAGGGGCTGCGGGTCCAGATCATCCTCCCCCTCCTGCAGTAGCCGCGCTTCGCCCGCAGGCGCCCGTCGGTAGGCGGGCGAGCGCGTTGCCGGTGGAACAGGCGCCCGGCTGCCGCGTTTTCTCCGCAAAATGGAGATGAGCGATGGCGCGCCCCTACTGGAAGGGATTTCTCAAACTCTCGCTGGTGACCTGCCCCATCACGCTCACGCCCGCCACCACCGAAGGCGAGAAGGTGAAGTTTCACACGCTCAACCGGAAAACCGGCGAACGCATTTACACGCGCTACGTCGACAGCGTTTCAGGCAAGACCGTCGAAAAGGACGACCAGGCCCGCGCCTACGAAAAAGGCGAGGATGACTACGTCGTGCTCGAGGAGGAAGACCTCGACGCCGTCCAGTTGGAGAGCACCAGGACCGTCGACATCGCTCAATTCGCTCCCGCCGATTCAGTGGACTGGACCTTCCTCGACAGCCCCTACTTCGTCGTCCCTGATGCGGAGGTGAGCGAAGAGGCCTTCATTATCATTCGCGAAGCCATGGCCAATGAGCATGTCGTGGGGTTGGCCAGCCTCGTTCTCGGCGGCCGGGAAAGGGCTGTGATGCTGCAGCCGTGGGAGAACGGCATAGTGCTTTGGACCCTTCGCTTCGGCGACGAGGTTCGTGACGAAAACGAGTACTGGAAAGAAGTCGAGGAAGCGCCGGTCGACAAGAAGATGCTCAGTATGATCGAGCAGTTGATCAAGGATCGCACCACGAAATGGAGCGAAGCGTTCGTAAAGGACCCGGTTCAGGATCGACTGCTGGACATCATCAAGTCCAAGAAGACCCACAAGGGCAAGCCGAAGCCCGCTGAAGCCGAGCCGGTCGACACGGGCGGCAGCAACGTGATCGATCTCATGGCTGCCCTCAAGAAAAGCCTCGAAGCCACCCCCGAGAAAGAAACCGGAAAATCGCGGCGGCGCTAGCTGGCCTTCCGCCGCTCCGGCGTCGCGTTCTTCGCCGACTTGCTCGTCTTGGCCGCCGACTTGCTTCTCGTCGCCTTGGGTGCAGCGTCCTCGCCGGCTGCACTGAGGCGCAGGGCCTCCAAAAGGTCGTTCTTGGGCGTCGGTTTCGGGCGCTTGAGCGGCACAATCTTCCGACCCTCGATCTTGGCCTTCACCATCTCGGCCAGCGCATCCTCGTAGCGGTCAACGAACTTGTCGGGCTCGAACGACCCCGCCTTGGTGTGCAGGATATGCTTGGCTAGCTGCAGCATTTCCGGGTCGATCTTGCGCTTGGGGATGTCGTCGAAGACTTCCTTCGACGAGCGGACCTCGTAGTCAAAATTCAAGGTCGTGGCGATGAGGCCGCGCTCATGCGCCCGGATCAACACCGGCCGTAGCCGGCGGAAGAGAACGGTATGAGCGATGGCCGCCGCCTTCTGCTTGCGCAGCGCCTCCCGCACGAGAATGAACGCCTCGTCGTTCGCGTCCGAGGCCGGCAGCAGGTAATAGGGCTTGTCGAAATAGCTGGTGTCGATCTGGCTGCAGGTGATGAAGTTGTCGACCCTCAATACCTTATCGCTTTGCGGCACGGCGGCGCTGATCTCTTCGGGCTCCAGCACCACATAGTGCCCTTCGCTCGTCTCATAGCCCTTGACCTGATCCTCACGCTCGACTGGCTTGTCGGTCTTCTCGTCGACATAGAGGCGTTTGAGGCGGTGGCCGGTCTTACGGTTGACCAGGTGCAGCGAGATGCGGCCGGACGTGGTAGCGGCCGTATACATCTTAACCGGACATACGATCTCTGCGATCTTGATCGCACCTGACCAGACGGCACGTGCAGTCATCTCGATAGGTCCCCAGGCTGTTGAAGCCATAACGTGCCGCCCGTGATGGTGTTCCCCCGTTCGATGATAGGAGAAACACCACCGCCTCCGCACCTCCTAGGCCGCAGCTTTTGCGTCCGCTGGCCGTCTCGCCTCCCCGTTCCAGGGTTCCCAGGCGAGGCCGGAGCGGTACCGGGCAACCACCCGCCCCTCCGACAGGGCCAGGAGATGCATCCAGCCATTGTCGAACAATTGCCTGACACCCTCGTGCTTCTTGAGCACCGCGCTGATCGCTTCGATGGGCGCCTCGATCATCACCGACAGCCGAAGCGGCTGGTGGATCAGCCGCTCTCCATCGTGCACCGCCTGCCAAGGCAGGCCCGCCCGCAACCGGCCCCCATTGCCCTCGACGACACCTATCCCTCCGAGCACGTTGTGGATCAGCTTGTTTCCGCCCCCGAACAGCTCCGGGGCTACGGTGGATCCGTAATACTGAAGGCTGATCCAGCTGCCGACGACCACGGGCGCAGTGAGGATGAGATCGAGCGTGCCGAACCCATCGTCCTGCGTCCAGTCGTAGCTGTGCAGGAAGGCCCGACCGGCAAGGTCGCGGCCTGCAGTCACCTGGCCCGGTGCCGCGATGAAGGCGGCGCAGCCCGCAAGGCCCCACTCCGGCCGCACCTCAGCCCAGTCTGCCGCCCGGCGGCCCAGGGCGTCGGCCTTGGCCCCCGGAAGCCGCTGCGCACGCTCTGCCCGCGCCATGCGGCCGGCCTCGCCCAACCACCCCTCAGCCTGGTCCAGCTTTTCTGCTTCTTTTGGGCCGACGGCTTCCGGGAACAGGGTCACTGTGTCGGTCACGGTATCGTGGAGGCCCGCAACGAACAGCGTATCGTCAGGCAGCACCAACCCAAGCCCCGGCAGGCCAGCGCGGGTTTCGGGGTCATTGAGCATCGCCGCCACCAGCCGCGCAGAGACTTCACCCGTCTGTCCGCAGCACGCGCCGCATTGATAGGCGCTCTCATGCGGGTTGTTGGTCATCTGGGCACCATGACCGATGAGGAGCACGAGCGGCGCGTACCTCTCCGTCAGGCTCATGGCCCGCAGGATTTTTGCGGCCGTTGCTGCCTTGGCGTCGGCGCTCATTACACCTTCAATGCGCGGCAGAGGGCTCTGCCCCGGCGCCTTCCGCGTCCGGACCAGGCTGTCCCCGATAAGCTTGCCGCCATAGGAGAGACCAGCCGCTTCCACGAAAGCGAACGATGACACCGCCGCCTGCCGGAACCGGCCCCAGGCCCTTTTGGTTCGCGCGGCGATCCGAAGAGCAAACTCCTCATCCCCTTTGCCGTGGCTTGTCGACGTCATTGACGGCGACAGGAGGGCCGGCAGATGGGCCTGCACCTCGTCCGTTCCGGCTGGACGGTGGGCCACCGGCAACCCAAAGAAGCCCGCAAAGCCAAGCGTCTCGATGCCTTCACCCTGGCCCTCCAGCGCCCTGCGCAGCACTTCGGAGCGAACGTCGATGCAGAAGGCCGCCTGCAGTTTCGGCCGTCCTGACGCCTCGGCGGGACCGGTCAACTTGTTCGCCAGCATGCGCTGGTGCGCCCGCTCCGCCGCATCCTGAAGCAGGCAATCCAGGACATGGTCAGCGGTCGGCACGACAGGCGCCGCATGGGCAGCCACCGAGGCGCGCCAATCCCTGCCGATGGAGGGACAATGCGCAAGGAGCGCCTCGTCCCAGACCAGCCGTATGGCCAGGAGATCCGTCAGGGTCGTGTCGGAACGGCCCTCCAGCTCCGCCTGCCACAGTTGCCAGCGCGCGTGCATCGACCACCCGCCCAGGCTCAGCAGCAGTTGATGGAAAGCCGTCTCAGCCGCCGCCGCAGTCAGTCCAAGCCGACTGGTTGCCCGCAGGATAGCGCGCTCCGCCGTGTCCGGCGTACTGGCGACGTGGACGGAGAAGCCCCTAAGTCCGGCAATCGCCGGCGTCAAATCGTTGATCGCCCACTCCCGCCAGGCGGCGAAAGCGGTTTGGTCCGGCCGCGGCGTCCAGAGCGCCTGTCCGCGATCAAAGAAACCGGACGCCCATAGCCCGAAGCTGCGCGAAAAAATTGCCGGCCAATCCGTCCCCGTTGCGGCCGCGGCCAGATCGGCAATCGTTGGCAAAGCCTCGACCGCCGGAGCCGGCTTTCGCAGTTGCGCCCTAAGCGCAACGAGGTCCGCGGGCCTGCCCGGCGCCGAGCAAGCCAGCAAAGCCGCCTCCAGGTCCTCCTCGGCAATTTCGCCGGCTTCCACCATCGAGGCCAACTCTGCCCTGGGCCGCGTGAGCGCTGCTCCGGCGAGCCGAGCCAGGCGAGCCGATGCCGTCGCCAAGTCCTGATCGGTCTGGCCAAGAAACGGATTGACCGCAACCGTCGCGTCCAGCGGGAACGCGGGGGGAATGGCGCGGGCCGCAGTTCTGGCGGCACCGAGAATTTCCTCGGCCAGCGAGGGAGCCAATTGGGTTTGCTCGAGAAGCATAGCCGTTCTCCAGTTACTGTTTATGAGCCAGCTGAAACCCGCCGAGGAAGCGGTCCAGGAGCGCGTTGAGATAAAAGCCGTTCGCCACGTGCACCCGCAGCCCAGCCGTCGTGGGATGGTGCGCCCAGAGCGGGAACAATGCCTGAGCGAAGGCCACGAGACCGAAGGAAGACACGGCCAGAACGATGAGCGCCCACTCTAGCGGTCCGGCCGTCGGCACCGCTGGCAGGGAGGAACCCCACAGGGCCTGCGCCACCCATTGGAAGGCGAAGTAGGCAATTGTCGTTGCCAGCGACGCGCCCACCGTGCGCCGGGTCAGCGCGGCAGGTGCCGCATCGGCAAGGCCCTGCGCGATGAGGTAGGACACGCCGAACACGAGAATGGTCCCGAGCGCCAGGGCTTGCGGCGATTTGTGCCCACCCAGCACCGAGAAGATGGCTGCCACCCCAGCGAACAGAACCAGTCCCAGCACAAAGGAGCGCGTAACAGCCGCAATGCTGGGGACGGCCACGGGCCCCGGTTTGCGGATGGCGTTGACCTCGCGCACTGCCTTGCCTGACGACAGGAAAGCGTGCGCCTTGTAAAGCGAATGGGCCACGATGTGCAGCAATGCCAGGGGCCACAGGCCAAGCCCGCACTGCAGCAGCATAAAACCCATCTGCGCGATGGTCGACCAGGCGAGCGCGGTCTTGACGGCGCTCTGCGTGAGCATCACCAGGGCGCCGAACAGCGCAGTTAGGCCACCGATCGCCACCAGGACGCCCATGGCGCCGGGGCTCTGCTGCACCAGTCCGGCGAGCATGATCAGCATCACGCCGCCCGAGTTGATAATCCCTGCGTGCAAGAGAGCCGAAACCGGCGTCGGGGCCTCCATGACCTCCGTCACCCAGCCATGGGTCGGCAACGCAGCGGTCTTCAGCACAGACGCAAGCACGAGCAGCCCAATTCCCAGTTGTGCGACCGGGGTGAGTTCGCTGGTGGCGCCAAGAGCCACGAAATTGAGCGTCCCCTGGGTGATCCAGAGAATGGCGGATGCAAGGACCAGCGACACATCTCCTGCAGCCCACACGCCGGTGAACTTCGTAGCAGCCCGGCGCGCCTCGGCCCGTTCAGGATAAAAAAGCAGCAGTTGCCGCAGCAGCAGGCCGATCATGACGAAGCCCAGGATCAGAACCGGCAGGTTCGCGGCCTGAACGGTGACGAGCACCGACGCAACCGCCGCAAGGATCAGGCCATGGAACCGCCCTTCCCGCTGCTCGCCGTCGAGGTAGCGGCTTGAGTAGCGCACCACGACCCAGCCCACGAACGAGACGAGCAGGATCATCGTAGCGCTCACCGGATTGAGGCGAAGGATGGCCACACCGCCCAGCGACAGCACCTGCTGTCCGGCGAGCAGGAGCTGAACCACCCCCGCCAGCCCCAGCGCCAGCCCCGCCGCTGCAGCCATGTTTGCAAGGAGCAGGAGCCGGCCCGGTCGAGGTCCCTGGCGCAGCAGAAAGAAGAACGCTGCAAGCAGGAGAACGGCAGGGGCGAACGCGGTTAGCGGCAGGCTTGTCACGACACAGCTCCGACAGGTTGAAGACGGAGCTGAATTAGCCGTTGAAGTACTTTCAGAAAAATACATATAATAGGTCATTCAATTCTAACAAACAGAACGATGGCCCAGCTCAACCTCCACCATCTGCGGCTGTTCAGGGCCGTCGCGCTGGATGGCACTCTCACCGGGGCTGCCCAGAGGCTGAACCTGTCCCAGTCGGCCTTGTCCACCCAGTTGCGCACGCTCGAGGCCTCCCTGGGGCAGGATCTGTTTGAGCGGCGCGGCCGGGGCCTGGTTCTGACGGAGGCGGGACGAATTGCGCTTGATTACGCCGAAGCAATCTTCCGCACGGTCGATGACCTCAGCGAGACGATGCGAGAAACGGGGCGTGCTCGCCGCGCTCTCAGGGTGGGCGCCCTTGCGACGCTGTCGCGCAACTTTCAAATGCAGTTCCTGCAGCCCTTGATCGGCCTTCAAGACGTCGAAGTGATCTTGCGCTCGGGTTCGCAGATCGAGCTTCTTCGCGGGCTTGAAAGCCTGGCGCTGGACGTTGTCCTGACCAATCTGGCGCCGGCCCGTGATGCCGCGAGCCCCTGGCTAGTTCACCGCATCGATGAACAGCCCATCAGCCTTATCGGCACGCCCGAACGTCTTGGCAATCCGCAGCGCCCCTTACCGGATCTTTTGTCTTCCCAGCCCCTGGTCCTGCCAACCCGGGAAACCGGATTGCGCGCTGCGTTCGATGCGCTGGTAGCGCGATTGGGCGTGACGCCCACGCTGGCCGCAGAAGTGGACGACATGGCAATGATCCGCCTTCTTGCCCGCGCCGACGCCGGCCTTGCCATCATTCCGCCGATCGTGGTCCGCGATGAGCTGGATGCCGGCATCCTGGTCGAGGCGGCCCGTCTCGAGGGGCTGAGCGAGCCGTTCTTCGCGGTCACTCTGGCGCGGCGGTTCCCGAACACGCTGCTGTCGGTTGTGCTCCCAAAGTGACGCTCGGAACTCTTTTGGGGCCTGTGTATTAGGTCGACCCTTTCGAAATCAGATACCGTCCGGGCGAGGATCACCCCTCGCCCGACTGGTCCAATGGCGCCGCATGCATCAGCGCCGCGATGTGCCGTGTATCCGGCAGGTCGAGGCGCGGCGTTAGTACGACCAGCGCCAGGACCATCAATGCGGAGCGCTTCAGCGCGCGGCGTCTATCCTTGCGAATATACATCGCGCCCTGCTTTCACAGCTCGGTCCTGCGGACGAAGCCGTTGCGGCCTACCATCGGGATATCGGCCCGCGTCAGGCCGATATCGGCGAGGATTTGGTCGCTCAGGCCGTGGAGCTGCTGATGGGTCTTGCGGATAGCACGACGTTCGCGCCAGGCATCGAAAACGTTGATCATTGTGATCTCCTCTTGGTTGATGCCCGGCTTCTAAAGGCCTCTCCGCGTGGCCGCCCCACCCGTTTGGGCGGGACCGCTGAATCGATGCAACGAACTCGAATTGCTCAAGAAAAAGCCGCCCGGCGGGACAGCGGGGCGGCAAGAGTTTGGAGGTCGAAAAACAGCGATTGGGGCGCTGACCTGGCTATCTTCGCCCAGATTGAAGCTCCCTCGCCCCACCCATTTGCGCGGGGTCTGAACCAGAAGATTTTCCCCTCGCCATGCCGTAGAGCAAGAAAGCTAACTGAACGATCCCCAGCAGGGCGATCATCACCAGCCCCAGCTTCAGGGCCGTCGTCAGGTCGGTCAGTTCGTTGCTCACCACAACCAGCCCGACCAGACCGTAAGTGCTGAACGGAAGATCTCGATAGGAACTGTGCACGGCATGACCTCTTCGGCTTTGGACCATGCTCCAAGACCACGGTACCGCGTCTGCCGTCGCCACCCAAACAAGTGGGTCGCGGAGTGTGCCGCCGAGCGGCAGGTGCCGCTGCCACGCGATGTCCCCACCCAAACGGATGGGTCTGGCGGTTATCCGCAAAAATATCTTTCGCGTCCGCTGGACGTTATTTGGCCGGCGAAGCAATATGGCCCGATATTACGCGGACTTGCTCGTTTGGGAGATACGGGTAAAGTGCTGAGGGGCGCCAGTATTCTTTGCGTTGAAGACGAAGAAGATCTTCGCACAGACATCTGCGAGGAGCTGGAGGCGGCTGGCTATCAGGTCGACGAGGCCAAGGATGGGCAGCAGGCCCTGGAGGCCCTGCGCGAGCGCCGTTTCGATCTTGTTCTTTGCGACATCACCATGCCGCGCATGAGCGGGCTGGAATTATTGCGTCGCGTCCGCCAGGAGCCGGCGCTGGGCGACCTGCCGTTCGTGTTTCTGACGGCGTTGGCCGGCCGGGAAGACATCATCGCGGGCAAGGAAGCCGGCGTCGACGACTATCTCACCAAGCCGATCGATTTCGACCTGATGCTGATCACTATAGCGGCACGGCTCGATCAGGTGGCGCGCATCAAGGGACACACGCCTTCTCCCGATCCCGCGAGCGAACAAGGCGTGCGGGCAGCTCTGCTGGGCGCAGATGAAGCGCTCAACCGCATCGCCGTCGGCGTCTTCCTGCTCGACGGCGACCGCAAGGTGCTGTTCCGCAATCGCCGCGCAGAGGATCTGGTCAAGGAGGCTGACGGCATCAGCCTTTCCCGGGAAAGCCTGTTGCGCGGAGAAACGCCGCAGCAGACACAGGCGCTCCGCGACATCATCGACGGTGCCATCGCCCGGCTCAGCGACGGGCAGAGGCAGGGCAGCGAGGCGGTCGCCCTGAGGCGCAGCAGCGGCAAACGCCCTCTGGTGGCCATTGCCTGTCCTCTCGGCAAGGGGCCACCAAAGGGCGCGGAGCCTGTGGTCGGCGTTTTTGTCAGCGATCCGGAATGGCGATCGAGCGACGCTGCGCAAGTAGTGGCGCAACTCTATGGTCTCTCGCCGGCGGAAACCCGGCTGGCGCTGGCGCTGGTGCGTGGCCTTCGCGTGGACGAAATCGCCGAAGAATTCGGTCTTTCCCGAAACACCGTGAGCTACACGCTCAAGAACCTGTTCCGCAAGACGGAGACGGACCGGCAGGCCGATCTCATCAGCCTCTTCATCGCCAGCCCCGTCGCCCTCGGTCCCGTCTAGCCGCCTCAGGCGGCAGCGGCCCGGCGCCCGGAGCGGCGACGGGGGGCGGCAACGGGAGCTTTCGCCCGGCGCTTGGGTCGTGCATGCGCTTTCCGCGGCTGGAGAGTGGGATCTGCGGCCACAATGGCCGCGATACCCATGTCGATGTCATGAAAGATGTCCTGCAACTCGGGAAATGCAGAAGCATCGAAGTCGATTATGGCAGGCAGGCGGTGCATTTGCGTTCTCTTCCAGATCAGGCGGCGATGCCATAGGGCAAGGCCAGGAGGGTGAGTGCGAGCATGTAAAGGCTCGACAGCAGAAGTGTGCGACGCGTCATCTTTGGTTCCGATCAGGCCCGCTGCTTCGCCTTTTGCGGAGCCGCGGGCACAAAGTGGTGAGTGTGGACGGGACGCCGAAGGTGTTGCTCCGGCGTCTCGAACGAAGCCGCCTTTGGCGGCTAGGCCGCGGGCGAAATGTTCTGGTTGCGGCGGAAGACATTGCCCGCGTCGTAACGCTGCTTGATGGCCCGCAACCGCGCCCACGTCTTTTCGGGGTAGGTCTTGCGAAGCATGTCCTCGCCTTCGTGACCCAGGAAGTTGACATAGGTGCCGCGCCTTGCTCCGCCGAGCGCCGCTACCCCCGCCCCGGCCCATCCATCGTGCCGGGCGGCGGCTTCAGCGCTGCCGTCCATTGCCAGGAAACCGATGAGCATCTCGGCATCGCGATGCGCATAGGCCGTTGCGTCGGCGGACACCCGGGCCGCGGCGCCTCCGAGCACACGCAGCTGCGCCATTCGCATCGGCGCGTCGCAGGCGTCGAGGTGCTGCAAAATTCTGGCCGCTTCGCCCACGTCGATGCCGTTCTTGAAGAGCGTCCGGACAGAAAGGGTGGGCTTGAACGACGGATCTTCGGGAAGATACATCATGCTGTAGGGGCCAGGCCCCACCAGGTCCGCGATGGGCGTGGCGAGGGCGCGGAAGGGCGCCAGCGCTGCCTGGGCTTCTGCCACCGGACCGGCATAGGCCATCATCCCGATCAGAACTGTCTGGCCCACGATCTCTGGCGGCAGGAATGGCATCGGCGGCGCCGGCATGGCCATCAGGATGGTTGTCAGTTCCTCCGGCGCAGCCTTGGCAGCAGCCACGAAACCCGCCAGCACTTCAGGCGTCGCCGGCAGCACCAGGGGTCCGCCCGTGAAGTGGGGCAGCGCGTTGAGACGATACTGAAAGCGCGTCACCACGCCAAAATTGCCGCCGCCGCCGCGAATGGCCCAGAAGAGATCGGCGTGATTGGCTTCATCCACCCGCAGGATGCTTCCGGTCGCGGTGACGATTTCTGCAGCAATGAGCGAGTCGATGGTGAGGCCGAGCTTTCGCGTCAGATAGCCGACGCCGCCGCCGAGGGTGATCCCGCCAATGCCGACCGTTGCGGAGTCCCCGAACCCCACGACCACGCCGTGCTGGTCCAGGGCCTGGGTCACCTGCCCCGCGGTCAGGCCGGTACCCGCCCAGACGGTCATGGCGTGAAGATCAATGTCGAGCCCCTGCATATCCCGCAGATCAATGACCACGCCGCCCTCACAGGTGCTATGACCACACACCGAATGACCACCGCTGCGCACGGCGATCTCAAGGTCGTGGCGACGGGCAAAGCCGATCACATCGGCCACGTCGGCAGCGTTGGCCACGCGGGCCACCAACAGGGGGCGCTCGTCCCAGTTGCTGTGGGCAATGCCGCGCACGGCGTCGTAGTCCGCGGCATCGGCAGTCACGACACGGCCGGTGAAGTTGGCAGCCAGGGCCTGGATGGCCGAGGAAAGGTCGCGGGCACGTTTGTCGGCGTTCGCCTGGATATGGACGTTCATTGTTCTGCTCCATTCAACTGCGCTTTGGTGCGCTGCATGGAGGGCGGAATAGACAAACCGGCGGGACCATTCCCCACCCGTTTATGGGGTCTCGGTCCAAGACCTGCACTTTCTTGCGGCAAGCAGGTCCGGAAACCAGGAGTCTTTGCCGAAAGGCAGAGAATCCTGATGCAGAACTTCCCGGTCGAGCGTATAAATTGGGCAGTTCCCGATATTCATGAGGCACTGGGCATGTCTTGGAATAGTTCGACGTCGCGCCGTCATCGGCGCGCGACCACGCATAGTGCGTTGGCCCTGGCCGCCACCCTCATGCTCTCGGCTCCTCCCGTCTGGGGCCAGGAAGCGCTTGCGCCACCTCAGGGGCCCGCCATTCTGACGGTAGAAGGCAACATCGCCGTGACCAATGGCGAGGGCGTCGCCGCGTTCGATCGTGACATGTTCCTGGGCCTGGGCACGACAAAAGTAACGACGACCACGCCATGGACGGACGGGCCACATGTCTTTTCGGGCGTTTTGGCCCGCACCGTTTTTGAGAAGGTCGGCGCCGAGGGGACGGTTGTCCTGGCGTCTGCTCTCAACGACTACACCGTCGAAATCCCCATGTCCGATTTCCAGGACTACGACGTGCTCCTCGCCACGGAGATGGACGGTGAGCAGATGCAGGTCAGCGACAAGGGGCCGATCTGGATCGTCTACCCCCGCGACGATGAGCCTGCTTTGCAGGATCGCCGCGTCAATGAACGCTGGGTCTGGCAACTCAAGGCGCTGCGCGTGCAATGAAAGACCGGCCGTGGTTGACGCGGCCATTCATGGCGGCCGCTCTTGCGCTTACCATCCTCTTCGTCGTCCTTTTGGCCGCCGTCATCCGGCTGGCCGTGAACGAAAGCCGATTGGCTGGTGAGCCCGCCGAGGGTGTAATCTGGTTCTCCAGCCAGGGTCAGTATGAGGCCATGCGCCTCGCGGACACCGTGCTCATGTTCGAGGCCGACCGCGTCTCGCGCGACGAAGTTGCCCTCCGTTTCGACCTGCTCGATAGCCGCATCCGGCTTTTCGAAGAAGGCTCCATGACGGAGCGGGTGACAAGCATGGGGTATCAGGACGAGATCGCGGTCGTCCGCTCCCTGGTTGAGCGGCAACGCCAGCCCTTGGCCACGTTGCAGGCGAATGACACGGCCGCGGTGTCATCGCTTCACTACGACGCGCAGACCATCTCCCATATCATGCGCGATTTCGCCAATGCGGGGATGCTGGATGGTCGCGAGCGGCAGGAAATCGTGCGCAACAACCGGCGCCAAATCCTGCTCGAAATACTGGGATATCTTCTCGCCACCCTGGCCGCCGGTGTCGTTGTCGCGATCATCGTGGTTCGCGGCTATCGAAGCATTGCGCAGGCGGAGGCGGCGCTGGCGCACGAAAAGGAAGTCTCCCGCCTCCATCGCGCCTTCACTTCCGTCGTCTCGCACCAGTTCCGTACGCCGCTGTCGATCATCGATGCCAGTTCGCAGCGCATGCTGCGCCGCGGGGCCGCGATGAGCGTGGATGAGATGACGACCCGCGTCACCAAGATCCGGAACGCCTGCCAGCGCCTGACCCGCCTCATGGAAAGCACGCTCAATGCGGCACGGCTCGAACAAGGTGAAATCACCTTCCATTCCCGCCCCTGCGATCTTCACGTGCTGATCGCTTCGATCTGCGATAACCAGCCAGAAGACGATCAGAGCCGCATCAGGCGTAGCCTTGAGCGGCTCCCGCGGTGGGCCATGGCCGACGTCACGCTGCTCGAGCATGCGCTGCAGAATCTCGTCTCGAATGCTCTCAAGTATTCGCCCGCAGATGCCCCGGTGACCATCCGCGGCTGGCTGCGGGGAAGCGATCTGGTCATCAGCGTGGAGGATTTGGGCGTCGGCATTCCCGCGGACGAGATCGACTTCATCAGCGAGCGCTTCTTCCGCGCCCGTACGGCCGAGGGCATCCCCGGAACCGGCATCGGCCTCAACTTCGTGTCGCAGATCGTCAAGCTCCACAGCGGCCGGCTCGACGTGGAAAGCGAGCAGGGCAAAGGCTCGACCTTTACTCTCATCTTTCCCTACAAACCCGCCCAACGCCTCGCCGCTGCCGCACAGCCGGCCGACTGACACACGATCCTCGCGGTCGCAACCGGAGTACGAGAACGCGGTCTTCGCGGATGGAGACAAAAGGCCAATCGCGATCGCACGCGGGCACCGGCCGCCCGAAAATGGTCAGCCAGGCGATTGCAGGGAGCAGGAGAGGTGGAACCGGACGCCGCTCGGCTCAAACTTCAGCTCTGCAGCCCCCGCCTGCCCCTGGAGCAGGACTCCGCCCAGGAGTCTCGAGCCAAACCCCTTGCGGTCGGGGACCTTGACCGTCGGCCCCCCGCTTTCCGTCCAGACAAGATCGAGCTTGTCGTCTGCGCCGGACCAACTCAGGTCCACCCTGCCATCCGGAACGCTGAGGGCTCCGTACTTCATGGCATTGGTCGCTAGTTCATGAAGCCCGAGCACCATAGCCGCCGCCAGCCGCGGCTCAAGATGGACCTGCGGCCCCGATATCCTGATCTGCTGGAGTCCCCGCTCCTGGAAAGGCGCGAGGGCCACCGATGTCAGGTTCGAGAGTTCTGCGCCCTGCCCCGCGTCCCTGGCCAACAGATCCATGGCCCGCGCATAGGCGGAGAGCCGCTCAAAGAAGATGGCCTTTCCTTCCTCCGTAGAGCGAGGGTGGCGGAACGACTGCTCAACGAGCGCCTGCACCAGGGTGAGCGTGTTCTTCACGCGGTGCTCCATCTCCCGGGCAACGACGGCCAGTTTCTCCCCGTGAAGCTTGCTCTGGGTGATATCCATAGCCACACCGATCACGCGAGGCCCCCCATCAAGCGTCGGCTCCGCCGCCTGCGCCTGGATGAGAAGCCAGCGGACGCTTCCGTCGGGCAAGATGTGTTTCACCTCCGCGCGGATGCTGGTTTCTCCGCGCGCCCTGGCCTCCTGCCCCAGTTGCTCAAGTCTTTCCTGTTCACCGGGCGCATAGCGGGAGCGGAATTCATCCGATGTCGGCTGAGCGTCCTCAGGAAAGCCGTAGAGCCGATTGAGCGCCGGAGAGGGAGCAAGACGGTCGTTTGCAATGTCCAGTTCCCACACGGCCAACTGAGCGGCGTTGAGAGCGAGTTCAAGTCTCGCCGCGGAGTCGCGCAACGACTGGGCCTGCGCCACTTCCTCCGTGATATCCTGAAACGTGCCGATATAGGCCGAAGGCGGGGCATCGGCCCCTTCATCGAAGACGGTTTCACCCTGCGCCTCGATCCATCGGGTTTCGCCGTCGTTTTCGCGTGTAATGCGGTACCGGTATGGTTCCCGCAGGCGCACCTTCGGATCAAGCGCCGCCGCCGACAGCCGGACAACTTCGGGTAGGTCGTCGGGATGAATCAGGCGGCGCAAACGCTCGAAGGCCACCGCATCGCTGCTTTCGGCCAGCCCGAAAATACGCAATGCCTGATCGGAGAAGTGGAAAATATTCCCGGGCAGCTCCCACTCCCAGGTTCCGATCGCCGATGCTTCGAGCGCGACTTTCAGCCGCCGCTCCGCCTTCCTGCGCTCGACGTCAGCCGATTTGCGGGCCTGGTTGTCGACGATCGAGCCGATATAGCCTTGCAGCACGCCACTTGGCCCGACGATGGGCGCAGCGGAATCGAGCACCCATTGGTAATCGCCGGCGACGGTCCTGATCCGGTACTCTACCTGATATCGGGACGCCCGAGCGCGAGCATTGACGAAGGCCTCCCGCACGGTCGTATGATCTGCGGGATGGATCGCGGCCAACCAGCCGTTGCCCAAACCCTCGCCATCAGCTTGCCCCGTGAATTCCCGCCACGATCGGCTGAGGAAGGTACACTCGCCGTCTGGAGTTGCCACCCAGATGATGACCGGCGCGATGTCGACGAGCGCCCGGAAGTCACTGTCGTTGCTGACCGCGCGTAAAGCGAGTTGATCTGGCAATGGTGCTGTTCCGGGTCAAAGGCGAATCGACCCTAGCGCGCTAGTTGATACCCGTAAACATGACAACGCCCGTGCGGTCCACTATTCGAGGCTTCGGAAAGTCCCCACGTCATCACTCGACCGCGGTCACCTTCAAGACAGCACCGTCCGCCCCGATGATCTTGACCCGCGTGCCTGCTGGCAGTTCTGGGCCTGAGACCAGCCAAACCGTGTCGCCAAGCAAAATGCGGCCGTAATCCGCCCCTGTCGCCGTCTCGAGCACCGCTTCCTTGCCCACCAGCGACTCCAACCGCCGGCCCAGCCGATCAGCAGCAACTCGTGGCCGATAGACCTTCGTCCACAGCAGGATAGCCCCCAGCGAGAAGCCGCCGAACATGAGCCATTGGATCGGCCAGGCCAGGGGGTACCGCAGTGCGATAAGTCCCGTCAGCAGGCCCGCCACACCCATCCAGAGCAGGAATCCCCCAGGCACGGCCAGCTCCAGCCCAAGCAGCACGAGGCCCGCGATGATCCACAACCAGCCGCCATAACCCAATAGAACGTCAAGCAGCACGATCTTCGCGCCTCCTCACGCCTTTGTGGAAGGCGGTCGGCCAGAACTGCTCCGCCCCGGCGCTTCGCCAAATGCCTCCCGCGCAATTTCCGCGATGCCGGCGATGGAACCCAGGATTGTTGAGGTATCGACCGGCATCATCAGCACCTTCTGGTTGGGCGACTTCGCCAGGCTTTCCAGCGCCCTGATGTAGTTGTTGGCCACGAAGTAGTTGATGGCCTGCACATCGCCGCTGGCGATGGCGTTGGAGACCATGGCCGTGGCCTTCGCCTCGGCTTCCGCGGCCCGTTCCCGCGCTTCGGCATCGCGAAAGGCGGCCTCGCGGCGGCCCTCGGCTTCAAGTACCTGCGCCTGCTTTGCGCCCTCCGCCTGCAGAATTGCGCTCTGGCGCCGGCCTTCGGCCTCGAGGATAGCCGCCCGCTTTTCGCGTTCCGCCTTCATCTGCCGGCCCATGGCCTCGACCAGGTCCTTGGGCGGGTCGATGTCCTTGATCTCGATCCGCGTAATCTTGAGGCCCCAGGGCGCGACCGCCGCGTCGACGACCTTGAGTAGGCGCACGTTGATTTCATCCCGATGGCTGAGTAGTTCGTCCAGGTCCATAGAGCCCATGACCGTCCGGATGTTCGTCATTGTGAGATTGAGGATGGCGTTCTGCAGCCCCGACACTTCGTAAGCAGCGGCCGCTCCATCGAAGATCTGATAGAATGTGACGCCGTTCACGGTGACCGTGGCGTTGTCTCGGGTGATGACCTCTTGATGCGGCACATCAAGAACCTGCTCCATCATATTGATCCGGTGCCCGATCCCGTCGATGAATGGAACGATGAGGTTCAATCCGGGTGACAGCGTCCGGGTGTATTTGCCGAAGCGCTCCACGGTGTAGGTGTAGCCTTGGGGCACGGTCTTGGCGCCGGCAAATAGGACCAGGAGGGCAAGGACGCCGACCCCGATCAAGCCGATACTCAACCCGTCCATTCCATCCCCCCATCCGATCGCATCAACAAAGGCGTACCCCCAAGGACCGACAGACGCAATGCGATCCTTGGATGCCGTCCAACCGGCACCGGCCTTCTCCCGACAACGCGGTAGTCGACCAATCCAAATGCCGGACGTGACTATCTAGCCGATTGTCTCCAGTAGCCACTCACGAAAGAGCTTCACCCGAGGCAGTTGGGCCTTTGCGGCCGACGTAATCAGATAGTAGGCGCCGGGCCCGGCCACGCTATCGGTGAAGGGTGCAACCAGGTCCCCTTTCTTGAGCTCCTCCTCGATCAGGAAACTGGGTAGAAGCGCCACGCCAATACCCGCGATGGCGGCCTGGATGATCATGAAGAAGTGCTCGAAGGACGGCCCCCAGAGATAGGAGCCGGGGTTGATGCCCACCGAGCGAAACCAGTGGTCCCAGCTTCCCGGACGGGTCGAGTGGCGGATCAGCCGGTGGTAATGCAGCGCCTCGTGCGAAGTCAGCGGGTTGTCACCCTTGAGCAGCCGGGGGCTGCACACCACCATGATGTCCTCGCCCATCAGGGGATCGATGATCGAATCGGGCCAGTTGCCGTGGCCGAACCGGATGGCGACGTCGATGCGCTCCTGCGTGAAATTGAGCTCGCCGTCGCTCGAGATGATGTTGAACGCAATGTTCGGGTACCGCCCCTGGAACGAGGACAGGCGAGGAATAAGCCACTTGGTGCCGAAGGTGGGCAGCATGCCGATCGAGAGCGTGCCCATCCCATCCTTGGATGAGATCAGCTCAAGTGTCCCCGCCTCGATCTGTTCGAGCGACGTGCGCACCAGTTCGTTGTAGTAGCGCCCCTGGTCGGTGAGTTCGATGCGGCGGCTCTGGCGGGTGAACAGCGGCACCTGCAGGTATTCCTCCAGGCTGCGCACGAGTCTGCTGGCGGCACTTTGCGTTACGTTGAGCTCTTCGGCCGCGCGGGTAAAGCTGTTGTAGCGCGCCACGGCCTCGAAAGTGCGGATGGCGTTGAGGGAGGGCAAGAGGCGGCTACGCACGGCGCGATATTCCTTGAAGTCATGGAAGGGCAATCTTTATGCCGGTTGCGAGGCAAGGCCAAGAGGTTAGCTTTTCGCTCGTGCCGGCAAGGGACCGGCAATCGCTGATCCACATCCAAGGGCCGCTTTCCATGATCCCGTTTCACCTGGCGTTCGCAATCGACGACAAGGAGGCCGCTCGTCGGTTCTATGGCGGCGTCATCGGTTGCTCCGTGGGCCGCGAAGCCGACAACTGGATCGACTTCGACTTTTTCGGGCACCAGATTTCGGCGCACATCAACACCGATCCCAAGCCGAAAGCCACGTCCAAGGTCGGCGACGACCAGGTGCCGCTGCACCACTTCGGAGCCGTGCTGCCGTGGGACCAGTGGAACAGCCTGATCGAGCGCATCCGCGCAGCGGGTTGGGCCTTCGTTATGGAGCCAAAGATCCGCTTCGAGGGCCAGCCGGGCGAACAGGGCACGTTCTTTCTCAAGGACCCCGCCGGCAACGCCATGGAATTCAAATCCTTCAAGAATCCCGAAGGCCTTTTCGACCATTGACCAGCCAAGGACGAACCTCCGTGAACTCTTTCGAAATCGGCCGCGAACTGACCGCGATCACTCTGGGCATGGATGCCTTCGAACGCCAACATGGAAACCAGGGCACGCCGCTTGGCGGCGACGGCCTGGTCCCGATCTATCTCGGCGGCGATAGTGTTCCGGCCAAGTCCTATGCCGACGTGCAGGGCATGAAGGACGACCTCTCGCAGCTCTCGACGTCGGTCAGTGCCCTCGCGGCCGGGCCGCGCAAGACATTCCTTGAAGGAATGCTTCGTTCGCTCAAGGTTGTGGCCAAGATGCTCGGCGGCGGGACGCCCTCCTTCGAAGAAAAGGTGACCGATCTCGTCGGCGCTCCGGGAGGCCGCGAAGATGCGGCGATGATCGAGGATGCCCGCTCCCGAGTCGATGCGCTGCTGCGCAAGTCAGGCTTCGTCAATGGTTCGCTCGGCGAGCGCGTTACGGCATGGGAACAGGCGCGCGCCATACCCACCGAAAAGATCGAAACCGTGTTCCGCGAACTCATGGCCGAGGCCAAGGCGCGCACCGATAAGCTGATCTTCGACACCGGCGATTACGACATGGTGCTGAACCCGGTGCGCGACATGTACTACACCGCGCGCTGCTCATTCAACGAAGGCAAGATGGACCTCAATGTCGATTTGAGCTTCACCCGCGCCGCGCTCAAGCACCTCGTCTGCCACGAAGTCTACCCCGGTCACTCCACGCAGTTGCTGTCCACCAAATGGGCGGTCGACAATGGCAAGGCGCCGGCCGACGCGCTGCTGATCACCACCGACGCCATCACCGGCTGCGTGCAGGAAGGCATTGGTGACCAGGGCGCGCATCTGATTGACTTCATCGAAGACGATGACGACGAAATCCATGTCGAGCTGCGCCGCGTCCGCTCGGCCGCCCAGAACACCGCAGCTTGGATGCTGATGGTCGAGGGTCAGCCGCGTGAGGAGGTAGCTGATTATCTCCGCTCCGTCGCGATGGGCCAGGAAGCCTGGGTTCAGGGCCGTCTGCGCATGGCTGCGCACCCGTTCCGTGGCCCGTTCATTCTTTCCTACTGGGCCGGCAACGAGGCGGTGCGCAAGGTGCGTGAACGGGTGACCAAGGAGCAGTGGCCCGAATTCCTCGAAGCGCTCTATTTCCACTCCAACAGCCCGAAAAGCCTCGATATGTTCCCGCAAACCGTTGCTGAAAGGATGCCGGCATGAAGTTCACCATCATCGGAGCCGGCGCCATCGGCGGCCTGGCTGGCGGCTACATGACCAAGGCCGGCCACGACGTGCTTCTGGTGGATCGCTGGAAGGAGCATGTCGACGCGCTCAACGACAAGGGCATGATCATCGATGGCGTTCGCGGCGACCTGACCATCCCGGTCAAGGCGGCAACGCCTGACCAACTCAGCGGGGATCTCGGCGTCGTGCTCATCGCGACCAAGTCGCAGCACACGCTCGAGGCCCTGCAGCAGATCGTGCCGCTGCTCACGCCCGAGAGCATCGTGGTGTCCTATCAGAACGGCTTCAACGAGCCGGACATGGTCGACCTTCTCACCAAGGCAGGGCTGCCGGGCGATCGCATGGTGGTTGGCTCGATTCCCAACTACGGCGGTGCACTGGTCGATCCGGGCTATATCGAATTCGTGCACGAAGGGCCGATCCAACTGGGCGAGATGAACGGCGAGATGACGCCACGCCTCAAGGAGATTGGCGACGCTCTGTCTGCGCTGACTGAGGTACAGTATTCGGACAATATCTGGGGCCAGATCTGGGCGAAGGAAGTCTACTCCGCCCAGGTGGTGTTCTCGGCGCTGGCGGATGCCCCCATTCGCACCACCTTGGGCGAAGAACGCTATGCCCGGCTTGCCGGCGCCGTCGTCAAGGAAGCGCTCGAAATCGCAGACGCCAACGGCATCGAGGTACAGGCCTTCGATTTCTTCGACCCGGCCAATTACCGAGTCAAAACAGCGGCGGACACCAAGAAGCTAATCGACAACGTGAACCACGCCATCTGGCTCCTCAAGAAGGACCAGGACAACAAGCCGACACACAACTTCAAGAAGAAGGGTTCGGGCATCTGGTGGGACATCGTCTATCGCAAGCGCCGATCCGAAACCCGCGCCTTCGCCGGCAAGCTCATCGAGTTCGGCAAGGCCCACGGCGCCGATACCCGCCTCAACGAAAAGATGGTCGGCATGATCTACGAGATCGAGGACGGCAAGCGCGAGCTTGGCTTCCACAATTATGACGAGTTGGAGGCCTATGCCGCCTCCATCGGAAAGACCCTCCCCTGATGAGCACTTCGAGCAAACTCGGCGTCGGCCTGATCGGCGCGCACACCTGGGCCGACAAGGCCCACCTTCCCGGCTACAAGGCGCATGAACGCGTCGACCTGATCGCCGTCTGCGACGTCGACCCGGTCCGCGCCCGCGCGATGGGCGAAAAGTATGGGGCGCGCAAGGTCTATACCGACCCCGAACAGCTGATCGCCGACCCTGACGTACAGATGGTCGACGTCTGTACGCCGACACACACCCATCTGCCGCTGAGCCTGGCCGCCATTGCCGGTGGCAAGCATGTGCTCTCCGAAAAGCCGTTGCACACCGAAGCGGCACCCGCCTTCGATGCCGCCGCCAAGGCCGATGCCAAGGGTGTCCGCACCAAGCTCGGTTTCACCTTCCGCTATTCGCCGGCCATCCGGCAGATCAAGAAGTGGATCGACGACGGCACGCTGGGCGAGGTGTTCCACATCCACGGCTTCGAACAGAACTCGCAGTGGCTCGATCCGCAGGAACCGCTGCGCCAGATCACGCCGGGGGTCGATCGCAATTCTCTCATCCCCGCGTCCATCGTCGGCTACGGTTCCCACCTCATCGACCTTATGCGCTGGCTGGGCGGCGAGTTCGGATCGGTCGCTTCGACCATGAAGAACTTCATTCCCGAGCGCATCGTGCGCGGGGAAGTCGGCCTTCAAAAGATCAAGGTGGAAGACGGCGCCGTGGCGCTGGTCGAATACGCGAGTGGGGCGCAGGGCCTGCTCCAGACCTCCTATGTCGCGGTGGGCAATTATCCGGGCGTGGAAATCCGCGTCTATGGCTCCAAGGGAGCCGCGGTGGCGCGGCTGATCTCGGAGTTCGGTACTGCCGAGACGCTCAAGATCGCCAAGGCCGAGGCTGTCGAATTCATTCCCTATGACGTCGGCGCCGATGCGCTGCCGCCCGGCACGACCCTCAATACCCCGTGGCCCGAGCTTTACTACCGCAACCTCGTGCGCCACTTCGTCGACGAAATCCTCGAAGACCGGCCGCAGGAATGCACCTTCTACGATGGCGCCAAGAGCCAGGAGATCGTCGATGCGATCATCCAGGCGCATTTCGAGCGTCGTTGGGTCGATCTGCCGGGGAAGACGGCATGACGGGCGCTTACGACCCGTCCATTGTCGACGACTTCCTCGCCCACCATTGGCACTTCCGCCCGGTCGACGCGAGCTTCATGGGCGAAAGGCACCACGATGCTCTGCTGCCGCCAGCCGGTCCCGAGACGCTGTCGGAAGAGATCGAGGGCATAGACACCCTGCTGGCGCGGCTGGAAAACACTGAGGAGCCGGATGAGCTGGGCGACCGGCTCGACCGCCGCATGATGCTGGCCGAGTTGCATATGCAGCGGCTGGCCGCCGAAACCCGGCCCCGCCTGCACAACCCCGCCTGGTATTCGGGCGAGGCGGCGTTTTCGATCATTTCGCTGCTCCTGCCGCAGTCAATGCCGATCCGCCACGACGCGCTGATCGGCCGGCTCACCGGCCTTCCGGGCTTTCTCGACTCTGCGACCGAGCGGTTGCAGGGCGTTCCAGTACCACAGGGCTGGGTGAAACGGGCCCAGAAAGAAGCCACTGCCATGGCCGGCTTCCTGCGCACCGACATCAGCCTGCACGAGGAATTTGCCGACGATTGGGCGGAGCCGGCCCGGCGGGCCGCCAACGCCTTTGAGGCGTTTGCGTCGGCGCTCGATGGACAACCCGATGCAGACCCTGCGTGCGGCGAGGCCTATCTTGGCCAGGTGATGGCCGAACTCCACGGCTTGCCGATGTCGCCACGCGAAGCGGTGGAGATGGCCCAAACCGCTTACAATCGCATGGGTGAGGAGATGGCGGAGATGGCACGCGCCATCGACCCCAACCGCACGGCCGACGAGATTCTCGCCGGTCTCTCCGACATCCATCCCGACACCGTCGGGGCTGTGTTCGACAGCTATATGGACTGGGACATCCAGGCCATCGCGCAAGGCGCCGATCTCGTGACGCCGGCGCAAGAGTACGACCTCGACTATCGGTGGATGGCCCCCTGCTTCCGAAAGATCAGCCAGCCGCTCTATTTCCTGTTCTACCGTTCTCCCCCCGGCCTCAACCCCGGCGCCGGCAGCGTCTATTGGGTCACGCCGCCGGGCGAAGACGAACAGGCGTTCCTGCGCGGCAATAACACGGCCATGGTCAAGACCATCCACTCCGTGCACCATGGCAGCATTGGCCACCACACGCAGAACACCCGTGCTCGCGCCGCCCAATCGCGCCTCGCGCGCATCGCCGGTACGGACTGCGCGCTAGGCCTCGCCTTTCTGGGCTCCGGCACGCTGATCGAAGGCTGGGCCTGCTATGTGGAAGACCTTCTCATTGAGGCTCCGGGATTCTACACGCCCGAGGAAATCCTCCTCCTCAAGCAATTTGAGCGGCGGAACGCGGCCAGCGTCCTGGTCGATATCAAGCTGCATATCGGTGACTGGACGCAGCAACAGGCCATGGACTTCTATCGTGAAGCCGGCTTTGCGCCGGTGCGCGTGGAGGGTGAAGTGGTCCGCAACTCGATGCTGCCCGGCTCGCGCCTGATGTATTGGCTTGGCGTCGAAGGCATCAAGGCCCTGCGCCAGCGCTGGACCGGGGAGACTCGCGCCTTCCACGACAGGCTCCTGAGCTACGGCCATGTTCCACTCGCCTGGGTGGAAGACGAGATGACCCGCGCCGGACTGCTGCGCCCATGACGGAAACGACCACAGCGCCCCTGCTGTCGATCCGCAATCTCGTGACCGAATTTCGGACCGAGAGCGGCATCGTGCGCGCCGTCAAGGGCGTCGATCTCGACATCGAGTCCGGCCAGACGGTCGCCGTCGTCGGCGAAAGCGGCTCGGGCAAGTCGGTGACCAGCCTGTCGGTGATGCGTCTGCTCGCCAAGGGCGTGGGGTCGATCACGGACGGGACCATTCTCTTTCGCGGACGCGATGGGCAGGTGCGCGACCTCGTGCAGGAGCCGGAGACGGCGATGCGCCGCATTCGCGGCAACGAGATCTCGATGATCTTCCAGGAACCAATGACCAGCCTCAATCCCACCCAGAAGGTGGGGGCGCAGATCGCCGAGGCGGCCGAACTGCACCAGGGCCTCAGTCATCGCCAAGCCTGGGCACGGGCGGTGGAGATGCTGTCGCTGGTCGATATTCCCGAGCCCGAGCGCCGGGCGCAGGTCTATCCGCACCAGATGTCGGGCGGCATGCGGCAGCGAGTGATGATCGCCATGGCCCTCGCCTGCAACCCGGCCCTGCTGATTGCCGACGAGCCGACCACGGCGCTGGACGTCACCGTGCAGTTGCAGATCCTCGAGCTCATGCGCCGGCTGCAACGCGAGATCGGCATGGGGATACTGTTCATCACGCACAATCTGGGCGTGGTGGCCGAAATCGCCGACAAGGTGGCGGTGATGTATGGCGGACGCATTGTTGAAACCGCCGCGGTGCAGGATCTCTTCGACCGTCCCAGCCATCCGTACACACGGGGCCTGCTAGCAAGCCTGCCGACGGTGGACCACGCTGCGCGCGCAGCGGGCGAGGTGGCGCGCCTGCGGGCGATCCCGGGCAATGTGGTGGACCCGCGCAACCCGCCTGCGGGATGTGATTTCAACCCACGGTGCGCCTGGGCCATTGAAGCGTGCCGCGCCGCCGTGCCGCCCATGCTGCCCGTCGAGCCGGGCCATGCAACACGCTGTATCCGCTGGAGTGAGCTCGATGGCTGAAACCCTGGTTCAGGTCAGCGACCTCAAGGTCCACTTCCCCATCGGGCGGAGCCTTTTCAAGGACGGCGTGACGCTCAAGGCGGTGGACGGCGTTTCCCTGGACATCGCGCGCGGCGAGGTGGTGGGGCTGGTCGGGGAGTCCGGCTCGGGCAAGACCACACTCGGACGCGCGCTCTTGCGGCTCATCGAACCTACGGAGGGCTCCGTCCGGTTCGACGGCACCGAGGTGGTGGGCCTGCCGCCCAGAGATCTCAAGGCCCTGCGCTCGCGCATGCAGATTATATTCCAGGACCCTTATGCCAGCCTCAACCCGCGCATGAGCGTGGGCCAGATCATTGGCGAAGCCCTGCACCTGCACAGCATCGGCACGCGGGCCGACCGCGACGAGCGGGTCGGCGACCTCCTCGAGAAAGTAGGCCTGCCGCGCACGGCGGCGGCGCGGTTCCCGCATGAGTTTTCCGGCGGCCAGCGCCAGCGCATCGGCATCGCCCGAGCGCTCGCGGTCAATCCCGACTTCATCGTGGCCGACGAGCCCGTGTCGGCGCTCGATGTCTCGATCCAGGCGCAGATCATCAATCTGCTGCAGGACCTGCGGCAGGAACTGGGTCTCTCCATTCTGTTCATCGGCCACGATCTCTCGGTGATCGAGTTCCTGTGCGACCGCGTGGTCGTGATGTATCTGGGCCACGTGATGGAGACGGCCACCGCTGCGGACCTTTATACGCAGCCGCGCCATCCCTATACGCGATCCCTGCTCGATGCGGCGCCGGTACCCAATCCTCGGGCCAAGCGCGACCGGATCATGCTCAAGGGCGATCTGCCAAGCCCGATCAACCCTCCCTCGGGATGCGTGTTCCGCACGCGCTGTCCCTTCGCAATCGAGGCCTGTGCGCAGGTCGAGCCAGCGCTGGAGACCGTGGGACCCCGGCACGCGGTGGCCTGCATTCGTCAGGCCGAGCTCAACCTGATGGAATAGATCGTGTTTTGGGCAACAAGTCCTTGCCGACTACATTGTAGAAACCAGAGCTGCGGAAATGCTGATTTATTCGGCATTACGATGCATTTTTGCGCGCGCCAGCCATCCTGCCTACGTATGAGTTGAAATGCACACAAAACGGATTTTTTCGGGCATTGCGATCCGTCGTTCGGACGCACCATGCTCCCTGTCATGAAACGGTTATTCATCGCCTCGCGCGGCAATCCTGAACAGATGGCCGAGATGTTCCGCAAGGAGCTTCCCGACTTCGACGTCTTCACGCAGCAGCCCGCTCCGGGCGATGCTGATGTTCCCTTTATCGTGGTGGGACGGCCGACCCCGGGTGTCATCGCCGCGGTGCCCGGGCTGAAGCTCGTCCTCAGCCTCAATGCTGGCATCGAGCACCTGCTCGCCAGCGGAGAAGTGCCGGACGACATCCCCATCGTGCGTCTTGTCGACGACGGTCTTGCCGAAGGCATGTCGGACTGGGTCCTGGCACACGCACTGGCCTGGCACCGCAACCTTGCCGCCTATCGAGGCCTGCAGGCGCGCCGCGAGTGGAGCCCGCTCAAGGAAAAGCTGGCGCGCGAGCGTACCGTGACCGTGCTTGGCGCGGGGGCCCTGGGCGGCATGGCGGCCCGGCATTTCGTCCGGTTCGGGTTCAATACGCGCGTGTGGAGCCGGTCCGGCCGTACCATCGAGGGCGCCACCAGCTTTGCCGGGCAGGACCAGTTGATCGACGCGGTGCGCGACGCCGAAATCCTGGTCAATCTCCTGCCGCTGACAGACGAGACAGCCAATGTCATCGACGCTTCGGTGTTCGATGCCATGGCGCCGGGCGGCTTCTTCATCAACGGCGCCCGTGGCGGCCAGGTGGTGGACGCGGACCTGCTGTCGCGGCTCGACAGCGGCCAGTTGAGCGGGGCGGCCCTCGATGTTTTCCGCACCGAGCCGCTCCCGGCCGAAGACCCCTTCTGGAGCCATCCTAAGGTACTGGTGTCGCCCCATGTCGCGGCGCCCACCCATGCCCACATCGCGGTCGCTGAAATGGCCGCCAATATTCGCCGCTTCGAGAAGGGGGAGCCGATCCCCCATCTCGTTGACCGGCAGCTTGGATACTAAAGAAGACCGGGAAACCGGCATCTGGAGTGAACGCCCGGAAGGGCAAACAGGAAGAAGGAAGACCCATGACCATCAGAATGACCCGACGCGCGGCCCTTCAGGGCATGCTGGCCGGCGGCGCCGCCCTGGCTGCGTTCCGCACCTTTCCCGCCTATGCCCAGTCGCCGGGCGGCACCCTGACCGTTGGTCTCACCTATGAGATCGATACCATGAACGTCTATTCGACCGGCTTCCTCGGCGATGCCCAGGCGACCGTGGTCGAGGGCCTGCTGGCCCCCGGCGCCGACGCTAAGTACGTGCCGGTGCTGGCCACCGAAGTGCCGACCATCGAAAACGGCGGTATCGTCGTTGCCGAAGACGGCAAGACCATGAAGATCACCTACAAGCTGCGCGACGGCGTCAAGTGGCACGACGGCGAACCCTTCACCTCGGCCGACGTGAAGTACACCTGGGAAGCCGTGAAGGACCCGAACTTCATCGCCGAATCCAAGGACGGCACCGAAGAAGTCGAGAGCATCGATACGCCCGATGACCTGACGGTCGTGGTCAACTACAACACCATCCTCCCCACTTTCGCCTCCACCCTCTTCACCTTCGGCATCATGCCCAAGCACCTGCTCGAGGGCACCGATCTCAACACCTCGAGCTACAACGAGATGCCCGTCGGCACCGGGCCGTTCAAGGTCACCGAGTTCGTGCGCGGCCAGTACGTCGTCACCGAGAGGAACGAGGACTATTGGGACAAGGCCGAGAATGGCGACCAGCTTCCGTACCTGGACTCGATCATCTTCAAGATGATCCCCGACACCAACACGCTGATCACCCAGCTGCGCTCGGGTGAAGTCAACATGGTCGTCTCGACGCCCTACAGCCAGGCCAGCCAGGTCGAAGGCATCGATGGCATCGAGCTCATCAAGGGGCCCCTGCTCTCCTGGCAGCACCTCGACTTCAACTTCAAGAACCCGACCCTGTCCGATCTCACCGTGCGCAAGGCCATCGCCATGGGCATCGATCGCTCGGTGCTGATCCGCGCCCAGGGCGGTTTCCCTGAGCCGATCAAGTCGCCGGTGGTGCCGGTGTTCGAATGGTACGATCCAGAGACCCCCGAGATCGCCTATGACGTCGAGGGCGCCAAGGCACTGCTCGACGAGGCTGGCTACAAGGCCGGCGCCGACGGCATCCGTGAAAAGGACGGCAACCGCCTCTCCTACGACTTCATGGTGCAGGCCGGCCGTGCCGACGACGAACTGGCCCAGCAGGTGATTATCGCTCAGCTCAAGGCCATTGGCATCGAGGCGACCGCCAACAACCAGACCGGCGTCGCCTATCGCGAAGCCCGCTACAATGGCGGCTACGACCTGATCTATGGTCGCTGGATCACCTCGGCCGACCCGGTCTACTCGGTGTTCTGGGGCACGGGCGGCCCGAACAACGGCCAGTCCTACTCCAACCCCGAGCTGGATGCGGCGTTCGACAAGTTCGAGAATTCCCTCGAAACCGACGTGCGCATGGAAGCGGCCAAGGAGTTCCAGAAGATCCTGGCGGAAGACCTGCCGACGATCTCGCTGACGACCAACGTCGCGCTGATCGCCAAGACGACCAAGCTCAAGAACTTCGTACCCAACCCGACCAACATGACCAATTTCGTGCACACCGCCGAGTGGTACATGGAAGGCTAAGGCCCGCGATCCCGCTGCCCGGCTTCGGCCGGGCAGCCACCGGACCGGACGTGGTCCTGGCGTCATTCCCGCGAAAGTCGGATCTCCCCCGCCTGGCTTTCGCCGGAATGACGCTCGCTTTTGATAACCGGATGCCCCGCAGGGGTGCACCAAATCTACCAGAGGAGGCGGCATGAGCCTTGGTTACGTCATCCGCCGGCTGCTCGGCGCCATTCCATTGCTGCTGGGCATTTCGCTGATCCTGTTCACCATCATCCATCTCGCGCCCGGCGGGCCGCTGGATATGTATCTGGAAAATCCCGCGGTGAGCCGCGAGGCGCTCGACCAGATCGCCAAGGCCTATGGGCTCGACCAGCCGGTGCCGGTCCAGTATTTCCTGTGGCTCAAGTCGATCCTCGTCGGCGACTGGGGCTATTCGATCCGCACCGGACGGCCGGTGCTGACCGAAATCGTGCTGCGCCTCGGCCCGACGCTGGAGCTGGGTGGCCTGGCGCTGTTGCTGTCACTCGCTATCGCCATTCCCCTTGGGATCATCAGCGCCTCCCGTCGCGGCTCCAAGCTCGACACCACCGTAACACTGGCCTCGTTCGCCGGCATTTCCATCCCCGTCTTCTGGATGGCGCTGCTGCTGCAGCTGTTCTTTTCGGTGCAGATGGGGTGGCTGCCCTCGGCGGGCTACAAATCCATCGGTGGCGGCGACTTTGCCGACCGGCTTTCCCACATCGTGATGCCGGCCGCCGTGCTGTCGCTCGCCACCGTGGCCAGCTGGAGCCGGTTCATACGGTCGGGCATGGTCGACGTGCTCAACCAGGACTACATCCGCACTGCCTATGCCAAGGGGCGCTCGGAGCGCGGCGTGCTGCTGCTGCATGCCCTGCGCAATGCCATGATCCCCGCCGTCACCGTCATCGCGGTCGATTTCGGCACGGTCATCTCCGGCGCGGTCATCACCGAGACGGTGTTCGCCTGGCCCGGCATCGGCCGGCTCTTCATGGAAAGCATGGATGGCCGCGACTATCCCATGCTGATGGGCCTGATGATGATGGGTTCGCTCGGCATCATCATCGCCAACATCGTCGCTGACTTTGCCTATGCCGCGCTCGACCCGAGGATCCGCTATGGCTGACACCACCCTCCCCCTGGCGCACACCAAGCCGCAGTCCTACGGGCGCCGCGTCGTCAAGCGCTTCCTCAAGCACCGTCCAGCCGTCATCAGTCTCGGCTTCCTGATGCTGCTCGCGCTCGTCATCATTATCGGACCATACCTTTCGCCTTATACCTTCGACGGGCAGGACTTCACCCTCATCGGCGCTCCCGGCCCGATGAACGCACAGCATTGGCTGGGCACGGACGAACTGGGGCGTGATGCCATGACCCGGCTCATCTATGGCGGACGCGTGTCGCTGGCCGTTGGCCTCGCCGGTGCCGTGATCGCCACATTCGCGGGTACGCTGGTGGGGGCGCTCTCAGGGTTTTATCGGGGCTGGGTGGACCTGCTGCTGATGCGGTTCACCGATGTCATGCTCTCCATCCCCACACTGCCCCTGGTGCTGCTGCTGTCGGGCCTGTTCCGCCCAAGCCCGCCGCTGCTCGTGGCCATTGTCGGCCTCCTGATCTGGATGGGCACGGCGCGCCTCGTACGCAGCCAGTTCCTCGCCCTGCGCGAACGCGAGTTCGTCGAGGCCGCGCGTGCCCTGGGCGCCGGCGGACCACGGCTGATGTTCCGCCACATCCTGCCCAATGCCATCGGCCCGATCACCGTGTCGGCCACGCTTGCGGTGGGAAGTGCCATCATGCTCGAATCGGCGCTGTCTTTCCTCGGTTTCGGAATCCAGCCGCCGGTGCCGACCTGGGGTAATCTGCTCAACAGCGCCAGTTCCTGGCTCTCGGTGGCGCCGTGGCTGGCCATCCCGCCGGGCCTCCTCATCCTCTGCACCGTGCTGGCCGTCAATTTCCTCGGCGACGGTCTGCGCGACGCCATGGAGCCGCGCGAATAGATGGACTACGCGAGCCCCGAAGAGCGCGAACGCTACATCGTCGACCAGGGCCCCAAGCCGCTAGCCAAAGGCCGCGCCGTTGCCAGCACCGGTAACCCGATCGTCACCGAAGTGGTGCTCGATGTGCTGCGCGAAGATGGCAACGCTGCCGATGCCGCCATCGCCGGGGCGATGGTGCAGGCCGTGGTGGAGCCGCACCTGACCAGCCATGCGGGCATGGTGTCCTGCCTTTTTTGGGATGGCACGCACGCCACGGCGCACCAGCTCAACGGACTGGGCACCTTGCCGCACGACCTCTCGCCTTTCCGCCCCATCAACGGCGTTGGCGGCTGGGCCCGCGAAGGGGCGCCCGGGCCGCAGGCGGCGATCCCCGGCTTCATGCCGGCGCTCGGCGCGCTGCACGACAAGTTCGGCACGCTCTCCTGGGAGCGGCTTTGTGCCCCTGCCATTGAGTGGGCGGAGCGCGGGCACCCGGTGTCCTCATTCGAATATGGCGTCAATGTCTTTGCCGCGCCGTTCTACAGCTTCTTCGAAGAAGCCCGCGCCGTCTTCATGCCGAAGGGGTTCCTGCCGCCGGTAGGCAGCCTCATGCGCAATCCGCTCCTTGCCGAAACGCTGAGGCGGGTGGCGCAGAACGGGCCCGAGGAATTCACCTCTGGCCAATGGGCCAAAGATTTCGTGGCCGCCGGCAACGCGCTCGGCTGGCCCGTGCGGCTCGATCACCTCACCGCAAACCCACCCCGCTGGCAGCAGCCGGAGCGGTTCGCCCATCGCGGGCATGAGGTGGTCACCCTGTCGGCCCCCGAACGCCAAGGGGCGTTTTGCAGCCTCGTGCTCGGTGTACTCGAGGCATCGGGCATCCAGAGCATGGAGCCTTTCGGCGCCGATTACGTGTTCACAATGGCCCACGCGCTGCGCCTCGCCGAACAGGCCTGCGGCTTCCTCCATGACCCCCTCTATTTCGGTCCCGCCGGCGACGTCCTCATGGATGCTGGCTATCAGCGCTCGCTGGCGAACCTAATCGCGGCGAGCCGACCCAAGGTCGACCTCACCGAGCATGTGCGGCTCACCATCGGCGCCTCCCGCTTTGCGGGTTCGGGCTGGAACAGCGCCCGCACCAAGGCCCCCGTGGGCAGTTGCGAGATCTCGGTGGTGGACGCGCAGGGCAACTGGATCCAGATGATGAACACCGTCCAGTCGGGCGGCATTCCGGGCATGGCTGTGGGCGGCGTCGCCATGATGGGCTCGCATGAGCAGACAGCAATGTCGGCGCATTTTTCAACCTGGCGCACGCCCGGAGCGCGCATGCGCAATATTCTGGGCAACACATTCGTCCTTCGCGACGGACAGCCCTGGCTGGCGCTCGGTACGCCGGGCAATGTCTACGCCACCGTAGCGCAGATGCTGGTCAACATCCTCGATTTCGGCATGACGCCTCCGGCCGCCTCGGATGCGCCGCGCATGCTGCCGCTCGAGGACGATTACGGCCTCACCATCGAAAACCGGCTGGCGCCTGAGGCCGTTCTCGGGTTGACCGCACTGGGCCTGCATCTTCACCCGATGCCGGCCTGGGACTGGAACATGGGCTCGTTCCAGATGTGCTGGCGCGACCAAGACGGCCTTACCGCCGCTGCGGACTTCCGGCGCACGGGCGTGGCCGCTGCCCTCTGAGGCACCCAATCCGGTGTGAGACTAACCCCGGCGCTGTCCGCCGCTGTCGAAGAGATGGACCTTGTCCCGATTGAAATCGAGGCTGACCGTCTCGCCGATGGCACACGTCGTGTCCCCATCCAGCGCCGCGATCATCGCTTCGCCGTTGGCAAGCTTGAGGCTGACCATAGTCTCGTTGCCAAGATGTTCTACAAGGGTCACTGTGCCCTTGAACGGCCCTTCCGGCACCTGCTGAAAATCATGGGGACGGATGCCCAGCGTCATCTTGTCCCCCAGCACAATGCCCGATGCCTCCGTGGCAAGGCTGAGCCGGCCGATGGCCGGCCCGGATATATCGATAGCATTGGCCCCCGCGGTTTCCACAGAGACTTCGACCATGTTCATTTTCGGTGAACCGATAAATCCTGCGACAAAGAGGTTGGCTGGGCGATTGTAAAGTTCGAGCGGGGAGCCCACCTGCTGCACCACCCCGGCGTTGAGCACCACGATCTTGTCGGCAAGCGTCATGGCTTCCACCTGGTCGTGGGTGACATAGATCATCGTTGCCCCCAGTTCCTGGTGGAGCTTCGAGATTTCCATGCGCATGTCCATGCGCAAGGCCGCATCAAGGTTCGACAAGGGTTCGTCGAACAGAAACACTTCGGGCTGGCGGACGATCGCTCGGCCGATGGCGACGCGCTGGCGCTGGCCGCCCGAGAGTTGAGCCGGCTTGCGATCGAGCAAGTGCTCCATCTGCAGGATTTGCGCGGCTTCCCGGATCTTCCTGTCGCGCACGTCCTTGGGCGTCTTGTTGAGCCGCAGCCCGAACCCGACATTGTCGTAGACCGTCATGTGCGGATAGAGCGCGTAGGACTGGAAGACCATGGCGACGCCGCGGTCCCGAGGCTGCACCTGGTTGACGATCTTGTCGCCGATCCGCAACTCACCGCCCGTGATGTCCTCGAGGCCAGCGATCATGCGCAGCAGGGTAGACTTGCCGCAGCCGGATGGCCCGACGAAAACCACGAACTCTCCGTGGCCGATTTCTAGATCGACGTCCTTGATGACCTCGACCTTGCCATAGGTTTTCTTGAGATTGGAAAGGCTCAATCCGGCCATTGGATAATCTCCTTGCGACCCTGCGCTAGACTTTGGCGCCGGGGGGAAGCTTGTCGAGTTCGGTGTGCAGCAGGCCCTGTTCATCGACCCGAACGGGAATGGGGTCCGAGACCTCGCCAATGAACGAGCCATCGGCGGCGTCGTGCCGGAAGGCCATGAAGACCAAACCGTTGTCGGTCTCGACGATCTTGCCGGCATAGCGGCTGCCCTGTGCGCCGTCGAAGAACGGGCCCGGCGCCACTTCCCATGGCCCGCGCGGATTGTCCGCCATCAGATAGTGCGTGCCGCGAACCGGCTTTTCAGGATTGAGTGCCTTATAGGCTTCCGACCAGTGCGAGCCATCGGTGCAGAACAGCATGTACCACTTGCCGTTCACTTCGAAGACCTGCGGCACTTCCATCTGCCCGAACATGCCGCCGGCATAGACGGGCGGCCGCAGCGTCCAGGTGTAGAGGTCGGGCGAGGTGGCAAATCCGACCGTGCCACCGGCATTGGGCTCGGTCGTGCCGGGGCGGCGCGCCACCATGTACATGATCCAGCCATCGCCCTCCGGGTCCTTCATCACCCACGGGTCGCGAAAGGCCCGGTCGTGCCAGTGTCCCGGCGTGTACTCCTCGTAGTCGGGCCCGGAAATGTCGAGCGCTAACCCGTTGCCGACACGGGTCCAGTTGTGGCCATCGGTCGAGGTGGCGTGGCCGATGCGCTGTTTCATGCCCTCTTCGGCGTGCTCGGTGCCGGTATAAAACAGGTGCCAGAGGCCGGTGTCATCGCGCAGGGTGGAGCCGGTCCACGTGGTCCAGTCATCCCATGCCACCGGGTCGGCCGGCTTGAACGTCGTCCCCAGATGCGTCCAATTGATGAGATCCTTCGAGACCGCGTGCCCCTGCGTCACGTTGCGGTGCCGCATGTCGGGATGCGCCAGGGTATTGTCGGCCTGCAGAAAATAGGCGTGATAGTCGTCGCCGTCGCGATAGATCCAGAAGTCCCAGATCCACTTGTCTTTGAGTGCAAGAACCAAAGTCGTGTCTTTCGTCGGGGTTGGCGGTCAGCCCTTGATGCCGGTAGAGGCGATCGAGGCAATGAAGGCGCGCTGGAGAAACAGGTAGAAGGCGAGCACCGGCAGGGTGATCAGGGAGAGATAAGCCATCACCTCGCCCCAGGCGGTGTTGAGCTGGAAGAAATATTGCAGGCCGACCATGACGGGACGGAACTGCTCGGACTGCGTCACCATCAGCGGCCAGAGATACTGGTTGTACATCGCCAGGAACTTGAGGATCGCGGCCGTCGCAAAGACCGGGCCGGAAATGGGCACGATGACCAGCGAATAGACCTGGAACCAGCGGGCGCCATCAAGGCGTGCGGCTTCGATCAGTTCCTTGGGCAGATCGCGGAAATACTGCACGAAAAGAAAGATCGTCAGCGCATCGGCCAGGAACGGCACGATCTGCACCTGGTAGCTGTTCAGCCACCCCCAGGTGAGGCCATCCGGCCCTATGCTGGGCAGTGAATTGACCACCATCAGCATGGGTACGGCGATGGTCTCGAAGGGGATGATCAGGGTCGCGATAATCAGCGAAAGCACGATCTCCTTGCCCTTGAATTCAAGGAACGCGAAGGCGAAGGCAGCCATCGAGCAGAGGAACAGTGAGCCGATGACGGTGATACCGGTCACCAGCAGCGAGTTGAAGACGAAGAGCCCGACCGGCGCGCGCTTGAAGGCAGCGAAATAGTTGTCGAGCGAAATGTCGCCCACCGGCAAAAAAGCCCGGATCGAGGCGGTGTCGCGCAACAACTGGCCGTCGGGTTTGAGCGAACTGACCACCATGAAGATGATCGGGAAGATGAACACGGCCCCCACGAGCACCAGCAGCAGGTAGCGCAGGCTGGTCTTGAGGCGCTGATTGGTCGGGGCGACGGCAGCCATTATGTGCGCTCCCGGGTGAGATATCGCTGGATGAGGGAGATGGAGAGCACCAGCAGGAAGAGGATCACCGAGATGGCCGAACCGCCTGCGATGTTCTGTTGCTCGTAGCCACGAACGACTGCCTGGAACACCAGGGTCTGCGTGGAGTCGAGCGGCCCGCCATTGGTCATCACGTCGATCTGCGAGAAGAGCGCGAAGGCCTGCATGGTGATGACGACGAGGATCAGGACCGCCGTGTTGCGCAGCCCCGGCCAGGTGACGAAGCGGAATTTTTGCCACGGCGTCGCGCCTTCGATGTCGGCGGCCTCGTAGAGCGTGAGCGGTATGGTCTGCAGCCCCGAGAGCCAGATCACCATGTGGAAGCCCACGGCCTGCCAGATTGACATGCCGATGATGGCGAACAGCGCAGTATCGGGGTTGCCCAGCCAGTCGATGGGCTGGAAATGGCCGAAGGTCAGGAATTCGAGGAGATTGTTCAGCAGTCCGTTTCGGCCGTCATAGATAAACCGCCAGAGCAGCGACACCACCACGATCGAAACCACCACGGGCATGAAGTAGATGGTGCGGAAGACGTTGATGCCGCGCAGTTTCTGGTTGATCATCAGCGCCAGCAGCAGCGCCAGCCCAGATTGCACTGGCGCGACGATAATCACGAACAACAGGGTGTTCGTGAGCGCCTTCATGAACACGGTATCCCGCGCCAGCACATAGGTGCGGGCATCTCCCGTGCTGAAGCTGAACCATTCGCGCATGCCGTCATACTGCGGGTAGTCGGGATTGTTGCGCGTGTAATCCCGCAGGCGCGGGTAGCTCGGCTGCCCCTCGGCATCCAAAACAACCTGGCCTGCATCGTCTCGCTCCGGATCGAGCGTCAACACCCCTACCCCAAGCAACTGTTCGAAATTGCTCAGGCCCACGAACTGGGTGGGATTGGGCGAGATCAGGCGCTGGTTCGTGAAGGAGAACCCGAAGGCCAGGATGAACGGACCAACCAGAAACAGCACGATCAGGATCAGCGCCGGTGCCGTCATCAGCCAACCCGCGAGCGGATGGGATTGAAGGGATTTCTGCTTGTTGGACATCGTCGGTCTCGGGTTCCCGGAGCCAACCGCCTCGCCGGGAGGACGAGCGAGGCGGGGACGCGTCCGGCTTAGTTGGCCGGGGCGTAGTTGTTGTTGCGGGCGATGTCGGCGTTGATCGCGTCCGTCGCTGCGTCGAGCGCATCGGCGACGTCCGCGCCATTGGCGATGTCGGACAGCGCCTTGCGGAACTCGAGCGCCTCCACCACGTAACCGGGCGTTACCGGACGCAGCATGGCCTGGGCTTCAGAAAGGCCAAAGAACACCTCCAGCGGACCACCCGGAGCGTAGGATTTGGTCATCGCGGCCGCTTCTGCGGTCGCGGGGATCAGACCAATGCCGTCCGAGAAGGCCGCCAGGTACTTGTCCTGGATGGCGAACCCGATGAAGGCACTTGCGCCATCCGGATGGTCGCTGGTGGCCGAAACGCCGAACTGCCAGGATGCCGCGCCGATCTTGGGGCCGTTGCCGAAGTCAGGTGCAGGAAGGAAGAGCAGGTCGTCGCCAACGGCCTCGAGCGTCTTGATGCCAAACCAGTTGCCGTTCCACTGCAGCGCGTATTTGCCGTCGATGAAGCCGGTCTCGCGGTCCGCCATGTCCTGGCTGGTGCCCGGCACGAGGTCGCGCGTGAACAGGCTCTGCCACCAGTCGCCGAACTCGAGGGCCGCGTCTCCGTTCAGAGCGCCTTCAGCGGTCGTGTAGCTCGAGCGATCCACCATGTCGCCGCCGAAGCTCCAGAGGAACGGACCGAAGGCGTAGGGGTACCATTCGCTCTGGTCGGCCATGCCGAGATCGAGAGCGTAGTCGAACTCCCCAGAATCCTTGAGCTTGACCAGGATTTCGTCGAACTCTTCCTTGGTCCAGGGTTGATCGAGGGTGGGAATGCGGATGTCGTGCTTCTCGAGCACCGACTTGCGAGCGTACATCGCGATCGCCGCGTCCCAGAGGCCAACCGAGTAGACCTCGTCATTGTACTTGCCGATGGCGCCGGGCAGGAAGCCGTCGAGGGCGCCTTCCGAGAGTTGCAGCGGCTGCATATAGCCGGCCCATGCCCAGTTGGGCATCACAGGGCCGTCGACGTCGATGATGTCGGGCAGATTTCCGGCGACCGCGGCAGCAACGACGGAGTCATTGTAGGCAGCCTGTGGGAACTCTTCGAGCACCACCTTCCAGTCCGACTGGGACGAGTTGAAATCGTCGATGATGCCGACGAGAATTTCGCGTTCCACAGCGTTCCCGGCGCCGTGATACCACAGGCTCAGTTCTGTCTGGGCCAGGGCACCGCCCGTCAGAGCGGTGCTGAGGGCCAGGGCGCCTGCCAATAGGGTCATATGCTTCAAGGTTCTCTCCTCCGTTGATGAAGTGACGTGACGTTTGCGTCACGGGTTCGGACGCTTTCGCGCCATGCGACGGGGCCGGACACCAGTTCACATTCCGGCTCATTTGGTTTGGTGGTGCCCGAAATCAGGCGCAGCAGCTTGTCCGCCGCACGCGCGCCCATGGCCGCGTAAGGCAGTTCGGCGCTGGTCAATCCGGGGTGAAGGTGTTCGGCGATCATCCGGTAGTCGTCGTAGCCGGCCACCGACATCTGCTGCGGGATCGAGACGCCGCGCTCGCGCAGGAGCCCGTAGACACGCATCGCCATCTTGTCGTTGGCGCAGCAGATCACCGTGGGTTCGGCCCGCAGCACGCGATCGAGCGCATCCCAGAGCAGGTCGAATTCATTGGTCGCGCTGGGCAGCGCGCCCACCTGGAGGAGTTGGTCATCCACGGGCACGCCGTTTTCGCGATGAGCGCGCCTGTAGCCGTCGACCCGAAGGGTGCAGGCGACATACTGCTCAGGCAATGTCAGGTAGCCGATCCGGCTATGGCCACGCTTGATCAACCCGTCGACAAGCGCGAACTGCGCACCCTCGTCGTCCGGCAGGACACAGGGGGTCCCCTGCCTGTCGAAGCAGTTGACCAGAACCATCGGGCGGTCTTTCCAGCCTTCGGTCAGCCGGACCTCGCGATGATATTCGGCGACAAAAAGCACCCCCTCAACCTGGTGCTCGCGAAAGGTCTGCAGGAGTGCAGGTACGCCGTCGGCATGCCCTCCGCTATCGGCAATGAGCAGTGTGCGGTTGCTATGTGCAATCACCCGCTGGGCGCCCTGGACGAGGTAGATTTCCGGCAGGCCCGCATCTTCGAACTGGTGGCTCGAACTGATGGCGCCGGTGATCATGCCGATCAGGCCCGACCGCTGCGAGCGCATGGTGCGCGCGGCGCTGGAGGGGACATAGTTGAGAGCCGCAATCGCACTCTCGACCGCCTCGCGCGTTTTCGCGTTAACCGGCGCGTCGCCGTTCATCACGCGGCTGACGGTCTTGGGCGAAACGCCTGCGATCTTTGCGACATCATAGATTGTGGCCACGACTTCCTCCTCCGGGTGAATCGCCGCCAGACTACGCGCCTCCCGCGCTATGGCCAGCCTTCACGCCGCGATGCCCAACCGTTATGACATCGGTGTCATGACATCGGTGTCATTTACGCCGTACAGCGTTTTTGAGTCAAGTGGGCTGTGTATCGTCAGAAGCGGGTTGGCAGTTCACGGCTCGTGCCAGGGCCGCGTGCTGGCCTCGGACGGCCACGGTCTATGCCCGGGCGGTCACGATGGTGTCCAGCACTGCCGTCAGGGGTAGGCGCTCTTAGCGTTTGGCGCGCCGGTAGACGTCGAGCAGTCCCGCGCCGATCCGGCGCGGAGCCGCGGTACCGGGTTCTTCCACGATGGCGAGCCCGGCGGCAGAGGTCCTGCCCTCTTCATCCACCTCGCGCACGACCAGTTCGACCGTTTCAAGCGCGACCCGGTCACCGACCTCGGCGCTGCCACCGACTTTGGAGGCGATGAAGTTGGCGATGGTCATTTTCGCTATGCCGTCAGGCAGGGTCAGGCCGTACAAGGCCGCAAGCGTGTGAACCGGCTGCGTCGGATCCACGTCGAACACGCCGAAGAAATCGCGGTCGTCTTGAGCAACTGCCGTGGGACCGGCAAACAGGCGGTCGAGCAAGCGAACAAACCGTGGAGCGGTGAAGACATAGACGTTATCCCCTGGCTTGAGCTGGCGCACCTGCTGGTACTTCATGGACTGCCCGTCTCTGATGATGAGAGACGGTCGCGCCCATCTGGGCAAACGTGCTCCGCGTGCGACGGGGCTGCCATCGGTGACCCTATAGACGACCAGTTCGTGGTGGGCTGTGCCCGGCAGCTCCAATTCCACGCGATTGAGCGGCCCGATCGTGGGCGGCACGATGAGCTTCAGCCAACGCGCCATCGGGCGGATCGTCCATCCCTGGAGGACCAGGGAAACGAGCACGACGATGAACACCGTGTTGAAATAGAGCTGCCCATTGGGCAGTTCTGCGATGACCGGGAGAATGGCCAGCAGGATGGAGACGGCGCCGCGCAAGCCGACCCACCCCAGGAAGACCTGCTCCCGGGCGCGGAAACCAAACGGCAACAGGCAAAGCCACACGGCGATCGGCCGAGCAACGAAGATCAACACAAAAGCCAGCAACAACGCCCCGGGGGCGGCCGCTAGGAACTCGGACGGCGCAGCATATAGCCCCAGCATCACGAACATGACGATCTGCGCCAGCCAGGTCATGCCCCCCTGGAACCGGCGCAACTCATTGGCGGCACGCAGGCGGCGATTGCCTGCAACCAGGCCAGCTACGTAGACCGCAAGGAAGCCACTCCCTCCCAATAGGCCGGTCAAGGCAAACAGGAACAGGGCACCCCCCAGAACCATGACGGGATAAAGCGCTCCCTCCAGATTGATGCGGTTGACGGTGATGGCTATCAGCAGCCCGCCGCCAAGCCCGAAGACGACGCCCAGCCCCATCTGCTGAACAAAGCCGATGAGTACGCTGGCATCGGGGGAACTGATGCCCGCAGCGATGGACTCCACCAACACCACTGTCAGAAAGATTGCCATCGGGTCGTTGGACCCGGACTCGATCTCGAGGGTGGATCGGACGCGCTCCCTGACGGTAATCTGCCCTATGCGCAGCAGGAAGAACACCGCCGCGGCATCGGTCGAGCCCACGATCGCACCGAGCAAGAGAGACTGCAGCACGCCCAGACCGAGAAGAATGTGCGCCGCCACGCCGACCAGGGCGGCCGTCAGCAGGACACCCACCGTTGCAAGGGTCATTGCCGGGCCCGCGGCCTGCCGGAATGACCGCATCGTCGTCCCGAAGCCGGAGTCGAACAGGATGACGGCAAGTGCGAGGCTGCCGATGAAATAGGCCGAGCCCGCATCGCTGAACTGGAGCCCCAGCCCGTCTTCACCGGCCGCCAGGCCCACGAAAAGGAACACCAGCAGCAAGGGAGCGCCAAAGCGGAACGCCGCCAGGCTGGTGAAGATCGAGGCTACGAGCAGCCCCGAACTGATCAGGATAACGAGGTAAATCCAGTCGACCAGCTGCCGTCCTCCTCACGGTTCTTGCTTAGGTTCTGTCCTGCAAGGCTGCGATCACGTCGTCCTCGGTTTGCGCCTCGCGAAGCTTCTGGACGACGCCCTGCGACCGCAATGCCCGAGCAAAGCTGGAAAGTCCATCCAGATGCTCCCTTGTGGCACCGCTCGGGGACAGCAACATCAAGATCAGGTCCACGGGACCTTCATCGGCAGCGGCGTATGGCACTGGGTGAGCCGGTCGAACGAAGATGGCCAATGCTCGATCCAGTCCGTCCAGTTGGGCATGCGGAAAGGCAATGCCTGCCCCGATGGCCGTTGAGCCGAGCTTCTCGCGAGCCGCAAGGGCATTGCGGCATTCGCTGGATTGAGACCGGCACTTTTCGCTCACGCGGTCTGAGAGGAACCGCAGAACCTCCTTTTTGTTGCCCAGTTCGACATTAAGGTACACGTCGGCGGGCCCGATCAGATCCGTGATGTTCATGTGGTGCCTTCTCTATGATGTGGGACTGCGTTCCCGATCGCAGCCCCTCCAGCGGCGCGCCCCTTAGCAGCTTGCCGCCCGCATGGCGACCCCAGCCCATCGGCTGGCGACGGCATCCTAGAGGGAAAGACATCCTCCAGAAACCATGCTTGTGACGGAAATGACCGGCGCGAATCGTGCGTCGCTATTTCTGCTGGCCATCGGGAATTGGCGCGTCTGTTTGCGCCCCAGCAAAGAGCCACCGTGTTTCCGGGTTCATGAAGAAGCGTTCACTCGAGCGGCGAACGCACCCGGAGGCGGAATGGATATCGATCCTGATTTGGCAGAATGCCTCAGAGCCGTGCTCGACCCGGAGATCGGCGTCAACGTCGTCGATTTAGGGCTGGTGTACCTGGCTCGCATCACCGACGGGCACGTCGAAGTCCAGATGACCCTCACTAGCAGGGCTTGCCCCATGGGTGAAATGGTTTTGGATGACGCGCGTATGCGGGTGGAAGCCTGCTTCCCCAACGCCGCCCAAGTGGACGTCGAACTGGTCTGGGATCCTCCATGGAACCCGGATTTCATAACCGACGCCGGGCGCAAGGCGCTCGGCCGTCCAGCCAGAGGATACTGACCTTGTGCAGCGACTGCCAGTCTACCGACACGATCATTGACGTCCGCCTCATTGCGCCGCGTATGCGCCACCCGATGATCTTCACCGCTTTCGAGAACCTTACCGAGGGTGACGCCTTCCTGATCGTCAACGATCATGATCCCAAGCCACTCTGGTACCAGTTCAGCGCCGAGTATCCAGGCACCTTCGACTGGGTCTATGAGCAACAGGGCCCCGAGGTGTGGCAGGTCAGGGTCACGCGCACAGCCGCCTGATGATGCCGCGCAAGCTCCTGTCGCGCACGCTCCTCGCCGCCACCGCCCTTACGGCGGTGGTGGGACTTTATGGCGGGCTGCTAAGGTTCGGCGTCCCGCTTCCCGACTTGCCGCCGGCCGTGGACCTGCACGGCCTGGTGATGATGCAGGGTGTCTTCGGCACTCTGGTGCCGCTCGAGCGGGCTGTCGCGCTAAAGACGTCGATCTGGTTCGCCGCGCCGATCCTTTCGGGGCTTGGAACCTTTCTGTTGCTGGCTGGCCTACCCGTCGGGTTTCTGCTTCTCGTTCTCTCCGCTGCGGTTTTCGTGGCGATGTCGGCGCGGGTGGTGCAGCTGCAGCCCACGGCATTCAACCTGGCCCTGCTGCTCGCGGCCGCTGCCCTGCTGAGCGGGACGGCACTTCTGCCGCGTACGGGGGATCCGCTGCTTTCTATGCCCTTCTGGCTCGCCTTCCTGGTCCTCACCGTCTCGGGCGAACGGCTGGAACTAAGCCGCTTCACCGGGGTCAGCCGCAACAGCAGCGCGCTTTTCATGCTGATTTCGACCGCCCTGCTCATCGGCGCACTTCCGTGGATCAGGGACGTCGATTCCGGGATGACGATGGCCTTGGCCCTGCTGGCGATGGCCGGTTGGCTCGCGAAAAATGACATTGCCCGCAGGCGCGTTCGCGCTGGTGGCCAGGTCGGGTTCATGGCGGCTGCTATCCTCTGCGGGCAGTTCTGGCTCGCCGTGGCGGGTGTGGCCATGATAGCCCAGATCAAGTTCCCCGAGATGCTCGATGTGGTCATCCACGCCGTCGGCATCGGCTTTGCCCTGTCGATGATCATGGGACACGCCCTCATCATCCTGCCGGCCGTGGGCGGATTGAGGCTCACCTACCGGCCGTTGATGTATTGGGCTCTCGCTTTCCTCCAGCTATCGGTAGCGGCCCGCGCCCTCTTTGACCTGCTTGCCCCCGACCTTCGCTGGACAGCGGGCAGCCTCAGCCTCATCGCGCTGCTCATGTTCGGCGTCTTGGGCGCCCTTCGCCCCCACAGTAGCAAATCGGCCATGCCCGGCCCGAACGACACCCATTCTCTGGGCGCAGACACGACCAGCTCGGGGCGAATCCGGCCGTTATAGACCTGCCTTTCCCACGTCGAGGCAACGCACCCCCCGAGACCGACGGCCGACCTGACGCCGTGGGTGTTCAGAGGCGCACGCTGCGGCTATGCTGAAAAGCCAACCTGCTGACGCTAGGAAAGAAACTGGGCGGTCCATTGCAGGAGCCGACACAGGAGGATCACATGGCTTTAAGGCACGCTTCCCCCGGTGAAGTTGTTGACCTGTTGCCTGCAGAACGGACCTTGGGCAAGACCGCCGCCATCGTGAAATCCGGAACCTTCGAAGCGGTGCGCCTGGTCGTCTTGGCCGGTGTCGAGATTCCGTCCCATCGTGTGGATGGCGCTGTCACCCTGCAGTGCCTCAGTGGCCGGACCGTGATTGGCTTCGAGAACCAGGAAGTCGAGATCGGGGCCGGCCAGTGGTTGTATCTGGAGGGAGGCACACCTCACTGGTTAAGAGGAATTGACGACTCCGTGATCATGCTGACGATCCTGTTCAGCGCGCACGAAGACTTGGTCTGAAGGAAGCGAGATGAACGTAGAGGCTCTTGCTGCAGCGACCCGACAGAAGCTTGTCACGATTTCGAGTGACGCTCCATTGATTGAAGCTGCAAAGGTGCTCAAGTCCGGACTGGACCTGGTCGTGGTCTGCAACGCCGAACATCAACTTGTGGGCGTGGTCAGCAAGACGGACGTGGTGGAACGCATCAGTTCCTGCCAGGGGTCAAGTTGCACCTGCGCCGTCGCAACGGTGATGACAACCGACGTGCTAACCTGCGGTCCTGGGGACAGCGTAACCTCGGTCTGGGAAATAATGCGGGCGCGGGCCGTGAAAAACGTGCCGGTCGTGGACGTACAAAGGCATCCCGCTGGACTTCTCACGGCCGGCGATGCGTTGCAGGCTCTGCTCAACGAGACGTCCAGTGAAGAGCAGATAATGCGCGATTACGTCATGGGCTTCGGATACCGGTGACGCGTCAGTAGGCGAGGATCAAGCGCGGCTGCTTGCGCTATCGCAAGGACAAGTCGTGCGCGCCCGGTATTCTGGCGATATACCTACCAGTCCGGGTTCTCCAATGTCTTTTCTGTTGTCCGCACCGATCCGGTTCTTCGACGAGGACCAGCTGGAAGAGTTCGCTGAATTTTTCAGCGACCGGGTGCGCAGGGACAAGACGCTCAGCGGCGCCCTGGTTCTCTTGATCGGCAACAGGTGGGCGCATGCGGAGACAGCCTTCACCTGCCTGATGAAATCCACGCTCCTCGCCGAAGGGGGAACGCCGGTAGACATCAACTGGCTGGCCAAACTCGCGCGCACCCTCTCTCCCGAGCACATCGAACAGCTGTCCGATATTTTCGTCGACTGTGCTTTTCAGCTGTTTCCGGTGAACGTTGCGGCAGACTTCGTGGAATTGAGCAGTGAACTGGCGATCAGCCTGCAAGCCCTGGTCAATGCCCAAGGCCTGGAGCAGCAGCGACGGCTTCTTCGCCTCAGGGACGAACTCAAGGCCGGCGCCTTGATGTCCAGTCTCTAGCGATCAGGTCCATGGACCATAGTCTGCCACCATTTAATGGACGCCTTTGGCTGCGTCGGAGGGTCAGCGGTCCTGCTCGTCGCTCCAGCCCATCGACCACATTAGCCCGATGATAGCGCCTTTGCTCGAGGGCAGGATGGCCAGGGGTACGATGGCGGACAAGGGAACCAGGACATAAAGATAGACGAGCGGGTTGCCGTGACCGTTCAACTCCATTTCGAGCATTACGAACGCCAGGATATGGATCATCACGGTGATGACGATCAGAGGCAGAAAAAGCCCTACCTTGTAGTCCGCCAGCGGCTCTCCACAACTGGAACACTGGTCCACCTGTTCGCTGTAGTGGTGGAACAGCCAGCCTTTGCCACAGCGCGGACAGCGGCATTTCATTCCGCGCCAGATGGCCGGCCAGGCCTTCTTGGTATTCTCGCCGATGCTCACGGCACTCTCCTTGTTCGTAGACGTCTTGGACGCACTCATTCCGTGGTCACTCCCTCTGCAAGGAGCCGCAAGTCCGAGGCACCGCGCAGCGCATGCTGGGCTATGTCCTCGAACAAGGCGGCAAATTCGGTGAAGACGCTGCGGTCGGCCTCATGCCAGTTCGTCTCCTCGAGTTCCCCCAGCAGGTCCATGAGCGAGACAATGGCGGCTCGGTGGCGACGCGATGAAAGTAGGTGATGTCGGATTTCTCGCTGCTGCTCCAGCGCGACGAAGCGCTCCAACGCATCTTTCACCCGCTGGCGGCACGGAGCGTCCAATGCCGCCGCCTCGACTATGGATCGCACCCGGCTTACCAAAACCTCGGACGGTGACGCACTGGGAGACAAGACTTCATTCATAGGGCCGCCGAAAATCGTCCTTCATGCGTGAACTGGCCCTGGCAATCGTGCGGGCAGCACGTTTCCTGGCCCAGACTCATTACAGATACCCCGCGTCAGCACTGCGAACTTTGATATAGCGCAATGACGACCAGATCACCTGAAGGCTTTGGCCGGAGGGAGATGATGTGACGCCATCGTCGTCCCTGTCAGTTTACATCGGCCCTGCAGTCCATCCCGCATTTGCCTTTCGCGGCTGCCTGATGCCACATGGTCCGATGAACCCGTTTTTCACCATAGGTCACTCCACCCGAACGATCGAAGAGTTCGCAGCGCTTCTGCAGCAATCGGAGATCCGGCACCTTGTCGACGTCCGCACCGTACCACGCTCCAGGACCAATCCACAATTCAACCTGGACGCGATGGAGGGCAATCTTGCTCCCTATCAGATCACTTACCGGCACATTGCCCAGCTTGGTGGGTTGCGGGGACGACAGAAGCAGGTTGAAAGCTCGGCCAATGCGCTCTGGCGCAACCAGAGCTTTCGGAACTACGCGGACTATGCGCAGACGGCGAAGTTCAGGTCCGGACTGGACGAGCTGATCGAGGTGGGCGAGACGGGGCGCACCGCCATGATGTGCGCAGAAGCGGTGTGGTGGCGCTGCCACCGGCGGATCATAGCAGACAATCTGTTGGCGCGGGGGTTTGAAGTCTTTCACATTATGGGAGAGGGCAACGTCCCGCCGGCCACTCTGACGCCCGGCGCTGTCTGCCGCGACGGTGGCGTTCTTTATCCCCCGGTCGAAGCATAGGACAGCGCCTTCCGCGATCTCGCTGCCCCTTTGGTCGCACCTGCGCCCAAGGCGCCGTCAGGGGGTTTCGAGCCTCGACCGACATGCGACCGTACGCTATTTGACAAAGCCGGATATATGGCCATGATTGCCGCCATGAGCCCGCAGATTTTCATCCAGCGCCTGCAAGTTACCGGTCATCGCCAAGCAGGCTGATTGCCTGGTGCTGCTACCTGCCCAAGGTAAGAGCAGCGCCAGGCCGCTCTAGCTCATTCCCCATTTCACGCAACGTTCGCACGCATATGCTCGGGCATGTGCCGGCGGCGTCTGTCTCTATGAGGCAAAGATGACCTTCAAGTACTCCGTTACCCTGCCCGTCAGCGGTCCCAACAAGCTGCGCCGGTTCCGCCAGTGGGCCGAGGCCCACGTGCCTGCGCTGAGCTACAGCCTGCCCATGCAGACCCCGATCAAGACCGAAACCATGACCATCAAGCTGCTGTCGCTCGAAGACCGCCAGCACTTGCTGGAGGCGTTCGCCAAGTCCTCTCAGCTATAGGGGGTGTATCATGAAGGTTCTGAGATATTGCCGGTCCTGTTCGGGGCCGCGCCCACGCGTTGCACGCCGATGTCCATGGTGCCTCAGGGACTACAACAGCACCAGGGCAACGCCACAGCACCTCTTCAGTGTCTTTGATCGGGGTGCCCTTGGCAGTTCCGTCCTTGTCGAGAAGGGAACCAAGCAATGACGACGATCGCCTTGGCGGACTGGTCGCAGTCGCCGCCGATCATGGTGGCGGAGAACGAGCATCATCGCCTGACAGCTGCGGCATTGACCGATGTCAATCACCACGCTCATGAGGTCGATTTCCTCCTCTACGAACTCGATCGGGCCATAGTCGTGAAGGACACGGCTTTGCCTGCCGACGTGGTGCGCCTCAACAGCATCGTCCGCTACAGGTCCACCGATGGCCGCGAGCGGACCGTCAAGCTGGTCCTGCCGCATGATCATCCGCGCGACGATGCCTTCCGGCTGCCGGTAACGTCGATGCACGGCGCCGCCCTGCTCGGACTGCGGCCAGGTCAGGTTCTGTCCTGGATCACGCTCGATGGTGCAGCAAATCAGGTCGAGGTGGTTCAGGTGGCCAATCCCGGGACCCGGCCAAGAAACCGGCATCCGCTGCCCAGCTGATCGGTGGCGGGCACGCCCGCCATTTCCGATCGCCCGAGGACGTCCGCGCCTGTGCTTCTGCACGTGGCGGTTCATTATGCAGGTTCATCAGATGATCATAGACCACTCCCTGGTCACCACTCTTTCGACCCATGACTACTCCCGTCTTCACGCGCTGAAGACCACGCTCACCAGCTCCCGGCACGAAATGGCCGGTCTTGTTCGCAGGAAGTTGACCTCTGCCATCGTCATGCTGCCCACCGACATTCCGTCCCACACCGCGTCGAGCGGTAAGCGTGTGCGCTTCAGGGTGGATGGTGGGGTCAGCCTGGAGCGCCATCTGGCCTGGCAGGGGGGCGACAGTTCGAAAGTCATCTCCTGCTCCGAACCCCTCGGATTGGCGCTTCTGGGGCTTGCTCCGTCGCAAACGCTTCCATTCACCGACGAGAGCGGCCGGACACGACGCGTTACCCTTGAGGACGTGTCGTTTGCGTCGGCGGCCGGCAAGGATGCAGCTGACCTTGCCTGTGCAGGAACGGCCCCCGCGTCCGATCGGCCCAACTTCTCGCAGCGCCTTGGCCGCCGGATGGCGAAGTGGCTGCAAGGCAGAGCCCGCACCGCCCTTGCGGGACTCAACGACAGCCTGCTGTCAGACATCGGCATGAAGCGGAGCGAGCTTGATTCCATCGCCGAGGCACTCCTCGCGCCGAATGGAGCGTTTCAGCCGCGGGAGCGAAAGTGATCGGTCGAGGAGGCGGGTGCCAGGACAACCGCCTCCTCCTCTTTTCAGCCGGCGAAGAACGGCTGCGTGCCATGCGCCTCGATGGCCGTCGAAAGCCGGCCCAGCGCATGGATATAGGCTGCGGAGCGGACGGACACGTTACGCTCCTTGGCGATATCCCAGATCGCCTTTCCTTCCCGCTCCACGATCTTGAGAAGCTTGGCGTGTATTTCCTCGAGGTCCCAATAGTAGCCTTGGCGGTTCTGGACCCATTCGAAGTAAGACACGGTCACGCCACCGGCATTGGCCAGAATGTCGGGCAGAACAATGACACCTGCATCGTTGAGGATCTTATCGGCATCCGGCGTGATGGGGCCATTGGCCAGTTCCAGCACGACTTTCGCCTTGATCGAACCGGCGTTCTCCTTGGTAATCATGTCTTCGAGGGCGGCGGGCACCAACAGATCCGCCTCGATCCCGATCAGGTCCTCGGCCGCAATGATGTCGGCCCCCTGCTCTGCCGCCATATCAGCCACATGGCGCCCCGCGTTCTTGCCAGCGATGAGCTTTTCCACATCGAGGCCACCGGCACGGTAGATCGCACCGGCAGAGTCGGACACGGCAACCACAGTGTTTCCGTCCTCGGCGGTCAGCCGGGCATAAAACTGGCCCGCATTGCCGAAACCCTGGATGGCCACGGTATGATCATTGTCGAGGCCCAGTTCGGCCGCAAGATGCCGCACCAGGTAGAAGCCGCCACGGGCCGTGGCATCGTTCCGGCCAAGCGAACCGCCCAACGCTATGGGTTTGCCCGTGATCACCGCCGGAGAGACCTGTCCCGTGATCTGGTTGTATTCGTCGGCCATCCAACCCATGATCATGGCATTGGTATAGACGTCGGGTGCCGGGATATCCCGATCCGGACCGATGGTGTTGGCGAATGCCTGGACATAGGCACGCGACAGCCGTTCCAGTTCGGTCTTGGAAAGGCCATGGGGGTCGACGCGAACGGCACCCTTGCCACCGCCATAAGGCAGGTTCATCACGGCGCACTTGCAGGTCATCCAGAACGCCAGTGTCTCGACCTCCTCAATGGTCGAGTCGGGGTGAAAACGAATGCCGCCTTTGGTAGGTCCGCGCGTATCGTCATACCGGCATCGCCACGCGAGAAAAGACTTGCGCGACCCGTCGTCCATGCGGATCAGCAGCCGTGTCTTGGTCGTTTCACGCGGGTACTTGAGTTTCTCGATGACGTCCTGGTCGATCTGAAGGTGGCTTGCCGCTTCCTCCAAACGGGTGAGTGCGCGATCGAGCAGCGTATCGTCGGCCATGATGATCCCTTGAGTATCTCGTGTGCGTGTCGCATAACAATGCATCATATCCTTTGCATGCGCGCGAATTTAGGTCAATTCTGCTGCCTCAATTTGCGCACCGCTTGTTCACATGGTCCATTTATTGGGCATCGGATACGTCATGGTTCCCGCCGTCTTTCCCTCATTGCCTCTGCCTGAAATTCTGATCAATTCGGACGACTATAACCGGATTATGCTGCTGGCGGAGCGATCCATCGACAGTCTCCCCTATGTCTCGGCCTATCTGGAGCGCGAACTGCAGCGGGCACAACTATGCGATCCGTGGGACCCGGCGGGCGTTTCCATGGGCCAGCGGGTTCTTTTCCAGATCGATGACGAGGCGCGCCCCCGCATGGGAAGGCTCTGCTATCCCAACCGGCCAAAATTCGAGCGAGGGAACGTGCCGATCCTGGGCGCCATCGGAGCGGCCCTCATCGGCATGAAGCGGAACGCCAGCATCGAGTGGCTCGACGAGGGCCTAGTGCGGACCCTGACGGTGCTCGACTACGGCTGGTTATAGCCGAGGCAGCGCGCCGTCCCAGTCCTGCCTAAGCCGGCGCTCACAGGACGGCTGAACCCGACCCTCCGGACGGATCGGAATTCGGAAAAGGCATGCTCGCGACAAAGCGACCCAGCGCCGAAAGCACCGCGCGCGTCCGATTCTCCGGCATCCGCGGCAGCAGATTCGCCAGCCTGTCCCGCACTAGGGTACGACGCCGGGACAACTCCTGATCCGAATTCTCTTTGGTCTGCGATGACGTGGCGATGTTCCCAATCGCGACGTCGCTCTCGGCGCACAGCTGGTCCATCACCAGGACCCATCCGGCAAGTGTCGCCGCATCTCGGTCAAAGGGCGGCTTCGCCAGCGTGCCCTCGTCGGCTCGGCGGGCAAGACTGGCCCGCAGGATCGCCGTCAGTTCGTGTGCGATGTCGCGGAGGCAATCGCTGATCTCCTCTGCCTCGGCATGCCCCATATAGGCTCCGGTAAACTCGCCGGCCATGCAGACCGAGGAGGAGGTGGTGATCGGGAGCGTCGGGAAATCAGGCATCAGCCTGTCGGCCTGCTCGAGGATCTGGGCGATGCGCTCTGCGGCCGATACTACGGAACCGATCGCTCCCACCCCGGTGCCCGCATAAAGCGCCATCGAGGCGAAATCGCCTGTCATGGATTTGAGCGGTGAGTCGGTACTGAAGCGATAGATTGGCCGGCCCTCTTCTTCGCCAATCTGCTGCAACTCGGCAGACGAGGCGGTGGTCGCGGTAAGCGGGCTGCGCAGGACGCGCACGGGAGCATTGGGCGGCCAGTTGATGTGGAAGCTCCCCGTCAGCACCGTATCTTCCGCTGCCGCCTCCACTAGCCGCTGCTGGTGATAGGGGTGCGCAAAGGCCTCCTCTGTCGCCATCAGCGCCGTACCGAGCACCACCCCTTTCGCACCCATGGCCATGGCAATGGCCATGTCCGCACCGCTCGACAATCCGCCGGCTGCAAGTACCGGCACTGAAACCGCACTGACTACGGCGGGCAGAAGCTCGCGAAGCGGCGTCACGCCACGCACGTGGCCTCCCGCCTCCACGCCCTGCGCGACGATGGCCTGGGCCCCTGCCCGCTCGGCGGCACGAGCCTCGCCCGCCGATCCCACCTGATAGACCACCACGACGCCGGCGTTGCGAAGGCGATCCACAACGTGGGTGTCGATGTCCCAAAACAGTTCCACCACCGGCACCTCGAGATCGATCAGGGCGTCCAGTTGGCGAGCAAGCAGGGTCGGCTCTGTTGCCGCCGGGATGAGGTTGACCCCAAACGCCATGTGGCCGGCATCGCGGACACGGCGAACTTCGCGCTCGATGAGATCGACGGGTTCGCGGACCATTCCGAGAAACCCGAATCCTCCCGCCGCCGTCACGGCTGCAACGAGTTCGGAACGCGCCACCCCACCCATGCCGGCAAGCACCAGAGGTATCCGGCAGCCCAAAAGGTCACAAACAGCTTCACTCCTGATCTGGAGTTCGGTTCGCATATTGCCTCCCTTCGCCGGCAGCAGGTTTGAGGACTCGCGCCTCCCCTCAAGCCGTTTGGGATGGTAGTCCTCATACAGGGAAAAGGCCAAGCCGTGCTTTCGAAAGAACGTCTGGATTGGGACCACCCCCTGACCTGTCTCAGGTCGCGGCAGAAGCGCTCGGGCGCTCCCTAGAGGACCGCAGGAAAGCCTGCCGCTCGGACTCCGCAGCAACTGCGGCCCCGCGCAGGCGCAGCAGGTCCTTCCGGGCCACCAGCCCCACCAGTTTTCCCGTCTTTTCATCCACCACCGGAATGCGGGCGGCGTCTCGCTGCAGCATTAGATCCGCTACCCGTCCAACCGTCGCCGCAGGCGTCACTTTGGGCAGCGAGGCGTCCGAAGCCAGATCGAACAGCGATTGGTCAAGGTCGGTGCCGTCCGAGCGCCATCGAAAGGCGTCTGCCCGCTGGACCATGCCGACGAGTTCTCCCCGCGGCCCGACGATCGGATAGGCGCGGAAAGTCTGCGGGGACTCCTCAAAGAAGGCCAGCGCACTGCGACCCGTCATGGTCGAGGGCAGTGTCGTCACGTCTTTCACCATGATGTCTGCAGCCCGCGTCAGTTCGAACGGATCGGTGCCGTACTCGCGGGTGATGTGCTGACCACGTCGGGCGATCTTCTCGGTCAGGATCGAGCGGCGCAGGAGCAGAACGGTCACGGCATAGGCGGTCACGGTGCCCACGAAAACGGGCAGGAGCAACTGGTAGTCTCCTGTCAACTCGACCGCAAACAACGTCCCGGTCAGGGGGGCCCGCATGGTTCCGCCCATCATGGCCGCCATGCCGATCAACGCCCAGGTTCCCGGTTCTCCCGGCAAGGCCAGCCCGAGCACCCAACCGAAGGCTCCGCCCAGGATCAGCAGCGGGGCCAGGACACCGCCTGATGTGCCCGAGGACAAGGCAACGATCCATATGATGCTCTTGACCGCCAGAATGGTCACGACAGCAGCCACGGTGAGATCGCCGCCGAGGAGATCGGAGATGACCTCATACCCCACCCCCAGCGCGCGCGGTTCAACCAGGCCGCCCAAACCCACAACCAGACCACCCAGCGCAGGCCACCACATCCAGTGAATGGGCAGGCGCTCGAACCAGTCCTCGACACGATAGAGCAGCGCTGTCAGCACACCAGACTGGAGCCCAACGGCAACCCCGACCACCGCGCAACAGATCAACCCCCACCACGGGAGCCCGAAGGCAAGATCTGCTGGAAACAGCGGGGACTCCCCGAACAATAGCGGGCGCCATGCAGCGGAGGCCGCACACGCGCCTGCGACAGGGATAAAGCTGCGCGGCTTCCATTCGAAAAGCAGGAGTTCGACGGCAAGCAGCACCGCCGCCAGCGGCGTGCCGAAAATGGCTGTCATGCCCGCGGCCGCGCCGGCGACCAGCAAGGTCTTGCGTTCTGCGGCGCTGAGGTGAAAAAGCTGCGCAAACAAGGAGCCCATGGCGCCGCCGGTCATGATGATCGGGCCTTCTGCGCCGAACGGACCGCCTGTCCCGATCGAGATGGCAGAGGACAGCGGTTTGAGCACCGCAACCTTGGGCGACATTCGGCTTCCGCCGATCAAAATGGCCTCGATCGCCTCGGGGATTCCGTGCCCCCTGATCTTTTCCGATCCGAAGCGGGCCATGAAGCCGATGACAAGGCCCCCAAGAGCAGGCGCAGCCACCATCCACAGGCTTGGCTGGATGGTCCGCATCGAAACCGGCGCAAGACTGATCTGCTGAAGCCACACGAGGTTGGTGACGAGAGCAATCAGGTCGACAAGAACAATCGACCCGAACGCTGCGGCCGAACCGATCAGGATCGCCATCAGCAGCAGCAGAACCAGGCGCCAATCGGCCGTGAAGTCTCCCAGAAGATGTGGCTTGGGCTGCCCATCGGCCTTGTCATCACCTGTTCGGCTGGGGAAGATCGTCATCGGCGTTATCCTGTTCGGTCACTGGCGCAGAACGCCCGGCTAGATATATCGTGACACGACATAAATCAATTGCCGTTCAGGAGGTGGTCTTGGCAACCGACAAGTTTGAGGCAACGGAAACGCCAACCTTCGAGGAATACGCAGCGCTGGCCGAGTTTCGGCATGCCTTGCGCAGCTTCATTCACTTCAGCGAGGGTGCTGCCCGTTCAGTCGGCTTGCCTGCGCAGCAACACCAGGCCCTGCTGGCCATAAAGGGGCGAGGCAGCGCACCGGCCACGGTGGGGTGGTTGGCCGAGAGGCTGATCGTTGCGCCGCATACGGCGACGGAGTTGGTCGCGCGCCTTGCTGATAGCGACCTGGTGCAGCGCCAACCGGACCCAACTGATGGTCGGAGGCACACCCTTGTGCTAACGCAAAAGGCAGAAGATGCCCTCTCCCGCCTCAGCGAGGCGCACCTGAAAGAGATTCGCCTTCTCGCGCCGCAACTGACAGCCGTGCTTCGCAAACTGGCGGGGGAGGCCCGTTGACTTCAGCCGCAGTGCTGCCCCCTCGGCTCATCAGTGAGTCCCAACGACTCCCCGGCCTCCATCGCGCCTAGGGACGCTTCTGGCCAATCGAACCGGCGCCGACGGCGATGAGGATGAGGGCGCCGACCAAGACCTGGCGGATATAGCTGTCGACGCTCATCTGGGTGAGGCCGTTGTCGAGGACGCCAAGGACGATGACGCCGACCACGGTGGCAAGAATGCGCGGCTCTCCGTGGCGGCTCATTGTGGTGCCGAGAAAGACAGCCGCTATGGCATTGAGCATGAGGCCGCTGCCCTGCACCGGATTGGCCGAAGCGACGCGGCTTGCATACATGAGCCCGGCGCCGGCCGCCGCAAGCCCGGTCAGGGAAAAGGCGATGAGACGAAGGCGTTTGACGGCGATGCCGCTCAAATGCGCCGCTTCCATATTGCCGCCGATGGCGTAGAGGCGGCGGCCGAAGGTCGTCTGTTCGAGGAGGACCCAGACGGCGACGATCACGGCTATCGCGATGATCGAGAGGTTCGGCAGGCTGACGGCCACGCCGCCCCACTCGCCGAGCGGAATGCCGGACCGGGCAAAATTGCCGAATTCTTCGGGGATGGCGCGGCCGGAAATCGTCTTGCCACCGCTGACGACGAAGGCAAGGCCGGAGAACATCGTCATGGTCGCGAGCGTGGCAATGAAGGGCAGGATGCCGACGAGGCTCACCATGGCGCCGTTAAAGGCGCCGCCGAGCAGGCCCGCGATCAGGGCCACGGAAACGGCAGCCCAGACGGGTTGACCGGCAGACATCATCATGGCGGCAACGATGCCCGCCAGGCTCGCGGCGGAGCCAACGGAGAGGTCGAAATCCCCCATGACCATGACCACGGTCATGCCGGCGGCGACGACCATCAGCATGGAAGTCTGCTGGGTAATGTTGAGCCAGTTGCGCGCCGTCGGAAAGGTTCCGGGCAGCATGACCGAGAAGAAAACGAGGATGGCGACGAACCCGATCAGGGTCCCGTAGCGGCGGATGAAGTGCTGCATGTTCTAGGCAACCATGCCGGTGGGCCGGCCGTAGCAGAGATTGACGAGATCGTCTTCCCGCAGGCCTGCGGCCTCGACGATGGTGGTGATTTCGCCACCGCGCATGACGGCGATGCGGTCGCTGATGCCGATCAGTTCAGGCAGGTCGGAAGAGACGAGGATGACGGCCGCGCCCTTGGCGGTGCGTTCGCGGATAATGGAATAGATGTCGAACTTGGCGCCCACATCCACGCCGCGCGTGGGTTCTTCGAGGAGCAGGAGGCGGGGATTGCCGGCAACGGCCTTGGCGAAGACAATTTTCTGCTGGTTGCCACCGCTGAGTTCGATGACATCCTGTGCCGGACCCACGGCCTTGAGGCGCACGGTGGCGCCGAGGTCGGCGGCGAAGCGTTTTTCGCGAGCGGGCGTCAGCCAGGTGCCGGCCCGGCTCTGGCGCCTGAGGTGGGCGAGCGTGATGTTTTCGTAAATTGGCCGGCGCATGACGAGGCCCTGGGCGCGGCGTTCGCGCGGGACGTAGGCGACGCCGCTTTGCCAGGCGGCGGCGGGCGAGGACGGGGCATAAGGCGCGGTGCCCAGGCGCATGCTGCCACCAGTTAGTTTGGCATCGCCGAAGATGGCGCGGATGAGTTCGCCCTGCCCCGAGCCGGAAAGGCCGGCAACGCCGAGAACTTCTCCCTCGCGGAGGGAGAAGCTGATGGGCTTGATGCCGGGAGTGACGAGACCATTGGCGGAAAAGACCGTAGTGTCACGCGGAGCGGCGGCGGCTTTAGGATAGGCCTCCTCGACCTTGCGGCCAATCATCAGGGCGACGAGGTCGTCGTGGGTGATAGTGCTCAGCACGCCACTATCGATGGAGCGGCCATCGCGGAGGACGGTCGCCTTGTCGCAAAGCGCCATGACCTCGTCGAGGCGATGCGAAACATAGAGCACAGAACTGCCAGAGGCGCGGATTTCGCGCAGAACGCGGAACAGGCGCTGACTCTCATCGGCACTGAGCGCGGCAGTCGGCTCGTCCATGACATAGAGCTTGGCATCGTCGAGGAGCGCGGCGGAGATGCGCACGAGCATCTGGTCGCCCAGACCGAGCATGCCCAGATTTTGACGCGGATCGATATGGTCGATCCCAAGACGGTCGAGCGCCCGCTGGGCTTCGCGATTGAGCGCAGCCCAATCCACGAAAAAGCCGGCGCGGCGTGGATAGCGGCGTCCCATGAAGATGTTTTCGGCCACAGACAGCGTCGGGACGACGTTGAATTCCTGGTGGATGAATCGGAGGCCCAGGCGATAGGCGGCCTTGGTCGAGTCGATCTTCACGGGAACGCCGTCGATGGCGATATCGGCCGTATCGGGGGCAACGACGCCGGCCAGAATCTTGATCAGCGTCGATTTGCCGGCGCCGTTTTCGCCCATCAGCGCGTGGATTTCGCCGGGCGCGACGACAAGATTGACCCCGCTCAGCGCGGGGACGCCGGCATAGGCCTTGGTGACGGACGTGGCGGCAAGAAGCGGGGTGGGAGGTGCCATATCAGGCCCCTCCCCTAAAGTGCTTTCGGCAAGTTGCCAATCACTCGTTGGCGTTGGCCGCGGTAATCAGCTTGGTCGGCACATAGGTGACCGACTGCAGGATTTCCTCGCCGGCCAGAACGCGGGCCACGGCATCGGCCGTCGCAGCGCCGATGCCCGAGAAATCCTGGGCGACGGAAGCTTCGAAATTGCCGCCGGCGGCGATGGCTTCCCGGGCCTGGGGATTGGCGTCGATGCCGGTGATGACAATACCTTCGCCCGAGCGCCCGGCATCCTCGATGGCCTGCAGCGCACCGAGGGCGGGCTGGTCCCAGGCCGCCCAGACGGCCTTGATGCTGCCAGGCTCGGGATTGGCGGCCAGAATCGCTTCCATCTTGGCGCGGCTGTCGGCAATGCCGCCATCGGACACGTCCGGCGTCACGCGGTCGAGCACCTTGATGTCCGGATAGTTGCCGAACACCGCATCGGCGATGACGCCACGCACCTGCACGGGCGGGAAGGCGTCAAACACGAACATCACCACATTGCCTTCGCCCTTGATGCGGTCGGCAACATAGGTCGCGGTTTCGGCGGCCATGGCATAGCCATTGGAGGTCACGTTTGTGACCAGCAGCGGATCGGCGCCGGCATCCATGCCGAAGACCGGGATCCCGGTGTCCTTGGCGGCCTGCAGTCCTGCCGTGACCTGGGTGGGGTCGACATTGATGACGATGGCGTCAACGTTCTGAACGACGAGATCTTCGATGCGGCTGATCACGGCGGCGACGTCACCGGCCGTATCGATGACATTGACGTCCCAGTCGTTCTCGTCCGCAACCCCCTGGAAGGCCTCGACATAGAACTGGGTACCAGGCTGGGCCATATACGGCGTGACGATCGCGACCTTGGCCTGGGCGAAAGCAGCGCCCGTACCCAAAGCGGTGGTGGCAAGAAGAACGCCGGCCAAGGCCAGGGCGGATTTATTGAGCGACACGGATGAGCCCTCCTGCTATCTCCGCCAGCAGGGCAGCCAGCGGTTGTTTTCCTTGTGCTTCAAGGCACTATAAGGAGCGTCTGCCGGACAGCAAGCGGGATTTTGGGGAACGGAGACCATGGATTTCTGCCTGATCGGAATCGACATCGGCACAACCGCAACGAAGGCAACGCTGATCGATGCGACGGGCCGGCAATTGACCAGCTTCGAGCATCCCCATCCCACCTTGCGCACCGCGCCGGGAATGGCCGAGCAGAGGCCCCAGGATTGGCTTGATGGCGTATCCGGCGCGCTCGCCCATTTTTCCGGCGTGATCGACCCAGCGCGGGTGATCGGGATCGGGCTGACGTCGCAGGTCAATTCCCACGTCTTCGTCGACGCGCAGGGGCAAGCGCTCCGGCCGGCGATCACGTGGCAGGACACGCGCGCAGCAGAAGATGCGGCACGGCTCGACCGGCAGGTGACGGCAGAACAGAAAATCAGATGGTTCGGCGGCCCGGTGCCGATCGATGCCAGCCACGCCCTCTCGCGCATGGCCTACGTTGCGCGAACGGATCCGGACAATTGGCGGGCGACGCGGCATGTCCTGCTGCCCAAGGATTTCGTGGCCTTGAGACTGACGGGCGCCGTGGCGAGCGATGCCATTGCGGCCGTCGGGCTGGTGGACAGCAGCGGCAAATATGTCTCGGCGCTGCTCCAACTGGTTCCGGGCGCGGAGCAAAGACTGCCACCGCTGCACCCCTTCCACCACACGGTGGGGCAGATGGCTTCGGGCACGCCTTTCGCCGGAACTCCGGTGATGGTCGGGGCCATGGATGCCTGGGCGGGGATGTTCGGGTGCGGCGTCGTCGCGGATGGCGACGCCATGTATCAATCGGGCACCAGCGAAATCCCGGGAATCGTTTCCAGCACCGTCATTCCCACGCCAGGGGTTATCCTGTTCCCTTCCTATGATGGCATCCGCATGCACGCCGCGCCGACACAATCGGGCGGCGCTTCGCTGACGTGGCTGAGCACTTTGCTCGGCAGGTCGCCGGCGGAGTTGATCGATCAGGCGTCTCGAACGGCGCTGGACGCGTCGACGCCCTTCTTCCTGCCGCATCTGGCCGGGGAGCGGGCGCCGATCTGGGATGCGGCGTCGCGCGGGGTGTTTGCAAGGCTCGACGCCAATTCCGGGCCCGAGCAATTGACGCTGTCGGTGATGGAGGGCGTTGCCCATTCGGTGCGCTGGGCGTTCGAGGCGCTGGAGCACTCGGCGGGGATCGTACCCGAAACAATCAACATTGGCGGTGGCGGTGCCCGATCGGATGCGTGGTGTCAGATCCGCGCCGATGTGCTGGGCAAACCGCTGACCCGCACCAGCATTCCCGCAGCCGCAGCGCTGGGTGCCGCGATCATCGCCGGGGTGGGCAGCGGCGCGTTCCCATCACTCCCGACAGCCGTGCGCGAACTCGTCCGCTTCGAGAAAACTTTCGAACCCGACGACCAGCGCCGCCGCCTTTTCGACGAGCGGCACCACCACTACCGCGACCTCTATCAGGCGCTCCGCCCCTTCAATCAGAGTTTCCTGGGCTGAACGGTCCGAACCGCGCGCAGATAATGGAGACGCTTTTTGCCACAGGTGGTTGGCGGGCAGGGAGGGATTCGAACCCCCGGAAGGCTTGCACCTTCGCCGGTTTTCAAGACCGGAGCAATCAACCGCTCTGCCACCTGCCCGTCCGTGTGCGTTTAGCGGGGGCTGCGCGCACTGTCCAGTGGGTCAGGGCAGCAGGATCACCGAGCCCGTGGTTTCCCGCGCCTCGAGGGCTCGATGCGCCGTCGCGACCTCGTCGAGGGGATAGGTGCGCTCGGCCTCCACGCGGATGGCCCCCGAGGCCACCGCGCCAAAGAGCGCCCGCGCGCCCTCCAGAAGGTCTGCCCGCTGCCCGAAATAGTGATTGCCGGTGGGCCGGGTGACATAGAGCGATCCCTTGCGGGCAAGCAAACCAAGATCGGGAATGGACACAACGCCTGAAGCATTGCCGAAGCTGACCAGCAGTCCCCGCGGGCGGAGACAGTCGAGTGAGCCTTCGAACGTGTCCTTGCCGACGCCGTCATAGACCACGTCGACGCCCCGCCCCCCGGTGAGTTCGCGAACGCGCGGGGCAAAGCCTTCGGCCCGGTAGTCGATCACTTGATCGCAGCCATGTTGCCTCGCGAGGGCCACCTTCTCCGGGCCCCCGGCGGTGGCGATGACCGTGGCGCCGAGCGCCTTGGCCCATTGCGTCCCGATCAGTCCCGTGCCGCCGGCAGCGGCGTGCCACAGGATCGTCTCGCCCTTCTGCACCGGCCAGGTCTTGAACAGCAGGTAGAAAGCCGTCAGCCCCTTGAGAAGAACTGCCGCGGCGGTCCTGTCGTCCACGCCGTCGGGAATGGGAACCAATTTGGCCGCCGCAATCAGCCGCTGCTCGGCATAGGCGCCCGCAACCCCCTGGTAGCAGACGCGATCGCCGACCTTTACTTCCTCGACGCCTTCGCCCACCGCCTCGACCACCCCGGCGGCCTCGTTGCCCGCCACGAACGGCACCTGCATGGGGTAAAGGCCGGAACGCTGATAGGTGTCGATGAAGTTGAGGCCAATCGCCGTCTGCCGGATGCGCGCTTCACCCGGACCGGGCTCGCCGATTCTCCGATCCTCGACAGAAAGAACCTCCGGGCCTCCGATGCGATTGACGACGACGACTTTCGACATTTTTGCCATTCCTTGTCTTGATGGGCGCGACGCGGGCGTATGGCAGCAGTAGTGCTGAGGCGGCCCCTTGTCGACACCGGCTCGGGCATTTGGTCCGGTTCGCCGCATTGGCGCGTGGTGCAGGCGGTGGTACGTCTTGCCCGGCGAGAGCGGCCGCCCCGACGCACGGACCGTCGGCCGAAACGCGCGCTACAAGGAATGGGAAGGGCCAGAAACATGACCTGTGACGCTGACGTCATCGTTGTGGGGGGTGGCCTTGCCGGCACGGCGGCTGCCGTCGCAATCGCCCGCCTGGGGCTGCAGACCCTCCACCTGGCGCCCCCTGCCCCACCGGACCGCCGCACCTCCGCCCTGATGATGCCGTCGGTGGATTTCCTGCAGCGCGCGGGCCTCATCGCCGCGCCAGCCGAGATCGGCCATCCCCTGACAAGAATCCGGATTATCGACGCCACCTCCCGCCTGATCCGCGCGCCGGAAACGCTCTTCGACGCGGCAGAGGCGGGCCTATTTGCCTTCGGATGGAATTTCCCCAATGCTCGCCTGCTGGAGGCCTTCTCGGCGTCCGGCCCCAAAGAGACACTGGAAACGCAGCCCCATACCGCTGCATCCTTCCGCCGCGACGAGGGCATGGGTATCTTGACGCTCGACAACGGCGAGGAGCTCAAGGCGCCGCTCATCGTGGCCGCAGACGGGAAAAAGTCGATGCTGCGCGGCGCCGCGGGCATTGTGCCGCGTGAGCACCCGTTCACCGAAGCCGCTCTGGTGTGTGACCTCAGGCTTGCACGGCCCATCGGCACGACTTCCATCGAGTTCCACTATCCGCACGGGCCGTTCACGCTTGTGGCGGCCGGCGACGATCGGGCGAACCTGGTCTGGATCGATGAAGAGTCGGTGCTGCGGGCTGCACAGGCCGGGGGCCCCGAGCACCTCCGTTCCGCCATCCTCGCCAAGTCGCAGCGTCTCTTCGGCACCATCGAGGTCGTCTCGCCGAGCTTTGTCTTCCCGCTCAGCGTCCTCTCCGTGACCACGGCCGGGCGTGACGGCGTCGCATTGGTCGGCGAAGCTGCCCACGCCTTCCCGCCCATCGGTGCGCAGGGCCTGAACCTGGGCCTTCGTGATGTCGCCGGCTTGGTGAGTGCCCTGGAGGCGGTCGACCGGGAACAGCACGATTGGGCCGAGAAGGTCATCCTCGACTACAGTGCGCGACGTATGGGCGATCTGGCGAGCACCGGGGCGATGGTGGAGGGTCTTTTCCGCTCGCTGCTGGCCGACATGGTGCCCGCGCAGCTGGTGCGCGCGTCGGGGCTATGGGCGCTGAAATCCGCACCGCCATTGCGGCGCGCCGCATTCCAACTCGGCATGGGCGCGCGACGCTCCTGAAACAAAAAAGGCGCGGCCTGGGCCGCGCCTTCTGAACGGTTTTTTCGTGCGCCGCCTACTGGGCAGGCGCGGCAGGAGCCGCTTCAGCGGGCGCCGCGTCGGTCGCGCTGGCGGGAGCCGACCCGTCCTCGCTCAACTGCTGCCGAAGCTGCTCAGCGCGATCCTGCAGCACCTGCTCGAGAGCATTCTCGCCGGAGGTCTGCTGGTTGAACTGGTCGAAGGTCAGCGCCTCGTCGCTGTCGTAGGCGGCCGTGAAGCCGGCCAGGTTGATCTCGATGGTCAGGTCCTGGTTCTGCCGGTTCTTAGCCGTCAGCTTGAGCTTGCTGCCCTTCTTGAGCGAGTTCACATACTGCTCGTTGATGACGAGCTGGGTCGCGCACGAGGTGGGGTCGCACAGCATGTAGGGCACGCGGATCGGCTTGGCGCCGTCAATCTGCCAGGTGAGCCCGAACGGCAGCAGCACCCCGAGCGGCACGGCGGCCACCGCCAGAAGACGCGACTCCTGGCCCGGGTCGTCACGCAGCAGGAACGAGCCAAGGAACTGGCCGTTCGCGAGGACGACCTGGCGCATGATACAGGCCTTCTGCCCGTTCTCGAGCGGATCGCAAACCTTGAGCCAGTTCTGCGAAGCGGGCCCAGCGGCCGGCGCAGCAGCGGCGTCGGATGCCGGAGCCTCCGCAGCCGGAGCATCGGCCGGCGCTTGGCTGTCCTGCGCAAAGGTGGCGAGCGGGGACAGCATGAGCGCAGCCAGTGCGAATCCGGCGACGATGGGTTTCCTGAAAGTCATAGAACGTCCTTGCCTTTCTTGGCGGTCCCGGCGGCGCGCAGGCCACCGCTTCAACTGAAGTGCCCTTCAAGGGCGCAAATCGGGCAATAACATGACCGATGTCCCTTGCCAAAAGATTATCCGGCACAGCGTTACCGCGCGCCCGTCAACCCTGCGCCTGCGCCAGTTTTGCGAGCTTTGAGAGGATTGCGGCGGTGCCCTTCAGGCGCTGCTCGGGGGTCGGCCAGTTGCGCACGAACACGAGTTTCTGATCGGGCTTAAGCCGCACCTGGTTGCCTAGGTCCGATACGAGCTGCACCAGCCCCGCAGGATTGGGAAACTCGTTGTTTCTCAACGTGACCACGGCTCCCTTGGGGCCGGCGTCGACCTTCTCCACATTGGCTTGCCGGCAGAGCGCCTTGACCAGGATCACCTTGAGCAAGGCCTCAACTTCCTCGGGCAGCGGACCAAACCGGTCGATGAGCTCGGCACCCGCCGCGTCGATGTCTCGCATGTCATCGAGATCACCCAGCTTGCGGTAAAGCTGCATACGCACTTGCAGGTCCGGTACGTAGTGCTCCGGAATCATCACCGGCATGCCCAGCGAGATTTGCGGGCTCCACTCGTTGCGATCCTCGTATTCCTCGTCCCCGGACCTGAGGTTGGCCACGGCCTCTTCGAGCATCGCCTGATAGAGTTCGTAACCCACCTCCCGGATGTGGCCCGACTGTTCGTCGCCCAGCAAATTGCCGGCGCCGCGAATGTCGAGGTCGTGGCTGGCGAGCTGGAACCCCGCCCCCAGGCTCTCGAGCGACTGCAACACGCCCAGCCGGCGCTCAGCCGTGTCGGTCAGCTTCTTGTCTGGTGGCACGGTGAACAGGGCGTAGGCGCGCGCCTTGGCCCGCCCGATACGCCCGCGGATCTGATAGAGCTGCGCCAGTCCGAAATTGTCCGCGCGATGCACGATCAGCGTGTTCGCATTGGGAATGTCGAGCCCGGATTCGACGATGGTGGTCGCCAGCAGCACGTCGTACTTGTTGTCGTAGAAGGCGTTCATGATGTCGTCGAGCTCGCCCGGGGGCATCTGGCCGTTGGCCACCACGAACGACACCTCCGGCACCTGTTGGCGCAGGAACTCGGCAATGTCGGGCTGGTCCTTGATCCGCGGCACGACGTAGAAGCTCTGCCCGCCGCGGTACTTTTCACGCAGCAGCGCCTCGCGGATGGAGAGCGCGTCGAAGGGCGAGATGAACGTCCGGATCGCCAGGCGATCGACTGGCGGCGTCGCGAGAAGGCTCAGGTCCCGCACGCCGGTGAGGGCCAGCTGTAGCGTCCGCGGGATGGGCGTTGCCGTCAACGTCAGCACATGGACATTGGCCTTGAGCTCCTTGAGCCGCTCCTTGTGCCCCACGCCGAAGTGCTGCTCCTCGTCGATGATGAGCAGACCCAGATCGTTGAACTTGATGGTCTTGGACAAGAGCGCATGTGTGCCCACCACAATGTCGACCTGGCCATCGGCGAGGCCCGCCTTGGTGGCCTTCAACTCGCTGGCGCTGACCATCCGGGAAGCGTGGCGAACCCGCACCGGCAGGCCCTTGAAGCGCTCTTCGAAGGTCTTGAAGTGCTGCCGCGCCAGCAGCGTCGTCGGCACGACGACCGCGACCTGCTTGCCCGAGAGGGCGACGGCGAAAGCGGCGCGCAGCGCGACTTCGGTCTTGCCGAAGCCGACGTCGCCGCAGACCAGACGATCCATGACCCTGCCCGAGGTGAGGTCGTCGAACACCGCCTCGATGGCCGTCAGTTGGTCCTCGGTCTCTTCATAGGGGAAGCGCGCGGCGAACTCGTCATAGGCGCCCGAATTGATGTCGATGACGTCCGCCTTGGTGAGCTGGCGCTGCGCCGCGATCTTGATGAGCTGCTCCGCCATTTCGCGGATGCGCTTCTTGAGCCGGCCCTTCTTGGCCTGCCAGGCCACGCCGCCGAGCTTATCGAGGACGGTATCGCCCTCGTCGGCTCCGTACCGGGTGAGGAGCTCGATGTTTTCAACCGGCAGGTAGAGCTTGGTGTCACCGGCATATTGCAGCTCGACGCATTCGTGCGGCGCGCCGCCGGCCTCGATGACCTTGAGCCCCAGGAAGCGGCCGATGCCGTGGTCGACATGGACCACCAGATCACCAGCGTTGAGGCTTGCCGCCTCGGTCAGCGCGTTCTGCGCCTTCTTCTTGCGCTGCGGGCGCAGAATGCGTTCGCCAAGAATGTCCTGCTCGGACAGCACGAGCAGGTCCTTGGTCTCGAAGCCGCTTTCGAGCGGCAGCACCACCAGCGAGGTCGTGGCTGCACTGGTCGTCGCGGCGTCCTGCCAGTTTTCTGCGAGGCGCGGATTGGTCAGGCCGTGGTCCTTGAGCACCTGCGCCATGCGGTCGCGCGTGCCCTCGCTCCAGCAGGCCACCACGCTCCGGCGCCCCTTGCGCCGCTCATCGAGCAGGCGATCCACCACGGACTGGAACAGGTTGACGTCCGAGGCCTGCCGTTCCGCCGCAAAGCTGGGAGCGATACGCCCCGCGGCATCCTCCTGTGCCCGCTCGTCGGGCGAGAGGAACGGCGAAAGCCGGATCACGCTCGCCCCGGCCAGCCGCTTCGGGTCGACATCGAGATCATAAAGAAGATCGGGATTGACGGGCTTGTACGGCGCTCCGCCGCCAGCCACTGCCGGAGCCAGCCGCGCGGCCTCCCGTGCCTCGTAGTAGTCCCGGATCTGGGCGGCCCGTTCGGCGTAGGCCTCGCTCACCTGGTCGTCGAAGACGAAGGGCGCATCGCCCGTATAGTCGGCGAGGCGATCCAGATGTTCGTAGAAAAACGGCAACCAGTGCTCGGTGCCGGAATAGCGCGCGCCACCGCTGATGGAGGCATAGAGGGTGTCGTCTACGGTATTGCCGCCGAACGTCGCCGTGTAATTCTGGCGAAACCGCCGGATGGTTTCCTCGTTGAGGACGACCTCGCTGATCGGGGTCAGGTCGACGCGCTTGAGCGTTCCCGTCGTCCGCTGGCTTTCCGGATCGAATGTGCGGATCGATTCGAGCTGGCTGCCGAAGAAGTCGAACCGCAGCGGGGACTCCGCGCCCGCGGGGAATAGGTCGATAAGGCCACCGCGAACGGCATATTCGCCGCTTTCCCGCACCGTCGGAACCCGCAGATAACCGTTGTTCGACGCCCAGCCGATCAGCTTTTCGCTGTCGACGATGCGCCCGACCACTGCCGAGAACGACATGGTGGAGACAACGTCCCGGGGCGGCAGTTTCTGGATCAGCGCGTTGACGGCCGTCAGGACCACCACGCCCTTCTGCTGGCCACTGACCAGCGCCGCCAGCGTACTCATCCGCGACGCGATGGTCACGGTATTGGGCGAAACGCGGTCATAGGGCAGGCAGTCCCAGGCCGGCAGCGTGAGCACGGCGTGACCGGGCAACATGATCTGCAGGATTTCAGCCATGCGCTGCAGGCGGCGCCCGTCGCGCGCAACGAACACGACGGAGGCGGCATCGTCGGGCGCGTCCTTGAGGCGCTGTTCGACAAGGCGCGCCAGGACGAGCGGCTGCATGCCATCGGGCACATTGCCGATGGTGCGGGCAGCCGGTTCGAAGGAGGAGAGATCGTTCATGAGGAAATCCGCGCCTGATGGTCAGCGATCAGGGCTTCGAGAAAGAGACGATCGACGTGGGCCGGAGGTTCCTCCTGCCGCATCACCCATGTGAGCAGCGGCGGATCTTCCTCGTCCATCAGCGCCTCGAGACGGTCGAGTTGCGCATCATCGAACTGGTCCACATGCGCGTCGGCAAATGGCCCCAGGATCAGGTCCATCTCCTTGGTGCCACGGTGCCAGGCGCGATAGCGCAGCCGCTTGCGGCGAATGGCGATGTCTTCACCGGAGGTCATATGACACCCATGATGCGTATTGTTCTCGATTTGGACGCTTGTTTACGCGGGAGTGCCGGCAATGTCAGCACCAAACACGGCTCAGCCGAGCAGCCGCAAGAACAGCCAGACAATGAGGACCACGGGCAGCCAGGCAAGGATGGCGAGCGCGACCAGCACGAGCAGCCGGTGCCGGCGGATCCAGTCGACACCCTCCCGCGGGTACCCCGCTGCCAGCAGCCAATCGTAAATGCGATCCATCACCTTCTCCGGTGTCGGACCCTAGTCCGCATCAGATCGGCGGGAAAGGGTCAGCGACACCCACAATTTTATCTTCCACACCCTTGGACGATTGTCCGATATCAAGTCGCGCCGATAATCTAACGGCTCGAAAGGAAAATTTGTGCCGCGGTCCGACGCGCTTTCCCCATTGTTCCGGTCGATCCACTCCCTCAAGGGCGTGGGCGACAAGCTGGCTGCCCTGCTCAACCGCTACTTCGGGGCGCCGCAGGGGCAGGAAGCGGTGGTGCTCGATCTGCTCATGCACATGCCCTCCGGCATCGTCGACCGGCGCCGTCAGGTCGGCATAGCCGAGGCGTACCTGAACCAGACGGTCACGCTGCGCCTCCACATCGACCGGCACCAGCCTCCACCACGCGGCAAGCCCCACATTCCGCATCGCGTCTTTGCGCATGACGAGACCGGAGAGATCCAGCTCGTTTATTTCCGGGCGCAGGGCGGTTGGGTGGAAAAGGCCTTGCCCGTCGGCGAAGAGCGCTATGTATCGGGCCAGATCGCCTTCTTTAACGGCGAAAAACAGATCACGCATCCAGACTATGTGGTGGAGCCCGCGGACTTCACCACCCTCCCGCTCGTCGAGCCGCTCTACCCGCTCACGCAGGGGCTGTCCTCGAAAGCCCTTTCGAAACTGGTGCGGCAGGCGGTCGACGCGATCCCTGCCCTCCCCGAATGGATCGAGCGGGACACCCTTGCCCTGCGCAAGTGGCCGACCTTTCCCGATGCCCTCAAGGCCGTCCATACCCCGCGAACCCCCGAGGAGGGTGAACTCTTGGCGCCTGCCCGCCAGCGGCTCGCCTATGACGAGTATCTCGCCGGGCAGATCACGCTTCAGCTTCTTCGCTCGACCATGGTTTCCGCCAGAGGCCGATCGCGCAGCTTCACCGGAGAAATCACAAACCAGGTTCGCAGTGCCCTCCCCTTTGCGCTGACCGGGGGACAGGAGCAGGCCATTGCCGAAATCCGCGCCGACCTCGCCGCGCCCGACCGCATGTCGCGGCTGCTGCAGGGCGATGTGGGGTCGGGAAAGACCGTGGTGGCTCTGATGGCCATGGCCGCCATGGCCGAGAGTGGCGCCCAGTCCACTCTGATGGCGCCCACCGAACTCCTTGCGGCGCAGCACTACCGCACGCTCAAGCCCCTCTGCGAAGCCGCGGGCCTCGGCTGTTCCCTTCTGACGGGGAAAATGCCTGCGGCCGAACGCAAGGCCATTCTGGCCGGCCTCGCAAACGGCAGCATCGCGATTGCCGTCGGCACGCACGCCCTCTTTCAATCGGGCGTCGAATTCAACGACCTCGGTCTTACCGTCGTGGACGAGCAGCACCGTTTCGGCGTCCACCAGCGCCTGGCGCTCTCGGACAAAGGCAAGCACACCGACCTTTTGGTGATGACGGCGACCCCGATTCCCCGCACCCTCGTCCTTACCCATTTCGGGGATATGGCGGTCAGCGTGCTGCGCGAAAAGCCGCGCGGCCGACAGCCGATCGATACCGCCGTCACCTCCATTGCCGAGTACGATCGCGTTGTTTCCCGGTTGCAGACGCGCCTGGCCGAGGGGGCGCAGGCCTACTGGGTCTGTCCCCTCGTGGAGGAGAGCGAGACGCTGGAAGTCATGTCCGCAGAGGACCGGTTCGCCGAACTGGCAAAAATCTTCGGCACTCAGGTCGCACTGGTGCACGGCCGCATGTCGGCCGCGGCCAAGCAGGACGTGATGCAGCGCTTTGCCGCCAACGAGATCAAGCTGCTGGTCGCAACGACCGTCATCGAAGTGGGCGTCGATGTCCCCAATGCCAGCATCATGATCATCGAACACGCGGAGCGCTTCGGGTTGGCCCAGCTGCATCAGTTGCGCGGCCGCGTCGGACGCGGCTCGCAGCGTTCGGCGTGCCTGTTGCTCTACAAGGATCCGCTCAGCGAAACGGCCAGGGCGCGTCTCGACACCATCAAGTCCACCGAGGACGGCTTCGTCATTGCGGAGCGGGATCTGGAATTGCGCGGTCAGGGCGACCTGCTCGGGACTCGCCAATCAGGCATGCCCGGCTATCGTCTGGCCGTACCGGACGTGCACCGGCACCTGCTCGACTTTGCCCACGACGACGCCAAGGCCCTCCTCAAGCGCAATCCGGGCCTCACCGGAAGCGAGGGCGAAGCGGCGCGGACGCTGCTCTATCTGTTCAGGAAGGACCTCGCCATCCCGCTCATTCGGGCCGGTTGAGGTCGCCCGCTTCCGGCCCTACTCCACCGTCACCGACTTCGCCAAATTGCGCGGCTGATCCACGTCCGTGCCCATGAAGACGGCGGTGTGGTACGCAATCAACTGCACAGGGATGGTCGCCAGGATCGGCGCCACGAAGCTGTGGACGTGCGGAATTTCGATGATGTCGGCCACGCCATGCCCCACGGTGCGCGCGCCCTCGGCGTCGGTCACAAGAATGATCTTGCCGCCACGCGCCGCCACTTCCTGCATGTTGGAGAGCGTCTTGTCGACCAGCTCGTCCGAGGGCGCCACGACGATGACCGGCATGGCCTCGTCGACAAGCGCAATCGGCCCATGCTTGAGCTCACCTGCCGCATAACCTTCTGCGTGTATGTAGCTGATTTCTTTTAGCTTCAATGCCCCCTCCATCGCCACAGGGAACATCGGTCCACGGCCGAGATAGAGCACATCCTTGGCCTTCGAGAGGCGCTTGGAAATGTCCCGGATCTGGTCTTCGGCCGCCAGTGCTTCGGACACGGCCGAAGGCAGGGCGGTGAGCGCCCGAACCAGCTCCGCCTCCGTTGCCTCGTCGATCGAGCCCCGGGCGCGGCCGGCGGCGATCGCCAGGCTCGCCAGCGCGGTCAGTTGCGCCGTCAGCGCCTTGGTCGAGGCGACGCCGATTTCGGGGCCGCACAGGATCGGGAAGACCACCCCGGATTCGCGGGCAATCGTCGATTCCAGCGTATTGACGAGGCTCGCGACGTGCTGGCCCTGCCCCGCGCAGTAGCGCAGCGCAGCCAAGGTATCCGCCGTCTCCCCAGACTGCGAAATAAACAGCGAAAGCCCGCCCTTCTGCATCGGTGGCTCGCGATAGCGGAACTCCGAGGCCACATCGAGATCGACCGGAAGGCGCGCGTAGCGCTCGAACCAGTACTTTGCCACGGCGCCGGCATAAAAGGCCGTGCCGCAGGCGCTCATGGTCAGCCGCGTGAGGTCGGCGAAATTGAACGGCAGCGTTTCGCGGATGGCGACCTTTTCCGCTCCCATGTCCACATAGTGGCTGAGCGTGTGCGAAATGGTCTCCGGCTGCTCGTAGATTTCCTTGGCCATGAAATGGCGGTGGTTGCCCTTGTCAACCAGCAGCGCCGACGCCTGCGACAGCATCTGCTCACGCTCGACCAGCACGTCCCGACCGTCGCGGATCGTGACACCGCGCGGCGTGACGACGGCCCAGTCGCCGTCCTCCAGATACGTCAGGCGCGCCGTGAACGGCGCCAACGCCATCGCGTCGGACCCCAGATACATCTCCGTCGTTCCGAAACCGACCGCTAGAGGCGCGCCGTGCCGGGCGGCGATCAGCAGGCCTTCATGGCCCTTGAACATGAAGGCGAGCGCAAACGCGCCCTTGAGCCGCTTGAGCGTGCGCGCCACGGCCTGCTCAGGGTCCGCGCCCCGGTCGACTTCCCGCGTCGCCCACAGCGCAACGGACTCGGTATCGGTCTGGGAAACCGGCACGTATCCGTCCCGCGCCAGGTCGGCCAGCAGCTCACGGAAATTCTCGATAATGCCGTTGTGGACGACGGCCACTTTGTCGGTAGCGTGCGGGTGGGCGTTCTGCTCCGTTGGAGCGCCGTGCGTGGCCCAGCGGGTGTGGCCGATGCCGATATGGCCCTCCAGCGGCTCGAACGAGAGCTTCTGCGCCAGATTGTTCAGCTTGCCCTCGGCCCGTCGCCGCGCAATGTCGCCGCTTTCCAGCGTCGCCACGCCCGCGCTGTCGTAGCCGCGGTACTCTAGGCGCTTCAGCGCATCCACCAGACGGCCCGCCACTGGCGCGTCACCGACAATTCCAACGATGCCGCACATGCTATTTCCCCTTGGAGGCTTTCTTGGCGAGGGCCTTCTCGCGCAATTTCGGCGCGTAGCCCGGCTTGGTTTCCTGACGGGCGCGGCCAAACGCCAAAGCGTCGGCCGGCACATCGTCGGTGATGACGCTTCCCGAGGCGGTATAGGCGCCATCGCCGACGGTGACGGGCGCCACCAGCGACGCATTGGAGCCGATGAACACCCGGTCGCCGATCACCGTCTTGTCCTTGTTCACGCCGTCATAATTGCAGGTGATAGTGCCGGCGCCGATATTGGTGTTGCTGCCGATTTCGGCATCACCCAGATAGCTCAGATGCCCCGCCTTGGTGCCGCTGCCGATCCTGGAGTTCTTCACTTCGACGAAGTTGCCCAGATGGACGCCCGGCCCAAGGTCCGCGCCCCCGCGGACACGGGCAAACGGCCCGATGCTGGCCCCTTCGCCTATGGACACCTCTTCCAGGTCGCAGAAGGCGCGGATTTCGACATTGTCCCCGATTTTCACGCCGGGCCCGAACACCACGTTGGGGTAGATCGTCACGTCGCGGCCGATCTCGGTGTCCCACGAAAACCAGACGCTCTTGGGGTCGCGCAGGGTGACGCCGGCCTTCATCGCGTCCTCGCGCCGCACCTCCTGGAACAGCGCTTCCGCCCGTGCCAGCTGGCTGCGGTCGTTGACACCCATCACGTCAACCTCCGGAGCGACGCCATAACCCACCTTCTTGCCGGCGGCGTTGGCGAGGCCGACCAGGTCCGTCAAATAATACTCGCCCTGGGCGTTGTTGGTGTCGATCTTGTCGATGAGATCGCGAAACACCTCGGCGCGGAAAGCGAGGATGCAGGCGTTGCAGAGGCCGATCTCGCGCTCCTCTTCCGTCGCATCCTTGTGCTCGCGGATGGCCAGCAGCCGTTCGCCATCGGTAATGAAGCGGCCATACCCGGTCGGGTCCGCCGGCTCGAACCCCAGCACCGCAACATCCAGTCCGGCATCGAGCCGATCGAGCACTGCCCGGAAATTGCTGCCGCGCAGCAGGGGATGATCGCCGTAAACGACGGCCACATATCCATTGGCCGAGGCGAAAAGGTCCCGCGCCATCGAAGCGGCATGCCCCGTTCCACGCGCCTCCGACTGCTCGAAATGCACGATCTGCGGATCGATGGCGGAGAGCCGATCCCTGATCGCCTGATGCCTGGGGCCCGTTACGAGAGCGATCCTGGAGGAGCCGGCTTGCCGCGCAGCGCGCGCAACATGGGCGACGATCGGCAGCCCGCCAACCGGGTGCAGCACCTTGGGCATCGCCGACTTCATGCGGGTCCCCTCGCCTGCTGCCAGGATGATCGAAAGCAGCTCCGTCATATGATCTCCACCCGCCAGCCGAAGCGCAGCTTTTCACAACAATATTGCAGCCAAGAGTTGGCGAAGCGATAACAAAGGCCGCACTCTGGTGTCCAGCGGGACGCCGATTCGCGGGCCGCGGGGGACGTCGGCTTGGCTAAAGCATCGGAACAATTCCGGCAATCGGATGTCACCCTCTGGGGCATTGTCGCGCTTGTCTGCGGCGCGCTGGCCGTCTTCGGCGCCAATGTCTCGGCCCTCCTGCCCCAGCGGATCGTTGCGGCGCTGCACCAGCCGCGACTTTCAGGACCAACCCTTGAGGCGCTGCGCCTGCAGGTGGCCGACCTGCGCGACGAGTCGCGCAAGCTGCGCAACGACAACGACCAGTTGCTGTCTCGCTTTTCCATCGGCGAACAGGCGGCAACCGAAACGCGGCGCCGGGTCGGCGCCCTCGAGGTGACCGTCCCCAAGCTGGTCGAGGCGCTGCCAGACGATGCCGCCATCGATCGGAGCAGTCTCACCGCCTCGATCGGTACGACCGAAAGCGGCGACCGCTTCGATGCGGAAGGCGGCAGCGTCGTCGTCAGGCGCACGCCCATGCCCGGCACCACCCCCAGCCAGCCCCTGCCCGCTCCCGTGGATGGCATTGGTGATCCCGCATCCGGCTTCGGCGTCGCTCTGGGCGAGGCAGTGGGCACGGAGGACGCTGCCGATTATTGGGACGAGCTGACAGCCAAGTTCGGCCCTCTCCTCATCGGCATGGCGCCGCGGCTGGGCGATGCGTCCGACGGCTCGGGCACGCATCTCATCGCCGGGCCCATTGGCGATGCAGAGGAGGCGCAGGCGCTGTGCGACCGGCTCGCAAAAGTGTCCATCGCCTGCCAGCCCATGCCCTACCAGGGCACCGAGCTCCCGAGCGCCGGCGTGGAGAGCGGCGAAGGCGGTTGACACGCGGGGAAGTCCCGCTATTTTCCGCCGCGACGCCAAATGGCGTTCACAATGTGCGCCGGTAGCTCAGTGGTAGAGCATTCGACTTTTAATCGAATGGTCGCGGGTTCGACCCCCGCCCGGCGTACCACTCCCTTCATGGCCGTCGCCCGGCGTTGAAATCATCATGCAGCCGCCCAGCGACGATCCTGATCCCTATGCCGAATTGGACAACCGTGCCGATGCCGGTGAGCTCTCGGAAGAGTTCCGGCGTCCTGTCCGCATCCGCTTTGGCCGCCGCCGCGATTTGCCCATGACCAGAACCTCGTTGCGCAATCGGCAGCTTTGAGAATCGGCTTCGCGCCGTAATAGTCGCGCCAGCGATGCCACCAGGAGAAGCCCCTTGTCCCAGGACACCATGGACCTGCTTAAGGTGCTCGTTGCCGTGCTGATCATCTTCGCGATCAGCACCCTGGCAATGCTTTACGGCATCCTGTTGCTGGCCGAGTATGGTGGAAACCTCCCCATGATCGGCTCCTTGCCGCTCTCCGCTCCGCCGGAAATGGTGCCGCTGCTGGCCAATAGCGGGCTCTTCACCACCCTGGCCGCCACGCATGTCACGGCATCGGGGATCGCGCTGCTCCTCACCAGCACGACCTTGGACATGGCCTTGCTGATCGCCGCCAAGGCCGTCGCCGTGGTGATCACTGCCCTGCTCGGCTTTGCCGGCGGCCACATGATCTACCTCCAATTGACGGAAAAGGTACCGATTGCGCTCAGCCCACTGGCGCCGGCGATCATCGCGCTCGTTGCCTACCTCGTGCTGTCGAGCATGCTGAGCGTCCCGGCGCTGCGCCGCTTCGGCAACCTCCGGTTCGTGATCGGCCTTGGCCTCATCGTCCTCGGGCCGGTGCTGCTGGTCTGGCTCTAGACTAGGCGGCCAGCGTCACCACCAGCGCGCCGCGCGGCGTGGCGACGACGGTGTGCTCATACTGCACGCAAGGCGCCAGCGGCTCGGCGGTCAGCGTCCACTCGTCGTCATCCGACTTCTGCTCGGCCATCTGGCCGCCCATCGACAGGAACGGCTCGATGGTGAAGACCAGCCCATTACCGATGCGCCGGCGTTCCGAGCGGTCGGGCCAGGTGGGAATTTCGCCCGGCTCATCGTGCAGGCTGTCACCCACGCCGTGGCTGGCGAGGTTGCGGATCAGGGTATAGCCGCCCTTCTTGGCCACCTTGCCGATGGCGGTCCCGATATCGGCCAGCGGCGCCCCCGCTTTCACGGCCCGGATGCCTGCCCACATCGCCTTCTTGCCGTCACGACACAGCGTTTCAAGCCGCGGGTCGCCCTTGCCCAGCACATAGGACGCGCCGCAATCGGCAAAAACACCATCCAATTCCGCCGAGACGTCGATGTTGACGAGATCACCCTCGTGCAGCACGCGATCCCCAGGAATTCCGTGCGCGATCTCCTCGTTGACCGAGATACAGGTCACCCCCGGAAAATCGTAGGTGAGAATCGGGGCGGAGCGGGCGCCATGCTCGGCCAGAATCTTTCCGCCGATCTCATCAAGCTCGAGCGTCGTCATGCCCGGCCGCATGGCCGCGGCCATGGCCTCGCGGGCGATGGCGCAGACGCGCCCGATGGCCTTGAGCCGCTCGAGCTGCTCGTCAGTGGTGATCGTCATGCGTCTCGGCCTTGTTGGCGCGGTAGTATTTGAGCAGTCCCTGCGTCGAGCTGTCGTGCCCTTCTCCACTCGCCTTGCCCTGCACCTTGGGCAGTAGCGCCTTGGCCAGTTGCTTGCCCAGTTCCACACCCCACTGATCGAACGAGTTGATGTTCCAGATGGTGCCCTGCACGAACACCTTGTGCTCGTAGAGCGCCACCAGAGAGCCGAGCACTTCGGGTGTCAGCTGCGGATAGAATAGCGTGTTGGACGGACGGTTGCCCGGGAACACCTTGTGCGGCGTCAGCTCCTTGATCTCGGCCTTCGACAGGCCCTGCGCCTTGAGTTCCTCGACCACCTCTTCTTCGGTCTTGCCCAGCATCAGCGCTTCGGACTGAGCCAGAACATTGGCCACCAGCTTGTCGTGATGCGGCGGCAGGTGTTCGTGCGGCTGGGCGGCGATCAGGAAGTCGCAGGGAATGACGTCGGTCCCCTGGTGGATCAACTGGTAGAACGCGTGCTGGCCGTTGGTGCCGGGTTCGCCCCAGACGATGGGGCCGGTGGACCACCCGACGGCCTTGCCGTTGAGCGTCACCGATTTGCCGTTCGATTCCATGTCCTGCTGCTGCAGATAGGCCGGAAAGCGGCTCAGGCGCTGGTCATAGGGCAGCACCGCATGGGTCGAAAAGCCCCAGGCGTTGCGATACCAGACGCCGATGACGCCCATCAGCACCGGCAGGTTCTTTTCCAGCGGCGTCTCGAGGAAGTGCCGATCCATGGCGTCGGCGCCAGCCAGGAACTTGGCGAAGTTGTCGTAGCCGACGGCCATCGCCACCGGCAGCCCGATGGCCGACCAGACAGAGTAGCGCCCGCCGACCCAGTCCCAGAACCCGAAAATGCGATCCTGCCGGATGCCGAACTTGGCGCAGGCCTCGAGATTGGTCGAGACGGCGGCGAAGTGGTTGGGCACGGCCTCCTCGCCCAGCGTATCGGCGATCCATTCGCGGGCCGAGTGCGCGTTGGTCATCGTCTCGTCGGTCGTAAACGTCTTGGAGGCAACGATGAACAGGGTCTTTTTCGGATCGAGTCCCTTGAGCGTGTCGTGGATATGCGCCCCATCGACGTTGGACACATAATGCGCGCGCAGGTCGGGCCGCGTATAGGGCGCCAACGCTAGCGTCACCATGGCCGGCCCCAGGTCGGAGCCGCCGATGCCGATATTGACCACGTCCGTGATCTGCTCGCCGCCATGGCCGCGGATGTCGCCTGAACGCACGGCGTCGGTATAGGCCTTGATGTCGGCGAGCACCTTGCGCACGTCCGGCATCACATCCTTGCCGTCCACCATCACGGGCCTGTCGCCCTGATAGCGCAGCGCCATGTGCATCACGGCGCGATTTTCGGTGATGTTGATATGCTCACCCTCGCACATCGCCGTGCGCCGTTCCTCGACGCCCGAGGCCCGTGCCAGGTCGAGCAGCGCCGCCATCACGTCTTCGTCGATCCGGTTCTTGGAATAATCGAGCAGGATGCCCGCCCCGGTTGCCGAAAAGCGCTGGAAACGGTTCGGATCCTCGGCGAACAGCAGCCGCAGCGGCCGGTCTTCCATCTTCTTTCTGAGCTTGCCCAGCGTCTCGAAGCCAGCCTTGCGCCCGGATTTAGCCATGAAACGGAACTCCTGGTAAATGGTTAGAGCGTCGGCAGGTCGCCGGCGGCCCAGGCCGCGCGGGTTTCGGCGGCAAAATCGGTCAGCCGGCCGGCCTCGATCGCCTGCCGCGTCCCCGCTGTCAGCTCTTGATAATAGTGCAGGTTGATCTGGGAAAGGACCATGGCGCCCAAAATCTCTTCCGTCCTCACCAGATGATGAAGATAGGCCCGGCTCCAGCGCCGGCAGTTGGGATTGGGCGAAGCCTCGTCGAGCGGACGAGGGTCGTCCTTGTGCCGGGCGTTCTTCAGGTTGATGACGCCAAACCGCGTATAGGCGTGGCCATGGCGCCCGGCCCGCGTCGGGTGGACGCAGTCGAACATGTCCACCCCGCGCTCGATGCCGCCCAGGATGTCGTCCGGCTTGCCCACGCCCATCAGATAGCGCGGCCGGTCTTGCGGCAGTTCCGGGGTAATCTCGGAGAGGACACGGAACATCACCTCCTGCGGTTCTCCGACCGCCAGGCCGCCGATGGAATAGCCGTCGAAGCCGATCGATTTCAGCCCGGCCGCCGAGCGCGCCCGCAGTTCGGGATCATCGCCACCCTGCACGATCCCGAACAGGGCCCGGTTCTGCTGGTTGTTGAACGCCGTCTTGGAGCGATCGGCCCAGCGCAGGGACAGCTCCATGGCCCGCTCCATCTCCTTGCGCTCGGCCGGCAAAGCGAGGCACTCGTCGAGCTGCATGATGATGTCGCTGTCGAGCAGCGTCTGGATTTCGATGGAGCGCTCCGGCGTCAGCTCATAGGCGGAGCCGTCGATGTGCGACTTGAAGGTCACGCCCTTCTCGGTGAGCTTCCTCAGCTTGGCCAGCGACATCACCTGGAAGCCGCCACTGTCGGTCAGGATCGGGCGCTGCCAGTCCATGAAATCATGCAGCCCGCCGAGCGAGGCGACCCGCTCTGCGCCCGGGCGGAGCATCAGGTGATACGTGTTGCCCAGGAGGATTTCCGCGCCGGTCTCGCGCACCTGCTCGGGGTACATGGCCTTGACGGTGCCCGCCGTGCCCACCGGCATGAAGGCGGGGGTGTTGATCTCGCCGCGCGGCGTGTCGATACGGCCACGGCGGCCCATGCCATCGGTGGCCAGAACGGAAAAGGTGACTTGCTTCATGGCGGCAGCTTCTAGCCCGTTGCGACGGTTGACGGAAGTGGGCGTCAGCCCATCGCGTTCATGGCCGCCATGCCCAGGTGCAGGGCGCCGAGGATGATAGCGGCATCCACCGCCAGTCCCAGTGCCGTCAGCACCAGGCCCACGATCACCCCCACCCCGTCGCGGTTCAGCATCGAAAAGGCGATGACGCAGAGCCCGACATTGGGGATGGCGTTGATGAACGGGATGGGCAACGCCATGACGCAACTCACGGCGATCACCAGCACGCCGTAGGGAATACTGGCCAGGGCGCTGGTCAGCCAGCGCATGCGTGGCTTGGAGAACCGCGCCAGGATCGCCGCCACCTTGACGACCTGCCGGCTGGCCTTGACCAGCACGTCGAGCGGCAGTTTGCGCTTGCCGATGATCGGCGGCAATCGAATTGGTCGCCCCATCAGCATGGCAACGGCGATCAGCATGGTCGTGAAGGCAATGGTGCCGCCATAGCCGGGCGGTCCAGGCACCATGTTGAACAGCGACACCACGAGCAGCAGCAGCCGGTGCGCCGTCGGCCCCATCATCTGAACCAGTCCCGACAGGGTCAGGTGCGACTGCTCGGTCTGCGCCGCCTGCTCCAGCTTGGCGGCGATGCGGCGCGTGTAGCGCGTGATCGGTGCGCTGGCCGCGCTCACCCGTCCGTCTCGTCCTGCGCCACCCGATAGAGCAGCGAGGAATCGCCGTAGGAATAGAACCGGTAACCGGTCTCGATCGCGTGCGCATAGGCCCGCTTCATCACGTCGAGCCCACAAAAGGCGCTGACGAGCATGAAGAGCGTCGATTTGGGCAGGTGGAAGTTGGTCATCAGCAGGTCCACGGTGCGGAAGCGGAAGCCCGGCGTAATGAAAATATCCGTATCACCGATGAAGGGCCTCAACTCCCCGGTGGCACGCGACGCCGTCTCGAGCAGCCGCATGCTGGTGGTCCCAACAGCAACGACACGCCCCCCAGCCGCTTGCCGAGCCTTGATCCGTTCCACCGTCGCCTGGTCGATTTCGCCCCACTCTGAGTGCATCACGTGGTCTTCGGTATCCTCGGCCTTCATCGGCAGGAAGGTCCCCGCCCCCACATGCAGCGTCACGCGCTCGATGGCGACCCCCATGTCGGAAATCTGCTGCAGCAGCCTTTCGGTGAAGTGCAGCCCGGCCGTCGGAGCGGCCACCGCGCCGTCTTCGGCAGCATAGACGGTCTGGTAATCGACCTTGTCGCGCTCCTCCACCCCGCGCTTGGCGCCGATATAGGGCGGCAGCGGCATGGCGCCGTGCGACTTGATCGCCTCGTCGAGCTGCGCCCCGCCCAGTTCGAACTCGAGCGTCACCTCGCCAGTCTCGCCCTTGCCGGCGACCCGTGCGCGCAGCGGTTCGGCGTCGCCATTGCCCAGTTCCAATTCGTCCAGCACATGCAGGCGCTTGGCTGGCCGTGCAAAGGCGCGCCAGGTGTTGAGGTCCACCCGCTTGTGGAGGTTGAACGACACCGTCGACCGGTTCTCGCCGCGGATGCGCGTGCCCTTGAGTTCTGCCGGCAGCACGCGGGTATCGTTGACGACCAGCACGTCGCCCGGCTTGAGCAGGCTCAGGAGGTCGGGAATGTGCCGATCCTCGAACGGCCTGCCGGGGCGCACGACGAGAAGCCGCGCGCTGTCGCGCGGCTCGGCCGGGTGCAGGGCAATGAGTTTTTCGGGAAGGTGGAAGTCGAATTCGGAGACACGCATGAGCGCTCGTTAGCATGGGTTTGCATCGGCGTGAACATGCAGCCTATCGGCCAGTCCCTACTGCTCCTCGCAGGAGACGGTCCAGGCTCCGACGCCAATGACCCGCAGAGTACCGGCCTGAGCCACGTCGTCGCCCTCCTGCGCCCTGACCAACCGCAACTCGGCGAGCTTCTCGTTGATGTCTTCGTCGAAGAAGTCGGCCTTGAGCTCTGTCTCGTCAGCATAATGCTGGCCAATGGTGAAGATCGCGCCCTCGCCGTAGGCAGGGTCGGTAACCCAAGCGTTCTCCCCCGCACGGAGCGTCGCCCCGACGATGGCAAGACCACCGGCCGTTCCGATGGTCATACCGATCCGGGCCGTGCCCTCGGCCGAGGCACAGGACAGTCCCTGCGTCGCCAAACCCGGGGTGGATATGCTGGCGGCCAGGACCGCCAGCACAAGCCTATTCCGCAATGTCGGCCGCAACCTTGACCGACACCATCTTGTCCGGATTGATCACCGGCTCGCCGCGCTTGATCTGGTCGACATTTTCCATGCCTTCGATGACCTTGCCCCAGACGGTGTACTGACGGTTGAGGAACGGCGCATCGGCAAAGCAGATGAAGAACTGCGAGTTGGCGCTGTCCGGGCTCTGCGAGCGGGCCATGGAAGCCGTCCCGCGCACGTGCGGCTCGGCGTTGAATTCCTGCTTGAGGTTCGGATAGTCCGAGCCGCCAGTACCGGTCCGCGACGGGTTGAAGTTCGACGATTCGGAGTTGCCGAACTTCACGTCGCCGGTCTGGGCCATGAAGCCGTCGATCACGCGGTGGAACACCACGCCGTCATAGGCGCCTTCCCGGGCGAGCTTCTTGATGTGCTCGACGTGGTTGGGCGCCACGTCGGGTCGCATCTCGATCACGACCTTGCCCTTGGTGGTTTCGATGACGAGCGTGTTTTCCGGATCGGCGTAAGCCATGGACGTCCTCTTTCTCTAAGATTTGTGCGGCGGGTGTAGGCGGAACGGCTAGGCGGCGCAAGGACCAGCCCCTGCGCCGCCACGTGCCGCCTATGCCCGATTACTTGTATTCAATGGTGGCCTTGACGATCTTGTCCGGGTTGGCCACAGCGCCGTTTTGCTCCTTGGGACCCTTCTCCAGAGCGTCAACATAGTCCATGCCCGAGACTACCTTGCCGAACACGGTGTACTGCCCGTCAAGGAAGGTGGAATCCGCCGTCACGATGAAGAACTGCGAATTGAACGAGTTCGGGTCCTGCGACCGGGCCGCGCCGACGGCGCCGCGCACGAAGCTCTCGGAATTGAACTCGGCCTCGACGTCCGGCATGTCCGACCCGCCCGTACCCGCCATCTGCAGGTTGAAATCCGCGGCCCCTTCCTTGCCGAACTTGACGTCGCCGGTCTGGGCCATGAAGCCGTCGATGACGCGGTGGAAGACGACGCCGTCATAGGCGCCCGCCTCGGTCAGCTCGATCACCCGCTCCACATGCTTGGGCGCAATGGAGGGCAGCAGTTCGATGTCCACCGTGCCGTCCTCCAGCGTCAGCTCGAGATGCGGCGTTCCCTCCTGCGCGAAAGCCGGCGCTGCCGCGATCAGCGTTGCGCCCAGTGCGAGGGCAGAGAAGGTGCGGCGGGAGATGAACATCATTTTGAACCCAGAGCCTTGAGGACGATTGGAGGAACGAAAGCGGAGATGTCTCCGCCCATCTCAGCGATCTGGCGCACCAATGTGGCCGAGATATGCCGCACGGGCGGGCTCGAGGGCAGGAAGACCGTCTGCAGGTCGGGCGCCATCTGCGCGTTCATCCCCACCATCTGCATCTCGTAATTGTAATCGGTGGTGTCGCGTAGCCCCCGAATGATCAACCGCGCCCCGTTCTCGCGCGCCGCGTTCACCATGAGGCCGGAAAAGTCGACAATGCGGAATTCGGTCTGCGTCCGTCGGCCGATCGCGGGCAGTACCTGCTCCAGAATGGCGATGCGGTCCTCGTGGCTGAAGAGCGGGTTCTTCTTGGTCGCGCTGATGCCCACCGCGACCACCAGCAGGTCCACCAGCTTGCAGGCACGCTCGATGACGTCCAGGTGCCCATTGGTCAAAGGATCGAACGATCCCGGATAAAAGCCCACCAACCCGCTCATCACCCCTCCCACTCTCTTATCGCGTTTCTGTCACGCGGCCGCGCCCATTGGCAAGCTCAGGCCTGAGTTCGCAGATGCACCAAATTGGGGTCTGGTGCGTTGTGCCCGAACTCAACAGGAGATTGAACATGGCTATCAAAGACCAGATCAAGGAACACGCCGAGGTCATCGGCGCCGATGGGGTCCATGTCGGTACTGTCGATCACGTCGAAGGCGATCGCATCAAGCTGACCAAGAAGGACAGCGGCGAGGGCCATCACGTGGGGCACCACCATTACATTTCGCTGGGGCTTGTGGCCGATGTGGAAGGCAACAAGGTCCGCCTCTCCGCCAATGGCGACGTGGCGGTTACCTTCGAAGAGGAAGAAGGCGGCGGTCAGGCCTGATCGCTGCGCCTGCGAGGCTTAGGTTGAAAAAGGGGCGCTAGGCGCCCCTTTCTCTATTCCTGGGCGTCACCGCCACCGTCCTCGTCACTCGCGCCATCCTGGCCACCGTCACCGGCAGGAGGCGCGTCGCCTTCGCTGGCGGGGGGCGTCACCTGTTCCCCGCTCACCTCGGCCTCGATCTCCTCGGCCTCCGGCTCGCTGATCCGCTCGACCGACACCACCTTCTCGCCTTCGGCCGTGTCGAAGACGATCACGCCCTGCGAGCTGCGGCCCACGATCCGGATGGGCTTGTCGCCACCGACCGGCAGGCGGATGGTCTGGCCGCCATTGCTGATGAGCATGATCTGGTCCTCGTCCTCCACCGGGAAGGACGCGACGAGATTGCCGTTGCGCTTGTTGACCGCCATGGCGACGATGCCTTTGCCGCCGCGACCGGTGATCCGGTATTCGTGGCTCGAGGTCCGCTTGCCATAACCGTTCTCGGAAATGGTGAGGATAAACTGCTCCAGCGCCCCCATTTCGGCGTAACGCTCCTGTGGGAGGGGCAGATCGCCATCCACCACTTCGGCCTCATCGGTGGCGCCATCGTCGGCTTCGCCGCGCATGGCCCGGCTCATCTTGAGATAGGCGGCACGCTCTTCAGCCGTGGCGTCGGAATGGTTGATCACCGCCATCGAGATGACCGTGTCGTCCTTGGCAAGCTGGATACCGCGCACGCCCATAGAGTCGCGGCCCTTGAACAGGCGAACGTCATCGGCGCGGAAACGGATCGCCTGCCCCAGCGCCGTCGTCAGCAGCACGTCATTGTTGACCGTGCAGGTATCCACCCCGACGATGGCGTCGCCCTCATCGAGCTTCATGGCGATCTTGCCGTTCTGGCGCACCTCGACGAAATCGGCCAGCGAATTGCGCCGCACCGTGCCGCGTGTCGTCGCGAACATGATGTCGAGATTGCCCCAGGAGGTTTCGTCCTCCGGCAGCGGCATGATGGAGGTGATGCGCTCACCCTGCTCGAGCGGCAGGATGTTGATCAGCGCCTTGCCACGAGCGTTGGCCGCCGCGAGCGGCAGTCGCCACACCTTGAGCTTGTAGGCGATGCCGCGGCTGGTGAAGAACAGCACCGGCGTATGCGTGTTGGCCACGAAGAGCCGCGCGACGAAATCCTCTTCGCGCGTCGTCATCCCCGAGCGGCCCTTGCCGCCGCGATTCTGCGCCCGGTAGGTCGAAAGCGGCACGCGCTTGATGTAGCCGGCGTGGCTCACGGTCACGACCATGTCCTCGCGGGCAATCAGGTCCTCGTCGTCAAAATCGCCGACCGAGTCGGAGATTTCGGTCTGACGCGGACGGCCGAATTGCTCGCGAATGGCTTCGAGTTCTTCGCGGATGATCGTGCGGACCCGTTCGCGCGAGCGCAGAATGTCGAGATAGTCCTCGATCTCGCTGCCCAAACCGTTGAGTTCGTCGCCGATCTCGTCGCGACCGAGAGCCGTCAGGCGCGCCAGGCGCAGCTCGAGAATGGCGCGCGCCTGTTCCTCGGACAGGTTGAACGTGCCGTCGTCGTTAATGCGGTGGCGCGGATCGTCGATGAGCCTGATGAGCGGCGCCACGTCGGCGGCCGGCCAGCGGCGCGTCATGAGCTGTTCGCGCGCCGTTGCCGGATCGGGCGCGGTGCGGATCAGCGCGATGACCTCGTCGATGTTGGCCACGGCCACGGCGAGACCCACCAGGATATGGGCGCGGTCACGCGCCTTGTTGAGCAGGAACCGGGCGCGCCGCGTCACCACCTCCTCGCGGAAGGCGAGGAATGCGGACAGGATCTGCTTGAGGTTCATCAGCTCCGGCTTGCCGCCGTTGAGCGCGACGAAATTGCAGCCGAACGAGCTTTGCAGCGGCGTGAAGCGGTAGAGCTGGTTGAGCACCACATCGGGCAGTGCGTCGCGCTTGACCTCAACGACGACCCGCATGCCCTCGCGGCTGGATTCGTCGCGCAGGTCGGCGATGCCTTCGATCCGCTTGTCGCGCACCAGTTCGGCAATCTTTTCCACCATCGAGGCCTTGTTCACCTGATAGGGGATCTCGGTGATGACGATAGCCTCGCGCTCCTTGCGCACCTCCTCGATGGAGGAGCGCCCGCGCACCACGACAGACCCCCTGCCTGTCTCATAGGCCTGGCGAATGCCGGCACGGCCGAGGATGATGCCGCCGGTCGGGAAATCGGGGCCCGGCAGGACCTCCATCAGCTCTTCGGTGGTCGCATCGGGATTGTCGAGCAACAGCAGGCAGGCGCCGATGGTTTCGCTCAGATTGTGCGTCGGCACGTTGGTGGCCATGCCCACCGCGATGCCGCCGCCGCCATTGACCAGCATGTTGGGGAAGCGTGCCGGCAACACCGTCGGCTCCTTCTCGGAGCCGTCATAGTTCTCGCGGAAATCGACCGTGTCCTTGTCGAGATCATCGAGCAGGGAGTTGGTAATCCGCTGCATGCGCACTTCGGTGTATCGCATGGCCGCAGGCATATCGCCGTCGACAGAGCCAAAATTCCCCTGCCCTTCCACCAGCATCTCGCCCATCGAGAAGGTCTGCGCCATGCGCACCAGCGCCATGTAGACCGCGCTGTCGCCGTGCGGGTGATACTTACCGATCACGTCGCCGACCACGCGGGCCGACTTGCGGAACGGCTTGTTGTACTCGTAGCCATTCTCGCTCATCGAGAACAGGATGCGGCGGTGCACCGGCTTGAGGCCGTCCCGTACGTCCGGGAGCGCACGGCTGACGATCACGCTCATGGCGTAATCGAGATAGCTCTTGCGCATCTCGTCGGTGATGTAGATCGGGGCGATGTCGGAGCGCGGGCTGTCGCCGCTCACGTCAGGCGTATCTGTCACGGGGTGATTCTACGTTGGTTTTCTTGTCCATTATATAGGCGATTCCGAGCGCAATTACCAATTTCACCCCGCTCCCCCTGTGGAGATCAAGCTTGCGCGTCGCGCAGGCGATCAGCGGACCGGCGAGCGCCTCTTCGGCAGCATCGGACTGCAGCCCCGCAAATACCGTCAGCCCTGTCTGCCGCTGTAGTTGTTCGAGTTGACTTCGCGCGAGGCGAGGCGCAGAGAGCATCTCGGCGCCCGCGCCAATTTCCCATGCGAGAAAGATCATGAACCCCGACAGTCGAAGTTGCTTCGACCCAAGACCGGCCGGCTGATCTCGCCCCTCGGGCGGACTTTCCGGTCGTACCGATTGGAAAGACTTGCCTATGCTCCAGGCCTACCGGCGTTCCCAGCACTGCCTTGCCGACTGTTCCCTCGCCACGCCCTCGGAGGTGCTTTGGGCGGACCTCAATGGGGCGACGCCCGACGAGGTGACGTCGGTCGAGGATGCCCTTGAAATCGAGATTCCGACCCGGGCCGAGGCGGAGGAAATCGAGCTCTCCTCCCGCCTCTACGCCGAAGACGACGCGCTCTTCATGACCATGACGGCCTTGGCGGGGCTCGATACGGATAATCCGGCCAAGACCCCGGTCACGTTCATCCTCAAGAACCACACGCTGGTCACCGTCCGCTATGCCAATCCCAAGCCGTTCCACGCCTACCTGTTGCGCGCGCGCAAGGGTCGCGGCGTGCCGCTTGGGAGCGGTGAGGAGGTCATGCTTGGCCTGCTCGAAGCGCTGATCGACCGCACCGCCGACGCCCTCGAGCGGGTGGGCAACGAGACGGATGGCATTTCCCGCGAAATCTTCAAGCGGGGCAAGGAGAAGGCCAACAAGAAGACGCGCACGCTCGAAACGCTGGTGGAAGCCATCGGCCACAAGGCCGAGCTTCTGACCATGCTGCAGGATTCGCTGGTCAGCATCACCCGCCTCATCGCCTATTACAGCGCCGCGGGCCAGGAGGGAGGCAGTCGTGAGCAGGCCCGCCTGATCCAGCGCGATGCGGGACAGCTGGCCGAACACGCAAGGGCGCTTTCGGCCAGGCTCGGTTTCCTGCTCGACGCCACGCTCGGCGTCATCAATCTCGAGCAAAACCAGATCATCAAGATCTTTTCGGTCGCCGCAGTGGTCTTTCTGCCGCCGACCCTCGTGGCCTCCATCTACGGCATGAACTTCCACCTCATGCCTGAGCTCGACTGGTCCTTCGGGTACCCGTTCGCGATCGGCCTGATGGTGGTGTCGGCCCTCCTGCCCTACCTCTATTTCAAGCGCAAAGGCTGGCTGTAGACGCCTCGACCCGTCGTGCTGGCACCACTTATGAAGTGGCGTCGAATGAGGTGCGCGCGGTCTCGATCGTCGGGAAGTTGTCGTTCGCCCACTGGATGAGATAGCCGAACGGCACGATCAGCGAGGCTCCGAGTTCGGTGAGCCGATATTCCACCGAGGGGGGCTTGGTGTCGAACACCCGCCGCGCCACGAGGCCGTCGCGCTGCAAATCCCGCAGGGTCTGCGTCAGCATCTTCTGCGAAATGTCGGGCACTTCGCGGTGCAGCTGGTTGAACCGCCGGGGGCCTGTGGCCAGTGTCATCACCAGCAGCATGCTCCACTTGTCCCCGACCTTGTCGAGCACGTTGCGGACCGGGCAATTGCCCTGCAGGCCGTCCGACGCGGCCGCTGCCCATCGCTCAATATAAACTGCCGGATCAGCAGCAAAGCCGGTCATGTGCTTACCTCCAGGTAATCTGCGCCCCACCAAGTGCCTCCTTTTCAGGCTCGAAAAGGGTGACTAGATAGGTGCTCACTTTTCGATACTTACTCTCCACATGCAGTGCGAGCAAGAGGATCGAAGCTCAGCCCGGAGTTCCCCATGAGCACTTTTGCCAACGCCCCCCTTCTCGTCACCGGCGCCTCCGGCCAGTTTGGCCGAGCGGCCGTCGAAGCCCTTCTCGCCCGCGGCGCAACGCAAATCATCGCCGGCACGCGTAATCCGGCCAAACTGGCTGACCTGGCTGCGAAAGGCCTGGACGTGCGGCAGGTGGATTTCGACGATCCGGCGTCGCTCCCTGCAGCCTTCGCCGGGGTTGAAAGGCTGCTGCTCGTCTCCACCGATGGCATCGGCAAACGCATCGCCCAACAGACTGCCGCCGTGGAGGCAGCCAAGACAGCTGGCGTCAAGCATATCGTCTACACTTCGGCACCCGCTGCTCGTCCAAACCCCGATGCTGGCCTCAACCCGGAACATTTCTGGACCGAAGCAGCCATCTTTGCATCCGGCCTCGGCTTCACCATCCTGCGCAATCACATGTATGCCGAAAACACGCTCATGGATGGACCGCAGGCCATTGCCTCCGGTCAGCTCTTTGGCCTGATTGGAGACCGCGGCACGAGCTATGTAGCGCGCACTGACGCCGCCCGCGCCGCGGCCGGAGCCCTGCTCAGCGCGGAAACCAGCACTGTCGAAGATGTGACGGGCCCTGCTCCCGTAACCAATGCTGAACGGGCAAAGGTGCTGTCCGCGCTCTCCGGACGCCCGGTTTCGGTCATTGCGGTGGAGCCATCCGCGCTCAAGGCGGGCATGGTGGCTGGCGGCGTCCCCGAAGGCATGGCTGCAGCGCTCCTGGCTTTCCAGCGAGACGCCGTAACGGGCCACCATGGCGTCGTGACCGATGTCGTTGAACACTATTCGGGGCAGAAGCCGAAGGCTTTCGCCGATGTCCTCGCCGATCACCGCGCCGCTTTCGCCGCGCGCTGATGGGAACCTGTCGGCCGGTGCTGGACGCCTCGGCCGACACCTCATAGAAATCGCTGAGCTGTCGCCTGTCAGGGGAGTCGGATCGCGGTGTCGCTCAGGTCTTTGTTGAAGGGCGTCTTGGACCGCATCACCTTCAAGCGCTCCATCGGGTTTGGCCTCGAATGTATCGGCCTCGGCACGCTGCGCTATCCCCGGCTGATCGCCCTGGGTGTGCTGGTTATTACGGCTCTTTTCGCCGCCCAGATGCCGCGGCTCGGCGTCGACGGCGACCTTCTGCGGGTCTACGCCCATTCCGGCGAACATTACGATGCCTATGAGCATCTGGCGGATACCTTCGGCACGTTCGAGAACGACGTCTATGTGCTGGTGAGCGCGCCGCGCCTGGCAGACCCGGACGTCATCGAGCAGGTGCGTTCACTCGCCTTCGACCTTGAGCTCAGCGACTACGCCGTCGGCACCATGTCGCCCTTCACACTGCGCAGGCCGACGCCGGAGGGCGGCTCGGTGCCGGCGGTGCCGGAGGATCTCACGACCACCGACGAGGTGGCCATGACGCTGATGGATTTGCAGCAGAACGACCCGCTCATGCGCAATCTCATCACTCCGGACCTCACCGGCATTGTGATCATCCTGTTTCCGAACCAGGAGATGGTCAGGCAGGATGGGTCGAAGGCCATGCTTGCCAGTGTGCGCGAGACGCTGGCCCCCTACCAGAACCAGGACCTCGCCATCGAGCTGACCGGGCCGCCGGTCTGGACCTCGGAAATGCTCAACGCTGCCGTCAGCGACCAGATCAAGTTCACGACCTGGGGGTTCTGCCTCGGCGCCCTCATCGCGCTGATCGTTCTCCGGTCGCTTCCCGGCGCGCTCATCGTGGCAGCGACACCGTTCCTCTCGGTCGTCTGGGTCATGGGCCTCGTGACGCTTGTCTTCGGCAGCTTCTCGTTCCTCACCATCATCGTGACGACGCTGGTTCTGGTGATCTCGTTCGCCGAGTCGATGTTCTTCGTCTTCAACTGGCTGGCCTTCTGGCGCGATGGCATGGAGCCAAACAAGGCCGTGGATGCGACGGTCAAGCTTGTCGGGCCAGCCACGGCACTCACCATGCTCACCACCCTGGTGAGTTTTGCCTCGCTCTCCCTGACCCCCGGCCAGGGCATCCGGGAGTTTTCCGTGGCGGGTGCGGCGGGGTCGTTCCTGCTGTTCGTGTGCCTGATGACGTTCACCCCCCTGCTGCTCAAGCTCGTCATCCGCTTCGGTTTCAAGGCCCCCCAACGGACCAGCCTTGTGCTTACCGCGCCGCTGCCGCTGAGCTGGTTCCTCGCCAGCCGCTACGGGCGCCCGTTGTCGATCCTGGCTATCGTTGTCACGATTGTCCTGTTTGTCCCCTATGCGCTGATCCAGCCGCATTTCTCGTTCGAGGACTTCATCGCCAAGGACTCAACGGCCCTGAGCACGGCCGCGGACATCGACCAGGGTGTTGGCGGCGTCGCCCCGCTCTATGTCAAGGTTCCCCTCACGCACGGCGACCCCAACGTGGCGCCCGAGGATTTCGACAAGATCCAGACCGTCCACCGCATCCTTGAGGAGCACCTGGGGGTCAACAAGGTGATCTCCGCCGCGAGCATGACCAACTATACGGATGCCGGCTTTTCCCGGCAGGAGGTGTTTGAGTCGGTCGGGCCGTTCATGAAGCGCCGGTTCATCACCGATGACGGGCGACAGGCGCTGGTGACGGGCTTCATGCCGACGATCATCGATTCGGACGTGCTCAAGCAGTTGGTGATCGACCTGCAGGCCGAGTTCAATGCGGCAGGCATCGCCGATGCGGAGATCGGCGGCTTCCGGATCCTCACCACCTTTGCCACCGATAACATCGTGCGCGGCCTTCAACTGGATCTGACGGCGTCGGTCCTCGTCAACCTGGCGCTGATCGGCTTCGCATTCCAGTCGTTCAGGGTGGCGCTCGCCTCTGCCGTGCCCAATCTGTTTCCCGTCCTCGGTACCGAAGCGTGGCTCTATTTCACCGGCGCCGGCTTGCAGCTGACCACGGTGATCGCGCTCACCATCGCCTTCGGCATCGCGGTAGACGACACGGTGCACTTCCTGTCGCACTATCTCCATTCCCGCCGCGACGAAGGTCTCGAACACATGGAAGCGGTTCGGCACACGCTCAATCGCATCGGCGGAGCCATCGTCGCAACCACGCTGATCCTCTGCTCCGGGGTTGCCATCGTCCTTTTCTCCGATCTGCCGCAGGTCGCGCTGTTCGGCGCGCTATTCGTTTCCACCTTGGGATTTGCCCTGATCGGGGATTTGTTCATCCTGCCGGCCATGCTCGCGGCGGGGGGGCGGTTCTTTCATCCGCTGGGCCGGATCGGGGTGCGGATGGCCGACGAAGAACCCACGCCCGACGATCCCACGGCCGACACACACACCACCGCAGCGTCCCCTCTCTGACACTCTCGTGAGGGGCCATCCGGCGCTTGCGAACGAGTCGCTGCCGACGATAGATTTGACCACGCGATTCCGGCATACGGACGCCATTGAAGCCGCGCTTTTTCGGGGGCCCGAAGAGCCGAACTGGAGGCCCCGTGCCATGACCAAACCCGGTGCTCTGTTGCGCGCTGCGGCGCTCGCTGTCCTGCCCATCGCCGGCGCCACTATCCCGGCCGTCGCCGCCCCGGCCGATATCGAGCTGATCCGGTCCTATTTGGGCGAGTGGCGGGGACGAGGCACGCTGGTGGGCGCGACAACCGAAAGCGTCGTGTGCCGCTTGTCGGTGACCCCGGGAAACGGCGACAAGGTCAACTACTCCGGCCGCTGCGTCCTTGCCGGGACCACGCTATCCGTGGCCGGCACGATGGCCTACATCGAGGCTTCGCGCCGCTACGAGGCGGCGATGACCTCTAACGCCACCTTCAGCGGCATTGCCGTTGGCCAGAAGCGCGGCAGCGCCCTGGTGTTCAATCTGCGCGAGCGAGACCAGGATGAAGAGGGCAAGGATCTCAACATCACGGCGCAGATCCATCTCGAGCCCGAAGCGATCGCCGTGGCTTTCGAAGTCGTTTACGTCGAGTCCGGAGACAGCCTGTACGCCGAAGTGCCGTTTAGTCGATAACCTTTCACTGCAAGAACAATCTCTTAAGCACGTCCACCTATATTAACCCCCGAAGGGTCGGGGTTATTCGTGACTAGTACTGTGCAGAGCGCTCATCCGGTGTTCATGGATAAGGCGGCGCTGGCGCGCCTTGCGGCGCACTTTGGAGTCATCGGCGCCGGTCTGGTTTCCGAGCGAGGGGGCTGGATTGAGAGCTTTGGCTCATCTGTCCCACCGACCGTAGGGCTCGGAAAGCCTGTTGGCCACGGCATCGTCCGAACGGACCTGGACGGCATCCCGTTCTTTTCCGCTGCGCCCATTGCGGCCCTTTGGGCCGGAGACGCCTATTGGCTCTCGCTCTGGGACGACCGCCCGCGCGCCGCTGCCGAAGCTGCCACCATCTTGGCCCGGCTCGAGCAATTGACGGCGCAGGTGGCGCTGGATCGGATACTGGCAGCCGATCGCTACCGGACCCGCCTTTTCGAGCGGGCCTCGCGAACGGCGCGCATCGGCATTTGGGCCTGCCGCCTGCCGGACGAGCGCCTGACGTGGTCCGAGGGTGTATACGATCTGTTCGAATTGCCGCGCGGCATCCCTGTCAGCCGCTCGTTGGCGCTCGATCTCTACCTGCCGGAATCTCGCTTGCAGATGCAGGTCCTGAGGGAGCAGGCCATCGCGACGAGGAGTGATTTCGCGCTGGATGCGCAGATCATCACCGCAAAGGGCAACCACCGCTGGATGCGCATTACCGCAGCAGTGGAGAGCCGCGGCAACACTGCCGTCGGCATCTTCGGCATGAAGCAGGACATCACGGCCGAGAAGAACCTCGCGGAGCACACAAGGCGGCTGGCCGAGACCGATGCCATGACCGGACTGGCCAATCGCGGCCTGTTCCAGCAAAGGCTTGATGCGGTGGAGCGCTGCGGCGGCGCCCCCTCGATGCGCGCCCTGCTGCTGGTCGACCTGGATAACTTCAAGCAGATCAACGATACGCTTGGCCACGCGCAGGGGGATGCCTGCCTTGTGGAAACGGCCCGGCGGTTGCGCAAGGCTTGTCCCCCGGATGCTCTGGTGGCGCGCATCGGCGGCGACGAGTTCGCAGTCCTGACCTCAGGCACGACCACCGACCCCGAAGCGCTGGCGCAGGAGATCGTCGAGGCGCTGCGGCCTCCTTTCCAACTCGGCGATCAGGTGCGGGTAGTGGGGGCATCGGTGGGTCTCGCGCGCCACCGGGGGCAGTCGGCCGACGCGCTTTATCGCAATGCGGACACCGCGCTTTACGCCGCCAAATCCGGTGGCCGGTCCACCTGGCGCCGCTACGAGGCGGCCTGATGGGCTTCAGCCTGCTGTCAGGATTGTCCTGCTAGATGACAGTCGCTCGCCTAGGCCCACAGGAGGATAACCATGGCATCTCGTAAAGACGGATATTCAGGACTGCAGATTGGCGTTCATTGGCTCATCGTGGCGATGGTCGCCGTGCAGTTGCTGGTCGCCGAACGCATGTCCGAGATGGTGGAAGCGGCCGAAGAGCATGAGGTCGTATCAGCTACAACGTCCGCGCTTGCAGCGGTCCATTATTGGCTTGGTATTGGTATCTTATTGGTCATGTTTGTGCGCCTTTTAATGCGCTTTTCCATGGGAACACCGGAGCACGCGGGTCGCGACAACGCGCTGCTCAACACCGCCGCCGCCACAGTGCATTGGTTGCTCTACATCGTCCTCATTGCCGTTCCGATAAGCGGTCTTATCGCCTACTACGGCATTGCCGAGATCGGCGACATCCATGCTCTTTCCAAGCCAATCCTGATCGTTCTGGTCTCGCTCCACATCCTGGGAGCCCTCTACAACCAGTTCATCCGCAAGGACGGGACACTGATGCGGATGCTCCGGCCGGCCCGCTAAGGCCAGAAAAAAAACCCCGGCATGCCGGGGCTTTCCATCTCAGAACGGGATGTCGTCGTCCATGCCGCCCGGCTCGAAGGCCGGGGCGTTGGCGGACGGCCGGCGCCCGCCGCCACCACTGTTGTCCCGCACGCCGCGGAACCCGCCTTCGCCGCCACCGCTGCCATAGCCGCCACCAGCATCGGCATTGTCGCCGCGCCCGTCGAGCAGCGTCAGGTTCGAGTTGAAGCCCTGCAGCACCACTTCGGTGGAGTACTTGTCCTGGCCGGACTGGTCCTGCCACTTGCGGGTCTGCAACTGGCCTTCGATATAAACCTTGGAGCCCTTGCGCAGGTACTGCTCGGCGACGCGCGCCAGGCCCTCTGAGAAGATCACCACGCGGTGCCACTCGGTCTTTTCGCGCTGCTCGCCGGTGTTGCGGTCTTTCCAGCGCTCGGAGGTGGCCACCGACAGGTTCACCACCTTGCCGCCACTGGGCAGGTTGCGCACTTCGGGATCGTTGCCCAGATTGCCAACCAGAATGACCTTGTTCACGCTTCCGGCCATCGTCTCATCCTTCCAAATTCAGTCCCGGTCTGCCCGGTCGCGGGACGCTTTCTTGCTCGGTGGCACGGCGCCTCGAACCCGGACGTTCGCCGCACCACCTTCGGGGCCACCTTATCGGCATTGCGTCCCGGCTGCTTCCGAAATCGTCGGTTATCTACCGTTCGTTGGGGACTGACCCGGCTACCTGTTCTCTTTATGTTCCCGTGCTCCACAAGAGTCAATCGGCCGCTGCTGACACGGATTGTCAGGAGTGCTCGCCGAAAGCAGCCGGGCGAACGCCTCGCGGCTTGACCGACTCTTGCACGTTCCGCATATGTTCACGTGAACCGGCATCCGCTCCCGCCGTTACTGGAGAGGATGCGCGATGCAGGGCCGGTCTGCGCCCGGACTGCTTGCACTGGGATGGTCTCAGTCCTATCTGTTGACCTTCCTCCGAAAGAGACTTCGACCGACGGTGCATTTGCGCCGGACGCCAGCATGGACCGCAAGATGACCCAGCCGCACAGCCATTCCCGTGAGATCGTCGTGCGGGGCGCCCGCGAGCACAATCTCAAGGGCATCGATGTGCGCCTGCCGCGCGACAGCCTGATCGTGATGACGGGGCTTTCGGGCTCGGGCAAGTCGTCGCTGGCATTCGACACCATCTATGCCGAGGGCCAACGGCGCTACGTGGAGTCCCTGTCGGCCTACGCCCGCCAGTTCCTCGAGATGATGCAGAAGCCCGATGTCGAGCACATCGAGGGACTGTCACCGGCCATTTCCATCGAGCAAAAGACCACGTCCCGCAACCCGCGCTCGACCGTCGGCACGGTGACGGAAATCTATGACTATCTGCGCCTGCTCTATGCCCGCGTCGGCATTCCCTATTCGCCGGCCACGGGGCTACCGATCGAGAGCCAGACGGTCAGCCAGATGGTCGACCGCACCCTGGAATTGCCCGAAGGCACCCGGCTCTACCTGCTTGCGCCGATCGCGCGCGGCCGCAAGGGCGAATTCAAGAAGGAACTGGCCGACCTGATGCGCAAGGGCTTCCAGCGCGTCAAGATCGACGGCGAATATCACGAAATCGAGGACGCCCCTGCCCTCGACAAGAAATACAAGCACGATATCGAAGTGGTGGTGGACCGCGTCGTCGTGGCTCCCGATATTTCCGGCCGCCTGGCCGAGAGTTTCGAAACCGCGCTCAAGCTCGCCGAGGGCATCGCGCTCATCGAACTTGCCGACGAGACAACCGAGGACGGAACGCCGCGCCAGATCACCTTCTCGGAAAAATTCGCCTGCCCTGTGTCCGGCTTCACCATTGCCGAGATCGAGCCGCGCCTGTTTTCGTTCAACAACCCGTTTGGCGCCTGCCCGGTCTGCGATGGCCTTGGCACCGAGCAGAAGATCGACCCGGACCAGATCGTGCCAGACGCGACGATGTCTCTGCGCGATGGCGCCATTCTGCCCTGGTCCAAGACCAGCGCCCCCTACTACCAGCAGACCCTTTCGGCAGTGGTGAAGCACTTCGGCGCTTCCACGGGCACGGCCTGGAACGAGTTGCCCTTCGATGTGCAGCACGCCGTGCTCTACGGCACCGACAAGACCAAGATCGATTTCGTCTATGATGACGGCCTGCGCCAGTACAAGACCAGCAAGGTCTTCGAAGGCGTCATCGGCAATCTCGAGCGCCGCTACCGGGAAACCGAAAGCGCTGGCATGCGCGAAGAGATCGAGAAGTACATGTCGGCCAAGCCCTGCATTGCCTGCGGTGGCTATCGCCTGAAGCCGGAGGCGCTGGCCGTCAAGATCGATGGCCTGCACATCGGTCAAGTCACCGATATGTCGATCCGCAACGCCTCGCAGTGGTTCATCGATCTGTCGGCCAAGCTGACCCCGACGCAGTCGCAGATCGGCGAGCGCATCCTCAAGGAAATCCGCGAGCGGCTGGCCTTCCTCAACGACGTGGGGCTGGAATACCTCACCATGTCGCGCAATTCCGGCACGCTGTCGGGCGGTGAATCGCAGCGCATCCGCCTCGCCAGCCAGATCGGCTCGGGCCTCACCGGTGTGCTCTACGTGCTGGACGAGCCCTCCATCGGCCTGCACCAGCGCGACAATGCCCGCCTGCTCGAAACCCTGCAGCGGTTGCGGGACCTGGGCAACACCGTCATCGTTGTCGAACACGACGAGGACGCGATTCTGACGGCCGATTATGTTCTCGACATCGGCCCCGGTGCCGGCGTGAACGGCGGCAATATTGTAGCCGAAGGGACGCCGGACGATATCCTGGCCCACCCGGACTCGCTGACGGGCAAGTACCTCTCTGGTCGCATGGGCATTCCCATGCCTGCCACCCGGCGTGAGGGCAAGACGGGCAAGACACTCACGATCAAGGGCGCGACCGGCAATAACCTCAAGAACGTCTCGGTCGACATTCCCCTGGGCACCTTCGTGGCCATCACCGGCGTGTCTGGCGGCGGCAAGTCAACGCTGATGATCGACACCATGTACCAGGCGATCGCGCGCCGGCTGAACGGCGCCCGTGTGGTACCCGCGCCGCACGAGGCCCTCACAGGTCTGGAGTTCCTCGACAAGGTCATCGACATCGACCAGTCACCGATCGGACGCACGCCGCGTTCAAACCCGGCCACTTACACGGGCGCCTTCACGCCGCTGCGCGAGTGGTTCGCCGGGCTGCCGGAAGCCAAGGCCCGTGGGTACGGGCCGGGCCGTTTCAGCTTCAACGTCAAGGGCGGACGCTGCGAGAAGTGCGAAGGCGATGGCGTCCTCAAGATCGAGATGCACTTCCTGCCCGACGTCTACGTCACCTGCGACGTCTGCAAGGGCAAGCGCTACAATCGCGAGACGCTGGAGGTGCAGTTCAAGGGCAAGTCGATTTCGGACATCCTGGACATGACAATCGATGAGGGCGTCGAATTCTTCTCCGCCGTCCCCGTCATCCGCGACAAGTTTGCCACCCTGCAGCGCGTGGGCCTGGGCTACGTCAAGATCGGCCAGCCGGCCACCACGCTGTCGGGCGGCGAAGCGCAGCGCGTCAAGCTGTCCAAGGAACTCAGCAAGCGCGCCACCGGCCGCACGCTCTATATGCTCGATGAGCCCACCACCGGCCTGCACTTCCACGATGTGGCCAAGTTGCTCGAGGTGCTGCACGAGCTGGTCGACGGCGGCAATACGGTGGTGGTGATCGAGCACAACCTCGAGGTCATCAAGACTGCTGACTGGGTCGTGGATTTGGGCCCTGAAGGTGGCGATGGCGGGGGCGAGATCGTCGCCATTGGCACCCCGGAAGAGGTGGCGGCCAACTCGCGGTCTCACACCGGGACCTTCCTCAAGGAAGTGATGGAGCGCCGGCCGCACTTCGCGACGCGGGCTGCGGAGTAGCTACCGTGTCGTGACCACGGCACTCCAGCCCATCGACCGGAGACGATCCTGTCGCGCGCGCTGCGACGGGGTCCGCTCGCGTCGCTAAACGATGCCAATATCAATTGCCACAGTTCATTCAGCGCGCCATGCGTTGACCGCATGAGGGATGTGAGCGCCGGCCGCTTTCCTTCTCCACCGGATCAGCCCAAGTTTCCATCCTGATGCGATACCTCAGGGAGCAAGTCCGATGTTTGTTAGAGCCGTCTGGCGCATCAGGCGCCTCGTCGACATTAAGCAGACGCTTCGGGAGATGGACGTTCCTACCACGCGTGACGCCGACATGCTGGGCATTTCGGGCCCCGACTTCTCCAAGATGACCCGGTCGCTGTTCGACCGCTGAGCGTTCCCACGTCCTCCCCAAGTGACTTGGCCGCCGATCGGCAGATCGGCGGCTTTCGCTTTGTAGAAAGACTAACAACGCGCAAAGCAGTCGGTCACGTTGTCATGCACCCGACGCATGGTTCAATTGACCAATCTCTATCTGCTCACTCGCGATGGCCCTCCCTATATCTGTCATCGTAAACGAAAGGAGATTTCCGATGGACATCCGTAAAACCTTCAAGAAGTGGGCCGCTTACCAGCAGACCGTTCGTGAGCTTGCCGCTCTCGACAACCGTCAGCTCAACGATCTGGGCATTTCGCGCACCGACATCAGCCGCGTTGCTCGTGATCATGCCAGCTCGCTCTAAGACCAACCCCCCTTTTACTTCAAACCGAACACCCGCCTCTCTCTGAGAAGCGGGTGTTTTGCTATCTGTGCTCCGCTTTACCGGTTGTGATCGCCCCCACCGGAACGAAGGTCTACGCGCTCCGTTGGCCGAACTCACCAAAAGGAGCGCAAAATGCAGAATCTTGCGAACAAATCCATTGCCATTCTCGCGACCAATGGGTTCGAACAGTCCGAGCTCGAGGTGCCGCTGAACAAGCTCCGCGAAGCCGGTGCGAAGGTCGACGTCGTTTCCCTGGAAGCTGGCGAGATCAAGGGTTGGGACAAGAAGGACTGGGGTCGTAGCGTCAAGGTCGACAAGACGCTCGATGCCGTTTCGGCCGATGACTACGATGCGATCGTCCTGCCTGGCGGCCAGATCAATCCCGACCTCCTGCGCGTGGAGCAGAAGGCGCTCGACCTCATCAAGGCATTCTGGACGCAGAAGAAGGTCGTTGCCGCGGTCTGCCACGCGCCGTGGCTGCTCATCGAGGCCGGCATCGTCAAGGATCGCAAGGTCACGAGCTACAACTCGATCAAGACCGACGTCATCAACGCCGGCGGCAAGTGGGAAGACAGCCCGGTCGTCGTCGACCAGGGGCTGGTGACCAGCCGCAATCCCGGCGACCTCGACGCCTTCTGCGACAAGATCGCCGAGGAGATCAGCGAAGGCCGTCACGATCGGCGCGCGGCCTAAACATTGATTGCCCAGACATGGCGGGCTTGCTATCTCGCTCGCCATGTCCAAGAACACCATACACATCATCGGCGGCGGTCTCGCCGGTTCGGAAGCGGCCTGGCAGGCTGCCGAGACGGGCCTTGAGGTCGTGCTCCACGAGATGCGCGGCACCAAGACCACCGACGCGCACAGCACCACCGACTTCGCCGAGCTGGTCTGCTCCAACAGCTTCCGCTCCGACGATCACGAGCAGAATGCGGTGGGCCTGCTGCACGAAGAAATGCGGCGATGCGGCTCACTGATCATGCGGGCGGCAGATGCGCACAAGCTCCCGGCGGGTGGCGCCTTGGCCGTGGACCGCGAGGGGTTCGCAGCGGCCGTGACTGCGGCGATCTCCGGCCACCCCAACATCACTGTTGTCCGTGAGGAAATCGCGGGGTGGCCCCCCGAGGATTGGCAGCACGTCATCATCGCCACCGGCCCGCTGACATCCCCTGCCCTGGCCGATGCGATTCTGGAACGGACGGGCGAGGATTCGCTGGCCTTCTTCGACGCCATCGCACCCATCGTGCACTATGACAGCATCGATCACGAGATTGCCTGGAAGCAATCGCGCTACGATAAGGCGGGACCTGGCGGTACGGGCGCGGACTACCTGAACCTGCCGATGGACCGCGACCAATACTACGCATTCGTCGAGGCGCTGAAATCGGCGCCCCTGCACGAATTCAAGGATTGGGAGAAGGTGCCCTATTTCGACGGCTGCCTGCCGATCGAGGTGATGGCGGAACGCGGCCCAGAGACCCTGCGACATGGCCCAATGAAGCCGGTTGGGCTCACCAATCCGCGCAATCCCACGGTGAAGCCCTACGCCATCGTGCAACTGCGGCAGGACAACGCCCTGGGAACGCTCTGGAACATGGTCGGCTTCCAGACCAAGATGCGCTACGGCGTGCAGACGGAAATCTTCCGAATGATCCCGGGGCTGGAGCATGCGCAGTTTGCGCGGCTCGGCGGCCTGCACCGCAATACCTTCATCAATTCCCCAAGGGTTCTTGCGCCCGATCTGACCCTCAAGGCCGACCCGCGCATCCGCTTTGCCGGGCAGGTGACGGGCGTCGAAGGCTATGTCGAGAGTGCCGCCGTGGGACTGATCACGGGACGGCTGACGGCGGCCGATGCCCTCAAGAGACCCATGTCCATGCCGCCCCGCACCACGGCGCTCGGGGCGCTGGTCGATCATATCACCGGCGGCCATATCGAGGCCGAGAGCTATAGCGGCGCCCGCAGCTTCCAGCCGATGAACGTCAATTTCGGGCTTTTTCCCGAAGTCACCATCACCAAGCCGGAGGGCGTGAAGCGCTGGCGCGGCCCTGAAAAGACCATGGCAAAACGCCGGGCGATCACGAGCCGTGCCCTGGCCGATCTCCAGGGCTGGGCATGACGCCGGCGGCGCTCACCCACTACCTGCGCCACAATATTCCGCTTGCCGCGGCCATGGATGTGGCCGTGACGGAGGCGGGCGTGGACGGCGTCGTTCTCGAGGCGCCGCTCCTCCCGAACATCAATGTCCACGGCACGTTCTTTGGCGGCAGTGCCGCTACCCTGTGCCTGCTGGCGGGCTGGAGCGCGCTGTTCCTGCGGTTGCAGGCGGAAGGAGCCGAGGTCGACCTCGTCATCCAGCGCACGGAGATGGACTATCTCGCCCCCGTCTCAGGGCCGGCCAGCGCCGCGGCGGCGATCGATGAAGAACACTGGCCCGGCTTTCTCGCCACCCTTAGCCGGCGCGGCCGGGCACGCATCACCGTGCACGCGCGGCTGCTGTCCAATGCGGTAATTGCCGGTCGGCTGGTGGGTGACTTCGTAGCCATCGCCAAGGCGCCATCAGCGCCCTGAAAGCGCCCACCACGCCATGCGCCCGATCTTGCGCCAATCGGGCAGGTCCGGCGGCATGCCGTAGGGTCCGGAAGACTTCTCGCGCCACAGCCGCAACTGGGCCGCGATGACCGGCAGCAGCGCGAAAGCCGGACGCAGATGCACAGGTAACGCCGCCACGGACGTACGCGCCTGCGCCAGATGATCTTCAGCGAGTTCAGCCACCTGGCTGAGCGCCGCATGCACGCCTTCGCTGTCCTGTCCGGAAAACAGCTCCGCCTCGGCGACGCCATTGGCCGAGAGCACGGAGAGCGGCAGCATGATCCGGCCCTGCGCCGAAACCGCACCGAGCGCGCGCAAATGGCCCGCCATGGCCTGCGCCACGCCGAGGTGTCCCGCCGCATCGCCCGGCTCGACCGGCGCCCCTTCGTTGAGGATCATCGCCGAAAGCTGCAGCAAGGTGGACGCTGTCTCGCCCGCATAGCCTTCAAAACTCTCGAGGTCGGGCATCGGGTCGTCGTAAAGGTCGAACCGCCGCGCGCCCAGCAGGCGCTGTAGCGTGCCTATGGGCAGCCCATAGATATCGAGCGTCTGCAGAAGCGCATCGGCGACAGGGTTCTGGCGGACAGATCCGTGGTCCTTGCCCTCCAACGCATCATTCCACCACTGCAGGCGGATTTCGCCCGGCGCCGGATTGGACACGCGCTCGCGGATGGCCGCGACCTCGGCGTTGAACGCATAAAGCGCGGTTATGCCGGGCCGCTTGTCGACCGGAAGCACCAGCGTTGACAGGTACCGGTCCCGATCAAGCTCGCGCAGGGTGCGCGCCGCGTGGTCAAAGCTCTCAGCGGGCATTCTCGACCGCGATCAGGGCTGCTGCCACGGCCCGTTCTTCCGCCAGCAGAACATTGTAGGTGCGGACGGCGCCACCCGTCTGCACGGCCTCGACGATCACCTGGCGGTCACGCAGGGCTTGCCGGATGGCAGGGTCCATGGCGACGATGTCGTTGCCCAGGCCGATCAGCAGCACGTCGATCTCGTCGGCGGCGTCGAAAACCGGCTTCAGGCTTTCCATCGTGAGATCGGCCGCCGACTCCACCGGCCAGGCCAGCATGCCGCCCGGAACGCACAACAGCGAACCGCGGTGCGAGGTGTCGCCGAAGCGAAACCCGCCATTGCCGTAGGCGTCTATGCCGACGCGCCGGGGGTAGATTCCCGCTGCGCCCCGCTCGCGCTCAGACGGTTGCGCCATCCGTGGACTTTTCCTTGTTGGCCGGCGTCGTCGGATCATCAGACTTCTGCTTGAGGCCGAAGTTGATGAGGATCGGGCCGTTCACGATCACGGACGAGTACATGCCCACCAGCGACCCGAAGGTCATGGCGATCGTGAAGCTGCGCAACACCTCGCCACCGAACAGAACCAGCGGCACCAGAGCCAGCAGCACGGTGAACTGCGTGAGCGAGGTGCGCACGATGGTCTGGTTGATGGAGAGGTCGATCAACTCGGGCAAAGGCATCTTCCGGTGTTTGCGCAGATTCTCGCGTATTCGGTCCGACACCACCACGGTTTCGTTGAGCGAGAGGCCGACAAGGGTCAGAACCGCCGCGATCGAACTGAGGTTGAACTCGAGCCCTGTCAGCGAGAAGAGCCCGATGGTCATGATGATGTCGTGCGAGGTCGTGGTCACAGCGGCCAGCGCGAATTGCCATTCGAACCGGAACCAGATGTAGACCAAGATACAGGCGAGCGCGATGATGACGGCGATCGTCCCCTTCCACGCCAGCTCACCCGAAACCGTGCCGCTCACCGCCTCGGTGCGGCGGATTTCATACTGGTCTCCCGCGAGCGCATCGCGGATCTTAGTGACGGCTGCCTGGTCGGCGTCCTGTCCGCCCTCCTGCGCCTGCACGCGCACCAAAACGTCCTCGGGCGTGCCAAAACCCTGGACCTGTACTTCGCCGAGTTCGAGCCCGTCGAGCAACTCGCGCACACGGCCCACATCGGCCGGGCCCTCAGTGTGCTGCACCTCGATGGCCGTTCCGCCGACAAAATCGATGCCGAGGTTGAAACCCTTGAAGTACGCGGCGCCCACGGAAATCACCGACATGATGATCGAGAGCGCGATGACGTAGCGCGAGATCTTCATGAAGGGGATCTTCGTCCCGTCGGGGATGAAGCGGAAGTGCTGGATCTTGAGGGTCTTGGGACGCACGCGGCGATACCACAGGCCGACCTGGTAGGAGGTCACCGTATAGGAGGTAAAGAGCGAGGTCAGGATGCCGAGGCCGAGGGTCACGGCAAAGCCCTGCACCGGGCCTGAGCCCATGAAATAGAGCACGACGGCGGCCACCAGCTGCGTCAGGTGCGAGTCGACAATGGTGCCCCACGCCCGCTCGAAGCCGGCGGTAATGGCTTGCAGCGGCGACTTTCCGGATCGCTGCTCTTCTCGCATGCGCTCGTAGATGAGCACGTTGGCGTCCACGGCCATGCCGATGGTGAGCACGATACCGGCGATGCCCGGCAAGGTCAGCGTCGCCCCCATCAACGACAGGGCGGCAAAGATCAGGATGACGTTCAGCACCAGCGAGACGTTGGCGAAGACGCCCCAGACGCCATAGGCGATGACCATGAAGCCGACCACCAGCACGGCGGCGACGACACCGGCGGTGAGGCCGGCGCGGATGGAATCGGCGCCGAGGCTGGCGTCGACGGTGCGCTCCTCCACCACGTCGAGGCTAGCCGGCAGGGCGCCGGCGCGCAACAGCACCGCCAGGTCGTTGGCGGACGCGGTGGTGAAGTTGCCGCTGATCTGGCCGGTACCGCCGGTGATCGGCTGCTGGATCACGGGCGCGGTGATCACGGTGTCGTCCAGCACGATGGCGAAACGCTTGCCAACGTTCTGCGAGGTGATTTCGCCGAAGGTGATGGCACCGCGAGTGTCGAACTTGAAGCTCACCACTGGTATGCCGCGCTGCTGATCGTAGGACGGCTGCGCGTCCACCAGCGACTCGCCGCCGAGGGCGACGTCTTCGTAAACCAGTTCCTTGGTGCCATCCTGGGTCGGCAGCACCATGGTGCCCGCCGGCAAGCCCTGCGCCTCGGCCTGCTCGGCAGACATGCCAGGATAGACCATGTGGAAGGTCAGCCGGGCCGTCTGGGAAATGATATTCTTGAGCCGCTGAGAGTCGCCGAAGCCCGGCACCTGGACCAGTACACGGGTATCGCCCTGGCGCTGAATCGACGGCTCGGTCGTGCCCAGTTCGTCAATGCGGCTGCGGATCACCTCCAGCGACTGGGCGACCAGCGAGCTCATGCGCTGCGTGATGCCCTCCGGCGTCAGCGTGACGGACAGCTTGCCGTCGGCCGTTTCACCAAAGGCCAATTCCTCGACGCCCGTACCGCCGAACATCACGTTGCTCAGGGTGTTCTGGAGGCCGCGCAGCGCGGTTTCCGCCTGCGGCTTCTGGCTCGGGTCCGTCAGTTCGATATAGATGGAGTTGGTGGCCGGATCGGTCGTGATCAGGTTGCCGATGCCATTCTGGTTTGCCAGCACATTGCGCGCGTCGCGTCGCAGGTCGCTCAGCCGCTGTTCGACGATGCCGCTGCGATCCACCTCGAGCAGCAGGTGCGATCCGCCCTGCAGGTCGAGGCCCAGTACGAGGCCCGGCTTGGGCAGCCAACCCGGCAGGGACGCCTGGACATCCTTGGGCAGGAAGTTGGGCATCGCGATCACGATGCCCAGCACCGCAACGAGTAGGATGATGATTGCGCGGATCGGCGAATGCTGCATGGACGAATTCCAGAAAAACAAAGCGCCAGCGCTCTTTCGAGCGCCGGCGCAGAGATGGTTAGGCCGGCTTGTTGTCGTTCACCGGTTCGGACTTGGAGCGCACGTCGGCCACCATGCCGCGAACGATCTTCACCTTCACGCCCTGCGAAATCTCGACTTCGAGATCCTCGCCATCGACGGCCTTGGTGACCTTGCCCACGATGCCGCCGGTCGTCACGATCGTGTCACCGCGACGGATGGACGAGAGCATGGCCTGCTGCGCCTTGAGGCGCTTCTGCTGCGGACGGAAGATCAGGAACCAGAAGATGAGCACCAGCAGCGCAATCGGCAGCAGCTGCATGGCGATCTCGGCGAAGCCGCCGGGAGCGGGCGCTGCAGCGGAAGACTGCGCGTATGCGGGCGTTACAAACATCAGGTGAACTCCTTGTCGATTCTTCTTGTCGCTTGGAAACAGGTCGCGCCGCCGGAAGCCGCCACTCGGGCACACTGGACGCTAACGGGGATCGTTGCACTTGCACCCCGGCCAAAATCGCGCGGACTATACAGTTGGCCCCTCGTGATTGCAAAGCCAATCGGGGTACAGAATGCCGCGCCGACGACAAAGGACACCGCAGGTGAAGAGCAAAGACTATCTGGCCCGGATTGCCGACTCTCTGGAGCGAATTGCTGCCGCAATGAGCGCCGCTCAGGACGCTGGCGAAAGGGCACCCCTGGACGCAGCCGATGCCTTTCACTGGCAGGGCGAAACCCAGACCCTGCTGCCCGTGCCGACGGTGAGCCGCGTGCCGCTCAAGATGCTGCGCGGGATCGATTCGGTGCGCGATATCCTCCTGGCCAACACCGAGCAGTTCGCTCGCGGGCACGGCGCCAACAATGCCCTGCTTTGGGGCGCACGCGGCATGGGCAAGAGTTCGCTGGTCAAGGCCGTCCATGCCAACATTATCGGCAGGCCGGGCTTCGGGCGGCTGATCCTGATCGAGATCGCGCGCGAGGACATCGAGACCCTCCCTGCCCTCATGCGGATCATCTCCCGGGAACAGGCGCGGTTCATCGTCTTCTGCGACGACCTCAGTTTCGATAGCGGCGAGACGAGCTACAAGTCCCTCAAGACCATCCTCGATGGCGGCATCGAAGGACGGCCCGACAATGTGCTGTTCTACGCGACATCCAACAGGCGCCACCTGATGCCGCGCGACATGATCGAAAACGAACGCTCGACGGCCATCAATCCGGGCGAGGCGGTGGAGGAGAAGGTCTCCCTCTCCGACCGCTTCGGGCTCTGGCTGGGTTTCCACCATTCCGACCAGGATACCTATCTCGCCATGGTGGCCGGCTATGCGGACTACTACGGGCTGTCCATCGACCCCGACCGCCTACGGGCCCGCGCCATCGAATGGGCAGCGACGCGTGGGGCCCGCTCCGGTCGTGTGGCCATCCAGCTCGTTCGCACACTGGCGGGCGAGGAAGGCAAGGCGGTCTAGCCGACGCCGGGCAAAGAAAAAGGGCCGGTGCACCACGCCGGCCCATCTTCGCTCTGGAGGCGAGACGTTCTAGCTGGCGAGCATCGGCACCGGATCGACCGGGGTCGCGCCCTTGCGGAGTTCGAAGTGAAGCTGCGGCTTGGTGACTGAGCCGGTCTGGCCCACGGCACCGATGCTGTCGCCGCGGCTGACCACGGCACCCTTGGCCACGCTCATCGACTTGAGGTGGGCGTAAGCCGACACGTATCCGTTGGGGTGGCGGATCAGGATGAGGTTGCCGTAGCCCTCGACGCCCGAGCCCACATAGATCACCGTGCCATTTTCGGCAGCCTTGACCGAGGACCCTTCCGGAACGTCGATATTGATGCCGGTGCCGCGCGAGGCGGTGAAGTCGGTGATCACGCGACCGCTGACAGGCCAGCGGAATTTGTCGCTGCCCGACATGGCCGGCTCGGCCGCAGGCTGAACGCTGGCCTGCTGCACCGGAGCGGCCTGTTCAGCCTTTGGCGGCGCAGCTGGAGCCGTTGGGGCGACTGAAGCGGTGAGAGCGTTGCCGGCATCGGTGGCGACGGGCTTGGCGGCCGGGGTAGGCATGGCCTGCGGCGTTGCACTGGCGACCTGCGTTGCCGGTTGCGGAGTTCTGATCAGGTCGGAGCGACCTGGGATGACGATCTTCTGGCCCACGAAGATCTTGTCCGGCGAGCCCAGGTTATTCGCCAGAACGATCGCCTGTGTGGTCACATCGTACTTGCGAGCGATGGTGTAGAGCGACTCGCCATTGGCGATAGTGTGCGTGTAGCCGTTGGTATTGGCAGGCGCGGCCTGCACTGGCACGGCGCTGTTGCTCGGAAGAGCTGAGCTGCCTGGCGTGGAGCCGAGCGCCACCGCCGCTGGAGCGACAGGTGGCGCGGACGGAAGGGTTTGCTGTGCGGGCATTGCGGGCATGGTCTGCGTGGCTCCCATGGAAGACGACGAACTCAATACAGGAAGGTCTTGGGACTGGACGGCGGGCGCACCTGCACCCATGCCAATCGGCGAGGTGACACCCGGGCCAGGCTGACTCCAGGCTGTGGGGGCAGTGGTCATGGATTGCGCAGGAGCGCCACCCCAACTGCTGCCGACATTGGCTGGCGGCAGGAACTGCTGCTCGGCAACCTGCACAGTTGGCGGAGCGCCTAGACTGGCAGGCATGGCCTGGTTCAGAGTTGCGGGAGACGATCGACCGACGGCACTCGTCGTAGTGGGGTCGCCAAAGGCTCTGCCGCCAAGGCTGGAACAACCCGACAGTCCGACGGCAGCCACGATAAGACCGGCCATCGCGACTGCGCTTTTGTGAGCCCGGAGGGACACGCGAATACTCATCGGCTTACTCGTACGCAGGTACTCAACACTGAGGGTGAGATTAGGCGGGTAAGGTAAAGACGAGTTTAAGGCCGATGCGATTTGAGCGAATTCACGCTTGCAGGATTCTCGATTGGGTAAGGTTAAGAGGCGCCGCTCCCCTTGAGCGCCAGAGCAGACAGCCGGGAAAGGGCCGTCTCGTGCGTCTGCTGGAGGGCGAACGGCGTTACCGTGATGGCATTGCCTTGCCGGAGGGTTTCAAAATCGGCCTTCGGATCAAGGGGCTCAGGCGTCTCCGGAATGGCCATGAAGAAGCGGCCGGGATTGTCGCTCGCGTAATAGCGGATCGGCGAGCGCGAGAAGCGCTGATGCGCCACGGCGGCGATCCCCGAAACGTTCTCCGGCGCGCAGTAGGGAAAATTAACGTTGTAGAACACGTCGTCCGCCGCGTGTGCTGCCAGCAGGGCTTCCACGACAGCGGCCCCGAACTGCTCGGCGTTCGCCCAGTCGACCACGCGCGAGACGTCGTAGTCCATGGACTGGCTGAGGGCGATGCCGATGGCCCCCTGCAGGGCGCCTTCCCTGGCACCGGCCGCCGTGCCGGAGCAATTGACGATATCACCCAGGTTCTGGCCGGCATTGACGCCGGAGAGAACCAGATCGGCCGGCCGATCGCCGAGAAGGTGCGTCATACCGGTGACGACGCAATCAGCGGGCGACCCGCCCACCACGGCAAAGTGCCGGTCGTCGCGCTTCTCGACTTCCAACTCGCGCCCAAAGCTGAACCGGTGGCCTGCGCCCGACTGGTTGCCATCCGGCGCCACAATCCAGACGTCATCGCTCAATTGCCGCGCAATTGCGCTCAGCACAGCCAGACCAGGCGCATCCACTCCATCGTCATTGGTCAGGAGAATGCGCAGGCCCATTTCAGCGACCGCCAATCACACCGAGCCCGCCCATATAGGGCTGCAGCGCTTCGGGAACGAGAACCGAGCCATCTTCCTGCTGGTAATTTTCCAGCACCGCGATGAGGCACCGACCCACGGCCGTACCCGATCCATTGAGCGTGTGGACATAGCGCGGCGGCTGCTTCTCGCCGGCTGGGCGATAGCGGGCCTCCATGCGCCGGGCCTGGAAATCGCCGCACACCGAAACCGAGGAAATTTCCCGATAGGTGTCCTGCCCCGGCAGCCACACTTCGATGTCGTAGGTCTTGCGCGCGCCAAAGCCCATGTCGCCGGTGCACAGCGTCATCACCCGGTAGTGCAGGCCCAGGCGTTGCAGCACCGTCTCGGCGCAGGCGAGCATGCGCTCATGCTCGTTGATCGATTCCTCGGGCGTGGTGATCGACACCAGCTCGACCTTGTCGAACTGGTGCTGGCGCAGCATGCCCCGCGTGTCCCGCCCTGCCGACCCGGCTTCGGAGCGGAAGCAGGACGTAAGGGCTGTGAAACGCAGCGGCAGCGCCTCCTCGGTGAGAATGGTTTCGCGCACAAGGTTGGTGAGCGGAACCTCGGCCGTCGGGATCAGCGCCAGGCGACCCTCGCCATGCGGCGTGAAGAACAGGTCGTCCTCGAACTTGGGCAACTGACCCGTGCCGAACAGCGCGTCGTCGCGCACCAGCACGGGCGGCCGGACCTCGAGATAGCCGTGCTCCTGAGTGTGCAGGTCCAGCATGAACTGGCCCAGCGCCCGCTCGAGGCGCGCCAGCTGTCCCTTGAGGACGACGAACCGGCTACCCGATAGCTTGGCTGCGATCTCGAAATCCATGTCCTTTTCGGCCACACCGATCTCGAAGTGCTCTTTCGGCGCAAAGCCGAAGGCTGGCCTGGGCGGCCGCCGCGGCGCCGCCGTCTCCGGCGTCCCGTTGGGGCCGAAATATTCGACGTTGTCGCTTTCGTCTTCGCCAAAGGGCACGTCGTCCAGCGCCATGTTGGGAATGGCCGCCAGCGCGTCGCGCAGCTCCTTTTCCACGGCGCGTTCATCCGCCTCGCCTGCCGGGATGAAATCCTTCAGGGTCGCGACTTCGCTCATCAGCGCCTGCGCCTTGGCTTCGTCCTTCTGGGCCTTGGCCTGGCCGATCTGTTTGGACAGGGCGTTGCGCTTCTCCTGCGCCTCATTGAGCCGCACGATGATGGTCCGGCGCCGGTCGTCGATATCGAGCAGCGCAGCAGCGCGCTGGGAGGAACCGCGGCTTTCCATGGCCTTGTCGAAGGCGGCAGGATTGTCTCGGATCCACTTGATATCGAACATTGCGCTAAACGGGTCTCGCCCGCCCCTTGGTGAAAACACACTCGGCCCTGCCCCGCGCCAGGCATGGCGTCAGGGACAGAGCGGAAACTCCCGTCAGGATTCGGCAGATGCCTCTGCGGCCGCCGCCTTGGCCCGGCGCCGTTCAACCATCCGGACCGACAGGATGGAGAGTTCGTAGAGGGCATACATGGGCATGGCAAGACCGATCTGGGAGATCGGATCGGGCGGGGTGATCAGCGCGGCAGCCACCAGAATGCCGACGATGGCGTAGCGCCGGCCATGCTTGAGCGTTTTCGAACCGATCAGGTCGATCTGCGCCAGAAGCGTCAGCACGACCGGCAGCTGGAAGCAGATGCCGAACGCCAGGATCAGCGTCATGGCGAGGCTGAGATACTCCGACACCTTGGCCAAGAGCTTGATCTCGCTGGTCTGCATGCCGGCGAAGAAGTGCATCGCCATCGGCAGCACGGCGAAATAAACCATCGCTGCGCCGAGGAGGAAGAAGATCGGCGTGGCCACAAGATACGGCACCAGTGCCTTGCGCTCATGCTTGTAGAGACCCGGCGCGACGAACAGATAGATCTGCGTGGCCAGATACGGGAAACCGAGGAAGATGGCGCCGAAGAACGCCAGGTTGAGCTGGGTGAAGAAAAACTCCTGCGGCGCCGTATAGATCAACTCCATCTGGCCCGGATCGGTGTAGATCGAGCGGTAGGGGTTGAGCAGCAGGTCGAAAATCTGCCCGGCGAACAGGAAACACACTACCATCAGTACGACGATGGCGATGGCGATGTTGATCAGCCGCTTGCGCAGCTCGATCAGGTGTTCGAGCAGAGGCGCCTCGCTGCCCGCCAGTTCATCCTCGGGCTCGGTCGTGGTCTTGTCTTCGATCTGCTTGACGTCAGCCATGTTCAGAGGTTCCCGGCGGGGTCGGCAGGCTTCTTGCGGCTCGCCCGCGACTTGGCCGCTACGGGCGGTTCATCGGCGATGACGGCAGCAGCCCTGGTCCGCTTGCGGACGGGCTTGGCCGCGGCGTCGATATCGACCGCGGTGTCCGGCGCGATCTTCGGGCGCTTTGCGGCCTTGACCGGAGCCGAGGGCGCATCCTTGGGCACCGCGGCCGTCTTGCGGGCCCTGGCGGGCTTGGTGAGCGGAGCAACTGGCGCCGTTTCGATCGCAGCACCCTGCTTGATGGGTTCAGCCTGCGGCTCGGCCACCGGACGGCTCGGCTTGAAGCCGGCCTCCGCGGCAATCTGATCGTTGGTCTTAAGCGGCGCCGGCGGGGTCATGCCGGCCTTGTCGCGAATTTCGTCAACCACGCTTTCGATCTTGGGATCGGCGGGTTTCAGCGCGCCGCTTGGCTTCTGGCCTGTGGGCGTCATGGTGTTGAATTCGCGCCGGATTTCCTCGGCCGTCTTCTGCAGCGGCGAAGTGATCGACTCGCGCAGATTGCGCACTTCGTCGAGGCCGGTGGTGCGGTTGATCTCGCGCTGGAACTCGTTGCCCATGCGCTTGATCTGTCCCAGCACCTTGCCGATGCGGCCCATGACGACGGGCAAATCCTTCGGCCCGATGAAAATCAGCGCCACGACGCCGATCACCAGCATCTCCGTCCAGCCGAGGCCAAGCATGAGGATAGTCTCCGAAAGGCGGCCCAGCCGCCCAGTCGATCAGTACGGCAGAAGAACGATCAGGCGTCCTTGCTGCGGTCAACTTCGCGGGCATCGACCTCGGCCGTCGTGGTATTGGTCTGGATCCGGTCGTTCGGCCGATCATCGTCCCGCATGCCCTTCTGGAAGGCTTTGATGCCAGAGGCAACTTCCCCCATCATGCCGGAAATCTTTCCACGGCCGAACAGCAGGACTACGACGACGGCAACTACGAGGATGCCCCAAATGGATGGCGCGTGCATATTGGTCTCCCTAGAACTCTCGATACGCGTTACACGCGAACATAGTCCGAGAAATAGGTTTAATCGCGTTCAAACACAAGAACGTGTTCCTTTTGCCCAACGCAATGTGGGCCCCTTGAAACGGCGCGGCAAATCCGCGCTACTCCTTGTCTTGACCATCGTCGTCCGGATCGAGCGGGTCTTCCTCCCGCTGTTGCACCGCCGTCAGCGGAAGAGGAATCTGCAGCGAGGCGGGGATGTTGGATGAGAGAAGGCCCGATCCCTTCAGGTCCTCAAGGCCCGGCAGGTCAGCCAGGTTCTCCAGCCCGAAATGATCCAGAAAAGCGTCCGTCGTGCCATACGTGACGGGCCGGCCAGGGGACCGGCGGCGGCCCCGCATGCGGATCCAACCTGCTTCCATCAGGATGTCGAGCGTTCCCTTTCCCGTCGCAACGCCACGCACGTCCTCGATTTCCGCCCTCGTTGCCGGCTGGTGGTAGGCAATGATGGACAGGGTCTCCAGAGCCGCGCGCGACAGAGGGCGGCTTTCGCTCTCTTCGCGCCGCAGGATGAAGGCCAGATCATCTGCCGTGCGGAATGCCCAGCGGTCGCCGCGGCGCACCAAGTTCACGCCTCTGGACGCGTACTGGCGTTGCAGTTCCTCCAGGAGCCGCGGCAGGGCGGCGCCCTGCCCCACAGCATCAGCCAGATCGGCTGCCGATAGCGGTTCGGAGGATGCGAACAGCATCGCCTCGAGAATTCGCAGTTGTCGCGTCCGAACCTCGCAATTCGGATCCTCGTCCCCCGCTATCACGTGGAAGGGTCCCGGCGCCGCCGCACGAAAAGCGGCCCGAAGGTTTCGGCCTGACGCATGTCGATCTTCCCCTGTCGCACCAGTTCCAGGCTGGACGCAAAAGTGGACGCGCGCACGCTCGACCGATCTTCCGGTATCGTCAGGTACTGCACAAGGTAGGCATCAATGGCGGTCCACTCGACGCTCTCCCCGATCAGCCGTTCAAGCAGCTCGCGTGCATCCTGAAGTGACCACACAGAGCGGACCCGCGGCGTGTAATCCAGCGCAATGCCGCGCTCGCGCACGCCTGAATAGGCCTTGAGGAGATCGTAGTATCCCGCCTCCCAGATTGGCCGGCGCGCCACGCTCACCTCTTCGGGCATGCCGCGCGCGAACACTTCCACTCCAAGGCGGAGCCGTGAGGTCAGTCGCCTGGCCGCTACACGCATCGCTTCCAGCCGCGCCAGGCGGAACTGCAGCATGGCCGCCAGCGCCTCGCCGCTAGGCTCGTCGTCCGACTGCGCATCGGGCACCATCAGGCGGCTCTTGAGGTAAGCGAGCCAAGCCGCCATGACCAGATAGTCCGCCGCCACCTCGATCCGGCTGTGCCGCGGGCCTTCGATGAACTTTAGATATTGCTCGGCAAGGGCCAGAACCGAGACTGCGGATAAATCCACCTTGTGCCGCCGCGCCAGATCCAGCAGCAGATCGAGCGGCCCTTCGTAACCGCCCACGTCCACGAGGAGAACCTCCTCATGTTCAGCGGCTTGCGGCTTCGGCCAATCCTGTTCGGTCGCGGTCATCGGCGCATCATCCACCCCGGCGCGGTGCTCAACCTTCTGCGCGCCTCACGAGCGCGTCAAGCGAAGCCGCGGTTGCGATAGCCGCTACATGGTAAAGCAGTCGCCCCCGGCGGCCTTCACGTTGACGCAGATGTTGTTGGCCGTCTCCAACGAGCTGGCCGGCACGCGCACACGGTAGAATACGCCGCGCTCGCCCAGATCCACACGCTGCACTTCCAAATTCTGGCCGCCGAAGAGCACGCCATAGCGGCGCGCAATGTTGGCGGCCGACTCGCGGGCGGCCTCTTCGGACCGTTGCGAAGAAAGCTGGACGTAGGCGGGCGCCGAATTGTCGCCCTGGGCGACGGATTGAGTCGCCGGCGCGTTGCTCGGAGCGGCGACAGACGCAGGCGGCGGAGGCAATGTGCCCTGGCCGATTGGCGTTGTCTGCTGCGGAGCAGTCGCCTGACGCTGCTGGAGCGCTGCAACCAATTGGTCATAGTCGGAGGGCTTCTGAAGCGGCACTGGCGCCGTCCGCCCGACGATGGTCGCACCTGTGGTGTCCACGGCAGGAACCGTGCTGCCGGGCACGACAGGTGCGCCCTGCGGCATTGCAGCAGCCTGAGCGTCGGTGGCCGGAGCGGCAGTCAGCGAGGAGGTTGCCGTGCCATTCGCCGGTGCGTCGGGGGTGGCCGGAGTTGCGCCAGCGGCGGGAGCGGCAGCCGTCGCATCGGCATTCGCGACCATCTCCGGAGTGGTAAAATCGGCGCCGGGCACGCTGGGCACGTTGGGTCGATCGACCGGCAGCATGGAATTGCCCGCGAGGCCCTCGTCACCGCTGACGATCGTACCGTCAGGACGCACGGTCACGGTGCGGACCTTGCGGTTGACCAAGCCCTCCTGAGCCGGATCAAACGCAGCCGTCTGGGTGACATCTGCCTCGTCAGCCTGGTCGCGCGAAACGATCTGCTCTTCGGCTCCCGTGTCCACGCCCGATATTTCGTTGAACACGACCGACTGCGGTGCGGCGTCTTCCTCGGTAACCGGCTCTGGGGCGTCCTTGACCGGCTCGGTACTGGCAACGATCAGCGGTGCGGGACCGGATGCTCCACCACTCTTGCCAAGCACCCAGTAGAGGCCAAGGCCAGCGACGACAAGAAGCGTTACGGCAACTAGTGGACCGACAAATCCGCGACCAAGGCCGGCGAAGCCTCGGCGCGGGCGCGGCGCCTGCGCCGAATAGATATCGGCTTCATCGGGATCAACGAATTCGACCGCCGCCCCGCTGGCCGCTGCAGCAGCAATGATGGCTTCCTCGATAGAGGCTTCCTGAGGTCGGTCTGAAACTGGACGCGCGGAGCGCGGTGGAATCCTCGGCTCCTCTGACGGAGCCGTCGGCGTCGCGAGGCTGCGGAGAGCCGAACTGGGCGCTGGCGATGCCTGCACCGGAACGGCTTCAACCGACGCCGTCGGTGCCGGTTCCAACCGCACCGCCGGGCCCACAAGACGCTCGATGTCGTCCAGGGCGTTCTTAGCACCTGTCGGCCGCGACGGCTGGACCGGCGGCGAAACAGGCGTCTCTACCGCCGGCTCATGACGGAGTATCTGCCCGCCCTCTGGAGGGGTGGGCGCGCGTTGTTCTTCAGCGCGAATGGGCTCTACGGTGGGCCGTGCGGCCACAACGGGCTCGAATGCCGCACGCGTTGGGATCAGCACCGGCTCTGGCTCTGGCGCCTCGAACACCGGCGGCTCGTCGAAGGTATCTTCTCCGTGAGCTTCGTCGCGCGGAGGGGAGCCCCCTGCGCGCTCATTCTGCTCTGGGTCAGACGGGGCCAACGAAGCGCTGCTATTGGCCAGTTCCGCGGCGATCAAGTCGGCGATACTGTCGGTTTCGGAAGGAGGCTGTTGAGCCGGCGGCTCCGTGGGTGTCTCAGTAGGAGCGCGCTCTGAGGCGGCGCTTGCGGCCTGCCGCTCAGAACCGAGCTCGAAATCGAACCGGAATGGCCGCGTCTCGCCAGCGTGAGCCTGGGAACTGGGACCCGGGATACGCACCGTGGGGGCCGGAACTTCAGAAATTGGCTGCAGCGTATCCTGGCCGGGGATGCGAACGCTGGGTCGGGAGGGCTTTTCGTCGCGCGCCTCGCCTGCCATGAGCCTGGCGAGTTCGGCAATAAGATCGTCCGGTGCTTCTGATTGTCCGGCCATGGGCTGCGGTTTCGCTGACGTCATCGGACAGCGCCCCTAGTATACTGCAAGTTTGCACAAAAACTCAGCAGCGAATTTTCACACCAATGCGCCCGAATTATGAAAGCTCCTCGGGCGCCGTCACGCCCAAGATCCCCAGGCCATTGCCGATGACTTGTCGTACGGCATCAACAAGAGCGAGTCGAGCCAGGGTCAGGTTCGGGTCATCGGCGTTAACAAACCGTAAAGACGTATCATCCTTGCCTTTGGCCCAGAATGCGTGGAACGCCGCCGCCAGCTCGTGCACGTAGAAGGCAACGCGGTGCGGTTCGTGCGCCACGGTTGCCGCAGCAACCGTACGCGGCCATGAGCCGAGAAGCCGGATGAGTTCGAGATCAGCCTCACTTTGCAGGAGACCGATGTCGGCGCCGGCCAGCGCCGCCACCGTAACATCGAGCCCTGGCATGTCGCGCTGCGCCGTGCGGAAAATGGAATGAGTACGCGCATGGGCGTATTGGACATAGAACACGGGATTATCCCGCGTCTGCTCCTTGACCAAGGCGAAGTCGAAATCCATGGGGGCGTCGTTGCGCCGGAACAGAAGCATGAAGCGCGTGGCGTCCACGCCCACTTCTTCCACCACATCGGCCAAGGTCACCAAGTCCCCCGACCGTTTAGACATCTTGAACGGCTCGCCGTTCTTAAGGAGGCGGACGAGTTGGCAAATGCGCACATCGATGTCGGCCTCGCCATGCGAAACCGCCTTGACCGCGGCTTGCAGGCGTTTGACGTAGCCAGAGTGATCGGCGCCGAGCACGTTGACCATGTGCTTGAAGCCGCGCAGATACTTGTTGCGGTGATAGGCGATATCAGCGGCAAAATAGGTGTAGGAACCATCCGACTTCACGAGCGCCCGGTCGGTGTCATCGCCATAATCGGTGGCGCGGAACAGGGTCTGCTGCCGATCTTCCCAATCTTCCGGGGTCTTGCCCTTGGGCGGATCCAACCGGCCCTCGTAGACCATGCCCTGCTGCCGCAGCCACTGGAGCGTCTCTTCTATGTCGCCACCGGGACCGTGCAGCGTGCGCTCCGAGAAAAAGACCTCATGGTGTATGTTGAGCTTGGCAAGATCGGCCTTGATGAGCTCAAGCATGGCCGCCAGCACCCGGTCCTTCACCAGCGGCAGCACTACATCGTCCGGCTTGTCCAGAAGGCTGTCGCCATACTCTGCCTTCAGGGCCTCGGCCACCGGCACCAGATAATCGCCCGGGTAGAGACCCGCGGGAATCTCAATGCTTTCGCCCAGGGATTCCCGATACCGCAGAAGGGTGGACTGGGCGAGTATCGTGATCTGCCCGCCGGCATCGTTGATGTAGTACTCGCGTGTCACATCGTATCCGGACCACGACATCAGGGACGCCAGTGCATCGCCGAAGACGGCGCCGCGGGTGTGTCCCACATGCATCGGCCCTGTCGGGTTGGCTGACACGTACTCGACGTTCACCCGCTCGCCCCTGCCAAGGTCAGAGCGCCCATAGGCAGAACCCTGTGCGCCGACGGCTTTGAGTACCTGGTGCCAGATCGCGCTCGAGAGCCGGAAGTTCAGAAAACCAGGCCCCGCGACTTCAACCGCCTCGACGTCCGGAACATCCCTGAACCGTGCCGAAAGCACCGCCGCGACATCGCGTGGGCTTTTCCCCAACGGCTTGGCAACCACCATTGCGGCATTGGTCGATAGATCGCCATGGGCCGGGTCACGTGGCGGCTCCACCACCACGCGCGTCAGCAAATCCGGGTCCAGTTCCGGAAATTCGGCGCGCAGAGCCTCAGTGACCCGTGTGGTGAAAAGGGCAAAGATATCCATGACAATCCTGCTGGAAAAGCTGGCGTCCGGTTAACGGAAATCGGGTCGAGCGTCAAACAGCCGCTGATATTCGTCAAGAGCGTAAGGATCAGTCATGCCGGCGATGAAGTCGGCAACGACGCGAGCGCGTCCCACCTCTGCGGACGCGTTACGCGCCGCCTCGCCCCAGCGCCCGGGCAAGTCGGCGGTCTGCATGTAATGTGCGAACAGCTGCTCCACGACGGCCTCGCTTTCTCGCACTGGCTGCATCACTTCGGGATGGCGGTACACACGGGAAAACAGAAACCGCTTAAGGCCCTGCTCGTCCGCTGCCATCGTCGGGGAGAAGCCAACAAGTGGCTGCCCGGCTCGCCGGACATCTTCAGCCGATTGAACACCCGATTTACCGATGTTCGCCTCGCTTGTTCCGATCACATCCTCGACCGAGCGCGTGATCAGGCGCCGCTGGACCTCGTGTGTCTGACGTTTGGGAGCCAGTCCCGGATATCCTTCCAGCACCTCGGCGACGATAGGTCCGGCCATAGGGACATCCAGGAAATCCTCCAGCGTCAGGAGACCGGCCCGCAGAGCATCATCGATATCGTGCGCATTGTACGCAATGTCGTCCGCGACGGCCGCCGCCTGGGCTTCGAGACTGGCAAAGCTGGACAGCCGAAGGTCGGCGCGGGCCGGAATAGCGTCGAGGCCAGTGGGCAAACCCTCTGTGGCGTAGCGGCCGGTCGGTTGCCCGCTCGCGCTGAGAAGCGGCCCGTTGTGCTTGAGTATACCCTCCAGCGTCTCCCAAGTGAGGTTCAGGCCGTCGTGCTCGGCGTAGCGATTTTCAAGCAATGTCACTACCCGCAACGCCTGCACATTGTGATCAAAGCCGCCAAAAGGCGCCATGGCGCGGTGAAGTGCGCGCTCGCCCGCGTGACCAAAAGGCGTATGACCCAGGTCGTGGCTTAGGGCTACCGCTTCGGCCAAATCCTCATCGAGACGCAACGACCGGGCGATGGAGCGCGCGATCTGGCTGACTTCGAGCGTGTGCGTCAGCCGGTTTCGGAAATGCCGCCCCTCATGAGACAGGAATACTTGCGTCTTGTGCTGCAGTCGGCGGAAGGCCGTTGAGTGAATGATGCGGTCCCGGTCCCTCTGGAACTCGGAGCGCGTGGGGCTTGGTCCAGTGCCGAAAAGCCGCCCGAGGGAATCTCCGGGCTTGCTGGCATAGGGGGCGGTTTCCATCATGCTCGTGTCTGGGCCTTTGCAATGGAGGCGGCGACGCCTATCTTAGGCCCAGCGTTATGACATCACGACCTTCACGGAAACAGCCATGACCGACGCCGCCCTTGCCCCTGCCCCCACAGTCACCCTTACGGATCGTGCAGCCAAGCGGGTCGCGCGCATCGTATCGAAGGAACCGGCGGGAACGGTTTTGCGCATCTCCGTGGCTGGGGGTGGTTGTTCGGGCTTCCAATACGAGTACAATCTTGTTCAACAGAGTCCCACTCCCGACGATCTCGTTCTGAACAAGGGCGACGCTACGGTTCTGATCGACTCGCTCAGCCTCGAGTTCATGGGAGGCGCCGAGATCGACTTCGTGGACGATCTGATCGGCCAGAGCTTCCAAATCAAGAACCCCAATGCCGTTGCCTCGTGCGGATGCGGAACCAGTTTCGCCGTCTAACCACCCTGCGCCTTGCCACGATTGAGCCCAACCGGCGCAAGTGTGCCGGAGGAGATTGTTGTGGCCGATTTTTCTAGAACCCACGCCGTCGTCGACGCCGCTCTCGAAAGCGGTAAGCTGGTCGGTACAGTGGTTGCCGTCGCCAGACGAAATGAAGTGGTGCTCTTGCGCGTCGGCGGGTTTGCCGACCGTGAGGCGGACATCCCTGTCCGTGAAGACACCATCTTCCGCGCTGCTTCACTGACCAAGCCCATGGTCGCTTCGATCATTCTCGCGATGCAGGATCGTGGGCTTGTCACAGTTGATGATCCCGTCACCAAGCACCTGCCTTATTTTCGGCCGCGCCTTCCCGACGGCACCCGGCCGACGATTACCCTCAAGCATCTGCTGACCCATACGGCGGGCCTGACTTATGACTACTCTGCCGCCGATCCGCGTATTTCGGCCGGCCTGACCGATACGGCGATGGGCCTGGACGAAGTACTGCATCTTATTGCCGAGCAGCCGCTCGCCTACGTTCCGGGTACGTCCTGGGCATACTCCATGGCCATCGATGTTCTCGGCGGAGTGGTGGCCGCGGTTCACGGCGCATCTCTGGGCGAAGCCTTGGAACATTACGTCACCGGGCCTCTCGCCATGAGCGCCACGGGCTTTGCCGTCAGCGACCGCGCCAGATTGGCCGTTCCCTATGGCGATGGCGATCCTTCGCCCGAACGCATGGCGGAGCCGACGGCATTGCCCAACCCGTGGGGCGGCGTCACGCGTTTCTCACCGAACCGCATCTTCAACACCCGCGCTTTCCAATCAGGCGGCGGCGGTACTGTCACCAGCGCCAGCGACTTCATCCGGTTTCTCCAAATGCTGTTGCAGGGCGGTCACCCGGTTCTAAAACCGGAGACGGCACGAACTGCCATGCAGAATCAGATGGGGTTTGAGCGGGAACCAGGTCAGGCGTTCAGCTTTCTCGGAAGCTATACGACGGATCCGCAAAAAGCCGGTCATCCCTGGCCAGCCGGTACCAACAACTGGGGCGGCATATACGGCCACATCTGGTCGCTGGACCCGGTCAATGAGATCGCCATGCTTTCTCTGAGCAATACCGCCTTCTATGGTGGCGAACTCGAGTACCCCCGCAAGTTGCGCCGCGCCGTCTACGCCGATCTCACCTGAAGGAGCCCCCATGGCTGTCCGCATCGCCACCTGGAACATCAACGGCATCAAGGCGCGGCTTGAACTGCTCCTGCGCTGGCTGGAAGAAGAAAAGCCCGACATCGTGGGGCTCCAGGAGATCAAGACAGTTGATGAAGGGTTCCCGCGGGCCGAGATCGAGGCGCTGGGCTACAACCTTGAAACGCATGGCCAGAAGAGCTGGAACGGCGTTGCGCTTCTGTCCAAGCAGCGGTTCGACGAGGTGCACCGTGGCCTGCCGGGCGACGACGCGGACGAGCAGGCCCGCCTGATTGAAGGGGTGTTTTCAACCGAAGGCGGTATTGTACGTGTGTGCAACATCTATCTCCCCAACGGCAACCCTGTAGACTCGGAGAAATTCCCGTACAAACTCAACTGGATGGACCGCCTGAACCGGTTCGTAGAGCAGCGGCTGGAACTGGAAGAACCCTTCATCCTGATGGGCGATTTCAACCTGATCCCTGCACCGATCGATGCGCGCAATCCTGAGGACTGGTGGGGTGATGCTCTCTATCGTCCGGAGAGCCTGTCACGGTTCCGCGTGTTGCAGAACCTGGGAATGACCGACGCCCTGCGTGCTGTCTCTGGCGAACAGCAGTTCACGTTCTGGGACTTCCAGGCCGGGGCATGGCGTCGCAATGCCGGTATTCGCATTGATCACCTGATGCTGTCGCCCCAGGCTGCGGACAGGCTGGACGATGTGACCGTGCACAAGGATGTTCGCGGCTGGGACAAACCGAGCGATCACGTGCCGGTCGAGGGCATATTCAGCTTCAGCTTCTAGACAAGAAGCAAGGTGCCTGCAGGCGATGACGCTGGTGCAGGACGCCTGCTCCTTTCGCACGCTCAGAACTGATCCGGCTCCGGCTTGCCACCGGTAGCCATGGCTACGGCCTGGGCCCGATCTTCGGGTGATGCAACAGACATCGCCCGATTGAGCAGTTCGTCCGCCTGCCCCTGTTCTGAACTGTTGGCACATGTTGCGTGGGCAATGTTGAGCCACATGAGACCTTCGGCGGGGCGCGCTGGATAATTCTCCATCCCATTGAACAGGAGGTCGCCTAGCTGGGCCTGAGCCAGACAGTGGCCTTTGTGCGCTGCCGACTGCAGCCACCGTGCGCTCAGTACCGGGCTGATGCCCAAACCATCCTTGCTCTGGTACAGCAGGCCAACACGGTATTGGGCCTCGGCATCGCCGAAATAGGTCGCTGCGTGCAGCAGCATGCGATGATATTGGTCAGCATTCTGGGGAACACCCGCGGCCGGGTCGCCAAGGCGGAAATAATCCTCGCCCAACTTGACGAACGAGCGCGCGACGATGTCCGCTTCCACGCCACGCGGTGGCGTATCGGCGTGCTGGTTGGCGATCTGCGCAAAGTACCCGAACGCCTTCGCCGGGTTCTTTTCGACCCCCTCACCGTTCTCGTACATCGTGCCAAGCTGCCAAAGGGCCATCGGCCGGCCGGCCGCAGCGTCGTTTTCGAGTGCGGAAAGATAGGCGTCATTGGAAACGATGGTGCCGCCGCCATCGAGCATCTTGGCCAGATCCTGGGCCGCGTCGGCGGCTGTCTGTGCATAGGACGGCGTGGCGACCGCGCACAGCGCCAGAGACAGGCCAGCGAAAGCGGAAGCCAGGGTCATACCCCTTGATATCCGCATGTTACTCCTTTCGCCCACCAGTCGGTGAGCGTACTCAACTCGAGGCTGCCCGAACGGCGCTCTGATAGTACTCGACACGACCGTGCCAGCTTGTGAGCCTGACGAAAGGGTCGCCCCTTGCCAAGCGAAACGTAAAGAATGCGTAAATCCGCATTGTGTCAGGATTCCAGCCGACGCCATCACAAGCGCGCGCACAGCTGCGCTGCTCCAGTTTCGATGTAACAAGGCTCGAGCCAAAGCTGCCGTCCTGCAGATAGTCACCACGGCGTCCTGCCGCTGTTAATGAGAGTTTCGCAGCAGCACCTGTAAGTGTGGCCGCGGCGAGGGATGTAGCGGTAGATTGTGGCGGGAAACATCGCCAAAATCTTGCCCCGAAGGGTGAATGAAATGAATCGTATTCGTTGTTGCTGAATCGTCACAGAGAGGGCGATGAGCCGGCGTCATCGCTGGTCGCTCTTGCTCTGCTGAAGCGGCCCAACCATAGTAGTGTCCAATTCGAACCGGAGGTTTGAGATGAGAGCGATCCTGTTGAACTACCAAGCTCTTGGTCTGCAACGGGACACTCTTTTCCATGTTTCTTCGTGCTCTTATGGGGAGCCGCCGCCGCGACGCTAGCTTCCCTGCTCCACTCTCCTCCTTGAAGCGCCAACCGCAACGGTGGCGCAAATTCATCAGCTATTATCGGCCTCATCTCCGTTTGCTGGCGGCCGATCTGTGTTGCGCGGCGCTGGTAGCGGCTACTGCGGTCGCGTTACCCTTGCTCGCTAATTTCGTCCTTGCGCACTTGCCTACCCTCCCCGCCTCCCAGGCCATGCCGCAATTGGTCGGGTGGGGCAGTATCTTGCTCGCAGTGGTGTTAGTGCAGGCCCTGGCGACCTACTTCGTCGACTATCGTGGCCATGTCATGGGCGCCCGGATTGAGGCGCAGGTGCGCCGCGAGCTGTTCGAGCATTGTCAGAAGCTGTCGTTCGCCTTCTATGATCGGCAGCGGACGGGTCAGTTGATGAGCCGCATCACGACGGACTCACTGTGGCTGGGCGAGTTGTTTCACCACGGCCCGGAGGACGCCACTATCGGCCTCCTAAAGTTCGTCGGCGCACTCGCAGTCATCTTTGCGCTCGACGCTCCTACCGGGTGGGCAATAAGCACGATGATCCCGTTAGCCATCGGTTACGCCTTCATCTTCAACCGGCACATGAAGCTGGCGATGCGCTCCAGCAAGGAGCGTATCGCCGCCGTCAACGAGCGCGTGGAAGACACGCTGAGTGGCATTCGGGTGGTTCAGTCATTCGGCACCGAGGCCGAAGAGCAGCGCAGGTTCGACGTCGAGAACCGCAGCTTCCTTCGTAGCCGGTCGCGAGGCTATCGGAGCGAGGCGATGCTGTGGTCGGGGATGGACGCGTTCGCCCAGTTGGTCACCGTCACCGTCATCGCTACCGGCGCTCTCCGGGTTATCGGGGGCGAAATAGGAGTGGCGGATGTCCTGACGCTTCTTCTGGCCGCCGGTGTACTCGTCGATCCGCTCAAGCGGCTCGATAACTTTATCCGTCTGTGGCAGGAGGGCTACACCGGCTTCGTTCGCGCCATGGAACTTCTTGAGGAACAACCCGATATCGGCGATCGTCCAAGCGCCAAAGCCTTGGGGGCCATCGCCGGCGACGTGTCGTTCGAGGATGTTTCATTCCGCTACGGCCAAGCCGGCCCCATGGTGCTCGGTGGCTTGTCGCTCAAGATCGATGCTGGCGAGTTCATCGCGCTGGTGGGGCCGTCGGGCGTCGGTAAATCCACCCTCTGCAGTCTGCTACCCCGCTTCTATGAACTCAGTAGCGGCCGGATTACGATCGATGGCAAGGACATACGCGACGTCACGCTGGCATCGCTGCGACAGGCGATTGGGGTGGTGCAACAGGACGTATATCTGTTCGCCGGCTCCGTTGCGGACAACCTCCGCTATGGCCGGCCCGGGGCGAACCAAAAGGACCTTGTCGCAGCTGCACGCGCCGCCAACGCCCATGACTTCATCATGAGCCTGCCGCAGGGCTACGACACTGAAATCGGCCAGCGCGGCGTCCGACTGTCCGGCGGCCAGAAACAGCGACTGACGATTGCCCGAGCCTTTCTAAAGGCACCATCCATCCTGATCTTCGACGAAGCGACCAGCGCCCTCGACAATGAGAGCGAGCGGGCCATACAGCAGGCCTTGCTGACGTTGGCGCAAGGGCGGACCACTATTGTTATTGCGCATCGCCTCTCGACGGTACGGCACGCGGACCGCATCCTCGTGCTTACCGAAGCGGGCATCGTCGAGGAGGGTCCGCACGACCTGCTCATGGCGCAGGAGGGCGTCTACGCCAGCCTGCATCGGCTGCAGGGTCGCATCTAGGGCGACCGCAAACGGGAGCGCGATCCGTCGCGCTTCCCGTCGCCGGTCTTACTTCAGGCGATCGAGCGCATCCCGGATGCGGGCACGGCGCTCGATTGCCGCGTCCCGCCGCGCCTTCTGCTCCTCGATGACCTCCTCGGGTGCCTTGGCGACGAACTGCTCGTTGGAGAGCTTCTTGTCCACCTGGAGGATTTCCCCGTCGAGCTTGCCGATTTCCTTCTCGAGACGAGTCCGCTCCGCCCCGATGTCGATCACCCCCGCCAGCGGCAGCGCGAAGGTGGCGTCGCCCACCACGAACTGCGCCGATTCGCCCGGCACGTCGTTGCGCGGAGAAATTTCTTCAAGGCGGGCCAGCCGCGTGATGAGCGCCGTACCGGCAACCAGCCGGCCAAGCGTCTCGTCCCCGGCCCCGGTCACCACCAGTTGCAGCTTGGCGCCCGCCGGCACGTTCATTTCGGCGCGCACGGAGCGCACGTTGGAGATGACATCGATCAGCCAGGCCAGCTCGGCATCGGCGGCGCTATCCTCGAGCCCCGCCAGGTCCGGCCATTCGCTGAGGATCAGCATGCCCTCGCGTGCCGGGCCGGATTTGCCGGTCTCGGCCCACAGTTCCTCCGTCACGAACGGCATCATCGGATGCAGCATGACGAGGATCTGGTCGAGCGCCCAGGCCGCGGTGGCCCGGGTTTCCGCCTTGGCCGCCTCATCCTCACCCATGAAGACGGGCTTGGCGAACTCGACATACCAGTCGCAGAACGTGCCCCAGACGAAGTCATAGGCGCTGTTGGCCGCCTCGTTGAACTTGTAGTCCTCGATCCCCGCCCGCACCGCCTGCAGCGCCCGCGCCGTAGCGCCGACGATCCAGCGGTTGAGCGGCAGGGTGTTGGCGCGCGGGTCGTACCCCTCGACCCGCCGGCACTCGTTCATCTCCAGGAAGCGCGCCGCATTCCAGAGTTTCGTGACGAAGTTGCGGTAGCCCTCGACGCGCGAAATGGCGAGCTTGAGATCGCGCCCCTGCGCCGCCATGGCCGCGAGCGTGAAGCGCGTGGCATCGGCGCCGTATTCATCCACCAGTTTGAGCGGATCGATCACGTTCCCCTTGGTCTTGCTCATCTTCTGGCCCTTCTCGTCGCGGACCAAGGCGTGCATGTAGACCGTGTGGAACGGCTCCTCCTTGAGGAACTCAAGGCCCATCATCATCATGCGGGCGACCCAGAAAAAGATGATGTCAAAGCCAGTGACCAGAACATCGGTCGGGTAGTAGCGCTTGAGTTCCGGCGTCTCGTCAGGCCAACCCAGCGTCGAGAACGGCCAAAGCGCCGATGAAAACCAGGTGTCGAGCACGTCAGGGTCGCGCGTCAGCGCGACAGGCTTGCCATAATGCTTTTCGGCCGCAGCCTTAGCCTCGGCTTCGTCGTAAGCGACAAAAGCTTCATTGTCCGGGCCATACCAGGCCGGGATCTGGTGTCCCCACCAGAGCTGGCGAGAAATGCACCAGGGCTTGATGTTCTCGAGCCAGGCGAAATAGGTATTCTCGTATTGCTGGGGAACGAACTTAGTTCGGCCTTCGCGTACGGCGGCCAAAGCCGGTTGGGCCAGAATGTCGGCCTTGACCCACCACTGGTCGGTCAGGAACGGCTCGATGACGACGAGCTTGGACTTCTCGTCGTGCGGCACCATGATTTTCTTGTCTTCGATATGGCTGAGCCCGCGCGCCGGGTTCTCCTCGGCCAGCGCGGCGAGATCGGCGACGATGGCTTTGCGCGCCTCGAAACGGTCGAGGCCGCGATACGGTTCGGGAACAAAATCGGCGTCGATGATCGCACCACGTGTCGTGAAGACGTTGATCGGTTCAAGACTCGCTCGGGCTCCAACCTCGAAATCGTTGAAGTCGTGTGCGGGTGTAATCTTGACGGCACCGGTACCAAGGGTCGGATCAGCATAGTCGTCCGCCACGATCGGAATGCGACGGCCTACCAGTGGCAACTCGATGAACTTGCCGACCAGGGACGCATAGCGCTCATCGTCGGGGTGCACAGCCACCGCCACGTCACCCAGCATGGTTTCGGGTCGCGTGGTGGCGACAACCACATAGTCGCGCGTCTCACTGCCGGTGACTGTCCCGTCCTCGTCCTTGAGCGGAAACTGGTAGGTGACGCCGTCGGCCAGCGGATAGCGCAGGTGCCACATATGGCCCTTGACCTCGATGTTCTCCACCTCGAGGTCGGAGATCGCGGTTTCGAGACCCGGGTGCCAGTTCACAAGGCGCTTGGCGCGGTAGATGAGCCCGCGCCTGTGCAGTTCCACGAACACCTTGGTGACCGCGCGGACCATCTGGTCGTCCGGCTGGCCGCGCTCGCCCATGGTGAACTTCTCGCGAGAAAAATCGGCCGAAGCGCCGAGGCGCTTGAGCTGGTTCATGATGGTTCCGCCGCTCTCGGCCTTCCACTCCCAGACCCGCTCGATAAAGGCCTCACGGCCCATGCTCCGCCGGTCCAACTGCTTTTCCGCAAGCTGCCGTTCCACGATCATTTGGGTAGCGATACCGGCATGGTCGGTGCCCGGCTGCCAGAGAACATCCTTTTTCAGCATGCGGTTGAACCGGACCAGGATGTCCTGGATGGTGTTGTTGAGCGCGTGCCCGATGTGGAGCGAACCGGTGACGTTGGGCGGCGGAATGACGATGGTGAAGGTTTCCGCGCCCGGCTTGGCCCCTGCCCCGGCCGCGAAGGCGTTTGCCTCCAGCCAGGCATCATAGATGCGGCTTTCGACGGCGGCGGGGTCGTAGGTCTTTTCTAGCATCGGGTCACTCGCAACAGCATAGACCCGCCAAGCTGTGCCTGGCGGGCCGGAAGAGGTGATAAGACTTCAAGCAAATGCCGGCCGCAGGGTCAACTGCCGCACAGGTTGATGGAGCAGGCTGATTATTCGCCGCGGGAAATGCGGGAAATTTCGCGCTCGACCATGCGTTCCACCACCGATGGAAGGTTCTCGTCGAGCCACTCTTTCAGCATAGGACGAAGCATGTCGCGCATCATCGCCTCAATGGTGAGGCCAGGATTACCGATTCCCAAGGCGTTGAGCTTGCCGATGGAACTCCGGACCGCGGCCTTCGTCGCAGGTTCCAAAAGCTCGTTTGCGATGTCGCTCGTCAGATGCGGATCGGGCAAGGGAGAGGCGGCCATTGCCGGCCCCACTTCCGGCTCGGGCCGCGCCTCCTGTTGCGGGATGCGGCCAAAAACCGGCTCCGGATCGGACGCGGGTTCCGAAGCGCGCGCCGGCGCGGGGTCGAACTGTGGGAGATCATCGGTCGCGGCAAAGGCTACGTCATCGGCCTCTACCAGACGCGGACCACTGGAGGCAGATGCGCCCGAACTATTCGACGTGTCCGCCAGGAGAGAGTCGAAGCTCAGGCCATCCTCGTCCTGCCCGCTCTCGTCGTCGACGATCTGCGAGGGCGAAAGCGCTAGCGGCTGGATCTCATCGAGCATTTCGGACAGATCGCGCTCTTCCTGCTCGCTCAACGGCTTGGCCGGGGCCGCCTGCATCGGCGGCGGTGCCGCCTGGATGGTTGGCCGGCGGGGCACGCCGGCGGCGTCGTCATCCGCGATGATCTGCCGGATGGACGACAAGATTTCGTCCATGGAGGGTTCTTTGGGTGCCGGCTTGTTCATCAGTGCCTCTTACTCACGCGCCCGATAACAGCAAGGCTCCGCAGTCGGCCCCGCCTGATTCGTTATCAATACCTTAGCGGCAAGAGCTGACTTTAGGAATCGCCCCCACACCGGAAGTGGCAGTCTTCCACCAAAAGTTGTGGCCGGGACGAGCCCGGCCACAACAGATGGAGCGGGGATTGATTGCTCAGTCTTCGATGGTGCGCAGTTCGGCCCACACATCTTCGACGGCCTGCGTATAGGGAACCGCCGTCTTGATCTCCACCGGCAACCCCAAATCCTGCGCCGTGAGTCGACCCATGGCGGCGAGCAGCGAGAAAGTGGCGATCACCTTGCCGCTGCTGGCGTTGATGAGGCCTTCCCTGGCGGTCGTGAGCTCAGCCTGCGAGTTGAGGACATCGAGCGTGGTCTGCGTGCCAAGGTCCCGTTCCTGGATTACGCCGTTTAGCACTGTGGTGCCGGCGTTCACCGCCGACTGGGCCGCCGATATCTGCGCGTCCGCACTCTGAATGCCGGCCCAGGCCGAGATCACCGCCGCACGGATTTGGTCGTAGGCGGACATGGCATCCACTTCCGACTTGATCTGCTGCAGATTGGCCTTACGGATACTTGAGCCGATCGCTCCCCCTGCGTAGATCGGCACCGTGATATTGAACCCGAGCGAACCGGTGATACCGTCTCTCGGTCCCCCGTTCGGACCAGTCCAGCTCGTCCCGATCTGCCCGGTCATCTTTGCCGTCGGCCCAAAAGATGCCTCGGCGACATCGCTGCCGGCCTGAGCCGCCCTGATCGCCGCCTTGGCGGCGAGAATCGCGGGATGGCCGGTCTCCGCTTCAGAGATTGCCGCATCGAGTGAACGCGGGATCAGACGGTTGAAATTGTGTGTTGTACTCAACGATCCAGGCTTGGCGCCGACATAGCGCTGGAACGTCGCCACGCTAGTTTCGAGGCCGCCCACCGCCGACCGATAGCTTGCCTGTCCCTGCGCCAGGCGCGCCTCGGCCTGAGCCACGTCGATTCGGGTGCCTTCGCCCACCTCCAGCCTGTCACGCGCAGACTGCAGTTGCGCTTGGTAGAAGTTGATATTTTCCTGGCGCAAGGCCACGAGTTGGCGCCCGCTCAGAACATTCATGTAGGCCTGCACCACTTCGAGCAGCACGTTCTGCTCGGTGTTGCGGATCTGGTATTCAGCGGCCTCCGCCCCGGCCCGCGCAGCTTCGATCTGAGCATCGGTTTGGCCATTGTCGAAGATCGTCTGGTTGTAGGAGAGGCCCGTTGTCAGGCTCTGGCTACTGGTCCAGTCACCATTGTTCAGACTGAGATTCTGTGAGCCGCTGATCGAGGCGCCGATGGTGGGGAGCTTGCCCGATTTGGCCTGCGCGATGTTTTCAGCTGTGGCCTTGGCATTGAGCAGAGCCGATTGAAGATCAGGAGCATAGTCGTAAGCGGCAGTGAGCGCTTGGGTAATGGATTGTGCCTGTACCGCGCCCCCCAAGCCGAGCGAGACCCCAATGGCCAGCAGACTGACTGCTATCGGTCCACGAAATTTCATCGACTCGTCTCCAAACCCACATTCACTAGCCCGGTCGTTGGGGTTACGGCCGCCCTGGCAACTAATACGAAAATACGCCAACTAAGAATACAACGCGTTACCGTGGTGCAACACTGCGACACCTAAAAGACAAAATCCTCGGAAGTCGGCGGCTTTTCCAGAGGCGGAAGGTTAGCATTGAATTCTGACCGAGACGTAACGGCATCCTGGTCTCTGGTATAGATCGTTGCACAGCCGACCCTTCGCTGCCGAATCATGGCCACGAGCCGCCCACCGACATTGAGGCGCGCGAGAAGGTCATCAGGCGCAGCAAACAGCGCACCCTCTACCACGATGACGTCAAAGCTTTTTTGATTTACCTTTTCGAGGCTGGTGACCACCACGGCATTATGGAATTCCGCCGCCTGCAGCGCCGCCCTCGCTGCCTCGGCAAGGTCCGGATCGCTTTCCACAGCCGTCACGTGCGCCCCGAGCTGGGCTAGAATGGCAGTTGAGTAGCCCGTTCCTGCGCCCACATCGAGCACCCGGTCGTCGGATTTGATGGCTGCCATCTGCACGAGGCGCCCGAATACGCTGGGGGCCGCCAGGAAGCGGGTGTTTTCGAGCGAGTCGGAAAGTACGTGATGATCGTCGATGTAGGCGATCGCGCGCCGTGCTGGGGGAACGAAATCCTCTCGTGCCGTGCTGCCCATTGCTGCCAGAAGGCGGCGCTCGGTCACGCCGGTTGTGCGCAGTTGGCTATCCACCATAGCGCGTCGCGCGGCTGAAAAATCCGCCATCAAAACGTCCGGCCATACTTATTATATGCTGGACGTGAATATCCCCCGCGCTCGGCGTTGGCAAGCCGATGTGTCAGGCCGAGCAGCTTTGTCGTGAAGAGGACGCGACAGGCCCCCCATTATTCGTGGGACCCGGATTTCCTCTCCGGTGCCGGATCGACAGGCTGATCCTGTTCTGAGCCATCCGGGCGGCGCCCGCGATCGTCCAGATTGTCGTCCTGCTGGTCGCCCTCATTCGTTTCGAGCGGGGCCGGCTTTGATTTTTGATCATGGTTGGCCATGGCGTCATCCTCAACTGCCTAATCTGACCTCAACCGCCCCGCGAGGAGTTGTGTTCCCTTCCCTTGCGTCTGTTGTGAACCAGTTTGTCCTATACATCGAGAAACGCTCGCATCGGCTGTCTTGACAGTCTGGGGCAAACCCCTGAAAAGGCGGTCCAGGGGCCGCGTGGCGGAGTGGTTACGCAGCGGATTGCAAATCCGTGTACTCCGGTTCGATTCCGGACGCGGCCTCCAGTTCTCCCACTATCGCCGTCGTTTGCGCCATTCCCGAAGATGACTGTGCACCCAGAGCAGTTCCAGGGAGTCGCCATGTCCGTAGACGCAGAAGCGCCGCCTACTCGTCCACGAGACGATCTGGTTCAGCCCATCATGGCGGGGGTGCTGGCGGCGATCGTGGGCTATGCCAGCACCTTTACACTCATGTTGGCCGCACTTGCCGCTGTCGGGGCGACCGCGGGCGAGGCTGGCTCCGGGCTCTTCGCTGTTTGCCTGGGCATCGGTCTTCTGAACTTAGTCGTCGCCTGGCGCGCAAGCGTGCCCATAAGCTTTGCGTGGTCGACTCCTGGTGGTGCCTTTCTTCTGACGGTGGGCGAACCGGCAGGCGGTTTTCCGGCCGTTGTCGGCGCTTTCATCGTTTGCGGCGGGCTCATTGTGCTCACCGGTATCCTCAAGCCGTTGGCACGCGCCGTCGCAGCCATCCCGGCACCGCTGGCCAACGCCATGCTGGCCGGAATGCTGCTCACGCTCTGCCTCGCGCCCATCAAGGCGGTGGGAGAACTACCGGCTTTGGCTGTGCCGGTGCTCTTCGCGTGGATGCTCGGGCTGCGTTTTGCCCGCAGATATGCGGTTCCCATCGCTGTCGTTGTGACAGGCGCCATTCTCGTTGCAACGACACACTTGCCTTCTGCGACCTTCGACGGCGCGTGGCCGCAGTTGCGATTCGTGGTTCCTGCGTTCACTTGGGACGCCACCGTGCGTATCGCCCTACCACTCTACATCGTCACGATGGCCTCGCAGAATCTGCCTGGCCTTGCCGTTATGCGGGCGAATGGCTTCAGCGTGTCGCCGCCACCCCTGTTCCTGATGACGGGCCTTGTCAGCGTGATCACCGGCCTCTTCGGCGGCATGACCAGCAATCTTGCGGCGATTACGGCAGCCATCTGTGCCGGGCCCGAAGCACATCCCCTGCCGGGGCGCCGCTGGCCTGCGCCGATGGCGGCCGGCGCGACCTACCTGGTGCTTGGACTTGCAGCAAGTGTTGCGGCCGCCTTCATCGCGGCATCGCCACCGCTGCTCATCCAGGCGGTGGCGGGGCTGGCCTTGTTCTCGAGCCTCGCCTCCTCACTGGCCGGGTCTCTAGAGGATGAGCAGGTTCGCCTGCCTGCCATCCTCACATTTGTGGCCACGGCGTCGGGCATCACCATTATCGGTGTGGGTGCTCCGTTCTGGGGTCTGCTGGGAGGCATCCTGCTGCTGCTCCTCCTCAGACCACCCTTCCGCCAGTGACTGTCTTCGCGCTGATCCTTGCTGGCGGCGCAGGCGAGCGGCTTGGCGGGGTGCGCAAGGCCGAACTGCGCGTGGGGGGCAAACGGCTTGTGGATCGGGTGGCCGGGCGGCTGGCAGCGCATGCTGAAGTCTTGCTCGCCGTGCGTCATCCCGCCCCCCGCGCCCCAGCCTTGAGCACGATCAACGACAACCTCGCTTTCGGAGGACCGATGGCGGGGATCGCGGCTGCCTTGGAAGTCCTGTCGGATCGGCCTGATGATGATATTGTTCTGACAGTTGCCGTGGACACGCCCTTTCTCCCCGCCGATTACGGCGCGCGCCTTCTGGTCCCGCTGTTCCAATCTTCGAGCGAGGCAGCGGCGGCTGGATGGCGCGACCAGTGGTATCCGACCAATGCAGCCTACCGTCTCGGCGCGCTGCGGCGCCGGCCCCTGCCCGATCGTCCACGGCGCCTGCTCGAGGCTCTCGGGGCCGCCTCCGTCGCCTGGGATGAACAACCGCGAAATCCCTTCGCCAATCTCAATACCGTAGACGATCTGATAGACCTGCAGCGCCAAGCGCAGCTTTCTGGCCGCTGACTTTTATGCACAGGACGCGACATTTGGGGTTGGCAAAGCGGATGGGTTTGGGTACACGGACCTCGCCCTCGCAAGAGGGCTCCGATGCGTGTTCCGCGATAGCTCAGTTGGTAGAGCGTTCGACTGTTAATCGAATGGTCGCTGGTTCGAGTCCAGCTCGCGGAGCCATCTTCTCCTCACATTGCCGTTGAATGTTTGCAAGCTTCGCTTCCGATGCGAACGCGCCGGCACTGAAAGGCTTTCAAATGAGCAGCGACATCACCGCTGATGGCGAAAGCCAGATCACGCTGACGCGCACCATCGACGCCAATGTCAGCGACGTCTTCTCCGCCTTCACCGATCCTGCTCTGATCGAACAGTGGCAGGCCGACGAAGCGGAGTTCGACCGCTTTGAGGGTGGCCAGTATCGCTATGTCACTTTCGCCGAGGATGATGACGAAACTGACCATGAGGTCAGCGGCGAGATTCTGCAGTTTGTTGAGGACGAGCGGCTGGTCATGTCGTGGATCCACAAGGGAGAGAGCAAGGACGACGAGTTGATCTTCGTGCTCGATCTGACCTTCAAGGCCGTGGATGCCGACCGCACCACGATTGTTCTCGTCGAGCGAGGACTGCCCCATGCCGATGCGCAAACCCGGATATTCTCGATGGAAGCCTGGAACGCCGCGCTCGAGCAACTGGCCGAGTTGATGGAATAGTCTGAACCGTAGCTGTCCCCCGAGCGTAGGTGATTGACGCCGGGGAGACTGCCGTGACGAAGACAACAGCCCTAGTCTGGCTGCGCAACGATCTGCGCATCGCCGACAATCCAGCACTTGCCGCCGCCGTTGCCGAATCGGAGTCCGTTACCGCACTCTACATTCACGAGACGGATCCAAGCCTGCGTGCCCCTGGGGGTGCAGCGCGTTGGTGGCTGCACCACAGCCTGGAGGACCTCGGACATCGGCTAGCCGAGAAGGGCATTCCTCTCGTCGTGGAGCACGGTGCTGCTGCCGACACCCTCGATGAGGTATTGCGGGATACCGGCGCCCGATCAGTCCACTGGAACCGCCGCTACGCGCCCAGCGAACGCGAGATCGATGCCACCATCAAAACGCGTCTCGGCCACAGGCAGGTAAAGGTCCACTCGCACCCGGGAAACGTGCTGGTGGAGCCGTGGTTGATTGCCACCAAAGAGGGTCATCCCTATTCGGTGTTCACGCCATTCTGGAGCACTCTAAAGACCAAGGACATTGCCGCGCTCCTAAAGGCGCCGAGCGGGGGTGGGAGCGCGAGACCGTCGGGGCTCTTTGACCGCTACACCCAGCCGCGTTGGGCGAAGAAGTTCGCGCAACACTGGGCCATTGGCGAAGCGGCCGCAATCGACCGGCTGCACGACTTCCTGGACGAAAGCCTCGACGACTACCCGACCGGTCGCGACTTTCCCGCCCGCGACGTCACCTCGCGTCTTTCGCCTCACTTGCGGTTTGGCGAGATTTCCGCGCGTCAGGTTTGGCAAGCGGCCAAAGCGCGTTCTCATGCGCACCCGGGCCTTGCCAACGCTGTTGAGAAGTTCCTCTCGGAACTAGCCTGGCGTGATTTCAGCTATCACCAGCTTTACCATCGCGAGGACATCGCCAAGGTGCCTATGCAGCCAAAATACGGAAGGATGGCCTGGCGGAACAGCGCGCGCGATCTGCAGGCCTGGCAGCGAGGTCAAACAGGCATTCCCATTGTCGATGCAGGCATGCGAGAGCTGTGGGAGACCGGTTACATGCACAACAGGGTGCGCATGTTGGTCGCATCGCTGCTATCGAAGAATATGCTGCTCGACTGGCGCGAGGGCGAGGCTTGGTTCTGGGACTGTCTGGTCGACAGCGATGTCGCCAACAACTCGGCAAGCTGGCAGTGGGTCGCGGGTACCGGGCTGGACGCCTCACCCTATTTCCGCATCTTCAATCCCGTCACACAAGGCGGGCGTTTCGACGCTGATGGCAGCTATGTGCGTCGCTGGGTGCCAGAGCTGGCGGCGTTGCCCAACAAGCACCTGCACGACCCTGCCGCAGCCCCGCCAGAAGTGCTGGCACAGGCCGGTATAACGCTGGGATTGGACTATCCCACGCCGATCGTGGACCTTAAGGCGAGTCGGGAACGCGCGCTCGCTGCACAATCAAACTTGTCCTAAGATACCGCGGCCGCTGCGGGCACGGTTCCGCCAGGTGGCCCGCCCCTGGACCCAACGTGGCAACCAAGTGGGTGAAATGTCGTTGCGCTGCCGGCGGCTCTCGGCGCCGGCCTTTGCGCCCACAGGCACTTGGGTAAAATGCGTTGCCGTGCAAGCGACTAGCTCTTGCCCTCCCCCGGGGCGACTCGTACGGTGCGCCTTCATCAATGCAGGCGCGAGCAAATGGCCAAGCACAAAGACCTCATTTCCGCCATCGGCAACACGCCGCTTATTCGGCTCAACCGCGTATCCGCCCTTACCGGCTGCGAAATCTGGGGCAAGGCAGAATTTCTCAATCCCGGTCAGTCGGTCAAGGACCGAGCGGCCCTGTTCATCGTTCACGACGCCGTAGCCTCTGGCGCTCTCAAGCCGGGCGGCACCATCGTGGAAGGCACGGCAGGCAATACCGGGATTGGGCTCACGCTCGTCGCCAATTCCCTGGGCTTCAAGTCAGTGATCGTCATTCCCGAAACCCAGAGCCAGGAAAAGAAGGACGCTCTTCGCCTTTACGGAGCGGAACTGATCGAGGTTCCGGCAAAGCCCTACAAGGACCCCAACAACTACATCAAAATTTCTGGACGCCTAGCGGAGAAGCTCGCGCGCGAGCTGCCTGAAGGCGCCATCTGGGCCAACCAGTTCGACAACGTGTCAAACAAGCGGGCGCATGTGGAAACTACTGGGCCCGAAATCTGGCACGACACCAACGGACGCATTGATGGGTTCATTTGTGCAGCGGGGTCCGGCGGCACACTGGCCGGAGTTGCTGAAGCACTGCGGGAACGCAACCCTGACATCAAGATCGGCCTAGCCGATCCCGAGGGCGCGGCCCTATTCGACTACTACGCACACGGCACGTTGAAATCCTCAGGCGACTCCATCACCGAAGGCATCGGGCAGGGCCGAATAACGGCCAATCTGGAGGGGCTGGCCGTGGACATGCCGTATCAGATTCCTGATGCGGAAGCCCTGCCTTACATCTTTGACTTGCTGCAGCACGAAGGCCTTTGCCTGGGCGGATCAAGCGCCATCAATATTGCCGGCGCCGTTCGGATGGCCCGCGATCTCGGTCCCGGGCACACCATCGTTACGATCCTCTGCGATTACGGCAACCGCTATGCCAGCAAAATCTATAATCCCGCCTTCCTAGCCAGCAGGGACCTGCCCGTGCCGCCTTGGCTGGTCGACCGTCACCCGCTTGACATTTCCGACGTTATCGAGCCGGTAGCGGTCTAGCGAGTAGCGTGCTCGAAAGTCCGCCGAGCAGCACCAGTGTCTGCGGAACAATTGCCCCATTGCGGTACTTTCACGCCAGGCGGTCACAGAGCCAACCGCCTTGGCTTGCCGTGACAGTGCTGACTGCTAGAGTGCGGGCGCCGCGCGAGGACCAAAGTGCTGAGACTGAACGAGATCATCGGGCTTATTGTTGCGGACCTGCACATTCTCGCTCTCATAACAGGGCTGCTTTATCTTCTCGCGGCAGTATGCGCTGTCCGCGAGATTTTGAACTCGCGGACCTCGCAGGGTTCCATCGCCTGGCTCTTGTCGCTGGCGCTCCTGCCATTTCCCACCGTGTTCCTCTACCTGGTCTTTGGCTGGAAACTCTTTGATGACTATGCGCGCGACCGAACACAAAACGGCCGCGCTGACCGCCCCCTCCGCGCAAAAGACCTGGCTCTTGTGGATCGCGAGAAGGATGCGCTCTGGCCGGTTCAGGTGCACGTCTCGGAACTGCCCTTCCTGAAGGGAAACGAAATCGAGCTGCTGGTCGATGGGCAGGCAACTTTCGATTCCATTTTCGCGGGGATCGACGCGGCAGAAGAGTATCTACTCGTCCAGTTCTACATCGTGCGCGACGACCGTCTCGGACAGGAACTGGCGGAAAGGCTCATTGCCAAGGCAAAGGCGGGCGTCGATATCTGCCTGCTCTACGACGATATCGGCAGCACCGGCATGCCCAAGCGCTTCCGCAAGGAACTCCGGGAAGCTGGCATCAAGGTTTCAAGCTTCAATCGCCGCCACAAGTTCCTGCGCTTCTACGGCCCCACGCGCATCAACTACCGCAACCACCGCAAGATCGTTGTCGCGGACGGCAAGCATGCGTGGGTCGGCGGCCACAATGTAGGTGTGGAATATCTTGGCGAAGACCCCCGGCTTGGTCACTGGCGAGATACCCACGTCCGGCTTTCAGGACCTGCTGCCTTGGGTTGCGCCCTTTTGTTCCGGGAGGACTGGGAATGGGCCACCGGGGAGCGCCTCCCGCCCCGCCCGCCCAAGGAACTTGAGACGCCGGGCGAGGAGTCGGCATTGGTTATGGGCAGCGGGCCGGCGGACAAGCTAGAGGAATGCGCCATCGCCTTCACCGATCTCATCGGACGAGCTCGCGAGCGTCTTTGGATCGTCAGCCCCTATTTCGTGCCCGATGTCGACATCCGCACGGCTCTCTTTGCTGCTCGGTTGCGCGGGGTGGATGTGCGCATCATGCTGCCCGACAACCCTGACCACAAGATCGTGTGGCTGGCCAGCATGGCGCACGCCGATGCAATGGTGCAGCACGACATCGCGGTCTATCGCTACACCGATGGATTTTTGCACCAGAAGGTGGTGCTGGTGGACGACACCATGGCGACAGTGGGCAGTGTGAACTTCGACAATCGCTCCTTCGCCATCAATTTCGAAATCACCCTGTGGTTTCCGGATCCGAAGACGATTTCGGCCGTGGAAGCCATGCTGCTGGAAGATTTCAAGGCCTGCCGTCAGGTCGGCATGGCGGAAGTGGAAAGCCGCCCCCTCCCCCTCTATGTTGCAACCCAGGCGGCGCGCTTGCTGTCGCCCGTGCTGTAAGGCTCTGCCAATGACCGAATTCGTTTTTCGTGAGGACGCCTATCGGCGCGAGATCAACGCAACCATCACCGGCATCGCGGATAGGGGCGCCATTGTTCTGGATCGAACAATTTTCTATGCGACTTCCGGTGGCCAGCCAGGCGACACTGGTCGTCTGGTTCTGCCGGACGGAACTGCCATCGCAGTGGCGACTGCGGTGCATCCGGACGGGGACAAGACGCAGATTCTTCATGTGCCTGAAGAGGGCCAACCGCAACCAAAAGTCGGCGACGTGGTGACCGCCAAAATCGACTGGCACCGGCGCCATCGCCTCATGCGCATGCACACGGCTCTGCATCTGCTGTCGGTGGTTTTCCCCTTTCCGGTGACGGGCGGCTCTATCGGAGAGGACAAGGGCCGACTCGATTTCGACATGCCGGAGGTGCCCGATGACCTCCAGAATCTCGAACTGCAGCTCAATGCGATGGTCAACGGTGACAGTCCGGTAACATCGGAGTGGATCAGCGATGACGAGATGCTCGCTAATGCCGACCTGATCAAGACCATGAAGGTGAAGCCCCCGATGGGTCAGGGACGGGTACGACTGGTCCGCATCGGCGAGGTGGACCTGCAACCATGCGGTGGCACGCACGTGGCGCGCACCGGCGAGATCGGCCCCCTCGCCCTGGGGAAAATCGAGAAGAAGGGCAAGCAGAACCGCCGCGTCAGCCTGCTCTTCGCCTAGTTGATGGGCGGCGCGTAGAGCAATCCACCATTGCTCCACAGCGCATTTTGTCCCCGCAGCATCGCCGCACCCGTCTGTGGGCCGAAGTGCCGGTCGTAAAGCTCCGCGTAGTTTCCGACTGCCCGGATCGCGTCGCTCATGAAAGTCGCCCGTAAACCCAATGCTTTCCCAAAGTCACCTTCCACTCCGAGCAGACGGCGAACTATGGGTGACCGAGTCGCCGCCAGGGAATCGATGTTGAGACTGGTGACACCCACTTCCTCGGCGGTGATCAGAGAGAAAATGGTCCAGCGCACGATGTTGAACCATTCGTCGTCGCCCTCGCGAACCACGGGACCAAGAATCTCTTTGGAGATACGCTCCGGGAGAATGCGCTGTTGCGACGGGTCGGGCAGTTCCCGGCGCAGCGCCTGGAGCACCCTTCCGGACGCCGATACCACCTGGCAAAAGCCGGCACGATAGGCAACGGCGAGGTCCGCCACATCCTCGTAGACAACGGGTCGAAAACTGGTCTGATTGGCGAAAAAGAAGTCGTCCAACGCCTGCAATTCCCCGGACCCGTCAACCACGCAGATACTGACATCATCGAGTTCATAGGCGGAAACGACGCTCAGCGACTGCGGCACCAGAAAAGCCTGACCATCGAAAAAACTGGCGGTCACGTAGCGCGACCCGTAACGCATGTCCCGCGCAGCGGTCCAGGCACCGTTGCGCACAAGGACATCTACCGCACCCGTTTGCAGCGGCGCAAATCGCGCCTCTCCGCGGTACGAGCGAAACTCTATGAGATCGGGGTTGCCGAAGATGGCGGCGGCCAGCCCGCGGCAAATGTCGACGTCGAAGCCGGACCACCGGCCGTCAACATCCTGCTGGGCAAATCCGGCCAGGCTGGTACTCGACCCGCACACCAGAAAGCCTCGCGCCTTGACAGCATCCAGTGTCTGAGCAGAGGACGACGCCATCAGGACGGTTAGGGAAAGCACAATTCCCAGAACGATTTTGAACAAGTGATTCAATGCACCGGCATCCCGCTTCGTTCGGGGCCGCATATTGGCAGGGTGCCTCGGGGGGTCAAGCCGATGCAAGCCTGCCCCCCTGATAAATGAAGTCAGTGCAGGATCTGGCTGAGGAACAGCTTGGTCCGCTCGTGCTGCGGGTTGGAGAAGAATTCCTCGGGCTCGTTCTGCTCGATGATCTGACCCTGATCCATGAAGATCACCCGATTCGCGACCTGGCGCGCAAAACCCATTTCGTGGGTCACGCAGATCATCGTCATGCCCTCCTCGGCGAGACTGATCATCACCTCGAGCACTTCCTTGACCATCTCGGGGTCCAGTGCCGAGGTGGGCTCATCAAACAGCATGATCTTGGGCTGCATGCAGAGCGAGCGGGCAATCGCCACGCGCTGCTGTTGGCCACCCGAGAGCTGACCGGGGAACTTGTTCGCCTGTTCCGGGATCTTGACGCGCTCGAGGTAATGCATGGCCGTCGCCTCTGCGTCCTTCTTGGGGATGCCGCGGACCCAGATGGGAGCCAGGGTCAGGTTCTGCAGGATGGTCAGGTGTGGAAAGAGGTTAAAGTGCTGGAACACCATCCCGACCTCGCGTCGCACCTCGTCGATGCGTTTGAGGTCGGCCGTCAACTCGGTGCCGTTGACGATGATCTGGCCTTCCTGGTGTTCCTCCAGGCGATTGATGCAGCGGATCAGCGTCGACTTGCCCGACCCCGAAGGCCCGGCAATGACGATGCGCTCTCCCTGCATCACCTTGAGGTTGATGTCGCGCAGCACGTGGAAATCGCCGTACCACTTGTGCATGCCGATGACCTCGATGGCGACATCGGTGTCCGACACCTTCATGTTGCTGGTGTCAATCCGCCGCTCTTCGGCGGTCTGCATCACTTGGGACATGGTGGCTACCTCTTATGGCCGGTATTGAGACGGCGTTCCATGAAGATGGAATATCGGGACATGCCGAAGCAGAACGCCCAGAACACCATGGCCGCAAAGATGTAGCCGGTGGTGGACGTGTTGGACGACTGCCATTCGAGCGCGGAATCGTTCTTGGTTTTGACTGCTTCGAGCAAGTCCTTCATGCCGACGATGTAGACGAGCGATGTATCCTTGAAGAGCGCGATGGCACTGTTCACGATACCGGGGATGACGTGCTTGAGTGCCTGGGGAAGGATGATGAAGAACATCCGCTGCCAGTAATTGAGGCCCAGTGCCGCCGCCGCCTCGTACTGGCCCCGCGGAATGGCCTGCAGGCCGCCGCGCACCACTTCGGCCATATAGGCCGAGGTGAAAAGCGTGACGCCGACGAGCGCCCGCAGGAACTTGTCCACCGTCGTGCCCTGCGGCATGAACAGCGGCAGCATGATCGAGGCCATGAAGAGGATCGTGATCAGCGGCACGGCCCGGATGAGTTCGATGAACGCCACGCACAGCGTCTTGATGACCGGCATCTGTGATTGCCGTCCGAGTGCAAGGATCACACCCAGCGGGAACGACAGCGTGATGCCGATGACCGAGAGGATCAGCGTGACCAGCAGGCCGCCCCATTTTTCCGTGGTGATGACCCGCAGCCCGAAGACACCGCCCGCGAGCAGGTAATAGCTCACGATCGGGTAGACCACGAGGAACAGGACCGCGTTGAGGCCCTTGTACGGCGCCTTGGGAATGGCGAGCGGGATCAGCAGCAGGGCGCCCAAGAGGAAGACCAGGTTGGGCCGCCACAACTGGTCAATGTCGTAGAACCCGTAGATGAAGAACTCGATCTCCGAATAAATGTAGGCCCAGCACGCGCCGGCGTTGAGGGCCCGGCAATCCTCCACCGTCCCGCCGGGAAAGACGGCGTGGCCGATGAAGAAATTGAACAGCGGCGGCACCACCCAGAGGAGGAACAGCAAGCCCAGGATGGTGAGACCGGTATCGAGGGGGGATGCGAACAGGTTCTTTTGCATCCACGCCAGCGGACCGCTCGTGCGGTGCGGGGCGGGGCGGCTTTCCTCGAGATGGGACCGAACGAAACCAATATCTGTCATGTTCGGCTCCTACCGTTCCACCAGCCGGACGCGGGCATTGTACCAGTTCATGATCGCCGAGGTCAGCAGGGACAGCGTCAGGTAGACCGCCATGGTCATGGCGATGCATTCGATGGCGCGACCGGTCTGATTGAGGGCGGTGCCGGAGAACACGTTGACCAGTTCCGCGTAACCGATGGCCGCGCCGAGGGAGGAGTTCTTGGTGAGGTTGAGGTACTGGCTGGTCAGCGGCGGGACAATGACGCGCATGGCCTGCGGAACGATGACGAGCCGCAGCCGGTCGCTGTCCTTGAGGCCGAGAGACTGCGCCGCTTCGGTCTGCCCGCGATTAACCGAGAGAATGCCGGCGCGGACGGTTTCGGCGATGAAGGACGCGGTGTAGATCGTCAGGCCAAAGGCCAGCGCCACGAATTCAGGCGGCAGTTGTACCCCACCCCGGAAATTAAAGCGCTGCAATTCGGGCACATCGAAGGTAACGCTGGCGCCACTGATGAGCCAGACCGCAGCGGTCACGCCGAACAGCAGTGCGACTGACGTCAGAAAGACGGGGAACCGCTGGCCGGTCGCTTCCAGGCGCTTGCGGGCCCAGTGGCGTAACGCAAAGACGCCGATTATGGCGAGGAGGAGCCCGACCCATACCCAGCCGAATTGCGCATCTGGGATTGGCCTCGGCACGTAGATGCCACGCTGGTTGATGAAGGAGTCGAAGGGCAGCGTGAAACTGTCGCGCACCGCCGGCATCGCCTTGAGCACCGCAAAATACCAGAAGAACAATTGCAGCAGCAGCGGGATATTCCGGATGGTCTCGATGTAGACCGTGGCCAGCGAAGACACGATGAAGTTCGAGCTCAGCCTTGCAATACCCAGGGTGAAGCCAAGGATGGTCGAAAAGAAGATTCCGATGACGGCGACAAGAAGCGTATTGAGAATGCCGACCAGAAAGGCTTCCCAGTAGAACGACGCCCGTGACCAGGGCAACAGGGAGAAGCCGATGTCGAAACCAGCGGTCCGCCACAGGAAATCAAAACCCGTGGTCTTGTTCTGGGCGGCTAGGTTGGCGGCCGTATTCTGGATGATCCAGGCGATGAACGTCACCAGGATCACCGCGACAACGACCTGGTAGATGATCCCGCGGATCACCGGATCGTTGAAAAAGGAGACCCGGGGGGCGTCATTGCGCCCCGTATCGAGTGTTGTCATATGCGTGCTGCCCCATGGCCGCGCTTGGCCGCGCCCCTCGGAGGAAGGGTACGATCAGGCGAGGGATCAAAAGCGTCCGGCGCCCACAAGGAGCGCCGGAACAGACTTAAGACTTAGCGGATCGGCGGAGCGTACTGGATGCCGCCCTTGGTCCAGAGCGCATTGAGGCCGCGCTCCAGCCCGATTGGGGTATCCGGGCCGACGTTGCGATCATAGGATTCGCCGTAGTTGCCGACGTGCTTGATGATACGATAGGCCCAGTCGTTGGTCAGCCCGAGCGGCGTTCCGAACTCGCCTTCCACGCCGAGCAGACGCTTGATCGCAGGATTGTCCGAGCCCAGCATCTCATCGACATTGCTCTGGGTCACGCCCAGCTCTTCTGCTTCGAGCAGCGCAAAATAGGTCCAGCGACCGATGTTGAACCACTGCGTATCACCGGCGCGGACCACGGGGCCGAGCGGCTCCTTGGAGATGATTTCGGGCAGGATGATGTGCTCGTCCGGGTTGGCGAACTTGGAGCGTTCGGCGGCCAGGGCCGAGGAGTCGGTAGTGTAGACGTCGCAGCGGCCGTCTTCATAGGCCTTCACCACTTCGTCCTGGTCCACGAACACCACGGAATTGAATTCCATGTTGTTGGCCGCGAAGTAGTCGGCCGCGTTCAATTCCGTGGTGGTGCCGGATTCGATGCAGATGGCCGCGCCGCTCAGGTCGAGCGCCGATTCGATGCCGTCGGCCTTGCGGACCATGAAGCCCTGGCCGTCATAGAACATGGTGCCGACAAAGCTGATCCCCAGCTGCGTGTCGCGGCTCATGGTCCAGGTGGTGGTGCGGGAGAGGACGTCGATCTCGCCCGAGGACAGGGCGGTGAAGCGCTCCTGGCTGGTCAGCGACGTGAAGCGGACAGCATCGGCATCATCGAAGATCGCGGCAGCAAGCGCGCGGCAATAATCCACTTCGATGCCGGTCCAGACGTTGTTGGAATCGGGGGCGGAGAAGCCGGCCACGCCGCCAGTCACGCCGCACTGAACATAGCCCTTTGCCTTGACGTCATCGAGAATAGCCGCGTGAGCAGCGGTCGCGCCGAGGCCCAGCGAGGCCGCGATTGCGATCGAAACGAGCGCTTTTTGCATTGAGTATTGCCTTTATTGTTTCCTGACCCTGTGTCTCGAGGCCCGCGAAACTGCACCCACGGCCCCCGACAGCACCTCCACCTTTGTTCGGCGGTTCGATGCTGCTAAGCATGCAAACCTCTATTCACCCTTGCGTCAAGGGCAGAAGGAACATTGGGACAGCAAAGCTGTCTCTTTTTTAGCCAAAATTGCCGTGTGACCCGTTTTTGAGCAAAGCCGGAAAATGACAGCCTCCCGCTCCGATGCCGCCGTAGAAACCATCCTGACCCATCTCGGGCGCGCCCCGGAGGAGCAGTTCGGCTTCGTCAACACGCCGGTCTACCGAGGGTCGACCGTGCTCTTCAAAACGCTGGCTGACATCGAGGCGCAGTCACAGCGTTTCCTCTATGGCCGCGCCGGCAACCCCACGACCGAGAGCGTGGAGGCCGTGATCACCGCACTGGAAGGCGCGCATCGGACGCGCCTTGTGCCATCGGGACTCGCCGCCATCACCGTAGCGCTGATGTCCTGTCTCAAGGCGGGCGATGACCTGCTGATCAGTGACAGTGCCTATGAGCCGGGTCGCAAGTTCGCCGATGGCTACCTGACACGCATGGGCGTGACCACGCGCTATTTCGATCCGCGCATCCGGAGTGGCCTCAGTGAACTGATGCAGTCCAACACCCGGGCGGTGCTGGCCGAGAGCCCAGGGTCCCTCACCTTCGAAGTCCAGGACATCCCTGCGCTGGCCGCCGCAGCCCATGCGGGAGGCGCCCGCCTCATCGTCGACAACAGCTGGGCCAGCCCGCTCTTCTGCCAGCCACTCAAGCTGGGCGCCGACATCGTCGTGCACGCGGGCACCAAAATGTTCGTCGGCCATTCAGACGCCTTCGCCGGCACCATCTCCACCACAGGGGCAGCCTGGGCCGATGTCGAGCACGTCCGTTCGCTGCTCGGCTTTTTCACCTCTGGCGACGACGCCTTTCTCGTGGCGCGGGGATTGCGTACGCTGGCCATTCGCATGAAGGAACATCAAGCCCGGGCGTTGGACATCGCCCGCTGGCTGCAACAGCAGCCTGGCGTGGTGAAGGTCCTCCACCCCGCCCTGCCCGATCATCCTGACCACGCGCTGTGGAAACGCGATTTTACCGGCTCCGGAAGCCTGTTCGGCTTCATTCTCGAGCCCGCCCCGCGCGACGCGGTGGCCGCGCTGGTCGATCACCTCACGCTGTTCAGCATGGGCTATTCGTGGGGCGGCTACGAGAGCCTGCTGCTGCCGGTGAAGATCACCAGGGCCCGTACGGCGGTGCCATGGCACGAGGATGGCAACCTGTTCCGTGTCCACATCGGTTTCGAGGACCTCGAAGACCTCAAGGCCGACCTCTCCGCAGGCTTGGACCGCTATCGCGCGGCGCGCTGAAATCGGCTGAAGACCCGGCGAAGGTGGGGCACCCCCCGGAATCGCACCCGCCCGTCCGGCAGTCTGGCAAAAAGCCAGCGTCGGGCGGCAAAAAAGTTGCGCACTGCGTAAGCGCCGACCATGCCCAGGGCGAAGCCGGCCACCACGTCCGTCGGATAGTGCATGCCGATCACCACCCGCGAAACACCGGTCATGATTGCAATGATCAGCACCAGCCGGAAAAAGCGCGGTGCAAGGAAGCCGACCACGAAACAGAAGGCCATTGCCGTGGTCGAGTGGCCGGATGGGAAGCTCTGGAACGTCGAATCGTTGAGGAAGTGCTGGAAGCTGAAGGCACCGAAATCATCGAACTCGGCGGGCCGACCGCGACCGAGCAGCCGTTTGAGCAGGTTCGATGCCAGACCCGGCACGCCGACCCCCAGAAAGATGAAGCTGGAGACCAGCAGAAGTTCATGGTTGGCGCGGCGCCACGGGCCGGGGGCAAGCAGCCGGCCGGCGATGGCGCACAGCACGACCAGGATCAGGCTCGGGATCAGCACCCAGTCGGAAAGGCCGAAATCGGTGACGAAGGCGAATGGCTGCTTCCAGATGTCCGGCCAGGCCTGGAGCGAGCGCGAGACATAAACGTCAAAAAAAAGCAGGACGAACAGCGCCAGGATGAGCCAGGCGAGATAGTCAGGCCAGTTCTTGCGGTGCAGCCCCAGCGGCCAGGCTTTGGTGAGGTCGGACATGGGTGTTTTCTGGCGGCGCGCGACACCGCCGTCAATCCATCTCCACGTGATTGGTTACACTTGCCCTATCGCCCCGGACGCGCTAACTGAACGATGCGATCTCGGAGTGTAGCTCAGCCTGGTAGAGCACCGGTTTTGGGAACCGGGGGTCCAAAGTTCGAATCTTTGTACTCCGACCATCGCCCTGCCTATGTTGAGGACTGTGCATGACGGCCCGTATCTACCGCCCCGCCCGCAACGCAATGCAATCGGGCAAGGGCAAGACCAAGCAGTGGCTGCTGGTGTTCGAACAGACCGATGCGCGGGGCATCGACCCGCTCATGGGCTACACCACCAGCGAAGACACGCAGCAGCAGGTGCGGCTTTCGTTCCCCACATTGGAGGAAGCGGAGGCCTACGCGACGCGCAACGGCATCCCCTACAGCGTTCAGCCCGTGCACGAACCCAGCGTCAAGCGCGTGAGCTATCCGGATAATTTTCGGTCGGACCGGAAAACGCCCTGGACGCATTGAACGCCGTTTGATCGCTACACGAAGTGGACGCCGCAAGAGATTGCGGCGTTTTGCATTTCAGGGGCCTAGGCCCGAGGCCAGCAAGGAGCTTTCGATGTCGGTGCGCGGTGCATTCGCCCTTTCCCTGCCGCTGCTCTGCGGCGTCACCGCCGCCGAAGGCGCCCCTGCCCTGTGGAAGGTCAGCGATGGCAACAGCGCGGTCTGGCTCTTCGGCTCGGTTCACGTCCTGCCGCCGAATACGGAATGGCGCACCCCGGCATTCGACCATATCCTTGCGGAGGCGGAGAAAGTCTACTTCGAGACCTCTGTTGCACCGGAGGCCCAACCGGCCATCCTCGCGGCCACGCTCGGCGCAGGCATGGCGACCGATGGAATCCTGCTGACCGATCGCCTGCCTGCGGACCTCTCCAAGTCGGTGCGGAAACTGGCAGCGCGTTACGACTTGCCAATGGCCAGCCTTCTGGCGATGCGGCCCTGGTTCGCTGCGGTCACGCTGTCGGCCGCTGCGACAGCCGGGTCCGGCTTCGATCTGGCATCGGGCGTTGATGTCCAGTTGCAGCAGGAAGTGTCGCCGGAGCGTCAGGGCTTTTTCGAAACAGCGCAAGACCAGATCGGTATCCTGGCGGGACCCGATGACACTGCCGGCGTCGAGATGCTGCGCTCGATGCTGGGAGAAATCGACGACACGGCCGAAAGCATGGACGGGCTGGTGGATGCCTGGCTGGCCGGCACACACACGCTGGGGGAGCTCTTCATGGCCGAAGTCGGCGGCTATGGTGACGATTTGAAGCAACGGCTGGTGGATGACCGGAACCGGGCCTGGGCCGGCCAGATCAGCACCATGCTCGCCCGGGACGAGGAGGCGCTGATCGTGGTCGGCGCCGGCCACCTGGTGGACGACATCAGTGTCGTCCACCTTCTTGAGAAGCGCGGTTACACGAGCGAACGCGTGCAATGAGGCCGCCTCGGGGGCGGCCTTTTTGACTAGACCTCGTCGAAGCGTGTCCAGCGGCTATCGTTGGCGCTCGATTTGACCGAGGCGGTGATGAATTGCATGCCCTCGATACCATCGGCCATTGTCGGCAGCAGGCCCTCGTAGTCCGCCCCCTCGCCCCGGATGACGGCAGCGAACTGGCTGTAGAGCGTCGCGAAGGCTTCGAGATAGCCCTCGGGGTGGCCGGAGGGAATGCGCACGTTCATGGACGCCGCTGCCGGCACTGAAATCGATCCGCCTCGCGTCAGCAACTGGCGCGGCTTGCCGAACTCGGTGAACCACATGTAGTTCGGGTTTTCCTGGCTCCACTCGATGCCGGCCTTGTCGCCGTAGACGCGCAACTGCAGGCCGTTTTCCTTGCCCACGGCCACCTGGCTGGCCCACAGCATGCCCTTCGCCCCGCCTTCGAAGCGCAACATGATGTGGACATTGTCGTCGAGCTGCCGGCCCGGCACGAAGGCCGTCAGGTCGGCCGAGACGGCCTCGGTCTTGAGGCCGGTGACGAAGCGGGCAAGATTGTAGGCGTGCGTGCCGATATCGCCGATGCAGCCGCCGGCGCCGGAGCGCGCCGGATCGGTGCGCCAGGCCGCCTGCTTGTTGTCGTCGCCCGCGGGCTCGGTCAGCCAATCCTGCGCGTATTCGGCCTGGACCACCCGGATCTTGCCCAGGGCGCCGGAGGCGACCAATTCACGGGCCTGCCGGATCAGCGGATAGCCAGTGTAATTGTGGGTGAGAAGGAATTTTGCCCCGTTCTTGGGCTGGATCTGCGCCAGCTTGCGCGCATCCTCGAGGTTGGACGTGATCGGCTTGTCGCAGATGACGTGGATGCCCGCTTCGAGAAACGCCTTGGCCGGGCCGAAGTGCATGTGGTTCGGCGTCACGATCGACACCGCCTCGATCCCATCGGGCCGCGCCGCCTCGGCGCGCGCCATCTCCTCGTAGGACGTATAGATGCGGTCTTCGGCGAGGCCGAGATTGCGACCCGATTCCTGCGCGACTTCCGGGCGTGACGAGAGCGCGCCGGCAATCAGGTCATAGTCGCCATCGATGCGCGAGGCGATGCGGTGGACGTAGCCGATAAACGCCCCGCTGCCACCGCCAACCATCCCCAGACGAATGCGCTTTGCGCCGTTTTCAGCCATTTTTCTCTCCCTTGCGGATTTCTCTGCCCATCGTCATTGCCCGGCTTGTCCGGGCAATCCATGGACCACCCGGACAAGCCGGGTGGTGACGACGGCACTGGAAAATTGGGCCTTTACGACAGGCCCAGCATCTTGCGATTGGCCGCCTGGTCGGTGCCGCCACTGGCGAAGTCGTCGAAGGCCTTCTCGGTGACCCGGATGATATAGCTCTCGATGAGCTCGGCACCCTCACGGGCCCCGTCTTCCGGGTGCTTGAGCGCGCATTCCCATTCCAGCACGGCCCAGCCCTGGAAGTCATTGGCAGCCATCTTGGCAAAGATCGCCGGGAAATCGACCTGGCCATCGCCGATGGAGCGGAACCGGCCGGCCCGGTTGACCCAGGACTGGAAGCCGCCATAGACGCCCTGCCGGCCTGTCGGGTTGAACTCGGCGTCCTTCACATGGAAGGCCTTTATCCGATCCTTGTAAATGTCGATGTAGTCCAGGTAATCGAGCTGCTGCAGCACGAAGTGGCTCGGATCATAGAGCAGGTTGGCGCGCGGATGATTGTTCACGCGCTCGAGGAACATCTCGTAGGAGATGCCGTCGTGCAGGTCTTCGCCGGGATGGATTTCATAGCAGACGTCGACGCCGGCCTCATCGAATGCATTGAGGATTGGCGTCCAGCGGCGGGCTAGCTCATCGAACGCTTCTTCAACGAGACCGGCCGGGCGCTGCGGCCACGGATAGACGTACGGCCACGCAAGCGCGCCCGAGAAGGTGGCATGTGCCTTGAGCCCGAGGTTCTGCGAGGCCTTTGCAGCGTTCTTCAGCGTCTGGACCGCCCACTCCTGGCGCGCCTTGGGGTTGCCGTGCAGGTGCGCCGGAGCGAAGCCATCAAAGGCCGTGTCGTAGGCGGGATGAACGGCCACCAACTGACCCTGCAGATGCGTGGACAGCTCCGTGATCTCGAGACCGTGGCTGCCGACAATCCCCTTGATCTCGTCGGCATAGGTCTTGGAGTTGGCCGCCTTCTCGAGGTCGATGAAGCTCGATACCCAGGTGGGGATCTGAACGCCCTTGTAGCCGAGGCCGGCGGCCCAGCGGCAGATGTTGTCGAGCGTATCGAACGGTGCGGCGTCTCCGGCGAACTGCGCCAGAAATATCCCCGGGCCCTTGAGCGTGGTCGCCATAAAGTCTCTCCTCTTTGCGCTTCGAACCCAGCGGCCCGAAGCCACTCCTGCCTGTGAGCGGATTTGGTCTTCCGCAAGAATGACGGGCGGCGAGAATTTCGCCGCCCGGCCATGTTGGATGCCAATGTTGACCGGTGCATGGCACCTGTCAATGAGGTACGCCCATCAAGCCCGCAGCAGGGCCTGTGCTTCCTCGGGCCCAAGCGCACGCGGGCGCTCGCAGGTGGTCTGCAGCGTCAGCACCTGGCCGGTCTCGCCCGCCTTGAGCAATCCGGTCATCACCTCGACGACATGCAGCGCAACATCGAGCCCGCACCGCGCGGTCTGCCCGCGCTCAATGGACTGCATCATGTCGGCCAGGCCGGCGCAGCGATAGTTGGCCCGCGGAGTGGCCTTGTCGAGATCCTGGTTCGCCTTGCCGAAGGGATGGCTCCACGGCGTGACAGGAGTGCGCGTGCCATCGAGACCGGCGGTGACCAGGTCGCCGCCAAAGAAGTTCGGATCGGGTACAAAGATGGAGCCGTCGGTGCCATAGAGCTCGATGTTGTGGTGGCCGTGCGCCGCCACGTCCCAACTGGCGCCGATGGTGACGATGGCGCCGTTGTGGAATTCCAGCACACCATGGATCGTGGTGGGCGTGCCGACCTTGATCATCGTGCCCTTGTAGGGCCCTTCGGCCGTCACTTCGCGTTCCGCGCGCGCCATGTTGGTGAAGGCCGAAAGGCGCTTCACCGGGCCGAGCAGGTGCACGAGGTCGGTGATGTAGTAGGGACCAAGGTCGAGGATCGGGCCGCCGCCGGGCTGGAAGAAGAAGTCCGGATTGGGGTGCCAGTGCTCCATACCACGGCTCATCACGTGCGTGGTGCCGCTCATGATGGTGCCGAGCTTGCCGCTGTCAATGATGTCGCGCGCCTGCTGATGGGCACCGCCGAGGAAGGTGTCGGGGGCCGACCCCACCTTGAGGCCGCGCTCGTCCGCCGCCTTCTTGAGGGCCAGCCCTTCCTCCACAGAAAGCACGAACGGCTTTTCGGAATAGGCGTGCTTGCCCGCCGAGATGATGTCCGACGACACCTTGTAGTGCGTGGCCGGGATCGTGAGGTTCACGATCACGTCGATCTCGCTGTTCTTGAGCAGCTCGTCGGGCGTCTGGGCCGCGACGCCGAATTCCTCGGAGCGCTTCTGCGCGGCCGCGGGCACGATGTCGGCCACCGCGCGAACCTCGAGCCCCTTGAACAGGGGCGCGAGGCGCAGGTACGCCGCGGAGATATTGCCGGCACCCATGATGCCGACGCCATAAGTCTTGGCCATCTGGATCAGACCCCGTAACCGTTCAGAGTTTCCATGGAGCGGCGAGCAAAGCGGATCGCGTCACTCGGCTTGTCGTGCTCGAGCACGAAATATTGCGCCTGTGTCTTGCTCTTGGCATCGGCCAGCAGCGTCTTCCAGTCGAGCGTACCGTGGCCCACATCGGCCCAGCCGTCTTCGTCGGCGTTCTGCCCGGCGGCGGCAATGTCCTTGACGTGAACGGCAGTGATGCGGCTGCCCAGCTTGCTCATCCAGGCAATGGGATCCTCGCCGGCCTTGACGACCCAGGCCAGGTCCATTTCCCACTGCAGGTCGGGCGAGGCATCGAGGATGATCTCGATCGGCGTCTTGCCGCTGGCGTCCTTGCCGAATTCCCAGTGGTGATTGTGGTAGCCAAAGCCCTTGCCGGCGGCCTTGAAGGCGGCGGCGATCTTGGCCAGGCCCTGGGCAAAACCAGCCCAGTCGCCGCCGCCGGTGCGGAAGTCCTCGGACGGCGGCGCGGGGCAGTACACGGTCTGGATGCCGACCTGGTCGACGATGCGCAGCGCCGCGTCGGTGTCTTCGAGCTGGGCATAGCCCATGTGCGCCGTCGGCATGGTCAGCCCGGCGCTCTTGAGGCTCTGGGCCAGCGCGGAGGGGTCGGCAAACTGGCCACCCCAGCCTTCGACCTGCTTGTAGCCGAGGCTCGCCAAGGTCTTGAGGGTTTGATCCAGCGACGCCTCGTTGCGCGCGCTGTACATCTGATACGAAAAGTCCATCATTGGCCTCTGGAAATTGTTGGAATTCTGGGTTGCCCGGACGCTACCGTCCTCTTTGCAGACAGTCGCCGCGCACGGACATATCAACTGCCACAGAAGTAATGTGTCAGGCGGTTGGCGGATAACGCATCGGAGGCCGGTGCGTCGGCTGCGCCGAAGGAAGCCCCCCGGGCCAGGACCGGGGGTGAGAAGGTGTGGCGGTGACCGTGGTGGAAACCGCCCTGGTGCGCTAGAGCCGGTTCTCGCTCTTGGCGTCGAACAGCGAGCCACGCGCCACGTCGAAACCGACGCGCATCTTGTCGCCGGCGTGGATGTCGATATCGCTGCTGCACCGGAAGGTGACCGGCTTGCCCGCGATGGTGGTCCACGCCAGGGTCTCCGAACCCATGGGCTCGACGATCTCGATTTCGACATCGGCCTGGTACGGCATTCCCTGCGCGGCCTCACCGACGAAGATGTGCTCCGGGCGAATCCCTAGCACCGCCGGGCCGGAGCCGGCGCCGTTGAGATACGCATAGGAGCCGACAGGGATGCTGGTTCCATCCTTGGCGACGAAGGCGCCATCGCGGAGATCGCCTTCGATGAAGTTCATCGCCGGCGAACCGATGAAGCCAGCCACGTAGAGGTTGGTCGGTTTATTGTAGATGGTGTGCGGATCCGCCAGCTGCTGGATCACGCCATTCTTCATGATGGCGATCCGGTCTGCCAGCGTCAGCGCCTCGATCTGGTCGTGTGTCACGTAGATCATGGTGTTCTTGAGACGCTGGTGCAGCCGCTTGATTTCGACGCGCAGGTCGGACCTGAGCTTGGCGTCAAGGTTGGACAGGGGCTCGTCGAACAGGAACACGTCCACGTCCCGCACCAGGGCCCGGCCGATGGCCACGCGCTGGCGCTGGCCGCCCGACAGGTTGGCCGGCTTGCGCTGCAGCAGTGGTTCGATCTGCAGAATCTCGGAGGCCCGTTTCACCCGGCGGTCGATCTCGTCCTTCTTCATGCCCGAGACGCGCAGGCCGAAGGAGAGGTTCTTTTCCACCGACATCTGCGGGTAGAGCGCATAGGACTGGAACACCATGCCGATGCCGCGGTCCTTGGGCTCCATCCAGGTGACGTTCTTGCCGTTGATGAAGATCTGCCCGGCCGACACGTCGAGCAGGCCGGCAATGCAGTTGAGAAGCGTGGACTTGCCGCAGCCCGAGGGACCGAGCAGGACGATGAATTCGCCCTGCGCGATGTCCAGGTTGAGCCGCTCGAGCACCTTGACGTTGCCGAAGTTGAGCGACAGGTCGCGAATGGAAACGCTTTGTTGCATTGGATTATCCCTTCACGGCGCCGGCGGCGACGCCGCGGACAAACAGCTTGCCGGAGACAAAGTAGATGATGAGGGGCACGAGGCCCGTCAGCACGGTTGCGGCCATGTTGACGTTGTACTCGGGCGTCCCCTGCGCGGAGTTGACGATGTTGTTGAGTTGCACGGTCATCGGGTAGTTTTGCGTGCCGGCGAAGACGACGCCGAACAGGAAGTCGTTCCAGATGCCCGTCACCTGCAGGATCAGCGCCACCACGAAGATCGGCAGCGACATGGGCAGCATGATCTCGAAGAAGATGCGCCAGAACCCTGCCCCATCGACACGCGCGGCCTTGAACAGCTCGACCGGGAGCGAGGCGAAGTAGTTGCGGAAGATCAGCGTCAGGAGCGGCATGCCGAAGATGGTGTGCACGACGATGACTGCCTGCAGCGTGCCGAAGATGCCCAGTTCGCGGGTGATGATCACCAGCGGGTAGAGAAACACCTGATAGGGCACGAACGAGCCGAAGATCAGGATGGCGAAGAACACTTCCGAGCCCTTGAAGCGCCAGTTGACCAGTGCGTAGCCGTTCACCGCCGCAATGAAGATCGAGATGATCGTGCTCGGGATGGTGATCTTGACCGAATTCCAAAACCCGGGTGCGAGCCCTTCGCAGGTCAGGCCCGTGCAGGCGCTGGTCCAGGCTTTGATCCAGGCGTCGAATGTCACCTGCGAAGGCAGAGCGAAGATGTTGCCGAAGCGGATTTCCGGCATCGTCTTGAAGGACGTTACCACCATCACGTAGAGCGGAAACAGGAAGTAGAGGGAGAAGAACACCAGCGTGGTGTAGATGATGATCCGCTTGGGCGTGAAGAACGGCTTGGGGCGCGGACCGCTGGGCTCGGTGGTGGCAGTGGCGGGCGCAGTGCCGGTCATGGTTGCTGTCTGGCTCATGCGCGGCGACCCTTTCCACCGAATTCGAGATAAGCCCACGGGATCATGATGATCAGCACGGTGACCAGCATCATGGTGGCGGCGGCGAGGCCCTGCCCGATATTGCCGCCGGAGAACATGTAGTTGTAGACGTACTTGGCTGGCACTTCCGAGGAGATGCCCGGGCCGCCATTGGTCAGCGCGACCACGAGGTCATAGAGGCGCACGATGCCGGACCCGATCAGTACCACGGCAGTCACCAGCACGCCGCGCATCATCGGAAGCACGATGGAAATATAGGTGCGCCAGGTGGGAATGCCGTCAACCCGTGCCGCCTTCCAGATTTCCTCGTCCACGCCACGCAGGCCCGCGAGCATCAGCACCATGCAGAAGCCGACGCCCTGCCAGAGGCCGGCGATCAGCAGCGCAAACAGCACCATGCGCGGATTGGCGATCCAGTCGAAGGTAAAATTGGTCCAGCCCAGGTTGCGCATCGTGCCCTGCAGGCCCAGCGTGGGGTTCATGATCCACTGCCAGACTAGCCCCGTCACGATGAACGAGAGGGCGAACGGATAGAGCATGATGGTGCGGAAGGCGCTCTCGAGCCGGATCTTCTGGTCCATCAGCACGGCAAGCAGGAACCCGATGCCGAGCGTGAACACCAGCGACATCACCCCGTAGGTGATGAGGTTGGTCACCGACACGTTCCAGCGGGAGGTCGAGAACAGGCGCTCGTACTGGTCGAAGCCGACGAACTTGCCGGTCGGCAGCAGGCGCGAATTGGTGAACGAGTAATAAACGGTCCAGATCGTGCAGCCGACAAAGACGACCAGCACGGCTGCCATCATGGGGATGGCCGCGATCTTGGCGGGCAGATTGTGAAGCAAGGTTCTTTTGAGGAAGCCCGGCCTGCCGGTGTCCGCGGCGCCCTCCCTCGTGGCAACGGCAGTGTCCGCCATCATGTCTCTCCATAAGATAGTGGTCGACCTTGTCGTTCAAGGCCGACCACCGCGTTTCAGAGACGGGGCCTTAGCCCCATCCAGGCAGCCTGCAATCAGTCAGCCGACTCGATGATCGAGGCATAGCGCTCGATGTAGTCGTCGACGGTGATGCTGTCGTCGTCGAGGAACTCGGTGTTGAGGTCCTGGAGCTGCTGCTGGGTGTCGCTGGAGAGGGCGAAGTCACCGGAGGGCAGCAGGCCCTTGTCGAGGAAGGTCAGCGCCTTTTTCATGCAGGCGTTGGCACCCGACAGGTCGATGTCGGTGCGGATCGGCATCGAGCCCTTCTTGAGGTTAAAGGCGAGCTGAGCCTCCGGCGATATCACGGTCTTGGCCAGTGCTGTCTGGGCGTCGATCACAGCCTGGTCCGTGCCTTCCGGGAGGACGGGGAAGTAGAACGAGTCGCCGCCACCGCTCAGCTGATCGCCGAGACCGAGAGCGGGCAGACATTCGTAATCTTCGCCGGGAACGCCGCCAGCCACCTGGAGGTCGGCCTGCAGCCAGTCGCCGTGAATGTTGCCGGCAGCGGTGCCTTCGAGCAACTGCGTGCCAACGTCACCGAAGGTCGGGACCATGGTCTCGGGCGAAACCACCTGGCGGAGCGAGTCGAGCGCTTCGGCAACCTTGCGGAACTCGGGACCACGAACGGCCTCAGCGTCCTTGTCACGATTGATCGCGAGTACGAGGTCCGAGCCGCCGATACCGGCCATCAGGACGCCCGGAATGCCCGAGAACGGCCAGCCGGTGGCGAGGCCGAACGGCAAGATGCCGGCTTCCTGCAGCGCAGGCCAGGAGGCGACGTACTCGTTCCAATCCTTGGGAACGGGCTGGCCGATTTTTTCGTAGGCCTTGGTGGATAGCCACAGCCAGTCCCACGAGTGGATATTCACCGGGAAGCAGTAGATCTTGCCGTCATACGTGCAAGGGTCGAGCAGCGACGCGTCGACGTAGAAATCCTTTACGCCCAGTTCGTCGGCGATCGGGGTCAGGTCGCGGATCAGGCCCGCCTGGATGAGTTCCTCGGCGTCACGGCCGGTGTTCATCTGCGTGGCACCCATCGGGTCGCCGCCGATGATGCGGCTGATGATGACGGGGTTGGCGCCGGTACCGGAGCCGGCCAGGGCACTATCCACCCAGTGGTTGCCGGTTTCTTCTTCGAACACGCGAGCAAATTCGGCCACGGCAGCAGCTTCACCGGCCGACGTCCACCAATGGGTGACTTCAAGGTCGGCTGCGAAAACGGATGTGGAGCCAAGGAGAGCGGTTGCCATCGCGGCAACCACTGCGAACTTCTTCATAGGTTGTCCTCCCAACGAACACGAGGGGCTTATACACCCCAACGAACCGTCAATCTCCCTTCTGGATGTCTTGTCCGGCGAGGGAGCCGACGGCATGTAATCGATTGCATTACCAGCTTGGCAAAGTTCTGCAATCGATTTAAGGAGTTTCATACACGTCCTGCGGGCCTGTCAAGGTTGATTTGGGCGCTTTGCTGAACTGACGGCGAGGGGAGGCGCTGGCAGCTGTGGCACCAGGGCAAAAATTGCCGACTATTCAGGATGTTGCGCGTGAGGCAGGAGTGTCTACGGCGACGGTGAGCCGTGCACTGTCGCAGCCACAGCGGGTCAGCGAGAATACTCGAGCGCGCGTTTCCAAAGCGGTCGATGTAACCGGTTACACGATGAACCAGGCCGCCCGTTCGCTGCGTCAACGCGTGGCGCGAACAGTGCTTGTTGCGCTTCCTGATATCCGCAATCCCTTTTTCTCCTCGATACTTGACGCCGTGGAGCGAGAGGCGGCGCGTCGCGGATACGGCATTCTGGTAGCCAATCTCTACTTTGGACACGAAACCGTCTGGCGATTGCAGGACCTGCTGCTATCCAACCGTGCCGATGGTCTCCTCCTGCTGGATGGGTCAGTTAACCCCAATCATTTGCGCCTTCTCACTGACGGACCGGTCTCCATCCCCGTTGTTCTGGCCTGCGAGGAGGTTCCGCACCTCAACTACCATAAAGTTCTCACCGACAACGCCGTGTCGGCAGAGCGGGCCACCCGGCACCTCATCGATCTGGGCCACCTCGACATTGGGCACATCATGGGCCCCGAGCACAACTCGGCCGCGCAGGACCGGCTCACAGGTTTCACCCGCGCACTCTCCGCCGCCCATCTCCCGGTTAATCCCAACTGGCTTTTCCGGGGCAATTTCGAAATGGAAAGCGGCTTCGCGGCGGCCGCGCGATTCATGGCACTGGAGCACCGGCCCACGGCCATATTCGCGGCCAATGACGAATCGGCAATTGGGCTTCTTTCAGGTCTGCGGCAACACGGCCTTGCCTGCCCACAGGATATCTCCGTCGTCGGGTTCGACGATCTGGAGGTTGCGCCGCACTACTGGCCGCCGCTCACTACAATCCGGCAGCCGCGAGAGACGCTGGGTCGAATGGCTGCCGAGACTCTGATTGATCTGATAGAAGGGGAGCACCGTGCGACGACGCCCCTCCGGATCGTGCTGAGCTCTGAACTCATCGTGCGCGGCAGCACCGCGAGGCTCTCCTCCGCCCTCTCAAGCGCGGTCCAAAGCGCCATTTAGACCTCGGGCATTTTCTTTGCGACAAAATGCGGTAAAGGAAGGGCCAGCGGTCCCGTAGCTCAGCTGGATAGAGCAGCAGCCTTCTAAGCTGTTGGTCACAGGTTCGAATCCTGTCGGGATCGCCAGTTTCTCTTCCGCCTTGCTCCGGCAGATTCACCGCACGGGCTCGTACCTCCAGCACATGTCAGTCGCTACGGGTTGTCTCGACGCAGAAAATGAGTCACCCTGCGCCCCTACCATTGGGGGGCAAGTCCACTGGCTGAACTAGCGACACGACCCACCATCGTTCTCTTCGACCTCGATGGAACGTTGGTGCATCACGTGAACCCGCGCGTCTTGCAGGCACTGGAGTTTCTTGATGACTGCTCGCACCGCACCGGCCGGCTAGCCGCCCGCTTCCGTTTGGCGAGGCGGCAGTGTCTGACGGCCGAAAAAAAGGCGCCAAAGCTGCTAGTGCACCGCGCGATCCACCGCGTTCGACGCAAATCGGTGGAGGACATTCTGGTGCCCTGCGCGACCATGCAAAACGTCCTTGAGCGCCTGCGGGACAATGGTGTGGCAATGGGCGTCGTCAGCAACGGCCTAGGGCGCGGTTACGGCCATGAGGTGCTCGAGGCGTTCGATCTCCAGAAGTTCTTCGCCACCTGTGTGTTCCGGGAAGACGTAGTACGGGGCAAGCCTTGGCCCGATTCGATCTTGGCAGCCGTCAACCAGATCCGGCGGATGCCGCGCCGGAACGACGAAATCTGGTACATCGGCGATCAGCGCAAGGACATTCGCGCCGTACAGGCTGCTTCGGCTGCCTTGGGCGTTACCATCCGTCCGTTCGCCCTCGGCGCGCGCGCTGCGCTGGCGGCGGTAGAAGCTCGTCTACACCCGGCCCAGATCATGTTGACGCCCGGCGACTTCGAAAGGGCCGTCAACGCAGCGTTTCGTCCGCTTTCTGAGGAAGCAGAGTTACCCCTGCTGGGCTCCCTACCCTAGTTGCAGCCCTAGAAATCAAAGCCCATCTGATTGGCGGATGGCGCCGGACGATGAGAAGCAAGCCCCGACGTCTTGCCACCCCCACTCTTCACCTTATTCTCGAGCTTGCTCTTTGCTGTCGACTTGGCCTTGGGCGGCGGTGGTTCCAATTTGCTTTGAACTGCCTGCTTCGAGGCAAAGGAACTGATCCAGTCCGTCGCCTGGTCCAACCGTCCAGTGCGGAAAGTGTATAGGTTCTCCCGGCCCTTCTTCACCTCAGCAACCAGACCGGCGGTCTTGAGGACCCGCAGGTGACGCGAGATGGCGGGACGGCTGATAGCGAAAGCATCGGCGAGACTATGTACAGGCACGGGTCCCGACGACAGGATCTCCAGAATGCGGCAGCGCGTTGCATCAGACAGTGCTGAATAGATGGCGAGCGGGGGTGTTGCCTTGCGAGTCATGCCCTGACTTAGAGTAACGCCAACGTTACCCGTCAAGCGAGCCTTGGCCCCTACAAGCTATTGTTCACCAGGTATTTTCGGCAGCTGTTTACGCTGCCCTAAGATGGCACTTTTCGGGCGGCAAAGCAGTTACCTTCAAAGCGCATCCTTGCGGCTAAGAGGAGACAGCATGACTAGCGTTGACGACGCTTTGCACATTCGCCAAGCCAACGCCGACCGACGGCTATACAGCTCCGCCGAGTTGATCGTGGACGGCGCGGTGCACGTCGTTGGGCTTGTGATCGCGCTGGCTGCAGGCTCTGCCCTTCTGGCGCTGGCCTTGCTCGAAACTGCACCCCACGCTTTTCCGGCGCTGCTAATTTACGTTCTGACGCTGTTGGCCGTTCTTTCAGCGTCGCTCGCCTACAATTTGTGGCCGCGAACACCGATGCGGCACTTGCTCGCGCGCTTCGATCAAGCGGCTATATTTCTCTTCATTGCTGGAACCTACACGCCGTTCCTCGCTGTGTTGGGCGGCACCCCGACGACATGGACCCTTGGCACATTTGTTTGGGGAGCGTCGCTAGTAGGCGTTGCGCTTAAACTGATCGTGCCGGAGCGATTTGGTCGCTTGGCGATAGTGCTGTATCTGGCGATCGGCTGGAGTGGAGTACTGGTGTTCCACGCATTGGCGTCTGCTCTACCGGCGTCAACGCTGTGGCTGCTCGTCGCCGGCGGCGTTACCTACTCGACCGGTATCGTCTTCCATCTGTGGGAAAAGCTGAAGTTCCAGAATGCGCTCTGGCACGTGTTCGTGGTGGCGGGCGCCAGCCTTCACCTCTGCGCCGTGATGGACTGCATGGTGCTGACCCGCCTCTAGACTATTTTTCGTTCGAAATGCGCTCGTGCTCGATCCTGTCACCCGCGACAAGGCCGATCTCCTTCGACCGGCCGCCGTTGATTTCCAAGACGAACTGGACCGGGCCGTCGGACGGAATCGAAGTCGGGTCCCGAGGGCGGGCATTAACGTGGACGTTGCGCACCACGCCATCGGCGCCGATGAACACCATATCAAGCGGAATGAACGTGTTCTGCATCCAGAATGAAACCGGTCGCTCCTGCTTGAAGTCAAACAGCATTCCGGCATCCTCTGCCAGCTCTTGTCGATACATCAGGCCCTTTGCGCGGCCCTCAGGCGTGTCCACAACTTCAACCGTGAACGTGTGGTCGCCGGTAGCGGTATGAACCACAAGACGGGATTCGTCGCTGCACGCCGCAAGCGGCAAACTGGCCAACATGGCAACGCCGAGGGCGGCCACTGAGCGCGGAAGCCTACCGGATCGGACACTCGAGCATAGACGAAGGAACAAGACTGCGGTCTCCCTAGTGCGACGAGGGAGCTTCGCCCCATCCATCGGGACGAATTTCAGCGACCATCAAACCCTTTGGACCCTGGCCGTAGCGCACGAGAACGTACTGCCCCGGCCGCAACTCCGTAATACCGAACCGGCGGAGCGTTTCCATGTGGACGAAAACATCCGGCGTCCCCTCGCCAGCAGACAAGAACCCGAAGCCACGTATGCGGTTGAACCACTTCACTTCCAGCCGAACCATTCCCGACGTTGGCTCGACACTGACATGGGTCCGCGGAGCCGGCATCTGCGAGGGATGACGCGCAGTCGATTCGTCCATGGAGACGATACGAAACGCCTGCAGCCCCCCCGGACGGTTCAAGGCCTCGACAACTATCCGGGCGCCCTCATAGGCAGTCTGATAGCCGTCGCGCCGCAAACAGGTTACGTGGAGTAGCACGTCGGCCATTCCATTGTCGGGAATGATAAAGCCAAAGCCCTTACCGGCGTCGAACCACTTGATGGTCCCAGAGACCTCGATTGTGTCGAGTTCCGAAACGCGAGACCCATTAGCGGCGCCATTTTGATCCTCATCCGTGCGCAAAGCTGCGCCGGATTCGTCCTCGCCGTTGACCTTGACCCCCATGATCCCAACGCCTTTTCACACTCGCCCGCCGCCGCGGGTACTCCACAAGACAAAATCAGTCTGGCCGATTCAACGGCAAAAGTTAAGAAGATGTTCAGAAATAGTTGCCCCGCCGCAAAGCCGCCGCGTTGCTCTTGCGCGAAGGGACTGTTAGCCATGCCGCACCACAGGAGGAAAGCATGAAATATCTGCACACCATGGTCCGCGTCACCAATGTCGAGGAAAGCCTCCGCTTCTACTGCGAAGGGCTGGGCCTCGAGGAAGTGCGCCGCAGCGAAAACGAAAAAGGGCGCTATACCCTGATCTTCCTTCGCGCCCCGGGCGATCAGGGCGGAGAGGTGGAGCTGACGTTCAACTGGGACCCGGAACCCTACAGTGGGGGCCGAAATTTCGGACATCTGGCCTATCGGGTGGACGACATCTACAAGCTATGCCAGCACCTGCAGGACATGGGCGTCACCATCAACCGTCCACCGCGAGACGGTCACATGGCCTTCGTCCGCTCCCCCGACGGAATCTCGGTCGAGCTCATCCAGGACGGGACGCTGCCCCCTCAGGAGCCGTGGGCGTCCATGCCGAACACCGGAAGCTGGTAACCCAGCCTGAAGCTTAGGGTTTCGCTAACCGTGCCAATTAGCAGGAGGTTAGCGAGACTCCTCTAATTTTAGCGACTGTCTTCACCCACCCATTGCCTGTTGCGCCATAGCCACAGTAGCCACGGGACCAGTCGCATGCCTCTCCTCCGCTCGATCACCGCCCTCGCCTTTACGGGGCTTTCACTCACCGCTTGCGTGCCAATGGCCATGTTCGCAAGCAGTAGTGGAACTGGCTACTCTGGACTGCGCACCGACTGGGGCACGTTCGTGAGCTCGAAGTCGGTCAACGCTTTTTGCCTGTCGCCCAAGCTGCGGTTCCTGATCTGGGATATCGAGGGGCACTTCGGCAAGAAGGTCGTCATGAATTCGGGCTATCGAGACGGCCTGCACAACGCCGCGGCGGGCGGCGCGGACAATTCCTTTCATACCAAGTGCATGGCGTCGGATATCTACATCCCCGGCGTGCCGAAGGAGCGGCTCATTGCCTATGCGATGAACAATGATGGGGTCGGCGGGTTAGGCTGCTATCCCGGTCGCCAGTTCATACACGTGGACGTCCGCGATCGACCGCGGGGCTACAGACGGCCAGTGACCTTCTCAGGCTGTTGAAAAAGTGCACGGCATGCGGCCGAACGGGGTTGCACATCCCGGCAAGCCAAACTATACGACGCCCATCGCGCTCAGGCGCCCTTCGTCTATCGGTTAGGACGGCACCCTTTCACGGTGCAGAGAGGGGTTCGATTCCCCTAGGGCGTACCACTCCTCTTGCTGGGCAAGGTGGAGACCGGTACACTGAAGTGCCTTTTGACTGTGCGCCCATCGTCTAGCGGTCAGGACGACGCCCTCTCACGGCGTAAACAGGGGTTCGATTCCCCTTGGGCGTACCACCTTCACACTGAAATCCTTCATGTTGTGCTGCAGAGCGCCGGGCAGTGCGGACGCTCGGAACTTCCTGCAACCGCGGTTCGAGCACCTCATGGAAATTCGGGTGATCTGGGCGCCACCTTTGCTCCGTATAACCTCTGTTAGATATGGAGCCGACAATGTATTCGATTGTCATGGCAGACTCTTCTTCAGGGCGCGGCGCGCCCCACCAAATGGATGACGCGACAACCTTGTTGGCCCGCGTAGCCCAAGCTCGGGACCGAATGGCACTTGCCGCCCTGTTCGGCCAACTCGGGCCCAAGGTTAAGTCAATGATGCTCAAGCTGGGCGCCAATGACTCCCTGGCCGAGGATCTGGTGCAGGAAACCTTCCTTTCGGTGTGGCGCAAGGCGCATCTTTATTCACCGGAGCGCGGGGCCGTGAGCACCTGGATCTTCACCATCGCGCGCAACCTGCGAATCGATCAGGTACGCCGTCAGTCGAACCGGCCTTACGAGGATCTGGAGACGGTGATGCTGGAGAGCGACGTTCCGTCAGGAGCCGTTGTGGTGGAGCAGAAAGAGGTGATCCAGCGCGTTACGGCTGCGTTGAAGTCATTGTCGCCCGAGCAGCAGGAAGTGGTGCGGCTGAATTATCTGCACGACATGCCTCACGCCGAAATTGCCGAGACGATCGGCATCCCCCTCGGCACTGTAAAATCACGCCTCAGACTGGCCTATGAACGACTCCGGCCGATGCTGGAGGATTTGCAATGACGATCAATCACCACCCTGACATCTCGACGCTGATGGCGTTCACTGCCGGAACGCTCGAAGAACCGTTTGCTACCGTTATCGCCACGCATCTCGCCATGTCCGAAGCCGGGAGGATCACAGTCCGGCACATGGAGACGATCGGCGGTGCGCTGCTTGAGGATGAGCCGGATGCGGCCATGTCCGCGGCGGCGACGGATCGCCTGCTCGCAGCGCTTGACGGTGCGTCCGAGGAGCCCGCGCTTCCGGCGATGGCTGAGAATGCCGACATTCCCACGCCTCTGCGACCTTATCTGCCCCAGGGACTGGAGGGGGTGAAATGGAAATGGAACGGACCTGGGGTAGCCACGGCTGATCTGGCGAGGGGTCGCGACGGCAGGTCGAGGCTTATGTTGCTGCGCGTGGCCGGCGGTCGCCGGGTTCCTGAGCACAGTCACGGAGGCCAAGAACTGACGCTGATCCTGCAGGGCGCCTATCGCGACCGGTTCGGCGTATTTGCGCGCGGCGATATCGCCGATCACGACGAGGATGTGGAGCACCAGCCGATCGCCGAACCAGGCCCTGATTGCATTTGCCTCGTTGCGGTGGACGCGAAGCTCAGCTTCCGCGGCCGGCTTATGCAGGCCCTGCAGCCTCTCTTCGGAATCTGAACATGCAGCCTGGTGTTGCCTGGATCATCGGCGGCGGTTCAGGCATCGGCGCCGCAGTGGCCAGGCTTCTCGCTGACCGGGGTTGGACAGTTGCGATCTCCGGACGCCGGATGGAGAAGCTGCAGGAAGTCGCGGGAAAACATTCGTCAATCCACCCGTTCCCGATGGACGTCACGGATGAGAAGGCGGTCAACGCAACCAGCCAGCGGATCGTCAGCGAGTTGCGGCGGATCGACCTGTTCCTGTTCAGTGCCGCCGCGTGGGAGCCCATGACAGTCGGGAACTACGACCTGGGGCAGTTCCGGACCGTGGTCGACACCAACTATCTTGGCGTCATTCGCTGCGCCAATGCCGTCCAGCCACAGATGGAGAAACAGGGCAGTGGCCATTTTGCCGTCGTCGCATCGGTGGCGGGCTACTTCGGGTTGCCTCGTTCAGCCGCCTACTCGTCGACCAAAGCGGCGTTGATCAACCTGCTTGAGACGATGCGGACGGAAGTGGCGCCGCGCGGCATCGTGGTTCGCATGATCGCCCCGGGTTTTGTAAAGTCCGAACTCACAGCGAAGAACGACTTTCCCATGCCGTTCCTCATGGAAACGGACGACGCTGCCCATCGCATCGTGGATGGGCTCACGGAATCCGACCGGTTTGAGATCGCGTTTCCGAAGCGCATGGTCTGGTTGATGAAAACGGTACGGGCGTTGCCTTACCCGATTTTCTTCTGGCTTACGTCGAAGATGCTGCCGAAGCAGGAAAATTAGCTTCTAGCCCAAGGTATCTACCGTCAGGCAGGCCGCCGGTATTGGTAGATCCCGACGTCAATCGAGCCCTCCGTGAAGCCTGCTTCGCAATAGCTCAGGTAGTAGATCCACTTGCGCTTGAAGTGTTCATCGTAGCCGAGCGGCGCAATCATGGGCCACCGCTCGAGGAACCGTTCGCGCCAGAGTTTCAGCGTTTTGGCGTAGCTGAGACGGAAGGTTTCCACGTTCTCCAATACCAGGCCATTTTTCTCACCGAACTCCCGCATCACGGTCTTGGTGAGCAGCATCCCGCCGGGGAAAATGTAGCGCTGGATGAAATCGGGGCCGCTGCGATATCCGTCGAAGTCGGACTCGTCGATGGTTATGGCCTGGATAGCCGCGGTGCCACCGGGCTTGAGGCGGTCGTGCAGTGTCTGAAAATAGCTGGGCCAATTGTCCTCGCCGACTGCTTCGATCATCTCGATGGACCCGATATGGTCGAACTGACCCTGGGTGTGGCGATAATCTTCAAACACCAGCTTCGCGTACTGATCGAGGCCTTGCCGCTTAAGGCGCTCCAGGCCAAACTTCAGTTGCTCTGCCGAAAGCGTGATACCGCGCAGATTGGCCTTATACTCACGAGCCACGGTTTCGGCAAAGCCGCCCCATCCGCAGCCAATTTCCAGGACTGATGACCCTTCGGTGATGCCAGCCATATCCGCAACACGGCGATACTTCGCCCGCTGTGCCTCTTCCAGACTCTGGTCCCCGGAGGTGAACACCGCCGATGAATACGTCATGGATGGGTCCAGCCACTGACCATAGAAGTCATTGCCCAGATCATAGTGCTCGGCAATGTTCTTCTTCGAGCCCTCCAGGGTGTTGCGGCGGGACAGATGGTAGTGAAGATCAGAGGCAGCGCGACGAAAGAAGCCGAGATTGGCTCGCTGCAACGTTTCTCGATTCTGCAGAAAGAAACGGAACAACGCCGTCAGATCATCAACCTCGATGTCGCCGTTCATGTAGGCAGAGGCGAAGCCAACGGTACCGCGTTGCATCGCCTCATTGAGAACCTTGAAATTGTTGAGACGTAGCACGGCGTGCTCCCCGGTGGTGGGGTTGCCGATTGTCCGCGTGCGGCCGTTGGGCAGGACGACCGTTACCGCGCCGTGCGGTGGGTTGCCGACCAGGGCGCTGCCGATGCGGTCAACGAGCCACGACGCCAAACGCGTCCAAGAAGACACACCTGCGTGGGTCTGATCTACGGCAGTCTTTGTCATAGAGCCAACTGGTCCAACTATCGGGGTAGATGGCGACTGACCTTGGGGCCTCGCCGAAGTTTCAAGGTTGGCGGCACCCCCTTCAACCAGAGCAGTAACGCCTCCCAGTGGATGCCCGCCACTACTTTAGCGGTCAAAAAGGGATATGCAAGCAGCAGCTTGACGAGAGTGTGATCGGTGAGCCCGCGCTTCTGACCCCGGAAATAGGCGGAGAGCAGACCACCTTCGCCTGTGCTCAATGTGATGCCCAAAAAGACTTCCTCTGCCGGCGGACGGATGGAGAACCGGTACTCGCCTTCGAGAGTATTGAAGGGGGAGACATAGAAGGCTTTCGGGCTCGCATGGCGCAATGTCTGATCGCTATCGGGCGATACAGGCGCGCAGTAGAAGTGATGCTCGCCAAACGTGTTGGACACCTCATGGACGAGAAACCGGACCACCCCGTCCGCGTCCTCGCAAAAATAGACGGTAATCGGGTTGAACGCGAAGCCGAAGATGCGCGGATAGGCCAACATCCGCACACGGGTGACGTCGGAGATGCCCGCTGCCCGCGCTTTCCGGCGAATGAACGCGCCGATACTGGAACCGTCCCGCGGTCCAAAATCCTTCACATACAGCGAAACAAGATTGAACCGGTTCAAGGAGAAGAGCCGCAATTGCTCATGTAGCGAATCAAGTTGGTCGACATCCACCAACATTGAAAACACGCGGTAGCGCAGCGCGTGCCGTTTGGGTCGCACTCGCTTGTGTACGACCTCCCCGACATAAAACGCACCGACAGATTGCGCTTCTACTCCGCGGCCCACAGGTGCTGTTCTCCCTCCATCCAATTATGCGCGATGCGACCGCGCGCATCGACAACGGACCAGGGCCGCTCAATCGGCCCAAGTCTTTCCGCCACCTCCAACCCGGCCTGGAGCCCATCTTCATGAAATCCATAGCCCATCCAGGCACCGGCGAACCAGGTGCGGTTGGTCCCCTGAATCTGCCACAACTCACTCTGGGCGGCGATAGCTCGAGCATCAAATAGCGGGTGCTCGTAATCAACGGAGGCGTGCACTTTGGCGGGATCGATCTGCCGGTGCGGGTTGAGCGTGACGAAAAGATGTTGCCGGGACGGCAACGGCTGCAAGCGGTTCATCCAGTAGGTCAGGCTCAGCCCGGCGTCGCCCGCACCCCGCCTGAGATAGTTCCAAGACGACCAAAGATGCTTTCGTCGCGGCATAAAGCGATGATCGCTATGCAGGACAGCACGATTGGGCGTGAAGCGGAATGCGGATAGTACGTTTCTTTCGCTTTCGGAGGCGTCGCCCAGAAGCCGCAATGCCTGATCTGCGTGGCAGGCCAGGATCACCTGGTCGAAATGCTGGCGCGAACCATCTTCCTGATACACCTCTACGCCCTGCGCGTGCCGATGCACCGCCGTCAGATTGGCATCAGTCACAACGGTCATGGCGCCGTCTCGCAGGACGGCATCCACATAGTTGCGCGCTCCACCCCTTACGGTCCGCCACACGGGACGACCGCCGACCTGAAGCAGTGAGTGGTTGGAGAAGAACTTGATGAACGTCCGAGCCGGGAAGTCCAACATCCCTCGCGAGGGCGTCGACCAGATGGCTGCGGACATCGGAAGGATGTGATCTTCGATGAAGGCGCGCGAGTACCCCTGCTGCGCAAGGAAATCGCCGATCGATACCTCCGGCGAACAGGAGTCGATCTGCCGTTCCGCCTCGCGGAAAAACCGCATGATGTCCTTGACCAGGGTCCAGTGCTCGAGCCTGACGATGTTGCGGCGCTGGCCGAAGAGCCCAGCCAGATGGCGGCCGGAATACTCCATGCGGCCTTCATCCACAGATACCGCGAAGCTCATGCAGGAAGGCGTCGTCTCCACGCCGAGATGCTCAAAGAAAGCGGTAAGGTTGGGGTAGTTCTTCTCGTTGTAGACGATAAAGCCCGTGTCCACCGGCACCCGGCCGTCGGGCATATCGACTGTCACCGTGTTGGTGTGACCGCCGACGCGGCCAGCCTTTTCGAACAGAGTAACCTTGTGCGTCTTCGACAAAAGCCATGCTGCCGAAAGTCCAGAAATTCCTGAACCGATAACGGCGATGCTGGAGGCTGTCATGGTATGGTCGTACTCCGCTTGATTTAGGCTTGTACGAGGCCAGGTACGGAACAGATCAGGTTGATGTTTCGCCGCTTTTCGCCGTCAGCGAGAGGGACGGGCGAGGTCGGAGAGGCGAAATTGCACCTGCTCTCTCCCTTGGTAATGATCCAAGCTGAGGCCGCCGGCAAAGTGCAGTGGCTGATCGGCTTCGCGCATCAGCACGTCCCCTAAGGGCGTTCCGGCGGCCCTGAAGGCAATTGCCTTGATACGCGCCCCGTCGTCCGACGCCAGGCTGAAGCTGATATGGTTCTTGCCTACGATCTGAGGGAATCGAGCGCGGTGCATTGGGAAAGCGAAAACAGGGGTGGCATTGCCCGAGCCGTACGGACCGGCCTTCTCGATTTGATGGAGAAGCTCCACATTCGCACCGCGCGCCGTAATGGCTGCGTCTATCTTGAGAGCCGTAACGGCGCGAGCTGCCGTTACCTGGTCGGCCAAGGCCTCCCAAAGGAAGGCACGGAAGGCGCCCAGGTCTCCGGGCTTCAGACTCGCGCCCGCGGCCATTGCATGCCCGCCGCCCTTGGGTATTAGCCCGGCCTCGACGGCCTCTATGACGGCGCGTCCAAGGTCAACGCCCGGAATCGAGCGACCCGAGCCAGTGCCCGTGCCGTCTGGGTGAAGCGCAATGGCAAAGCTGGGACGCTCGAACCGCTCCTTGAGCCGGGCAGCGACGAGACCAACAATGCCTGGATGCCAATTTGCAGAGGCGAGCACCAGCACCGGAGGCCCCTCCCCACCGCCGATCTCAGCTTCCGCCACGGCGCAGGCCTCCTCCACCGCCTCGACCTCGATGCGCTGGCGCTCCCCGTTGAGCTCATCCAGTTGGGCGGCGATCACCATGGCCTGGTGCTCATCATCGAGCGTGAGAAGTCGGGTTCCGAGGGCCGCGTCGCCGATGCGCCCGCCGGCGTTGATACGGGGGCCTATCAGAAAGCCGAGGTGGTAAGGATTGATGGGGCCATTGATGCGCGCGGCCAAGCTCAGCGCCGAAAGGCCTGGTTTCCTGCCCTGACGCGCCACCTCGAGTCCCCGAACCACGAAGGCACGATTGAGGCCTGCAAGGGGAACCACATCGCAGACAGTGGCGAGAGCCACGAGATCAAGAAGAGCCATGAGGTCTGGCAGTCCGGTGTCGCCGCGCAACCTGAGCGCTCGATTAACGGCCACGAGTACCATGAAGGTGACCCCTGCAGCGCACAGATAGCCGAGACCGGAAATGTCGTCGGGTCGGTTGGGATTGACCAGCGCGGAGGCTGGAGGCAGGTCATGGTCTGACAGGTGGTGGTCGATCACCAGAACATCGACGCCTCGCGCCCGAGCGTGGGCGATCGGACCGTCACTGGTGGTGCCGCAATCGAGCGTGATGACGAGGCTGGCGCCGTTGTCGATCAGCTTGTCCATGGCGCCCACGTTCGGTCCATATCCTTCGAAGATTCGGTCGGGGATATAGACTTCCGGTTCAATGCCAAAATGGCGCAGGAAACGGACCATAAGGGCGCAGGAGCAGGCACCGTCGACGTCATAGTCACCAAACAGGGCGACCTGCTCACTGTCGGCGATGCCTTTAGCGAGTCGCTCCGACAGCTTGTCCATATCTGTGAGTGTCGACGGGTCGGGCATGAGCGTGCGGATCGTCGGCTCCAGCCAGGTTGCCGCATCCTCCAGCGTGACCCCTCGACCCGCCATGATCCGTGCAAGAATGTCCGGCACACCCGAGCGTTGGCTGATCGCTGTCGCGTTGCGTGCGGCCGCTCCGTCGAGACGATCGGTCCAGGACCGCCCGGTTGCGGAGCGGCTGACGTCGAGGAACGGGCGCGGCTGTTCAGGCATGAGCCAGCGTTATGAGATTTGGCCAGATCAAGGAAGCCCCTGCCAGCGTTATCGAGCGTGACGGGCGCGAATCCAGCGCACGGTCTGGCTCCACGAGCGCATGACGATGGTGCTGGTTTCCACGGTCGTCCGGCGGAGTTTCACGCCCTCTAGCAGGGTTCCGTCGGTCACCCCCGTCGCCGCGAACAGGACGTCGCCCGAGGCGAGATCGGAGAGAGCATATATGCGATTGGGGTCAGTGATCCCCATCTCCTGCGCGCGCGATCGCTTGGCCGGCGTATCGAGGATCAGCTTGCCCTGCATGTGCCCACCGATGCAGCGCAACGCGGCCGCAGCGAGCACACCTTCAGGCGCGCCGCCCGAACCAAGATAGATGTCGACGCCGGTATCCGCGGTGTTCACGGCGTGAATGACGCCTGCGATGTCGCCGTCGCTCAGGAGTTTCACCGCCACGCCCGCTGTCCGCAATTCCTCGATCAGGCCAGCGTGCCGCGGCCTGTCGAGGACAATGGCGGTGATCTCGGATAGCGGAACGCCTTTCGCCTTGGCCAAGGCCTGCACGTTTTCTGTCGCGGACCATTCGACATGGACGGTCTCGGCCGAGTACTCGGCCCCGATGGCGATCTTGTGCATGTAGACGTTGCGAGCGACATTCAGGAGGCGGCCGCGTTCGGCCATGGCCAGTACGACGATCGAGTCAGGCTGGTTCTTGGCGCAAAGGGTTACGCCTTCGAGGGGGTCGACGGCGATATCGACCTCAGGCCCCTGCCCCGTGCCAACGCTCTGACCGACAAAGAGGTCATCGCACTCGAATTCTTCGCCTTCACCAATGACGATACGGCCATTGATGCCGACGCGGGCCAGTTCGCGCATCATCATCTGAACTGCAGCGCCATCCGCGGCCTGTTCGTTGCCCTTGCCGCGCCACTGCGCGGCGGCGATGGCCGCGCTTTCGGTCACGCGCACCATCTCAAGCGTCAACGTGCGATGCAGATTAGCCGGTGTCTTCTCCGTCTCGATCTTGCTGAGCCTCATGGTCCCTCGCGGGCTGCACCCCAATGGGGCTACAGCGTTTCGATACGGATCAGTTGCGGCTCTCCGACAATGAAGCCGTCCGCCGCAATCTGCCCTAGCGCGTCCCGCACCGCCGATTCCAGAGTGCGCTGCGTGATCATCACCACGGTGCGGGTCGGCGATCCATCCGGCGCCACCGCTTTCGCACCTAAATCCGACCGCTGGATGACAGAATCAATGGAAATGGCCTTTTCGCCCATACGCGTCGCGATGGCAGCAAGGGCGCCGGGCACGTCCTTGGCACTGAGGCGGATGTAATATCCGCCCTCATGCGCGCGGGCAGGCGCTTCATGATAGGGTAGAAGCTCCTCGCTCGGGACGCCCAGCGGCGGGACGCGCGTGCCTCGCGCGATATCCAGGATGTCTGACAGGACGGACGACGCTGTCGGGGGACCCCCGGCGCCCGGTCCCGCAAGCAGGAGTTCATGCACGTGATCAGTCTCTAGGGCGACCGCGTTCATCACTCCATCTACCCCGGCGATGGCGCTGCCTTTGGGGACAAAGGTCGGATGCACACGCTGCTCGATCCCGTTCTCGGTGCGCTCGGCAATGCCCAGAAGCTTGATCTTGTACCCGAGTTCGGCGGCAACCTGGATGTCATGCTGGCTGATCGTGGAAATGCCTTCCACCCGCATGCGATCGGTTGCGATTTCGTAGCCGAAGCAAAGGGTCGCAAGGATGGCGAGCTTGTGCGCTGTGTCGAAGCCTTCAACATCGAAGGTGGGATCGGCTTCGGCATAGCCCAAAGCCTGAGCGTCCTTGAGGCAATCCCCAAAGGAAATGCCCTCATTGCCCATCCGGGTGAGGATATAGTTGCAGGTGCCGTTCATGATGCCGAACACCCTAGCGATACGGGCGGAACCTAGTCCTTCGCGCAAGGTCTTGATGACGGGTATGCCGCCGGCCACGGCCGCTTCGAAACCCAATTGAGCGCCGGACTCTTCAGCCATACGCGCCAAGGTCAACCCATGCTTGGCTAGAAGCGCCTTGTTGGCCGTCACCACCGGCCGCCCCATTTCCAGGGCGGCCTTGACTGCCGCCAAGGCCGGGCCGTCTTCCCCGCCGATCAGTTCCACGAAGAGATCGATACCGTCCCATTTCGCCAGCGCTACCGGATCATCGAACCAGGCCAAGCCCGAGATATCAATGCCGCGGTCCCTTGAGCGCGATCGCGCTGCCACCGCTACGACCTCAAGCTGACGACCAAGCTTCTTCGTCAGCTCCGGAGCATCCTTTTGCAGGATGCGGACCAGCGTCGCGCCCACATTGCCCAAGCCGGCCACGCCGATCCGGAGCGGCGCCAACTGCTCGGTTTCACCGAATTCACCCATCGCCTTCAGAATGCGGGCGCGGGTCTCTGACCGGGGTTCACGGCCATCCCGGAGATCGAAGACAAACAGCGGATCACCGGCGACGATCCGGCCAAAGCGGGTCGGTGTCCAGCCTCGGCTGGCAATGAAGGATTCGACGGCTTGGCGGAAGGACTGGATATCGCTCATGATGAGGCGACATGTGCATAGGAATTTGCCTAGCCGTCAATAGGAGACGGTGGCCCTAAGCGCGGACCTTCAGAACTTTCCAGGTCTGCCGGCCGCTTCGCCTTGAGCATCGAAGCGACCAAGGATGCGGACGCTTGTTTAAGCGACCGCAATTCCCGAGTGGACAGCGATACAAGCGCTGGTGTGGTCCCGCGGCAATCAGGCCTTGAGCGGCACGACGTTGCCCTGTCCGGCCTTCGCGCCCAACAGCTTCTTGACGTTGCGGGCAGCCTGACGGATGCGCTGCTCGTTTTCGACGAACGCCAGCCGCACGTACTGGTCGCCATACTCGCCGAAGCCGACGCCCGGAGCCACAGCGACACCCGTTTCCTGGATCAGCAGCTTGGCAAACTCAAGAGACCCCAGGTGAGCGAACTGCGGCGGGATCGGCGCCCAGGCAAACATGGTTGCCTTGGGGACGGGGATGGTCCAGCCGGAGCGGCCGAAGCTTTCGACCATGACATCACGGCGGTACTTGTAGATATCCCGAACCTCCTGGATCACCTCGTCTGATCCGTTGAGAGCGGCCACTGCTGCAACCTGAATGGGCGTGAACGCACCATAGTCGAGGTAAGACTTGACGCGCGCCAATGCAGCAATCAGCCGTTCGTTGCCGACCGCAAATCCGACGCGCCAGCCGGGCATCGAGTAGGTCTTGGACATCGAAGTAAACTCGACGGCGACGTCCATAGCGCCTGGAACCTGGAGGATGGAAGGCGGCGGGGCGTCGTCGAAGAAGATTTCGGCATAGGCCAGGTCGGACAGAATGAAGATGCCGTTGGCCTTACAGTACTTGACGACCTCGGCGTAGAAATCGAGATCGGCAGTGTAGGCCGTGGGGTTGGCCGGGTAGTTGAGAACCAGCGCGATCGGCTTGGGAATCGAATGCCGCACAGCCCGATCGAGCGAACGCAGGAAATCCTCGTTCGGATCGGCAGGCATCGACCGCACCACGCCGCCCGACATGATGAAGCCGAACGAGTGGATCGGATAGGTCGGATTGGGCACCAACACCACATCGCCGGGCGCCGTGATTGCCTGCGCCATGTTGGCGAAGCCCTCCTTGGAGCCTAATGTCGCTACAACCTGCGTATCGGGGTTCAATTTCACGCCGAAGCGGCGGCCATAGTAGCTGGCCTGAGCCTTTCGAAGACCAGGGATGCCGCGCGAGGTGGAGTAGCGGTGCGTGCGGGGGTCCAGCACCGTCTCCTTGAGCTTGTTGACGATGTGCTCGGGCGTCGGCAGATCGGGGTTGCCCATGCCCAGGTCGATGATGTCCACGCCGTTGGCCCGCGCCCGTGCTTTGATCGGGTTGATGTGTTCGAACACATAGGGCGGCAGGCGGCGAATGCTGTGGAAGTCTTCGGTCATTTTCATCCTCAGGTCCTTGGCGGACCGGCAAAGGGCTGCGACGCGCTGGGTCTGGCTCACTGGAGAGGCCGATTATCGCAGAATTATGGTTCGGAACGGGTTAAGCCGCGCTGGCGGCGGAGAAGCGAGGTTTTCGGCTCTTCCCGGCCAGGACATGGCCGCGCGGGAAGAGCTATCGGGCCCTTGCCGCTGCGGCTGCCACGGTGATGCCGGCGAGCTGAGCTTCAAACCATGCAACAGTGAACGGAGACAGCATGTCTCTTGCCCTTGAGATTTGACTTCTGATACCACGTCACGACGTCGTCCACGCCTTTTTATGACCTCTGGCAGACCTTGTAAATGCCATCGCACCTTTACATCTATTCGGTGCTGGTGCGGGCCACGGGCAGGAAATCTCGGGTAGGTGCATGAGAAAACGCGTCGCGATCGCCACGATTGGTACCTCTGGCGATGTTCGTCCCTATCTCGCCCTCGCCAAGGAATTGCAGAACCACGGACATGACGTGGTGCTGGGCACCAACTCGGACTTCGAAGACCTGGTTCGCTCCTACGATGTCGAATTCCACAGCCTGGGCACCCGTATTCAGGACTGGCTCCAAGAGTCGCGGTTCGACAACGCCATCAGTGGCATGAAGCTGCACCACTTCCCGCAATTGCTGCGCGAGGGCCAGGCGCTGGTGGAGCGGGCGGCACGAAATGCCTGGGCGATGTCGCAGGGTGCCGATGCCATCGTGGTGAACATCAACACGAGCTTCGGCATCGACATCGCGGAAGCGCTGGACATCCCGGTCGTCATGACCGCAATGCAGCCGTTGAACCCAACGCGAGAGTTTCCGGTGTGCGCCTACGAGGTGCCCGACCTGGGGCCGACGTTCAACAAGCTCAGCTATATCGCAATGAACCTGCAGCAGGCTTATTACGACATGCCGCGCGACCGGCTGCGCAAAAACCTGATGGGCCTGCCGGCGCGCAAGCGCGGAGGCCTCTTCAAGGACAGTTACGGCAATACCATCCCGACCCTTTACAATTTTTCGGCGATCGTCTCACCGCGCCCGCGAGATTGGCCGCAGACCGCGGTTGTCACCGGGTTCTGGCATCTGGACGACAATAGCGGCTGGACGCCACCGCCGGAGCTGCAGGCGTTTCTTGATGCGGGCCCTCCGCCGGTCTATATCGGCTTTGGCTCCATGCCATTCGGAGCGGACCGCAACACGCAAATCCTGCGCTCTGCGCTGGAACAATGGGGTGGTCGCGCCATCGTTTCGCGCGGCTGGGGCGGCATCAATCCGGCCGATCTACCTGACACCGTGTTCGCAGTGACCGAGGCGCCACATGACAAGCTGTTCCCGCTGGTCTCGGCAGTCATCCACCATGGTGGTGCCGGCACAACTGCTGCCGGCCTCCGGGCCGGCAAGCCCACTTTCACGGTGCCGCAGGCTTATGACCAGCGCTATTGGGGTCGGCGTGTGCGCGCCCTGGGTTGCGGCCCTGCCCCGGTCCGGCTGCGCGCCCTGACCCCGGAAAAGCTCGCAAGCGCCCTGCACCAGCTCACAAGCAATCCCAACATGGCCGCCAATGCCAAGTCAATCGGCAAGGCATTGTCGGACGAACGGGGGCTCGAGACGGCGGTGGCCTTCATCGAAACCACGATCGATGGCGCCAAGGCGGGTGCCCGGCGCTTTTACAGCGCCAACTGAAGTCATGACGTCAGGTCGCGACTGCGGTCGCACGTGATCCACTGCGCAGCGGCTCCCCACTCCACCCCACCCTCGGTCGCTCCCCATCGAGGGGAGTGAGGCGCTGGTGGGGGTGTTCGTGCATGCTGCTCGTCGACATATCCAGGACACCCCCTCTTCCGTCACCATCGCGCTGAAACAAAAATGGCGGCCCTGGGGCCGCCATTTCGTTATCGTCTTGCGCGTGGGGCTAGTGCGTCACGCTGGCCGTCGAATCTTCTACGGGGTCGACAGCAGCAGGCACGGCGGGCTCGGCGTCGAAGTCCCACTCGATGGGCTCGGGCTTGCGCACCAGCGCCCGCTCGATAACCTGGTCCATCCGGCTCACCGGCACGATTTCCATGCCTTCCTTGACGATGTCCGGGATTTCCTGGAGATCGCGAACGTTCTCCTCAGGGATCAGCACGGTCTTGATGCCGCCGCGCAGCGCCGCAAGTAGCTTCTCCTTGAGGCCGCCGATGGGCAGCACCCTGCCCCGCAGCGTGATCTCGCCGGTCATCGCGACGTCGTTGCGCACCGGAATGCCGGTCATCACCGACACAATCGCCGTTGCAAGACCGATACCAGCCGACGGGCCATCCTTGGGGGTGGCGCCTTCAGGCAGGTGAACGTGGATATCACGCTTGTCGAACATCGGCGGCTTGATGCCGAAGTCAATGCAGCGGGACTTCACATAGGCGGTGGCCGCGGTCAGCGACTCCTTCATCACTTCCTTGATGTTGCCGGTGACGGACATGCGACCCTTGCCGGGGGTCATCACGCCTTCGATCGTCAGAAGCTCACCGCCAACGGATGTCCAGGCCAGGCCCGTCACGAGACCAACCTGGGCTTCGGCTTCGATCTCGCCATGCTTAAAGATCGACGGGCCGAGATACTTGGCCAGCGCTTCTTCGTCGATGGTGATCGACTTCGCCTTGGTCCGCACGATGTCGGTGATCGCCTTACGCATCAGCTTGGAGATCTCGCGCTTGAGATTGCGCACGCCGGCTTCCCGCGTATAGCCGCGGATCACCTTCATGAGCATTTCGTCGCTCAGCACGAATTCGCCATGCGCGAGCCCGTTCTCCTTGGCGGTCTCTGGGATGAGGTGCTGCTTGGCGATCGCATGCTTCTCCTCCTCGGTGTACCCCGAGAGGCGAATGATCTCCATGCGGTCCATCAGCGGGCCAGGAATGTTGAGCGTGTTCGACGTCGTCACGAACATCACGTCCGAGAGGTCATAGTCGACTTCGAGGTAGTGGTCGTTGAACGTATTGTTCTGCTCCGGATCGAGCACTTCGAGCAGGGCCGAAGACGGATCGCCGCGGAAGTCCTGGCCCATCTTGTCGATCTCGTCGAGCAGGAAGAGCGGGTTGGACTTGCCCACCTTCTTGAGCGACTGGATGATCTTGCCAGGCATGGAGCCGATATAGGTCCGGCGGTGACCGCGGATCTCGGCCTCGTCGCGCACGCCACCAAGAGCCATGCGAACGAATTCACGTCCGGTGGCCTTGGCAATGGACTTGCCCAGCGAGGTCTTGCCGACGCCCGGAGGACCAACAAGGCAGAGAATCGGCCCCTTGAGCGTGCCCGTGCGGGCCTGCACGGCCAGATACTCAAGGATGCGCTCCTTGACCTTCTCAAGGCCGTAGTGATCCTCGTTGAGGACCTTTTCCGCCAGGATCAGGTCGCGCTTGACCTTGCTCTTCTTGCCCCAGGGCAGGCCGAGCAGGGTGTCGAGATAATTGCGCACCACGGTGGCTTCTGCCGACATCGGGCTCATGCCCTTGAGCTTCTTGATCTCGCCTTCGGCCTTGGCCTTGGCTTCCTTCGAGAGCTTGGTCTTGGCGATACGCTCTTCGAGTTCGGTGATCTCGTTGGTACCGTCCTCACCATCACCCAGCTCGCGCTGGATCGCCTTCATCTGCTCGTTGAGGTAGTACTCGCGCTGCGTCTTCTCCATCTGACGCTTGACGCGGGAGCGGATGCGCTTTTCCACCTGCAGCACACCGATTTCGCCTTCCATCAGGCCGAGTACCTTCTGGAAGCGCTCGACGACGGAAACCGTGGACAGCAGATCCTCCTTTTCGGGGATCTTGATGACCAGGTGGCTGGCGATCGTATCGGCCAACTTGCTGGAGTTTTCGATCTGCCCGACCGCGGCGACCACCTCGGCGGAGATCTTCTTGTTGAGCTTGACGTAGTTCTCGAACTCAGACTGCGCGGAGCGAGCCAGAGCTTCGATCTCGGTAGCGTCTTCTTCGGGTTCGGGCAGAGCGGACGCTTCGGCTTCGAAGTACTCTTCGGTCTGCAGGTAGTTGTCGATCGTGGCGCGATGCAGGCCTTCGACCAAAACCTTGACGGTGCCGTCGGGCAGCTTGAGCAACTGCAGCACGGTCGCGATGGTCCCGGTCGGGTAGATCTGGTCAGGCGCCGGATCATCATCCTGCGCATTCTTCTGCGTCACGACCAGAATGTGCTTGTCGTCCCGCATGACTTCTTCGAGGGCCTTCACGGACTTCTCGCGCCCCACGAAGAGGGGAACGATCATGCCAGGGAAGACGACGATGTCGCGCAGGGGAAGAACCGGGTAAACCCGGTCCCGGCTCGTTTCGCCGGTTGGATTGACGTCCGACATCAGTATTCCTTTCCAGGGCACGCCAAGGGAGAGGAAGGGGCGGCGCGCCCGTATTGCGACTGCCCAGGCTAAAAGGCTGGGCGATTCCCGTTAATAAATAGGGTGCTGCCCCCTTCCCGCAAGCCAACCTTTTCGCTTTTGTGAACGTTAGGCCTGCTACGCACAGGAGATGTTCCCGGATTAGCGGAAACATCCGTGTGCCTTGCATGCTGGCCTGTTCACGTTCCGCATTTCCCGATGTTCGCCGAAGCAGAATGCCCGGAGTGTCCATGAGCGTTTCCGCCCGTCCCCGCCGGATCGATCTTATCGGCATAGCAACCGCTTCAGGAGCCTCCGTTCGGGGATGCGGCATGGGTCCGGAGTCGCTGCGCGTTGCCGGACTTGTCGAAGCGCTGATCGATCTTGGCCACAGGGTTGCCGACCATGGGGATCTGCGAAGACCACGGCCGGATGTCTCCACTCACCCGTCGAGCGGGCGGGCGCCGGAGCAACGCAAGGCGGACGTGCTGGACCTGGCCGCGCGCACGAGTGAAGCTGGAATGACCATTCTATCAGAAGGCTGCCTCCCCGTCTTCCTCGGTGGCGACCATTCCATCGCCATGGGCAGTGTTTCCGCCGTGGCGCGTCATTGCGGGGATGAGAGGCCGGTACACGTGATGTGGATCGACGCACATGCCGATTACAACACGCCATTGACGTCCCCCACGGGAAATCTTCATGGCATGCCACTGGCCCTTCTGTGCGGGGAGCCTGGCTTCGACGACAGCTTTGCCGGCCCGTGGCTCGGCCGAATAGACCCGCGCAATGTCACGATCTTCGGGGCCCGTTCCATCGATCGTGACGAACGCAAGCTCCTGCAATCACGGGGCGTCGATGTGGTGGACATGCGCAAGATAGACCAACTAGGGGTTGTCGCGCTCATGCAGAAACTCCTTGAGCGCGTGAAAACCGCGGGTGCACACATGCATGTTAGCCTCGACCTCGATGCCATGGATCCCTCCATCGCGCCGGGCGGCGGAACGCTGGTGCCCGGAGGCCTCAGCTATCGCGAAGCGCACCTGATAATGGAAATGCTGCACGACAGCGGCAGCGTCGGATCACTGGACGTCGTGGAACTCAACCCCTTCCTGGATCACGGCGGGCAGAGCGCCACCCTGCTCGTGGACCTCGCGGCAAGCCTGTTCGGCCGGTCGATCATGGGCGAGGAACCTGGCCCGATGGAATTCACGACAGAGGCGTGAGGGGGCAGTCCCCGGGGATAAGGTCGTCCGTGTAGACGGCGTCAACGCCGAAGGCTCCCACCAGAAATACGGACCAACAGTCGTTGACGGTGTGGGTGTAAATAGGCACGTCCAGCCTCGTCTTGGCATAGAGTGCCGAGCCGGTAAGCGCGTCGAGGATGGGCATGGTCAGCGCCTTGACTGCAATGCCTGAGCTGGCCAATTCCTCGACTCCCGCCATGCGCTCGCCCCTGCTGCCCGACCGATAGAGCGTGAGAACAAGATTTCGGACACCAAGCTCCTGCAGCGATCGCGCTTCTGCGACGCTGTATGCTTGCGCGAGCAGACGCTCGCCGAGCGCAGCATGCAGGATTTTGTTGATCTCCAAAACGTGACTTTTGGCATCGGACATCAGGACAGCGTCGGGATGCTGATGGAGCCAGTCGAGAAGTTCAGGGATCGTGCACGGTGGATGGTCGATTTTTGCACGGGCAGTGCTGAAGGCCGCAAGAGAAGGCACCCCCTCGAACCCCGACCAGTCGTGACCGCATACGGCAACACCGTCTGCCGTCATCTCAAAATCGACCTCGATCAGCCGATGACCTCGCTGGTAAGCGGATGAGAACGCCCCGATCGAATTAGTGTAGTTGCGTCCACCGATGCGTCCACCCGCGTGCGCCACAGCGGGGGTATCCGAATACATGTCGACGGTGGCGCGTTCGAATGCCGCCAGCAGCACCAGAATTGCCAGGATCAGCAGTAAAACGCCGCCGGCTCTATTGAGCCAGCGGCGCAGCGGATGCATGGGATTACGAGGCTCCGGCAATCAGGCGGAAGCCGGTGCTTCTTCTTTCTTGCGTTCTGCGTAGATGTAGAGCGGACGAACGTCCTTGCCCCGCACCACGTCTTCGCTGATCACGACCTCTTCGACACCTTCGAGCGAGGGCAGGTCGTACATGGTATCGAGCAGGATGCCTTCCATGATGGAGCGCAGGCCACGAGCACCGGTCTTGCGTTCGATGGCCTTCTCGGCAATCGCCTTGAGAGCGTCCTCGTGGAAGGTCAGTTCGACATCTTCCATCTGGAACAGGCGCTGGTACTGGCGCACCAGAGCGTTCTTGGGCGAGGTCAGGATTTCGATTAGCGCCGGGACATCCAAATCCTCAAGCGTCGCGAGAACCGGCAAACGGCCGATGAATTCGGGGATCAGTCCGAACTTGACCAGATCTTCCGGCTCCACCTCGGCAAGCACTTCACCCACGCGACGGTCCGCCGGATCCTTGACTGTGGCGGCAAAACCGATGCCCGAGCCTTCACCACGGGCGGCGATGATGCGCTCCAGCCCGGCGAAAGCGCCGCCGCAGATGAAGAGGATATTGGTCGTATCCACCTGCAGGAACTCCTGCTGCGGATGCTTGCGACCACCCTGCGGGGGTACCGAAGCCACGGTGCCTTCCATGATCTTGAGGAGCGCCTGCTGCACACCCTCGCCCGACACGTCGCGGGTGATCGACGGATTGTCCGACTTGCGGGAAATCTTGTCCACTTCGTCGATGTAGACGATGCCGCGCTGGGCCTTCTCGACGTTGTAGTCCGCGGCCTGAAGCAGCTTGAGAATGATGTTCTCGACGTCTTCACCCACGTAGCCGGCTTCGGTCAGGGTAGTGGCGTCGGCCATGGTGAACGGCACGTCGATGATGCGCGCCAGCGTCTGGGCAAGCAGCGTCTTCCCCGAGCCGGTCGGGCCGATCAGCATGATGTTGGACTTGGAGAGTTCCACGTCCTGGTTCTTGGCGGCGTGGTGCAGGCGCTTGTAGTGGTTGTGCACGGCCACGGAGAGCACCCGCTTGGCCCGGCCCTGGCCGATGACGTAGTCGTCCAGCACCTTGCAAATCTCGGCCGGAGTGGGCACGCCGTCGGAGGACTTGACCATCGAGGTCTTGTTCTCTTCGCGGATGATGTCCATGCACAGCTCGACGCATTCATCGCAGATGAACACAGTCGGACCGGCGATCAGCTTGCGAACTTCGTGCTGGGACTTGCCGCAGAACGAGCAGTACAGCGTGTTCTTGGAGGTTTCGCCGTTGTTTGTCTCTTTGGACATCCAGTCACTCCCGGGGGCCGGACGCCCCCAAATTCAAGCGTTAACGCAAACCGTAACGCTCAAGACATAAACAAAGTCTAAGCCGAAACGACCTTAAGGGCCGTTCCGGCTGCGCGCAATTGCACCGGGATCACAGTCCACGGCGCAGCGTCATTGTGCTTAACGCGCGGCGGGTCAGCTGGGAACCTCGGGAATCGCGCGCTTCTCCATGACGTTGTCGATAAGGCCGAAGGCCTTCGCCTCTTCAGGCGAGAGGAAACGATCGCGCTCGAGGGCGTTCTCGATCTCCTCGTAGGTGCGGCCGGTGTGCTTTTCATAGATCTGATTGAGGCGCCGCTTCAGACCCTCGACTTCCTTGGCATGGATCAGGATATCGGTGACCTGACCCTGAAAGCCGCCGGACGGCTGGTGGACCATGACGCGCGAGTTGGGCAGGCTCGAGCGCATGCCCGCTTCACCGGCGGCCAGCAGCAGCGACCCCATCGAGGCGGCCTGGCCCATCACCATCGTGGCGACGGCCGGACGGATGAACTGCATGGTGTCGTAAATGGAAAGGCCAGCCGTCACCACGCCACCGGGCGAGTTGATGTACATGGCGATTTCCTTTTTCGGGTTTTCCGATTCGAGGAAAAGCAACTGCGCCACGATGAGCGAGGCCATGTTGTCCTCGACCACACCGGTCACGAAAATGATGCGCTCGCGCAGGAGGCGCGAGTAGATGTCGAAGGCGCGTTCGCCGCGGTTCGACTGCTCGACCACCATGGGAACGAGCGTATTCATGTAAAGATCGTGCGGATCCCGCATAGAAAGCCCCTTGGCTTGTGCCCGCGTCGCGGTCCGGGCAAGCTCTTTAACGTTGATTGGTCAACATCCCCTGCCCGAACGCGCACTCAGCAAGGCAAGAATGTCTCAAATATCGATCGGCGCGACCGGCCGATGCAGCGACGCCGCCGTGGTTGGCGGTAAAGCGACAGATAGGCGGCAATGAGGCATCCCGCAAGGGCAGCAGCCGAGCGTGTCGTCTCAAGGTGAATATCGCGCTTCTCAGGTGAAGCTGATGGCGACGCCCTTCTTGCGGAAATAGGCCTGCATCAGCTTACGGCCCTGGCGGTTGGGCTGGGCGAGCTTGGCCGTCTCGAAATTGGCTTCCTTGACACCTTCGCGTGCCATGGCTGCCTTGAGGGCGGCGATATGGGCGTCCAGATCCTCATTGTCGTTGCGGATGGACGCGTAGATGGCGTCGATGGCCTCGGGGACGCTGATGTCGCTCAAGCCGTGCACTCCTTAAAACCGGTGGCTCTCTCCCTAACGGATTTTTCAGCACGAGCAAGCAGCAGACCATAGGCAGGTCGTATCAAGGGCCCTATTGTCGGCGATCTTCCAACCGGTTTGCTCATCATGGCCGCCATTCTTCAGGTCCGTCCCGTCACCGATGTTCTCCCACGGCTCAGGGCCAGTGCGTCTCCGCAGGACCCGCAGTTCTTTCAGGACCCGTATGGCTTCTACGCCGAGCGGCATGCTGACGAGCCCGGCTTCTTCTGGGAAGAGTATGGACACTGGTGCTTCGCCGACTTTCGATCGGTCAGCGAATTGTTGCGCGACAAACGGTTCGGGCGCCACATCCTGCATGTCGCCTCGCGCGAGGAAATCGGCCTGCCGCAGCCCAAGCCACACGTGGCCGATTTCGACCTGACCGAGCAGCACTCGCTGCTGAATCTTGAGCCGCCCGCACATACGCGTTTGCGGACACTAGTAAACCGGGCCTTTGTGTCGAGGCAAGTGGAGCAACTGCGCCCGCGCATACGGCAATTGGCCAACCAGATGATCGACAGCTTCGAGCATGACGGCAGTGTCGACCTCATCAAGAGTTTCGCTGCGCCCATCCCCGCTATCGTTATTGCGGAAATGATCGGCCTGCCTGCAGAGATGGCACCGCAGTTGCTCAATTGGTCCAATCGCATGGTGACGATGTACATGTACAATGTCAGCCATGAGACGGAACTGGACGCCAACCGGGCTGCTGCGGATTTTACCGCCTATCTGCGCGAAGTGATCGCGGAGCGCCGCCGGCAGCCGCAGCAAGACCTGCTCAGTCACATGCTCACCAGTGATCGGGCCGGAGATGTGCTGAGCGATGACGAGGTGTTGTCCACGGCCATTCTCTTGCTCAATGCGGGACACGAAGCGACCGTGCACACCACGGGCAATGGCGTGAAAGCCATTCTGGAAAGCGGCCTCGACCCGCAGTCCCTCTTTGCCAGTGAGGGCCAGACGGAAGCCACAGTGGAGGAATGCCTGCGGTTTGACGCGCCGCTGCATCTTTTTACCCGCTACGCGCTGATGGACCTGGAATACAATGGCATCCGGTTGCGCAAGGGAGACGTGGTCGGCCTGATGCTCGGTGCCGCCAACCGCGATCCGAGGCGGTTTGTGCATGCGGAGCGGTTCGATCCATTCCGCACCGATGCGGCCAATGTCAGCTTCGGGGCAGGAATCCACTTCTGCATCGGCGCGCCCCTGGCCCGCATCGAGCTACAGGAGGCGATGCGCGTGCTCTTCGCAAGGCTGCCCCGCCTAAGGATCGTCGAGCCGCCACGCTACGCCAACGTCTATCACTTTCACGGACTTGAGCGCCTGCGGGTGGCGTGGGACTGAAACAAAAAAGGGGAGGCCGCGGCCTCCCCTTTCAGCCCTGATGGCCGGACTACTATGCGGGCACCGCCTCGGCGTCGAGCGCCTCGATGGTCTTGCCACCGTTGTCGTAAATGGCCTGGTTGAGGATGCCCTGACGCTTGGCGACGATGGTCGGGATCAACGCCTGCCCGGCCACGTTAACCGCCGTGCGGCCCATGTCGAGGATCGGATCGACCGCCAGAAGCAGGCCGACGCCTTCGAGGGGCAGGCCCAGCGTGGAGAGCGTCAGCGTCAGCATCACCGTTGCGCCCGTCAGGCCCGCGGTGGCGGCCGAGCCAATCACGGATACGAAGACGATCAGCAGATAATGCTGGATGCCAAGCTCCACGCCGAAAAACTGCGCCACAAAGATCGCGGCGATGGCCGGATAGATGGCGGCACAACCGTCCATCTTGGTGGTGGCGCCGAGAGGCACCGCGAACGCCGCATACTCGCGAGGCACACCCAGGTTCTTCTCCGTCACACGCTCCGTTACCGGCATGGTGCCGACGGAGGAACGGGATACGAAGCCGAGCTGAATCGCCGGCCAAGCGCTCTGGAAGTAGCGGATCGGGTTGAGTCCGTTGGCCTGCAACAAGATCGGATAGAGACAGAATAGTACCAATACCAGACCAATATAGACCGCCGCTGCGAACCATCCGAGCTGCGCGAGGGCATCCCAGCCATAAACGGCGACGGCGTTGCCCAAGAGCCCAATCGTGCCGATGGGCGTTAGGCGGATCACCCACCACAAGACCTTATGGATGACCTTGAGGAAGGAGCGGGTGAATTCCAGGAAGGTGTCGGCAGCCGGACCAACGCGCAGCGCCGCGACGCCCACGACGATGGAGATCACGAGGATCTGCAGCACGTTGAAATTGAGGCTCGTCGTAGCGCCGCTGTCGCCGACGCGGGTCGAGGCCTGCAGGCCCAGGATATTGGACGGGATCAGGCCCTTGAGGAAGTCGAGCCAGGAGCCGGTCGAGGACGGCGCGCGCGCAGCCGTTTCGGCCACGGCCGTATTGAGGCCGGGCTGGATAATCAGACCGAGGGCAATACCGATGACGACAGAGACCAGCGCGGTGATGGCGAACCACAACAGCGTTTGCCAGACGAGCCTGGCGGCGTTGTTCAGCTGCCGCAGGTTTGCAATCGACGAGACGATAGCAGTGAAGACGAGCACCGGCACCAGTGCACGCAGCAGGGATACGAAGGAGGATCCCACCGTCGCGAGGGTTTGCGTCAACCAGTTGGGATTGCCCGCAGCGTCGGGACCCATGATGCGTGCCACGTAGCCAAGCAGAAGGCCGACCACCATGGCCGCCAGTACCTGGCCACCGAAGTTACGGTAGAAGGGCTGTGGTGCCCGCGGGGCCGCCGCAGAAACCGTGGTGGGAGACATGATCGACCTTTCCGGAAGCGGCATCTGCACAATCATTGTGCCAATTGCCTTGATTTCGCCCAACACTACCCTCGCCGGCGCCAGACCGCAGCGCATGAAGTTGCCACAGCGGGCCGCGGGAAGAATTTTCCAACTCCATAAAGGGCGGGCGGAGGAACTGTTTATTCAGGCAGGCGGCCGAGGAGCAGTGTGTACAAGGCGGAGAGTGTGGGGAGCAGCACCAACGACGCGACCATCGCCAGGACGGTGATGCCAGGGCCAGGGTCGAGCCAAACAACTACCGCCAGGGCGACGGCGATAATGACGCCGGTCCCGCCCGCCGACCTGTGTACCCTCCGCCACGCCCGGTCGCCCGGAATAGGCCAAGGCAGCCGCAAGCCTGCATAGGTGTGCCGTTCGGCTTCAAAAAGCACGATGCCGGTGATCAGGAACACTGCAGCAAGGACGCCTGCCGTAATCCGGAACAGGTCGATGTCTGCTCCAACCCCGACAAGGAGCAGCGCCAGCTGGCAAGCGAAGGCAATTGCAAGAGCGAGCGTCAGGGCGGGATCGAGAACGTGCCGTACGCGGGCGAGGTGACCCGGGGTCAGTGCGCGCCCGAGCATCCAGAAGCCGCCAATCAGCAGCAGCTCAACAAGGGGAGCGACGGCAATTGCCGGATTTCGCGGCCATAGCCAATCGGCGCCACTGCCCTGCCAGTGGGCGGGGAATGCAAAGTCGGCCGGTACACGGAAAATGATGACACCGGCCGTGGCAATGGTGACAGCCAGAATCAGGAGATGGAACTTCGTGATCAACGCCATGACGCGCAGGCAAACAACGCAGCAACGCCTCCGTCAAGCGCCGGGATGTCCAGCTCGCCCGGGGGCAGAAAAGCAACGAGGGCCGGTTTCCCGGCCCCCTGCACATTCGGAAGATGAACCCAGCGCCTAGCGCTTGGAGAACTGGAAGGAGCGGCGGGCCTTGGCCTTACCGTACTTCTTGCGCTCGACGACGCGGCTGTCGCGGGTCAGGAAGCCACCCTTCTTGAGGATGGAGCGCAGCTCGGGCTCGAAATAGTTCAGCGCCTTGGAGATGCCATGACGCACCGCACCGGCCTGGCCGGAAAGACCGCCGCCGGCAACGGTGACGTTGACGTCGTACTGGTCCGTGCGCTCGGTCGCGACGATCGGCTGCTGCACGATCAGGCGCAGCACCGGACGAGCGAAATAACGCTCGAACTCACGGCCGTTGATGGTCAGCTTGCCCTTGCCCGGCTTGATCCAGACGCGAGCAACTGCGTTCTTGCGCTTGCCGGTGGCATAGGCGCGACCCAGCGAGTCCAGCTTCTGAACATGCACCGGCGCCGTGTTGGCGGAGGCGGCGACAGTGGTGGTGCCGAGGTCTTCGAGGGAGTTGATGGTTTCAGCCATATTACTTCACCCGGACGTTCTTGGAGTTCATCGCAGCGACGTCGAGCTTGGTCGGGTTCTGCGCTTCATGGGGATGCTCGGAACCGGCATAGACGCGCAGGTTCTTGAGCTGGGCGCGGGTCAGCGGACCACCCGGCATCATGCGGCGAACGGCGTTCTCGAGCACGCGGTTCGGGAAGCGACCTTCCAGAAGTTCGCGCGCGGTGCGGTCCTTGATGCCGCCGGGATAGCCGGTGTGCCAGTAGAAGCGGTGCTGATCCAGCTTGCGACCGGTCAGGCGCACCTTATCGGCATTGATGACAACGATGTTGTCGCCCATGTCCATGTGCGGCGTGAAGGTAGGCTTGTGCTTGCCGCGCAGGCGGGAAGCAATGATCGAAGCAAGGCGACCCACGACAAGCCCTTCGGCGTCGATGAGGATCCACTTCTTTTCGATCTCGCTCGGTTTTGCCGAGTAAGTGCTCATAATCGAAATCCCTGGAAAACTGGATTTTCCGGCCCGCAACAGAGTCAGCCCGGAGCTTTCGAGCGGGTGAATATGAGGGATTCCTGGAGGCGTCAAGCCCCCTAAAAATATGATGGAAAAACAGCCACTTACAGATGCGGTATTATATTACCGCACCCGTCGCATGTCCGCAATGTAGGCCGTGACGAGCCCGGCCAGCATGAAGGCCAGCGCCTGATGACCAACGGCCAGGGAGATGGGCACGTGGAACAGAAGCGTCGCGATGCCCAGGCACACCTGCAGGACTATGATAAACCCCAGGCGCGGCAGCCAGGCATGGACGCCACCGAACCCGCCGTCTTTCGACCGTCGCCAGATCATCCAGCAGGCATAGGCGGTGATGGCATAGGCGATGACCCTGTGGTTGAACTGCACCGTCATGCCGTTCTCGAACACGTTCCGCCAGGCGGGCTCCATCACGTAGAGTCCGTTGGGGATGAGCGCCCCGTCCATCAGCGGCCACGTGTTGTAGCCCATCCCTGCGTCCAATCCGGCAACGAACGCCCCTGCCCCAATCTGAAAGATGACGAAAATAAGCAGCAGGACCGCCCTCGACATCTGGCCCCGGGAGACACGCCCGATCACCCGCCCCGGCTCCAGAGACCGTGCCACATAAACCAGGGCAATCAGGAGAAGCGAGGCCGCCGTCAGATGTGCCGCCAGGCGGTATTGGGAGACAGAGGTCAGCACGGAAAGGCCTGACGACACCATCCACCACCCCAGCAACCCCTGGAAACCCCCAAGCAAGAACAGTCCAAAGAGGGGCCAGGTCAGTTCACGAGGCAGACGCTTCTGCACAAGAAAGACAAGAAAGGGGACAAGGAACACGACGCCCAGCAGACGGCCGAGGAGGCGATGAAACCATTCCCAGAAGAAAATGCCCTTGAAATCTTCGAGCGACATCCATGAGTGGACGGCGGCAAACTGCGGGATCTCTTTGTACGCGTCGAACTCGGCCTGCCATTGCGCGGCATTGAGCGGCGGGATGATGCCGGAGATCGGCTTCCAGCTGGTTATGGACAGACCGGATTCGGTGAGGCGCGTGATGCCGCCCACAACCACCATGAGCAAGACGAACGACGCCATCGCGTAGAGCCAGATGCGCACGGGGCGCAGCCGGTCTCCGGCAATCCGCACACGGCCGGGTGCGGCATCTTGCAAGGTGGTCACAACGATAATCCCGGTATCGGTTGAGGTGCGGGAGTGGTAAGCCCGCACGAGATTTGTCGCAACAGCCGCAATGCCGCACATGAAACAGCGTCACCGCAAGTTGATCGGAGCCGTTTTGACGATCGTTTCGATCGTCGTCTGGGCCAGCATCGCGACGTCCATCTACCTGGCGTTTCCGCCCGACCTGCCGTGGTACGTGCTGATCCCCTATTTCCTGGTGGCCGGGATCGGCTGGGTGTTTCCCGCCATGATGCTCGTCAAGTGGATGGCCCGGCCGGACGCGCCTAGCCGGTGAGTTTGCCCAGGGCGGAGAACACACCTCCGCTTGCAAATACATCGACATACCGGCGGTTCTGAAAGTAACCGTTGAGGGAAACGCGCGGCAGCGCCGTCAGGGCTTGAAGGTGATACGGGTAGAGACCTCCCGGGCGCGTGGTGACGGCTGTCCGAAACCCTAGGTCTTGCGCCAGCGCGAACTCGCGCGGACCGCAGGAGAGCGGGCCGCCGAGCGGATAGGAGAAATGGACCGGCCGGCGGCCAAACTTCTTCTCAAGGATATCGGCCGATTGCACCATTTCCAGTGCGGCCTCATCCGGGGAAAGCTTGGCGAGCTCGTAATGGTGCACTGTGTGCGCACCGATCGTGCACAGCGGGTTCGCTGCGATTTCCGAGAGTTCGCCCCATCCCATGATCAGGTCGCGGCATTGCGCAGAAAGGTCGTAGCGGTAGCGCCGCGTGAACTCTGCCAGCAGGTCAAGCCGCTCAGGCTCGGGCATCTTGCGCATGCGCCAATAGAGCCGATCGAAGGCGGTTGCCTTTTGTCGTGCCGTCCGAGCCTCGATGCGTTCGGGACCATCTTCGCCGGCAAAGGCGATCTCGTCGTGGCGCGAGATGATGTCCTCTATCGCCTGCCACCAGAGCTGCCCCCGCCCCTCCGGATATGCGGTCGGGACGTAGAGGGTGAACGGCGCTGCGTGCCTGTGAAGGACCGGCAAAGCATGTTGGAGATTGTCGCGGTAGCCGTCGTCGAAGGTCAACACAACGAAGGGTCGTCCTTTGCGGGCGGTCGCCAGCCTCTCCAGCGCCTCGTCGAGGGAGACGATATCGATGCCGGTCTGTGGCAGGCGCTCGAGGCAGTAGTCGAGAAAATCCGGCGTTATCTGCAGGATGGCGTTTGGCGAGAATGGCGCGGGCGCGTCCGGTAGCACCCGATGAAGCGTGAAGATGACGCCCCTTGCCTGCGATAGGTGTCGGGCGATCCGCGGGGCGCCGCTCAGCCATAAAAGTTCGAAGGCGGCGCGGATCGCCGTATATTTGAGCGACATGCGCGATCAGGCCGCCATCGCATCGGCGCTGGCCGCGATCTCGACAAGCGGCACGCCAGCTTCCATCAGACGCTGCCGAGCGGAAGCGGCCGCTTCCATGTCGGCGCCCTCGCCTGCCACCATCACCACGCGACCGCCCAGGTCGAGGAACGGCGCCAGCATGGAGTTGCGCCCTAGCTTGCCAGTCAGCACCACGACAACCTCGTAGATGTCGCCCAGCGCCTCGACCAGGGTTGCCGGCTTGGCCGAATTGCGGTCGATGCTCTCGCCAAAGCCCCACGGGACTTCGGCATAGCTGTTGTCGGATGACTTCTGAACCACATCGCCGAAGCTCGCGTCGCCGGAGCTGAGATCGGTGAGGCCGGCCGTCTCGCTGATCCGCCCCGTACCCGCGTCTACCAAGGCGACACTGAGGCCCTTCGCGAGCGCATCGCCGACCAGATTGTCTGCCAGGTGTTGGCTGGGGAGGCCATCTCCGTGATCGGCGAGCAGCAAAAGATGGGTGCGGCCCAGCACGAGGTCTGCGGCGAGATCCGAATAGCGCACCATGCCCGACTTGGGGATCGGCGAAGCGGCTTTCGGTGACATCGGCGCGCCAGTCGCGGCAAGTTCGGCTATGTGCGGTGCGTCCTGTATACCGTTCGAATGTCCGAGGCGGGCTTTGATGAACTCGCGCACGCGCGCCAGTTCGGCTCGCGCGGCTGTCAGATCCTCGGCCGGTTCGACGACAGCGTCGTCCTCGGGCTCGGTCGTCGCTGCTGGCTCGAATTGAGAGATAAATGACAGGCGCTCTTCCGTCGTCTGCAGTTCGGCTTCTGCCGGAACGTGGGTCCACTCGCTGTGGTCATCGTCCGCTGTCTCGTCGGTTGGATCAGCTTGCGCCACGTCAGGCTCGTAGGCGGAAGCCGCGTCCACATACTCGTTTGCAAGGGAATGCACATCGGCGTACGCGACAACTTCTTCCTCGTAGACGCCTTCGTCCTGGTCAGGAATATCCTGCAGGTTCTGATCGAGCACCTCGGCCGGCTCGACCTCTTCGTCGGCCGGAGCGTCGAATTCTGTCACCCGCTCCTGTTCGCGCACGGTCTCGATGATGGCGCGGCCGGACATCAGCTCGCCGAAGATCGTCGCACCGATCTGCACGGCGAGGCCGAACAGCCCCACGGCCATCATGATCAGCGATGTCTTGGGCGAGGCCGGCGAAACGGCAGGCGCCGCCACGGAAACCACGCGCACGTCGGGCAGCGCCGAGTTGACGTTCACGGTGGATGACGCCTCGTTGTAGCGGGCAAGGTAGCTTTCAAGCAGGTCGCGCTGCGCCTTGGCCTCGCGCTGCAGCGCGTCCAGGGTTACCCCGTCACGGGTCGCCGTGGACGCATCGACTTTGGTGCGCACCATGTCGTCCTGCAGCGACGCGATGATCCCCTCTTCGATCTGGGCCTCCGCATCGAGCGCAGAGGCGACGCGACGGCCTTCGGCCTGGATTTGGTTGTCCAACTCGCCGATCTGCGCCGTCATGGCGCGGATCGTCGGGTGATTGGGCAGGAGGGTTGCGGAAAGCTGCGCCTTCTCAGCCTGCAGCCGCGCCTTCTGCTCGCTCAACTGCTGGACGACCGCCGAGTCACGGACGTCGGGAACGCCCTCCACCGGCTGCGCCCGATCGAGCAACCCCCGGATCAGTGTGGCGCGGGACTGGGCCGTGTTCTTGCGCTCCTGCGCCGCGTTGATCTGCTGCGCGATCGTCGACAACTGCTGGTCGATGAGCGTCGTGTTGTTCTGACCCATGTAGAGGTCGTTATCGACCTTGAACTGGGCGACAGCGGATTCAGCATCGTTTACCGCAGACCGCAGCCGGGCGATTTCCTCGCCGAGCCAGCCCGACGCCTCGGCCGTATCGGCGAGGGTCAGCTGTGCCCGCCGGGCGACGTGCGCGTTGGCGATGGCGTTGGCAATATCGGCGGCAAGTTGCGGATCGCTCGAGCGCACCAGCACGGAGATGATGCGAGAATCGCGCTCCTGAATCACGGTCAGGCGATCGTAAAGTGTGTTGAGGGCGACCTCATCGACGCTTGGCGACGCGGCGCGGCGCCCCATCATCTGGGTCAGCAGAGACAGCGGCGAGAAGCCGGCATCGGTCCCGTTGAATTCCGGCTTGGACTGCAGGTCGAGCCGGTCGATGACGCGCATCAGCGTGTCGCGCGACTTGATCAACTCGATCTGGCTCGAGACCACGCCGGCATCGGCCGCGGATGGGGCGGATGACTGGGCGACGCTGGGCCGAAGGTAGGCGCTGGCGCGGGGCTCCACCAGAATGGATGCAGACGACTCGTAGAGGCGGGGCTGAAACATCAGAACGACAAAGGTGATGGTCAGGAGCGCCAGGGTGACCAGCACGATGCGCGGTAGTTTCGCCAGGACCGCTCCGACCAGCGACGGCACATCTATCCGCGCATCGCGCAATGTCGGCGACTCGTAAGTCATGGCAGGCCCCCAGAAACACGAGAGGGATATTCGCCTCCTCGTGGTCAAAATTCGGTTAATGGGCGTTGCAGGACGCAGGCCGCGGCCGCGGCCATAAGCGAATTCTTAACCATGCCATCGGCACACTGCGCCCCAGATTCCAACCGCATTCCAACCGCGCGAGAGTGCCATGCGCTGGCTGTTGCCCGTCCTTTGCCTTAGCCTCACCATGCCGCTGGCGGCATGCGCCACAACGCGCCCAGCGACGTACCTTGTAGAGACCAAGGGGCCTTATCAGCTCGATACGGGCGATGTGGTGCGGGTCAGCGTCTACGGGGACGCGGAACTGAGCAAGACGTACCGCATCGATGACAACGGGGCGATCGCGTTTCCGCTGGTCGGGCCAGTGGTGGTGCGCGGTGACACGACCGAGCGCGCAGCGGCCCGGCTCGCCGCCGCCCTCTCCAATGGCTTCATGCGCAACCCGGACGTCGCGGTCGAGATAGACCAGTACCGCCCCTTCTTCATCCAGGGCGAGGTCGGCAATTCGGGGCAGTTCCCCTATGTCTACGGCATGACGGTGCGCGCGGCCATCAGTACGGCCGGGGGTTTTTCCGACACGGCCGACCGTGGCCACGCCATCGTCTACCGGCGCCAGGGCAAGGCCATGGCGAAGGGCAGTGTCGACCTCGACTATCCCATCTACCCCGGCGACACCATCGTGGTCGAGGAGCGGTGGTTCTAGCCAATGGCCGGCCGGCCGCTGCGAGTACTTCAGGTCATGCGGGCTCCTGTCGGGGGCCTGTTTCGTCATGTTGCGGACTTGACTCGCGCCCTGGCGGAAAGGGGCCATGACGTCGGCCTCGTGGTCGACACCCTCGCCAATGATGCGCAGACCGAAGACCGCCTGCGGGCCCTCGAGCCCTCTGCCGCTTTGGGCATCCATCGCTTCCCGATGCCGCGGGTGTTCGGCAAGGCAGACGTGACTACGCCCCTGGCCGTCAAGCGGCTGATCCGGAGCCTCCGGATAGACATCGTACATGGGCACGGCGCGAAGGGCGGCTTCCATGCCCGACTGGCAGGCTTGGGCGGAAGAAGGGTCGCGACCTTCTACACGCCGCACGGGGGCGTGCTGCACTTCCCGGCCCATTCGGCTTCCGGGCGGGTCTTCCACCGGCTCGAGAGGTGGATGATGGCGAGAACCGATGGGATCATCTTCGAAAGCGACTATGCCCGGCGAACCTATTCCGCGCTGATCGGCCAACCCACCTGCCCCGTCGACGTCATCTTCAACGGCCTCGCACCGGCGGAATTCGATCCGGTCGATCTTGCGCCAGACGCAGCCGATTTCGCTTTCGTGGGCGAGCTGCGGGCGCTCAAGGGCATTTTCACGCTTGTCGAAGCCATGCCGGGTCTCAGGCGAAAAGATGGGGCGCCAACGCGCCTGGTAATGGCCGGCGATGGGCCGGACCGGCTGCAGCTCGAGCAGAGGATCGGGCAACTCGACCTTTCTCAGCGGGTTTCGCTGTTGGGCTCGAGGCCAGCGCGCGAGGTCTTCGCTGCGGGGCGAGCGGTCATCGTTCCGTCACTGGCCGAATCCCTGCCCTATGTCGTGCTCGAGGCTGCCGCGGCGCAGCGTCCGGTCATTGCCACGCGGGTTGGCGGAATTCCGGAAATCTTCGGACCGACAGCCAACGCGCTGATCCCTCCGGACGACCCGGCAGCGCTTTCCCGAGCGATGCAGGAGACGCTGGATGCTCCCGAGCGGGCGGATGCCGAAATGCGGGAGCGGCTCGCGCACATCAAGGCGCACTTTTCGGTAGATCGAATGGCAGACGCGATCTTGAGGCTCTACCAGTCGGTGGAATGAATACGGCCGCGCTATTTCACGGAGTTTTAAAGAGCCGCGGTCGACAATAGCGGGATTAGCACCCCGTTGGCAGGATCATCATGTTCCGCGTCGATCCCCAAAAAGCGATCGAAGATCACGCTCTCCGTGGCGAGGCAGTCGAAGACCATCGCGGCCTTTCTTCCTTTGCCGACGCCATCGTCAACGCTCCGATCGAGCGCACCTACTCGGGCGCGATCATTTCCGGCGTGGCGCAGATCGTTGAAGCGCTGCTGCTGGTTGCCCTGGGGTACACCATTCACCTGCTCTACGTCCCTTCCGGACAGGAAGCCTTCTATGGCCCGGTGGTGCTGGGCACGGTGCTTCTCGCCAATATCCTGCTCAATGCTGCCCGGACCCACCGCATCGCGGCCTACCGGACGCTGTTGAATCAGGCTGGCCGTGTCATCGCTGCCTGGGGAGCGTCCATGGCGGTGCTCACGGCCGCTATTTTCTTTTTCAAGGCGGGGGACCAGCTCTCTCGCGTCTGGCTCTTTACCTGGTTCGTCTCTGGGACGGCGCTGCTGCTGGGCTTCCGGCTCGCTCTCAGGGCCCTCATTCAGCACTGGAGCAACAATGGCCGGCTCAAGCGGCGCACGGTTATCGTCGGTGGCGGACAAGACGCGGAGGTGCTGATCGACCAGATCCGCTCCGGCGCCGGGAACGACATCAACCTGCTCGGCCTCTTCGACGACCGGATCGATGACCGATCGCCCGACTCCGTGGCGGGCTATCCCAAGCTCGGGAAGGTCGCGGACCTCATCGAGTTCGCTCGCCGCACCCAGGTCGACCTCGTGCTGGTGTCCATGCCGCTGTCGGCGGAAAAGCGCGTCCTCGACATGCTCACCCAGCTCTGGGTGCTGCCGGTGGACATCCGGCTCGCCACGCATATGAGCAAGCTCAAGTTCACGAACCGCGCCTACTCCTATGTCGGCGAAGTGCCGGTTCTGGATATGGCCGACCGGCCGATCTCGGACTGGAACCTGACGTTCAAGTGGGTGTTCGACAAGGTCGTCGCCCTCCTGGCCCTCATCCTGCTCTCGCCGGTGATGGTCGTTACAGCCATCGCGATCAAGCTCGAGAGCAAGGGCCCGGTCTTCTTCGTGCAGAACCGGCACGGCTTCAACAATGAGATGATCCGCGTCTACAAGTTCCGATCCATGCGCACGGACATGCTGGACCAGACCGCGTCGCGCCTCGTGACCAAGGGCGATCCTCGCGTGACCCGGGTGGGTCGTTTCATCCGCAAGACCTCGATCGACGAGTTGCCGCAGCTCTTCAACGTGCTCAAGGGAGAGCTGTCCATCGTCGGACCGCGGCCTCACGCCACCCAGGCCAAGGCGGAGAACCTGCTCTACTACGAAGCTGTCGAGGGCTATTTTGCACGTCACCGGGTGAAGCCCGGCATGACGGGGTGGGCACAGATCAAGGGCTGGCGCGGCGAGACCGACACGGTCGACAAGATCATGCAGCGCGTCAACCACGACCTCTACTACATCGAGCATTGGTCGATCCTGTTCGACCTCTACATCGTGCTGATGACGCCGATCTCGCTAATTTCGAAGAGCGAGAACGCCTATTGAGCGCCACTGCCGTCGCAGCGGCGCCGCTTTCGGAGCGGGCTCAACTCGGGCGGGCCCTGCTCGGCCGCTTCGCGCGGCGTTCCCTCGACGTCCTGGTGGCCATCTGGATCTTCTCGGGCGCGATCGTCTTCGTCGAACCTTCGCCGTATGAACTGGCGTTCGTCCTGGTTCTTCCGGTCGCCCTCCTGGCCGGCCTCGGCCTCTACCGGTCGACGGTGGGCCTGCTGGCGATCATCTTTCTCTTCACGCCCTTCGCGCTGATTGCCTGTTTCCAGGTGCGCTACTCCAGCGTCACCTCCGCGCTCACCTTCAGCCTCGTGACGATCTTTCTTCTGGTCACTTCATATTTCGTGGCCAACTTCGTCGCCGAAGCACCTGGCCGGCGCATGAAGCTCATCGTCTCCGCCTACACAGCCGCCGCGCTGTTCGCATCGATACTGGGGACGCTCGCTTACCTTCGGCTCGTCCCCGCATCCGATCTTTTCCTGCTCTACGGCCGGGCCCGCGCCACCTTCAAGGACCCGAACGTCTTCGGACCGTTCCTCATCCTGCCGGCCATGTTTGCGCTGCAGCGCATTCTCCTCGGCGATCGCCGGCAGGTGATCTGGGGCGGGCTATTCTACATGGTCATCTTTGTCGGTGTCTTCGTGAGTTTCTCCCGGGCGGCATGGGGCCACTTCGCGCTGTCCTCGGGAATGGTGCTGGCGCTGGTCTTCTTCCTCGAAGCCAATGCACGTGAGAAGGTGCGCATCCTCATGATGTCGCTGGCGGGCGCGCTGTTGCTCGTCGTGGCCCTGGCCGGATTGCTCTCCATCCCTGCCGTCAACCACCTCTTCGAGGTGCGTGCGGCCTCACAGGACTATGATTCAGGCGCTACGGGCCGCTTCGGGCGGCAGGGATACGCCTTCGAGCTGGCGCTCGATCATCCCTGGGGCATCGGGCCAGCGGAGTTTCGTAACCTGCGCATCGTGGAGGAGCCGCACAACGTCTACGTCACGGTCCTGCACGTCTACGGCTGGGGCGGCGGATTTCTTTTCTACCTGTTGATTGCCGTCACGCTTTGGAAGGGCTTCGCCGCTCTCGCGCGGCCCTCGCCCTACCGGCTACTGGCCATTCCGCTGATCTCGACCTTCGCCATGCTGGCGGGCGAGTCGGCGATCATCGATACCGATCACTGGCGACACCTCTACCTGCTGATCGGTCTGATCTGGGGCGTTTCGTCGGCCATGGGTCAATACGAGAGCCACGCGGCGGGAAAACGCCTGCTGGTCTAGCGGTTTACCGCCAGAGCGAGCCGCGCAGATATTGTTCGGCCAGCATCGCGGTTCCTTCCGCAAAGCCCTCCATGTGCGTCTGCGCGAGTTGCGTTTCGGCATGCGAGCCGATCCAGGCCAAAAGCGCCATCCGCCGAAGCATGACCATCGAGTCGATGGCCGCTTCATCCTCCGCGGAGAAGGGACGGACCTTTCGGTAGCCGTCCAGCCAGGAGGCCCTCAGGCCAGGCATGGACTTGTGCGTCTCGTGGAAAGATACTGCGGCAGCAAAGTCGTAGGCGAACCAGCAAAAGCCGCTGTCGTCGAAATCGATAAGACTGACGCGTTCGCCATCCACGAGAAGATTGCCAAGCCGCATATCGGCGTGGATGAGACCGTAACGGTCGGCGCCCTGCCCGTACTCCGTAAGCCGCCGCCAAAGCGCCGCATCCAGGCGATCCAGCACGAGCCGGACCTGCCGGGTCACGCCGGGGGCGATACGCCAGTCTCCCCAAAGCCCGTCCACGTCGAGGATGGTGGCCGCAGACCAGGCCTGCCGCTCGAAACCGGATGGCTTGTGCCAGGTTTCAACCTGGCGATGCAGCCGCGCGGCGTAGCCTCCCAGAACATTGAAGAGCCACTTGACGTCACCGTCCAGTGCAGGCTCACTTCCCTCCAGGAACTCGAAAAGCACGGCATGGCGCAACTCGCCGCCAGGCGTCACGAAGTGCTGCAGCGCCTGCCCGTCGATGCCAGGGATGGCCCTGGGCACCGGCACGTCCGTATCCTTGCGCAGGGCATCGAGCCAGGCGAGTTCGCTCTGGATGTTTGCGGTGCTCTGGTACGACGGGCGGTGGACGCGCAGCGTGGACTTCTTCCCTTCGGGACGCGCCACCAGGAAGGTTTCATTTTCGGAGTGATTGATGAGCGTCAGCTTAGCGCCGGCAAGGCCCGGCCACAGTCCGAGGGCGGGCGCAAGATCGCTCTCGTGCAACGGCATGGCCCCTCCAGCGCGTTGTTCGGCCCGCTGTGGCGGCCAGGCCGCCGGAAGTTTGAAATGGTCGGAGCGGCCGGATTTGAACCGACGACCCTTTGTCCCCCAGACAAATGCGCTACCAGGCTGCGCTACGCCCCGACTGCGCGGAGACATAGAGAAACAGGGGTTTTGGTGCAACCCTCATTTTGCAGGAGCCGGTGAACAGAATGAGATTTTTTTAAATGATGTGATTCCTGGTGCGACCAAGAAGTCCCACGAAAATGCCACCGATGTTCCGGTCATCTTCAGAGATGGCTGAAGGTTCCAATCCACAACATCGAGGCCATGTCGGCGCGGCTCCCACAAGGAGAGGCAGTTCCTGTCGGCACACCCCGACCCGACGAACCGTCGACTGATCCGCTATGATTAGGAGATCTGCCAGCGAAAGGCGGCGTAGCGAAGGTGGTCCCTGCCATTGAGCCGGAGGACACGGTGAACCGCGCATTACCCCGACACGATCGCCAAAGAAGGTACCGTCGCGCTGTCGCCGGCACATAACAATGCGCCCGATTGACCGGGTCACCGGCATCTCAAAGCGCAAAACTTATTTTCCGGTGCGCTACGATTTAGGTCGCGATATCGCCGCCGGAAGTTTAGCTTGTCATATATCTCATCGTGACCATCCTGGTTGCGCGCACCACAATTCGGACGGTCGATGGCAAAAGCGAAGAAACCCCAGCCGGTGAGCACCGGTGTTCAAGGTTTGGACGAAATCCTGCGCGGCGGACTGCCACCGAAAAATTTCTACATGCTGCAAGGGGCGCCAGGATCGGGCAAGACCACGGCGGCACTGCAGTTCCTGCGGGCCGGCCTCGACCAGGGTGAGCGCTGCATCTATGTATCGCTGTCGCAGACCGAAGCGGAGTTGGCCTCCATTGCGGTCTCCCATGGCTGGTCCATGGACGGGATACGTGTCGAGGAGCTTTCGGCATCGGACGATGTGAACGGTGCCGCCGATCAGACCATCTTCCAGACGGCCGAACTGCGGTTGGACGAAACCCGGCTCGCCATCGAGCGCGCCATCGATGAGTACAAGCCGTCCCGGCTGGTCTACGATTCCCTGCTCGAAATTCGCCTGCTGACGGGCGACACGCCCCGGTTTCGGCGCGAGCTCATCGGGTTCAAGGCGTTCCTGGCAAAGCGGAACGTCGTAGCCTTGCTCCTCGATACGCAGACCAGCGAGGGGGTCAACGCCGAGGAAGTGGAAGGCATCGCTCACGGCGTCATTCGTTTTGACAAGTCGCTGGAAGAGTACGGGCCGGTGCGCCGAAGGATGGAAGTCAGCAAGATGCGCGGCGTCGCTATCGCTGACGGCTATCATGACATGGCGATCCGCAGTGGCGACGGTGTCGTGGTATTCCCGCGAATCGTGCCGGACCACGCAACCCAGAACCACAAGCCGGAGCTCATCAAATCGGGCCTGAGCACGCTCGACGACCTCTTCGGTGGCGGGCAGGAGTCGGGAACGACGACACTCGTAATCGGCCAGGCCGGCACGGGAAAATCGACCATGGCCTCGCTCTACGCCACCGCAGCACTGAATCGCGGCGAGCACGTGGCGTTGTTCCTGTTCGAAGAGCGGCTCGAAACCTTCTTCCGGCGTTCCGAGGGCCTCGGGCTCAACATGCGCGAGTTCTACGACTCGGGCAGGCTGACCATTCGCGACTTCAACCCCAATGATATTTCGCCCGGCGAGTTCGCGCAGATCGTGCAGCAGATCGTCACCGCCGAGGATAGCCGGGTCGTCGTCATCGACAGTTTCACGGGCTATCTCAACTCGGTGCCGCACCGCGACAAGGCCGTGCGGGACATCCAGTCGCTCCTGAAATACCTGGCTCGGTCGGGTGTCCTCACGATGCTGATCGTCGCCCAGCATGGATTGCTCGGCCAGAACGTCGGCATCGACGTCGATGTCAGCTTCCTGGGAGACACGGTCCTGTTGCTCCGGATCTCCGAGCATGATGGGCGGCTGCGGCGCAACATCACCGTGGTCAAAAAGCGTCACGGGCCCCATGACCTCGACGTGCACGAACTGCTGATCGACAGCTCAGGCGTGAAGGTGGTCCCGTACAACCCGATACCCGAGGCGTGAGCGAGCCGCTGTTCAGCTTTGGCAAACTGCAGAAGGTGCTGATCCTGGCACCTTACCGGCGGGACGCGGACTATGTGCGCCAGCTGCTACTGGCCCACGACATCGACGCCGAAATCGCGACCGACGTGCACAGCTTGGGGAACAAGCTCCAAGGCATTCCCGGTGTGCTGGTTGCCACCCATGAAGCGCTAAAGCCCGATGTGCTCCAGACCGTGGCTGCGCACCTCGAGGCCCAGCCGAGTTGGTCGGAACTGCCCGTTGTGGTCCTGCTCGACAAGAACGCGCCGACCGAAACCGTGAGGGTTCACCTCAACCGGCTCTGGCCACGGGCACGGCACCTGTTCTACCACCGGCCCGTCAAACCGGCAGAATTGATCAGCGGGGTCCAGTCAGGCCTGCTCGCACGGCGCCGGCAGCAGGATCTGTTCGAGAACATGGAGCGCGAGGTCGAGCTTCGGCGCGAACTGAACCACCGGGTCAAGAATATCCTGGCCAGCGTCACTTCGATCTTCGAGATGACCGCCAGGCAGTCGGCCTCGCTGGACGGCCTGAAACAGGATTTCCGGGGCCGCCTGACGGCACTGGCCGGCGTCCATTCCACGGTATTTGACGCCGATGGGGAGCAGGTCTCGATGGCCGCAGTAGCTGCCTTGATCTTCGGACCCTACCGGCAGGAAGGGTCCGATCGTATTCTGGCGTCTGGGTCGGACGTACTGCTCAACCGCGAGGCCGCGACGACGATTGCGCTTTGTCTGCATGAACTGGCCACCAACGCGATCAAATACGGCGCGTTGTCAGTGCCTGAAGGCAAAGTCGACCTGATCTGGTCCGTCGACGAGACAAGTGGCGACCTGTCACTCGAATGGACAGAACGCGGCGGTCCACCCGCCAGAGAACCAAGCCGTCTCGGTTATGGAACGCGATATCTTCGCTCGGCGCTGAGCATGCTCTTCGGCAACCCGCCGACGTTCCAATACGCGGCCGAGGGCTTTGGCTTTTCTGCCAGGGGAAACATTTCTCAACTGACTTGAACTAGAGACGCCGTGTGGCGTTCGTCTCGCACACGGAGTGCGCAGGGCCTGATGCGAATATTCTATCTGGAAGACAATCCACTGATCGCGTTCCACGTCGAGCAGTTGGTGGAGGATCTCGGGCACACCTTCGCCGGTTCTCTGGACAGCTTTACGGCCCTCAAGTCACAATTCGACAGCTACGCAATGGATGTGGCGCTCATCGACATCGACTTGGCTGACGGTCGAACAGGACCGGATGCGGCACGCTGGCTGAAGGATCGGAAGGTGCCGTGTCTTTTTCTGACAGGGCAGGATCATATCGCCGCCGATGCAGGTGACGTCGTCCTGGGCACGATCTCGAAGCCGGTTTCACTCCAGGCGCTCGCCGACAGCCTCGAGCTGGTGCCGCAGGGGTCGAAACAGCAAGCGCACTGATGGCTACAGAGACCCCCCTTGATGAGGCGGACGGCCGTGACGCCGGCTGCGAGAACGCAGCAGTCGGAAACAAGTCGTCGACAAGCGACGATGTAAACTGCACCTCGACTAACCCATCCGGGCGTTCGACCTTGGCGGCGCAAGTCCATACCGTCACCCCAGGGGCCTCCACGCTCCTGAAGGCTGAAGGTGCGAGGAGGTCAAAATGAAATCTGTCATGATTTTCCCGCGCCCCATTCCAGACGATCGTGCCTCCGCGGACGGTTTATCTAAGCGCAGCTGACCGGGGTGCGGACAAGCGTCTTACTGGGGTGAGAGGCCACCTGTGCCCCCTTCGTGCGTCAGCGGACGGACTTCGGCGCCAAGGACGACACCTCGTGCTGACACACGTACTTCAGACCTGATAAATTCCTGCCGACAGAGAAATATGATCGACAAAAAAGTATCAGGTAGAAGACAATTGCGTGGTAGCGCACCGTGAAGGTTCGGCACTAGCTTACGAGTGTGGAGATCGGGAGAAACCCGGCCCATGCCAAAGCGACGGCCCCATGCGAGGCTCTTGGCGGGAGGATTATGGTGCAACCGGATCTCGAACTCGTCCGTATTGGCGAGACGGAATCTTTCAAGGCCTGGGAACACGGCTATCCGTTTCACACGGTGCGCTGGCACTTCCACCCCGAGTATGAACTGCATCTGGCCTGCGCCACCACGGGCCGCTATTTCATCGGCGATTTCATCGGCCAGTTCGCCCCGGGCAATCTGGTGCTCGTCGGTCCAAACCTGCCGCATAACTGGGTCAGCGAAGTCGCGGACGAAACCAACGTCCCACTGCGCAGCCGGGTCATGCAGTTCACAGAGGATTTCATCAGCCGCACCATCGATTGCTTTCCCGAGCTCGCTGCCGCCCGCAAACTTTTCGAGCGCAGTAGCTCCGGTGTGCTCTTTAGCGAGCCGACATCGGAGCGCGTCGCCGATCTTATGCGCCGCATTGTCTTGGCCACCGGCACCGCACGTATCGCCCTTTTCCTGGGCATTGTCGCAGCTTGTCGCGCTCGATAGGCTCTGGAGCGAGGAGGACGGGCTCTATCTCTGCAAGGAACGGACCACCGGGACGCTCATCGACAGCGCCTCGATCGGTGGCCTGCTGCCGGCATTGGCCAAGATTCCACCGCACCGGGCGGAGGCCATTGCCCGTACCATCGAACGATGGTCGGAAAAGGTGAAGTTCATCGTGCCCAGCCAGGATCCGAACGATCCGCGGTTCGAGGCAAAGCGCTACTGGCGCGGGCCGGCCTGGCTCGTCACCAACTACATGATTGCCGACGGCCTGCTCGCCAGCGGCGAAACGACCGTGGCCGACCATATCCGGCGCTCCAGCCTGGAGTTGATTACGCAGTCGGGCTTTGCGGAGTATTATGATCCGATCACCGCCGAACCCTGCGGCGGCGGCCGCTTCACCTGGACGGCGGCAATGGTCCTCGAGTTCCTGGCGGAATAATCGGCATGAACGTCCTCGCCATCGGCGCGCACCCAGACGACATCGAGATCTACATGTTCGGCACGCTCGCCGCCTGCGCGGCGCGGGGCGACCGTCTCGACTACGTCATCGCCACCGATGGCGCCAAGGGCGGCAAGGCAGACCCTGCCCTCCTCAGCGCCACGCGCAAGGCGGAAGCGCAGGCTGCCGCGGGGCTTCTTGGCGCGAGCGTGCACTTCCTCGGCCTGCCGGACGGCGAACTCGTCGCCGACGCGAGCCTGGTCAGCGCCCTCAAGGCGGCGATCGAGGCCACCGCGCCTGATCTGATGATCACCCATCCCGCCAACGACTATCATGGCGACCATCGCGCCCTGAGCGAGGCGGTTCGCATCGCGGCCTCGTTCAGTGCGCCCGTGCTCCAATGCGACGCCCTGCGCGGTGTCGGGCCGACACCGACCCACTACGTCGACATCAGTGCACACATCCGGGCCAAGGCGAACGCGATCCGGCTGCATGTTTCGCAGAACCCGGAACGGTTCGTCGGCTCGGCCCTGCAACTCTCGGCTTTTCGCGCCAGCCAGGCGAACGCGCCCGAGGGCGAGCATGCCGAGGCGTTCCGGTTCGAGCCCGTCTTTCCCTTCGTCGACATTCGCGACCTGCTTCCACCGCCGCCCGCTGTGCGCCCGGTAATCAACCGCGCCAAGCAATAGCACAGGGGTAAACGGGGGGGCCGGCCTTCGAATAGGGCATCCTACCCGGTAATGGCGCTGCAGACTGGTCAGCCTCTTGAATGGAGATGATCCGCGCCGCTCGCAGTCTCGTAACCGAACAGTTTAAAACGGGGCGGCAAAATGGCAGATCTGAGTTCGACACTGCGCGAAGCGTTAAACTTTGGCGTCACGGTCCACGCCACCTGCCCGAACGAACACGACTATGAACTCGACCTCGTCAAGCTGGCGGACATTGCCACTCCCTTTGCGCGCCTGGATGAGGTCGTGATGACCAAATCTTGGTGCCCCATCTGCAGCATGCTCGCCAGTTCCTATCAGATCAGGCAGATGAACTGATCGGGCAGGTTTTTTGCTCGCCGACCCATTGAGTATCGGGCCGTTGGCTCTTGGAAGCGACCGAATTTTTCTCGTCATGGGCGGGTAACCTATGGGCGAGGAGAGCAAAACCGTCTTACCCCGCTGGTCCTGGCGAGGCGTCTCTGAAGACGCCGCATCTTTTCCGGGAACATTTGTCCGGTCGCGCAATCCAATGAGCAGACGGGCTGGCGAAACCTAGCTGGTCCGTTTCTTACTCGCTGGAGACCACAAATGATCAGACACACCACGCTCGCGCTCTTTGCTGTCCTGGGGCTGGCCACCGCCGCAACCGCGCAGGACGCGGCCCTTACCGATGAGCAGATCGCTCACATCGCCTACACGGCTGGGCAGATCGACATCGATGCCGCCGAACAAGCCTTGGCGAAGAGTCAGAATCCGGAGGTGATCGAATTCGCCGAGCAGATGGCGCGGGACCACAAGGCGGTCAACGATCAGGCCCTTGCGCTTGTCGGCAAGCTCGGTGTTACCCCCCAGGACAACAGCACCAGCCAAGCCTTGTCGGATGCGGCGAAGGCCAAGCTGGCAGAGCTCGACGCCCTCAACGGTGACGCGTTCGACGCTGCCTACGTGGAAAACGAGGTCGCGTACCATGAGACCGTCAACGAGGCGCTGCGCACGAGCTTGATCCCCGCGGCTCAGAATGGAGAACTCAAGCAACTGCTCGAAACGGGCCTGGCGCTGTTTTCCGAGCATCAGGCCCACGCTGAGCATCTTTCAGAGATGGTGGATTAGGCGATGCGCAACCGGCTCTGCCTTGCGACCCCAGTTATGCTGCTTGCCCTATTCGGCGGGCAGGTTATGGCGGCTGATTACACCGTTCTGGTCAACAAGATGACGTTCGGCCCACTCCCGTCGGAGCTGCACGTGGGCGACACAATCACCTGGAAGAACGCTGATATTTTCCGTCATAGTGCAACGGCAACGGACAAGTCGTTCGATGTTGATCTGCCGGCCAAACAGGACGTCGTCATGCCGCTAAACGAAGCCGGCGAGTGGGACTTTGTCTGCAAGTTCCACCCGGGCATGACCGGAACTCTGGTGGTCCTACCCTGAACCCGTCAGGCGCCGAGCCCGGCGCCTGCCCTTTCCCGTCAAGCAGAGGAGCTAGAGATGGCTGTGTTGGCGATAGACCAGGAACGGGACGTCAGCAGCCTCGATGACGAGGCGCTTGTCGACCTAGCCCGGCACCGGGTGGAAGCCGCTGTCCGCACTCTGATCCAGCGACACAACCAGCGACTGTTCCGGACAGCACGAGCCATACTGCGAAGCGACAGTGAGGCGGAAGATGTGGTGCAGGCGAGCTACGTGAAAGCCTTCACCCATCTCGATGGCTTTCGAGGCGATGCCGCGTTCTCCACCTGGATAACTCGCATAGCCCTCAACGAGGCCCTCGGCCGGGCGCGCACGAGGCGGCCCACCGTGGGCGTTGAACACATTGAACTGCAACAGGAGCAAGCTGGGGGAGAGATCATATTTCTTTCGGCAGCTGCCGCTGATCCGGAACAAGAAATGGCACGTCACGAAATCCGCGGGCTTCTGGAGGGCGCCATCGATGAGCTTCCCGATGCTTATCGCCTCGTGCTGGTCTTGCGCGATGTGGAGGGGCTCAGCGTAGAGGAGACCGCAGTCCAACTGGCCATCAAACCGGATACGGTTCGGAGCCGCCTGTTCCGCGCCAGGCGGCTCTTGCGCATAGCCATCGAGCAGCAAGCCAAGGGATCGTTTGCAGCGCTGTTCCCCTTCGACGGTGCCCGCTGTGTGTCGATGGCTGACAGGGTGATAGAGGCGTTACGGGAGAGCGAGCATAAGCTGTCCTGACTACCCAACCAGTTCATCCCGGCTGCTGATCTGGGCGGTCGCCTCGTCGTCTTGCTGCTGATAAGGCCGCGACGGCAAAGGGAAGCTGAACAGAACGTGACACGTAGCAACACGTAAATTTCATTTTGTTTATCAAGTGGTTAGCAGGAACTTTGCCGCTGCCAGACTGTTGTGGATGCGGGGGCATGCAAAAGCGGAGAACCTCCATGAAGAAACTTGCTGCACTGGCTTTGACCGCAACCTTCCTGACCTCTGGCGCCGCGCTGGCGCAGGACACTGTCGTTGTCGACCTTTCCGCCATCAGTGCCGACATTGCCAGCGAACTGAACATCGACCTCGATGACGTTCCTGGCACCGTCTCGCTGTCGTCGGACGCCGCTGCCGAGGCTTGTGGCCTTGCCGTAGGGGATCTTCAGCCGACCTGCGTTGCCGTGACAGCAACCCAGGATGTGCTGGTGCTCATTGCAGCCAATGATGACGGGGTCGGCGACCAGAGTGGCAAGGGCGCGGAAAACAGCGCCCGCGAGTTCGCACCGGGCCAGCAGGACGGCGACGCCAAGGACTTTGCACCCGGTCAGCAGGACGGTGACGCCAAGGACAGCGCTCCCGGCCAGCTCAAGAAGGACTAGTCAAAGACCTACGACGTTAACAGGGCCCGGCAAACAGCCGGGTCCTTTGCTTCGAACAGCTTCCCCGGCCGTTCTCTTCGCCGTCGCTTCGGGCACTTGCCTCCCAACGCACGTCACGTCTCAATGGCCTGGGGCGGAACAAGTGCAGGTCAACGTCTTCATCTCAGAGATGAAGCCCGACGACGCACCGTCCCTTCTGGTGTTGCCATACGGGCCAGAGTCGGGGTTCCCGGAACATCTTAGTGCGCGGGATGGCGGCATCTTGCGATTGCTTGGCCAGAGGACAAGCTACTTAGTGCATCCTCTCGCGAGATCGAGGGCGAAATCGCCCGCAACGGCTACGCGCTGGTAAAGTTGACGGGCTGATACGCCCCTCCCCCATATCGGCCGGAACGCGCGTTGACGTCCTGAACCCAAAGGAGTCGACCGTGACCGGGAAATCAGACGAGCAGCGCTTTCGCCTTTTCGAGGCCCCAGCGAAGCAGTTGGTCGGCCCGTCTATCCGTGTCCGCCTCGGTATAGCAGCGCAATTCGGGTGCGTTTCCAGAGGCGCGGAAGTGGATGGTTTCGCCGCTGGTCAAGGTCAGCCGAACCCCGTCCTTCACGTCGACCGCTTGAAGCGGTCCGATGTCTTGAAGGAATTCCCCGGCCGCCTGTGGCTGCGTCAGCCGTTCAAGAAAAGGCGTGGTGGCGGTAGCGGGCGTTTCCTTGAGGCGATCACTGGCCGTGAACCGGGCCGGCAAGGTTGCCACGAGCTCGGATAGGGGCAGCCCCTTTTCCTTGGCTAAAGCAAGAACAGCGATAATGGGAAGAGCGGCGTCGCGTGTCGGCAAGGCCTCCAGTTGGCGGCGGGGGCTCGCACCACCCATCAGAACGCCGCCATTGGCCTCGAAGCCAACCACGACGTGGCCATCGGCTTCGGCCATGCCTGCGATGACGTAAGGCGAACCGACGCGGGTCCGTATCACTTTGCAGAAAAGTCCCGATCTCTCGATTGAGGACGTCGATGTGACCGGCGTTACGACCTGGTCTGCCTCCAGCCATTGGGCCGTGAGCGTCCCCACCAGATCGCCTCGGATGAAGCGGCCTGCCGCGTCGGCGATCAGCGGGCGATCGGCATCACCGTCCGTGGAAACGATGGCGTCCACGTCATGGGCTGCGGCCCAGTCTCTGGCCAGCGAGACGTCCTCTGGCCGCAGCGCCTCGGTGTCGACCGGGACGAAAGTATCGGAGCGGCCGTAGGCAAGGACTGAGGCGCCAAGGCCCTGGAGCAAGGAAACCAGCAGGTCCCGGGCAATCGATGAGTGCTGATAGACGCCGATGGTCAGACCGGAGAGAAGGTCCGATCCCAGGGCGAGATAGCGGCGGGTATAGGCGCCAAGCGCTTCGTCAGTCGTTCTTGCTGTGGAGGCTGCGGCTGGCGCCTCCATGGCGGTTGCCAGCGCCGCGAGGATTCCTTGTTCGTCCGCCTTATCGATTTCCCCATCGGCGCGATAGAACTTCAACCCGTTGCGGTCATCGGGGATGTGACTGCCCGTCACCATGACGGCGGGCGACCCCACCCGCATGGCGTGGAGAGCCAGGGCGGGCGTGGGCAGTTCCCCACAATCGACCGCAGAGAACCCCTGCCCGCGGATGGCACCCAGGACGTCCTGAGCGATGCGCCCGCTCGAGCTGCGCAAGTCCCGCCCCACCAGAATTGTCTGCCCTGGCTGGAGGGCCTTGGCCGCGCGCAGATGATGCACGAAGGCAGCGGTGTAGCTGCGGCAGGCGTCGGGCGTCAGATCAGTGACGAGGCCACGTAGGCCGCTCGTGCCAAATTTGAGGCTGCTCATTGTGGCTCCCGGACTAGGCGCGGCCAAACTCGTCTTCGATGCGGATGATGTCGTCCTCGCCCAGGTACGAGCCGGTCTGGACCTCGATCAGCTCAAGGAGGATCTTGCCGGGGTTGGCCAACCGGTGCGTGCAGCCCAATGGCAGGTAGACCGACTGGTTTTCCATCACCATCTGCACCGTGCCGTCTATCGTCACCTCGGCGGTGCCGCGCACGACAATCCAGTGTTCCGAGCGATGGTGGTGCTTTTGCAGGCTCAATTTCTTGCCTGGCTTTACGAATAACCGCTTCACCTGAAAGCGCTCGCCGCTAAGGACGGAGGAGTAGCCGCCCCAGGGACGGTACGCGGTCTTGTGAATTTCGGTGAGCGCGCGGGTGTGCGCCTCGGTCTTGAGGCGTTTGACGAGCGGCCCGACTTTTTGCGCATCGCTGAGCCGGCCCACGAAGATGGCATCTTCGCTGGCAATGACGGCGATATCGCTCAGCCCTTCAAGAGCAACGTGAGCACCCTCCGAGACGACAAGCGAGCGCTCGGAGTCGGAGAAGGTGACAGGACCGACGCCGACGTTGCCGGCAGCGTCCTTCTCGGACACATCCCAGACGGCATCCCACGCCCCCAGATCGGACCATGTGAAGGATACAGGCATGACGGCTGCGCGGGAGGTCTTCTCGAAGATGGCGTAGTCAACCGAAATGTCTGGCGCCGCTGCGAAACTGGCTTCGTCGAGCCGCACGAAATCGAGATCGGAACGCGCGGCCTCCACACCTTTGCGGGCAGCATCCAAGGTCTGTGGCGCCAACCTTTTCGCCTCCTCCAGGAAGGTCGAGGCCTTCATCATGAACATGCCCGAGTTCCAGGCATAGTCGCCGCTGTCCAGCATCCGCTGTGCGGTCTCGAGGTCCGGCTTTTCGGTGAAGCGGGCCACAGAGTACACGCCCTCGCCCAGGTTGTCTCCTGTCTGGATGTAGCCGTAGCCCGTTTCGGGGCGAGTGGGTCGAATGCCGAAGGTGACGAGACGACCGCTCGAGGCTGCCCTCGAGGCCGCGTCGATTGCGGCCCAGTAGTCGGCGTCGACCACGACATCGTGGTCCGATGGCAGGATGTGCAGGACAGCATCGGGATCCACATGGGTTGCGACATAGGCCGCCGCAGCGGCGATTGCCGCCGCCGTGTTGCGGGCAACGGGTTCGAGCAAGACACCGGCCAGCGGAGCGGCAATCTCCAGCGCCTGCTCGGCCACGATGAACCGATATTCCGCGTTGGTCAGAATGACAGCGGGGCCATATCGTTCGGTGTCAGACACGCGCTTCAATGTCTGCTGATAGAGACTGGTCGGCCCCGTCAGCGGCAAGAACTGTTTTGGCCGCGCCGTCCGCGACATTGGCCAGAGGCGTGTTCCCTGGCCGCCGGCCAGAATTACGGGGACGATCGGCATTCCACTATACTCCAAGCCTGCGGCTTCCTGCGTACAATGACTTACGGGGAGAAGCAAAGCGCAGTTTGCGGAAGGGTGAAGGCCGGCCGGAACGGCATGGCCTTGCCCGCGTTCGCGTAGAACACCCTTCCCATACTCAGAGGCGCGACGATGGATTCGAAAAGCTCTCCGCTTGAAGCGTTCAGCGGAGAGGCCCTGCTGGTCCTTGCGCTGGGGATCGGCGGTGCGGCGTTCCTGCTGGAACACGCCATAGTGGGCTGGGGGGCGCTGGCCGAACTTGCGGCCGCGGCAGCGCTGATTGCGGCAATCATCGCGGTGTCGGTCCGGGTGGCCCACCACGCGGAAGTGTTGGCGGCCAAGGTCGGTGATCCGTACGGCACGATGATCCTCACAATCTCGGCCGTTCTGGTGGAGGTGATCATCCTTGTTATCCTGATGACCGGGAGCAACTCGCCGACCCTGGCGAGGGACACAATCTTTTCCGCCGTGATGCTCGACATGAACGGCATTATTGGCCTCTCCGCCCTCCTTGGCGGCTGGAAGCATGGAGAGCAGCCCTACAATGACGACTCCAGCAAGACCTATGTCGCGATGATCCTCACGGCCATGGGCATCTCCATGGTCGTTCCTGAGTTCGTGCCGCGCGACAGATGGCAGTTCTACTCGCTCTTCACCATCGGCGCGATGGCAACGCTCTACTGGGTCTTTCTGCGCAACCAGATCGGGCCGCACAGTTACTTCTTCAACTACAGCTACCCCGAAAAGAAGACCCGCGGCCGCCGCTCGCTGAAGGACGAGCCGCTGGTGCCGTCCATCATCATACTGGTGGCGGGAATAGTGATGATCGGTCTCTTGGCTGAAGTGATGTCGCTGTTTCTCACGGATGGGCTTGAGGCGGTTGGCGTGCCTGTGGCGCTGGCCGCGCTCGTGGTCGCCGCAATGTCAGCTGCACCGGAAATTCTCACTGCCTTGCGCGCTGCCCTGGCCAACCGGATGCAGGTGGTCATTAACATCGCTCTCGGGGCATCCTTGTCGACGGTGATCCTCACCGTCCCTGTGATCGAAGCCATCGCGCTGATTACCGGACAGCCGATCGTCATGGCGATGACGCCCATTCAGACCATGCTGGTGGCGATCACGCTGATCGTCGCGGCGATCAACCTCAACGATGGCGAGACGAATGCCATCGAGGGCATGACGCACTTCGTGCTGTTTGCGACTTTTCTCATGCTCGCCCTGCTGGGCGTGGCTGCGGGGTGATCAGCGGCGCACGCCCAGACGGGTCATCTTCTCACTCAACGTTCGCCGTGGGACTTTGAGGGAATCAACGACGGCGGCAATGGACCCTTGGTGCCGGGCCAGTTCCTTCTCGATGAGACGGCGCTCGAAGTCGGCGACCTGGTCAGCCAGACTTCCGGACGATGCGGCCGGCGCACTGCCAGTGTGGAGAACGTTCTCAAGAGACCGGCCAGGTGCATCCAGACCAAGCGCAAAGCGCTCTGCGGCCGCCTTCACCTCCCGGACGTTTCCCGGCCAGGAGTGCGACCTGAGGGCGTCGAGATCGGCGGGATGGAGCGCCGGGGCCGTTCTCTTGAAGCGCTCAGACGCCTGGCTGAGAAAGTGCTGGAACAACAGCACGCAATCGTCTGCCCGGTCTCTCACAGGGACCAGATGCAGTGTCGCAAGGTTCAGCCGATAGTAGAGGTCGGCCCGGAAGCGGCCGGCCGCGCTTTCCTGCGCGAGATCGACCTTCGAGGCGGCGATAATTCGGACGTCGAGCGGAATGGCAGTATTGGAGCCCACGCGTTCCACCATGCGCTCCTGGATGACACGGAGGACCTTTGCCTGCGCGAGGAGCGGCATGGACTCTATCTCGTCGAGCAACAGCGTTCCGCCGTTCGCATGCTCGAACTTGCCGACGCGGCGCGAGGAGGCACCGGTGAAGGCTCCGGCTTCGTGGCCGAACAACTCGCTCTCGATGAGTTCTGCGGGAATGGCGGCGCAGTTGACGGCCACGAAGGCCGCCTTGGCGCGCGGGGAGAAGTCGTGCAGGCACCGTGCAACGACTTCCTTTCCTGTGCCGGTTTCGCCGTAGATGATGGCGTCGGCGGGGATGTCGGCCAGTTCCCGAACGGCGCGACGAAGCGCTTCCATGGCCGGCGAGGCACCCACCAGCCGACCCGCCAGTTCATTGTCGCCACCATCGAGTTGCCGGCGCAGGGACGCCACTTCGCGCCGCAGGGCCACCTGTTCGGCAGCCCGTCGCAGTGTTTCGACCAACTGGTCGGGTACGTAGGGTTTCTGGAGGAAGTCGAAGGCACCGGCCCGCATGGCCTCCACAGCCATCGCAACGTCCCCATGTCCGGTGATCAGGATCACTTCAGCAGGCAGCCGGCGTTCGCGAACGGCGCGAAGAAAGGCCATTCCATCAAGGCCAGGCATCCGGACGTCGCTCAGGATGACGTCCGGCCGAACATCGTCCACCATCTGCAGGGCCAGATCGGCCGAGGCTGCTACATGCGGATCAAAGCCGGACAGGCTGAGCCACTGCTCGAGCGCCGTCCGCATCATTTCCTCGTCGTCGACGATCAGCACCTTTGGACGAGTCATGCAGTCACTCCGGCCACTTCAATGGTCTCACTCAAGGGAAGGCGCACGGTGAAGACGCTACCGCGGCCGAGCCGGCTCTGAGCGATGATCGCTCCGCCAGCATCGCGCATCAGGCCGTAGGATATGGACAGTCCGAGCCCAAGGCCCCGGCCCGCTTCCTTGGTGGAATAGAAAGGGTCGAAAATGTTGTTCAACTCTGCCGCCTCCATGCCCTCACCCGTGTCGGCCACTGAAATCTCGGCCGCGTCTTCCCGGTGCTCGACCCTGATGGAGAGGACCCGGACCGGGCGATGCTCCATGGCATCCGCGGCGTTGGCGAAGAGATTGATCAGGACCTGCTCGAGGTGCACCGGGTTCACGTCGGCCATCATCTTCGTGTGCGGCCTTCGATAGTCCACGTCTATGCCGAAGGCCCGCAATTTGTGGTCCGTCAGATCCAAGGCATTGGCAATGACGGTGGCCAAGTCGGCCCGTCCGCCGCTCCGTGTCTCCTTGCGGGCAAACGTCTTAAGATGCCCGGTCAGGGCCGAAAGCCGATCCACAACCCGGTTCATGGTGCCCAGGATGCTCACCATTTCATTGTCCTGACGCGTGCGCGCCATCAGGCTGGCGCTCGCAAGATGGGTGGCGAGAGCCGCAACGGGCTGGCTCACCTCATGGGCTACCCCGGCGAGAGCCTGGCCGAGGCTGGCCAACTTGGCCGCTTGCACCAGAGAGTCGCGGGCCGTTCGTTCAGCTTTTTCGGCACGTACGCGTTCTGCGATTTCAGCACGCAGTTGTTCGTTCATGGCATGAAGGTCTTCGGTACGCTCGGCCACGCGCTGCTCGAGCCGATCATGCTCGGCCAGGCGCTGCGCGAGCAGCCTTCGGCGCTGCAGGAAGAGTACAGCGATGAGGACAGCAGCCGCGGACGCAAGGCCACCCACGAGAGCCATAATGAGCGCGCTCGAGTAGAGCGGCGCCAGCGGTGTGAACGATAGGAGCCGCCATGCATGCTTGGGCAACCGCAGGGTCTCCACGAGGAAATATCCCGAGGTTTCGGGATCACCGCCTTTGAGCAGCGACATTTCGGCGCCCCGTGAAGACCAGCGGTCGACGATGATGCCGGTGTTGTCGATGCCGATCTCGCCATAGCGCTGCTGGGTGGCGATCGAGTTCAGGCGCGTTGAGGGGATGGTCTGTAGCGGCCGATACCGCCAGTCCGGCCGGGTGGAGAGGATCACCACGTCGTTGACATCGGCGATGCCGATCAGCTCGCCCGACCGCCACCACGTGGCTTCGATCTCTCCTAGATTGATCTTAGTAACCGCAACGCCCAAGGGGCCGGCCGGCCCGTCAACGCGCTCCGAAATGAAGTAGCCAGGAACGGCGGTCGAGATGCCGAAGGCGTAGTATTGGGCACGCCCCCGTTGCATGGCTTCGGCAAAATAGGGCCGGAAGGAATAGTCGGTCCCGATAATGCTGGGCAGCGCCCACCAATTGCTCGCGGCCACCACCCGCCCCTCAAGGTCCATCAGGAAGATTTCGCTCGCGCCGGCCGTCTCGTTCAACTTGCTCAAGAAGCCATTCGCAGCGTCGATGGCCAGGACATCCGAAGGCTGCTCCAACGCCTGCCGCGCTTCGCGTGCCTGCGAGACGGCCACCGGGAGGTAGTGAAAGCGCTCAATGATGGTTTCCAGCGTGCGATCGAACAAGGCCAGGCGGCGTTGTGCCTGCGCGCCGGCATCCTTGATCGTGCCGGTCAAGCTGACTTCGAAGGACGCCCAGCTGACCACCAGCACGAGGAGCAGAGCCACCAGGCCGACAGCGGCGTGGCGCGGCCTCAGCTGTGGGAGACTACGGCCAAAGATTGGCAAGTTTCCGCCTGACACAGCCACTCCATGAGCAATTTTTTGCCAAAAGGATTAACATACGACCCCGAAGACGCATAGCAGCATTGCATTTTTCGGTTGGCACGCCGCTTGCAAGCCTTCTTGTGCAGCCCGGACAAACCGGAGCCCTTTCCTGGGAGGACATAATAGTGAAAAAATTCTCGACCCTTATGCTTGCGGTACTTGCCGCCGGAAGCGCGTTCACCTCCGTTTCTGCCTTCGCGCAGGATTATCCCACTCAGCCGATCACCATCGTGGTTCCGTTCTCCGCCGGTGGTCCTACCGACACTGTCACCCGGCTGGTTGCCGCTGCCATGAGCGAGGATCTCGGTCAGCAGGTGGTGGTGCAGAACGTCGGCGGCGCCGGCGGGACGCTTGGCGCGGGCCAAGTTGCTGCCGCAAACCCGGATGGCTACACCCTGCTGTTGCACCACATCGGCATGTCGACCGCCCCTGCCCTTTATGCCAGCCTGCCGTTCGATCCGATGAAGGACTTCGAGCCGATCGGCCTGGTCACGGAAGTGCCGATGACCATCGTGGCGCGCAAGGATTTCCAGCCGGAGACGCTGGAAGACCTCATCGCCTACGTCAAGGAAAACGGCGAGAACGTCACCTACGCCAACGCCGGCATCGGCGCTGCCAGCCAGCTTTGCGGCCTTCTCTTCATGGACGCCCTCGACGTCAAGATGACCGAAGTCCCCTACCAGGGTACCGGACCGGCGATGACGGACCTCCTCGGGGGCCAGATCGACATGATGTGCGACCAGACCACCAACACCACCAGCCAGATCAAGGCCGGCGAGATCAAGGCATACGCCGTGACCACGCCAGAGCGCATTGCCGTGCTCCCCGACGTTCCGACGCTGGCCGAAGGCGGGCTGGAGAACTTCAACCTGGCCATCTGGCACGGCCTCTACGCGCCGGCGGGCACCGACAAGGCCATTATTGAGCGCCTGACGAAATCGCTTCAGACGGCACTGGCCGATGAAAATGTGGGGAACAGCTTCGCTGAACTCGGCACCTATCCTGTCCCAGCAGACCAGGCCACCCCGGAAGCGTTGGCGCAGAAACTCGAGGGGCAGATCGGCCTCTGGGGTGAGGTGATCAAGGCGGCCGGCGTTTCGGCTCAGTAAGGCCAGCCGATCGTTGGCAGACCCCCGGCGTCGCTGACGCCGGGGGTCTTGCGGGAAAACAGGGGGAGGAATGCGATGGCCTTTTCAGTATCGCGGAATGATGTGGCTTCGGGAGCGATCTTCGTCGCCTTCGGCGCCTACTTCGTCTTGGAAGCTACGAAATACGAGTTCGGGACGCCCTTCAGGATGGGCCCAGGCTTCATGCCTATTGTCCTGGGCGGCATCCTCATCGTGTTGGGGCTCGCTGTCGCCGCCAAGGGCTTCGCCCACGCCGACACCGAAGAAGCAGTGCCATGGCCGTGGCGTGGACTGGTAATGGTGTTGGGCACAATCGTGTTCTTCGCAGCGACAATCCGCGGGCTTGGCTTCATCCCCGTCGTTCTGATCTCCGGCTTCGTCACAGCGCTCTCCAGCGCCCGCAATAATCCTCTTTCGGCGCTCGCGGTCTCCGTCGGCCTGTGCGTCCTCTGCTACGCAATTTTCGTTGTCGGCCTCGGCATGATCGTGCCGCTCTTCGGCCCCTGGCTCCCGCTCTGAGGCACGCGCAATGGACCTTTTCTCCTCTCTTGGCCTCGGCTTTTCCGTTGCCCTCGATCCGTTCAACGTCTTCTACTGTTTCGTAGGCGTTCTCCTTGGGACATTGGTGGGTGTGCTGCCGGGGATCGGGCCGACGGCCACGATCGCCATGCTTCTGCCAATAACGTTCAGCCTGAACCCAGAGACAGCGCTGATCATGCTCGCGGGCATCTACTATGGCGCGCAATATGGCGGCTCGACCACCGCCATCCTGATCAATTTGCCGGGCGAGTCGTCGGCGGCAGTGACAGCCATCGATGGCTACCAGATGGCCCGCCAGGGTCGCGCCGGCCCGGCCCTTGCGGCTGCGGCCCTCGGCTCCTTCTTCGCCGGCTCCGTGGCGACCTTCCTGCTGGCCGCGTTTGCCCCGCCATTGGCGCGGGCCGCCCTGAGCTTCGGATCGCCTGAATACTTCTCCCTCATCGTCCTGGGCCTGCTTGTGTCCATTGCGCTTGCGCACGGATCGATCCTCAAGGCCCTGGCGATGATCGTGCTGGGCCTGCTGCTCGGCATGGTGGGGCAGGATATCTATACCGGGACGCCTCGGTTCACGTTCGGGCTGCGCGAACTGTTTGGTGGTCTCAATTTCGTTGCCCTGGCGGTCGGCGTGTTCGGCATCGCCGAAATCCTGCGCAATCTGGAGAATGAGCGGGAACGCGAGGTGGGCGTCAAGGCAGTCAAGAACCTGTGGCTGACGCGGGACGACTTCCGCCGCATCGCCGCTCCGGTGCTTCGAGGCACGGTGATCGGATCGCTTCTGGGCATTCTTCCGGGCGGCGGCCACATCCTCTCCGCCTTCGCGTCCTATTCCGCAGAAAAGCGTCTCTCCAAGCATCCGGAGCAGTTCGGCAAGGGCGCGATCGAGGGCGTTGCCGGACCTGAGTCTGCGAACAATGCCGCAGCGCAGACGTCCTTCATTCCGCTGATGACGCTCGGTATCCCGGCGCACCCGGTCATGGCGCTGATGATTGGAGCCTTCATCCTCCAGGGCATCACCCCTGGCCCCAACGTCATCAACGAACAGCCGGCACTGTTCTGGGGCATCATCGCGTCCATGTGGGTCGGCAACCTGCTCCTGGTTATCCTGAACCTGCCGCTGGTCGGGTTGTGGGTAAAGATGCTGTCCATCCCCTACCGCGTCCTGTTCCCCGCGATCGTGCTGTTCGCCTGTATCGGCACGTTGTCGATCAACCAGAACATCTTTGACATCTACGCCATCGCCTTCTTCGGCCTCGTGGGCTACCTGCTGATCCGCTTCGGATGCGAGCCGGCCCCGCTGCTCCTCGGTTTTGTGCTGGGGCCACTGCTGGAAGAGCATTTGCGGCGCGCGATGATCATCTCGCGGGGCGACCCCATGGTGTTCGTGGAGCGTCCGATCTCGGCGGCGCTTCTGGCGCTGGCCCTGGCGGCCGTACTGATCGCCGTGCTGCCCAACATCCGCAGGAAGCGCCAGGAAGTCTTTGTAGAGGACGACTGATCAATCTGCAAGGGGGCAGCCACGCTGCCTCCTGGCTCACTGGGCACCCAGCAGCATCCGAGTAAGGGCCACACCGGCAATGAAGGCAGCGATGCCGCCGGCCACCGAGAGCGTCAGGTAAAAAATGGCCATCAGCCATTCCTGACGCTCGATCATGCCCATCGCATCGAGCGTGAAGGTGGAAAACGTCGTAAAGCCTCCGAGGACGCCGGTTGTGAGAAACAGGCGCGTTGACTGAGGCAAGCCCGCGCGTGCCGCGAAAAGCTCCATTAGCACGGCCATCGCGAAGGAGCCGACGAGGTTGACCGTCAAGGTGCCGAAGGGGAAGTTCAGTCCCCACATCCGGGCGGTCAAAACGTTGGTGCCGTGGCGCAACGCGCCACCAAGGCCGGCACCCAAAAATACAAGCACATAGGCCACAGTACTCACCTTCCGTTCCGCCTTGTACCGAGGCCGTAGAGGCGTGGCAGCAGGCGGGACGAACAATTTGGTGGTTTCTGCAACCATTTCAAGGGCTTTTGCATTCCTCAGCCACCATCAAGGAGGCAAATCATGCGCTATGGCGAAAAGACCGGTCTGGAATTCATCGAGGGCTTCGCGATGCTCGCCGGCGCCGTTTGGATCATGGGCGCAGCGTTCGCCATCGCGCTGGCGTGGCTTGGTCACGGCCGGGTCTGACTTCACAGAAACATATCAGATACGTTGCACCGCTTCCGGCGCCCGGGCCGGAGGCGTGACGGCCGGCCTGCAGCGCACTTCACGCCTGAAATCGCTTGGTGAGGTCCCAGCGACCTTACGAAATGACTTGTTGAAAGCCGAGAGAGAACCGAAGCCACTATCCATCGCGACTTGCAGAACGTTCGAGTCCTCGCGCATGAGAAGAGCCTGCGCGTAAGAGAGACGCATGAGGTTGACGTAGTCGTTCAGCGTCATCCCGGTGAACTTCTTAAAGACCGTCATCGCGTATTTGGGATGGACGCCCGCGGCCACCGCGATGTCGGTCGAATCGATATCCTCGCGAAAATTGTCAGCGATGTATTCGCAGATGCGGACCACGACTGGTGAGGTGTGGTGGTCGAACTCTGCACTATCCCGCACGAGCCCTGGGTCTGGCAGCAGCAAGAACGGATCAAAGCGGATCCGCTCGAGACGCAGAAGCAGTTCATCCACCGCCAGATTCGCTTTCATCGCGTCTCCGGCCCGAGCGTACTCGTTCCATCGCGCGAAATTGACCGGGTCAGAGGCGTCCGTCGCCCGCGACAGGAGGGTCGCGCCCTGCATGAGCCGCGCTTGCAGTTCCGAGGGCAGACGCAAACGGAAAAAATGCACCAGGGGAAGATGCCCGCCGGTGTAGAGCAGATCTTCCGAGCAGTCGTCGAGCCAGTGCGGCAGCCCGCCCCAGAAAAGGGCGAGATCGCCGGCCTGAAACGTTGCCTCGTGCCCACTCATGCGATAATGCGCCCAGCCGCGAACGATGTAGTTGACCTCAACCTGGGCGTGCCAATGCGGGGCCCGCATGACCAGCGGGGTGGCGTGGAACATCGACAGTTCCGTCGGCAAGCGCTCAACACCGTTGGCTGCCGGCTCATAATAGGCGCGTGGTGCCATCTTACTTTCCGCCAATTTCACATGCCCAATGAGAGTGACGGCCCTAACTGGTCAGATAGCTTAGGGAGCGCTCAGAGGAAGAGCAAATGAAAAGGGAGGAACTTCATGAACCGCATTGTTTCGCGGCATAATCGCCTGCTGGGCGTGGCGCTTGCTGGCATCAGCCTGGTGAGCGTTGCCGCCGCATCGGCCGGCGAGATTTCGGTCTGGGTTTGGGACAAGGCCTTCAACGGCGACACCATGCGCGAGGCCGGTGAAATCTATACCAAAGATCACCCGGACACGACCTTCAACGTCGACGACACCGCGAGCCAGGACGACATCCGGGCCAAGCTGCAGACGCAATTGCTGGCCGGCAGCACCGAGGGGCTGCCCGACATCGTCCTTATCCAGGATGACGTTGCCCAGAAATACCTGCAGTCCTTCCCCGGCGCGTTCGAGCCGCTTTCGGATTCGGTCGATATGTCCGTCTTCGCGCCCTACAAGGTAGCCGCCGCGACCTTTGACGGAAAATCTTACTCCATTCCGTTCGACTCTGGCGTAACCGGGCTCTTCTACCGTTCCGACTACCTCGAAGAAGCCGGCTTTACGCCGGAAGATCTCGAGAACATCACCTGGGACCGATTGATCGAGATCGGCCAGACCATCAAGGAGAAGACCGGGCACCAGCTTCTCGACCTCGACCTCAATGACACCGGCCTTATCCGCATGATGATGCAGTCGGCCGGCGAGTGGTACTTCAACGAGGATGGCAGCCTCAACATCACCGACAACGCCGCCCTCAAGAAGGCGCTCGAGACCTACGCCAAGTTCTACCAGGCGGACCTCGTCAAGCCGGTATCCGGTTGGGCTGAATACACAGGCGCCTTCACCTCTGGCGAAGTTGCCATGGTGCCCGTCGGTGTCTGGATCACGGCGACAATCAAGGCCAATGCCGACCAATCCGGCAAGTGGGGCGTCGCGCCCATCCCGCGCATGGACCTCGAAGGCTCCGTCAACGCCTCCAACCAAGGCGGCTCGAGTTGGTACCTGCTGTCCTCCTCGGACAACAAGGAGGAAGCCATCGACTTCTTCAAGACCGTGTGGGCCGGCAACGAGGATTTCTACCAGGACATCCTGATCAAGCGCGGCGCCGTGGGATCGCTGCTGTCGGCGCGGGAAGGCGAGGCCTACAAGGCAACGGACGAGTTCTTCGGCGGTCAGCCCGTGTGGCAGAACTTCTCCACCTGGCTGGGACAGATCCCCAGCGTCGACTACGGCACCTTCACGGCTGAAGTTGACGCGGCCGTGGCGTCGCAGCTGCCAGGCATCATCCAGGGCGGCGACATCGACGCGGCTCTCCAGGCGGTCAGCGACCAGGCTCAGCAGCAGATGCAGTAATCGGGCGGGGAGCGGGCAAACCGCTCCCTCCATCCGGGCGCAATAGCGCCCGGACCCTACTGGCCTTGACATTGCAACACTGGGGAGGGTGGCATTTGGCACAGGCGCGTCTGGAGCGCAAAGAGCAGATAAACGGCTGGGCATTCGTCGCCCCTGCCCTCGTGCTGCTCGGACTTTTCATGATCTATCCGATCGTCTGGTCGCTCTGGATGAGCTTCCAGGTCGGCAAAGGCATGAACCTCAGTTTTGGCGGCTTCGCCAACATCATCCGCCTCACCAAGGACCCGGTGTTTCTCCGGGCGCTCGGCAACACCTTCACGTTCTTCATCGTGCAGGTGCCGATCATGATCGTGCTCGCGCTGCTGTTCGCGGTGGCGCTGAACGATGCCACTCTCAGGTTCCGCGGGCTGTTCCGGACCGCGATTTTCGTGCCCTGCGTCACCTCGCTGATTGCATACTCCACTGTCTTCAAGTCGATGTTCGCCACCGATGGCATCATCAACCAGACCCTGATGGCGTTGCACCTCATCAGCGGGCCGATCTCGTGGTTCGGCGATCCGTTCTGGGCGAAGGTGGCCATTATCATCGCCATCACCTGGCGCTGGACCGGCTACAACATGATCTTCTACCTGGCCGCCCTCCAGAACATCGACCGCTCCATCTACGAGGCAGCACGGATCGATGGCGTACCGGCCTGGGCGCGCTTTCGCTACCTGACCATTCCCATGCTGAAGCCTGTCATCCTGTTCACAACCGTGGTTTCCACCATCGGCACGCTGCAACTGTTCGACGAGGTCTACAACTTCACCGCGGGAACGGGTGGCCCTTCTGATTCCACAGTTACGCTCTCGCTTTACATCTATAACCTCACGTTCAAGTTCATGCCGAGTTTCGGCTACTCGGCCACTGTCTCTTGGGTGATCGTGCTGGTGGTCGCCGTGCTGAGCTTCCTACAGTTCCTTGTTGCTCGTGACCGGAGGCGCGCATGACCTGGGCAGTTTTCCGGCGTGCGCTCGTCTATGTGCTCCTCAGCATTGCGGCCTTCGTGTCGGTGTTTCCCTTCTTCTGGATGATTATCGGCGCGACGAACACGTCGGCCGACATCATTCGCGGCAAGACCAGCATTGGCGGCGCCTTGCTGACCAATGCAGCGACCTTCTTCACGCAGGTCGACGCACCGCGCATCTTCTTCAACTCGGCCTTCATCGCCATCGTCGGCACGGTACTGACGCTGATCATCTCGTCCCTGGCCGGCTACGGCTTCGAGATGTTCCGGTCGCGCTTCCGGGAGCGCATCTTCGCCCTGCTGCTGCTGCTGCTGTCCATCCCCTTCGCGGCGATGATGGTGCCCCTCTTCGTGATGTTCTCCCAGGCCAAGCTGGTGAACACCTACGTGGCGGTGATCGCCCCGACGGTGGCGTCGATCTTCATCATCTTCTACTTCCGGCAGGCGACGAAGGCGTTTCCGCGCGAGCTTCGGGATGCAGCCCGCATCGACGGGCTCAGCGAGTGGCAAATCTTCCTCTACGTGTATCTGCCTGTCATGCGGTCCACCTATGCCGCTGCCACGATCATCGTCTTCATGGCCAACTGGAATAACTACCTCTGGCCGCTGATCGTGCTGCAGACGGCCGACAACAAGACCATCACGCTCATCCTGTCGGCCCTCACCTCTGCCTATACGCCAGACTACGGGATGCTCCTGTTCGGAACCGTCCTGGCCACGCTTCCCACACTCGTCATTTTCTTCGTGCTCCAGCGCCGCTTCGTCGAAGGCATGCTGGGCGCGGTCAAATAAGGTCAAGCAACATGAGCAGCCTCAAGCTAAGCGGTGTGCGCAAGTCCTACGGCGCAGTGGAAGTCATCAAGGGCGTGGACCTCGACATCGAGTCCAAAGAGTTCGTTGTTTTCGTCGGACCTTCCGGCTGCGGAAAATCCACCCTGCTCCGCATGATCGCAGGACTGGAAGAAATCACTGCGGGCGAACTGGACATTGGCGGCAAGCGCATGAATGGCGTCGACCCCTCCAAGCGCGGCATTGCGATGGTGTTCCAGTCCTATGCACTTTATCCGCACATGACAGTGCGCGAGAACATGGGTTTTGCGCTGCGGTTCGCGAAGGTCCCCAAGGAGCAGATTGAGCGGCAGGTGCTCGAAGCCGCCCGCATTCTCGCGCTTGACCCTTTGCTGGACCGATTCCCCAAGGAGCTCTCCGGCGGCCAGCGCCAGCGCGTAGCCATCGGGCGGGCGATCGTGCGGCAACCGGAAGTCTTCCTCTTCGACGAGCCGCTCTCCAACCTCGATGCCGAATTGCGCGTGCACATGCGCATCGAGATCGCGCGGCTGCACAAGGAATTGCAGGCGACCATCATCTATGTGACCCACGACCAGGTCGAGGCCATGACCCTGGCCGACAAGATCGTGGTGCTGCGGGACGGGGTGATCGAGCAGGTGGGCAAGCCGCTCGAGCTTTACGACAACCCTGCGAACCAGTTCGTCGCCGGCTTCATCGGTTCGCCCAAGATGAATTTCCTGCCAGCGCGGATCGTGCAGAAGGACGCAGGGACGGCGGTCATCGAACTGGTGCATCACGAGGGCGTCCGGCTCAGCCTGCCGCTGGCCGGCGGTGCTGTTGGCGATCTGGTGACTCTGGGAATTCGGCCGGAGCACTTCGGGCTGCCGGGTGAAGGCGCCGCCGATATGACGCTGGAGGTGGACGTTGCCGAGCATCTTGGCTCCACCAGCTATGTGTATGCGCGCGCGGCAGGCGAACCCATCATCATCGAACGAGAAGAGAGCCGCGATCAGGGCGATCAGGAGCGGATAACCGTCTCCGTCGATCCCTCGCGGACATACCTCTTCGACCAGGCAGGCCAGCGCATTCGCTAACACCGCCTCATCATCTTCCAATCACCCTGAGGAGCCGGCGGCTCCTTGGCGACATTCAGCTTCGACCAACAAGGACTACGTCATGTCTCAAAAAATCCGCTGGGGCATCATTGGCCCCGGTAGCATCGCCAAAGCGTTTCGCGATGGCGTGAAACAGGCCGAGCATGGGGAACTGGTCGCCATCGCGACCCGCAATCCGGGAAAGCCCGGGCTTGCGGAGGAGTTTCCCGGCGCCCGGATACTGGACGGGTACGAGAGCCTCCTCGCCGACAAAGACGTCGACGCCGTCTACATCGCGGTGCCGCACACCTTGCACGCCGAGTGGGCCATCAAGGCGGCCGAGGCCGGCAAACACGTGCTGGTTGAAAAGCCGCTGGCGCTTTCCGAGCATGAGGAAGACGCCGTGTTCCATGCCCACAAAAAAGCCGGAACCTTCGCTGGTGAAGCGTTCATGTATCGGCTGCACCCGCAGACGGCCCAGCTGATCGACCTGATCAACTCCGGCGCCATCGGCGAGGTGCGGATGATCCAGTCGAGCTTCGGCTTCAACATGGGCAGGTTCCAGCCGCAACATCGGCTTTTTGCTTCCGCCCTGGCGGGCGGCGGTATCATGGACGTTGGTGGCTATCCGGTTTCTATGGCCCGGCTCGTTGCCGGCGTCATCAGCGGCAAGCCATTCGCTGATCCGGTCAAGGTCTCGGGCACAGCGCGCCTCAACGCTGAAGGCACGGATGACTGCGCCGCGGCCATTCTGACGTTCGAGAACGGTCTGATCGCCGAGGTGTCTTGCGCCGTCATGGCCAATCTGGACAACGTGCTGCGGATCCATGGCTCGGAGGGACGCATTGAAGTTCCGGACTTCTGGTTTGCCGGGGGCAACCGTGACCAGGGGCTCGGCAAGATCGACATCGTCAAGGGCGGCAAGACGGAAACGGTCAGCGTCAACGAGACGGCGCACGTTTATTCCTTCGAGGCCGAGGCTGCGTCCCTGGCCATCATCGAGGGCCGCAGCGAGTTTTCCGCGCCGGGCATGACCTGGGCGGACAGCAAGGGCAATGCCCGGGTGCTGGATGCCTGGCGGCGCGACGCCGGTATCGAGTTCTCCGTCGAAACCTACCAGAACCGGACCAAGACCCTGGACAACCGGACCCTCGGGCCGAACGAGGGCGTCATTCCCAAGCGCTCCATTCCAGGGCTGGGCAAGCAGGCTTCAGCGGTGGCCCTCGGCTTTGAAGATTTCAGAACCTTCGCCTCGGGCGCCATCCTGCTCGATGCGTTCTGGGAGCGCGGGGGCAACATCTTTGACACCGCTTTCGTCTATGGCGCCGGCTACACCGAGAAGCTCTTCGGCCAGTGGCAGAAGAGCCGGGGCGTGCGTGAGCAGGCTGTCCTGATCGGCAAGGGCGCGCATTCGCCCCTGGTCTACCCGGATGTGATCGGCAAGCAGCTGACGCAGTCTCTCGACCGGTTGCAAACCGACTATGTCGACATCTACTTCATGCACCGCGACAATACCGACGTTCCCGTTGGCGAGTTCGTGGATGCCATGGATGCCGAAGTCAAAGCGGGGCGCATACGCGGTCCGTTCGGGGGATCGAACTGGACCAAGGAGCGCATGGACGAGGCGATCGCCTATGCCGAGCGCGCCGGCAAGACCAAACCGATGGCGCTAAGCAACAACTTTGCGCTGGCCGAGATGCTGGAGCCGATCTGGGCGGGTTGCGTGACCGCGGCGACGCCGGACTTCAAGCAGTGGCTGATCGATCGGCAGGTGACCAATTTCTCGTGGTCGAGCCAGGCGCGGGGCTTCTTTACCGATCGGGCCGGGCGCGACAAGACGGAGAACGAGGAACTCGTAAGGTGTTGGTATAATGAGCAAAATTTCGGTCGTCGCGACCGGGCAATCCAGCTTGGCAAGGAACTCGGGCATTCCCCGATCCATATTGCGCTGGCCTATGTGCTTGCCCAGCCCTTCCCCAGCGTGCCGCTGATCGGTCCACGGCGGCTGGAGGAACTGGAAGACAGTCTCAAGGCGTTCGACATAAAGCTCACGCCCCAACAGGTGTCGTGGCTCGAGAACGGCTAGCAGACTGCTAACGCTGGCAATGACGTAAGACGCGAGAATGCGAAGGCCCTGGTGAAAATCCGGGGCCTTCACATTTTACAACTTGCCATACACGCCTTCTGCTTGTAGGCAAAAACCTAAAGATATTAGGTTTTGTGATGCGAGCAGGTCTGACTCGAGAGCGGCTTATCGCGGCCGGGGCTGAATTGGCGGACGCGGTGGCTTTCGAGCAAGTCACCCTGTCGGCGTTGGCGCGACAGTTCGGGGTGCAGGTTGCGAGCCTTTATTCGCACCTGGAAAATTCTGAAGCTCTTCGCGTGGGGATCGCCCTCGTGGCGCTCGACCGCCTGGCTGATCGCGCTGCCGAGGCGGTGGCCGGACGGTCCGGGCGGGATGCCCTAGTTGCACTGGGCAATGCTCACCGTGACTTCGCCCATGCTCATCCCGGACTGTTCACGGCGGCGCGAATGGATCTGCCTCCGGAGCTGGCCGCGCGCAGCGGTGGCGTGCGGGTGGCGCAGATGACGCGGGCGATGCTGCGTGGCTACGACCTGCCGGAGGCCGAGGAGGTCCATGCGGTTCGCCTGCTGGGGAGCGTATTCCTTGGCTTTGCGACGCTGGAGCGGAGCGGCAGTTTCGGGCACAGCGGCCCTGACCCCGGGCTCTCGTGGCAACAGGGCCTGTCGGCCCTGGATGCCATGCTGCGCCATTGGCCGACGGCCTCCTGATCTGAGAGTTTTTCGTGATGACAAGATTATCCTGGGCGTCCAAGCCCGTCGCCACGGCGCTTGTTCATGGCGCGTCGCATTTCGAGCGTACAGCGGCCGGGCTGGTCGTGCATCGCGTGCCGGAATGGGCGCGGCGGCAGGCGGCTGATCCGCAGCTGAATCTCGTGGAGAGCCAGCCAGCCGGCGTTCGGCTGGCGTTCGACACCGAGGCGACGACGATCGCCTTGGAGGCCATCGCCACGCGACGCAGCTATGTCGGCGCCCCGCCGACCGCGCCAGGGGTGTACGATCTGCTGGTCAACGGCGAATTGGCTGGGCAGGCCAGCCTCGGCGGTGGCCGGACGCTTGTCATCGACATGATGAACGGCACGTCCCGACTGGAGGATGGCCCGGCCGATACGCTGGTCTTCGACCTGCCACGGGGGGCGAAGCGGGTGGAGCTCTGGCTGCCGCACAACGAGCAGGTAGAAGTTCTCGGCCTTGCTGCGGATGCGCCCCCGCATCCGGTGGCGGCGCCCGTGGCGAGGCGATGGCTGCATCATGGGAGTTCCATCAGCCACGGCTCGAACGCGGCCCATCCCACCGGCATCTGGCCGGCGGTGGCGGCGGCGCGCGCCGGGCTGCACCTGACCAATCTGGGGCTGGGCGGCAGCGCCATGGTGGATCCCTTCATGGCGCGGATGATCCGGGACATGCCGGCCGACCTCATCAGCCTCAAGCTCGGGATCAACGTGGTGAACGGCGACATGATGAGCCGGCGCAGTTTTCGGACTGCCGTGCATGGCTTTCTCGATACGATCCGCGACGGACACGCCACGACGCCCATCGTGCTGGTCTCGCCCATCTATTGCCCGATCCATGAAGAGACGCCCGGCCCCGCGGCACCGGATTTCGAGGCGTTCGCGCGCGGCGAAGTGCGGTTCGTGGCGGCGGGCGACCCAGCATCGACTGCGCGCGGCAAACTCGCGCTGCGCCAGGTGCGCGAGGAACTGGAACACATCGTCGCCGTGCGTGGAGACGGCCGACTGCTCTATCTCGACGGGCTTTCGCTCTATGGCCCGGAGGATGAAGTCACTTTGCCGCTCCCCGACAATCTTCACCCGGACGCGGCAACGCACCGGTTGATGGGAGAACGGTTCGCGACGCATCCGGTAACGGAAGCCGCGCTGGGCATGATGGGCTGGCGATAGGCTGGTGTCGGACCACGCTCATGCGGCGGCGCTGGAAAGACCGCATGGTTCGACAGGCTCACCATGAGGTCATTCCCGCCGCGTGGAGAATCGACCCGGGCAACGGGAGATCGAGCAGCGCTCAGGGCGCGAGGAATAGCCGGATGACCAGGCCGACGATCGTGACAGCAGCGACGCCGCCGACCCAGAGGGCGACGAACCAGCCTATCTGCCGGACGCGGGGATGATCGGCCATCAGTGATAGCCCTCCTCCGGGTCGATCTTGCCGCGGAACACCCAATAGGCATAGCCGGTGTAGGCGAGGATGGTCGGCACCAGCACGGCGGCCCCGACGAGCAGGAAGGCAAGCGAGCTTTCGGGCGCGGCGGACTCCGCGATCGTCAAGGCGCCGGGGACCATGTAGGGATAGAAGCTGATCCCCAGCCCGGCGAAGGAGAGGACGAACAGGCCCAGGGCGGCAAGGAATGGCTGCAGGTGCTTGTCGGTCGTCAGTCCGTGCCAGAGGGCAAAGGCGCACGCCGCAAGAAGCGTGGGGACGAAGGCCGAGAAGAAGGCCGTCGGCCAGCGGAACCAGCGCTCAAAATAGATTTCGTTGATGAACGGGCTCCAGAGGGAGACCACCCCGATCAGCACCAGGGTGGCGCCGCCGGCAACCATGGCTATGCGACGGGCGCGAGCCTGGATTTCCCCGGAAGTCTTGAGGTTGAGCCAGGTGGCGCCGAGCAGCGCATAGCCGACCGTCACTGCCAGCCCGGTGAGGATCGAGAACGGGCTCAGCCAATCCCACCAGCCGCCGGCGTATGAACGGTCGGCAATCCGGATGCCCTGGACCAGGGCACCGAGCGCGATCCCCTGCATCAGCGCGGCCAGCGTCGACCCCACGAAGAAGCCGACGTCCCACCAGATCGACCCGCGCTGGGTGCGCCAGCGAAATTCGAAGGCAACCCCGCGGAACACAAGGCCGAGCAGCATGACGATGATGGGCATGTAGAGCGCGGGCAGAACGGTGGCGTAGACGACCGGGAACACGGCCATGAGGCCGCCACCGCCCAGGACCAGCCAGGTCTCGTTGCCGTCCCAGACGGGGGCGATGGAGTTGGTCATCACGTCACGGTCATGCCGCTTGGGGAACAGTGGGAACAGGATGCCGACCCCAAGGTCGAAGCCATCGAGGATGACATAGGCAAGAACGGCAAAGGCGATGATGCCGGCCCAGACAGTCGGAAGATCAAACGGCATCGGTCTCTCCTCCCGCTCGGATGGTGTCTTCCTGCGCCGGGCCGGGATTGATGCCAGCGGCACGATGTGGACCGCGATCGAGTTCGTGATCCTCATCGAGGATGGGCGGCCGGCGGAACAGGCGGAAGAGGTAGAAGACCCCTGCCCCGAACACCAGGAAATAGACCACGACGAAGGCCACGAGCGATGTTCCCACCGCCGGGGCGTCGACCGGCGAGAGGCTCTCGGAGGTGCGGAGAAAGCCATAGACGGTGTAGGGCTGTCGGCCGACCTCCGTGGTGTACCAGCCGGCGAGCACGGCGACGAAGCCCGAGGGGCCCATGGCCAGGGCCGCGCGATGCAGCCAGCCATTGGTGTAGAGCGATTTGCGCCAGCGGGCCCAGAGCGACCACAGGCCGATGCCCAGCATCAGGAAGCCGAGGCCCACCATGACGCGGAAAGCGAAGAACGGGATCAGCACCGGCGGCCGGGCGTCGGGCGGAAAATCCTTGAGACCCTGCAGCGGCGCGTTGAGATCGTGCTTGAGGATGAGGGAACTGAGCTTGGGAATCTCCAGCGCGTAGTCCATGCGCTCGGCGGCCTCGTTGGGAATGCCGAACAGGATCAGCGGGGCGCCATCGGGGTGGCTCTCGAAATGGCCCTCCATGGCGGCAATCTTGGCCGGCTGGTGCTCGAGCGTATTGAGACCGTGCTGGTCACCCACGAATATCTGGATGGGGGTGACGATCGCCGCCATCCACATCGCCATGGAGAACATTATGCGCGCCTGGCGATTGCTGCGGTCCTTCAACAGGTGCCACGCTCCCACGGCACCGACGGCAAAGGCCGTGGTGAGGAAGGCCGCGAGGACCGTGTGCGTCACGCGGTAGGGGAAGGAGGGATTGAAGATGATGGCCCACCAATCCTCCGGGATGAAGATGCCATCGTCGTTGATCGAGAAGCCGGCGGGCGTCTGCATCCAGCTATTGGCGGAGGTGATCCAGGTCGCCGAGATCAGCGTGCCGATGGCCACCATGGCCACCGCGACCATGTGCAGGCCATCGCCCACCCGCTTGCGCCCAAACAGGGCAATGCCGAGGAAACCGGCTTCGAGGAAGAAGGCGGTCAGCACTTCGTAGCCCATGAGGGGCCCGACAACGGCGCCGGCCTTGTCGGAGAACACGGCCCAGTTGGTGCCGAACTGGTAGCTCATAACGATGCCGGAGACGACGCCCATGCCGAAGGTGACGGCAAAGATCGTCTTCCAGTATTCGAAGAGCTTGAGATAGGCCGGATCGCGCTTCCAGAGCCAGAGCGCGTTCAGCACCGCGAGATAGCTCGCCGTGCCGATGGAAAAGGCGGGGAAGATGAAGTGAAAGGACACGGTGAAGGCGAACTGGATACGCGCCAAGAGTTCAGCCGTCTGCCCGAAGTCCATCTCTGGTGCCTTCCCTGTTTCCTGCGCCGCTGGCTAAAACCCGATCAAACTATAGACCAGGCCGCGCCAGAAGTCTTAGCGCCGGATGGAATGGTGCCGGGAGGACGCAGTTGGTCGCTGTGCCGAAATACCGCACTGGCAGCAACGCCTTGCAACGGTACCGGCACAGCGGTGTTCCGACGGGCGGCGGTTATACACCTGTGCTTACTTGCACCGACAAGTCCCGTGGCCTATTTTGAGCGCGTGGCAGGACACCTGTCACATGTTCTCAGGGCGGGGTGAAATTCCCCACCGGCGGTAAAGGCAGCGATGCCAAGCCCGCGAGCGCCCTCGCCTGGCGAGGGGTCAGCAGATCCGGTGCAATTCCGGAGCCGACGGTTAGAGTCCGGATGAAAGAGAACGGGATGAGCACGCCCTGGCCGGCGTGCACCCGCCTATATTTGCGGGTGCCTTTTCGGCCGGTCGTCTCCCCGTAACCCTGAGGAAACTGGTTACGGAAAGGACGACAGATGAACCAGATTTCCTCGACGACCTCAAACGCCACCACCGGCGCCTTCTTCATGCTGGCGGCGAGCCTGGCCTTTGCCGGCACGAACACGCTGCAATCGGTGTTGCCGTGGCAATTCGGCATGAGTTCCACCGGCATGGCCTTCTGGCAATACGTCATCGCTTCGGTGCTGGCGCTGCCGATGATCCTGCGCATCGGGCTGGCGAACCTGCGCACGCGCCACCCGCTGGTGCACGAAATCCGCGCCTTTGTGTCGGCGCTGGGCGTGCACGTGTTCGTCTATGGCTTTGCGGCCGGCGTGCCGATCTGGCAGATGGTGACGCTGCTCGCGACGGGGCCGCTGTTCATCATCCTGGGGTCGACGATGTTCCTGGGGGAGCGCGTGTCGGGTGCGCGCCTGCTGGCAGCCCTTGTCGGGTTCGTGGGCGCCATTATCGTATCGGGCGTGGGCGTGGAGGGGCTGACCTGGCACACCGCGGTGCCCGTGTTGGCGGCGGCGCTATGGGCGACCACTGACGTGCTGACCAAATATCTGGCGCGGGAAGAAACGGCGGAAACGATGACGCTGTCCCTCCTGGTGCTGGTGACACCGAACCATTTGGCCATCCTGTTGCTGGTGAACGCCTTGGGCTGGCTGGCGCCGAGCCTTTTGCCGGCGGGCCTCGCGACGGGTTTTCCATTCGCGCTGCCGGGCGGGATGGGGCTGGTGCTGCTGGTGCTGCTCGGCGCGCTCACCGCCGCGGCGCAGTACCTGCTGGCCTTCGCCTACCGCAAGGCCGACGCGGCGTATCTGCAGCCGTTCGGCGATCTCAAGGTGCCGCTGAGCGGGATGGTGGGATGGATCGCGCTGGGCCAGGTGCCTTCGGTGTGGTTCTGGCCGGGGGCGGCGATGATCGTGGCGGCCTCGACGTTCATCTTCTGGGTGGAAGGACGGGGTCGGGTGCGGCGGATGGCAACGGCCTGACGCTTTCGCCGGCGATCGGCTTTTCAGCCCCGGGGCGCTGCGCTAAACCTGCCGTTCCATTTCTGGAATGCGCCTTCCATCGGGCGCCGCGGGAGAAGGGCAATGGACGCACCGGCCGATTTCGAAGCACTGCGCGCGCAAATTCTCGAGCGGCGCGCGCAGTTGCCCAAGCGCCTGATGCAGGTGGCAACCTTTGCCCTCGACCACCCCGACGACATCGCCTTCGGTACCGCCGCGAGCATTGCCGTCGCGGCGCAGGTGCAGCCTTCAACGCTGGTGCGCTTCGCCCAGGGTTTCGGGTTCGACGGCTTTTCCGGGCTGCAGCAGGTGTTTCGCGCCCGGCTGCGGGAGCGCAATTCCAGCTATGAGGAACGGCTGCGCAAGCTCGAGGAGGGAGGCGCGACGCTGACCGAAAGCGGCACCATCCTCAACAGCTTCGTGGCGGCGGCGCATGGCAGCCTCGATACGCTGAGCGCGCAGATCGACGCACGAACGTTCGAGCAGGCGGTGACGCTGCTCGCGGGGGCGGAGACCATCTATCTCATCGCGCGTCGACGGTCGTTTCCGATCACCACATACATGGCCTACGCCTTCGGGAAATTGCGGGTGCGGTGCCAATTGGTGGCGACCGTCGCGGGAATCGAGGAGGACGTGCTGGCGCTGGCAACGCCGCGCGACGCAGCCTTTGCAGTGAGCTTTTCGCCTTATGCCGCCGAAAGCGCAAACCAGGCGCGGCTCCTGGCGGGCAATGGCGTGCCGGTGGTGTCGCTGACCGACTCGGCGTTTTCGCCGCTGGTGGAGTGCTCGAAGGTGTGGTTCGAGTTGGCCGAGGCCGACCATGCGGGCTTTCGCTCGCTCTCGGCCAGCATGGCGCTCGCCATGGGCCTGACGGTCTCCGTGGCGGAGAAGCGGCGGCGCGGCTGACATTCCACTGATAGAATTTTCGTTCCATATTGCACCCTCCCGGAACCTATGTTTCATAGGTGCCAGCACAAGGAGACTGCTTTGAGCGCGCAGACGACACGTTCGCTGGACGTCATCACCATCGGCCGGGCCTCGGTGGATCTTTACGGCCAGCAGATCGGGACCCGGCTCGAGGATGTCGGCAGCTTTGCCAAGTCGGTCGGCGGATGCCCCACCAATATTGCAGTCGGCACTGCGCGACTGGGCCTCAAATCGGCGCTGATCACCCGTGTGGGCAACGAGCAGATGGGGCGGTTCATCCGCGAGCAGCTCGAGCGCGAAGGCGTCGAGACGCGCGGCGTCGCCACCGATCCGACGCGATTGACGGCGTTAGTGCTGCTGTCGGTCGAGAACGACAAATCATTTCCGCTGATCTTCTACCGCGACAACTGCGCCGACTCGGCTCTCGACGAAGAAGACATCGACCCCGATTTCATCCGCACGGCGCAGGCCGTGTTGGTCACCGGAACGCATTTTGCCAAGCCGAACTCGGACAAGGCGCAGCGCAAGGCAATGCGGCTTGCCAAGGAAAACGGCGGCAAGGTGGTGTTCGACATCGATTACCGGCCGAACCTCTGGGGCCTGGCGGGCCACGACGCGGGCGATAGCCGCTATATTGCTTCGGACGAGGTTTCGGCGCACCTGAAGACCGTTCTGCCCGAGTGCGACCTTATCGTGGGCACCGAGGAAGAAGTGCTGATCGCTGCGGGCGGCGACGATATCCATGCGGCGCTGAGGACGATCCGGTCGCTCTCGCCTGCCGTCATCGTGCTCAAACGCGGACCGATGGGCTGCATCGTCTATGACGGCCCGATCCCGGACGATCTTGAAGACGGGATCGTGGGCAAGGGCTTTCCCATCGAGGTCTACAATGTGCTGGGCGCGGGTGACGCATTCATGAGCGGGTTCCTGCGCGGCTGGCTGCGCGGGGAACCGCACACCACGAGCGCCACCTGGGCCAATGCCTGTGGCGCCTTCGCGGTGTCGCGCCTGCTCTGCGCGCCGGAAATTCCGACCTGGACCGAGCTGACCTACTTCCTCGAAAACGGCAGCAAGGAGCGGGCGCTGCGCAAGGACGCGGCGATCAACCATGTGCATTGGGCGACGACGCGGCGGCGCGTGATTCCCAGATTGATGGCGCTGGCTATTGATCATCGCAGCCAGCTCGAAGACATGGCCAGCGGCGATGCGCAGAAGCTGGCCCGCATTGCCGACTTCAAGGTGCTTGCCGTCAAGGCGGCGGCCCAGGTGGCGGATGGGCGCGACGGCTTCGGCATGCTGCTGGACGACAAGTATGGGCGCGACGCGCTCTATGCCGCCAGCGCGCTCAAGGATTTCTGGATCGGCAAGCCGATCGAATTGCCCGGCTCGCGGCCCTTGCAGTTCGAGTTTTCGCAGGATCTGGGGTCGCGGCTGGTCGAATGGCCGGTGGACCATTGCATCAAGGTGCTGTGCTTCTTCCATCCCGACGATGCGGACGATCTGCGAAAAACGCAGATCGCAAAGCTCGGCGCCGCGTTCGATGCGGCGCGCAAGGTCGGGCGCGAGCTGCTGATCGAGATCATCGCCAGCAAGAATGGGGCGGTGGGCGACGATACGGTGGCCCGGGCGATGCGCGAAATCTATGCCACGGGGATCAAGCCCGACTGGTGGAAGCTGGAGGCGCAGCCGAGTGCGGCGGCGTGGGGACAGATTGATGCCGCGATCGTAGAGCACGATCCGTACTGCAGGGGCGTGGTGCTGCTGGGGCTCGATGCGCCACAGGCGGAGCTGGAGACGGGCTTTGCTATCGCCAAGACGGCAAAGTCGGTGAAGGGCTTTGCGGTGGGGCGGACGATCTTCGGCGATGCCGCGCGGGCCTGGCTGGACGGGCGGATGAGCGATGACGAAGCGGTGGCGCAGATGGCCGAGCGGTTTGGCGCGCTGGTGAAGGTTTGGGAAGAGAGCTGAGGGCGCGGTGGGCCCTTGGGCACGGTGATGCTTGGGGTTCGGGGTAACAAGGCAGGTATCGAGCCTGAGGCGCACCCCCACCCGGCCTCCCCCGTCGAGGGGGAGGAGTCGCATCGGAGTTGGGGCGCTGAAGGTGGCCGACACGCCGATAGGACTCCCTCCCCCTTGCGGGGAGGCTGGGGTGGGGGGTGAAGGAACTGGATTTGAAGACCTGATTGCTGGTGCGACCGATGCGAATTGCCGGTGCACTAGGGCGAAGGCCCACTGAGTGGGAAATGTTGGTTTCGATGAGGACGCGGCAATGAGCCAGAAGACTGTTCGATTGACGATGGCGCAGGCCGTGGCGCGGTTCATGACGGCGCAGATGACGGTGATCGACGGCGAGACCGTTCCGATCTTCGGCGGGTTCTGGGCCATTTTCGGGCATGGCAACGTGGCCGGGATCGGCGAGGCGCTGCATGGCGTCAAGGACACACTGCCGACCTATCGTGGGCAAAACGAGCAGAGCATGGCCCATGCGGCCATCGGCTACGCCAAGGCCAGTTTCCGGCGGCGGTTCATGGCGTGCACCACCTCCATCGGACCGGGGGCGCTCAATATGGTGACTGCGGCCGCCCTGGCGCATGTGAACCGCATTCCGGTGCTGCTGCTGCCCGGCGACGTGTTTGCCAACCGGCTGCCCGACCCTGTGCTGCAGCAGGTGGAAAGCTTTGGCGATGGCACCGTTTCGGCTAACGACTGCTTCCGTCCCGTCAGCCGCTATTTCGACCGTATTACGCGGCCCGAGCAGATCATCCCGGCCCTGCGCCGCGCCATGCAGGTTTTGACCGACCCGGCCGAGTGCGGCCCGGTGACCCTGTCGCTCTGCCAGGACGTGCAGGCCGAGGCCTACGACTACCCCGAGAGCTTCTTTGCCCAAAAAGTGTGGGTGCCGCGCCGGATTATGCCCGATGCGGACGAGTTCGCCGAGGCCGCAGCCGCGATCAAACTAGCCAAGAAGCCCGTCATCATCGCCGGTGGCGGCGTGCTCTATTCGGAAGCCAGCGAGGCGCTTTCCGAATTTTCCCAGGCGCACGGCATACCGGTGATGGAAACCCAGGCGGGGAAAAGCTCCCTGCCCCATGCCCATCGGCTCAACATGGGCAGCGTAGGCGTCACCGGATCATCGGCCTCGAACCTGCTGGCGGAAGAGGCCGACGTGGTGTTGGCCGTGGGAACGCGGCTGCAGGACTTTACCACCGGATCCTGGGCGCTGTTCCAGAACCCAGACCTCAAGATCGTCGGCCTCAATGTGCAGGTGTTCGACGCCATGAAGCACAATGCGCTGCCGCTGGTGGCCGATGCGCGCGTCGGGCTGGAAGCGCTGGATGCGGCCCTGACGGGTTGGCAGGTTGATTCCGCCTGGACCGACAAGGCTTTGACTGCAAAGGACATCTGGATCGGTGAGGCCGATGAGGCGCGCGCCGCATCCAATGTCGAACTGCCCTCGGATGGCCAAGTCATCGGTGCGGTGCAGCGCGGCCGAACCAAGGCAACGCTGGTGTGCGCTTCGGGCGGCCTGCCGGGTGAATTGCACAAGCTCTGGCGCGCCGATGGGCCCGGCAGCTATCACCTCGACTACGGCTTTTCGACCATGGGCTACGAGATCGCCGGTGGGGTGGGTGTTGCACTGGCCAGGCCCGATGAGGACGTGGTCGTCATGGTCGGCGACGGCTCGTATCTCATGATGAACTCGGAGATCGTCTCGGCTGCGATGATGGGCCTGCGCCTCACCATCGTGGTGCTCGACAATGCGGGCTATGGCTGCATCAACCGGCTGCAGATGGCGACCGGGGGAGCCAATTTCAACAATCTCTTCCGCGACACCTACCACGTGAACCTGCCCAATGTGGACTTTGCAGCGCACGCTGCGGCGATGGGCGCAACGGCGAAGAAGGTGGCTTCGGTGAGCGAACTCGAGACGGCACTGGCCGAAAGCGAAGGCGCGGCGGGGGTGCATGTGTTCGTGATCGATACCGACCCGCTGATCACCACAGAAGCCGGTGGGCACTGGTGGGACGTGGCGGTGCCGGAAGTCAGTGAGCGGCCACAGGTGAACGCGGCGCGCGAGGCCTATGTGAAAGCGCTGAAGGCGCAGCGGGCGGGGTAGGACTGGGCTTGACGCTGGCGTCACCACCGGGCTTGTCCCGGTGGTCCATGCGGGGACGCGGCTGCGTTGTGAGATCGACTGCCGGAACAGGGTTTCCCGCTTTCGCGGGAATGAAACTGTGGAAATGGGAATGACACCGTGGGGGCTGAATGACGCCCTGCAAAATGTTCTCGGTGAGCCGTGACGATGATGCCCCGCGTGAATGAGAAAGATAGGCGCGTTGGCGCCGGGAGAGAGCAATGAAGGCCAAGCTTGGCATGTCGCCCATCGCGTGGTGGAACGACGATCTGGTGGAACTGAGCGACGACGTCTCGCTCGAAGAGTGCCTGCGGCAGTCGCGCTCGGCCGGGTTCACCGGCATGGAAAAGGGACGGCGCTTTCCCGACGATCCGGAGGTGATGCTGCCGATCCTGCGGGCGGCCGACGTGACGCTGTGCGGCGGCTGGTTTTCCGGCACGCTGGTGGATGAGGAGCTTGCTGCCAACAAGGACCGTATTGCCCCGATGATCGAGCTCTTCAAGGCTGTCGATGCGCCGTGCATCGTCTATGGCGAGGTGGGCCGGTCGATCCAGGGCAAGCGCGAGGTGCCGCTGGCGCGAAAGCCGAAGCTCTCGGACGACGAGATGAAGGCTTATGCCAGGAAGGTCACCGAATTCGGCGAGTGGTGCGCCGAGCAGGGCATGCCGCTGAGCTATCATCACCATATGGCGGCGGTAGTGGAGACCGAGGCGGAACTAGACGCCTTCATGGCGGCATCGGGCGCGGGCATCCCGCTCCTGCTCGATGCGGGGCACCTGGCGTTTGCCGGCGGCGACGTGCTGCGAGCCATCGACAAGCATCACGCGCGGATCAACCACGTGCACGTCAAGGACATCCGGCAGGCGGTTGTCGACGGGCTCGATCGGACCAAGCAGAGTTTCCTCGATGCCGTGGCGCTCGGGGCCTTTACGGTGCCGGGGGATGGGTCGCTCGACTTCGGCGCCATCGTGCAGCGGCTGGCAGACCATGGCTACGAGGGCTGGTTCGTGGTGGAAGCCGAACAGGACCCGAAGAAAAACCCGCCGCTCAAAATGGCGCAAGTGGGCCATGCCGAATTGATGCGCGTGATGAACGCAGCAGGATATACGGTTGAGACGCAGGGGTTTCCGAAGGGGTGAGTTTTCCGCCGGACGTGCTAGACACGTCTCAAGAGCAGTGACGGCTTGACCCCTCATTACCCGGCGCGTCCGGGTGGCAGTGGCCACGAAGCCTTGGGGCGAGATGGATTGCCGGGACACGCCCGGCCATGGCGCCGGCGACTGCAGACACGAGAGATGGAAAAGGCCGATGGCGCTGAAGCAGAACGACGTCAATTGGTTTCGACCGCTGTGGCGGCGGATTGCCCTGGTGGTGTTCCTGGTGATCTGGCTGGCCTGGGAAGCCATCTGGACCAGGGAAACGTTTTGGATCGTGCTGGTAGGCGCGGCGCTGGCCTATGCGCTCTACAATTTCTTCTACGCATTTCCCAAAGAGGAGCCGATCAATGAGCAAGTCCCCCCTCCTCGTCAAAGCGACGGACCAGACGGGCAAGATTCATGATGTCACCCCGCAATCGGCGGGCTGGACGCATGTGGGCTTCGAGTTGCACAAGCTTAAAGCCGGCGAAGCCAGCGGCGGGCAGACCGGGGAGCGCGAAATCTGCCTGGTGCTGGTCGGCGGCAAGGGGCGCTTTGCCGTCGATGGCGAGGATTTCGGTGAACTCGGCGAGCGCATGAGCCCATTCGAGGGCGCGCCCTGGGCGCTCTATGTGCCGGCGGGTCGCGACTGGGCGGTGGACGCGACGACCGATCTCGAACTGGCGGTGTGCTCTGCGCCGGGCGGCGGCGACTTTAGCGCCAAGGTCATCCCGCCGGGGACGCATCCGCGACTGTCGCGCGGCAAGGGTGCCAATGTGCGGCACGTCTACAACATCATGCCTGAAGACGATCAGTCGGCCAACGCGCTGCTGGTGGTGGAAGTGATCACCCCGCAGGGCAACACCTCGTCCTACCCGCCGCACAAGCATGATCAGGACAACCTGCCGCATGAAAGCCAGTTGGAAGAGACGTACTACCACCGCGTGAACCCGCCGCAGGGTTTCGCGTTCCAGCGCGTCTATACGGACGACCGGAGCCTCGATGAGGCGATGGCGGTGGAGGATGGAGACGTGACGCTGGTGCCGCGCGGCTATCATCCGGTGGCGACAACGGCGGGGTATGATCTCTATTACCTCAACGTCATGGCGGGGCCGAAGCGGGTGTGGAAGTTCCACAATGCGCCCGAACATGAGTGGATGCTGAAGTAGGCTGTGGGCCGCACTTGGGGCTTTTGCGCTTTCGGTGCCTTTTCCCTCTCAGTGTCATTCCCGCGAAAGCGGGAATCTCTATTGCTGTCGCAAACGGAGGTCCCCGCTTTCGCGGGGATGACACCGTGGGTGTGGCGAGGCTTAGCGGCCTTGGAAGACGGATTTGTCGGCTAGGGCGCCGGTGATCTCGCTCACCTTGACTGCCCTGCCCTCCTTGACGGATTTCAGCGCGGCTTCGGCCAGTGCGAGTGCGACGAGGCCATCGGCGCCGCTTGGGGTGGCCGCAGATTTTGATTCAACGCAATCGACGAAAGCGCAGATTTCGCGGGCATATGCCTCGGTGTAGCGGGTCATGAAGAAGTCGTGCAGCGGCGGACGGGTGTAGCCCGAGCCGTTGGCGATTTCGATGGAGACCGGGCGCTGGTTCTCGGCAGCGACGGCGCCTTCGGAGCCGTGGACCTCGATGCGCTGGTCGTAGCCATAGGTAGCGCGGCGCGAGTTGGAGATGGTCGCGTGCTTGCCCGAGGCGGTGGAGAGCATGACCGAGGCGCTGTCGTAGTCGCCGGCGGTGCCGATGGCCTCGTCCACGAGGACGGAGGCCTGGGCGGTGACGGTGTCGATCTCTTCGCCCAGGAGATAGCGGGCCATGTCGAAATCGTGGATGGTCATGTCGCGGAAAATGCCGCCCGAGCGCTTGATGTAGTCGACGGGCGGGGCGCCGGGATCGCGCGAGACGATGGTCACCATCTCGACTTCGCCGATGCGATCTTCGTCGATAGCCTGCTTGACGGCCTGGAAGTGCGGATCGAAGCGGCGGTTGAAGCCGACCATGAGCGTCGCGCCCTCGGCGTCGACCACCTTGAGGCAGGCCTTGACGCGCTCGACATCGAGATCGATCGGCTTTTCGCAGAAGATCGCCTTACCGGCACGGGCGAAGCGCTCGATCAGGTCGGCATGGGTATCGGTGGGCGTGCAGATGACCACCGCGTCGATATCATCGGCCTTCTCGATGGCGTCGATGGAGCGCACTTCGGCGCCATACTGCCCGGCGAGGTCAGTCGCGGCCTTCTCGAAGGCATCGGCAACGGCCACGAGACGGGCCAAGGGATTAGCGGTGACGGCCTTGGCGTGCACCTTGCCGATGCGGCCAGCGCCCAGGAGGCCAAAACGGACTGTCATAGCGATAAACTCCACCGAAAAAGGCCGGGGTACCGGCCGAATTGATGGCGGAATAAGTAGACGATTTGCGCACCGGGTGGAACGGGAATTCCATCCGGGCGGAGCGACGAAATGGCACTCGTTGCGTCCGAAGGCTCAGTGTTCGCGGGCGCGTTCGAGGATGCGCTTGCACTCGAGCAGTTCGCGAAGGACTTCCGAGAGCCGGTGCCGGTCCTCTTCGTCGAGCGCGGGGCTGGCGGTCATCTCGGCCTCTTCCAGTTCGGCCTCGTCGCCGGCATTCTCGGCCTGCTCGATCATGGGCAGGATTTCGTCGAGCCCCTTGCCTTCGCCAACGGCGATGACATAGCGCGGCCCCTGCTCCTTGATGATGCGCTGCACACCCTTGATGGTGAAGCCCTGATCGTAGAGGAGATGGCGGATGCCGCGCAGCAGCATCACGTCCTCGGGCCGGTAATAGCGGCGGCCGCCGCCACGTTTCAGCGGCTTAATGGTAGAGAATCGGGTTTCCCAGAAGCGCAGGACATGCTGGGGCAGGTCGAGCTCTTCAGCGGCCTCTGAGATGGTTCGGAAGGCGTCTGGCGACTTGTCCAAACCTAAAGTCCCCCGGGCAAGAAACCCTTATTTACCAGAGCCGACCATAGACTTGTTGATCTTGGACTTCAACACGTTGGATGGTTTGAACACAAGAACCTGTCGCGGGAGGATCGGCACCTCCTCGCCGGTCTTGGGATTGCGTCCGATACGCTCGTTTTTCGAGCGAACCTGGAAGGAGCCGAAAGAGGACAGCTTGACGTTGGAGCCGGTGACCAGGGCATCGGTGATCAACTCGAGCACCCGCTCGACCAATTCGGCCGACTCGGTTCGCGACAGCCCCACGGAGCCATACACCGCCTCAGCCAGATCGGCCCGCGTTATCGTCTTCTGCGCCATTCAGACCCCCAATTGCCTTGGCCCTATTCGCCGCCAGACCGTCGGCGGCAGATTGCTCTTGCATGTGAGGCGTGGCGCACTCGCGTGGCCCTGCCCTGGGAATTCTTCCCTTTATTGTCAGCGATGCGGCCCCTTTGGGCCGTGGGTCCGCTGCGGGCACCTCCACCCGGAAAGACACTAGCGCTCCCAAACGCTTAAGGTCAATGCGGCGTGCGCCGCTACCAGCGAATCAAGGATGCGCCCCAGGTAAAGCCGCCACCCATGGCCTCGAGCATGACCAGGTCGCCCGTCTTGATGCGGCCGTCGGCAACCGCGGCGCTCAAAGCCAGGGGAACCGAGGCGGCCGATGTGTTGGCGTGGCGGTCGACTGTGACGACAACCTTTTCGGGCGGCAGGCCGAGCTTGGCCCCTGCCCCATCGATGATCCGCCGGTTGGCCTGGTGCGGCACGAACCAGTCGAGGTCGGCAACGGTGAAGCCTGTCTGCTCCAGTGTCGCGTAGACGACGTCGGTGATCTTGCCCACGGCATGGCGGAAGACTTCAGGCCCCTGCATGTGCACGTGGCCGGTCGTTCCGGTCGTCGAGGGACCGCCGTCGACGTAGAGCTTGTCCCAATGGCGTCCGTCCGAACGCAGGGCGGAGGCGAGAACCCCGCGGTCCGGTTCCCCTTCGGCCAGATCAGCCCGCTCGAGGACGACAGCCCCGGCACCGTCTCCGAAAAGAACGCAGGTGGTGCGGTCGGTCCAGTCGAGCAGGCGCGAGAACGTCTCGGCGCCAATGACCAGCACGCGGCGCGCCAGATTGTTCTTGATGTAGCTGTCGGCGGTGGTGACGGCATAGACGAAGCCGGAGCACACCGCCTGAATGTCGAAGGCGAAGCCGTGGTGCATGCCAAGCTTCATCTGCACCAGGGTCGCAGCGGACGGGAAGGTGAAGTCCGGGGTGGTGGTGGCAACGATGATGAGATCAATGTCGGCGATCTCGAGACCGGCATTGTCCAGCGCTTGGCGGGCGGCCGCTACGGCGAGGTCGGAGGTGAACTCCCCCTCGGCTGCGATGTGGCGCTCCTTGATGCCTACGCGCTGCTGGATCCATTCGTCCGAGGTGTCGACGATCTTGGCGAGGTCCTGATTGGTGAGAATCTTCGCCGGGAGATAGCTGCCGACGCCGCGAATGATGGACCGAATTCTGCTCACGCGGACTAAACCTCGGATTGGGTGGGCTGCTCTTGAGCAGGCTTGTGAATGGGGAAGCGCTGCATGGTGTCGCCGATCTTGTCCATGAGACGACTGCGCGCCATCTCATAGGCGAGGCCGAGGGCGCTCTTGTAGCCAATTTCGTCGGAGCCGCCATGGGACTTGATGACGATGCCGTTGAGGCCCATGAAGACGCCGCCATTGACGGTGCGCGGGTCCATCTTGCGGCGCAGCGCATTGAGCGCAGATGAGGCCAACAAGGCCCCCAGCCGGCTGACCCAGTTGGCCATTAGCGCGCTGCGTAGATAGGACGCGACCTGGCGGGCCGTGCCTTCGGCCGTCTTGAGCGCGATGTTGCCGACAAAGCCCTCAGTGACCACGACGTCTACCGTCCCTTTGCCGATATCATCGCCTTCGACAAAGCCGTGGTAGGTGAAGCCGGCGCCGCTGGCTTCGGAGAGGATCTTGCCGGCCTCCTTGATCGATTCGAGGCCCTTGACCTCCTCGGTGCCGACATTGAGCAGGCCCACCGTTGGGTTATCCGTGTCGAACAGTGATCGCGCCAATGCGGAGCCAAGGATGGCGTAGTCCACCAGTTGGCGCGCGTCGGCGCCAATTGTGGCTCCCATGTCGAGCACGATGATGTCGGAGCGCAAAGTCGGCCAGATGGCGGCAATGCCCGGCCGGGAAATCCCTTCCATGGGACGCAGGCAGAAGGTTGCCATGGCCATGAGCGCGCCGGTGTTGCCCCCGGAAATGGCGACGTCGGCCTCGCCGTCCTTCACCGACTGGATAGCCATCCACATGGACGACACGCCCTTGCCCTTGCGAAGCGCCTGGCTGGGCTTTTCATCCATGGCGATGACGGTTTCGCAATGGCGCACTTCCGACGCCGGCTTCAGGTCCGGAAATTCCTCGAGCAGCGGATCGATCTGGCTCTTGATACCGTGAAAGATGAAGCGCGTGTTCTTGCGCTCCTTGAGGGCCAGGTGGGCCCCGTGGATCACGGCGCGCGGCGCGTTATCACCGCCCATGGCGTCCACGGAAATCGTTATAGAATCGGTCATTTGTGCCCGTTTTTCGGCCTGCCGGAGCAGGCACGCAACTTTATCCCATCATCGGGTGGGTGCAACCCCGGCCCGCGGGGCTTTATTTTTCGTCGTCGTTGGTGCCCTTGAGGCGCGCCAGGTCAGCAAAGGGTCCGCTTGGCTTCTCCTTCGGTGCAAGCCCTGATGACTCCAGAGTTTCACCTTCTCTGCGTGGATAGGGGTCGAGTGCAAGGGCCAGCGTCTCAAGCAACAGAGCGCTAAGGTCCACTTCCGGTCCGTGGATGTGATCGGGAAAGTCTTCGTCGTCGAGGTCGACGAACACTTCAGCGTTGGGAGCCGGCACCTTGTCCTGGCGCGGCGCTGGCAGGAAGACGCGGTCGATGTCCTCCGCGATCTCCTGATCCACCGGTTCAAAGCTTACTACCGACTTCTGGGTGACCCGTGCCTTGAGCCCCCCCTCTGCCCGCAGCCCTCCACGAAACGGCACGATGGAAAGGTGTGCCCTGAACATTTGCACCGCAACGATGCCCATCGCTTCGGCAATCGCCGCCCGTTCACCTTCGTCGGCATCGACATCCAGCGATCGGCCGGACGCTGGCAGCTTGTCGATCCGCACAATGGCATCGAAGATGGGAGGGGACGATGAGGTCATGCAGCGGTCTCGAAAATGATCTTTCCGGAGGTGATATCGGGGATGGTCTGCCCGGCGAGGTCGGTGTCGCGTGCTATGGTGTAGTTGGCGAGAGCCCGCACACCGTCGCCTAGCTCTCCATCGTAAATGTTGCGCGCCAGAACACCAGCGAGCCCGTCCGGATCGTTCTGATCCATTGCGGCGTTCAGGGCCGCCAGCAAGCCGAAGAAGATATTGCCCATCTTCTGGATCTTCTTGGGCACGCCCAGATCGGTCACACCCATCTCGCGCAGGGACCTGTCCATATCCTTGAAGAAGAGATCGAACACAGCCTGGCTGAAGGCCTTGTCCTCCGCCGATCCATGGCGTAGCCGGCGAAACAGCAGCGCCATATGGAGGCTGATCATGTCGAAGCGCCCCGTCACGGTGTCGGGAATGCCGTAGTCGGTATAGAATACCGGCCGCCGGGATTGCGCCACAATGGAATTATAGACGGCGTAAACCGGCTCTGTGGCAGTGTTCTTGCGAAACAGGGACAGGATCATCGGGTTGCGCTCAGGAACGGTGGGTCATGCGCGGCGTGGGGCCAGAACCAAAGCCAGCTTGCCAGACCGCTGCCTTGGCAGCTAAACATTCCGGCGATCAATAGGCACGCGCCTTGTTGTCACGCCTATAGTCGAGAGCCATCGGGAAAGTCAAATTCATGCCCTTGCGTATCGCCCAAGCTTCCGTTGCCGCAGCCGTCCTCGCGGTGGCGCTTGCCGGTTGCACCAGCAGCACGTCGCTGATCACCAAGCGCACCCAGGGATACGAAATTCCGGCTTCGGCGCTTGCACAGATTCGCCCCGGCCAGAGCCAGCAACTGGTCACGCTGGTGCTGGGTTCGCCCCAGTCCACCAATAGCTTTGGCGATCAAAGCGCCTGGTACTACATCGAGACTAAGGTGGAGCAGACGGCGTTCGGACTTACCAACGTCAAGGAGCGCACGGTGCTCGCCGTCTATTTCGACAAGAACAAGAAGGTCATCGACAAGGCCGTCTATTCTTTGGCGGACGGCAAGGTCGTCACCATCGAGAGCCGTCGGACTCCATCGTTCGGCGAAGACAAGACGTTTATCGACTCGATCCTGCAGTCCTTCTGAGACACCCGCAGCGAACTGTAAAAAAAGCCCCGGCGCAGACCGGGGCTTTTTGCCATGTGTCGAAGGACGCCGGCGGCGACAGGCTCGATGCCGGTCAGTTCTTCTTTTCGAAATCCACGCCCGCGGCACGGGCGATCGAATCGAGCGCCGCGTTGACCAGACCGATCGCGTCGTCCTCGTAGAACGCATGTGCGACGTCGACATATTCGGCAATCACCACACGCGCCGGAATGTCGCGTCGGCGCAGAAGCTCGAAAGCCGCGGCGCGAAGGATGGCGCGCAAAGTCGCGTCCACGCGCTCGATAGGCCAGCCTTCCACCAGTGCCTTGTCCACCGCCGGGTCGATCTGAAGCTGATGCTTGGCTACGCCGCTGACGATCTGACGGAAGAAATCGGCGTCGGCGGGAAGATACTGCTCCCCCTCCACCTCACGGCCGAGATGGAAGGCCCCAAACTGGGCCAGCGTCTCTTCCAGCGTCGTGCGACCCACGTCCATCTGGTAGAGCGCCTGTACGGCGGCGAGGCGGGCCGCACCACGCTGATTGGCAGGGCGCGAGGCGCTGGAAACTGGTTTCGGCTGGTCGGTCATCTGCTGTTCGTTCGTCTGGCGGCGGCGAGGCGTTTGACATCCCTGCCCTGCCGCGGTGTGAATCACGGTCCGGAAGAGACCGGATCAGGTATCATTCCGCCCCGGCATCGGCGCGATCCTCCAAACCCAATTCGGCCAGGAAGGAGCGGAAGTCGTCGGCGTTGGAAAAGTTCTTGTAGACGCTGGCGAAGCGCACGAACGCCACGTCGTCGAGGCCCTTGAGGCCCTCCATAACATACTCGCCAATCTGGTCCGAGGTAACCTCGAGGTCACCCAGGCTCTCAAGCTGCCGCACGATTCCCGAGATCATTCGCTCGACGCGTTCGGGGTCGACAGACCGCTTGCGCAGGGCAGTGTTGACCGAGCGCGCCAGCTTTTCCCGATCAAAGGGGACCTTGCGGCCTGTCTTCTTGACCACCGTCAGATCGCGTAGCTGCACACGCTCGAACGTCGTGAAACGGCCGCCGCAGGCGTTACAGACGCGGCGGCGTCGGATAGCCCCCGAATCCTCGGTCGGGCGGCTATCCTTCACCTGCGTATCGTCATTGCCGCAATAGGGGCAGCGCATAACGGGATGTCCTCAGCCGTAGATGGGGAAGCGGTCGGTCAGCGTCTTTACCTTTGCCCGCACTTCGGCCTCGACGGCCCCGTTGTTGTCGTCACCATTGGTCTTGAGGCCATCGAGAACCTCGATGATCATCTCGCCGATGTGCTGGAACTCGGCTTCGGCAAAGCCACGCGTCGTACCTGCTGGTGTGCCGAGACGGACGCCGGAGGTGATGGCGGGCTTTTCGGGATCGAAGGGCACGGCGTTCTTGTTGCAGGTGATGTGGGCGCGGCCGAGGGCGGTCTCGGTGGCCTTGCCGGTCAGGCCCTTGGGACGCAGATCGACCAACATCAGGTGGTTGTCGGTGCCGCCGGAGACGATATCGACCCCGCCCTTGACCAGCGTTTCGGCCAGCACCTTGGCGTTGGCGACGACCTGGCGTGCGTATGACTTGAATTCGGGCGAGAGCGCTTCCTTGAAGGCCACCGCCTTGGCGGCGATGACGTGCATCAGTGGGCCCCCCTGGATGCCGGGGAAAATGGCCGAGTTGATCTTCTTGGCGATGGCCTCGTCGTCCGTCAGGATGAGGCCGCCGCGGGGACCGCGCAGGGTCTTGTGGGTGGTGGTGGTGGCCACATGGGCGTGCGGGAACGGGCTGGGATAGACGCCGCCAGCGACGAGGCCGGCTACGTGCGCCATGTCGACGAACAGAATTGCACCCACTTCATCGGCGATCTGGCGGAACTCGGCCCAGTCCATGATGCGCGAATAGGCCGAGAAGCCTGCGACGATCATCTTGGGCTTGTGCTCGCGCGCGAGTTGGCGGACCTGATCCATGTCAACCCGCCCGTCCTGCTTGCGCAGACCGTACTGGATCGCATTGAACCACTTGCCGGACTGGTTGGGCTTCGCCCCATGCGTGAGGTGGCCGCCCGCATCGAGGGACATGCCCAGGATGGTGTCGCCGGGCTGGATCAGCGCCTGGTAGACGCCCTGGTTGGCTTGGGAGCCGGAATTGGGTTGGACGTTGGCGAAGCCGACCCCGAACAGTTGCTTGGCGCGCTCGATGGCCAGCGTCTCGGCGACGTCGACATACTGGCAGCCGCCATAGTAGCGCTTGCCCGGATAGCCTTCGGCATATTTGTTGGTGAGCACCGAACCCTGCGCTTCCAGTACCGCCTGCGAAACGATGTTCTCCGAGGCGATCAGCTCGATCTCGCCCTGCTGGCGACCGAGCTCGTCCTGAATGGCCTTTGCCAGTTCCGGATCGGTCTCGCCGACGGAGGCCGAGAAGAAATGCGGAAAGAGCGGAAGGGACGTCGCTGCGCTCATGGGGCGTACTCCGGGGAAAATCCCACATCTGGTGTCGGGAGGATGGGTCCGCCGCAGCCTCTAGCATAAAGCCGCGCGCCGCGCCAACCGTGCACATCACATCGCAGCTATGTCCCGCAACTTTCGCCGTCGGAGCTCATTTTACGGGAGGGACAGAATGTTCCTGTCGCGGGGGCGGCAATGGAGGATTGAAATGAAGACATCTCTCAAGGCCATCGCCTCTAGCCTTATCGTCGGACTCCTGGCAGTCAGCAGCGCGGTACCTGCGCAGGCGCAGGTTTACATTGGCCAGCGCGACCGCGTCATCACCACCTATTGCGACCGCCATTCCTATGAGCGCGATTGTCGCGACTGGCGCGACGGCCGGTGGGGTCACTCCGACTACAATCGGTTCTATCACCGGCACCAGAGTGGCCTCGATAGCATTGCGTCGGGCTTCTTTGGGTTCACGTTCGGCGCCATTCTGGGGAGCGCTCTGGCCAACAGCTCGCGGAACCACGACCGCGTCATCGGCTATGTCGGCGGGTACGACGCTCATGTCGCCGCCTGCTACGACCGGTATCGTTCGTACGACGAACGCAGCGACACCTTCCTCGGCTATGATGGTGTGCGCCATCGCTGCCGCCTCTAGCTCAGGCGTATTTTCCGCTTTGAGGTTGGGGGCCTGCGGGCCCCTTTTCTTCGATTTTTCGCCGCAGCTTGGCGAGAGCCAGGCGCTGCATATCAGCTCTGGACGCCCGCAGCGGTGCGATGACGACGACTTCGATGGCTGTCGCTTCATCGATGGCGGCGACGCGCATCTGGTTGCCCAGCTGGACAAACTCGAAAAGCACACCCCTATCGGTCATGACCGATCCCCGCACCGCATTGCGTCACGCTAGCAGCTTGATATGCGGTGGACCAGACAACAAGCAACGGAGCGCTGCATGGCGGCGCTCCGTTGCTTTATTTCCGCGCTGCCATGTGCAGCGAGATGCTGACAGGCATCAGGCGTCGAAGGTTACCTTGCCCTGCTTGTCGAATTCATAGACGTCGTCGCGGAAGCTGACCGTGCCCTGCTTGTTGGCCCAGGCCGTAATGTAGGTGGTGTGGAGCGGGACGCGCGCCTCGCACTCGACATCCAGGCGCTCGAGCGAAGCGAAGGTGCTGTCGACGCGGGCCTGATCCCAGCCGCCATTGTCACGCAGCAACCACGCCACCAGTTCGTTCACCCCCTCGACGCGCACGCAGCCCGAGGAATGGAAGCGGGCGTTCTCACCGAACAGGGCCTTGGCCGGCGTGTCGTGCAGATAGCAGTCGTAGGGGTTGTAGAAGTTGATCTTGCAGTGGCCCATCGAATTTTCCGCGCCGGGCTCCTGGCGGTACATGTAGTTCACCGCGTTGCCCAGGTTAGTCCAGTCGATCGAAGACGGGCTGATCTCGTTCCCGTTGCCGTCGTAGATGTGAATGTTCTGCTTGGCGAGGTACTCGGGGTCCTGCTGCATGTACTTGGTCAGGTCACGCTCGACCAGAGACTTGGGGACGTGCCAATAGGGGTTGAAGTTGATCTGGCTGATCTTGCTCGCCATGATGGGTGTGGCGCGGTCGACGCGGCCCACCACAGCGATGTGGCGCTGCTCCACCATTCCGCCGCCCACAGCCTCGATGGTCGCGGCAGGAATGTTCACCACAACGTACCGATCGCTGAGGTTGGGCGCCATGTTCTGCACGCGCGTGTAGTTCAGATAGAGTTGCTGCAGGCGCGTCTCCGCGGGCACGTTCATGGCATACCACGTGGCTTCATCGACCTGGCCGTTGATGACGAGACCATGGCGCGCCTGGAATGTGCGGACGCCGCGGTCGGTCACTTCGTCAAAGACGTCATTAACGCGCTCGGTCAACGGCATGTCGCCCGAGGAAATGAGCCGGCGCTTGAGCTGCACCACCGCAGGGCCGGAATTGCCCAAGGTCAGTTTGTAGGCTTCCTGGGGAATTTCTTCCCAACCGCCAGCTGCCACGAACGGCTCGTATTGGGCTATGGCCAACTCAAGGTTGTGTAACGTGTCATAGGAGAGGATGGGCTCGTTCGTCTCGATCAACGATTGCGCCAGGGCCGTGTTTTCACCCTGGTCAGCGTCACGCAGCACGCGATTGCGCGTGAACATGTCCGTCAAGGATTCCTGCGCCCGTGCGGCAGGAAGTGCGGCGGAGGCACCCGCCAGAGCAACGGATTGAAGGAAAATTCGACGAGTCAGCCGCATTGAGTCACCCAATAGTGTGCCCGATCAGTCAGAATGGCGATTACCATCGCTGCCCAGAAACCCACAACGCCGATAACTGGCTTGTGAAATCGTCCGAGACCCGATGAATGAATAACGGGAAATGGTTGTTAACCACATAACACCGGAAGCGCCTGCTTTGAGGCGCAAATAAGAAACGCCGGCTTTGCAGCCGGCGTTCTTGTGCAACAGTGGCATGGAGGCAACACATGCCACCATCGCATCCTGACGCCGTGGCACGGCGTGCAGGTCTCCAGGCTCAGAGCTTGTACAGGATCTGGTCGACCCAGAAGCGCTCGAGGCGAGCAAGGGCCTTGTTGAGGCCGTCGAACTCTTCGTCACCCAGGCCGCCGACCTTGTCGATCGACTTAAGATGACGATCGTAGAGCTCGTCGATCACCTCGGCGACTTCCTCACCCTTGGGGGTCAGGCGGATACGAACGGAGCGGCGGTCTGTGCGGGAGCGCTCCTGAAAGATATACCCCGTCTCCACGAGCTTCTTGAGATTGTAGGACACGTTGGAGCCGAGATAGTAGCCGCGGCTGCGCAGTTCGCCGGCGGTCAGTTCGGCATCGCCGATATTGAACATCAGCAGAGCCTGGACCGGGTTGATATCGTCCCAGCCCATGCGGTCGAACTCGTCCTTGATCAGATCGAGCAGACGACGGTGGAGACGTTCAACGCGGGCGACGGCTTCGAGATAGAGGGGCTTCAGACCTTCGCTGCGTTCCGGAGCCAGCGCCTCTGCCGCATTCGACTTGATTGCCATTTGTGCCTCACTGTTTTGCCTAGCGTGCGATTTTTCGCATCTCATGAGGCCAAACTACGGCTGCCCACCTAAGATCGCCCTAAGCCACACGCTTAAAACTATCTTACTGCAAATACATGGGAATTTGGCTTTATGATTGGTAACCGCAGGTGAGAAACTTGTAACCTTTCCCAATCCTGAACCGCCATCAGCGAAGGCGACCTGCCAAGCTCTGGTCTAGTCGGCCTCGGCACGCCTGACTCGGACCGAGAGGCCGAAAATCAAGACGATTGCACCGAGCAACACCAGCCGGACAGCAAACCCCACCGCCGTCATGCGAACATCCGGGCTGCCGGAAATGTAGAGGGCCAGCTCCAGGATGGTGGCGCCGATCAGGACGACGGCTCCCCAACTGGCTTTGATCCAGAGCCCAACGGCCGCAATGAGACGCGCCAGACAGAAGATGGTCAGGTAGACAAAGGCGGTGAGCCCCATTGTGGTCAGGGGGCTGACAGGCCCAAGGTTGACGCCGAGCAGCCGCGACGCGTCGTTCAGCCCCAAAAGCAGGGACAGCAGAGCGACCACGCGGATGTAGAGCGCAGAATTGGGGGCCAGAAAGAGCATGTGCGCTGTGATATCCCCTCGCCCGCCCTGCGACAAGCGGTGGCTTGGAGGGCTGAACTGGCGCTGATATGGTCCGGCCCAACCCGATGCCTTGGTTCCTGCTTCGCCTCGCCGCCCGCCGACATGGCCGCTCAGGTCCCGCCGATCTCATCCACGCCCCACGCGGCTCGCTTACCCGACAGTCAGGAAACCCCATGTCCCAGAGCTGGATCAACCACGATATGTCCTTTCTCGGTGGCAAGCGCCTGCGGCGCGTGCGGCAGGCCGAATGGAGCCGGGCGATGGTGCGCGAGACAGAGTTACTGCCGCGCGACCTCATCTGGCCGCTCTTCGTGATCGAGGGGCAGAATGAGAAGACGGCAGTCAGGACGATGCCTGGCGTTGAGCGGCTTTCGATCGATCTTCTGGTTGAAGCCGCAAGGGCCGCCCGGGACGCCGGCATTCCGGCCCTTGCACTATTTCCCAACACGCCAGATCACCTGCGCTCGATCGATGCCGAGGAGGCCTACAACCCCAACAATCTGATGTGCCGTGCGCTTGATGCCATCAAGAGCGCGGTGCCGGAAATCGGGCTCATCGCCGACGTGGCGTTGGACGAATATTCCGCCAATGGGCAGGACGGACTGGTGCGGGATGGGGAAATTCTCAACGACGAGACCGTCACGGCGATGATCAAATCGGCCCTGGTGCAGGCTCGTGCCGGTGCGGACATCATTGCGCCTTCAGACATGATGGACGGGCGCGTGGCGGCGATCCGCGCGGCGCTCGATGCCGAGGGGTTCGAGCGCGTGCAGATCATGTCCTACGCTGCCAAGTATGCATCGTGTTTTTACGGCCCCTTCCGGGAAGCCGTGGGTTCGGGCAGCCGGCTGACGGGGGACAAGCGAACCTATCAGATGGATTTTGCCAATTCGGATGAGGCCTTGCGCGAAATCGAGCAGGACCTGATCGAAGGCGCGGACAGCATCATGATCAAGCCGGGCCTGCCCTACCTGGACATTATCCGCCGGGCCAAGGACGCGTTCAACGTTCCGATCTATGCCTACCAGGTCAGTGGCGAGTACGCGATGATCGAGATGGCGGGCGCCGCTGGCGCGATCAACCGCGATGCGGCCGTGCTGGAGAGCCTCTGGGCGTTCAAGCGCGCCGGGGCGAATGGGATCCTGACGTATTTCGCGCTGGAGATGGCACGCAAGCTAGGGCGATAGGCCCCGGCTACACCAGGCCGTGGCGAAAGACCATCCAGAGTGCCATTGCCACCATCATCAGGTTTTCGGTCAGTGAGACGAAGCCGAGCGGCGTCTTGCTGGAGCCGCCGACACAGGCGCATTTGAGTTCGCGTTTGTCGATATAAACGGCCTTGAAGACCGATGCGGCGCCCACGACGCCGATGAACAGCGCAATCGGGATCGACACGACGTTGAGTGCCCCGGCCACCATCAGCACGCCCGCACCGAGCTCGGCATACGGATAGACGTAGCTATAGGGAACGAAGCGCCGCGCCAGAAGGTCGTAGTTGAGGAACATGGTGGAGAAGGTCTCCACGTCCTGCAGCTTGAGCATCGCAAGCAGGCACATGCTGAAGGCAATGAACCACTCCACTGTCCGGAGCGTGAGAAAGGCTGCCAAAGTTGCCCAGGTGACCGCGATGGCCAGCAGAGCGGCAACAACGAACACGGTGATGACCGGGCGGTAGCTGGTTGCGTCGGGGTCGTGCACATGCAGGCCGAAATGGCGACGCAGATCGTCATAGCCGCCGATTCGGACGCCATTGATAAAGGTCTGTGGCGTCGTGTCGACGTCGTGTTCGCGCTTGAAGGCATCGGTCTCCTCGCGCGTTTTCAGCCAGTGATCGTCGATCTCAAAACCCTTGCGCCTCAGCAGGTCGACCGATTTCAGTCCCCAAGGGCAGACATGCTCTGGCATGACCATGCGATAGATGGTTGCAGTCTTGCTCATCAGGTTCCTCTCGCTGCCGCTGATAGCGGGGCAACGTTTCCCAAGGCGGTGAGGTTCGCGCAGAATGTGAGTTGCCAGATGCTGACGCGGAATATAGCAAGTAGCGTCTTGTTTAATGGGATCGATAAATGTCGGACCTCGTGGAAGGGCGCTGGCGCGAAATCTTCGGACCCCGCTACCTAGCGGCAACGGTAATCCTCTGCCTCGGGGTATCGCTTTTCGCCTTCAACGCCTTCCTGTCGACGACCGCCCTCCCTTCGGCGGTCAAGGAGTTGAATGGGGTCGAGGTGATCTCCTGGGCGACGACGCTCTATCTCGTCTTTGCCATCATGGGCGGTTCGGCGGCGGCGATGGCGAAGGCCCGTCTCGGGTCGCGCGGGTCCCTACTTCTGTTTGGCGGCATTTTCCTGGTCGGCACGTTGGTAGCAGCGAGCGGTGGATCGATGACGCACGTGCTCATCGGACGCGCGGTGCAGGGGCTCGGAGAAGGCGTAGTGGCGGCCCTCTGCTTCTCGCTGATCCCCGAGTTATTCCCCAACAGGCTCGTGCCGAAGGTGTTCGGCATGCAGGCGGTGATCTGGGCCGTCGCAGCCTTCGGGGGTCCGGCAGCGGCCGGAGCCCTCACCGAATTCGTATCATGGCGGGCAGCCTTCCTGGTCAACGTGCCGCTGATCATCATCTTCGCCGTCATGGTGTTGATGGTCGTTCCGAAGCGGGTGGCGACGGAAGATACCTCACGCTTCCCCGGGCTGCGGCTGCTCACGATCGGCGGTGGCATCCTGCTGGTTGCGCTAGCGGCCATCGCACCGGCGGTTCAGGCCGCACTGCTTCTTTTCGGGGCCGTGGTTCTGCTGGGCGGCACAGTCGCATTGGACAGGCGCAGCGATGCGCCGCTGTTGCCCACCGGCGCGTTCGGCGCGAGGACTGCTTTGGGCGCTGGCTTCTGGGTCGTGCTGCTCATGCCCATCGCCGGGGCCACGAGCGGCGTCTACCTGGTGCTGCTACTGCAGCAATTGTGGGGTTACGGCCCGACGCTGGCCGGGGCTGTCGGGGCCGTGATGGCGGTGGCCTGGAGCCTCTCATCCGTGACGGTGGCCAATGTGCGCCGCCGCGAAACACGCAAAATCCTGATCCGCACGGGGCCCGTGCTGATCGGGATCGGGCTGCTTGGCGTGCTGGCCGGGCTGGAACTGGGACAGCCGGTCCTGCTGCTTGCCGCGCAGGTCGCGATCGGAGCCGGCTTTGGCATTTCGAGCGGCTATCTCAGCCTGTTGCTGATGGAAGCGGCGCCTGAGCAAGATCGAAACCGGACCACCACCCTTATCCCCACCACTCAATCGGCGGGGAACGCGATCGGAGCAGCGCTTGCCGGCGTGGCGGCGAACGGCGCCGGCTATGCAGTGGCTAGCTCGAACAGCGAGGTTCTTGCATCCATCGTGCCGTTGTTCCTCACCGGGTTTGTCGCAGCAGCACTGGCCGCTCTTGCCGCGCGTCACATGCTGTCGCTGGCACCAGCGCAGACGATGGCGGGCAGCTTCGCGACGGAATGATCGATTTCCCTTGCAAAGCCTCTTGCGGTGACGCCAAGGCGTGACAATGTTGGGGACATGACACATGCATTTGCCGAGCGCCCTGCCCTGCCTGACCCCGCTTCTGCACCAGAGCTCTTCGAAGGCCTGCTGACGCGGCGGGTAGTCGCCTATCTCATCGATGTCGTGATCATGGGTACCATCGTGCTGGCAGTTGCGCTCGCCGGTACAATACTGGGATTTCTCACCTTCGGGCTGGCTTGGGCATCGCTGGTGTTCCTCGTGCCGGGCTCCATCGTGCTCTACTACGCCCTCACCCTGGGCTCCGCACGCCGGGCCACGGTCGGCATGCAGATGATGGACATCGTGCTGACGCCTGCACGCGGGCAGGTGCTCGACGGGTGGCTGGCCATCGTGCATGCGCTGGTCTTCTGGGTGACCATCTGGATCAGTTGGCCCGTCGCATTTCTCTTCGTGCTGTTCACGCCGCGACGCCAGATGATCCACGACCTTCTGCTCGGGACATTGATGGTGCGCCGCTCGCCCATGGCGCGCCATTGGCAGCGCATGCGCACGATGGAGCGAGAGGGCTATTGAGGCGTTGATCCCCGTCTATCCGAGGGATAGACTGGGACTTCATGTGTAGATGGGTCTTGAATGACCGACCAAACGCCGGAAACAACGCAGCTCTTCCTCACAGCAGCCATGCCCTGTCCCTATCTGGAGGGGCGGATGGAGCGGAAGCTCTTTACCCATCTGAGCGGCCGCCGGGCGTCAGCGCTGCATCATCTGCTCAGTGACAACGGTTTCCGCCGCAGCCAGAATCTCATTTACCGGCCGGCCTGCGAGGGGTGTGCTGCCTGCCAATCGGTGCGGATCGTTGCCGGACAATTCGAGACCAACAAGCGGTTTCGCCGCGTTCTGCGCAACAACGCCGACCTCTCAAGCGAGGTGCGGCCGACAGAGGCAACGGAGGAGCAGTTCGAGCTCTTCAAGCGTTACCTCGATGCCCGGCATGTCGGCGGCGGCATGACCCAGATGGACTTCCATGACTATGAATACATGGTCGAGGATACACCTGTGCAATCCACGCTGGTGGAGTATCGACTCCGCGAGCACCCGGAGCAGCCGCTCGTTGCCGTGGCGCTGACCGACGTGATGCCCGACGGGCTCTCCATGGTCTACAGTTTCTACGATCCGCAGATGAGCCAGCGGAGCTTGGGGACCTTCCTGATTCTCGACCACATTGCGCAGGTGCGCCAGGCGCAACTCGACTACGTCTACCTGGGCTATTGGGTGAAGGATTCCCCAAAGATGGCTTACAAGGCGCAATTCCAACCGCTACAGGTACAGCGAGGCCCACTGGGCTGGACGCGCCTGACGCCTTAGGGACTACACCACGATATCGAACACAATCAGACCGTCGCGTCCGCCGTCCAGAGCAGAAACGAGGCGTCCGCCGGCTGCTTTGTGCGCAGGATGGACGAGATAAGCATCGCGTGCGGCCTCGTCGACGAAGTCGATGATGAAGCCGTCTCCAAATCCCTGGTCCCTGCCCTCGGGCGAAACGTTCTGGCCGAAGCTGATGGCGAGATAGCCATCCAGCACGTCTTTCAGCGCTGACAGGTCTGCGTAAATCGCCTGGCGCTCTTCTTCTGCGACGTCAGGACGGAAGCGGACGAAGACGCAGTGGCGAATCATTTTGTCGAGTCCTTGGAATCGGTTGAGCGGGTTGTTTCAGGTCGCAGTTCAGCCGACGAACTTGTTGTTGCGTGGGAAGCCCGTGGGCGGCTGACGTCCTGCCGTAGCGCGGTCGCCCGACCAATCCACCAGTTCCTCGGTTGGCTTTGTGTAGGTGCGGCCGGAGCTATCCACCCAGGTGAGACCGTCGGCGGCATAGAAGGTCTTGAGATCCGAGATGCCGCCGTCCTTGTAGCGCTGCAGGCGAACGCCCTTGCCGCGCGCCATCGCTGCCAACTGGCTCAGGGGAAACACCAGCAGCTTGCGGTTCTGCCCGATCACCGCCACGCGGTCGCCATCGCACGGCACGATGAGCCGCGCTTCGGCGGGAGAGGAGACGTTCAGGATCTGCTTGCCCTTGCGGGTATTGGCGATGAGATCATCCTCGCCGACCACAAAGCCATAGCCGTTGGAGGAGGCGATGATGCGCTTCTTGCCCGGCCGATAGACGAAAAGCTCGACGATATCCTGCCCTTCGTCCATGTCGACCATGATGCGCACGGGCTCGCCCTGACCACGACCTCCCGGCAGCTTGTCGGCGCCAAGGGTGTAGACCTTGCCACCGGTGGTCAGCATCAGAAGCTTGTCCGTCGTCTCGCAGTTCAGGCTGATCTTTAGGCGGTCGCCGGTCTTGAACGCTTTGTCGTCGACGGGCGCGTTGTGCCCCTTGGGCGCGCGGATCCAGCCTTTCTCGGACAGGATCACGGTGATCGGCTCGCGCTCGATGAAGGCTTCGGTGATCTCCGCGGCGTCGGCATTGGGCGCAGCACCCAGGATGGTGCGGCGAGCGCCTAGGGCGTGCGGCGTGTTGCCGTCGGCATCGAACAGCGGATAGGCCTTCTTCAGGGCCTCGACCTGCTTGGAAATCTCGCCCCATTGCCGCTTGTCCGACGCAAGCAGGGCCTCCAGCTTACCCTTTTCTTCCGTCAGCGCCTTGTGTTCCTGGCGCAGTTCCATTTCCTCGAGCTTGCGCAAGGAACGCAGGCGCATGTTGAGGATGGCTTCGGCTTGATTGTCGGTCAGGTTGAAGGTCGCGATCAGGCTGGCCTTCGCATCATCCTCTTCACGAATGATACGGATCACCTCGTCGAGGTTGAGGTAGGCGACAATGTAGCCTTCCAGCACCTCGAGACGATTGGCGATCTGCTCCAGCCGGTGCTGCGAGCGCCGCACCAGCACCACCTTGCGGTGATCGAGCCAGGCGCGGAGCGCATCAGCAAGGCTCATGACGCGGGGTGTCGTGCCGCGGTCCAGAACGTTGAGGTTCAGCGGGAAGCGCACTTCAAGTTCGGTGAGCTTGAAAAGCTGCTCCATTAGGATGACCGCATCGACCGTTCCGGCGCGCGGTTCGAGCACGAGGCGTATGTCGTCGGCGCTCTCGTCGCGCACATCCTTGAGGAGCGGGAGCTTCTTGGCCAGCAGCAGCTCGGCTATCTTCTCGACCAGCCGGGCTTTCTGGACGCCATAGGGGATCTGCGTCACGACGATCTGGTAGACGCCCCTGCCCTTGTCTTCCTTGTGCCAAATGGCGCGCACGCGGAACGCGCCGCGTCCGGTCTCGTAAGAATTGACGATGGACGCTCGGCTTTCGACCATCTGCCCACCAGTCGGGAAATCCGGGCCCCGGACGAGATCGTCCATGCTGGGCGGCGCCGACGGATCGGCATGGACCAGGTCGTTCGTGGTCGCGTCAGGGTGGTGGATGAGCTTGAGCGCCGCGTTGCAGAGTTCGACCAGGTTGTGCGGGGGGACCGACGTTGCCATGCCCACGGCGATGCCGGTTGAGCCGTTGGCAAGCAGGTTGGGGAAGTTCGAGGGGAGCACCACGGGCTCTTCGTCTTCGCCGTCATAGGTCGGCTTGAAGTCGATGGCATCCTCGGTGATGCCTTCGAGCAGCCGCGTTGCCACATCGGTCATGCGCGATTCAGTGTAGCGCATGGCGGCTGGACTATCGCCGTCGATGTTGCCGAAATTGCCCTGGCCGTCCACCAGCGGATAGCGCAGCGCGAAATCCTGCGCCAGGCGCACTAGCGCGTCGTAAATCGACTGGTCGCCGTGCGGGTGGAACTTACCGATCACATCGCCGACGATGCGCGCGGACTTCTTGTACCCCTGGTTCGGGTCGAGCCGCAGCAGGCGCATGGCGTGGAGGATACGGCGATGGACGGGCTTGAGGCCATCCCGGGCATCGGGCAGTGCGCGCTGGGTGATCGTCGAGAGGGCGTAGCTGAGGTACCGCTCCTCCAGCGCCTGCTTGAGGTCGACGACGCGCTGGTCGTCGGCAGGCGGAAGGGTATCGGCATCGGACATTGGCAGCTCTGATTAGAGATGAGAACGAATCGGGAGCAAACTAACCCAGTTGGGCACAAAAGTGCAGGACTTCCGCGGGTTTTGCCCCGGTTTCGCCAGACGGGAGGACGAGGTAACCGGTCGATGGCTAGACGTGCACCAGTTGCTCGACCAAAGCGTCCCGTGTCGGTGGTGGATCCAGCCGGCGGGGGGACCAGATGTGGGCGTCGAGGAAATAGCCGGTAAGCCGGAAGGCGTCGCGCAGGTCTCCAGGGGAGGCGTTGCCGCGGGCGCTCAGGAAGCTGGGGAGCCGCAACAGACGCTCCTTGTAAGGCTCGCCAGCGGCACGGGATACGGCGCGGCCGGACTTGGGCGAGACATAGGTGAGGTCGGTCGTCGTACCGGTTGCAGCGCAGCTCGTGAGGTCAAGGCCGAAGCCCAACTCGTCGAGCAGGGCCAACTCGAAACGGACCAAGGCAGCACCATCGGGGGGGTGGTCGATGAGATCGAGCGCCATGCCGAGGAGACGGTCGTGCGGATCACGCTCGGGCAGCAGCCGCAAGTGCTCGCACACCGTCTGCGCGAGATAGAGGCGGGTCCGGTCGGCAATAAGCTCGGCGGCGCGGGCGCGAAGAGGTTCCACGGTGAAGACGCCCAGATGGTCTTCGAGCCGCGCGCGCCAGGTGAGCTGCACCGTGTTGCCAGCCTGCAGCGTGGGGGCGAGCTTGCTGGAGCGGCCACCCCGGACAAGCCCCAGATACCGACCGCGGCCGACAACCATGGCCTCGGCGATGAGGCTGGTTTCGCCGTGGCGGCGAACGCCGATCAGGAGCGCCTCGCCGGTCCATTCCATGGCTAGATGAACGTCCAGAGCCAGGCGGCCAGCAGGGCTGTGAGACCTAGCCATACTGCTATGACAGCGGCAAGACCGGCGCGGCTCTGCGGTTTTTCCGCAATCGTGGCTGCATGCGTCCGGAACTCGGCGATCAATGTGGGCGGGACGAGCTTGACGACAGCCAGAATACCAAGCGGGACGATCAGCAGATCGTCCAGGTAGCCCAGGACGGGAATGAAATCGGGAATAAGGTCGATGGGGGAAAGGGCATAGGCGGCCACACAAAGCGCCACGATTCTGGCGCCCCAAGGCGTGCGAGCGTCTCTCGCCGCCACCCACACCGCAAGGACGTCCCGTTTGATCGCTCGGGCCCAGGTCTTTGCAGCGTCAAGCCACGCAGCCACGACTCATCCTTTGCCGTGCGGGAATTCCAGGCCCATCTCGCGGTAGCGCTCCGGGTCGTCGGCCCACTTCTCGCGCACCTTGACGAAGAGGAACAGGTGAATGGGCACCTCGTACATCTCCATCAGTTCCTTGCGGGCTTCCGCGCCGATCGCCTTGATGGTCTGTCCGCCGGCACCAAGGACGATCTTCTTATGGCTGTCGCGCGTGACGTAGACCACCTGATCGATCTTGTAGGAGCCGTCCTTCTGGATCTTGAAGCTCTCGGTCTCGACCGTGGCGTTGTAGGGGATTTCCTCGTGCACGCGCAGGAACAGCTTTTCGCGCGTGACCTCGGCGGCGGTGATCGCCATGGTGAGATCCGTGAGGTGGTCTTCCGGAAAATGCCAGGGGCCGGGCGGGACGTGCCTGACGCACCAATCTATGAAGTCGGAAACGCCGTCGCCCTTGAGGGCGGACAGCATGAAGGTGGATTCGAACCGCAGGCGCTCATTAAGGTCCTGCGAGAGGGCCAGAAGGGTCTCGCGCTTGACGCGATCGATCTTGTTGAGGATCAGGACCTTGGGCTGGCGGATGTTCCGAAGGCCTTCGACGAGCAGCTCGATCTCGGGCTTGAGGCCCTTTTCCGCGTCGACAATGAACGCGACGATGTCCGCGTCCCCTGCCCCACCCCACGCATTGTCGACCATGGCGCGCTCGAGACGGCGCTTGGGCGCAAAAACGCCCGGCGTGTCGACGAAGACCAACTGGGTCTGATCGAGGGTCAGCACGCCGCGCACCTGGCTGCGCGTGGTCTGCGCCTTGTGGGTGACGATCGACACCTTGGTGCCGACAAGGGAATTGAGGAGCGTCGATTTTCCGGCGTTGGGCGCACCGACCAAGGCGATGAAGCCGCACGCTGTTTGGGCGAGTTCAGCAGGATCGTTCACTTGCGCTCCTTCCAGACCTTTTGCTGGATGAGAAAGAGTTCAGCGGCCTTGTGCTCCGCCAGCTTCTTTGAGGTCCCAACGGCAGAAACGCGCTCGAAGCCCTTAAGGTCAATGGCGATCGTGAATTCCGGAGCATGGTCAGGCCCCGTCCGCTCCACCTGTACGTAGGACGGAGGCTCAAGCCCGCGGGCCTGCGCCCATTCCTGCAAGGTGGTCTTGGCATCGGCGCGCTTGGTTTGCCCATCGGAGAGAAACTCCGAGAACAGCCGCTCGACAAATTCGTGCGCCACTTTGGCCCCGCCATCGAGATAAATGGCGCCGATGATCGCCTCAGTCACGTCGCCGAGGATGGCGTCCTTCTCGGCGCCTCCCGAGCGGGCTTCACTGTCGCCCAGATTGAGGTCTCGACCCAGGCTCAACTGGCGGGCAATGTCGGCGCAGGTTTCCTTGCGCACCAGCGAGTTCAGCGTGCGGCTCAGTTCGCCTTCGTTCGATTGCGGAAAGCGCTGATAGAGCATGTCGGCGACCACGAGTCCGAGCACGCGATCGCCCAGAAATTCGAGCCGCTGATAGGAATGCTCGATGCGCCGGCTGGGCGACACGGCGCTGGAATGCGTCAACGCGCGCTCCAGGAGGCCCAGGTCGCCAAAGCGATATCCCAGGCGCTGCTGAAGATCGTCGTAGGACTTGCCGCGGCGCGTCACTGGATCGGCGTCGTGTCGTAGGGCGCGTTGTTGTAGACCGATTGGAACATGCGGTCCCAGCGAACATTGGCCGGCCACTGCCAGAGTTGCCAGGGCGGAATGTTGTCGCGGATGGAGAAGAAGCGCGCTTCCGCCTTGGCGATGAGATTGACCGAGGGGACATATCCCACCTGGCTCAACACGCGGCTATCGGCCGAGCGGTCGCGGTTGTCGCCCATCATGAAATAATGGCCGGCCGGCACGACATATTCAGGTGTATTATCGAGTGGCATGCTGTCACTGATTTCCTGAATGAGATGGGTGGACCCTTCGGGGAAGGTTTCGCGATAGACGGTGACTTGCCGCGTATCTCCGGTGCTGTCCGTGTCCTGTGCGGTTCCGAGGGCTTCGCGCTCGATCATGGTGCCGTTGATATAGAGCCGCCCTTCCTTCATCTGGATGCGGTCGCCCGGGAGGCCAACGATGCGCTTGATGTATTCGGTGGTCTGCGGCACCGGACGGAAAACGGCGATGTCCCCGCGATTGGGGTCGCGCCCCATGATGCGGTTGGAAATGGGCAGCGCGAAATCGAGCAGCGCGAAATCGCCGTACCGGCCAAGGGAGAAGGAGTACTTGCCGTAGCCCCAGACGAACTTGTTGGCGACGAAATAGTCGCCGATCAGCAGTGTCTGCTGCATGGACGCCGTGGGTATGGAAAACGGCTGATAGATGAAGAACCGGATCACGATCGCGATCAGCAGTGCTTCCACAATAACCACCAAGGTATCCCACCACTCGCTGGCAGCGGACTTCTTGACGGACTTGTCGGCGGGTTGACTCATATTCTTCCCCGGAAAAAGGTGCCGAAGCGTTAGGCTTTTGTCCCCCTCCGGTCAACGGGCAGCGCCTCGATGATCACGAAAGCCTGCGCAAGCCCGGCGTCGTCGGTAATGGTCAGGTGGATGTGGGCCTCGTGGCCTTCCGGCACAAGGCGAGAGAGCGCTTTGGCCGCACCATTGGTCAAGGTCATGGTCGGCTTGCCGGAGGGCAGGTTCACCACCCCCATGTCACGCCAGTAGACACCCCAACTGATGCCGGTTCCCAAAGCCTTCGAACACGCCTCCTTGGCGGCGAAGCGCTTGGCGTAGGACGCGGCCCGCTGCGCCCGCCGATCAGACTTCTTCTGTTCGATCTCCGTAAAGCAACGACTGGTGAACCGGTCACCATAGCGGTCCAGCACCTCTTGTACGCGGTGGATCTGGATGAGATCGGAGCCTAGGCCAATGATCATTTCACGCCCTGGCTGCCGCGGCTGCCGGGCACTGGTGGACGTCCAGCGCCTCATTCCTGTTCATCGCCGAGCCTCCTGTCGATCTTGCCGTCCCATTCCAGCGTCGAAATCATGCTCGCCTCGCGCAGGCCGGCGCGCTGGACGGCGGAAAGGCCGGGACTGCGTTTGAGCGTTGCCAGAACATCGTTCAGCTGCGCAAGATCGCGGACCTCGATCTCGAAGATCATCTGGTGGAAGTCGGGCGAAATCATCCGCATCACGAGATTGTTGATGTTGGCGTCGCAGGCGGCAATGGCAGAGGAAATCTGGGCCAGCGATCCGGGACGATTGACCGATTCCATCGAAATGACAGCTGGATACAGCCTGTCCTCCGCCGTCTTGAGGTTCCAGCGCACGTCGACCCAGGCCAGGTCACTATCATGCATGGAGATCAGGGCGTCGGAGTGGATCGGATAGATCGTCAGCGGCCGCTCGGGCTCCAGTATGCCGACCAGGCGATCCCCCGGCACCACCCCTTCGTTACTGAAGTTGACCGGCGTGTGGAAATCGAGCTGTGCCAGGGCCTCCTTTGCGCGCGGGCCTGAACGCTGTCCGCCCGGCACGCGGAAGCGGAAGTCGTCGGTGGCGCGCAAGGCAAACCAGCCATCGGCGGTGTCGGCGACCGGCAGGTCGATCCTGCGGCGATTGCGGCGGATGCCCTTTATCTCCGCCAATGCGTTGCCCAGAGCTTCCGAGCCGATCTTGCCTTCGCCTACGGCAACCAGAAGGTCCCGTCGGCTGGCCTGCTCGAGCGCCTCGGCAAGGGCCAGGGCTTCGCTGTCACTCAGCATGACGCCTTCGCGCTCGAGCATCATATTGAGCACGTGCTCACCCATCGCGAAGGCACGCTGGCTGGCGGCCTGGCGCACCGCGCGGCGGATTGCAGCGCGGGCCTTGCCCGTTGCGGCGATGCCAATCCAATTGGAGGGCGGACGGTGATTCTGGTCGCGCAGAATCTCCACCTCGTCCCCCGAGCGGAGCTGGGTGACGAGCGGCAGGATAAGGCCGTTGATCTTGGCGCCGACGCAGGTGTCGCCGATATCGGTGTGAAGCGCGTAGGCAAAATCGATCGGGGTCGCACCGCGCGGCAGGGCAATCAGCCGGCCACGCGGTGTGAAGCAGAAGACCTGATCCTGAAACAGCTCGAGCTTGGTGTATTCCAGGAAGTCTTCGCTGGAAATGCCTGAGGTCAGATGACTTATGGTCTGGCGGAGCGAGCCGTAGGCCTGCGATTCATTCTCGAGCCGGCCCAACGTTGCCGAGGCACCGTCCTTGTAGAGGGCGTGGGCAGCGATACCGAACTCGGCAATCCGATCCATGGCCTCGGTCCGGATCTGCAACTCGACGCGCTGCCGGCTGGGACCCACGATCGTGGTGTGGATGGACTGGTAGTCGTTGTGCTTGGGGACCGATATGTAGTCCTTGAAGCGCCCTGGCACGACCTTCCAGGTGGTGTGGATCAAGCCGACCGTCCGGTAGCATTCCTCCACCGATCCCACGACGACCCGGAAGCCGATCATGTCCGACAACTGCTCAAGGGCGATGGACTTGCGCTCGATCTTGGCGAAGATCGAATAGGGCGACTTTACACGGGCCTTGACGCGGGCGGTGATGCCGTTCGCCGCCAGGCGCTCCGTCAGCTCCGCGGTGATGGTATCGATGGTCCCATGGTAGTCCGCCTGCATCTGTTCCAGACGCGCGGTGATGGCCCTGTAGTGGTCAGGCTGGAGGATGCGAAAGCTCAAGTCCTCGAGCTCGTTTCGCATGTCCTGCATACCCATGCGACCGGCCAGGGGCGCATAGATGTCCATCGTCTCCTGGGCAATGCGCTTCTGCTTGTCGGCCGGCACGTATTGCAGCGTGCGCATGTTGTGCAGCCGGTCGGCGAGCTTGACCAGCAGCACGCGAACGTCCTGGCTGATGGCCAACAGAAGCTTGCGCAGGTTTTCCGCCTGCGCCTCCTCGCGCGAAACGAGGTTGAGCCTGTCTATCTTGGTGAGGCCGTCGACGATGGCCGCAATCTCGGAGCCAAAAAGCTGGTCGATCTCGGCGCGCGTGGCGTCCGTATCTTCCACGGTGTCGTGCAACAAGCCCACCGCTACCGAGGCATCGTCGAGCTTCAACTCAGTCAGGATCGCAGCGACTTCGAGCGGGTGGTTGAAATACGGGTCGCCGGAGGCGCGCTTTTGCGAGCCATGCTTCTGCATGGCGTACACGTAAGCCTTGTTCAACAACTGCTCGTCGGCGTTCGGGTTGTACGCCTGAACGCGTTCGACAAGCTCATACTGACGCATCATGAAAATCGTCGCCCGCTCGCAGCACCGACCTTAAGCGGCTGCTGGAGAAATGAAAAGAGCGCCCGATGGATATCGGACGCTCCTGATTTTCAAGCCTGTTCCGGGGCCTCAGTCGTCGCGGCGCTCCGGGGGAGCAAGGCTCTCGATGCCGCGGAGCAGCTCATCTTCGCTGATCGTGTCGAAGTTGATGGAGTCATCGTCTCCGGCGCTCTCGATCATCGGCGCCGCGCTGGTTTCGGGCTCGTCGACTTCGACGTATTTCTGCAGCGAGTGGATGAGGTCCTCATGCAGATCTTCAGGAGAGATCGTGCCATCACCGATTTCTCGCAAGGCCACGACAGGATTCTTGTCGTTGTCGCGGTCCACAGTGATCTGCGCGCCAGAGGAAATCATGCGCGCGCGATGAGCGGCCATGAGGACGAGATCGAAACGATTTTCGACCTTCTCAATACAGTCTTCAACGGTGACGCGGGCCACGAACGTCTCCACAAATCAGGGGAATGAACCGTGGCCATACACGATCACCCGCCCCTTGACAAGGTAAAGACACGCAATCGAGACGCTGCTTGCCGCGCCGCCGAAAATATGACATCAGGGAAACACTTAAAGTCGGCAGCAGAACTTAACTGCTCAGCCCTGCCCATGGCCGCCCCGGGCGCGGAAATGCCCTTCTGGAGACCTCGTCCCGTGCCCATAGACCCTCGCGAAAAAATCGCCCTGTTCATCGACGGCGCAAACCTCTACGCGACGTCGCGGGCGATCGGGATAGACATTGACTACCGGAAGTTGCTCAGCGAGTTCAGCGCCAAAGCGTACCTCCTTCGTGCCAACTACTATACGGCCCTGGTCGAAGACCAGGAGTACTCCTCGATCCGTCCGCTGATCGACTGGCTGGACTACAATGGCTACACGGTTGTCACCAAGCCAGCGAAGGAATTCACCGACGCCATGGGGCGACGGAAAGTCAAAGGCAATATGGACATCGAGCTGACCGTGGACGCGCTGGAGCAGGCGCCGTTCTACGACCACATGGTGTTGTTTTCCGGTGACGGCGATTTTACCGCCCTCGTCGCCGCGCTGCAGCGCAAGGGCAAGCGCGTCACCGTCGTTTCGACCCTCACCACCACGACGCCAATGATTTCCGATGATCTGCGGCGCCAGGCCGACTTCTTCCTGGACGTGGCGGAACTGGCCAAGACAGTGGGGCGCCCGCCGGCCCAGCGCCCGCCTGTCGAGACCTGAGCCGTTCAACTCCGGGGACCAGAGCGAACGGCCTACCCTCGGCCGCCTTCCTTCATGATGCGCGCCTTGTCGCGGTTCCAGTCGCGCTCGCGGCTGGTGGCCCGCTTGTCGTAGTTCTTCTTGCCCTTGCCCAGTCCGACCAGAAGCTTGGCCCGGCCCTGGTCATTGAAGAAAAGCTTGAGCGGCACGATCGTGTTACCGGCGCGAGACACCTCGGCATCGAGCTTGGCGAGTTGCTTCTTGCTCACCAGCAGCTTGCGCGGGCGTTTTTCGTCGTGGTTGAAGCGGTTGCCCTGCAGATATTCGGGAATGTGGGCGTTGATGAGCCACAATTCGCCGCGCTCGGGCGAGGCGTAGGATTCAGTGATCTGCGCCTTGCCCTGGCGCAGCGACTTCACCTCGGTGCCCGAGAGCACGATGCCGGCTTCCAGAGTGTCGGTTATCTCGTAGTCGAAGCGCGCGCGGCGGTTTTCCGCCACCAGACCATGGCTGATCCACCCTGCCTTCGATTTGTCGTTCTTACTGGCCATGCGAATTAGATAAGGCCTGCGTGCTGCAATGCAAAGTCCAGCGCGTCCTGAGTGGGTTTGGAAACCGGCACCAGCGGCAGTCGCAATTCGTTCTGGCACAGGCCTAGGCGGCTGCCCGCATATTTGACGCCGGTCGGGTTGGGCTCAAGGAACAGGTTGCGGTGCAGATGCACGAGCTTGTCCTGAATTTCGAGCGCGCTCCTGTAGTCGCCGGCCGTGCAGAAATCCTGCATCTGCGCACAGAGGCGAGGCGCAACGTTCGACGTGACCGAAATGCAGCCGTGGCCGCCATGCGCATTGAAGCCCAGCGCCGTCATATCTTCGCCCGAGAGCAGAATGAAATCGGGACCGAGCTTGGCGCGCTGCAGGCTGGCGCGGCCCATATCGGCCGTCGCATCCTTCACCCCGATGATGTTGGAGTGGGCCTCGTGCAGCCGTGCAATCGTGTCGATGGTGAGATCGACGACCGTTCTGCCCGGGACAGAGTAGAGGATCACCGGAATGCCGATGGACCCGGCGATGGCCGAAAAATGCTGGAACAACCCTTCCTGATTGGGACGGTTGTAATAGGGCACCACCGAGAGCACCGCGTCGGCCCCGGTCTCTTCCGCAAATCGGGCCAAGGCGACCGCCTCGGCGGTTGAGTTGGAGCCCGCTCCAGCGATTACGGGGACGCGCTTGTTGGCGACCTCGACGCAGATCTCGACGACACGGCGGTGCTCCTCGTGGCTGACCGTGGGGCTTTCCCCGGTCGTGCCCACGGGAACGAGCCCGTGCGTGCCTTCCGCAATCTGCCAATCGACAAAGCTGGCGAAGGCTTTCTCATCGACTGACCCATCTCGCATGGGAGTCATGAGCGCCGTAATCGAACCTCGCAGCATTTCGTCGATATTCCTCGTTGGGCCGTCGTGGCCGGTCGTTGTTGTTTGTTGCCGAACACACGCGGCTCGGGCGACGCGCACCATAAGGTTAACTGCGTGTCGTCACAAGCGCAGTGAACCGGTGCGATGACCACTTGCCCGGGAGCGGGAACACCGGATAATGCGCCCTATGTCGCTTTTTCGCCGCTCGCGCTCCGTTCCGCCCGATCATCCCGCATTTGCGGGCTTGCCGGTTCGACTTATAACCCTCGGCGACGGGAGAACGCGGGCCGCAGTGCACGTGTCCGGCCCGCTCACTGGCGAAAAACTGCCGCTGGTGTGCCTTGCCGGGTATCACCGCAACATGAGCGATTTTGCAGCGCTGCTGACCGCGGTCAATTCTGATCCAGCCCCTCGACCACTCGTGCTGATCGACCTTCCCGGGCGCGGCCGGGCGGATGATCGCCCCCGAGCAGAGGACTACAGCTCGGTCCAGGACGCCCGCGATGTGGCGGACGTATTGGCCGCCTTGAGCATCGGCCGCATGGTGTTGCTGGGGCAATCGCATGGTGGACAGGTCGCCATGGCGCTGGCAGCGCGACACCCCTTGCTCATCGCCGGCACGATCCTGGTCGATGCGGGCCCCTTGACGGACTCGCGCGGCATCGTACGGCTACGAAACAATCTGGCTCATCTGGAGGGGCTGAAGGGTGCCAAGGCCATCCAGGCCAGCCAGCGCCGCATGCTGGCGGGCGATTATCCGGGGCATGATGAAGCCAGCCTCGACCGCCTCGCACTGCGGACGCACTGGATAGACAAGCGGGGGCACGCGCGGCCGCTGTTCGACGCGCGGCTGATCAAGGCGCTGGACAGCTTCAACTTCGACGACATTCTGGTGGCTCAATGGCCTCTGTTCGACGCGCTGACATGCGCGCCGCTGATGCTGCTGCGCACACAACTGAGCGATCAACTCCGGCGGGAGACTTTTGAGGACATGGTGCGCCGCCGGCCCGATGCGCGGGCCCTCACGCTAGCCGGACAAGGCAGTCCCGCCCTGTTCGACGAGCGCGAAGAGGTCGACGCCATCCTCGCATTTGCCGACGGCCTGGACGGCGGGTGGCGTGCCCGCGCTGCCTGAGCCTGCTCTACAGGCCGTCATTCGCCCTTCGGGTCAGCCACCGAGATGACAATCCGCCGGTTTTTCGCCTTGCCGGCTGCCGTCGTATTGTCAGCAACAGGTTGTGACTCACCATAACCGACGGCGTAGAGCCGGGAGGACGCCACGCCGCGCTCGGCAAGAGCATTGACCACAGCCTCTGCGCGCGAAACGGAAAGGGCCAGGTTTGCGCGGGCATCGCCGTCGGAGTCGGTATGGCCTTCGACGTAGATGTCCGTGTCCGGACAGCGCTGCAGCACGGCCGCAAATGCGTCGAGCTCCGATTGTGCGCTGGTGGTGATGACTGCGGCCCCGGACTGGAACAGGATGGCGTTGTGGTCCGAGAGGGCCTTGAGCTCCGCCTGACAGCTGGCGATGTCTGAGGGGCTTGGCGGCTCAGCGGCGGGAGGAGCGGATGGCGCGGGAGTTGCTGCGCCTTTTGCAGGACCACCTGCGGGCGGGGAAGCCTCCTCCTGGCCTGCGTCGCTGTCGACCGGAGCCGCTTCAGGCGGAGCCGGCGGGTCTTCAGCGACGACAGCATCCGGGGCGCTGACGGGGAGCTGCGCGGGTGGCCGGGCAACGGCCGGTGCGGCGAGGGAAACCGACCAATCGGCGGCGTTACCGCCCAGCGCCTCGGCGACGGCAGCTTCGGAATAGGCCTCGCCCCCCTGCCCTGAAGCCGACCAGTTCTGGCCATCGAAGCTCACGGTTCCTGTGTCGATCAGCGTCAGAAGGTCCATCGCTTCGAGCAGGTGCCGGGCAAATTCGGGCGGCGCATCGAGCACGACGGTGGTCTCGTCCACAGCGCCTGACCCGCCCCGCGTCTCGAGGAAACGCTGGGTGGCCGCCGCCGGAACGTTACCGGTGAAGGTTATGATTCCGTCTTCGGCACGCGTGGCGGCGAAGGTATAGGGTGCCGGCGCCGCTACCACCGGGCTTTCCACCGGCTGGAGAGCCAGTTGCCAACCGGCCTGGGCGAGACCTCGTACGCCGAACTCGGTCTCTAGCGCCCGCTTGTCTTCCTCGGAAGCCGGGGCTCCTGAAATCGTCCAGGCGCCGTTCCGGAAAGCCACTTCACCCGCTGCGAGGTGAGACAGCATGCCCACGGCCTGCTCGGCCGACTGGCCGAAATTTGTCGGCTCGCCGGACGCATAGGCGATGGTGGACACAGTGTCCGCTCCAGCAGCGGCCAGCAGGTCCCGCTCCAGCGTTGGACCGGGGAGCGCGCCGCTGAAGACAACATTGCCGTCGCTGCTCTTGCTGGCGACGAACTCATAAGCGGCCGCGGCCGGTGCCTTTATGTCAGCCATGGCCACGACGAGGCGGGCTGGAGCACCGTCGGCGATACTTTTCTGAAGCTCCTCATATGCCTTGGCATCGGCGGCGACACCGGACAGCGTCAGCACGTTGCCGCGCAGGGTGAACCGTCCCTCCGACAGGCGCGACAGCAGGCGCAGACCGAAATCGACGCCATCGGCATATTCGGCCGGAGCGCCTGAACCGAGTTTCAGCCAGTTCACGTCCACGGCGTCGCGGGCATCGAGCGCGTCGCGGGTTTTCTCGTCGGGAGCATAGCCATCAAAGACGATCACGCCGCTCGGCTGGCGGGTGGCGCTGACCCAGTAATCCATGACCCGTGGCGCCGGGAGGGTGACAATGGAGGATTGCGCTTGCGCGACGAAAACCGAGTCAGTGGAAGGCCTTGCCAGCGGCTGTTGATACGGGGAATCAGGTGCGGCCGGGGCCGGGAAAGCCCTATGCGCCTGCCAAACCGGTGTCGCGCCTTGTTCCGGCGCGGGTTCGGAAACGACGGGAGGTGCTCCGACCGCGGTCGCACTTCCCATCAATACGAGAACTGATGGCACCATCCAGTTGAGGATGTCCCTGGTCATTGCGAATCCTGATTGCTGCCCGCTTCTGGCGCGACCGTAGATGATTTGCAGAGTCACCGGAAGATGCGGACCGGCACCATGGCCGGGCCCTGGCTGGCGACGCCTCGCGGTTGATGCACCCCGACGCCCACAAAGGCATCTGCCAACTCGGCGCCTGCAGATCGCCGAGCTCCAGAAACAGAAAGGCCCGGCAGAGCCGGGCCTTTCCGAGATCGAAGGTAAGCCGAGGCTTACTGGAAGGCCTTGGCGGCCTTGAAGGTCATGCGGTATGCGCCTTCGCTGTTCAGCTCGCCCTTGACGGAAGAGGTGAAGTTGCCACCCGGAGCCCAAGCCAGTTCGGCAGCGCCGTAGTACAGGCCGTCGGTGACCGGATAGTCGCCGTCGTTGAAGTAAGCACCGACTTCGCCGGTGACCTTGATGGTCTCAGTGAGCGAAGCGATGATGCGGGCCGCAACCTGCGTCATGCTCTGGTCATCGAGCGGAGCCGCGAGGGTATCGAAGTTGGCCGAGAAGTAGCGCGCACCAAGGTTGATCTCGACACCTTCAGTGACGTTGACTCCAATGGAGCCGCCGACACCGTAGCCATCGTCGACGAAGCCGGTGGCCTCATCTTCGTTGCGGGTATATTCACCCGTCAAAGCAACCTTGAACATGTCGAACGCAGCTTCGCCGCTGATGAGAGCGTGAAGTTCATTGCTCTCGCCAACGCCGCGGTAGTTACCGGCAGCCCAATCAGCATAGCCGACAGCAGCGCGGATCTTGAACATGTCAAACGTGCCGGTTGCACCAGCGTGAACGCCCCAGGCATCCACTTCACCGTCCAGAACGCCGATGGCAAGGCCAGTGATGTGAGCCGTCAGGCTTTCACCCGTGTAGGAAACAACGCCAACCAGAGTACCGGCACCAGCGGCACCGGTGGTCCCGCCCGTGCCAGCCAAATTCTCAAGGCCAGCCGATACGTTCACACCGTTGCCGAGGTCAGAGGTGATCTGGATCGAGTGCTTGCCGGTGAAATCTTCATCTTCGTCGTTCTGGAACAGAACGCCAGTATCAACCTTGTCGTAACCAAAGGTCGTCAGGTAATTGAAGGGCTGGCTGTCGCCGAAGTTGGCGATCGAGCTCTTCTTACCAGCCATGATCACGGTCGAATCGCCGATGGAGACGTAGGCTTCGTCGATGTCGAAGTACTGGTCATCAACAAGAGAGACAGCACCGCCAGCAGCAGTATCACCTTCGTTCGTGTAGCGACGCTGATCAATCGACTTCAGCTTAAGGGTTGCCTTGGCAGGACCGAAATCGCTGTCGGCAGTGCCGACAAACTTCAGCCAGGCCTCAACCTTGCTTTCGTAGTCGAGTTCCGAATCACCAACGATCGGGAAGTCATCGCTCGAACGGATGGTGTCAACGTTGGCGTTGACGCCACGAACCGGCACCTGACCGACATATGCGGTATTCTCACCGGCGGCCGTGGTGCCACGATAGTCGCCCCACTTGAATTCGTACTTCACTTCGCCCGAGATCTGCAGGCAGTTGGTGTCGGACGAGATGGTCAGGCCGGAAAGGCCGAGAGCGTCGCAGACGTCCAGCGAGGTGAGGACGCCCAGGTCGGCAGCGTAGCCAGCGGTCGAGAGACCAGCGGCGGCAACAGAACCGAGGATAAGGCTCTTGAGTTTCATTAATTGACCTCCAAAGTCAGTCATTTCTTGTGCCGGTTACCCAGCGGTTTGTCGAAACGCGACCACACTATTCGTGGTGCAGTGTGTTGCCGTCGCGCTGCGACCGACAAACGATCCCATGCATGGATTCGCAAGACCCACTCTACGCATCGAAGTCGCGGGTGCAATCACGCAGTGGGGGTTTTGGGGCTGCCACAATCTGGTTGCGGATTGGATGTTGCAGATTCAGCACAGATTTGGAAACGCTCTGTTAAGACTTGTGACCGAGCCGTTAAAACGGCCGGATTCGCGGGCGTTTTGCGGCGGTGTATGCTCGCGGGACGGGGCGACACACGGTGTCCAAGTCCTGTCGAGCCTGGGGCAGAAATGTGGAGAATGGGATGAGCGAGCGGAAAGTGGCGCTGGTGACCGGGGGCACTTCGGGCATCGGGAAAGCGTCGGCCATCGGGTTGCGGCAGGCCGGCTGGTCGGTCGTCGTCTGCGGGCGCCGAGCCGAACTTGTCGAGTCGATGACGCGGGAGCATGACCTTCATGGCGTCGTGTGCGATGTGACCGATACTGATGCCGTCGCCGCGCTCTTTCGGCAGTTGCGAAGCGAAACGGGGCGGCTGGATCTGGTCTTCAACAATGCCGGCCGCTTTGCGCCGGCCACGCCGTTCGGGGACATCAGCGTCGACACCTGGCGCGTCATGATGGACACCAACCTCAATGGTGCCTTCTACGTAGCGCGCGAAGCGTTCCGACTGATGCGGGACCAGTCGCCCCAGGGTGGGCGCATCATCAACAACGGGTCGATCTCGGCCTACGTGCCCCGGCCGCACGCTGCCAGCTACACAACGTCCAAGCACGCCATCACCGGGCTCACCAAGGCGATTTCGCTCGACGGCCGCCCGTTCAACATTGCCTGCGGGCAGATCGATATCGGCAATGCGGCGACCGACATGACCGGCGCGATGAACAGCGGCTCCCTGCAGGCCAATGGCACGATGATGCCGGAGCCAACCTTCGACGTGCGCCATGTGGTGGACGCGATTCTCTACATGGCCGGGCTGCCGCTCAGCGCCAATGTGCAGTTCATGACCGTGATGGCCACGACGATGCCCTATATCGGCCGCGGCTGATCAGGCGGACCAGACCTTTTCGCCGCCGATCCAGGTGGAGCAGACCCGGCGCTGGTCATCGAGGAGGACGAAATTGGCCATAGCCCCTGATGCGAGGTGGCCGTAGACGTCGTCTATCTTCATCGCCATGGCCGGGTAGAGGGAAGCCATACGCAGGGCTTCCTCGAAGGGCAGACCGATCCGGTCAGCGACGAAGTTGACGGCGTCGATCATGTCGAGATCGGCTCCGGCCAGTGTGCCGTCGGCGAGGCGCAGGGCGCCGTCGGCCCGGGTGATGGTGCGGCCGTTGAGCGTCAGGGTCCGGAGGTCCGTGCCGGTTTGCGACATGGCGTCGGTGACAAGGAATATGCGGCCGGGCGGGCGCTTGGCGCGTAGGGCGACGCCGATGCTGGCCGGATGAACATGAATGCCGTCGGCAATAAGGCCGGCGAAGATCTCCCCCCGGTCGAGCACTGCGCCCACGAGACCCGGCTCGCGATTGCCCATCTGGCTCATGGCGTTGAAGAGATGCGTGACCATCGTGGCGCCGGCATCGAAGGCCGCTTCAGCCAGGTCGTAGCTTGCGTCGGAGTGTCCGAGGCTCACGATCGCGCCGGCGCCGGCAAGGGCCGCAACCTGCTGCGGGGTGACGGTTTCGGCGGCCACGGTGCACAGCAGATTCGGGAGCAGGCTGGCGGCGCCGACGATGCGGGACAGGTCAGTGTCGTCCATCGGCCTGATGAGCCCCGGGTCGTGGGTTCCCTTACGGGAAAGCGCCAGGTGGGGGCCTTCGAGGTGAAGACCGAGGAAGCCCGGGACGCGCGTCTCGGTCGCAGCGCGGCCGGCTTCTATGGCGGCTTCATTCACCGCGGCCGTATCGGTGATCAGGGTCGGCAGGAGGGCAGTGGTGCCAAACTGGGTATGGGCGGCGCAGATCGTCTGGATGGACTGCAGCGACGGGTCGTTGTTGAAAAGGACGCCACCGCCGCCATTGACCTGCAGATCGATGAAGCCCGGCACCAGCATGGCACCCTTGGCCGCGATGCGTTCGGCATTGGCAGGCACGTCATCGACGCTCACAACCCCGCTGACATAGCCGAGTTCGACGAGGAGCGCGGCCTCGTCGTACCATCGGTGGCCGTCGAAGATGCGGGCGCCCTCGATCGCCTTGAGGTCGCTCATACGGTTTCGGTGACCTTCTTGAGCATGGGCGGCGCATCCGGATTGAGGCCGCGATGCAGCGCCAGCGCCTCGACGAAACGATAGAAGGACACAATCAGCGCCAGCGGGTCGGTGAGCGGATGCCCCGTGGCCGCAAACGGCAATCGGGTCGCAGGCCCGGGCCGATCGCTCGTGAGGAAGGCTCGGGCGCCCTGCCCCGCGAGCTTGTGGGCCATATCAGCCACCGAACCCTCGGCTGCGTCGCGCGCCGCCAGGCCGAGGACCGGGTAGCCGGCTGTCACGATGGACACGGGGCCGTGCATCACTTCGGCGGCGCTATAGGACTCGCCCTGGATGCCGCAGGTTTCCTTGAACTTCAGCGCGGCTTCGTTGGCGATGGCATAGCCCGGGCCACGGCCGAGGACGTAGAGGGCATCCTGGCCGTCCAAGGCCCCGATCATCTCGGACCAGTCGCAGGCGACGGCCCTGGAGAGGGACTCGGGGAGTTCGCCGATGGCACGCTGCAAGGCGGCATCCTGGCTCCAGCGCGCCAGGAGCGCCAGGCCGGCCACCACGGAGGTGACGAAGGTCTTGGTCGCCGCCACGCTCTGCTCGACCCCGGCGTGCAGATCGATGGTGAAATCGGAGGCTTCGGCGAGCGGGGACCCTGCGGTGTTGGTGATGGCAATCGTCGTTGCGCCGCTGCGTCTGGCCGACTGGGCCATGCCCACGATATCGGGGCTCTTGCCGGACTGCGAAATGGCGATCGCGGCGGCCGAGCGGAGCTTGAGCTGCTTGTTGTAGATCGAAGCGATGGAGGGGCCCACGGAGGCCACGGGTACGCCCAGCGTCAGCTCGATGGCGTATTTGAGGTACGTCGATGCGTGATCGGACGAGCCGCGTGCAACGGTGACGATAACGGCCGGATCAATCTCGCGCAGGCGCGCGGCCGCAGCGTCGAGCACGGGAGCCGAGGCGTCGAGGAAACCGGCCACGACCTGCGGGATTTCCTCCACCTCGCGGCGCATGTGCGTGGTCTGGGTCATCAGGCAGCTCCTTTGGTTGATCCGTCGCCGAGCCGAAGTTCGGCGACAAAGTCATAGGTATCGCCCCGGTAGATGGAGCGCGTGTATTCGATCACCCGCCCGGAGGCGAGGTAGGATGTGCGCTCGATGCTGAGACCGGCCGAGCCGACCGGGACCTGCAGGCGAAGCGCGTCCTCTTCACCCAGATTGGCGGCGCGAATACGCTGGATGGCGCGCACCGGCCGGTTCCCGGTCTTGTCCAGGTGTTTATAGAGCGAATCCTTGATGGCGAGAGGATCGGGGAGAATTGTCGCAGCCAGACTGGCGCGCTCGATCGCCAGCGGCGTGTCGCCCGTCAGGCGCAAGCGATTGATGCGGGCGACCTTTTCTCCCGATCCCAGCCCCAGAACCACGGTTTCCTCCGGCGATGGGATGTAGAGCCCCCGCTCAAGCCACTCAGCCCGCACGGCCATGCCGCGGCGGGCCATGTCCTCGGTGAAGGAGGTCAGTTGCGACAGCGATTGTTCGACGCGCTGGGCGGGCGGGGCAACGAAGGTGCCGGAGCCGTGCCGTTGCACGAGGACACCGTCCTGCACCAATTGCTGCACGGCCTTACGAACCGTTACCCGGGAAACCTCTGCGCGCAACGCCAGGTCGCGCTCGGAAGGCAGCGCGTCGCCTGGGTTTATGAGGCCGCGACTGATGGATTCGACGATCCACCGCTTGAGCTGCAGATAGAGCGGTCCGCCCGGTGGAAGGATAACCGGACCACCGGCAAAGATGTTGCCCCCGAAGTCCGTCACAGCCTTTCCTTCCATATCAATCCCGTGCCTCTTTAATACCAATAAGATACCATTGCACTACCGGCAAGCGTACCACTTGCGCTTTTTGACCGATCGGCGCCTCTGGCCCTCCGGCGCCGCTGCGCGGGTTGATCGAAAAACGAGAAGTGGTATGGCTTTGGCATTGCAGACGCGACCTTGGACGAGGCCATGCCGGCACAGCAAACAGAATCGGCTCATTCGCAGGCCCATGCGCTCGACCTGAGGAGCGATAGTGACATCGTCGCCCTTCTGGCTGCTGGCCAGGCCGAGGCCGCCGGTTGCGTGGGTGAGGCCGGTGCTGCGATCGCAGCTGCGGCGGACTTGATGGCCCAAACCGTTCGCCAAGGCGGCAGGCTGATCTACGCGGCGGCCGGAAGTTCGGGACTGATGGCGCTGGCCGACGCGCTCGAATTGCCGGGCACCTATGGTATCGACCGATCGCAGATCGAAGTCGTGCTGGCGGGCGGCATGGCGGCCCTGAGCGACATGCGGGGCGGCCCCGAGGACGATGGCGGGGCGGCCAAGGCCGCGATAGAGGCTTTGGTCCCGTCTCAGCGGGATTGCCTTATCGCCGTGACGGCCAGTGGGCAGACGCCCTTTCCGCTGGCGGCGGCCGAGGCCGCGCGCGGCCACGGCGCCAGAACGATCGGCATCGCGAACAATGCCGGTGCCCGGCTCTTCGGGATGGTGGACGTTGCGGTCCACCTGCGGACGCCGGCGGAGGTTATCGCCGGATCGACGCGAATGGGTGCCGGAACGGCTCAGAAGATTGCCCTCAATACAATGTCGACGCTGATGGCGATCCGCCTGGGTCATGTGCATGATGGCTATATGATCAATGTCGTTGCCGACAATGACAAGCTGCGCGAACGGGCCCGCGGCATGGTGTGCGCGATAGCCGGCGTCGACGCGGCAGTGGCCGGAGAGGCTCTCGAGCAGAGCGGTGGTTCGGTGAAGCTGGCGGTTCTTATTGCCGTGAGCGGGCTGGCGCCGAACGAGGCGCGGCGGGCGCTCGAGGCGCATGACGGGCACCTGCGGCCGGCACTGAGATCTTTGAAGCCGTCGGCGGCCTGAGGGAGAAAAACCGCACCGGGGATGTCGAAGCGGCCTCGGGGCTTTCGTCGTCCTGGTGACTGCACATTCAGGGAGCCCGAACATGCCAGACGCCGCCATACCTTCCGAGACAGCCCGCGACCTCGTTCTCACCCGCCTGATCGATGCTTCACCCGAAGCGCTCTACCGCTGCTGGACCATCCCGGACTTGCTGGTCCAGTGGTTCGCTCCGAAACCCTGGTCAACGCCGCGCGCCACGCTGGACGTGCGGCCCGGGGGCGCCTGCACAGTCGTCATGGCGGATGAAACCGGCACCGAATACCCCAATCGGGGTCAGTACCTGGACGTGATCCCCAACCGCAAGCTGGTGTTCACCGACGCCTATGTCGGTGACTGGGCGCCATCGGAAAAGCCCTTCTTCACCTGCATCCTGACCTTCGTGCCGGAGAACGGGCGCACACGATACACCGCCCTTGCCCGCCACTGGACGGAAGAGGACAAGCAGGCGCACGAGAAGATGGGCTTCCACGAAGGCTGGGGGCTTTGCACCACGCAGCTCGAAGAGGTGGCGCGTCGCCTCTAGCCGACGATCAGCGCCGCAGCTGGTCTTCGATCCACGACTGTATCTGGGGCGCCGGCATTGCGCCGGAGACCCGCCCCACCTCCTTGCCATCCTTGAACAAAAGCATTGTGGGGATGCCGCGAATGCCAAGCCGGGACGCGACCTGCTGCTGCTCGTCGGAGTTGAGCTTGAGGAAGCGAAGGTCCGGCTGCATCGACTGAGCGGTCTTGGCGAATTCGGGACCCATGACACGGCACGGGCCACACCAGGGCGCCCAGACGTCGACCACGACGGGGATGCTGGAGCGCGCAACCTGCTTGTCGAAAACCGGTGTCGTGACGTCGGGCACGGTTACGGGGAAGAGCGCGGCACCGCACTTTCCGCACTTGCCGGACAGCGCATCGCGGCCTTCAGGAATGCGGTTGGTGGCCCCGCAGGCGGTGCAGACGATATTGCTCATGAGTGGCTCCGGGCTCGTTCGCACTGAATATTGGTGCCCCCGGCAGGCAATTCCAGCCTTGGCTCGCGCTCATCCCACGACATAAGGAAGCCTCGGACCGTCTTAGCCGACACGTCCTCTGTGGCCACGCCAGACGATGGTTGCGATTGCATCGCGGCAGCGAGTGCGACAGAGTTTTTACGACAGCCCGAAAGAGGCTGGTGGAGGAACGGACATGGCAAAGGTCAGACGGCACCATGTGGTGCTCGCGCTGGCGGCAGTGCTCACGGTGTTCGCCGTGGCGGCGGCCACCTGGCACGCGTCGACCTTGCGGCTGATGGCCGAGGCCGAGCGGCAGGTGCAGGATCGGCTGACGATCAGCCAGCGCTCGGTCGAAAGCGAGATCGAGCGGTTTCGCTATCTTCCCGGCGTGATCGGCAAGGACGAGCGCATCGTGCGGCTGCTCGAAGAGGAGGCTGCGGGCGAAACGGCGTTGCATGCCAACACCTATCTGCAGGCCGTGCGCGGCATGTCGGGCGCGGACGAACTCTACGTCCTCAACACGGACGGGCTGACGCTGGCGGCGAGCAACTGGAACGAGCCGGGAAGTTTCGTGGGCCATTCCTATGGCTTCCGGCCCTATTTTCAACAGGCGATGGAGGATGGGAGCGGTCGGTTCTATGCCGTGGGCGTCACCACGGGGAAACCGGGCTATTTCCTCTCGAGCCGGATTGTCGCCAGTGGGCGCACGATCGGCGTGGCGGTGGCCAAGGTCGACATGTCTCCCCTGGCCTCAACCTGGGCCGAGGCTGGAGAACTCAGCGGGCTTGCCGACAGCGACGGCATCATCTTCCTTGCGGGGGATCCGCGCTGGATGTACCGGCCGCTGCGTCCGCTCGGCGCAGAGACGCTCGACAGGCTCGGGCAGGAACGCCGGTATGACGGCATCGACCTGGCTGCGGCGCTTCCGCTGGGTTTGCCCACAAGAATCGCCGATGGGACGCGGTTGGCATATGAGGGGCAGGTTTATCTGCTCGACAGCCGTCTCCTCGATCCCGAGGGCTGGCAGTTGCTCTCGGCCATTCCGCTCGAACCGGTGGAGCGCGTCGCCTCGCTGACCGGCGGGGTGGCGGCGTTGCTGACGCTGATGCTTTTTGCCCTTTTTGCCCTTTATCGGCAAAGGCGGCAGATCACCCGGATGCGGCTCGAGCAGAACGCGGTGCTGGAGCAGCGCGTGGCGGAGCGGACGCGGGCGCTGGCGCATGAGGTGGAGGAACGACGCCGGGCGGAGGCCGAATTGCGCGATACGCAAGAGAGCCTCGTCCATGCGGCCAAGCTGGCGGCGCTGGGCCGCATGTCCGCGGCCATCGTGCACGAGGTGAGCCAGCCGCTTTCAGCGCTGGACAACACGCTGGCTGCCGCCGACCTCCATGCGGAGAGAGACGCAAAGGCGGAGGTGCGCCGGACGCTGGCTTCGGCCCGGAACCTGCTCAAGCGCATGCAGCGCACGGTCAAGCACCTGCGCAACTTCTCGGGCCGCCGGGAGCCGGGGCCGGCCGAGGCGGTCAATGTTGCGGCGGTGCTGGAGGCTGCCGTCGAAATCGTGACGCCACAGGCGCGGGACCGGGGCATAGCCTTGACGATCGATGTCTCCCCTGCCCTGGCCCGGGCCAAGGGAAACGCTGTCCGGCTCGAACAGGTGTTCATCAATCTGCTGCTCAATGCGGTCGAGGCCACAACCGGCATGGCGGATGGGGCGATCGTGGTCACGGCGAGGAACAAGGACGATCACTTGCAGATCGAGATTGCCGATAGCGGCACGGGCATGTCGGAGGCGGTGCGGGAGCGGCTGTTCGAGCCGTTCTTCACCACGAAAAATTCCGGCGAGAGCCTTGGCCTTGGACTCTCCATTACGCGGATGCTGCTTGAGGAATTCGGCGGCACGCTGGAGTTTTCGCCGAGGGCCGGCGGGGGCACGGTGGCACAGGTGAGCCTGGGTGTCTTCGAGACCCGGGCCACACCGGCCGTGGCGGTGCCGGCATGACGCGCGGCGTCATCGTCTTTGTCGACGACGAGCCGGAATTGTGCCAGGCCGCCGAGGATTGGCTGGGCGTTTCCGGGTTCACCATCGCGACCTTCACCGACCCATGCCGGGCGCTGGACGCCGTCGATCCGGCAGAAGTCGATTGTATCGTCACCGATGTGCGCATGCCGGTCGTTTCGGGGCTCGAGGTGCTGCGGCACTTTCGGCAAGTGGACGCGGACCTGCCGGTGGTCCTGTTGACGGGGCATGGCGATGTTGCGCTGGCCGTCGATGCGATGCGGCAGGGCGCGCATGATTTCCTGCAGAAGCCCTATGATGCGGACCATCTCGTGGCAGTGCTCGACCGGGCGGTGGCCCAGCGGCGGGCGCTGCAGGAACTGAAGCGGCTCCGGCGCGGCGATGGCGCCGCCACCATGGAGGACCGGCTGGTCGGGCAGTCCCTGGCGATCGCGCAGCTGCGGCGCTCGGTGTTGCACCTGGCCGACATCGACGTGGACGTGCTGATCACCGGCGAAACGGGAACCGGCAAGGAAGTCGTGGCGCGGGCGCTGCACGATTTCGGGGCCCGATCGCAGGGACATTTCGTGGCCATCAACTGCGCTGCCATTCCCGAAACGGTGTTCGAGAGCGAATTGTTCGGGCACGCCAAGGGTGCCTTCACCGGGGCGGCGGGCGAACGGATCGGGCGGCTCGAGCACGGGCGAGGCGGCACCGTTTTTCTCGACGAGATCGAATCCATGCCGTTGGCGCTGCAGGCCAAGGTGCTTCGGGCGATCCAGGAGCGAACGGTGGAGCCGCTGGGGACCAACGTCGTGCGGCCGATCGACGTGCGGTTCATCGCGGCCAGCAAGGTGGACCTGCGGGAGGAAGCCGCCGCCGGGCGCTTCCGGTCCGACCTCTATTTTCGGCTCGCGACCGTCGACCTGCAAATCCCGCCCCTCCGCGCGCGCAAGGAGGACATCGAAATGCTGTTCACCCGCTTCGCCTTGGCCGCGGCGCACCGCTTCGGCCTGCCGCACCCCCATCTCGATGCGGTGGAACTGGCGCAGTATCGCGAGCAGAATTGGCCGGGCAATGTGCGGGAGCTCAAAGCGGCAGCGGAGCGGCGGGTTCTGGGGCTGGGGGCTGGATCGGCCGCGCCAACCGCCCCGGACGGCAGCAGCACCCTGCCCGAACTGGTGGCGCGGTTCGAGGCCGGATTGATCCTGGACGCCCTGCGGGACGCCAACGGGGTATCCGCCGAGGCGGCCGAAAAGCTCGGCATCGCGCGCCGGACCCTCAACGAGAAGATCGTCCGCTACGGGTTGCGCGATCACGCCCAATAGCGGGCGGATTTCCGCCACAGGTCCAGCGGCTTTGGCGCTCATCCGCCGGAACTGATTCCGCCCGAAGCTCTAAGCCCTTGATAATGCTATATCTCGCTCGTGGCATGGCGCTTGCAACTTAGGTGTTGTGCGCGATCTCGGTCGCGTTCCGGATCAACATGCACAGGGAGGAAAAAGCATGTCGTTTGTTCCCACACGTCCCATCGCCGGCCTATTGATGGGGGTGGCTCTGATCGCCAGTGCCGCTCCGGCACAATCGCAGGAGTACATCAACATCCTCACCGGCGGCACCTCGGGCGTCTACTACCCGCTCGGTGTAGCCCTCTCGGAAATCTATGCCGAGAACATCGAGGGCGCCCGCACCCAGGTCCAGGCCACCAAGGCGTCCGTCGAAAACCTGAACCTGCTGCAGCAGGAAAAGGGTGAACTGGCCTTTGCCCTTGGCGATTCCGTGAAGGCCGGCTGGGAAGGCGTAGAGGAAGCCGGTTTCCCGGCCCCGCTGACAGAACTGCGCGCCATCGCCGCCATCTACCCCAACTACGTGCAGGTGGTTGCCAGCGGGGAATCCGGCATCGAGTCCTTCGCCGACCTCAAGGGCAAGTCCATGTCGGTCGGCGCTCCGGCGTCGGGCACGGAGCTCAATGCGCGGGCCATCTTCGCGGCCTCGGACATGAGCTATGACGACCTCGGCAAGCTCGAGTACCTGCCCTATGCGGAATCGGCCGAGTTGATGAAGAACCGGCAGCTCGACTCGACGCTGCAGTCGTCCGGCCTGGGCGTGGCCTTCATCAAGGACCTGTCGGCCACCATGGACATCAACCTCGTGGCCATTCCGGCCGATGTGGTGAACAAGATCGGTGCGCCCTATGTGCCGGCCGTGATCCCCGCGGGCACCTATGACGGGCAGGACGAGGACGTGCCGACCGCAGCGATCGGCAACATCCTGGTTACCCGCGCGGGCGTCAGCGACGAGACCGCCTACCAGATGACCAAGCTGCTGTTCGAGAACCTCGACCGCCTGAAGTCGGCCCACTCCGCTGCCGGCGCGATCGACCCGGCCAAGGCCACCGAAGGGCTGACGATCCCGCTGCATCCGGGCGCCGAGCGCTACTACAAGGAAGCCGGGCTGCTCTAAGGCCCGACCGATGCCCGGAGGGTCTCCCTCCGGGCTATTCCAAGAGTTCTGGGAGGAAACTCGATGACGTCAGCAACGACGGCGGCCATGGCGCCGCAAACTGCCGAAGAAGCGGTAGAAGGACTGCCTCCGGGCTTTGGCACCGGCCTCATGGGTCGCGTGGCCTTTTGCATCGCAATCGCCTTCGCGCTGTTCCAGCTGTGGACGGCGGCCTATGGGACTTTGCCGAGCCAGGTCGTCCGCGCCATGCATGTGGGCTTCCTGCTGCTGCTGGGCTACGGGCTGGTCGGCAACCTCGTCGCCAAGACGTTGACCGGTCGCTTTTTCTTCTGGGCGCTGGGCATCATCGGCTTTCTCACAGGCGTCTATAACTGGGTGTTCTATGCCGACATCCTGCGCCGCTCCAGCTTTCTCACGCCCATGGACCTGGTGGTCGGCGGTGCGGTCATCGTTCTGGTCTTCGAGGCAGCCCGGCGCCTCATGGGATTGCCCCTGGCGATCATCTCGGGGCTGTTCCTGCTCTATTGCCTATTCGGTCAGTACCTGCCCGGAACGTTCGGCCATCGCGGCTATGACCTGGCGCAGATCATCGAGCATTTCGGCTTTGGCACCGAGGGCATCTACGGGACGCCGATCTATGTCTCGGCCGCCTATATCTTCATCTTTGTCGTCTTCGCCGCATTTCTCGAGCGCGCCGGAATGCTGGCGCTCTTCAACGACTTTGCCCTCGGGCTGGTCGGCGGCTGGCGCGGGGGACCGGCGCAGGTCTGCACGCTTTCCTCCGCCCTGATGGGGACCATTTCGGGGTCGGGTGTCGCCAACGTGGTCGCGAGCGGCCAGTTCACGATCCCCCTGATGAAGCGCTTCGGCTTCCGGGCGGCTTTCGCCGGCGGCGTCGAGGCCACGTCCTCCATGGGCGGCCAGATCATGCCGCCCATCATGGGCGCCGTGGCCTTCATCATGGCCGAGACGCTGGACGTGCCCTATAGCGCCATCGTCGTCGCGGCCATCATTCCCGCCATCCTCTATTTCGGCACGTGCTTCTGGGTGGTGCACCTGGAGGCCGGCAAGGCCGGGCTGAGCGGGCTCAGCAAGGACGAACTGCCCAACCCCTGGGCCGCCGTACGCGAACACTGGCCACTCGTGCTGCCCCTGGCCGCGCTGGTGTATCTGCTGTTTGCCGGCTACACGCCGATCTTTGCGGGCACCATGGGGCTGGCGCTGGTTGTGGTGCTGATCCTGGGCATGCCGCTCTCGGCAGCCATCGGACCACGCATCTTCCGGTTCGTCTTCTGGATTGCCCTTGGGCTGGCATCGGCCGCCTTCCTGCAGTTCGGCGTCAACCTCCTCGTTATGGTCATCGCCGCGCTGGTGGTGGCCTGCATCTTCGTTCGCGGGGGGCGGGAAACGCTTGGCATCGTGCGGGATTCGCTCGCCGAGGGCGCCCGCAACGCGCTGCCGGTCGGCATCGCCTGCGCAATCGTCGGGATCGTCATCGGCACGCTCACGCTCACCGGGATTGCCTCCACCTTCATCGGCGCCGTGATCGCCATCGGAGAGAACAACCTGTTCCTCTCGCTGGTCCTGACGATGATCACCTGCCTCGTGCTCGGCATGGGCATTCCGACCATCCCCAACTACATCATCACCTCGTCGCTCGCCGGGCCCGCGCTGCTGGAACTGGGCGTGCCGCTGCTGGTGAGCCACATGTTCGTGTTCTACTTCGGCATCATGGCCGACCTGACGCCACCGGTGGCCCTGGCCTGCTTTGCCGCGGCGCCCATGGCCAAGACGTCCGGCCTGAAGATCTCGCTGCAGGCCACCAAGCTCGCCGCGGCAGGCTTCATCGTTCCGTTCATGGCGGTCTACACGCCCTCGCTGATGCTGCAGGATGGCGGCGCCATGGCCGCCCAGTTCGGGTATCCGGTGGAGGTCGTCTATATCGTCTTCAAGACGGTGCTGGCGATCGGACTGTGGGGCGTGGCCGTGGTCGGCTTCCTCTTCGCTCGCGCCGCCGTGGTCGAGCGGATAGCGGCGTTCGCCATCGGCATCCTGCTAGTGCTGGCGCTGCCATGGACCGATGAGGTGGGCTACCTGCTCGCGATCCTCTTCATCGGCCAGCACTGGTGGCGCAACCGGCGGCAGACGGCGGCGGTGGCGGGCTGATGCTCTGCATCGCCAGCGCCGCCGGCGTCACCGCCCTTGCCGTCTCCTCCTTCAGCCTGAGTTGGACCCATTCGGTGGAGCACACACGCTGGGAGGAGCACTGGCAGGTCGAGGAGCGCGCGCTGCAGCTGGTTTCGGCGACAGTGGAAGGGTCCGGGGCGGGCATCGACCTGCCCCCGGATGCCCGCTGGGTGGATGGCGGCTGGACCTACTCCCCCCATCTTCCGCCCCTCCCCTCGGTGCGGCTCGCGGCTTCCGGGGCAACCGGCGGCGGGTGGCGCCTGTGCACGGACGAGGTCTGCATGGACCTTGGCCAGGAACCGGGCGAAGAGGCGACGCTCAGCGCAGCCCCAAACTGCGAGGGTGCCGCCGATAGACGGTGAGGCACCTTCCCGTGTTGCGTCGCCGCGCGCTGTGCTTGACCCTCTCCCGTGCCACGGAAGGCAACGCCATGGCCGCGCTGACGTTCGTTCAGGGGAAGCACCAAGACCGGGGAGTTGAGCCGCATGATCGAGACCTTCGACGCCATCATCATCGGCGGGGGCCAGGCGGGTCCCGCGCTTGCCGCACGCCTCGCAGGGGCCGGGCAGAAGGTGGTGCTGATCGAACGCCATCTGCTTGGCGGCACCTGCGTGAACACCGGCTGTACGCCCACCAAGGCGATGGTGGCCAGTGCCCATGTGGCGCACATGGCGCGTAGGGCGGACGATTATGGCGTGTCGGTGGATGGCCTGGTCTCGGTCGACATGCGGCGCGTTCGCGTGCGCAAGGATCACATCGTCGAGGCATCGCGCGATGGCCTCAAATCCTGGCTCGAAGGGACCGATGGCGTCGATCTCTTGTTCGGCCATGCGCGGTTCGTCTCCGACCACGAGATCGCGGTGGGCGAGCGGCGGCTGACGGCGCCAAAAATCTTCATCAATGTCGGCGGGCGCGCCCGCATCCCGGACCTGCCCGGTCTCGATCAGATCACGCCCCTGACCAACAGTTCCATCCTGGAGCTCGATCAGGCGCCCGATCATCTCATCATCCTGGGCGGCGGCTACATTGCGCTGGAGTTCGCGCAGATGTTTCGCCGCTTCGGCAGCGCGGTGACCGTGATCGAGCATGGGGACCGCCTGCTCAAGCGCGAGGACGAGGACGCTTCGGAGGTGGTGACGGAGCTTCTGGCCGGCGAGGGCGTGGTGTTCCGGCTGGGCACCGAGGCGGCCTCTGTCGCCAAGACCGATGAGGGCGTGGGCGTGACGCTGAAGAGCGGCGAAATGATCGCCGGCACACACCTGCTGGTGGCGGTGGGACGGGTGCCGAATACGGACGATCTTGGGCTTGAGGCGACCGGCATCTCGACGGACAAGCACGGCTACATCGTCACCAATCCGCGGCTCGAGACGGATGTGGAAGGCGTCTGGGCGCTGGGCGAATGCAACGGCCGTGGGGCCTTTACCCACACCAGCTACAACGACTACGAAATCGTGGCCGATAATCTGCTGGGTGGCGCATCGCGCTCGACCAAGGACAGGCAGACTGCCTATGCACTCTACACCGACCCGCCCATGGGCCGCGCGGGCATGAGCGTGGCGGACGCCCAGGCGGCGGGGCACGCCGTGCTGGTGGGCAAGCGCCCGATGACGCGCGTGTCGCGGGCCACGGAAAAGGGCGAGACGACCGGCTTCATGAAAGTGGTTGTGGATGCCAATACCGATGCCATCCTGGGCGCCACGATCTTCGGCGTCGGCGGGGATGAGGTGGTGCATGTCCTGCTCGACGCCATCCAGGCCGGAACAACGGCCACGGCCCTGCGGCAGACCATGCACATTCACCCGACCGTTGCCGAACTGGTGCCGACGATCCTGGGGGAACTGGAGCCGGCGTGACGCCCGGCAAGCGGCTTCACAGGGCTGCTAGGCCGACGCGCCCGCAGCGTTACCCGGCCGGCAATAGATGTCGTACAGCGTGCCCAGCAAACGCGTTACCGCATCAGACGCCAGACGGTAGAAAATGGTCTGCCCGTCCCTGCGCGTCTTGACCAGTCCCAGCGCCCGCAGCTTGGAAAGATGCTGCGAGAGAGGCGACTGCTCGAGGTCGACGATCCGCGTGAGTTCGCTGACGCTGCGCTCCTGCTCGAGCAGATTGCAGAGGATGAGCAGGCGCTTGGGATTGGCCATTGCGGTGAGCAATTGAGCGGCCTCTTCGGCACGCGGCTCAAGATCGGTAATGTGCATTGGAGAAATGTCGTCGGCTCGCATGGTTGACATATTAGAATATTCGAATATATGGGTCAATGACGTTTTTGACCGGGGTCAGTCCCGCCCGTAACGCCCAGCCACAAATAGGACCATGGAAACCGTTTTCACACCCACTGAAGCCGTCATCGGCGGCACGCTCATTGGCCTCGCGGCCGTTGCCCTCATGGCCCTGCACGGCCGGATCGCCGGGATGACTGGCATTCTCGAAGGCGTCATTGTGCCCAAAGGCGACTGGGGGTGGCGTCTCGCTTTCCTGGTGGGGGCCATCGCTGCTCCAGTTGTGATCCTGCTGCTGACGGGTACTCCCTTGCCGCTGCAGGCAGAGCTTCCCTCCTGGGCCATCATTCTGGGCGGCCTGCTTGTGGGCGTTGGCGTGTCATACGGCGGTGGCTGCACCTCAGGCCACGGCGTCTGCGGGCTGGCGCGACTCTCGACCCGGTCCATCGTTGCCACCCTCACCTTCATGGCGACGACGGCCCTGACCGTTTTCACTGTCCGTCACATCCTGGGGGGGTTCTGATGCTCCTCCGCACGATATCCGCCGCAGCTATCGGTCTTGTCTTCGGCGCCGGCATCGCCATCTCCGGCATGGCCAATCCGGCCAAAGTCCTCAACTTCTTCGACATCTTCGGCACCTGGGACCCCAGCCTCCTGCTGGTGATGGGCTCCGCCCTGATCGTGACCTTCGTGGGCTACCGGCTGGTGCTGCGCCGGCCTGCACCGGCCCTGGATCGCAAATTCCACCTGCCGACCAAGCGCGAGGTGGACGTGCCGCTCGTTGCCGGCTCGGCCCTGTTCGGCATCGGCTGGGGCATAGCTGGCTTCTGCCCCGGCGGTGCAATCCCGGCTCTGGGATCAGGCGAGCCGGCTCCGTTCATCTTCGTTGCCGCGATGATCGGTGGGATCTGGCTCGCGCGCGGGATCAAGGCTCTATCCGCCCGCCGTGCAGCCCTGGCCTGACCCTAGACCTGGAAAGGAATGTAAAATGCCTGCCCAAGCTCTTCCATTCATACCCGATTTGGCCGTGAAGCCCGAGGTGGTCGCGTTCTTCGACGAGCCGACCAATACCATCAGCTACATCGCCAAGGACCCCCATTCCAACGCATGTGCCGTGATCGATTCGGTCATGGACTTCGACTACGCCTCCGGCACCATCGCCTATGAGGGTGCCGACAAGATCATCGAGCACATTCAGACCCACGGCTGGACGCTGGAATGGCTGATCGAGACCCATGTCCACGCCGACCACCTTTCGGCTGCGCCCTATATCCAGTCGAAGCTGGGCGGCAAGCTGGGTATCGGCGACCAGATCTGCGTCGTGCAGAACACGTTCGGCAAGATCTTCAACGAAGGTACTGAATTCCAGCGCGACGGATCGCAGTTCGACCGGCTCTTCAAGGACGGCGACAGCTATCGGATCGGCACCATGACGGCCTACACCCTGTTCACGCCGGGGCACACCCCCGCAGACATGGTGCATGTCATCGGCAATGCCGCCTTTGTCGGCGACACCCTGTTCATGCCCGATGGCGGGTCCGCCCGTGCCGACTTTCCTGGCGGCGATGCGCGCACCCTCTATCGGTCGATCCAGCGGGTACTGACGCTGCCCGGCGAGATGCGGCTGTTCATGTGCCACGACTATGGCCCGAACGGACGGGACATCCAGTGGGAAACCACAGTCGCCGAAGAGCGGGACCACAACATCCATGTCGGCCATGGCACGTCCGAGGACGCCTTCGTCAAGATGCGCGAAGAGCGGGACAGGACCCTGTCCATGCCCAAGCTGATCATTCCCAGCCTGCAGGTGAACATGCGGGCGGGGCGGCTTCCGCCCGCAGAGGACGATGGAAAAACCTATCTCAAAGTGCCCATCAATGGGCTCAGCACCAACAAGGAGTAACAAAGATGAACATCAAGAAGATCGACGACCGGTTCGCCCAGAGCCCGCAAATCCAGCCAGAGGACATGAAGGCCATTGCCGAGGCCGGCTATAAGGGCATCGTCTGCGCCCGCCCCGACAACGAGGATCCCGGTCAGCCGTCCTTTGACGAAATCGCACAAGCCGCAGAGAAGGTCGGGCTCAAGGCCTTCCATATCCCCGTGTCGGGACAGCTCACCGAAGGCCAGTTGATCCGCTTCGAGCAGGCCAAGGCTGAGATCGATGGCCCCATCCTGGGCTATTGCCGCTCCGGCGGCCGCGCCGGCAGCCTCTATTCCGCTACCCTCTGAACGAAAGCCGAATATGCTTCTCGAACCCCTGCAATATCTGCTCGGCGCGCTTTCCGGCAGCCTCGTGGGCTTTACCCTCGGGCTGTTCGGCGGCGGCGGCTCCATCCTTGCCGTACCGCTCATGGTGTATGTGGTGGGGGTTCCTGTGGCTCATGTGGCCATCGGAACAAGCGCCTTCGCGGTGGCAGCCAACGCTGCCGCCAACCTTGTGACCCATGCCCGCAGGGGCAACGTCATTTGGCGCTGCGCCCTGATGTACACAGTCGCCGGCATCGCGGGGGCCTTCGTGGGCTCTACCCTGGGCAAAGCCATGGACGGGGAGAAACTCCTGTTCCTTTTTGCCCTCCTCATGCTTGTCGTGGGGGTGCTGATGTTCCGCGGGCGGGGCAATCCCGGCGTGGCCGGCGCCACCTGCAACCGGGAAAAAGCGCCAAAGGTTCTGGCCTATGGCGGGCTGACCGGCGCCTTCTCCGGCTTTTTCGGCATCGGCGGCGGCTTCCTGATCGTCCCGGGCCTGGTGGCGTCGACCGGCATGCCGATCCTCAACGCGATCGGCTCCTCGCTGGTGGCGGTCACCGCATTCGGCCTCACCACGGCCCTCAGCTATGCCTTCTCGGGCCTGGTCGACTGGCCCCTGGCCGGCGTGTTCGTCGGTGGCGGGGTGATCGGCGGGCTGGTGGGCGCCCGCGTGGCGGGCCTGATGGCCAGCAAGAAGGGCCAGCTGAACATTGCCTTTGCCGGGCTGATCATCGTCGTTGCCCTCTACATGGCCGCCCGGACCATCACGGCGTTCCTCTGACGGACGACCGCCGCCCGCGGGCCATCTCGGACGACCTGCTCGTCGTCCTCACTGCCGAAGAGGCCCTTTTCGCCCAGCGGGAATTGATGCCGGCCCCCGGGGAGCGGGCCGCCTTCGATCGGCAGGTCGGCACCGAGCCCTTCGAGATCAAGCGTGACACCGACGGCACTGCGGGCTTTTTCCAGCGTGGCGCGATTGCCGTAGATGCGGGTGCGGGCGCGGTCAACCGCGCTCATTTCGGCCAGGCCTTGACCGAAACTTCCGGGCTGAGGCCAGGCCTCTACGGATCTCCGGCATTGGGCCAGACTAGTCAGCGAGCTGGCACTGCCGGCAGTACCGAGCGGGTCACGGGAACATCCTGGGGGTCCGGTTGCCCGTCCTAAAGAAGGCGGTCACGCAGATGTCGCGTGACCAGTCCTCTCGTTGCTTCGGCCTGATCGTCCAGCGAGCGGAGCGGTGGCGTAGACTGCGGTGACTAGAGGACAGACGGCCATTACGCCCACAGAAGCGTGACGTGAGGTTTGCCATGCCTGGACATCGCCGTGACGCGCGCAATCGCCTTGAGGAAGGCCGTCGTCACTGGGTGAAAGCCTTGTCGTCGACGCTTGTCGCTAACGGTCTTGCCGCATGGTAGCACACCATGCGGGACGAACGTGGAAACCATCCAGAACAACGATCTCGTGCGATCCGCTGCCTCGTTCGCCTTGCGTCATGTCATTCTCTCCAGAATTTGACAGTGCCCGCATCCTTGCACGCTCGTAGCTGTGATCGCGCGACGAGATAGTTGGTCATGGCTGCCATCAAGTAGGGCAACCGGGCCGCGAGGCGGCTGGACGGATTGGGGAAAACCAGGGGCGCCAGCTCGGCACCGGTCAAGGCGCCGCTCATCCTGTCCAGCAGGCGCTCGAGGCGCCGGCGATGGCCGTTGCGGATGCTGGCGACCTGTTGCATGAAATTGTGGATCGGATCGCCGTGGCCGGGAAAGATCACAAGGTCATCCGGCAACGTGTCGAGGTGGTCGAGAAACTGAAAGAAGGCGCCCAGGGTGTCGTCTTGCGGCCGCTCTGCCTGAACCGGCACTTGCGGACCCCATCCCTTCAAGAGTTGATCGCCCGCCAGCAGCACTTTGCGCAAATAGCTCAGCGAGGCTTCGAGCACGATGATCATGCCAAATTCATAGGAGCCGACGATCAGCATCTGCGGCAACACGTTGGGCAGCAGGTGCTGGCGGATATTCCACGTCGCCGAAGCGCCCTGTGTGCGCGCGGAAAGAATGAATTCGCGCTCGCGCAGGCTCAGCGTCATGCCACGGGCCACGCGGCCATAGGCCACCCAGCTCGTCAGACCAAGGATGATGGCGAGATTGACCACGCTGGGTCCGATAATGGCCGTGACGGCAATCAGCAGCAGAACGCGCGGAATGGAGAGCTGCAGATCGGCAAGGCCCATGATGAAGACTTCAACAGGGCCGCGGAAATAGCCCGCGATCAGGCCCAGCGTCACGCCGACGACGAGGCTGACCGTCACCGCGCCTAGGCCGATCAAGGTACAAACCTGCCCGGCGAGAGCCAGGCGCGAAAGCCTGTCGCGGCCCAGTGTATCGGTGCCGAGCAGATAAAAACGGCCATCGAAGGAGGTGCCACCGGGCGGAATCAGCGAGCCGCCCAGGTTCTGGTTATAAGGATCGTAGCCGGCAGCATCGGAATGATGACAACCAGTACCGCGACGATGGCGAGCAGCCTGATGGCGACCCCCTGCGAAATGGAAATCTTGCCCATCATGCAAGCCTCACGCGTGGATCGAGGAAGCCGTAGAGGATGTCCACGATCAGGTTAATGACGACGAAGACGAGCGAGATCAGGAACACGCCGGCAATGATCACCGGGAAGTCCCGCTGGCTGACCGACTGCACGATCAGGCGACCGACGCCGGGCCAACTGAACACTGTCTCGGTGACGACCGTGCCGCCCAGCAACATGCCAAGATTGATGCCGGCCACGGTGACCAGCGGCAGCAGCGCATTGGGCAGCATGTGCTTGAGCAGGATCTGGATGCGCCCCTGCCCCTTGGCAAAGGCGGTGCGCACATAATCAGGGAGCGATCGGCAAATACCTTGTCGACCAGTTGATCGACTGGACCAGCGGGTCCACTAGGGCCCATCGAGCGCCGCTCGCTTGGGGGACGCCCCCTTTCGGTCATCCTCAACCGATGGGCGGGGTCTTCGAATGGCGGCCGGGGCCCGAGTTCTGGGCTCGGGACGCCGCCGCTTGCCGGCGTCCCGATCACAGAGGTTCGCGCGCAACCCCTGACTGATCGAACAACAGGGCCTGGGCGGGATCGAAACCCAGAATTATGCTCTCGCCCAATCGAAGCGCGCGATCGCCATCCAGCACAACCATCAACGGCGTACCACCGGGAAGCCGAACGCTCACATTGGTTTCGTTACCGAGCCGTTCCACCAAGGCCACCTGCCCCACAACATTGCCATTCTGGTTTGGCACGAGAGCATGCGGACGCACGCCCAGAGTGATGCTGTCACCCTTTTTGAGACCATCGCTCCGCGCCCTGATGGCTGTCGCGGCAAGATCCCTGCTGGAGACCCGCACGATATCCCCTTCCACTGCATCAACGGTTGCCGGAAGCAAATTCATCTTGGGCGAACCGATAAAGCCCGCAACAAAAAGGTTAGCGGGCCGCTGGTAGAGCTCGATCGGTGAGCCCACCTGCTGCACCACCCCACGATCGAGCACGACGATCTTGTCCGCCAGCGTCATGGCTTCCACCTGGTCGTGCGTGACGTAGACCATGGTCGTACCGAGATCCTGGTGCAGCTTGGCAATTTCCATGCGCGTTTCGACGCGCAGCGCTGCGTCGAGATTGCTCAAGGGTTCGTCGAACAGGAAGACTTCCGGTTGCCGCACGATGGCGCGGCCAATAGCGACGCGCTGGCGCTGGCCACCAGACAACTGGCTGGGCTTGCGCTGCAGCAGGTGCTCCATCTGCAGGATGCGGGCCGCCTCGCGAATTCTGCGGTCGCGCTCGGCCTTCGGTGTTTTCGCCAGCTTCAGCCCAAACCCGACATTGTCGTAGACGGTCATGTGCGGATAGAGCGCGTAGTTCTGGAACACCATGGCGATGCCGCGGTCGCGCGGTTCGACGGTGTTGCAGAGCCTGTCACCGATCCACAACTCGCCGCCCGTGATTTCCTCCAGGCCGGCGATCATGCGCAGCAGCGTGGACTTGCCACACCCCGACGGCCCGACAAACACGACGAACTCGCCATGGTCGATGGAGAGGTCGACACCCTTGATGACTTCGACGGTGCCGTAGTTCTTGCGCAGATCTTTCAGATCAAGGCCAGCCATGTGGTTATCCCTTAACGGCGCCCGCAGTCATGCCCGCCACGATCTGCCGGTTGAAGAACAGGAAGACGATCAATGGCGGGATGGTGATCAGCAGGATGTTGGTGAAGAGCAGGTTATAGGACGTGTTGAACTGCGACTGGAAATTGTAGAGCGTCAGCTGAACGGTCGCGTTCTGGTTGCCCGGCAGATAATAGAGCGGGTTGGTGAAGTCGTTGAAGATGCCGACGGACTGCACCACGATATTGGTCACCGTCACCGGCCAGAGCAGCGGCAGGATCACCCGGAAGAAGACATCGAGTGGCCGCGCTCCGTCGATGATCGCTGCCTCGTCCAGTTCCCGCGGAATGGTGGCGATGAAGGCACGGTAGAGAATGATCGAGAACGGCAGGTTGTAGGCCACCTCGATCAGGACAAGTCCGTGGAGCTTGCCGAACAGCCCGAGACCCTGCATCAGCCAGATCGTAGGAACCACCGCCGGCGGGATCATCAACCCCGCCAGAATCAGGAACTCGACCAGCGGGTTCCAGCGCGACTTGCGGCGCGCCAGGATGAACCCGACCATCGCGGCGAACACCACCAGCAGCGTGACGCTGGAGACGGTCAGGATGGTCGAGTTGATGAAGGCCGTGACCAGCATCCAGTTCCGGGTGGTGACCACTTCCACCAGGTTGGTCCACAGATTGAAACTTGCGGGCCAGGTGAAATCGAGCGCGGCGGCCTGGGCGCGGTCCTTGAAGGCGGTCAGGATGATGAACGCGAACGGCACCAGGAACACGAGTGCCGAGATGACGATGGCGGCGATGCCGCCGACTATTGGGCCGGCCTTGCTCATTCGTGACCCTGCTTGCGGTTGAGGAACATGGTGAGCGGCACCACCAGAACGGCGATCAGCACGAACAGGACAACATTGCCGGCAGTCGACAGGCCATAGAAACCGGCCTGGTACTGCTTGTAGATCACCGAGGCGACGGTATCGGATGCAAAGCCGGGACCGCCGCGGGTCATGGCCCAGATCAGGTCAAAGGTCCTCAGGCCGCCGATGAAGCTCAGGATGATGACCGTGGCCGTAGCCGGCCGGCTCAGCGGCAGGGTGACGTACCAGAAGTTCTGCCAGCGCGTGGCGCCGTCGATGCGGGCGGCCTCGTAGTAGTCTTTCGGGATGGCGACGAGCCCGGCAATATAAATGACCGTGGCGAGGCCCACACCCTTCCACACGTCCACGAGCGCCACCGAGATCAGCGCAAGGCGCGGGTCGGTCAGCCAGCCGGGGCCGTCGATGCCGAGCAGCGCCAGTCCTTCGTTGATCATGCCCTGGGTCGGGTGCATCAGCACGGTGAAGGTGATGCCGACGCCGACCGTTGAGACGAGCACTGGAAAGAACACGACCGAGCGCAGATAACCGCGAGCGATGATATTGCTGGTGAGCAGCAGCGCCAGCAGCATGCCGAGCATGACCTTGAGGCCCGAGGTGATCACCGCGTAGATCACGGTGTTGACCAGGCCCTGCACCAGGAACGGCTCGCGGAAGAACTGGACGAAGTTTTCCAGGCCGATGAACACGGAGTTGAACAGGGTCCAGCGCGTCAGGCTGAAATAGAGCGAGGCGAAGGTCGGGGCGAGGAACAGCACTCCGTAGATGATGGCCGCCGGCAGGAAGAACCAGGCCGGGTAGGGCGAGCGCCGGCGAGCACCTGCAGGATGGCCTTTACGGGTGGCGGACTCTGTCACGGTCAATGCTGTCATCCCGTTGCCCCATCGCCGAAAGTGGCGGCCCAGGGAGCGAACTTCCCCGGGCCGCGCAGTTGCAGGTGCTTACCAGCCCGGGAGGCCAAGCTGCTGCGCCTGCTTGCGGACGTCCTCGTCATAAAGCGCGGCCCCGTCGGCGGGCGACCGCGTGCCCGAGCCAACCTCCACGGTGATCTGTTCGAGGGCCGGACCCTTGACGGGCGAGAGGAACTCGAGGGCCGGCGCGCTCTGCCCGCCTTCCTGGAAGTAAGGAAGCATGTCCGAGACCGCCGGCGGCACGTCTTCGGGCAAGCCGCAGCCATCGATCAGGTAGGGACCGGCGGCACCCACTGCCTCGGTGATCACGTCGCAGCCTTCCACCGAAGCCGCAAAATCAAGGAACATCTTGGCTTCTTCCTGGTAGGGGCTGGAGGCCGAGATGTACCAGGCCGCCGGCATCCAGGTGGTGAGGCCGTTGCTGTCCGCACTATCGCCCGGCTGGGCGAAGAAGCCGATGTCGTCGATCGCGTCCGGGTAGGTGGCGGTGATCGCGGCGATGGCGAAGGTCAGCATCGGGTAGTGAGCACCCTCGCCCGAAGTCAACATGTGCAGCCCATCGTCATACGTGGCAGCGCCATAGTCTTCATTCAGGTAGCCGGCAGCATTGACTTCTGCAAGGTGCTCGAAGCCACGCAGCGCTGCCGGCGTGGTGGCGAACTTGGCCTTACCCGCCGTATACTGCTCAGCGAAATCGGGCACTTGGGCCTGCACGTTGAAGAAGTCGGCGAGGACGAAGAGCTGGCTGGTCCAAGTGTCGCGATAGGTCTGGATCACCGCGACCTTGCCGGCCGCCTTTATCTTCTCGTTGTTGGCCATGAACTCTTCCCACGTCTTGGGGATGGAGAGGCCGAGTTCCTCGTAGATCTTGCGGTTATAGAGGATGCCGCCGCCCATGGCGGGCTGCACCGGCACGCCATAGACCTGGCCATTGAAGGTCACCGCCTGCTCGAACGAATCCGCCACCCGATCGAGCACCGGCTCGCCCGTTAGCGGCGTGATGGTGCGCTCCGGATTGAGCGCCTGCAGGAGAGAGCCTGAGTTGTAGAGGAAGATGTCGTTCATCGACTGCGTGGCGAGACGCGTCTTGGTGATGTTATCCCCTTCCGCACCGCCGGGACGCGTTTCGAGCTCGAGGTTGATGTCGGGGTGCTTGGCCTCGAAGGCGGCGATCAGCGCCTCGGAGAATTTCACCGTGTCGGCGCTATTGTCGACGAGCACCGTAAGGGTGGTCTGGGCGTAGGCGGTTCCGGCAAGACCGGTCGCCGACAGCAGACCAGCGGCAAGTCCGGTCAGCAGAGTGCGTTTCGTGAGCTTCATGGTTCCTCCCAATCTTGCCCGCCTGGGTGCAGGCAATGCTGTTGGCCGCCCTCAGGGCGTGCGTGCGTTGATGTCCACCTTTGGCAGGTCGAGCCCTGCCGATGGGGAATAGTTGAAGGTGATCAGATGCCGTCCTGGGCGCAGATCGGCGTCGCCGGCGGCGATGGCCGAGCCGTCGAGGGTGGCGTCGCGGTAGAGCGGGCTGAGGCGCAGGACGCCGTTCGTGCCTTGCGGCACTTCAATCTCGTAGCGGACTGCCTGCCCTTCGATGGTCCACGCGGCCCGAATGGTCCCGCGCGGGCTGTCGTGATGCGCCTTGACGGGCGAGAGCTGGGGAATAATCGCCGGCTCGAAGATGATGCGTTCGAAACCGGGGGCCTCCGGGTCAGGACGGAATCCCGCAACGCCTTCGAGCAGCCACTGGCACACCGCGCCATAGGCGTAATGGTTGTAGCTGTTCATCTGCGGATTGTAGATCGAGCCATCGGGTTGGATGGCGTCCCAGCGCTCCCAGATGGTGGTGGCCCCCATCTTCACCTGATAGAGCCAACCGGGTACCTGCTCTTGTAGAAACACCTGGGCGGCAACGCTCGGCTCGCCGATCTTGACGAGGGCGGGCAGCAGTGCCGGGGTGCCGATGAAGCCGGTGCCGATGCGGCCATCCGTGCGCAGAATGGCATTCTTGAAGTAGGTCTTCGCTGCCTCGCGCTGTGTCTGCGGGATCAGGTCGTGGAGGAAAGCGAGCGCATAAGAGGTCTGGTCGTCATAGGCCAGGCGCCCCGAAGGCGTGATGAATTCGCGGGCAAAGGCCGATTTCACGTCCGCGGCCAGCCGCTCCAGCCGCTCCGCCGTGGTCGCGTCGCCGACAATGCGGGCGATTCTCGCCACCAGGGTCGAGGTGATGAACAGGTACATGGTGGCGGCGGCATCGTCGCCGATGGTCGGCAGAGGTTTGGCACTCGGACCGCTCGGCTGCAGCCAGTCGCCGAACGTGAAGCCGCGGGCACCCCAGGCACGAGGTGGCTTGACGATCGGGCCGTCGCTGATGGACCAGACGAAATCCACCCATTTGACCATCGCCGGCAGCGCCTCGGTCAGGAGATCCTTGTCGGCGTAATGGAGATAGACCTGCCACGGCACCACGGCGATGGCGTCGCCCCAGCCCGTTGACCCGAAGAACCCCGGATAATCGTCTGGATTGAGCCGGGTGGGGTCAGGCACCACGTGCGGCACCGCACCATCCTCGCGCTGATCCGCCATCACGTCGCGGATCCACTTGCGAAAGAAACCTTGCACGTCGCCAAGATAGGCGGCGGTGCCGGCGAAAACCTGGGCGTCGCCTGTCCAGCCCAACCGCTCGTCACGCTGCGGGCAGTCGGTGGGGACCTCGATGAAGTTGGCGCGCTGCGACCAGACCGTATTGAGGAAAAGCCGGTCAACCAGCGGATTGCCCGAACTGAAGCCGGACTTGAGCTCGGTGACCGAGCTTATCGGCACAGAGACCATGTCGAGAATCTCGGCCTGGCCCTCAATGCTGACGCGCACATAGCGATAGCCCTGGAAGGTGAAGTAGGGTCGGTAGTGCTCCTCGCCGTTCCCGGCCAAGGTGTACTCGATACGGGCCGCGGCCGTGCGGTAGTTCCCGTTGTAAAACTGGCCATCCTGGTCCAACACTTCGCCGTGCTCGACGCTTATTTTCGCTCCGGCAGCGCCACGGACGGTGAGTGCGACGTTTCCGCCGACATTCTGCCCGAAGTCATAGACGGTGCGGCCTTCCGCATCGCGCCAGCTCTTGACCGCCGGTAGTGGCTCGAGTTCTCGGACCGGGGTGGTCTCGTGCGGCACCAGAATGGCAGTGTCGAAGGGAAGCACCTCGGCGCCGGCCGAAACAGCGGGGCTGACACGGGCGTCGAAGATTTCACCGAAATAGATGCCGGACTTGAGAATGGGCAAAAGGCCGCTCTGCCAACTCGCGTCGGTTACCAGCAGGGTTTGGTCGAGCCCGGGCGCCGCCCGCAGTTCGGCAATGGCGGCGATGTCCTTGCCCCAGGCGTTGAAGATCGGCGCCCCGCCCCACATGAGCTGGGAACGCATCCAGCCGTCGGCGAGCCAGATGTCGATCTGGTTTTCGCCGGCTCGCAGCAGATCGCCCACCGGGTAGCTCTGATAGCTCAGGCGTTGATCGTAGACCGTCCAGCCGGGCGTGAGCAGGTCGCTGCCGACGCGCTGGCCGTTGATGAAGGCGCGGTACAGCCCGAGCGCGCTGATATGCAGCACTTCTTGGCCACTCGGAGCCGTCAGGGTGAACGTTTTGCGGACAAAGCTCGCCTGAGTTCCCACGCCTTGGTCGCACTGCGGGCGGATCATGCTCGCGGTCCAGTTCAGCCGGGCCGGGGTCGTGTTGATCTGCGAAGCGCTCAAAGCCGCGGCGTCGTTCAAAGAAGGTCTCCCTGCTCGTCGCCCGAGGCGATCTTGTAGACTGTTCTACGTGTATCGTTCTACAACTTTTCCGGTTTGGCAATCCCCAATCTCGGGCTACGCTGGCAATCGTGGGATAAGGCTACCGCCGTTGCAGATTTCACAGACCACACAAGGGACTACAGGGCGGACATGCAATGACGGAAAAGGCTGCCGAGAAGAAGACGGGTCGCGTGACCATTCGCGAAGTGGCCGATGATGCGGGTGTCTCCGTCGCCGCGGTCTCCAAGGTGTTGCGCGACGCCTATGGCGTTTCGGATGCCTTGCGCAGCAAGGTCCGCGCCTCGATGGCGCGCCTCGGCTATCGGCCCCTTGCCGCCGCACGAGGAATGCGGGGGCAAACCTATACGCTCGGGCTAGTCCTCCCCGACCTGCGCAATCCCTTCTTCGCAGACATCATGGTGGGCGTGAACAACGCTCTTGAACGCACCCAGTACCGGCCGCTGATCGGGATCAGCGAATCCTCGGTGACAAACGAAATGGCAATCGTGGAATCCATGATGGACCGGCAGATGGACGGCATCATCCTGATCGGGTCGACCGAAGATCGGAACAACCATGAAAAAATCGCTGCCGCCAAGCCACTGGTCACAATCGGTCACCATGACCCGGAGGCGCACAGCTTCGACACCGTGAACAACAACGACCAGCAGGGCGCCATGCTGGCGGTGAAGCACCTGGCCGCAAACGGCTACAAGAGCATCGCCATGCTGAGCTTGATCAGCGGCACCTCGACCATCCTGTCACAGCGCGAACTGGGCTATCGCCGCGCGATGATCGAGGTCGGACTGAGCAAGAACATCAACGTCGTTCAGGCCCCGCAGACTCTTCGGGAAGTGCAACTGGCTGCCAGGCGCATGCTCGGCGGATCCAACCCGCCAGATGCGATCTTCTGTTGGACTGATTTCATCGCTCTGGAGGTCATCAGCGTCGCGACCGAGATGGGTATCAAGATCCCCGAGGACCTTGGCATTGTCGGATACGACAACACTGTCTACTGCGATTTTGCGCAGAACGGCCTCTCGAGCATCGATCAGTCCGGTGAATTGCTCGGTCTCCAGGCAGCACGGCTTCTTGTTGAACGGATCAAGGGGCGCAAGCAGGCGGAGCATTTCGTGGTTACCCCGCGCCTGGTGGCGCGGCGCAGCTCGAGATCGTAGAATTTCGCCCCCGGTCCCTGATAGGGGTCAAGGCGGCAGCCAAGCGCCCTGTCGGTAAAGCTCGACCGGGGTTACATCCCGCCGTCGCGCGGCATATGCGCGATGTGGAGGAGGCGCTCGGTCCGATCAGCCTCCTCTCTCAGTCCCAGTAGGGCTCTTCAGAGTATCGGTGGCCCTTGAGCCAGTCGGGGTCGGGAACGAAGCCGAGGCCGGGAGCGTCGTTGATCTTCATGCGGCCATCGCTGATCTTGAGCGGGTTCTCAGCCGACCAGGCAAGGCTCGTCGCGCCGCGCGTGCACTCGATGCGCGGGCAGTTGAAGATCGACGCTGCCAGTTGCTGGCTGGCCAGGTTCAGCAGGAGCCCACTGACGTTGTGCAGCGTGATCGGTGTCCGGTAAAGCGCCGAAGCATCGGCAATGGCGCGGGTGCCGGTGATGCCGCCCGAACAGACGATGTCGGGCTGCAGGCAATCGACAGCCTGCGACGAGAGGAACGGCACCGCCTGCTCGACCAGTTCGATGTTTTCTCCCGTCATGATCGGCAGGCTGGTCTGCCGCCGCAGCGCCAGCCAATTCTCGCTGAACGCGGGCTGGAGCGGATCCTCGAAATAGAGCGGCTTGATCGGTTCGACTGCTTCGCCCACAGCGATGGCCGAGGGCGTATCGTTCGTTGTGGCAGTGGACGATGATGTCGATCTCTTCGCCCAGATGCTCGCGCGCCAGTTCGTAGGAGCGCCGTACCTTGCGGACGTCGCCGGGGGAGAGGCTCGGCACGTATTGCTGCATGTGCAGGCCGAGGCAGGAATGAATGTCGACTTTGAAGGCGGTGAAGCCGTGCGAATCTTCCTTGAGTTCGTCAGCGCGGTCTCGCCATGCGGCAGCATCGGTGAAATCACCCTGCGGGCAGTGCGAGTAGAGAGCGATGTCGTCGCGGAACTTACCCCCGAGCAGCTGGCAGACCGGCTGGCCAAGGAGCTTGCCGGCAAGATCCCAGAGCGCCATGTCGATGCCCGACAGCACCTGCATCTCCCGTCGCCGCTGCGGGAAGATCGTGAACATGTTGTGGTGATGGACGCGCACCGCCAGCGGGTCCTTGCCGATGAGCTTCAGGTGCGGCAGACGCCCGCCGCCGGCGGCGTGACTCTCGATGACCGCGCGGGCATGGTCGCCGTCCAGGTCGCCACACTCGCCATAGCCGGAAATCCCGCAATCAGTGTCGATGCGGATCAGGCAGAAGCCAGAGTCCAGCCGCATCGCCCTGATAGCGGTGATAGTGGCTTGACCATGATGCGCCTCGGCGGCCTCGTCCAGAACAGTCACTGTAAGTCCTCCAATGGGTTGGGACCGACAATAGCGCCTATCGCGACTTTGCCCAGAGCGGCCTCAGCATCGATCAGCCCGGAGAACTGCTCGAACTGACTTCAGGCGGCACGGCTGCTTGCTGAGCCCAAGTGGCGTCGCCAAGCCAAGGAGCACACGGCTTCGCCAGAGACGATGGAATACCCAATAAACCGGGCAGCTTGGAAGGGAAAGTGGCGGAGAGGAAGGGATTCGAACCCTCGAGACCGTTCCCGATCTGCACCCTTAGCAGGGGTGTGCCTTCGACCACTCGGCCACCTCTCCGGCGGGTTGGGTCTAGCGGTGGCGTTCCGCGATGGCAAGGGGTTTTTGGGCGGATTGTTGTGGAAGGCACCGGCCGGGGGGTCTGGGAGGCTGCTCGCCGGCGCTCCGGCGAAAGGTGGGGGACGCGCCTTGGTAGACGCGTCCGGGGTAGATCATTCGCGCAGCAGACGCATCTGGGGCTGGCCATTTCCACGTAGCGCGGGCGAGATGCCGCGCATGTCGACCGTGGCCGTGACCCGCTGGCGGGTGGCCGCGAACATGAAATCGGGCGTGACATTGACCGGCTGGTCGAACTGCACGACGACCGTGAAGTGCCGCATGTCGACCGCCAGTTGCACGCCCAGCAGGACGCCGCGGAACGGTTGCTCCAGATAGAGGCCCTTGACGCGCATGCCGACCTGGAACGGCACGGCGAAACGGTCGGGCAGTTCGGCGCGGGCGGTGTTCCAGTCGCGGTAGCCGTGGCTGCGGGCGACCTCTTCGAGGGCGGCGCCGTGGGTGAGCAGCCTACCCTCGCGGGCACGCTGTTCGCGCAGGGCCCTGGCCTCGCTCTTGAGAGTCTGGGCGGATACGGTATCGAGAGAAAAAGTCATGTCGGTGCTCTCCGAAAGGAGGCGACTGTCCATGGGGTCCGCATTGCCATGATGCGCCTCGGAGACAACCGAAGGATCATTTTCAAAGAGCTGGGCTTCACCAAGGGAACACTCCCGCGGACGGCCGGCGCCAGCAGCCGCGCGCTTCATGATCCGGCTTGTGCTCCAAGTCAAGCCGCATCACCCATCGTGATGGGGCGATCAGCCAAAAACGTTGGGCGATCGGCGCGCGAAAGCGTATGCAGGCAGCTGATTTGGGGGAAGCAATGACCGAGATTCTGCTGTTTGTGGCCGGCCTTCTGGGCGGCGCGCTCAACTCGCTGGCGGGGGGCGGTTCGTTTATCGTCTTTCCCGCGCTGTTGTTCGCGGGTGTGCCGCCGGTCATTGCCAATGCCTCCAATACCTATGCCGCCCTTCCCGGCTATGCGAGCGGCGCTGTCGGCTACTGGAAATCGATGCAGGGCTATACGGACCGGCTTGTCCTCTATGGGCTGGTTTCGGCCGTGTTCGGCTATGTGGGTGCGGAACTGCTGCTGGTGGTTTCGAACGAGCTCTTTGCCCTCGTGGTGCCGTGGCTGATGACGTTCGCCGTGGCGCTCTTCATCTTCGGCAACCAGCTCAACATCTGGGTGCGCTCGAGGGGTGGCGGCGGCCGGGGCATGAAGGCGCTGGGCACCGTGCTCCTTCTGGGCCTGCTCGCGGCGGTATGCGTCTATGGCGGATTCTTCAACGCGGGCCTGGGCATTCTGCTGCTCGCCTTCCTCGCCATGGCGGGCATGACAGACATCCACGCCATGAACGGGCTCAAACTCTACGTCTCGACCATCGTGGCGCTTGTCGCGGTGGTGCGATTTGCGCTCAACGGCGCCATCGACTGGTACCACGGCTCGATTGCCCTCGTGGGCGTGACCATCGGCGGCTACGCGGCGGCGCGGCTGGCGCGATACATCCCCACGCAGTGGATCCGCATGGGCGTCATCGTCTACGGCATCGGCATGACGGCGTATTTCTTCTATGGCGCATACATGCAGTAGCGCAGCCTAGCCTTCCGAAGGCCGCACCCACACGGCGGCGTCGTGGAACGGCGCGCCGCCGAACGGGGGAGCGGGTTCGGCGCTGGTCAGCATGTTGACGCCCCTGCCCCCGCGATGGGCCTTGTTGCGGTGAAGCCCCTCGGCCACGAGAACGCCCGTGGGCAAGCCTTCGCGCACGCGCAGGGTCAATTCGACGCTGCCGCGACCATTACCGACAGTCACGGCCTCGCCATCGGCGAGAGCACAGCGCGCGGCATCGTCGGGGTGCATGAAGAGCGTGGGGCCGCCTTCGCGCCTGAGACTGCCGGGCGTCTGGTTGAAGGTTGAGTTGAGAAAGCCCCGGGCGGGACTGGTGGCCAGCTTGAAGGGGTGGACTGCGTCTGGCTTTTCACAGATGTCCCAGTGATCGGCAAAACGCGGCATGAGAGCCGGATCGCACGTCCAGCGATAGCCGTAGCGGTCGCTCACATCCTGCCAGTCGGGGGCAAAGCGAAAGCGGCGGCCGGGCCAGGCAAAGCCGCCGGCAAAGCGCGCCTCCGCATCGGGCCGTTCGCGGTCGACGAAGCCGGACTGCTCGACACTCTCGAGTGGCGGCAGGCCGGAACGGGCGAACGTCTCGGCGACGACATCGCGGTCCCGCGTCCGGAAGGTTGGATCGTCTGACCCCAGACGCAGCGCGATGGCGTTGATGACGTCGTGGTTGGAGCGCGCCTCGCCGGGCGCATCGACCACTGCCGGCCCATAAAGGATGCGCGTATGGCCGCCACGCGTGTAGTAGTCGTTGTGCTCGAGGAACATGGTGGCCGGCAGGACAATGTCCGCCAGTTCAGCCGTTTCGGTCATGAACTGCTCGTGCACCACGAGGAACAGATCATCGCGCAGGAAGCCTTCCCGGACCCTGGCCTGATCGGGGGCGACGGAGGCCGGATTGGTGTTCTGCACGATCATGGCATGCACCGGCCCGCCCCCCTGCAGCGCCTTGGCGTCGCCGGTGAGGATCGGGCCGATTTCGCACATGTCGAGCATGCGCGGAGCGCCCTTTTGCAGGTGCACGCCCGTGAGCCTGGACTTGTCCAGCCGCCAGGTGCCGGAATTGGAATGGAGGACGCCGCCGCCGCGATGCTGCCAGGCGCCGGTCATGGCCGGGATGCAGAGGGCAGCATGCATGTTGGTGGAGCCATTGCGCTGGCGGCTGAAGCCATAGCCGAGGCGGAAGAAGCTGCGCGGCGTTGTGCCGACGAGATGGGCGAAAGCCTCGATTTCGCCGACGCTGATACCGGTGATCTCGGCGGCCCATTGGGGGGTGCGGGTGGCCAGGTGCGCTTCGAATTCAGGCGAGAAGTCGGTGAATTGCGCCATGTAGGCGCGGTCCGCCAAGCCGTCGCGCAGGAGGACGTGCATGACCGCGACGGCAAGCGCGCCGTCGGTGCCCGGCCGCAGCATCAGGGCAAGGTCGGCCTGTTCCATGGTGGCGGTGCGGTAGACATCGATGACGACGATCTTTGCGCCGCGCTGCCTGCGCGCGCGCATGGCGTGGGTCATGACGTTGACCTGGGTATGGACGGCGTTCGTGCCCCAGATTACGACGCAGTCGGCCTCGGCCATCTGCTCGGCATTGACGCCGCCCAACAGACCCGTGCCGGCAATGTAGCCGGGCCAGGAAAGGCCGGTACAGATGGTTTCGTACTGGTGCGAATAGCCCCTGGCGGCACGCAGGCGCTCGATGCCGTCGCGATGCACATGTCCCATGGTGCCGGCATAGAAATAGGGCCAGATCGCTTCAGGCCCGTGTTCCTGTTCGATAGCGAGGAAGCGGCGGGCGATTTCATCCAGCGCCTCGTCCCAGGAAATCCGCTGCCACTGGCCGCTGCCCTTGGGGCCCACCCGGCGCTGCGGATAAAGCAGGCGCTCCGGGTGGTGGATGCGCTCGGCGTACCGCGCGACTTTTTCGCAGATAACGCCCGCCGTATAAGGATCGTCCTTGGCGCCCCGGACGCGGCCAACCGAACCATCGGCGAGGATGTCGACGTCGAGAGCGCAGGCGGATGGGCAATCGTGCGGGCAGACCGAACGGACGGTCTTGATGGGCAGAGGTGCATTCATGCCGGGAAGCTAGCCGGGCCCCGGCCCGGCTGCAATCGCAGAGTTCTGATGCGTCTTATTCGCCCCGCTTATGCGGACCAGGGGGCAAGCGCCTTGCTGGCCTGGGTGGCGTTGCGCTGCGCGCGCTGGGTGGCAAGCCTCGCCAGTTCGGCCGCGCCGCCGTGGAACTGCGAGAAGGTGATCCGGCCCGTGGCGCCGGCAATGGTGACGCCGCGCCAGTTGGGTCGCACCGATTGCACCTCATGCCAATCGAGCACGGTCTGGCGCCCGAAGGCGTCGTGATGCTCGACGCGCGAACGGTCCCAGCGGACCCTGGTAAAGAGGCCCGAGAGCCCGATACCAGCCGCGCCGCCTGCCAGGAGGATGACCGCAATGTAGGTGGCAACAACCTGGGCAAAGGTCGCCGTGCCGCTCATGAAGATCACCGCGAACAGCAGGATCATGGCGAGGGCAGCGGCGCCGTAGCAGGCGAAATATTCGACCATCGACGGACGCAACTGCGACCAGCCCCCGTCCATCACCGCCTCTTCCGGCTGGACCAGGCGGAGCGCCAGGAACGCGGCGTAGCCGAAGGCGATCACCCCTGCCGTCCGCGACAGCGGCAGATGCATCGTGGCGGGGATGTGCTTGAGGACGAGAAGGATCGAAATCATGAGGAGCGGCAAAGCCACTTCCTGCCATCGCAAGGGCACGCTGTATTCTCCCGTGGTCGGCCGGTGACGCGTCGGCGAAGCAATGGGCTAAACTGTTACGTAGCCTGAGTGATTTGGCCACTCACATTTTTGCCATAAGTGGCGAGGCGGTGCGCCAGAGGGCGCCAGCGGGGAGGATAAGGCCCTTCAGTTCCTTGCATTCTGATTCCGCCTGGCGATGTAGTGCGTTGAAATTACAGGCTGGAGGCCCCGTAAGCGGAGCCCGTCGCCAAAGTGCAACACCCCGGCGACGGTTTTTCGATCAGCGAGTCGCGGTGGCGGGAACCCCGCTGATTGAGGCCGCTCCCTGTTCGGCAGCATCGAGCTCAGCTTCTGGCGGGTCTTCGCGCAGGGTGTTCGACAGGGGCCGCTCCTCAAGCAAGAAGGTCAACCCGAACGCCAGTGCGGCGACGGCGGCCGCAACGAAGAAGACCGGATGAAGAGCGCCCGCGAAGGCCTCGAGGACCTGCTCGCGCAGGGCCGGCGGCATGGCGGCGACGGCGCTGGCGTCGAAACTCGCCGTTCCTTCCGAACCGGGCAGCAGATCGCCCATGCGCGCCGCCAGGCCACTGCTGAAGATGGCCCCAAAGACGGAGACGCCGATGGAGCCGCCGATCTGGCGGAACAGGGTGGTGCCGGCAGTGGCGACACCGACAAGGGCGCGCGGCACGGCGTTCTGAGTCGCGGTCACGCTGACACTGTTGACCGGACCGATGCCGATGCCGACCAAAAGCATGAAGCCAGCGATCTGCCAGGACGGCGTGTCGAGGCTCATCGTGGCGAGGAGCAGCATGCCGATGGTGAGGACGAAGGTCGAAGCCCGCGGCAGGATACGGTAGCGCCCGGTGCGCGTCATGATGAAGCCGGAGACCATCGAGCCGCCGATCAGCCCAACCATCATCGGCAAGAGCTGCAGAGCGGAGTCGGTGGGCGAGACACCCTTGGCCAGTTGCAGGTACATCGGCAGGAAGGTGATGGACCCGAACATGGCCATGCCGACGAGAAAGCCAATCGAATTGGTGACCAGGAATGTGTTGTTGCGGAAGAGCTGGAGCGGCAGCACCGGTTCGGCCGCGCGGGCCTCTGTCCAGATAAACGCGGCGAGGAAGACGGCAGCGGCGACCAGCAGGCCGACGATCTGGATGGACATCCAGGGATAGGTGGTGCCCCCGAGCGAGGTCGCGAGGACGAAGGTCGTCAAGGCGCCGCTCAGCAGCACGAAGCCGGCATAATCGACCTTGCGCTTGACCCGCTCCTCTCGCGGCTTCAGCGCGACAGCAATTACGCCCAGCGCCAGAAGGCCCACGGGGATGTTGATGAGAAAGATCCACTGCCAGGAGAGATTCTCGACGATGAACCCGCCCAGAAGCGGCCCCACCACGGTCGCAACGCCGAAGACGGCGGCAAAAATGCCCTGGATCTTGCCGCGCTGACGCGGGGGAATGATGTCGGCCACGACTGTCATGGCAACGACCATCAGGCCGCCACCGCCGAGCCCCTGGATGGCGCGGGCGACGACGAGGAAGGTCATGGTCGAGGCCAGTGCAGAGAGCAGCGCGCCAACGAGGAAGATGACGATTGCCGACTGCAGGACGACCTTGCGGCCGAACAGATCACCGAGTTTCCCGTAGATGGGTGCGACAACGGTCGAGCTCAGAAGGTAAGCGATCACCACCCAGGTGAGATGATCGAGCCCGCCAAGTTGCCCCACGATGGTGGGCAGAGCGGTCGATACGATGGTTTGTCCGAGCGAGGCGAGCAGAAGCGTGGCGGCGACGGCGCCGATGATCAGCGCCACCGACGGCTCCTGCGGCGCAGAAGCCGGTTGATCGGAAGGGGGCATTGGGCGATCCTTTGGTCTCGAGGCGGTCGACGTAAATGCGCCTCTTGTGCTATGTGTTCTTGCTGCATATATCTGTGACGCGCATTTATATGTCAACCGCACACGATTGTGCAATGAGTAATCGGAGTTGGATCGGTGTCCAAGCCAGAGACGATCGATGTGAAATCCCTGCTGAGCGAGGCTGGGCTGGAACCGGCAACGCTTGATGCGGTCTCCACGATCGACGGCCTGTTCCTCAACTGGCGGCGGCGCGCCAGCCGTCGCGAGCTTGGTCAGGCCGCACTGGCGACGCTCGACATTCCCCTCGACCTGCCGCAACTCGATGTGCTGTTCGCCATCGCGGGACCCCTTGGAGAGCCGGATGGCGGGGATGGGGAGACGATGGTGGGAACGGTCGCGGATCGGCTCAGCATCGACCCGTCGCGCGCCAGCCGCATGGTCAGCGAAATGGTCGAGAAGGGCTATGCGCGCCGGGCGGTGAGCCAGGCCGACGCGCGGCGGACCATTATCGAGCTAACGGCGGGCGGCAAGGCGGTTGTCGAGGCCGTAAGGGCCTATAAGTTCCTGATCATGGGCGACTTCCTCAGCCAGTGGCCCAAGGAAGACGTGGCCAACTTCGTGCCACTGCTGCTGCGCTTCAGCCAGTGGCTGGACCATGTCGGCACGGCTACGGATAGCCGCGCCGGGGAAGTGGCGGCGCTGGCCGAGGCGGTCAAGGCGGCAACGAAGGATTCCGAACCGGCCTGACGCGGCCCTGGCAGCAGCGGCGGGTGATTATTCTGCCTTGGGCGCCTTCTTGCGCTTGACCGGCTGATCGCCAATCTCGCGCGGCTTGGACCAGTTGGGCTTGCCCTTGTCCTTCTTGGGTCCCTTGGCCTCGACCGGGGCCTTCTTCTTTTGCGGCGCAGGAGGCGCGTCATCGGCCTCTGCCTTGCGCGGCTTTTTCGGCTTGGCCGCGGCCGGCGCCGGCTCGCTCGGAAGCGGATCGTAGCTGGTAGCGGGCCGGGTCTTGCCCGCTGGCCTCGGACGTTCCACGCCGGGTGGGATCGCCGCCTCGATGCGCACGTTGCGTTCGCCGGTCCCGTTGCGCTGCACCGTGGCCAGGAAGTTCGCAGCCTTGTCGGCCGTGACTTCGAAGATGCTCTCGTTCTGGAAAAGCCGGATCGAGCCGACATCGCCCTTGGTCAATCCACCAGCCTTGCAGATCAGCGGCAGCAGCCAGCGCGGCTCGGCCCGCTGCTTGCGTCCCACAGAAATCTTGAACCAACTGCCGTTGGAAAAATCCTCGCGGGTGCGCTTGCGCTCCGGCTCCGCGGCCATGACGGTGATGTCTTCAGGCGCCGGACGGGTCGCCAATTGCTGGCGCAGATAGGCGGCGGCGATCGCCTCGGGGGAATGCCGCTCCAGGAGGCGCGCCACCAGATCCGCCTCCTCTTCGGAGACCGGGATGCTCAGCGCTTCGGCCGACAGCATCGCTTCCTTCGCCTTCTCCTCGATTTCGGCCGCCGTCGGCGGTGTCATCATCTCGACTTGCAGGTTGGCACTGCGCAGGATGCGCTGCGCAACGCCCCGGCGATGGCTCGCCGCAATGATGACGCAGGTGCCCTTGCGCCCCGCCCGGCCGGTCCGGCCGGAGCGGTGCAGCAGCGTGTCGGGATTGCTCGGCATGTCGGCGTGGATGACGAGATCGAGGTTGGGCAGGTCGATGCCACGGGCAGCCACGTCGGTGGCGACGCAGATGCTGGCCCGCCCGTCGCGCATGGCCTGCAGCGCGTTGGTGCGCTCGGCCTGGCTCAACTCGCCGGAGATCGTCACCACGCCAAAGCCGCGATTGTGCAGCCGCGCCGACAGGTGCTTCACGGACTCGCGGGTGTGCGCGAAAATGATGGTGTTGACGTTGTCGTACCAGAGCAACGTGTTGATGACGGCATTTTCCTTGTCGTTCGCAGGAACGACCATCAGCTTGTAGTCGATGTCGGCGTGCTGCTCGCCGGCGCTGGTCGCGGCGATGCGCAGGGCATCGCGCTGGTAGGTCTTGGCCAGTTGCGCAATGGCTTTGGGCACCGTGGCCGAGAACAGCAGGGTGCGACGATCCTCGGGTGCGGCGGCCAGGATGAATTCGAGGTCCTCCTTGAAGCCGAGGTCGAGCATCTCGTCGGCCTCGTCGAGAACCACGGCGCGCAGCGCGGACATGTCCAGCGCACCGCGGGTGATGTGATCGCGCAGACGCCCCGGCGTGCCGACCACGATGTGACACCCCCGGTCGAGCGCCTTGCGCTCGCTGCGCGGATCCATGCCCCCGACGCAGGAAGCGGTGCGCGCGCCGGTCTCGCGGTAGAGCCATTCGAGTTCGCGCTGCACCTGCAGGGCCAGTTCGCGTGTCGGCGCGATGGCGAGGGCCAGCGGAGCGCCGGGCGGCGGCAACGTCTCTGCGTCTCCGAGCAGGGTCGGGGCTATGGCCATGCCGAACGCCACGGTCTTGCCCGATCCGGTCTGCGCTGAAACCAGCAGGTCTCGGCCGGCGGTCTCATCCTCGATGATTGCAGACTGCACGGGCGTCAGGCTGTCGTACCCCTTGGCCTCGAGGGCGCGGGCAATTGAGGGAAGGATGGTTTCGGGCAGGGACATGGTGTTTCTTTCGGGCGATGCAGGCCGCACCGCAAGGCCAGAGAGATCGTCGTCGCCCCACTCGTCCGGGCAATCCAGTTCGCTGCTGCTTGGGTCCCGGATCAGCCGGGTTTCGGCGGTCGTTAATGTGCGCTGTGATCCAGAATAGCACGGGATTGCAGCAAGCAAAAAGGCCGCCCGGCTCGGGCGGCCCTCTCGAAGGTCGAGGCGTCAGGCCTTAGCCGACGATTTCGTCGTCGGAGAAGAAGTACTTGATCTCCTGGGCAGCAGTCTCGGGAGCGTCCGAGCCGTGCACCGAGTTCTCGCCCACGGACAGCGCGAACTCCTTGCGAATGGTGCCTTCGGCGGCGTTGGCCGGATTGGTGGCGCCCATGATCTCGCGGTTCTTGAGGATGGCGCCTTCGCCTTCGAGCACCTGGACTACGACCGGTGAAGCGATCATCTGCTCGACCAGTTCGCCAAAGAACGGACGCTCCTTGTGGACCGCGTAGAAGCCTTCGGCCTGTTCGCGGGTCATGTGGATCTTCTTCATCGCCACGGGGCGCAGGCCGTTCTCTTCGAACTTGGCAATGATCTTGCCAATCAGGTTACGGCGGACGGCGTCGGGCTTGATGATGGAGAAGGTGCGTTCAATCGCCATGGCGGTTGGTTCCTGCTTGGGTTCTAAGGGAAGGTGGCGCCTTGTAGCGGGAGAGTGCGACCGGCGCAAGACGGCCGGGCCAGAGGCCCCGCCGCGCGTCAGTCCTGCTCAACAGAGGCCTTGCCGGTGCCCGCAACCGAACCGTCGGGCTTGAGCAGCAAGACCTCCACGGCGGTCACGGAGCGATCGGCCGCGACGGCGACCTCCACTTCGTTTTCAACCACCTGCATGGTGCAGACATCGGACGTGGCCAGGGTGGGCACGCTGACCGACAGCACACCGTCCACGACATCGCCCGCCTCGGCCTCGCCCGTCTCTTCGCAGGCGCCGCCCTGGTAGTCGAATTCGATCCTGATCTGGGTGTCGCTGGACCACTCGGCGTCCAGGTCATCCAGGGTCACGCCAGCGTCCTGGGACAAAGCCGGTGCAGAAACGGTCAGGGCAGCCAGAAGGCTGATGATGGTCTTGCTGGAGGTCATTTCGGTCCCCGACCGTGGCACCACGAATCGCGTTCAGAGGCGATTGGAGCCCCGATTTCCGGCAAGAGCATGGCAAGTGCGCGGATATGGCGGTTGTCACAACCCAATCTTAACTCTATCCAGCAGCAAACAAATTGTCGCAGCACCAACGCCCGAGCCGATCCGTTCTCCGGTGGGCTGCTGCTCCTCCCAATAGTCTTGAAAGCCATGCTGACCGTATCCAACCTCACCTACCGCATCGAAGGCCGCGAACTGTTCGAGGACGCCTCCGTTGTCATCCCGGACGGCGCCAAGGTGGGCTTCGTGGGCAAGAACGGGACGGGCAAGACCACGCTGTTTCACCTGATCCAGGGTCACCTCGGCGCCGATGGCGGCACCATTGATGTCAACAAGCGCGCCCGCATCAGCGGCGTGGCGCAGGAGGCGCCGGCGGGCGACGAAACGGTGCTCGAGGTCGTGCTTTCCGCCGACAAGGAACGCACCGCCTTGATGGCGGAAGCGGAGACCGCGACCGACCCGCACCGGATCGGGGACATCTATACGCGCCTTGCCGATATCGACGCGCACACCGCAGAGGCGCGGGCCTCATCCATCCTCAAGGGCCTCGGGTTCGAGCAGGACCGGCAGAACGGACCGACCCGCGAACTTTCGGGCGGCTGGCGCATGCGCGTGGCCCTGGCGGCCGTGCTGTTCAGCCAGCCCGACCTGCTGCTGCTCGACGAACCGACGAACTACCTCGACCTCGAAGGCACGCTGTGGCTGGAGAAGTACCTGGCCACCTACCCCTACACCGTCTTCATGATCAGCCACGACCGTGACCTGCTCAACAAAGCGGTGAACGCCATCGTGCACCTCGAGCACCGTAAACTGACCTTCTACAAGGGCAATTACGACACCTTCGAAAATACCCGCCGCATGCAGATGGAGCTCAACAACAAGAGCCGCGAGAAGACGCTCGACCAGATTGCGCATCTGCAGAAATTCGTCGACCGCTTCAAGGCCAAGGCCACCAAGGCCAAACAGGCGCAGGCCCGCGTGAAGATGATCGAAAAGCTGCGGCCGCCCGAAGCGATGTTCGACGAATTCGCTGCGCCGTTCCGCTTCCAGCAACCGAAGGTGGAACTGCCCACGCCGATGATCACGCTGGACGGCGTCTCGACGGGCTATGGCGACAAGGTCATCCTGCGCAACATCACCGCCCGGATGGACCCGGACGCCCGCATTGCCCTGGTCGGCGTCAACGGCAATGGCAAGTCGACCTTTGCCAAGCTGCTCGCCGGGGACATCCCTGCCCTCTCCGGCTCCATGCGGATCGGCAAGAAGCTCGAGATCGCCCACTTCGCCCAGCACCAGATGGACAAGCTCAAGCCCGAGCAGACGCCGCTCGAGCACGTGACCGAGTTGATGCCCACGGAAAACGAGGCCAAGCGTCGGTCCCGCCTCAACCAGATGGGACTGACCACCAGCCGCATGGACACCAAGGCCAAGAACCTCTCCGGTGGCGAACGGGCGCGTCTTTTGATGGGGTTGATCACCTTTGGCGGCCCGGGGCTCATGATCCTCGACGAGCCAACGAACCATCTCGACATCGACAGCCGCGATGCCCTGGTGCATGCGCTGAACGAGTATGAGGGCGCCGTGCTGATCATCAGCCACGACCGCCACCTGATCGAAGCCACCTGTGACACCCTCTGGATCGCCGAGGGCGGAACCATCCGCGAGCTGGACGAGGATCTCGACAGCTACCAGCGCAGCATCACCTCCAGCAAGGAACCGAAGACGTCGGGCGCCGGAAAGAACGATCGCAAGCTCTCCAAGCAGGAGGCGGCGGCGCGGCGCGCGGAGTTGGCGCCGCTCAAGGCTTCCATTAAGGATGCGGAAACTAAGATGGGGCGTTTGCAGGTGGAAATCGAGAAGATCGAGGTCCAGCTGGCCGATCCGAAAGTCTATAACGGCGCTCCCGATCGCCTTATTGCGTTGGGCAAGGACAAGGCGCGGTTCAGCGCCGATCTCGAACAGACCGAAGAGCAATGGCTCGCGCTCAGCGCCGAGCTTGAAGACGCGGAGCGTGCATGAACACTCTGAGCGCCAGGGATGTCATTTTCACGCTGGGCCTCGAGCGCCACCCCGAAGGGGGATGGTTCGCCGAGACTTTCCGGGATGAAGAAGAGGTCAAGGGCCGCGCGCGCTCGACCGCGATCTATTACCTGCTCGAAGCGAATGACCGGTCCGCCTGGCATCGGATCGATGCCGTGGAAGTCTGGCACTGGTATGCAGGCTCGCCCTTGGAGCTGTGCATCTCCGACGGGCTGACGGTGGATGCGCGCGTGCTCGGCTCCGGGCTCGACCTGGGCCAAAGGCCGCAGATCGTGGTCCCGGCAAAAGCCTGGCAATCGGCGCGCCCTCTGGGAGACTGGGCCCTGGTGGGATGCACGGTCGCGCCCGGCTTCAGCTTCTCCGGCTTCGAGATGGCCGACCCCGGCTGGACCCCTTCCGGCAGGCATTGACAGCGGGCAGGCGCTCGTCTTCTCTCGGGGCAAACTGGGGCACGATCGACATGCGACGCCTGCTTGCCTGCCTGGCTCTTTTCGCTCTGGCGTCCACTCCGGCTGCGCAGGCGCGCGACCTGTCTGGCTTCAGCGCAACGCAGCGCGCGGAAATTGTGCGGTTCGCCGCCAATAACAGCCTCTTTGTCCTTTACCACGAGTTGATGCATCTACTGGTCCACCAGCTGGACGTCCCCGTGCTCGGGCGCGAGGAGGATGCGGCCGATAACATGGCCACCTGGACGCTGCTGTCGCGCAAGACAGGAGGCTCGGAAACGACGCTCACCGACGCTGCGCATGGCTGGATCCTGTCCGGCGTCGCCTACAACAGCACCCCCGATGACGAGGATCTGGCGGCCGCGCATACGCTCGACCGGCAGCGGGCCTTCCAGATCGTCTGCCTGATGGTGGGCAGCGACGAACGTGCCTTCCGGCCGATTGCCAACCAATATGCCATCTCCCACGACCGGCAGGATAGTTGCGCCTGGGACTATACGCTGCTCGACCGGAGTTTCCGCCACACGCTGAAGCCGCTCGCCAAGGGCGCCGGCAAGACCAACGTCACCATCAGCTACCAGCCTCCCGGGCGGGAGCTGAAGAGTGCCGCCGAGGCCTTTCGCGCCAGCGGCGTGTTCGAGGAGGTCGCCGAGGAACTGCGAACCCGCTACGCGGTCCGCAAACCCGTACGGTTCAACGCGCAGCGCTGCGACGAGGCCAATGCGTTCTATGATCCGGACCAATTGGAAATCATCTTCTGCTACGAACTGATGGATGACTTCATCGCTCTATACGCCGATGAGCTGTCGTCCTCCCAAGGCCGCTAGCTGAAGCCGACATAGCGCCCGGGCCGGTGATTAAGGGCGATGATCATGTTGAGCACCAGTGCGCCAAGGATCGAATAGAGCACCTTGTCGAGCGGCAGCATGAAGAGCGCAGCGACCAGGATGGCGGCATCCACCGTGAGTTGGAAGTACCCTGCCCTGATGCCGAAATTGTCCTGCAGGAAGAGGGCAAGGATGTTGACGCCGCCGATGCTCGACTTGTGGCGGAAGAGGGTGAGGATGCCCAGCCCCATCAGCGTGCCGCCGAGCAGAGCCGCGTAGAGCGGGTGGACGTGTTCGATAACGAGCCAGTGCGGCACCTGCCCCGACAGCCACGAAACCAGCGCGACGCTGGCCGCAGTCTTGAGGGCAAATCGCCAGCCCATGCGCAGGATGGCGAGCGCGTAGAACGGCAGGTTGATGCCAAAGAACAGCCAGCCAAAGGGAATTCCCGTGCCGTATTGCAGCAGCAGGGCCAGTCCGGCGGTGCTGCCGGTGATCAGCATCGCCTTGGCGTAAAGCGCGATCCCGAGGCCGACAATGCTGGTCCCGATAAGGATAGCGAACAGGTCTTCGTACCAGACGTGGCGGCTTGGACTGGAAAGGTCGGGCGTCATCCGCGCTTGGACCAGCGGCCGTCCGGCGATTGCTGCCAGTAGGTGACGTCATTGTCGGCTCGCAGCGTCTTCCATGCCTCCCTGGCCTTTTGCAGCGCCTCGGGGTCATGACCTGAGAACAGGAACACGATGCGCTGATAGCCCTCGCTATCGGCGGGCACTGCGCCATCCACGAAGAATCTCACCTGCGCGCCGTTGCCATTGTCGGACCCTGTGGTGATGAGGATGGGCTGCAGCCCGTCGGTGTCATCGCCGGCCAGTCCATGGGGCAGGAAGCTGTCGTCCCGGTAGGTCCACAGATGTCCGTCGAGCGCCTCGGCTCGTTCGCGCGAGCCGGTCTCGATGACGGCGCGCCAGCCGCGCTCGAGCGTTTTTTCAAGGAGCTGCGGAACAACAGCCTCAAGCGGGCGCGTTTCGAGATGATAGAACAGCACTTCAGCCATGGCGGCACATTAGTCTCACCCCCTTCCACGCGCCAGCGGGCGGCTGCCATGGACCACAACTAATTGGCGTGGCGAGGTGCGGCCAAGATTGCAGCACACGGCGAATGGCCCCATGGTGCGCGCAACTTTGCGGAGCAGTCTCTGACGGCATGAAGAAGCTGACGATCTATCTGGCGCGCCAGTTCGCCATCGATGCGCTGATCCTGTTCGGCGTGGTGTGCGTGCTGCTCTGGCTGGTCAACTGCCTGCGCTCGTTCGAGATCGTTTCGGTCAAGGGCCAAAGCATCTTGACCCTGGGCATCCAGGCCCTCTACGCCCTTCCACCGCTGGGCCTGTCGTTCTTCTATATCTGCGTCGGCATCGGTGTGGTGCGGGCGCTCGCCGCCCTGCAGAACAGCCACGAACTCCACATCGTCCATATCAGCGGCGGGTTGAGCGCGCTCTGGAAGGCAGCGGGCGTGGTCTGCGCCATTGCCGTTTGTGTGGTGCTGCTGTTTGCCCACGTCATCGAGCCGCGCGCCAACCGCCAGCTCAACATTCTCACGGCCGCGATCGCCGCCGATCTGGTCAGCTCGGCCTTGAAGCCGAACCGCTTCACGCAGGTCACGCCCGGCGTTGTCCTGTTGATCGGGGGACGTGCCGGCGGCGGTGAGATTCGGGATTTCTTCGCCGACGACCGGCGCGATCCGCAAACGCGGCGCACCTACATTGCCGAGACGGCCAAGGTGTCGAGCGATGGGCAGGGCTATATCCTGCAGCTCCGTAACGGCGTGCTTCAGTACACGGAGGGCAATGGCCGCTTTTCCGAGATCCGCTTCACCAGCTACGATCTCAACGTGGAGAACATTTCGCAGCCCGCTATCGCGGACGATGGGCTCGCAGGGCGCGACAGCATCGCGCTGATCAGCGATGCCTGGCGCACCGGCATCTGGAATAGCGCTACGGTCAATCGCCTGCTGGACCGGACGGCGGAGGGGCTGCGTGTCCTCGGCATCGTTGCACTGGCGCTCGCCATAGGGGCATTCCCAAGCGGCCGGCGCGCGCGCATCCGCTTGCCGCTCGAGGCCATCGTCATGCTGGTGGCGTTCGCCGAGCGCGGCGTTAGCGCCTACAGCCCCTTCGGCTCGGGCACGGGCGCCTTCCTGCTGATGGCCATCGGGGTTGGCGTGCTCGCGGGGCGGAGCTGGCCCCGCCGGCCGCTCAAGGGGGTGCCGGCATGAACCGCATCGACCGCGTCGTGCTTGGGCGCCTCGCCTCGCGCATCGGCGCCACGGTGTTCATCGTCTATGGGTTGATTGCGCTGGTTGAATCGCTCGACACTTGGCGGTTCAACCATGTGGCCGAGGAACAGGGCCTGTTCATGGCGCTGGTGATGGTCGCCATGAGCGCCGTCCGATGGACCATCAAGACGCTCCCGGTGACCGTGCTGATGGGGGCGATCCTGGGCTTTGCCGATCTCAAGGCGAGGCACGAACTCACCATCATCAAGGCCAGCGGCATTTCCATCTGGCGCGCCATTCGCGCCCCCACGATCGCCGTCATCGCCAGCAGCTTCGTCATTGCCCTCGGGGCGGAAACGATCAGCACGCAAATCAACCGCCAGTTGGCGCCGGTACCGCCGGGCCAGGCCACGCTGCTGACGCCACCGGGGGAAATCTGGCTCGAGCAGGCCGGCGACCAGGCCCAGTATGTGCTGATGGCGCGGGGCATGTCGCTGGGCGGTGAGAAGCTCGATGACGTTACCGTATTCGACTACCGCAATCGCGAGGTGCCGCGGCTGGTGGCTCCCGAGGCGCGGCTCGAAGATGGCGCCTGGGTGTTTCCGACTGCCACCGCCCTCTCGCCGAACCGGCCGCCGCAGAGGTTGACCGACTACAGGCTGCCCACGACCTCCACGGCCTCCGAAATCAGCCTCAAACTGGCTTCGCCGGATGACATGACGTTCTTCGAGCTCGGGCAGATGCTGTCCCGGGGGGTTGCCGATCCGCTGGTGCGCTCAGCGGCGCTGATGCGGCTGGCCAAGCTTCTGGCGCTACCCCTGGTGCTCACCGGTTCGCTGTTCATCGCCTTTGCCTTTACGTCCGGCTACCGGCGCAGTTCGCAACTGGGCGCCGCCGTCCTCTACGGCATGATCCTGGGCTTTCTCGTCTTCATGATCACCGAGATGGCGGATCGGGCAGGATCGACCGGGGTGATCCATCCGGTCTTTGCGGCACTGGGACCGGCCATCGTGGCCATCGTCATCGGAACGACGGTTCTTCTCTACAAGGAAGACGGGGCCATCTGAGGCTCTGGCGGCTGGATATGTCCGGATTTTGGCCGTATTCATCCATCATTTGACATCGCATCGACGACGCCTCATTGAAGGCGTCTCTTGGGAACCTTCGCGGACACCAGAATGACCCCTGCACCACTTCGGCGCGTCGGCCGCGCCCTACTCCTCAGCCTTGCCCTCGCCATCACCTCGATCGTTCCGGCTTTCGCTGCCACGATCGTGACGGTCAACGGGCAGCCGATCACGGACGTGCAGGTCGACCAGCGGCTGCGCCTGTTCCGCATGGAGGGCAACAATGGCGGCCGCAAGGGCGCACTGGAACAGTTGGTCACCGAGGCTGTGCAGATGCAGGAAGCCAAGCGGCTGGGCATCGATGTCAGCAATGCGGAAGTGGACCAGGCCTATCTGCAGATCGCGCGCAACCTAAAGGTCAGCCAGGACCGGCTCACGGACATGTTGCGCCAAGGCGGCGTGAGCAGCGAAACGCTGCAGGATCGCCTGCGCGCGGCCATCGCCTGGAACGGTGTGACGCAGCAGGCCGTGGTGCCGCAGGTTCAGATTTCGGATCTGGAGCTCGACCAGAAGGCGGCCAGCCAGATCGCCGACTTCCAGAAGTTCGACTACATCCTCAAGGAAGTGATCTTCATTGGTTCGGGCGGCCGCTCCGGCCAAGCCAACCGCTATCGCTCGAGCTTTGCCGGCTGTGACAGCGCCGTCGATCTCTCCCTCGCCTACCAGGATGTTGCGGTGGTTGATGTGGGCCGCCGGCACGCCACGCAGATGCCAGAGGCCATTGCCAAGGAACTGGCGGGACTGAATATCGGTGGCATTACCAAGCCGCGCGTGGTGGACAATGGCGTCTCGATGCTGGCCGTGTGCCAGAAGGAACAGGCGCAGGACCTGACGTTCCTCAAGAACGACCTCGAAGCGGAAGCCGGTGGCGACGCGATGAAGCAGCAGGCGGACGAGTACCTCAAGAAGCTTCGGGCCGAGGCCAAGGTCATCTACAACTAAATTTCTGGGCGGCTGCGGCCGCCCAAGCTTTTTCCGGGGGACCGATGAGCGCGCCATTGGCCATTACCATGGGCGAACCGGCCGGCGTCGGACCCGACATCATTCTTGACCTCTACGCCCGGCGGGCGGAGCTTGGGCTGCCGCCCTTTGTCGTTTTCGGGAACCTCGCGTTTCTCGAGAAGCGGGCAGCAAGGCTCGGGCTCGCCACGCCGATTGCAGCGGCAAGCGCAGCGACGGCTATCTCGATATTCCGTGAAGCGATGCCCGTGATCGACGTCACAGGACTGGTCCCCGACCATCCCGGCGAGATCAGCCCCCTTTCGGCGCGCAGTGTCATCAACTCAATTACGCAGGCGGTCGACGCCACTCTTTCAGGACACTGTCGCGCAGTAGTGACGGCGCCGATCCACAAGGGCGCGCTCTATCACGCCGGCTTCTCCCACCCCGGACACACCGAATTCTTGGCGGAATTGTGCGCCCGGGACGGCAAGGTTCCCCTGCCGGTGATGATGCTGGCGCACGACGCGCTCCGGACGGTGCCGCTGACCATCCACGTGCCCCTTTCGGCCGTACCGGGGTTGATCAACCGCAAGCTGATCCTCGTCACGCTTCGGGTGATGGCCCATGACCTGCGGCAGCGCTTCGGTATCGAACACCCGCGCGTGGCGGTTACCGGTCTCAACCCCCATGCTGGTGAGGGCGGCTCGATCGGACGGGAAGATCTGGAGATCATTGCGCCGGCCATTGCCGATGCCCAGGCGGAAGGCATCGATGCGTCCGGGCCCCACCCCGCGGACACGGTGTTTTTCCCCGCGCACTGGTCGCGCTATGACGCTGTGCTCGCCATGTATCACGACCAGGCCCTGATCCCCATCAAGACGGTGGCGTTCGACGAGGGCGTCAATATCACTCTGGGCCTACCCATCGTGCGCACGTCCCCCGACCACGGCACGGCCTTTGATCTTGCTGGAACGGGCAAAGCCTCCTCGGCCAGTTTCGCCGCGGCGATCCGCATGGCAGACCGCATGACCGAAAGCTTCGCATGAGCCAGATCGACAACCTGCCGCCACTGCGCGAGGTCATCGCCACCCATGGCCTCCGGGCCAAGAAGGAGTTGGGGCAGAACTTCCTGTTCGACCTCAACCTGACGGCGCGAATAGCGCGCGTGGGCGGATCGCTCGAGGGCGTGCGCGTCATCGAGGTCGGGCCTGGCCCCGGCGGGCTGACGCGCGCGCTCCTCGCGGAGGGTGCGCGGGAGGTGATCGCCATCGAGCGTGACGCTCGCGCCCTGCCCGCACTGGCCGAGATTTCCGCGGCCTATCCGGGGCGGCTCACTGTGGTCAGCGGCGATGCCATGGACGTGGATTATCCTTCTCTGGTCGACGGCCCCACCCGCATCGTGGCCAATTTGCCCTATAATATCGGGACGCAGTTGCTGACTGGGTGGCTGACGCTCGAGCCCTGGCCGCCGGCGTTCGAGAGCTTCACGCTGATGTTTCAAAGGGAGGTCGCCGAGCGGATCGTCGCCCGCCCGGGAGACGACGCTTACGGACGTCTCGGTGTGCTGGCCGGATGGCGCAGCGACGCGCGGATCGCCTTCAATGTCGGCCGACAGGCATTCGTGCCGCCCCCCAACGTGACTTCGGCCGTCGTCAACATCGTCCCCAAACCCGTGGAGGCCGGCCTGCCGGTCCGGCTCGTCGAGCAGGTGACGAAAGCGGCGTTCGGACAGCGCCGCAAGATGGTGCGCCAGTCGCTGAAATCTCTTGGCGTCCCCGTGGAGGGGCTGCTTGCTGCGGCCGGTCTCAAGGGCGACGAGCGAGCGGAGGACCTGCCGATCGAGGCCTTCCTCGCCATGGCCCGTGCCCTGCCCGCTCTGCGGGCAACGAGCGGACCGAGCTAGATCGCGTCCAGTGGCGGGATGAAGGCGAGCCGGACCGCCACCAGCAAAGCGAGCAGCGCGGCCCCGCCGCTGACCAGCAGCACGCCGGGCCAGCCCCACGCCGTCCAGGCGTACCCACCAAGCGTTCCCAGGATGGAGGCGCCGAGGTAGTAGGCGACGAGGTAAAGCGCCGAAGCCTGCGCCTTGCCGATCCGCGCACGACGAGTGACCCAGGCACTGGCGATGCCGTGCGCGGCAAAGAAGCCCATGGTCGCGATGGCAAGACCGATAATGATGACGATCGTCGACGGGATGGCGGTGATCGCCACACCGAGCCCCTGGACGGCCACCAACGCCCAGAAGACCTTGCGGCGGCCAAGGCGCTGCGAGAGGCCACCGGCCCAGGTCGAACTGACGCTGCCCAGGATATAGACGAGGAAGATCGCCGCGATGGCCGAATGGCTGAGGGCGAACGGTGGCAGGGCGAGACGGAAGCCCGCATAGTTGTAGAGGGTTACGAAGCCCCCCATTAGCAGGAATGCACTGGCAAAGAGCCACGGCAGCGCCGCGTCGGAGAAACTGGCGCGGCAACGCTGCCAGAGTTCGCGCAGCCGGATGGTGTCGCGGGTGGGGATGCGCGGCTTGGGAAGGAGGACCGCCACGGCCAGCGCGGCCAATACGATCATGGCGGCCAGAATGCCGGTGCCCAATCGCCATCCCAACAGATCCGAAAGAATACCGGAGATGACCCGCCCCGCCATACCGCCGATGGCCGTGCCCCCGATATAGAGGCCCATGGAAAAACCGAGGGCTTCAGCGTCCATTTCCTCGGAGAGATAGACCATGGTGACGGCGGGGATGCCCGCGAGGGCGAACCCCATCAACGTCCGCACCACCAGCAACTGCCACCAAACTTGCACGACCGGCAGCAGCGAGCCCAGCGCTGCCGTCACCAGCAGAGCGCCGACGATGAGATGCCAGCGCCCGAGCCGGTCTGCCAGGAGACTGGCGGGAATGAGGGCCAGGGCCATTGTCGCGGTGGTGACGGACAGGGCCAGCGAGGCTGTGCCGGCGTCGCGCACCCAATATTGCGCAAACATCGGCAGCAGGGGCTGCACGGAATAAAGCGAGGCAAAGACCGAAAAGGCGGCGAGGAAGAACGCGATATTGGCCCGGAGGAATTGCGGCGTTCCGCGCCGGATCGGCGCGGAGACCGCGCTCTCGTCCGTCATGCCGGTTCTTTCGCGTGGTGGTTCAACACCATCTCAAAGTGAATCGATCTGGCTCTGCAAGTCTCTGACAAAGCTCGGCAAATTGAGCTGGCGTTCGCGCTTGAGACGGGCGGCCGCGAGTATGGCCCGGACGCGGGCAACCGACTCCTCGAGGTCGCGATTGACGATGACGTAGTCGTACTCGCCATAGTGATCCATCTCGATGCGGGCGTTGCGCAGCCGCTTGTCGATGGTCCCAACGCTGTCCTGGGCCCGTCGCTCCAGTCGGGCGCGCAACTCCTTGATGGAGGGCGGCAGGATGAACACCGTCACCATATCAGCACGGGCCTTCTCGTAGAGCTGCAGAGTGCCCTGATAGTCGATGTCGAAGAGGATGTCGTTGCCGGCTGCGAGTTGCTCTTCCACATGCGCCCGGGGGGTGCCGTAGAAATTGCCATGCACCTCGGCAGACTCGAGCAATTCGCCGTCGTGGCGCATCTTTTCAAAAGCCGGCACGTCGATGAAGTAGTAGTGCTTGCCGTGCACCTCGTCGGTGCGCCGCGCGCGCGTGGTTACCGACACCGAGAGCTTGATGTTGGGGTCTGCGCCGAACAGCGATCGGGAGATGGAGGACTTGCCAGCGCCTGACGGGGAGGCGATCACCAGCATCACGCCGCGGCGTTGAAAGTCCATCGTGCAAACCTGTCCCGTGTGAAGAGCCGTGGCGGTATTGATCGCATCACCACGCCGAGGTCAAGGTGATAGCGATCCAACTCTCACCGGCTAGTTGACGCTCGCGGGCTCCTGCCCCGCCTCCTGCGCCTCAAGCGCTTGCCGGGCGGCCTCGGCTTCCGCACCGGCCTCCGCCGCGGCCTCAGCGGCGATACGCCGATATTCGGCGACGTTCTTCTGGTGGTCCGCATAATTGGTCGCGAACACGTGGCCTTCCTTCGGCGTGGCGCCCTTGGCCACGAAGTAGAGGTAGTCGTGGCTGTCGGGATGCGCCACGGCCTGCAGCGCCTCGATCCCCGGATTGGCGATGGGGGTCGGGGGCAGCCCGTCGATCTGATAGGTGTTGTACGGCGTCTTGGCCTCGATCTCGGAGCGGCGCAGGCCGCGGTCGAGCGTGCTCTTGCCCTCGGTGATGCCGTAGATGATCGTCGGGTCGGACTGCAGCCGCATGCCCTCGCGCAGGCGATTGACAAAGACAGCGGCGACTTGCGGACGTTCTTCAGGAACGCCGGTTTCCTTTTCGACGATCGAGGCAAGGATGAGGAGTTGCGCTGGCGATTCCAGTGGCAAGCCCTCCTCGCGTCCCTCCCACACTTCTGCCAGCGCCTCCGTCATGGCCTGCTGCATCTTGTCGAGCACCGACTGACGGGTGTCGCCCGGGACATAATCGTAGCTGCCGGGGAGGATGGAGCCCTCCTGCGGCTGCTCCTCGATGGTGCCGGTCAGCCTTTCATCCGCCTCGATCCGCTGCACCGCCTGCGCCACCGTCCAGCCTTCTGGGATGGTGACGGCATAGCGGATGGGCGTGCCCGTCGTCAGTTCCCGAAGGATGTCCGCCATGCTGGCGCCCGCCGGGATGGTGAAATCGCCGGCCTTGACCACGGTGTTGTCTTCAACGCGGCCACCGAACTGGCTGAAAATGAGGGCGCTCTTGATGAACCCCTGCTCTTCGAGCCGCTCGGCAGCAGAGCGAAGGGAATTGCCCTGCTCGACGCGGAACACCTTATCCTCGGTGGTCGGCCCATCGCCGTAGTACTGCGAGGCCACATAGAAGAAACCGCCGGCCACCACGACAAGACCGATGACCAGCAAGGTCAGCAGGCCGTTGAGAATGTCGATGAACCCGTTGCCAGAACGGCGGCGGCGTTTCCTGCGGTCGGCCATACTGAAGTCACTCGCAAAGGGCTGGAAATCATCGATTCCCGGCCTTGTGTCATCGTAGTTGCGCCAAACTGTGGCGAAGCGACAGCAAAAACAAGGGGCACATCGCGCGCAAACGCAATGTGCCCCAAGCTAAATCGTAATAGTTCAGTTGACCTTGCGCATCACCAGCGTGGCGTTGGTGCCGCCAAAGCCGAAGCTGTTGGAGAGCGCAACGTTGACCTCACGCTCGATTGCCTTGTGCGGCACGAGATTGATCTGCGTTTCCACCGAGGGATTGTCGAGGTTCAGGGTCGGCGGGATCATGCTGTCCCGCATGGCCAGCAGGCAGAAAATCGCTTCCACCGAGCCGGCAGCGCCCAGAAGATGGCCCACGGCGGACTTGGTGGAGCTCATGACCGCTCCGTTTGCCGCATCGCCCAAGACGCGGGTGACCGCACCGAGTTCGATCTCGTCGCCCAGCGGGGTCGAGGTGCCGTGCGCGTTGATGTAGTCGATGTCGGCGGGCGAGATGCCGGCGCGCTTGATCGCCGCACTCATGGCGCGGAAGCCGCCGTCGCCATCGGGAGACGGTGCCGTGATGTGATACGCATCGCCCGAGAGGCCATAGCCGATCACCTCGCCATAAATCTTGGCGCCGCGGGCCTTGGCTCGCTCGTAATCCTCGAGGACCACGATACCGGCGCCCTCGCCCATCACGAAGCCGTCGCGGTCCTTGTCATAGGGCCGCGAGGCAGCAGTGGGGTTGTCGTTGAAACCGGTGGACAGGGCCCGCGAGGCCGAGAAGCCAGCCAGCGACAAGCGATTGACGCAGCTTTCCGTGCCGCCGGCGACCATGACATCGGCATCGCCCAGAGCAATGAGACGGGCAGCGTCCCCGATTGCATGCGCGCCTGTGGAACAGGCGGTCACGACGGAATGGTTAGGGCCCTTGAGGCCGAAGCGAATCGAAACCTGGCCGCCGGCAAGGTTGATAAGGCGGCCGGGAATGAAGAAGGGGCTGATACGGCGCGGCCCCTTTTCATGAAGCGTAACGGACGCATCGTAGATGCCGCCGATGCCGCCGATGCCCGAGCCGATCAGGACGCCGGTGCGTTCCTGCTCTTCCTGGGTCTTTGGCTCAACGCCGGCATCCTGGATGGCCTGCGTGGCCGCCGCCATGGCGTAGACGATGAAAGGATCGACCTTGCGCTGCTCCTTCACCTCCATCCACTCGTCGGGGTTGTACTTGCCATCGGCATAGTCCCCGAGCGGAATGCGGTGGGCGATCTGGCAGGCAATATCATCGACCTCGAAGTCGTCGATGCGCTTGGCACCGCTCTTTCCTGCCAGAATATTGGCCCAGGTGGCCTCCACTCCGCAGCCCAAAGGCGTGACAAGACCCAATCCGGTGACGACGACTCGGCGCAATTCCATGTTCGGCAGCCGCGCGACGTTTAGCTGGTGGCCTTGGTCAGGAAGGCGACGGCGTCTCCGAAGGTCTGGATCGACTCGGCAGCGTCATCGGGAATCTCGACGGAGAATTCTTCCTCGAATGCCATCACCAGTTCGACCTGATCGAGCGAATCCGCACCCAGATCGTCGATGAAGCTGGCCTTCTCGGTAACCTTGTCCGCATCCACATTGAGGTGTTCCACAACGATCTTGCGGACCCGATCAGCGACATCGCTCATATTAGACTTCCCTTTTAGAAATCGAGGTTTCGTTTCGCTTCTTATTGGCGCACAGCCAAATCATCAAGCGCCGTGTTGGCTTGCACCGCGGCAATGTAAGCGGCCCGTGGGGCGCCTGCAAGGCAGACCGGCAAGAGTGACCGGGGCGGCACGTACCATGTTTCTTCGGTCATAGCCAGCAACCCTGTCCAGACTTTCCAAGGCTTTGCGGCCTCAGATCATCGCCATGCCGCCGTTGACGTTGAGCGTATGCCCAGTGATGTAGGCGGCAGCGTCGCTGGCGAGGAAAACGGCGCAGGCGGCCACTTCCTCAGCCGTGCCGAGGCGGCCCATCGGCACCGTCCCCAGGATGGTCTCCCGCTGCTTGTCGTTGAGTTCCTCAGTCATGGCCGAGGCGACGAAGCCCGGGGCAATGGAGTTGACGGTGATGTTACGACTGGCCACTTCGTGCGCCAGCGCCTTGTTCATGCCGATGAGCCCGGCCTTGGAGGCGGCATAGTTGCCCTGGCCCGGGTTACCCATGACGCCGACGACCGACGAAATGCCGATGATGCGCCCCCAGCGCTGCTTCATCATTCCGCGCAGCACGGCGCGATTGAGGTGGAACGCGGCCGTCAGGTTGACGGCGATGACGTCGTCCCACTCCTCGTCCTTCATGCGCATGAAGATATTATCACGCGTCATGCCGGCATTGTTGACGAGAATGTCGAGACCGCCCATCGCCGCCTCGGCGGATGGAACGAGTTTGTCGACCTCGTCGAGCTTGGACAGATTGGCGGGCAGGATCGGGCAGTCCTTGCCAATGGCAGCTGCCGTGTCTTCGAGCGCGCCGACGCGGGTGCCCGAGAGCGCAACCGTGGCGCCCGCGGCAGCCAGGGCCTTGGCGATTTCGCGGCCGATGCCGCCGCTCGCACCCGTCACAAGAGCGCGTTTTCCAGCAAGGTCAAACATTTGGAGCCTCCAGCGGGCAGATTGATTCACGTTGGCGAGTGAAGGATCAGGCTTGGATCTGCGCAATCAACGCATCAATGTCCGCCGGGGTGCCAACGGCATTTGCCCTGGCATCCGGCGCGATACGTTTTGCAAGGCCGGTCAGCACCTTTCCGGAGCCCAGTTCAACCAGCGTGTCCACGCCGCCTTCCTGAACCAGCCAGGTGATGCTTTCAGTCCAGCGCACAACGCCCGTCACCTGCTCCACCAGGCGCCTGCGAATTTCGGCTGCGTCCGAAATTGGGGCGGCGAGGACATTGGAGACGAGCGGAACCACCGGGGACTTCATCGCCACCTCCCCCAGCGCCACTTCCATGGCTTCCGCGGCAGGCTGCATCAGCGAACAGTGGAACGGGGCGCTGACAGGCAAAGGTAGCGCGCGCTTGGCGCCCTTGCTCTTGGCGATATCAAGGGCCCGCTCAATGGCCGCGTGCGCGCCGGAGATGACGACCTGGCCGGGTGCGTTGTCATTGGCGACCGAGCAGACCTCGCCCTGCCCTGCTTCCTCGGCAACTTCACGCGCTGCATCGAGATCGAGCCCGATCAAAGCCGCCATCGCGCCATGGCCCACCGGAACAGCCTTCTGCATCGCCTGGCCGCGGGTGCGCAGCAGGCGGGCCGTATCGGCAAGGGAGAAGGTGCCGGCAGCACAGAGCGCCGAGTATTCGCCCAGCGAGTGACCGGCAACATACCTTGCGTGGTCGGCCAGAGACACGCCCTGGCTCGCTAGAACGCGCACTACGGCGAGGCTGACGGCCATCAGGGCGGGCTGCGCGTTCTCCGTCAGGCGGAGTTCGTCCTCCGGCCCGTCGAACATGATGGCGGAGAGCTTCTGGCCCAGCGCATCATCCACCTCCTCGAACACGGCGCGCGCCTCGGGGAAAGCATCGGCCAGGTCGCGGCCCATGCCGACGGCCTGGCTACCCTGGCCGGGAAATGTGAATGCATAGCGAGCCATGAAGGACCTCCGATAGAGCCACCAGATGTGACTTCCTGTGGCCGCAAAACACGGCACGGTTTTGACCGCGACCTTCGGGCAAGCCCGGAGAACGCGCAAGTTGCGTTGCCGCATGCCCGGAGTGACCCTTTGGTGTCAAGCAGCCTGCACCATTTCCAGTCACATCGGCTTAGCTCGGCATGGCGCTTAACTTGCCCCACCACGAGGCGTACAATCACCGCTTGCTCTCTATAGGAGGGAAAGATGCTCACGGAACATCGTGCCTATGCAACCATCCCGGCTGCAGACATGAATCGCGCAAAATCGTGGTACAAGGATAAGCTCGGCCTCGTGCCTCATCTCGAAGACAGTTTCGGCTGCGTCTACCGAGTTGGCGCCGGAACAAGCTTTCTTCTCTATCCTGCGCCCAACGCCGGGAAGGCCCCCAACACGCTGCTGGCCTTCTCCACTGATGATGTCACCGCGGAAGTGAAGGACCTTCGAGAACGCGGGGTCGTCTTCGAGGAGTACGACATGCCCGGCCTCAAGACCGTCGATGGCGTCGCCAGCCTGGGCCGGTTCCACAGCGCCTGGTTCAAGGATTCCGAGGGGAACATCCTGGCAGTCGGCGACGAGCCCAACTGAAAGTGCGCAAGGCGGCGTGAGGTATCGCCCGCCCTGCGGCCCGTTCGGCTTGCCAAAGAGGCCTTCTTGCCCTATGTGACCGCCAGCAATTCGTTTGGCCGGGGGCTGAACGGAGGGTTTGTGCTTCGCACAAGCAGGGTCCGGCGGACCCGGCCTCCCGTGTTCCCGCTCTTTGCAAGACTGCTTTGACGCCTTTCCGGCTTCAAGGAGGCTCCGCGCCAGGCATTGCCCGAACAACCCGAAAGGAAGGCGCATCAATGGCCCTTTACGAACACATCTTCCTGGCGCGCCAGGATGTTTCCCAGCAGCAGGTCGAAGACCTGACCGCGCAGCTGACCGAAGTGCTGTCCCAGGGCGGCGGCAAGGTCACCAAGAACGAATACTGGGGCCTCAAGGGTCTCTCCTACCGCATCCGCAAGAACCGCAAGGCGCACTATACGCTGCTCAACATCGAAGCTCCGGCTCCGGCCGTTGCCGAGATGGAGCGCCAGATGCGCATCAATGAAGACATCCTGCGCTTCATGACCGTGCGCGTGGACGAACTCGAAGAAGGCCCCTCGGCCATGATGCAGAAGCGTGACCGTGACGACCGCGATGGTCGTGGCGATCGTGGCGGCCCCTCGGGCGACCGTCGTCCCCGCCGCTTCTAAGATCTCAAGGACAGAACAGCCATGGCTATCAAAGACCTTACCACTTCCCAGGCCCGCCGTCCGTTCCAGCGCCGGCGCAAGACCTGCCCGTTCTCGGGCGCCAACGCTCCCAAGATCGACTACAAGGACGTGCGCCTGCTGTCGCGCTACGTCTCCGAGCGCGGCAAGATCGTGCCGAGCCGCATCACTGCCGTTTCGGCCAAGAAGCAGCGCGAACTGGCCCGTGCCATCAAGCGCGCCCGCTTCATCGGCCTGATGCCCTACGCGGTGCAATAAGCTTCCGCAGTCTCCGTCATTGCCCGGCGTGTCCGGGCAATCCATCCCGCGGAGGCCTGGACCACCCGGACAAGCCGGATGGTGACGATGGTGGGAGCACAGCGCTCTTTAATCATCACTGCTGGGGTCGCGAATGGTTTGCGGCTCCTAACCGCCTTGAGGCGGGACAGCCAAAGGACAAGATAAATGAAAGTCATTCTGCTCGAGCGCATTGGCCGCACCGGTACCATCGGTGACGAAGTCAACGTCAAGGACGGCTTCGCCCGCAACTACCTGCTGCCGCAGGGCAAGGCGCTGCGCGCGACCCAAGCCAACCGCAAGCGGTTCGAGGGCGAGCGTGCTCACATCGAACAGCGCAACGAAGAGCGCCGCCAGGCTGCGGCGGGTGTCGCCGAAGGCCTCAACGGTACCTCGGTGATCATCATCCGCCAGGCCGGCGAGACCGGCCAGCTCTACGGCTCGGTTGCTGCCCGCGACATCGTGGAAGCCTTGGCCAAGGCCGGTTTCACCGTGCAGCGCAACCAGGTTGACCTGGCCGACCCGATCAAGTCGGTCGGCGTCCACACCGTGGCCCTCGCGCTGCATCCGGAAGTGGAAGTCTCCATTACCGTCAACGTTGCCCGTTCGGAAGATGAAGCCGAGCGCCAGGCCTCGGGTGAGGACGTCACCGTCCACACCTTCGAGGCTGATGAAGGCGGCGACTTCGCCGCTGGCCAGGCCGACGCTGCTGACGACGACCGCTTCGAAGAGTAGTCATCCTCCTGCAAATTTGTCGAAAGGCCGGGCAATGCCCGGCCTTTTGCTTTTCTTAAAACTTTCGCGCAGAATCAGGCCGATAAGGCCCACGTGGATAAACAAGTTCTCCGCGGCGCATTCCCCGCTGTCCCCACAGTTCACAGGGCAGCCTTTCACGGTATTAACCCTGAGCGGAATCGTCTGGGACTCACGCCAGACTGGCGTGGTTAAGAAAGGTTAACACCTCCGAGAGAGCCATGGCCGAGATCGCCCGCCTGCACCCCGCCGAAGACAAGTCGTTTCGCCTCGCCCCGCACAATGTGGAGGCCGAACAGGCACTGCTGGGCGCCATCCTGATCAACAACGAGGCGTTCTATCGCGTCGCGGACTTCCTCGAGCCCGAGCACTTCTACGAGCCGATCCACCGCGACATCTACGAGATCACCGGCAAGATCATCCGCGCCGGCAAATCGGCCGATCCCACGACCATCAAGACCCACCTGCCCGAGCAGCTGCTGCCGGACGTCACCATGGCGCAGTACCTCGCGCGCCTGGCGGCCGAGGCCACCACCGTCATCAACGCTTCCGACTACGGGCAGGCGATCTACGACCTGGCCATCAGGCGCAACCTGATCCTCGTCGGCGAGGAGATGGTGTCGACCGCCTATGATGCCGACGTCGAGATGACGCCGGTCCGGCAGATCGAAAAGGTCGAGGGCGAGCTGTTCCAGCTTGCCGAAAAGGGGCGCTACGACGGGGGGTTCCAGTCCTTCGGTGCGGCGCTGACCGCGTCCATCCAGATGGCCGGCGAAGCCTTTCAGCGCGATGGCGGTCTTTCGGGCATTGCCACGGCGCTGCATGACCTCGACCGGCAGATGGGCGGATTGCAGCGCTCCGACCTCATCGTTCTTGCCGGACGCCCGGCCATGGGCAAGACCTCGCTCGTCACCAACATCGCCTTCAACGTCGCCAAGGCCTGGCGCGGCGAGGTGACGCCGGATGGGCACAACAAGACGGTCGATGGCGGCGTGGTGGGGTTCTTCAGCCTGGAAATGAGCTCCGAACAGCTGGCCACCCGTATCCTGGCGGAGCAGTCGGAGATTTCCTCTTCCGATATCCGGCGCGGGCGCATTCACGACAGCCAATTTTCCAAGCTGGTGGACGTCTCCAACATGATGAGCCGGGCGCCGCTCTATATCGACGATACCGGCGGCATCAGCGTGGCGCAGCTGGCGGCGCGCGCCCGCCGCCTGAAGCGGCAAAAGGGGCTCGATCTCCTGATCGTCGACTACCTGCAGCTGCTCTCCGGCTCGACCAAGGCATCGAGCCAGAACCGCGTGCAGGAACTGACGGAGATCACCACGACCCTCAAGGCGTTGGCGAAGGAGCTCGAAGTGCCGATCATCGCGCTCTCCCAGCTGTCGCGACAGGTGGAGTCGCGCGACGACAAGCATCCACAACTGGCGGACCTGCGCGAATCGGGTTCTATCGAGCAGGACGCGGACGTGGTTCTGTTCGTCTATCGCGAAGAATACTATCTCAAGAACAAGGAGCCCAAGGAGGGCACGCCCGAGCACCTCACCTGGCAGGGGGAAATGGAAAAGGTGCACGGCAAGGCGGAAGTCATCATCGCCAAGCAGCGCCACGGCCCCACCGGAACCGTGCAGTTGAGCTTCGAGGCGCAATTTACCCGCTTTGGTAACCTTGCTCGGGCAGATTACCTGCCTGAACGCATGGAATAGGCATGGCGCTGAATTCTGGCCTGGGCGGCCAACTGAGCATCGATCTGGGGGCCCTGGCCCGCAACTGGCGCGCGCTCGACAAGGTCAGCGCCGGCGCCTTGACCGCTGCCGTCGTCAAGGCTGATGCCTATGGCACCGGCATCGACATGGCCAGCAAGGCCCTGCACGCGGCAGGCGCCCGGTTCTTCTTCACCGCAACACCGGACGAGGGCATGGCTGTGCGCGCCGCCGTGCCAGACGCCCATATCTTCGTGCTGGATGGCCTCTATCCCGGCGCGGCGAACCTCTACGTGCGGCAAAACCTCATGCCGGTCATCTCGTCATTGGCGATGCTGGAGGAGTGGCTGGCCAAGTGCGTGGAGCGCAATGAGGCCTACCCGAGCGCCTTCCATTTCGACACCGGCATGAACCGGCTCGGCTTCCGGCTCAACGAGGCGGTGCGGGTCAAGGAGCGGATCGAACCGCTCGGCTATGCGCCGCAGATGGTCATGAGCCATCTGGCCTGCGCCGATCAGCCAAGCCACGAAAAGAACCGCACGCAGTTCGCCCTGTTCGGCTCCATCGTCGCGCAGTTCCCTGGCGTTCCGGCCTCCCTGGCCAATTCCGCGGGTTTGATGACCGGCCGGGACTATCACTTCCAAATGGTGCGGCCGGGCATTGCGCTTTATGGCGGGCGGGCGGTCAGTGGCCGCAAGAACCCCATGGCTCCCGTCGCCACGCTGCATGTCCCCGTGCTGCAGGTCACCGAAGCGCGCACGGGCGAAAGCGTGGGCTACGGTGCCGCCTATGTGCTGTCGCGAAACAGCAGGCTGGCCATCCTCGGCTACGGCTATGCCGACGGTTTCCTGCGCTCATTGTCTTCGACCAATCGCCGTCCCGGCGGCAAGGTGATGATCCGCGGCCAGTTGTGTCCGATCGTCGGGCGCATCTCCATGGATCTGACGATCGTGGACGTCACAGACCTTGGCGACAACCTGCCCTCGCCCGGCGAAGGCGCCGAAGTGCTCGGCCCCAATGTCCTACTCGATGATCAGGCCGACGCTGGCGATACGATCGGCTATGAACTGCTGACCAGCCTCAAGGGCCGCTACAATCGCAACTATGTGGGCGACGGCAAGCTGCCAAGCTGAGTGTCGCGCACCCGCCGTTAGTTCTCCTTTTGTTCTTGATACGACTGAGCTCCCTTGGTAGGTAACCAGTTGCGTCTCCTATGGGGCAACCGCTTGTCAGAACTGCTGCCCACCTATGTCATCCTGCTTCGCGCCATCGGGCCGGCGACGCACCGGCTGATGCGCATGGCGCAATGGCGGGAAAAGGCACTGAGTTCGGGTTTCCTGGAGGCGGAAACGTTGGGCAATACCGGCAATATGATCGCCGGCTTCACAGGCGGCGCAGCGGCGGCTCGCGAGACCATGGCCGGCGTCCTCGGCAGCTTTGGGCTTGGAGAGAATGTCGTGCCCGTTGTCCGCACTGTCGAAGAGGTGCAGGAACTGGTTGCCGCCGCCCCAATGGCAGACGCCGCGGCCGCCCGTCCATCGCAGACCGCGGTGTTTTTCGTAGCGGCGCAGCAACCGGATTTCAACTGGTTGGCCGAGTATAGCGGCCCCGAGCGTTTCCATGTGTGGAGCAACCATCTGATCGTCGACTTCACGCAGGATGTCAGCCAGTCCGGCAGGCTCATCCGGCAGATCGACAAGCACTGCGGCACCAATACGGCGCGCAACTGGAACACCACGCGGAAATTGGCGGAGCGATGTGCCGCCAGACTAGCTTCTGCACCACCGAAAGCTCCCTGCTGAATGGCCAAGTCCCGATCCACATTCGTCTGCCAGTCATGCGGCGCCGTCTCCAGCCGGTGGCAAGGACGGTGCGATGCCTGCGGGGAATGGAACACCATGGTGGAGGAGATCGTCGACTCCGGTGTGGGTGCTGGCCCCAAGAGTGCCAAATCCAATGGCAAGCCGACCAATCTCGTCCCACTCTCGGGGGAGACGGAGAGCGCGGCGCGCGTCATCACCGGGATTGCAGAGCTCGATCGCGTCACCGGTGGCGGGTTCGTCAAGGGATCGACGCTTCTCGTCGGCGGCGATCCGGGGATAGGAAAGTCGACCCTGCTGCTGCAGTCCGCCGCAGCACTCGCCGGCCGCGGCAAGCGCGTCATCTACGTCTCGGGTGAAGAGGCCGTCGCCCAGGTCCGCCTGCGCGCGCAGCGCCTGGGACTGGGCGAGGCCGACGTCATGCTTGCCGCTGAAACCAATGTCGAAATCATCCTCGCAACGCTGGAAAACGGCCCTCCCCCAGACCTTGTGATCATCGACTCCATCCAGACGCTGTGGACCGACCGGGTCGACAGCGCCCCCGGCACGGTCACCCAGGTAAGGACTTCCGCACAGGCGTTGACGCGCGTTGCCAAGAAAAGCGGCGCTGCCGTGGTGCTGGTCGGCCACGTCACCAAGGACGGCCAGATCGCGGGTCCGCGCGTGGTCGAGCACATGGTCGATGCGGTGCTCTATTTCGAAGGCGACTCCAGCCATACCTTCCGCATTCTGCGGGGGGTCAAGAACCGCTATGGGGCCACCGACGAAATCGGCGTCTTCGCGATGACGGAACGGGGGTTGGAGCAGGTGGCCAATCCCTCAGCGCTTTTCCTCGATCAGCGCGACCAGGACGCCGCCGGCTCTGCCGTGTTCGCCGGCATGGAAGGCACCCGCCCCCTGCTGATCGAAATCCAGGCGCTCGTTGCCCCCTCCCCGCTCGGAACGCCGCGCCGCGCCGTGGTGGGCTGGGACAATTCGCGCCTGTCGATGGTACTGGCCGTGCTGGAGACGCGCTGCGGCGTGCGGATCGGCGCCAACGACATCTACCTCAACGTCGCGGGCGGTCTCAAGATCAGCGAGCCGGCGGCCGATCTTGCCGTGGCGGCGGCGCTGATTTCCTCCCTGACCGGTGCAGCACTGCCCCCTGATGCCGTGTTCTTCGGCGAAATTTCGCTCGCTGGCGGGGTACGTCCCGTCGTGCATGGCGCACTGCGCCTGCGCGAGGCGCAGAAGCTCGGCTTCAAGTCCGTGGCCACTGGGCGTCTCAGCGCAGCGGACAGGACGACGGGCCTCGAGGTGACCGAATATGGTCAGCTCGCCGAGATGGTCAGCCGGATAGCGGCGCAGGGCAAGATGCCTGTCCGGGAAGAAGATGTCTGGTAAACGAACAGTTTCCGGGGAGATCGGCCGGCGGAGGATCGCTTGGCCTTGGCAGGGCGCGGCAAAGCCGCTAATGGTCGCGCAACAGGCCGGGGCGGCAGGATAACTGGACAAGACATATGCTGACTGCGTTTGATGTTGGTGTGGGCGTACTGGTGCTGATCTCGGCCATCCTCGCCACAGCCCGGGGCCTCACCCGTGAGGTGCTGTCGCTGGCGACGTGGGCAGGCTCGGCCGCCATCGCCGTCTACATGTATCTCTATCACCCCGAGATTGCGCAGCAGTACATTGCCGAAGAGGTGGTCGCCAATATTGCGACCGTTGTCGTCACCTTCATCGTGGCGCTCATCATCCTTCACCTGCTCACGATGCGCATTGCCGATTTCGTGGTCGACAGCCGTATCGGGCCGATCGACCGGACGCTCGGCTTCCTCTTCGGCGTGCTGCGCGGCATCCTGATTGCCGTGGTCATCACCATCTTCGGCGTCTGGCTGATGGGCAGCAACCTGCCCGACTGGGCGCGCAACTCGCAGTCCCTGCCTTATCTGCAGAACATGGGCAACACGCTGATTTCTATGCTCCCCGAAGGGCTCGAGCAGCAGGTGACCGACATCCTGCACGGCGGCGGCGCCAGCCTGACCGATGATCCACAGGCCCCCGACACCCCGCTTGAAGGCGCCGATGGCGGCGCTGAGGGAACTGTCGACCCAACCGATCCAGTTCCGGAAAGCACGCCGGCGCAGTGACGCTGCAGGTGCCCATCTGCGGCAGTCTGGCTGCTCGGACTTGTCATTGGCGATTGCCCCGCCAATGCGCTATTGCCTCCGGCAAGCAATCCGGCCCCCACGGGGGCCGCACCGTATAGCGGCACGCATCACACGTGTAGGGAGAGCCCCGTGATCAATCCCATCCACGAAGACCTCGACCTCAACGGCGACACGCTGCATGAAGAGTGCGGCGTGTTTGGCATTCTGGGTCACACGGATGCCGCCACCCTGACCGCACTGGGCCTACATGCCTTGCAGCATCGCGGGCAGGAAGCCGCGGGCATCGTCAGCTTCGATGGCCGCCAGTTCCATCAGGAAAAGCGGATGGGGCTCGTTGGCGACCACTACACGGACCCTGCCTTGCTGGCAAAGCTCCCAGGTCACATCTCCATTGGCCACACGCGGTATTCGACCACCGGCGAAGTCGCCCTGCGCAATGTGCAGCCGCTTTTTGCAGAGCTGGAAGCGGGTGGCATCGCCATCGCCCACAACGGCAATTTCACCAACGGGCTGACCCTGCGGCGCCAGATCATCGCCACGGGCGCCATCTGCCAATCAACCTCGGACACGGAAGTCGTCCTCCACCTCATCGCCCGGTCGCGCCATTCGTCCACAGCCGACCGCTTCATCGATGCGATCCGCCAGATGGAGGGCGGCTACGCCATGCTGGCGATGACCCGCACCAAGCTGATCGCCGCCCGCGACCCTGTCGGGATCCGGCCGCTGGTCATGGGCGAACTCGACGGCAAGCCGATTTTCTGCTCGGAGACCTGCGCCCTCGACATGATCGGCGCGAAGTACGTGCGCGACGTCGAGAATGGCGAGGTAATCATCTGCGAGGTCCAGCCGGACGGCTCGATCAGCATCGATGCGCGCAAGCCGGCGCATCCGCAGCCCGAGCGGCCGTGCCTGTTCGAATATGTCTACTTCGCCCGCCCGGACTCCGTGGTCTCGGGCCGCAGCGTCTATGCGGCGCGCAAGAAGATGGGGATCAACCTGGCCAAGGAGGCCCCCGTCGTCGCTGACGTGGTGGTTCCGGTGCCAGATGGCGGTACGCCAGCGGCGATCGGTTACGCCCAGCAGAGCGGCATCCCCTTCGAGTTGGGGATCATCCGCAATCACTATGTGGGCCGGACTTTCATCGAGCCCACCCAGCAGATCCGCGCGTTTGGCGTCAAGCTCAAGCATTCGGCCAATCGCGCCGAGATCGCGGGCAAGCGCGTAGTGCTTGTCGATGATTCGGTGGTGCGCGGCACCACGTCGGTGAAGATCGTGCAGATGATCCGGGAAGCCGGCGCCACCGAAGTGCACATCCGCGTGGCCAGTCCGATGATCTTCCATTCGGACTATTACGGCATCGATACGCCTGATCCGGATAAGCTCCTGGCCAATCAGTATCAGGACCTGGACGCCATGTGCCGCTATATCGGCGCGGACTCGCTGGAGTTTCTTTCGATCGACGGTCTTTACGAGGCCGTCGGCGGAGAAAAGCGCGATCCCCAGCGCCCGCAGTTCACGGACCACTATTTTACCGGCGACTATCCCACTCAGCTGACGGACCTGCAGGGCCGGACGCCGAGTGATCCGAAGCCGATGTCGATGCTCAAGGTTGCCGGCTGATGACAAATACCAAGACCCTTGCCGATCGCGTTGTTCTCATCACCGGGGCATCCCGCGGCCTTGGCTACGCGACAGCCATGGAAGCGGCACGGCGTGGCGCCCACGTCGTCGCCGTCGCCCGCACCGTGGGTGGCCTGGAAGAGCTGGACGACGCGGTGCAGGCCGAGGGCGGTTCGGCCACCTTGGTGCCTCTTGACCTGCGCGACGGTGACGCGATCGACCGGCTCGGGGCGGCGATCTTCGAGCGCTGGGGCAAGCTCGATGGCTTCGTTGCCAATGCCGGCCAGCTCGGTGTGCTGAGCCCCGTCAGCCACATCAAGCCCGATGAATTCGACAAGGTCATTGCCACCAATCTCACGGCCAATTACCGCCTGGTGCGGTCGCTCGACCTGCTGCTGCGCAAGTCCGATGCTGGCCGCGCCGTCTTCATGTCCTCCTCGGCCGCGCGATCGGCGCGCCCATTTTGGGGCCTCTATGCCGCCAGCAAGGCGGCGCTCGATGCCCTGGCCAAGTCGTACGCAGGCGAAGCCAACCAGTCATCGCTGCGGGTGAATGTCTTCTACCCGGGGGCCGTGCGCACGGCCATGCGCGCCAAGGCGATGCCGGGAGAGAACCCGGAGACCCTGCCCACGCCGCAGGAGATCGCGCCGCGCATCGTCGACCTGCTCGAGCCCTCGCTCAGCGAAAACGGGCGCCTCTTCGACATGGCGACGGGCCGGTTCGAGGACCTTTGAGCATGGCCGAATTGCGTCCTGTTGCCCCGTCCGATCTTTCCGCCCTCTACCACATCTGCCTCGTGACGGGCGATGCGGGGAAGGACGCGAGCGCCCTGCACAACGACCCACAGCTTATCGGCCATCTCTATTCGGCCCCCTATGCCGTCCTCGAGCCGGAACATTCCCTTGTTGCGGTAGTGGACGACAGGGTGGTCGGATATCTCGTCGGCACATACGACACCGTGGCGTTCAACCGGCGGCTGGAAGACGAGTGGTGGCCGCAGCTGCGGGAGCGGTATCGAAACGCAGAGGGCATGACCGATGCCGATCAGCATCGCATAAAAGCCATCCTGGAACCGCACGTGACGCCGCCCGAGCTTGTTGCGGCCTTTCCCGCGCATATTCACATGAACCTGCTGCCGGAAGCGCGCGGCCAGAAGATCGGGTCGCGGCTCCTTTCCCGGTGGGTCGAAGAAGCCCGCGCGGCCGGGGTGACGGGCATCCATCTCGGCGCCAGCGCCAGCAATGCCGGCGGCATCGCGTTCTGGAGACAGGGCGGGTTCGAGCCGAAGATGACGATCGGCTCGACGGCCTGGTTCGGGATGACGCCCTAGGCGGCGTCGCCGATGCGCTGCAGGAGCACCTTGTCGATGCGGTGACCGTCGAGGTCGACCACCTCGAAACGCCACCCGTCCGCCTCGAACGACTCTCCCACGGCCGGCAAATGGTTGAGGCAGGAGAGGACGTAGCCCGCCAGCGTCTCGTAGCGGGCATCCTTCGGCACGCTGACCTTGAAGCGGTCGCTGAAGTCGTCAACCGGCAGCCAACCGGCGACCAGCCAAGAGCCGTCATCGCGTTCCACCACTCCCGGTTCGTCGCCTGGCTCCTCATTGTAGATGCCGGTGATCACCTCAAGCACGTCGCCAAAGGTGACGATGCCTTCGAAGTGGCCATACTCGTCGACCACCAGCGCCATTTTCACGGGCGCGCCGCGAATGGCTTCGATCACGTCAAGGGCAGCGGCGTGCTCCATGACGACCGGGACCGACCGGACGAGTTTGCGCAAGTCGGCCTGTTCGCCCTTGGCAAGGGACGGCAGCAGTTCGGACACCATGAGGACTCCGAGGATGGAATCCGCGTCGCCCTCCTGCACGAGGATGCGCGAGTGGTGAGCCGAGAGGATGACCTGAAGATTTTCCTGGTACTCGTCTTCGACATCAATGACCACCACGTCGGGCCGAGGCGTCATCAGGCCGCGCGCAGACCGATCCGCCAGACGCATGACGCCGGAGATCATGGAGTGTTCTTCGGTTTCGAGCACACCGGCCGTGGTCGCCTCTGCAATGATCGTCCGCACCTCTTCCTCGGTGACGGCGTCCTCGGTCTCTCCTGACTGGCCGAGCAGATGCAGAACGAGTTTGCCGGAGACATCGAGGAGCCACACGATGGGCGTGCCGACGAGGGCGAGGAGAGCCATGGGCCTCGCAACGCGCGAAGCGACACCCTCGGGATTGCGGAGCGCCACCTGCTTGGGCACCAATTCGCCCAGAATCAGGGACGCATAGGTGATCAGGACCACGACGATGCCCACACCGGCCACGTCGGCCACGTTGGGGAGGACGCCGACCGACTTCATCCACTCGGTCAGCCGAAGGCCCAATGTGGCGCCGGAGAAGGCGCCGGAGAGGATTCCGACAAGCGTGATGCCGATCTGGACGGAAGAAAGAAACTTGCCGGGCTCTTCGGCCAGTTTGAGCGCTGTCGCAGCGCCACTGTCACCTTGCTCCGCCAGGACCCTGAGGCGCGTTGGGCGCGCGGACACGACGGCGAGTTCGGACATTGCCAGGGCGCCGTTCACCAGAATCAGAACGACGACGATGAGAATTTCTGTGAGCACTAAGGTCGGTGATTTGCACGCCGCAACCTGTGGCGGGTGTTCAAGCCGCGCCAGTATAGGGCATGGCATTGAGGCGTGAATAGAGCGGCAGCGAACTGCCGCGCCGGTTATTTCTTGTCGGCATATGGATTTTTGCCGCCACGCACCCAAAGGCGGATCGGCGTACCCGGCATGTCGAACGCCTCACGCAGGCCATTGACGAGGTAGCGCTGATAGGAGGTCGGCAAGGCATCAGGCCGCGAGGCGAAGACGATGAAGCTCGGTGGCCTGGTCTTGGCCTGCGTCATGTAGCGCAGCTTGAGCCGCCGTCCCGAAACGGCCGGAGGCGGATGGCCCTCGATCATCCCCGCCAGCCAGCGGTTGAGGCGAGAAGTCGACACGTGCGCATTCCAGCTGCGCTCGACAGCGAAAATGGCCTCCATCAGCCGGTCGATATTGCGCCCCGTGAGGCCCGAGAGCGTGACCAGCGGAATGCCGCGCACCTGGGGCAGCAGCCGCTCGCAGGCCTCCCGCAATTCGGACAGGGTCGCGTTCTTGTCCTCGATCAGATCCCACTTGTTGAGCGCGATGACCATGGCGCGGCCTTCGCGCTCGACCAGGTCAGCCAGCGCCAGATCCTGCTTTTCGAACGGGATCGTCGCATCGAGCAGGAGCACGACGACTTCGGCGTACTGGATCGAGCGCAAGCTGTCGCCCACGGCCAATTTTTCCAGTTTTTCGTGGACGCGGGAGCGGCGGCGGATACCAGCGGTATCGACCAGATTGATCGTGCGCCCTTCCCACTCCCAGGGCACGAGAATGCTGTCACGCGTGATGCCGGCTTCCGGCCCGACAAGCACGCGGTCCTCGCCCACCATACGATTGACGAGGGTGGACTTGCCTGCGTTCGGGCGGCCGACAATGGCGACGTTGAGATATCGCTTGGGGTTCCAGCGCAGCGTCGCCTCGTCGCCCTCCCCTTCGAGCATGTCGGGGGTTATATCGACATCCACCTCGGGCAGGAGGTCGAGGTCGCTGTTCTCGACACCGTCTTCCGCCTTGGCGAGTTCGGCCTTGTCGATGGCCGCCGAAACGATGGAGTAAAGCTCCGAGAGGCCCAGGCCATGTTCTGCAGACAGCGGAATCGGTTCGCCAAAGCCAAGGCGGTAGGCTTCCACGAGCCCGGCCTCGGCCGATCCGCTCTCCGCCTTGTTGCCGACCAGATGCACCTGCTTGCCGGCCTTGCGCAGCACCTGGGCGAAGCGCTCGTCGAGCGGCACGACGCCGGCCCGGGCGTCGATCATGAACAGGATGACATCGGCTTCGCGGATGGCCAGTTCCGTCTGCTGACGCATCCGGTCTTCGAGGCTACCGTCCTTGACGTCTTCGTAGCCAGCGGTGTCGAGGATCTTGAAGCGCAGGTCGGCAATACGCCCTTCGGCCTCGCGACGATCGCGCGTGACGCCAGGGGTGTCATCGACCAGCGCGATCTTGCGCCCCACAAGGCGATTGAACAGCGTGGACTTGCCGACATTGGGCCGACCGACAATGGCAACGGTGACGGTCATGGCCGCTTCCTCGAGGTTTGTGGCCGCTACTGCGCGGCGGGGGCCGCCTCGTCGTCCTGGACGATCTGGTCCACCGTGTCGGCGGCACTCTCGGCAGGCGTTTGCGCAGCAGCAGTCTCGGGAGCGATGTCGCCACGGCTGGCCATGGCGGCGAGGTAATAGGAGATGCGGTTCTGCGTCGGTGCCTGGGCGAGCGGGTCGTTGAGGATGGCCTCGAAGCTCGCCTGGGCCGCCGCGACGTCGCCCGCCTTCAACTGGGCCAGTCCGAGCAGTTCGCGGGCCGTGCGCCGCATCGGGTTGTCGTCGGTTGCGAGGGTGGCGACGCGGGCCTCGACATCCTGCAGCGAACCGGTATCGACGAGGATGTTCGCGGCCAGCAGCAACGCCAGTTCGCGCAGGCGGGGATTGGACTGGTCGTTGGCGAGTGCGTCATAGGCAGCAACGGCGCCCGCCGTGTCGCCGGAGTTCTTCAGCAGCGCAGCCTCGCGGAACTGGGCCAGCACAGGATAGCCGCCGCTGCCCTCTGCCTGCAGTTGATCGAGCTGCTGCTGTGCAGCGGTCAGATCACCACCCTCGGCAGAGTCGAGGGCGGCGTAGAGCTTGTCGGACGAGGCGGCGGACTGGCTGTTGGAATACCACGACCACCCTTCGTTCACGGCAACGAGAAGCACGATGGCAATGGCCGCACCGATGACCAGTGGCGCAAAACGGCGCCATAGGGAGCGCATCCGATCGGAGCGCAGTTCCTCGTCAACTTCGCGGAAGATGTTGTCTTGCGACATGGCCAGCCTGATCGTTCAATTTCGGGCGTGTGTACCACGCGCCCCATGGAATGCAAACACGAGCCCCGCGCGGGAGGCTGCTCCCTTACTCCCACTCGATGGTGCCGGGAGGCTTGCTCGTGACGTCGTAGACGACGCGGTTGATGCCGCGCACTTCGTTGATGATACGCGTGGCGGTGCGGCCGAGGAAATTCATATCGAACTGGTAGAAATCCGCCGTCATGCCATCGACGGAAGTCACGGCGCGCAGGGCGCAGACAAATTCGTAGGTGCGGCCATCGCCCATGACGCCCACAGTCTGGACCGGAAGCAGAACGGCGAAGGCCTGCCAGATCTTGTCGTACTGGCCCGACTTGCGGATTTCGTCGAGATAGATGGCGTCGGCCTGACGCAGGATGTCGAGTTTTTCGGGCGTGATGCCGCCGGGGCAACGAATGGCGAGGCCCGGGCCTGGGAAGGGATGGCGGCCAATAAAGCTCTCGGGGATGCCGAGCTCGCGGCCAAGGGCGCGGACCTCGTCCTTGAAGAGCTCGCGCAGCGGCTCGACCAGTTGCATGTTCATCCGCTCGGGCAAGCCGCCCACATTGTGGTGCGACTTGATGGTGACGGAGGGGCCACCGGTGAAGGAGACGGATTCGATCACGTCCGGATAGAGCGTGCCCTGTGCGAGGAAGTCGGCACCGCCGAGTTTTTTGGCTTCTTCCTCGAACGTTTCGATGAACAGGCGCCCGATGATCTTGCGCTTGGTTTCCGGGTCGGATTGTCCTTCGAGTTCGCCGATGAAGGTCTTGGAGGCATCCACGTGGACCAGCGGAATGTTGAACTGGTCGCGGAACATGGTGACGACCTGTTCGCTCTCGTTGAGGCGCATCAGGCCATGATCGACATAGATGCAGGTCAGCTGGTCGCCGATGGCCTCGTGGATCAGGACCGCCGCGACCGAGGAATCCACGCCTCCGGAAAGGCCGCAGATGACATTGCCGTCGCCGACCTGCTCGCGGATTTTCTCGACCATCTTCTGGCGGTAGGCTGCCATAGTCCAGCTCGCCTCGAGCCCGCAGATGCGGTGCACGAAATTGGCGTAGAGCTTGGCGCCATCGGGGGTGTGGACCACTTCGGGGTGGAACTGCACGGCCCAGATGCGGCGCTGCTCGTTGGCGATCATGGCGAAGGGCGCATTGGGGGAGGTGCCGACGACCTCGAAACCTTCCGGCAGTTGCGTCACGCGATCGCCGTGGCTCATCCACACCTGGTGGTCGGTGCCCACGTCCCAGACGCCTTCCGAAAGAGCGGAGGCTTTTCGGACGGTTACGTCGGCGCGGCCGAACTCGCGGTGATGTCCGGCTTCGACCTTGCCGCCCAGCGCCATGCAGAGCGCCTGCTGGCCGTAGCAGATGCCCAGGATCGGCACGCCGGCATCGAGGACGGCCGGGTCGATGGTGGGGGCGTTGTCATCGAGCGTCGAGGCGGGGCCGCCGGAGAGGACGACGCCTTTGGGTTGCAGCGTCCGCATGGCTTCCGCCGCCGCCTGGAACGGATGGATCTCGCAATAGACGCCCGTTTCGCGGATGCGCCGCGCTATCAATTGCGTGACCTGCGAGCCGAAATCGACGATCAGGATGGTATCGGAGGCGATGTCTGGGTGCTGCATGGGCGGGCTTTACCCAGAGTGTGCCGTTTTCGCAAGCGTCGCGGACGCAGGGCGGCAATGAATGTGCGGCGCACCGTTCGGCGGCGACGGCCTGGCCGGTCAGTTCAGCAGCGCTATCGAAAGATTGAGATAGCCGGCGAAGGTGACCCACGCGAGGTAAGGCACGAAGAGCCACGGGGCGATCCTGTCATGCCGGCGCGAGGCGAGGATAAAGCCGACAATGCTGAGCCACATGGCGACCAGGATGGCAAAGGCCAGCCAAGGCTGGTGCGCCGTGAACCAGGTCGGCGACCAGGCCCAGTTGAAAAGCATCTGGGCGCCCCAGAGCTTCATCGCGGTGGATTTTGGGTCGATGGTCCAGATGCGCCAGCCGGCGATGGCGATCAGCACGTAGAGCGTGAACCAGACCGGCCCGAACACCCAGTTGGGCGGGTTCAGGGGCGGCTTGGTCAGCGCCTGGTACCAGCCGTCGGGCGTCGACTGCGTGCCGATGAGGCCGCCGACGCCGATGACCAGCACAAGGAAGACGGCGAGCGCGATCCAGTGGCCGGGAGAATGTCGTTCTGCGGTGACGGAGGCCATGCCGATGTCCTTTCCTGAAACGATTGACTCTTGAACGCAGGGCCAGCGCGGCTAGTTCACCCCGGATTACGGCCCAGGAGATGGCAATAGAAGCCGTCGGTGCCGGTGCGCAGGGGCGTGAGGCAGATGCCGCCGCCCGGCGTGCGCAGGCCATCGGGGAGATCGACGCCGAAGGCATGATGCCAGGCGGCATCGATCGGCCGGCTCTTCACGTCGGGGTGAGCGGCAAGGAAGGCGGCGATCTGGTCGTCGTTTTCCTCGGGCAGGATCGAACAGGTGATGTAGACCAGCGTGCCACGCGGCCCGAGATAGCTCAGCCCCTCCGCCAGAAGCGCCGCCTGCTCCGCCTGGCGCTGGGCGAGCAGTTCGGGGGTGAGCTTCCACTTGGTGTCGGGGCGCCGGCGCCAGGTGCCGGTGCCAGTGCAAGGCGCGTCGATGACGACGCGGTCCATGCGACCGGCAAGATCGTGCAGGGCGCCGTCGCCGGGTGCGCGCACCTGCGCGTTGCGCACGCCGTTGCGCTTCAGCCGGTCGTAGATGGGGGCGAGACGGGCCCGATCGGCGTCGTAGGCAAAAATCTGGCCGGTATTGCCCATGGCCGCGGCCAGAGCCAGCGTCTTGCCGCCGGCACCGGCGCAGAGGTCGAGCACCTGCTCGCCCGGCTGCGCACCGGCCAGGGCCGAGACGATCTGGCTGCCCTGATCCTGCACCTCGAACCAGCCCTTCTGGTAGCCTTCGTCCGTGGTGACGTTGGGCGTGCGCGCGTCGCGCAGACCGGCGGGCATGGTGATGCCCCAGGGCGCGATGGTGGTGGGCGTGGGCGAGAAGCGCGCCAGCGACTTCATGACCCGCTCCGGCGTCGATTTGAGGAGATTGGTCCGAAGATCGAGCGAGGGCCGGCCGGTCATGGCCGCCAGTTCCTCGACCCAGGTCGCGCCAAAGGCCCGCTCGAGCGAGGGCGCCAACCATTTGGGCACATCGGCTGCCACGTGCGCCGGAGCGCCCTCAAGCGGGCCTGCCAGGGCGGCCGCCTCGGCATCCGTCACCGGGGCGGGTGCGTGGCTGTCACCCGCAAACGCGTCGTTGAGCGCTGCGGGCGTCTCGCCCCACTCCCGCACCGCAACGGCCAGCACGAGGGCGCGCGGATCGTCGGTGCCCATGAGGTGGGCGAAGGAGGCACGGTGCCGCAACGCGTCGTAGACGAGATTGCCGATGGCCGCGCGGTCCCCTGCCCCGGCAAAGCGGTTGTTGAGCCCCCAGGCCTTGAGGGCTTCCGAGACGGGCCGCCGGCGCTGCTCGACATCGGCCAGAATTTCGATAGCGGCGGCAAGGCGGCCTGGGAGGCGCATGGTTCAGGTACCCGGAGCGAGAAGAATGCGGAAGGCCAGCCATAGCCAGAACAGGCAAAGCACCGCAAGGCCGGCAGTGTAGGCGGCAAAGCGGTGGAACACCTGATTGGTGGTGACGTGGATGCCGGCGTGGACGATGCGCAGCAGGACGAAGGCCCAGGCGAGGACGATTTCGAGCCAGCCGACCGTGACCGTCTGCAGCGCCAGAAGGCACGCGACATAGAACAGCACCGGCAGCTGGAACTGGTTGTCGAAGCTATTGGAGAGGAGCCGCGCGCGGAGCGGGTACGCGGTGCGCTCGACGGCGATGGCTTCGACATCGATCTCGCCGCGCATGACCCGGGGGACACGCTCGCGACCCATCCAGAGGAGGATGACGATGGTGAGGAGCACCTGCGCCATGAGGGCGAGAAGGAGCAGCTTGTCGGTCAGGGGCATTCGCGTTCCTCAAGAGAGTCGGATGGTGCGCGTAAGGCCTTGTAGCGGAATCGGTCTTTGTGCGCGTGCAGAATCGCCGGATGGCGTCTCGGCCTCCGGTTCGAGAGTGACGGTGCCCGGAGGCGGCGCCCGCCTCTGAGTTTGGTAAATGTGTGAGACGAGAACCGCCTCCGGGCGCCGGGTTTTCTGACGCAAGGTTCTCCAAAGGATCGGCGCTGGCCCTTTTGATCCTCTAACCCCGGCCCAGGCTCCGGAACGATGCAGAGCCCTCCCGACAGTCGCCGGGCAGTTGATCGTTGCAACTCCATCACGCCCGGCTGATGGGGGCAGTATGGCAGGGGGTTTTGGGGCGGGGAGAAGGGGGAGAGATTTGGCATGTGCTGGGGCGCTGGCAGGCGCGGCAGCACCCCCTCATCCGGCCCTTCGGGCCACCTTCTCCCCGAGAGGGAGAAGAATTGGGCCGGTGGGTGTTGCGGGGTGGGATGCGCCTCTTATTCCTCTCCCTCGGGGAGAGGTGGCCGGAGCGCAGCGGAGATCGGTGAGGGGGATTTTGGGGACGGGTGGATTGCCCGGATAAACCGGGCAATGACGGTTGGGGAGGGCTGCGAGGCTGTCACGGATGGTTGGGGTGCTCGATCACGCACAGCGTCACCACCCGGCTTGACCGGGTGGTCCATTGGACGTGCCGTATGTGCAGAGCCCCCCTCATCCGGCCCTTCGGGCCACCTTCTCCCCGAGAGGGAGAAGAAATTGGGCCGGTGGAGAGATGGCTGTGGCACCCCCCTCACCGACTCGGCGTTGCCGCGCCACCTCTCCCCGAGGGGGGAGCGGAATAGGGGCGCGAGCCCTGGCTGGGTGCGTGAGGCTCCCCCCACCCTCGGTCCCTCCCCGCCAGGGGGAGGGAGGACGGCGGCGGCGGGCGCTACTGGAGACCGCCCCTAGCGGGGTCAGTCTTAGCGGCCGCTGCGGTAGTTGGGGGCTTCGCGGGTGATGGTGACGTCGTGGACGTGGCTTTCGTTGAGTGCGGCGCCGGAAATCTTCACGAACACCGAATTCTCGCGGAAGTCCCTGAGCGTGTGGGCGCCGGTGTAGCCCATGGAGGCGCGGAGGCCGCCGGCGAGCTGGTGCAGCACGGCGCCGACCGAACCCTTGTAAGGCACCTGGCCCTCGATGCCCTCGGGCACCAGCTTCATCTGGTCGCGCACGTCCTGCTGGAAGTAGCGATCGGCCGAGCCGGCGCCCATGGCCCCGACCGAGCCCATGCCGCGATAGGATTTATAGGAGCGGCCCTGGTAGAGATAGACTTCACCGGGAGCCTCGTCGGTACCCGCCAGAAGCGAACCGACCATGACGCAGGAAGCGCCGCCCGCCAAGGCCTTGGCCATGTCGCCTGAGAACTTGATTCCACCATCGGCGATGACCGGCACGCCCGCCTTGGCCCCTTCCTCGGCGCAGGCCATGACGGCGGCGAGCTGCGGCACGCCGACGCCGGCGACGACGCGGGTGGTGCAGATCGAGCCCGGCCCGATGCCGACCTTGATCGCATCGGCGCCTGCATCGATGAGGGCCTTGGTGGCCTCCGCGGTGGCGACATTGCCGGCCACGATGCGGGTGGAATTGCTCTCGCGCTTGACGCGCTCTACCGCCTCGGCAACCCGGACCGAATGGCCGTGCGCGGTATCGATGACGAGGAGATCGACGCCCGCGTCGATCAGCTGCAGCGAGCGCTCGAAGCCATTGTCACCCACGGTCGAGGCGGCGGCGACGCGCAGGCGCCCCTGCTCGTCCTTGACGGCGTTGGGGTGGAGCTGGGCCTTCTCGATATCCTTGACGGTGATGAGACCGATGCAGTGGTAGTTTTCGTCGACCACCAGCAGTTTTTCGATGCGGTGGCGATGGAGGAGGACCTTGGCTTCGTCCTTGGAGACGCCTTCGCGCACCGTGATGAGGTTGTCATGCGTCATCAGCTCGGCGATGCGCTGATTGGGATTGGAGGCGAAGCGAACGTCGCGGTTGGTGAGGATGCCGACAAGCTTGCCGGTGGCGCGGCCGCCGGTGCCGCCGTTTTCCACGACCGGGATGCCCGAGATGCGGCTCTGCTGCATGAGCCCCAGCGCATCGGCCAGGGTGGCATCGGGGCCGATGGTGATGGGATTGACCACCATGCCGCTTTCGAAGCTCTTGACCTGGCGGACCTGCTCGGCCTGTTCGGCGGCGGTGAAGTTCTTGTGGATGACGCCGAGGCCCCCAGCCTGCGCCATGGCGATGGCCATGTTGGCCTCGGTGACCGTGTCCATGGCCGAGGACAGGATGGGAAGATTGAGCGCTATGTCCTTGGTGACATAGGTGGAAATGTCGGTTTCGGTAGGCAGGATGTCGGAGCGCGCCGGCTGCAGTAGCACGTCATCGAAGGTGAGCGCGGCATCGCCAGTGATGGTGGTAATAATCTTCGCCAAGGCCAGACCCTTCCTGCCTTCCGGTAAAACCAGAGATGAAATGGAATACGATCTGGCGGGTGAAGCCGGATCGGGTTGGCGAGGGTCAATAGCATCGGCTTGTGGCTTTGCCTAGGGGCGCGGGCGCATGGCGGACCCGCAGCAGGCGATCAAACTTCCATACAAGAGCGGCTTTTTGGGGTAGTCGGGAGACAGCAGGCAGGCCATAGTGGCCGCCGGTCTCCCAGCCGCCTTTTCAGACGACTCTCCGGTTCTTCAACTTGATCCGCGTTACTCCGCTCATCCTGGCGGTCGCCCTGTTCATGGAACAGATGGACTCGACTGTCATCGCCACGTCCCTGCCCGCGATCGCCGCCGATATCGGCAGCGAGCCGATCGCGCTCAAGCTGGCGCTGACGGCCTATTTCGTGGCGCTCGCCATCTTCATTCCCATCAGCGGCTGGATGGCGGACCGGTTCGGGGCCAAGAACATCTTCCGGCTGGCGATCTTCGTGTTCATGCTCGGCTCGCTCGCCTGCTCGTTCTCCTTTTCGCTCGAGACCTTTGTGCTGTCGCGCTTTTTCCAGGGCGTCGGCTCGTCGATGATGACGCCGGTCGGGCGCCTCTTGCTGGTGCGCTCGACGCCGCGCAACGAGCTGGTCAATGCCATGGCGTGGCTGACCGTGCCGGCGCTGATCGCGCCGGTCACGGGGCCGCTGATCGGCGGGTTCTTCACGACCTATCTCACCTGGCACTGGATCTTCTGGATCAACATTCCGATCGGGATCGCGGGCATCATCCTGGCCGGCATTTTCCTCAACGTGCCGGATGAGCGGACGCCAAGACCGGTCGACCTCGTCGGCTTCTTTATCGCCGCCATTGCGGTGTCTGGCTGCGTGTTCGGCCTTTCGGTGATCAGCCTGCCGGCCCTGCCGATCCTCTACGGGTACATGACGCTGGCAATCGGGGTCACGGCCGGCGTCTTCTATATGCTGCACGCCAAGCGCACGAAGTACCCCCTGCTCGACCCGAAACTGCTGCGGCATCGCTATTTCCGCTCCTCGATTACCGGCGGGTCGCTGTTCCGCATCGGCATCGGCGCGGTGCCGTTCCTCCTGCCGCTCATGCTCCAACTCGGGTTCGGGCTCTCGCCGTTCCAGTCGGGCGCCATCACCTTTGTTTCGGCAATTGGCGCGATCCTCAGCAAGTTCCTGGCGCAGCGCCTCTATGCGCGCTTCGGCTTCCCGCGCGCCCTGGGCTTTGCTTCGATCTTGGGGGGGCTGCTGATCGGGGCGCAGGGGTTGTTCACCGCCGAAACCTCGGTGCCGCTGATCATGAGCGTGCTCCTGATCGGGGGCGTGCTGCGCTCGGTGTTCTTCACCGGCTCGAATGCGCTGGGCTATGCGGACATCTCGGACGAGGAGGCCAGCCAGGCCACGGCGATCGTGGCGGTGGCGCAGCAGGTTTCCGTCGCCACGGGGGTTGCGGTGGCCGGCGCCATCCTCGAGCTCACCAGTCCGCTCAGCGGTGGCCACCTGACGCTGCTCAATTTCCAGATCGCCTTTTTCGTCGTCGGCGGCATCAGCTCGTTGGCGGGTCTTGTGTATTTGCGACTGCCGCCCGACGCGGGCAGCAACGTTTCCGGCCATCAGGGCCGGCATGCAGACTAGGCGCGCTCGTCGCGCCCATTGGAGGAAGATTTGTCCCGGACCGTCCCGCTGATCCTGGCGACCGCGCTGTTCATGGAAAACATGGACTCCACCGTGATCGCCACCTCATTGGCCGCCATCGCGGCCGATATCGGCACCGACCCGATCTCCCTCAAGCTGGCGCTGACGGCCTATCTCGTAGCGCTGGCGATCTTCATTCCCATTTCGAGCTGGATGGCCGACCGGTTCGGCTCGCGCAATGTCTTCCGGATCGCCATGGTGGTGTTCGTGATCGGCTCGATCGCCTGCGCCTTTTCGGATTCGCTGCTGGCCTTCGTGGTCGCGCGGTTCGTTCAGGGCATGGGCGGCGCACTGATGACGCCCGTCGCCCGCCTGGTGCTGGTGCGCTCGACGCCCCGGCACGACCTCGTCAACGCCATGGCCTGGCTGACCGTGCCGGGGCTGATCGGGCCCATTGTCGGGCCCCCGTTCGGCGGGTTCCTGACCACCTATTTCTCCTGGCACTGGATTTTCCTCATCAACGTGCCCATCGGGGTAATCGGGGTCGTCCTCGTCAGCAGGTTCCTGCCCGAGATGACCCGGGTGGCACCCCGCGCCATCGATTTCAAGGGTTTTGCCCTGGCCGGGCCGGCCTTTGCGCTCATTGCCTTCGGCACCTCGGTGATCAGCCTGCCGGCGCTGCCGCCCATCGTGGGGGTGCTGGCGACCCTGCTCGGCCTTGCATTGGTGGCGGCCTATGCGCGGCATGCTCTGAGGACGGACGAGCCGCTGTTCGACCTGCGGCTGTTGCGCCTTCCGTTCTTCCGCAGCGCCGTGGTGGCGGGCACCTTCTTCCGGTTGGGCCAAGGGGCGACGCCGTTCCTCTTTCCACTGATGCTGCAGCTGAGCTTTGGCTATACGCCGTTCGAATCGGGGATGATCACCTTTGCGAGCGCCGTCGGGGCCATCATCGCCAAGTTCGCCGCCACCAGCATCTTCCGCGTCATGGGCTTCCGCACCTCGCTGACGCTATCCACGGCCGTCTCGGCCGCGGGCCTGCTGGCCATGGGGCTTTATACGCCGACGACGCCGATCGCGCTCATCATCGGCATCCTGGTGTTCGTCGGGTTCTGGCAATCGACCTTCTGGACCGGCAGCCAGGCGTTCGTCTTCGCCGATATCGAGGACAAGGATGCGGGCCAGGCCAATGTGATGGCACAGGTGTCCAACCAGCTCTCCATCGCGCTCGGCGTCGCCCTCGGGGGCGGGATGCTGGAAGCCAGCACGGCGCTGCGCGGCGGCGAGTTGACGCTGGGCGATTTCCACATTGCCTTCATCGTGCTGGCAGCCGTGTGCCTGATCTCGACGGCGATGTTCATCCGCCTGCCGCGCAATGCCGGGCACCAGCTGCAGGCGGCGCACTGAGGGCGGGGTTGCGAAGCTTAGACCGTGCCACGCCCTCGTCCTTCGACGGCGCTCAGGATGAGGGCTGTTGGGGCGTCGTGCGTCAGGCAGCGGCCTCCCCGCACCCGCCACTCGAGCGTAGCGCTCGTGGCCTCGACGCCTGGAATTACGCCTCCGGCCTAATTTCGCCTGCGGCCTCCCCGCGTGTGCCATTCGAGCGTAGCTCTCATGGCCTCGACGCCTGGAATTACGCCTCCGGCGTGATTTCGCCTTCGGCCGGCCGCGAGCCTTTGAACCCCTTGGCGATGAGGTAGGCCTCGGCCGAGTCGGAGCGGCTGGAGGGGGGCTTGGCGTGGAAGGTGGTGTTGAAGTGGCGCTTGAGCATGTGCAGGAGCTCGTGCTCGGTGCCGCCCTGGAACACCTTGGCGACGAACGAGCCACCGGGCTTGAGCACCTCGATGGCGAAATCGGCGGCGATCTCGATCAGGTGCACGATGCGCAGGTGATCAGTGGCGCGGTGGCCGGTGGTGGGCCAGGCCATGTCGCTCATCACCACATCGGCCTTGTGGCCGCCCATGGCCTCGACAAGGGCCGCCGGGGCGTCGTCGTCCGTAAAATCCTTGCGGAGCAGGATGACGCCGGGGATGGGGTCCATCTCGAGATAGTCGATGCCCACGATCAGGGGGTGGTCCACCGTCGAGCCGACGGCCTTGGCCGCCACCTGCGACCAACCGCCAGGCGCCGCGCCCAGATCGACGACGCGCATGCCCTTCCTGAAGAGCTTATGCTTTTCGTCGATCTCCTTGATCTTGAAGGCGGCGCGGGAGCGGTAGCCCTCGGCACGGGCGCGCGCCACGTATGGGTCGTTGAGCTGCCGCTCCAGCCATTTGGTCGAGGCGACCTTGCGCCCCTTGGCGGTCTTGACGCGGATCTTGAGGTCCCTGTCGGACTTGCGCCCGCCGGTGCCGAGTGCCTTGTTATTGGCCATTGGGGCGCCTCCGTCCGAAGCGGCCGCGCTTATGCACGCGGTCCGCATCCATCAGTGAAATCAGAATGCCCTCGCGCAGGCCGCGATCGGCGACGCGCACGCGTTCGGTGGGCCATTCACGGCGGATCGCCTCGAAGATGGCGCAGCCGGGCAGCACCAGATCGGCGCGATCCTTGCCGATGCAGGGATGGGCGACGCGGCGCTCGAAGGACATGCCGAGCAGCACCCGCATGGTGTCGTCCACCTGCTCGCGCCGCATCCACAGGCCATCGACCTTCTGCCGCTCGTAGCGCTCGAGCCCCAGATGCAGGCCCGCCAGCGTCGTCACGGTGCCCGAAGTGCCGATCAGGTGCACCGGATGGGTTCCGATCATCTGGCGCAGCTTTTCGCGCCCGCGAAACTGACGCAGATGTTCCGCGACGTAATTCACCATGGCCTCGAACACGTCGGGGGTGACATCGACGCCGCCGAACTTTTCGGCAATCGACACCACGCCCACCGGCAGCGATTGCCAGGAGCGGATGGAGGCGGACATGCGGCCCTGGATGCGCGGCCGACCGCCGCGGAAATCGAGCCAGGCGAGTTCGGACGAGCCGCCACCGATATCGAACATCAGCGCCCCCTGGGCCGTCTCCTCGATGAGGTCGGCGCAGCCGGTGACGGCAAGCTCCGCCTCGGTGCGCCGGTCGACGATTTCGAGATCGATGCCGATTTCCTCGCGCACGCGCTCCAGGAAGGCGACGCCGTTTTCGGCCGCGCGGCAGGCTTCGGTAGCGATCAGGCGCATCCGGTCGGGCTGATGGTCGCGCAGCTTGTTGCGACATTGGCGGAGCGCCTCCATGGTGCGCTCCATGGCGGCATCGGAGAGGCGGCCGGTGACCGAGACCCCCTCGCCCAGGCGGACGATGCGGGTAAAACCATCGAGGACGCGAAAGCCGTGATCGTGCGGGCGGGCGATCAGAAGCCGGCAATTGTTGGTGCCGAGATCGAGCGCGGCATAAAGCGGCCCGCGGTGGCGCCGCGGAGGCGCCGTCTTGTGTGTCCGCGGCTCCGGGCCGGGCACGGTCGCGCCCGCCCCCTGCCCCCGGACGGATCCGGACGGGACATGGAGCCCTGCATCGGCGCTTGCGGCCGATACAGCAGCGGACCGAATCGAGTCGGTCACATCTGTCTCCTTCATGCGCGGTCGCAGGGCCAGAGCCGGCCGCGCCCGAACGCATCTTCGTTGCGTGTTGAAAACCAAGGTAGAGCAAGGGGCGCAGGAGCGCAATGAAAACGATCTCCACTGCCCCGCGCGCGCAGCGCTTGCAATCGGCCCCGGCTTTGTCTAAGGAAACCCCGCGCCGAACGAAGCGAGCCCCGCGCTCCACCGCCCGGCCGGCCAGCAGGCCCTGCTGGGGAATAGTTCAATGGTAGAACAGCGGACTCTGACTCCGTCGATCTTGGTTCGAATCCAGGTTCCCCAGCCAAAATCTCCGTAAGCTACTGAATTCGCTTGGTAATTTGTGTGGTGTGTGAAAGTTTCACACAAACTGCCACACATGGTCCCACACACGCCGACTCCAAACGAGGTCAGCATGGGTACCCGCCTGCCGTTCTGCATCCGTCGCGGCGCCATTTTTTACTTCCGCAGGCGCCTGCCAAGTCCCGCCAAAATGTCCGTGGAATTTAGCCTCGGCACGAAAGACGAGCGGGTTGCCCGTCGCCTATGCTCCCTGCTTGCGATCGAAAGCGATCGTGCGTTTGCAGTGATGCGTGAGGGCGGAATGACACCAGAACAGTCAGAGGACTTCATCCGGCATAAATTTGCCGAACATCGGGCCAAGCTGGATCTTGTCCATGCTGTCGGACTTGACGGCGGGGGCGACTGGAAATCACAGATCAACGCCAGCAAAGCCGCTGCCCTCGCCTTCAATACACTGGCACTTCGTGGTCGTGATGGTGAAGTTGAACCCTCGTTCATCACGGATGATCCAGATGCCGACGAAGTTCTACGATTGGCCCGCCAATCCATCAAAACGTATCGGGAGGATCACTGGTCAGACAGCAGGTCAAGGCGGATCAAAACCGACCTCATGCTGCTGTTTCCAGACGCGGAAATGGCTCCGGGTGATGTTGCCCACGCCAGGTGGCTGACGTTGCGGGCGTGCGCGGCCGCCAGCGCTTCGGTTGCAAAGAAATATTCTCAAGCTGACATCACCCTCACAGACTTGGAAGATTTGGCCGCACGGCTTGAACAGGCGATCGCCAAGCTTGCTGACCCGCCATCCTCAGCACCAAAGAACCAGGACAGGCAAACAGAGCCCCAGGCAGCAGCTGAAGCTGAAGCACCGGCCAAGACTCACATAGTGACCTTTACCGAGGAAACCGTGGCCCAAGAACGCCAAGACGGGCGGCTTGCATCTGGAACACTCGACCAGAAGCTACAGGTCGTGAACATGTTCGTCTGGGCAACAGGCAAGGAGTATTTCCAGGACCTCAAACAGAGCGACATCAAGCGTTACGTCGATTGTCTCAAGCTCATCCCAAAAAACCACAAGGCGCCGGTCTATGAAGGATTGACGGCGGAGGCGATGATGGCGAAAGCGGCCTTCCTTGACAGGCGGGAAGTCGGGCTCAGCGCACAAACGATAAACCGCAACCTCAGTTACCTGACAAAGCTGATGCGCCAAGCTCAGCTGGCGGGTGTGGAAGGCCTGCCAAAGCTCCTGATCGGAGAGTTCCGCTTGGCACGGATGGTGCGTGGCCATGAACAGCGGCCCGGTTACACAGCTGAGAATATCGCGAAGCTGTTCGGCCATCCGATTTGGACCGGCTGTCATTCCCTTGCCCGTCGGCATGTGCCCGGCGATGTTATTGTGTGGGACGGTCTCTATTGGTGCCCGCTGATCAGCGCCTATTCCGGCATGCGCCGGGAAGAAATTGCAGGGATGCAAGTGGCCGAGGTCGTCCTTGATGCTGAGGTTCCGCATTTCATCGTGGCAGAGAATGGCAACCGTGGGCTGAAAACGCTCGCGTCGACCCGGACCGTGCCCCTTCATCCAGCACTTCTCCGGCTGGGTTTTGACCGTTATGTCCGAAAGCTCCAGAAAGCTGGAGAGACGAACCTATTCCCCGAGCTCAAGCCGACCGAGGGCACCAAGTCATCCTGGGGCGACAAACTCCACTACAACTTTTCCAAGGCGGTGAAGCTGAGCTTGGGCGCATCTCACGTTGAAAAGGACGCAGCCAAGACTTTTCACAGCTTCCGTCACTACATTTGTACGGCGCTCGACCGCATCGAAACGATCAAGGACAAAACCACCCGGGACATAGTCGGACATGAGAATGTGGGGACTACAGACCGCATATATAAAGAGCCAGCATTGCTCGCGGTGAAGCTGGCAGCCCTGGAGTTCCTGCCCGACCTGAGCGAAGCTGCGGCGATTGCGGTACAGACCAAGCAAGTGATCCCGGCCCGCAAGTCAGCTGTATTCAGGAAGAAGGCACGCGCTGCGGCATAGCTTGTAACGGCCCAAACAGCCATCGCGAACGGAAGGAGTTCGCCTGGTGGGACGAGTATGCCGTTCGTATCCTGGCGAAGGCACCTGCCGGCACGGCGCCGTTTCAGCGCCTGCTTTAGGCTTCTGCTCTAATCCCCACACAGCAAGTGTTCTGCTTCTGGCTCATCCGAGAGCCAGAAGCAGATCGTGACGTTTACTCCGCTCAACCGAAGGGGTTTCGGGGTAAACGCCCCGAAGCGGCCGGCAAGCCGGCCTTGTCCGCGACGGAAGGGATCGGAGATCCCTTCAGAGATGCCGTTCCGGCAGCCACTTGGCAAAAGAAAGAAGACCCGAGCCAGAGGTTGACGCCGGAGAGGTCCGCCCCACACTCCCCCACCCCAGCTTCATCGAAGCTGGGGCAAGCGCCGTAGGCGCAAGCGGACAAATCCGGGGTCAAGTCGGCCTCCGGGCCCCATCCTCTAAATGTGCGCGACAGCGCTAGCGGAGCCACATCAACTCTCTGGTCCAGCACTAGCGGACCAGATCGGGCCCAGCGTCATTTCGAGGAAGGGAGAGGCAGACGACCTCGGCGGCATACAAGCATGAGGTGCTCTGAGCTGGATGGTCACGCCCAAGATCCGCGTCCGGTCGGTTTGGCAGCGATAAGATCGGTTTTGCCACGATAAGATCGGTTTACCCCAAGATAAGATGGTCAAAATGTGTCCGAGACGGTCGTATCCAATCCAGAAAGATTTCCTCGACCCAGTCGGGTAAGATGGCCTTGAGCCAGTCGGGTAAGATGCTCTTTTCCTATTTCCGGAGGCGCTCCGGCGGTTCCGGAAATAGGGCCTGTTGGTCGAAATCGACGAGCAAAGCGAGCTTGCGCCCCTGATCCAGCATGGATCGAGGGGGCGTCGGTTTTGACCAGCAGGCAAGGCAGGAGATCACCTTTGATCTGCTGCCACGGATGATCCTTCCGGCGACCGAAGAGAGCTTGCCCCCCTGTCCCATATTATGGGGCAAAGGGGGGCCGGAAGGAACATCCGTCGCTTTGACTGGCCATGGGTCGCCAGACCCTGCCGCCCTGCTGGCGCAAGCCAGCGAAGGGTGGCCATGGCCGGTCAAAGCGCTCAAGAGCATCTTTATCCAACGAGGCCATCTCTCACTCTCCAGGCTCGCCTTTTCCGATTTTCACGCACTCCGCTTAACCTCAGGGGAGACGTAGTGGAGAGTCACGGTGGCATACGACCTGAAGCGCATTCTGAGCGAGGCAAAAGATCATCTGGCCAAGCCTAAAAAAGCGAACACCCTGGAGCGCTACGGGAGGATCTGGAAATCGATCAACCAGTCAGGACTCAGGATTACCGAGTATGTCGACTACGTGGGGTGCACTGCCCCAGGCCAATTTGTGTTGACGCGATCGGCTGCCATCCACGCATTGTGGAAGCTGATCATTCAGAAGTTCCACAGTGCGCATCGGAAGATGACCGCAGGGCTGAAGCAGGCATCTACTGACGAGCTGACTGAGGTGGTCGGCGTGCGCATGGTTATCGACATGCTACGCGATAAGAAGCCGCCCAAGGACGCTTTCACCCGGAAGGGGCGATCCAAACGCGGCAACATCGGGAAACTCCCTGAGGATTGGCAGCAGCGTCTCGCCGACAACACGATCACGGCCGCGCTTCCTGCAGTGTTGGTGTCGCTTCTGTCAGGATGTCGCCCAGAGGAGCTGGCCATGGGCGTTACCGTAAGTGTCGTCGATGATCGGCACCTGAGCATCTTCATCAATGGCGCCAAAACCAACGAGACCAATGGCCAACCCTGGCGCAAGCTGACATATGACGTCGGGCTGTCCCCCCTTGCAGGCCGGCTCTGGAGGATAGCTTCGCGCAAAGGCGGTGTCCTTCATGTCAAGCGTGAGCCACGCACGCTTCACGCCAATATGGCCACAGCGTCAAAGAAGGCTGGTTTGCCGCCCATTTGCGCCTATGTCGCAAGGCACTTTCTGGCCTCTCAACTGAAGCATTTCTGGAGCGACGCGAAAGATGCCATTGCAATGGTACTCGGCCATGCAAGCACCGCGACGCAAAAACGATACGGTTCTCGGCAGCAAGGCCGCAAGGGTGGCATGGCGATCGTCGAGGTTGAAGCGGCACGCACTGTACGCACGCCGGACAGGCCGCATCCCGGTGTGTCGACCGCCAATAGCCTCCAGACGGAGCATTTCGAAGAGGACGCGTTCGGCGCTCTGTTGGAACTCTCGCCTTTTCGCTGATTGCATTAGATGGAAAACGACAAGGAGACCGTTAGCAACGACGCCTATGGCTGCCCACTAACACATAGAGCTTCCGGGCGCCCGAGGCAGCTGAGCGCCCCAAAACGGTCATGCCGGTCGCGCTTTCGGTTTCCTGTTAGCTGCCATTCCGGCCGCGGCCGACCGCTGTCGTTTTTGGGGTGGATTACGGACAGACAGGTTTCGGACGGCTGCTCTGAGAAACTGTCATTTGCTGGGCGAACGAGCTTCGACGGTAACCTTCCCCACTTCTGTCGCTTTACTTCCCTCTCCAGATTACACCGGCCCGACACTTTTCCCGTTGGTCCTCACGGCAATCCAGATGGTGTGACGGTCGCCCTTGCCGTTGCTGCGGGCGCGAACGGTTACTTCCTCGAGCGCCATTCCGGTTTGCCTCAAGCGCTTGGCGAATCTGGCATCGGGGTAAGACGACCAGACGGCCAGGTGGTCCGCCCGTCGTCAGTGCGGATTTGGCGGCAGCAAGGCCAGCGGCATTGTACAGCCGGTCATTGGCGGGACGAAACAGGCCGTCGGGCCCATTGTCTACATCAAGCAGGATAGCATCAAATGGCTTTCCGCCACCGATGGCGGTAGCGACGTCACCCAGGTGAATGCGAACACGAGGATCGTTGAGGCTGGTGCCATGCAGAACGGCAAGCGGACCACGCGCCCAGGCGACTACCTCGGGAACCAACTCGGACACCACGATTTCGCTGTCGGCGGCAAAGCACTGGAGGGCAGCACGCAAGGTAAAACCCATGCCAAGGCCGCCGATCAAAATTCGGGCTTTTGGGCGAGCGCCGACGCGGTCGGCTAATAGCCTGGCCAATTGCTCTTCTGAATGGTTCTGCCGGTTGTTCATTAAAGTGATAACGCCGGACATGATGGAGAATTCGCTGCCGCATTGCATGAGCGTCATTACGCCACCACCCGGCATGGTTGTCTCATCGAGCTTTACCCATGGTAGCATCAGTATCTCCAGTCTCGTCCAGCGACTCGTCGCTGCACCGCACTATGATCTAGCGTAGGTCATAGGACACTTCCCGCAAATGTCGCCTTTTGGGCACGGCTGTTGCTTAGTTCAACGGTCGCCAGGGGAGGACTGGCGGCATGTCCGACTTCGTCTTATTCAGCGATCTGTACTACGTTCGAACCGCGACACGATCCTCCTGCCGCCAGTTCCTATTCACATGATCCCGCCGGTCAATCACGGCCGTGAGGACGCGACGCACAGGTGGCTGCCGAATACCCTCTGTGCCGATGATTGGGGCCTCAGAGAGGCCGTGACCGCGGTGAGCTAGCCATGGATGTGATCCGGACCACCCTCAGTGGGTCCGGGGACCGGCGCATTGAAGATGTCGGGTTGCTCATCCCCCGTGACGACCAGTGTACCTAGAAGACCCCGTTCGGCGCGCGACAGCGCATGGTCTACCAGTTTGAACTCTCCCGGTACGTCTAGAATAAGATCCACCACGGTAGCGCTGCCGGGTGGAACCGACACCGTGGCAACGTCGAGCATTGGCTGCGTGACCAGGGATCCGAGCGGGTAGGCACGGTCAAACGTTTCGCCGATCACGTGGAAGCTGGAATCCTTATTCGGGCCGCCCACACCAAAATAGATGCGCACAGTTTCCCCTGCTGCCGCCCGGAGTGCGTTCTCGCCAGTGAGAGCCTCCACGGCACCATTGAAGACGTAGTACTCAGGCTGTTCCGCGGCGAGTTTCTCCGCACTGCTCTTGAGATTCCCCCGAGCGCCGTGGGCTTCGGCGGTATAGAGCTCCCCCTGCATCACATAAAATTCCCTATCGACCGGCGGCAGCCCTCCTTCGGGCTCAATCAGGATCAGGCCATACATGCCGTTGGAAATATGCTGTGCCACCGACGGCACCGCACAATGGTAAACATAGAGGCCTGCCTTGAGTGCCTTGAAGGAGAACACGCGGGTTTCGCCAGCTTCAGCGTGCGTTGCCACCCCTCCGCCGCCGGGGCCAGTCGCGGCGTGAAAGTCGACACTGTGCGGTTCGGAGCTGTCAGGCGCATTGTGGAGGCTGACTTCGATCGTGTCCCCGACACGAGCTCGGACGAACGGTCCGGGCACCTTCTTGTTGAAGGTCCAGTAGTGGTACGTGGCACCATCCTCCAGGGCCCCGGTCACCTCCACGGTTTCAAGTGCGACCGAGATAGTCCGAGGTGCGCGGCGCTGCGTCGCGGGCAGATCGCTGGCGCTTCGAACGACATCGAGCGGCGCAGCAGCCGTGCCATTTTCTTGAGGATGTTCGTGGGTGCCGGCCGCAATCGCGGCTCCCGACACCATCATCACCGAAACAACAGCTAAGGCAGGTAACAGCCGAGCGCCAATCCACATGTGATGTCCTTTTCTTCGATATCGGACACCATAGTCGCGGCTCAGGGAGGCTTCGTTGCGCCGGCGCAAGGACCGACTATGCCTGAGGCCGGTCGGCCGAGCGCGGGAACCATTGGCATGCCATCGATACCCCTATGCACCACTGCCCCACCAGTTAGCCAGATAGTGCAAAGCGTCGCGAGAGCGCCAAGTCGCTTCGGAATCCCCAGACACCCGTCGAATTCTGTTTTGCAGCAACGGAAGGAGCAGTCATGACCGCACAGGACCATAAACAGCATTCCACCGGTATGGGTTGGGGACGAATTGCCGGGATGATCGCTTTGTCGGTGATCGTGATGATCCCGCTGATGTATCAATTGGTCTACAGCTTCGACCACGCCCTGTTCAGCGTAAACCGCCTGGTCGCCTCTCTGGTAATGGGCTGCGTGATGACGGTGATCATGCTTGGCTTCATGTGGTCGATGTACAAGGGGACGGCGGTGAAGGTCGCAGTCGTCGCAATTGCTGCCGTAGCGGGGCTCACGCTTCTCTTCGTCAATCGAAATCAAAGCCTGATCGATGACGTGCGGTTCATGCAGTCGATGATCCCGCACCACTCCATTGCCATCAACAATGCACGCAAGGCGAGCATCAGCGACCCGCGGGTGCGCAAACTTGCCGACAACATCATCAAGGCGCAGGTGAAGGAAATCCTCCAGATGAAAATGTTGATCGCAGACATCGAGCAAAATGGAGAGCGGGGTCAACAGCCACTGCCTGCGGCCGCTACCGAGATCACCGACGACATGAGGTCGGAAGCCGAGAAACTCGTCAACGGACCCCAAACCGGCGACGCTGCCTCGGTGCCTCAGCAGTAAAGACGCGGACTGATCGGTATCTTGCTCCGCATTGAGCAGGCAAAAACTCCGTCGCGGCGCGGCAGCACGCAATCGAGACGGAGAGGCACTCGTACACGGATCTGGAGGTGGCGGGCCAAGCCCGCCACCTCAGGGTCTAGCCCACCGGGACCTCCCGCTGGACGGCGCCGCCGCGAATGAGGAGGAGTGTTGCCAGAGCAGCGACGGCTGCGACGACACCTGCGCCCTGGAACGCCGCCTGGAAGCCCTGAAGCATTTCTGCCGGGCCAGCGCTGCCATGGCCGAAGCCGGCGGTGGAGATCACCACCATGACGGCAAGACCAATGGCCGAGCCAATCTGGTAGGTGGTGTTGATAAGGCCGGAAGCCAGACCGGTTTCCTCGGGCTTGGCGCCTGCCATGCCCGACATGGTTGCCGGGATATACGCCAGGGCCATGCCCAGGGCCGCCAGCAGGGAAGCCGGCAGGACGTTGATCACGAAGGACCCATCCAGCGGCAGGTTGGCGAAGAGGATGAGGGATGCCCCCATCAGCAACAGGCCGAGGATGAGATTGGTCTTAGGACCGAACCGGCCAATCAGCTTGCCGGAGAAGCCCACCATGACGATCATGATCAGAACGGTCATCGGCAGGAGCGCAAGGCCGCTGGCGAGCGCGGAAAGGCCAAGGATCTGCTGGAGATAGAGGTTGAGGAAGAACCACAGCGGAATCCAGGCCGCGCCCAGGAGGGCCATGACCAGATTGCCGGCGGCCAGGTTGGGCGCCTTGAAGATGCCCAGGGGCAGCAGCGGTTCGCGGCGGACGCGCTGGGCGATCAGGAAGATCACGAAGAGCGCCAGGGAAATGCCGAGCAGCGACAGGATCAGCGGCGAGCCAAGGCCGGCCGTCTCGATGGTGACAATGGCATAGACCAGTGAAACCAACGCGCCGGTGACTGTGATCGCGCCGAACCAGTCAACCTTGCCGCGTGCCCGTTCGGACTTGCGCAGAACAGCCGGGATGGCGGCCAGCACAATCAGGCCGAGCGGCACGTTGATGAGGAAGGTCCACTCCCAGGCCATCCACTCGGTGATCACGCCGCCAAGGAAGACACCGGCCGAACCGCCGGCTGCTGCAGCAGCGCCCCAGAAGCCGAAGGCCTTGCCGAGTTCGGCTCCATTGTGGCCGAAGAGGCGCATGACGATAGTAAGGGCCGATGGTGCAATCAAGGCCGCACCGATGCCCTGCAGCGCGCGACCGGCAAGCAGGATTTCCTGGCTGGTGGCGAGGCCGGCCAGCAGGGAGGCGGCGGTCAGGATGACAAAGCCGGTGGTAAAGATACGGCGGGCGCCGAACAGGTCGCTCAACCGTCCGCCGAGCAGCAACAGGCCGCCAAAGGCGATGACATAGGCGTTGAAAATCCAGCTCAGACCGCTGGCGGAAAAGCCGAGATCGGCCTGGATGGCGGGCAGTGCCACGCCGATGATGGAGGTATCGAGGATGACGATGAATTGGGCGGCACACAGCAATGCCAGAGCGGCCCATCTCTTCGGATCCGGTGTGAACTTTTGCATTGGAGTTCCCCAGAAAAAGGTTTCTCGCCGATTGCGATTAACCCCGGTGTCCGGCTTCCAACGCTGGGAGAGTCAAGGCCCCAAATGACAAAATTTTCAAATAGAAAGGGCGGTGAATATTCACCGCCCTAAATCGTCAATGGGTATGCGGATCAATTTCTCCCGCAACGCCAAATCTAGGCTTTCTCTTGGTGAGAATTTTTGGCGCCGGAGAAACTGAGAACTCTTCAATAATTGGACAATCTGGCCTGTCATCGCCGTGGCAATTCTCTGCCAGATGTTCCAGTGTCCTGCTCATCGCCTGGAGTGCCAGCGCTTTTTCATTGAGTCTGGCGACATGTTCAAGGGCAATGGACTTCACGTCGGCGCTGGCGCGGCTGCGATCACGCCAGAGCGCCAGGAGATCGCGCATCTGCTCCACTGAGAAACCAAGATCCCTGGCCCGGTTGATGAAGCGCAGGGCGTGAATATCGTGGTCGGTATAGACGCGATAGCCTGCATCCGAGCGATGTGCCGGTGTAATGAGACCGATGGTCTCGTAGTAGCGGATCATCTTGGTCGAGATGCCGGTGGCCTTTGCAGCGTGTCCGATGTTCATTTTGCATACTCCAGCTCAAGCGGTGCCGACGTGCGGCTGTCGCTTGCGCCAACCTGCGCTCCAAAGGAGCGCAGGCGGAGGGCATTGGCGAGCACGAAGACGCTCGACAGAGCCATGGCGCCAGCGGCAAGGGCCGGCGAGAGCAGCATCCCCGTGAAGGGATAGGCGATTCCGGCAGCAACCGGCACCAGTGTAGCATTGTATGCGAAGGCCCAGAACAGGTTCTGCTTGATGTTGCGGATCGTTGCCCGGCTGATCGACAGAGCGATGGAGACACCGCGCAGATCACCCGACATCAGGACGACGTCCGCACTCTCGATGGCAATGTCGGTGCCGGTGCCAACGGCCAGGCCGACATCGGCCTCGGCCAGCGCCGGCGCGTCGTTGATGCCGTCGCCAACAAAAGCCAGCTTGCGACCATCGGCACGCAGACGCTTGATGGCGTCGACCTTGCCTTCGGGCAGCACCTCGGCAACCACTTCGTCAATGCCGAGCTGGCGGGCGATGGCGTTGGCCGTGCGAGCATTGTCGCCGGTAATCATCGCCACTTTCAGGCCCTGCTCATGAAGGGCCGCAATGGCACTGCGGCTGGTTGGCTTGATCGGGTCGGCGACGGCGATGATGGCAGCCAGCGTTCCGTCAATGGCGGCATAGAGCGGGCTCTTGCCTTCATCACCCAACTGGCGGGCATTGCCGGCAAAGTGGTCGACCGCAATACCGGCCTTGGCTAGTGCGCGATCGGCACCAACAAGAACATTGTGACCGTCTACAATGCCGGAAATCCCGTAGCCAGGCGTAGCTTCAAACCCCTGGGGCGCTGCCAGAGTCAGCCCGCCCTTTACAGCAGCGGCAACAATCGCTTCGGCGATCGGGTGCTCCGAAAGGGTTTCAAGGCTCGCCACCTGGCGCAGAACTTCGGTGCGATCAAAGCCCTCGGTCACGATCAGGTCGGTGAGTTCAGGCCGGCCCTTGGTCAGGGTGCCGGTCTTGTCGAGAGCAACAACATTGACATCACGCAGGGTCTGCAGAGCCTCGCCCTTGCGGAACAGGATACCCAGTTCGGCGGCGCGGCCGGTGCCGACCATGATCGAAGTCGGTGTTGCCAGGCCCATGGCACACGGGCAGGCGATGATCAGCACGGCAACGGCATTGACCAGAGCAAAGGTGAGCTGCGGCGAAGGACCAAAGACGAACCAGACTGCAAAGGTGACCAAAGCGATCCCGATGACAACCGGAACGAAGACCCCGGTGACGCGATCGACCAAGGCCTGGATGGGCAACTTCGAACCCTGCGCGGCCTGGACCATGCGGATGATCTGGGCCAGAAGCGTGTTCGCGCCGACCTTGGTGGCTTCGAACTCAAAGGAGCCGGTCTTGTTGATCGTGCCGCCGACGACTTCGTCACCCTCGCCCTTGCGGACGGGAACAGGCTCGCCGGTGATCATGGATTCGTCCACATAGGATTCACCAGACCGCACAATACCATCGACGGGGACCTTGTCACCGGGACGGATTTGGATGCGGTCGCCGGCTCGAACAGCCTCGAGCGGCAATTCAATCACCGCCCCATCGCGCACAACGCGCGCGGTCTTTGCCTGGAGACCAACAAGGCGCTGGATAGCCTGGCTGGTGCGGCCCTTGGCGCGCGCCTCAAGGAGACGCCCGAGAAGGATCAGCGTCACGATGACCGCTGCCGCTTCATAATAGACATTGGCGGTGCCGGCAGGGAGCAGGCCGCCGAAGAAGGTGGAGACGACGGAGAAGCCCCAGGCGGCCGACGTGCCGAGGACGACGAGCGAGTTCATGTCCGGGGCGCCGCGCAGCAAGGCCGGAATACCCTTCTGGAAGAAACGCAGGCCGGGCCCAAACAGGACGACGGTGGCCAGGATGAATTGCAGATAGTGATTGGTCTGCATGCCGATGGTGTTCATGATGAACATGTGCACCGCCGGAATGAAGTGCGACCCCATTTCCATGACGAAAAGCGGGGCAGTCAACAGGGCCGAGAGGCCGAAGGCCCAGCTGAGCTTGCGCGCCTCGACCGCCTTGCGGTCGGCGGCGGGAACCGGCTCGGCACCGGCTTCGGACGCGACCTGACGGACCTCATAGCCGGCCTCCTTGACCGTCGCTTCAAGCACAGCCCGCGTGACCAGACCAGCAGTTGCACTGATGGTGGCCTTTTCGGTGGCGAGATTGACACTGGCACTGATGACGCCGGGTACGGCGGACAGAGCCCGCTCGATCCGTCCGACGCACGAAGCGCAGGTCATGCCCTCAATTTCGAGTGCGAAACTTTCGACGCTGGTTTCATAACCGGCCGAGTTTACGGCGGCGATGATGGCGCTCGGTTGCACCGATCCATCTGTTTCGACACTCGCCCGCTCGGTCGCCAGGTTGACATTGGCCTTGATCGTACCGGGGACAGCGGCGATCGCCTTTTCCACCCGCAGCACGCAGGAGGCACAGGTCATGCCTTCAATGGGGAGCTCGAAACTGGATTTGGAGATGGTAGCGTCCGGAGACATTTTGCAGCCCTTTCATTCCGACTGCCATTCCGTTTGAAGCTTCCAACGTTGGTAAGGTCAAGCGGTTTTCGCCAAAGACTCCGCTGGATGAAAAAACTCTACGCAGGGCTCTTGACCCTCCCACCGTAGGAAGGACCATCTTCCCTGGTGTCTCAACCAGAAAGGACACGCCATGTACAACTTCACCGTCGCTGATATGACCTGCGGCCACTGCGCCTCGACTATCGAGAAGGCTGTAAAGAGCGCGGATCCCGCGGCGGGCGTGTCGATAGACATTTCCGCGCGCAAGGTGCAGGTGGAAACCACTCGTTCCGCTCAGGAGATCGCCGATGCCATCAATTCGGCCGGGTACTCGAGCACCATCGCTGCCTGAGCAAGCTGGCAATCAAGCAGGGGCGAAGCGACGCATTGTCGTTGGTCGCTCCTGATGTCAGTTCAAGATAGAGCTCTGCGCGCCACTGAATCGGAGAACTTCGATGTTGATTTCCCGACGTACCCTACTCATAGGGTCCTTGACCTTGGCCGGCACCGCTCTGATCGGTGGCCCCTTCGCCCAGGAGACGGCACCGATGATAGCGGTCAAGAAGGATCCGTGGTGCGGCTGCTGTACTGGCTGGGCCCTCCATCTGGAACAGACCGGATTTTCCGTTGACGTCGAGGACATCGAGGAGATGGACAAGGTCAAGGATGCCCTGTCTGTCCCGGCTGATCTGCGCTCCTGTCACACGGCTACGGTCGATGGCTATGTCATCGAAGGTCACGTGCCCGCAGAGGCGATCACGGCGCTGCTAAAGGATCGCCCGAAGATCACTGGTCTGGTGGTACCCGGCATGCCGCTTGGTTCGCCCGGAATGGAGGGGGCGGACGAAAGTTCCTATGAGACATATGAGGTTCTGGCCTTTGATGGCGACCGTCGTGACGTTTTCATGCGGTTCATCGGGCAGACACGCGTGTGACGCCCAGCTTTTGTCACACAAACGAGACTATATGACCGCATGGTTCGGCTGCTAACGAGCACAAACCTCATCGCTCGAGCTTTTCTCGCAATGTTCCTGGCGCTGACACTGCTCGGCTCCATGGCGTCTGCTGCGCCACCAAGCATGGCCGCCCCGTGTTCTGCCCCGATGGAAGCGACGGCCCACGGCGACGGGGCAATTCACAAGATGGTCGACAGCTCCCAAACGCAGGTTGTCGATGACTGCTGCCACCATGCCTGTTCGCCTTGTACCGCCTTGCCGCCGTCCTCAGTCGAAAACCAGACGACGAGCCGTCACCATCTTGCCGAACCATTAATACAGGCCAGCTTGCTGTGGTCATGGCAGCCGCGGCTGTTTCGGCCGCCGATCCAAATCTGAGATTCTTCCGGCCAACTCAGGCCGAAGCCCTTTTCAGATTTCGGAGCATTATCATGAGCATCCAGCTCTCTCGTCGCGCCTTCCTCGGCGCCTCCCTCGCCCTTGCCGGCAACGTAGCGCTGCCGCGGGTCGCCCTGTCCCAGCAACCAACTCCCCGGCGCCTCGTCGCCGAACGTCGCGTCATCGACGTGCTCGGCCGGCCGGGCGATGCTTTTCGTCTCCGCGGCGATGACGGCCGGCATGGCCTGGCCCTGCGCGCTGGCGAACGGTTCCTTGTCGATCTGGAGAACCAGATAGGCGAGGAGACCATTGTTCACTGGCACGGACAGACACCAGACCCCGCCCAGGATGGCGTGTCTGACACAGGATATGTCTCCCCGCTGACGCCCGGCGAGCGACGGTCGTATGATTTCTCACCCCGAGCAGGCACCCATTGGATGCATTCGCATCATGCGCTGCAGAAGCAGGCTCTGCTGACGGCACCTCTGGTTGTCTACACCGCGGAGGACGAGGCGGCAGACGTTCAGGACGTGACGGTGCTGCTGCATGATTTCGCCTTCCGGAGCCCTGAGGAAATACTGTCTGAGCTGACCGGGGGCCAAAGTGCCGGCCATGACATGCACCAGCAACCTGCCGGAGGCATGTCCATGGGCGGTGGCATGATGATGGGCGGCATGGACCACAGCATGATGTCCATGGATCTCAACGACGTCCGCTACGACGCATTTCTGGCCAATGACCGAACGCTGGATGATCCGGAGATCATCCGCACCGAAGCGAATGCGAAGGTCCGGTTGCGCCTGATCAATGCTGCAGCGTCAACATCCTTCTGGATCAACCTCGAAGATGTTGAAGCCACCGTGCTTGCGGTAGACGGCAACGCCGTCGAGCCCATAAGGGGGCACCGCTTCCCGCTTGCCCCTGCCCAGCGGCTTGACCTGCTTGTTGAGATGAAGGGCAAGGCGGTTGTGCCGGTATTCGCACAGGTCGAAGGGCTGCAGGACCGGACCGGCGTAATCCTTGCGGCAAACGGCGCTGACGTGCCCAAATTCTCTTCCAAAGCGGAGCAGCAGGAAGCGCCGGTCGACCTTTCGCTGGAGGAGCAGCTATCGGCCGCATCGCCGCTCCCGTCAAAACCGACCGACCGGACCGTGCAGACCATGGCCATGGGCAGCATGGACCCTTATGCTTGGAACCTCGACAATGCTCCCTGGCCAAACCGAACACCGCTCAAGATTGCGGAGGGTGAGCGCGTCACTCTCGAGATCATGAACCACTCCATGATGGCCCATCCCATGCATTTGCACGGCCATCATTTCCAGGTGACGGTTCTCAATGGGCGCCGCCTCAATGGCGCCATGCGAGATACCGTTGTGGTTCCGGCCATGGGCAGCGTCAGTGTCAGCTTCGACGCCGACAATCCCGGCCGATGGCTGTTCCACTGCCACAACCTCTACCATATGATGACCGGCATGATGACCGAGGTCGTATACGGGTAGAAGATCACCAAGTCCGTTTCCCCGTCGCGGGGCTTCTGCGACGGGGTGACTGCGCCCTTCGAAGGCGTAGCTCTGGGTCAGAATGCGCTATCGCGCCTCTTGACCTTCCTACGGTGGCAGGGTGCAGCCTCTCAGAAACAGGAGGCCGCAGTGTCCGGTACGAACATGCAAGAGCATGGCCATTCCCATCACCACGGGACCCACAACGGTGGCGGTGACGCCGCTGCAGTTCAAGGCGACACGGCGAAAGATCCTGTTTGCGGCATGGCCGTGGACATCGCGACAGCCAAGCACAAAGCGACCTATGAGGGGTCCACCTACTATTTTTGCTCGGACGCATGCCGCTCGAAATTCACAGCGGATCCAGTGCGGTATGCCAAGACGGAGCCGCACGCGTCGAAGAACGTCGTGAAAGAGGCACCGGCAGGTACCGTCTGGACCTGCCCGATGCATCCGCAGATCCGCCGGGATGGTCCCGGCTCTTGCCCCATCTGCGGCATGGCACTCGAACCGGAACTTCCCACCGAGGACACTGGTCCAAGCCCGGAACTGCAGGATATGAGGCGGCGCTTCTGGATCGCGACAGCGCTGACCATTCCCGTCTTCGTGCTGGAGATGACGGCCCATTTGGTTGACCTCCACATGCTGTTTCCCGGTCGTTCGATAACCTGGATTCAGCTGGCACTCGCGACGCCGGTCGTCCTTTGGGCCGGATGGCCGTTCTTCCAACGCGGCTGGGCATCGGTCATCAACCGCAGCCTCAATATGTTCACCCTGATCGCCATGGGGATCGGGGTTGCCTGGGTCTATTCACTCGTCGCCACGCTGTTTCCATGGTTATTTCCCAAGACCATGACCCAGATGGATGGCGGAGTAGCCGTCTATTTCGAGGCTGCCGCCGTCATCACAACGCTTGCTCTTCTTGGCCAGGTCCTTGAACTTCGCGCTCGAGAGCAGACCTCGGGCGCCATCAAAGCCCTGCTTGGCCTCGCCCCCAAAACTGCCCGCCGCATTCGAGAGGACGGGAGCGATGAAGAGGTCGACATCGAGAGCATCATGGTCGGCGACCGTCTGCGGGTGCGGCCAGGCGAAAAAGTGCCAGTGGACGGCAAGGTGCTCGAAGGCAGGAGCGCAGTGGACGAGTCGATGGTCACGGGCGAATCCATGCCTGTCACGAAGACCGTTGACGCACAGCTGGTTGCCGGCACGGTCAACCAGTCGGGCGGCCTTGTAATGGAGGCCACTGGCGTCGGGAAAGACACAATGCTGTCCCGCATCGTCGCGATGGTGGCGGCCGCCCAGCGTTCTCGCGCACCCATTCAGCGGCTTGCGGACCAGGTTTCAAGCTGGTTCGTTCCCCTGGTTATCCTGATCGCGGCCTTGGCCTTCACAGTCTGGATGCTCCTGGGGCCGGAGCCCCGATTTGCCCCCGCTCTCATTGCCGCTGTGTCGGTACTGATCATTGCGTGTCCCTGTGCGCTCGGTCTGGCCACCCCGATGTCGATAATGGTCGGTGTGGGCAAGGGCGCTCAGCTTGGCCTACTCGTAAAGAATGCCGAGGCATTGGAGCGCCTCGAAAGAGTCGACACCATTGTTGTCGACAAGACCGGTACGCTTACTGAAGGCAAGCCAAAGGTGACGCATGTCCTGCCAGCCTCGGGTTTCGATGAGAATGCCTTGCTCTCTGTGGCTGCCAGCCTTGAGCGGGCCAGCGAACATCCGCTGGGTGTTGCCATCGTTTCGGCGGCCGAAGAGCGTGGGCTTTCGCTGGTGCAACCGGCGGACGTTGATTCTCCGGTGGGCAAGGGCCTGACGGGTCTGGTTTCAGGCAAGCGTGTGCTCATCGGAAGTTCCAATTATCTGGAAGCCGAAGGTGTCGATGCAATCGGGTGGAGAGCACGGGGCGACGAGATTCGTGCACAAGGCGCGACTGTTGTGCTCATCGCCGTTGATGGCGTCATGGCCGGCGTCCTTGGTATTGCGGACCCGATCCGCTCAACGACCGCACATGCTCTTGCCGATCTGCGCCAGGAAAACATTCGAGTGGTCATGATGACGGGCGATAACCTTGTCACCGCCACGGCGGTCGCAAGACAGCTGAACATAACCGATGTCGAAGCAGACGTTCTTCCGGAACGAAAGAGCGACGTCGTCAAGCGACTGAGATCAGAGGGCAAGATCGTTGCCATGGCAGGCGACGGTGTAAACGATGCTCCGGCGCTTGCTGCCGCAGATGTCGGTATTGCGATGGGCACCGGCACCGACGTTGCCATGGAAAGTGCCGGCGTCACGCTGCTCAATGGAGACCTTGTCGGCATCGCCCGTGCGCGGCGGCTGTCCCGCGCCACAATGGGAAACATCCGTCAGAACCTGTTCCTGGCGTTCGTCTATAACGCGGCGGGCATACCCGTGGCGGCAGGCGTGCTTTACCCGTACTTCGGACTGACCCTGTCACCGGCCATCGCTGCTGCCGCGATGGCGCTTTCGTCCGTAAGCGTTATCGGAAATTCGCTCAGGCTGAGATCGGCACGGATTGCGTAACGCCGACAGGAGTTTCGAGCTGGTGCCCGCAGAAGGTTTCGACGATTTGTTTAGCGGTGGCGCCTGAATCTTCGGCTGCTACAGACGCACCGGCTGTCAGAACGCATCTCTAGGCCGGCTGCACCTCGATGGTCACGTGTGACAGCTCATGGATGGCCGCCAGCTTCTCTTTGTAGAAGTCGACTGTTTCGGAGGTCGACGAACGCAAGGCGATGATGGCGCCGTGATGGCCAGGTCCAAGCTGCCAAACATGCAGGTCGGTGATCTCGCCGCCGTTACCTTCGATGACCTCCCGGATCTCGCTGGGAAGGTCTTCGTGTTGCGGCAGGTAGTCGAGCAGCACGGCGCCAGCGTCGCGGATCAGGCCCCAAGACCAACGGGCAGTGACAAGCCCACCGACGATCCCCATGCGGGGTCCAGCCAGTTCCAGCCATAGAGACTTCCCAGGACCAGAGCCGCAATGGCCAGCACAGAGGTCTGGGCATCTGCGAGCACTGGAGGTAGGCGGCGCGCAGATTGTTGTCGGTCGCGGGCAGATGCTCAGGATGATCGTGGCTATGATCATGATGCTCATGACCGTGATGATCGTGATGATCATGAACGTGTCCATGATCATGATGATGGTCATGGCCGTGATGGTGATGCGAATGGTCGTCGCGCAGCAGCCAGGCGCAGAGCAGGTTCACCCCAAGACCGATCACGGCCACGGAGATGGCCTGCTGGAAGTTGATCGCCACCGGACTGTACAAGCGCAGCATGCTCTCCCAGCCGATCAGCAGCGCGATTAGGGCGAGCACCACGGCACTGCCAAAGGCCGCCAGGTCGCCCAGCTTTCCGGTGCCGAACGAAAACCGGGGGTTGCGGGCGTTCTTGCTGGCGAACATGTAAGCCAGCGCCGCGATAAGCATCGCCGCGGCATGAGTGGACATGTGCCCCATCCGCGACCAGAGCCATTGACCCGGACATCAACCCTGCTGCTATCTTCACCACCATCATGGTCGCGGTGATCGCGATCACGAGCCAAGTGCGCCGCTCGTTGCGGGCATGATTGTCCCCCAGAAAGACATGGTCATGGGGGTTCGAGAGGCGTGTGTCTGGGGTCATTTCAGATAGGTCCTCACGACATCCATAAGTTCCGCGGCGCCTTGAGCGCGGTCACGGTCCGGATCGGTGTCGGGATTGGAGACGTGTTCGCGGATGTGATGTTCGATCAACTCGCCGGTCAGGCCGGTCACAGCGCCACGGATCGAGGCAACGAGGTTGAGAACCTCGCCACAGGGGGCTCCTGCCTCGAGCGACCGCTCTACAGCTTCGATCTGTCCCTTCAGGCGTCGAACCCTCGCCAGGAGCTTATCTTTATGCTTGGACGTGTGTGTCATAACGTAGGGGATACCCTATTATTTACGCCCTTGAGCAACTTGAAGTTGGACAAGCGAGCATGATGGTGGATGCGAGGCTGCGGCGCGGGCCAGAATCGGCTTGCTGCTGGCAGGCGTCCTGCTCTCGCCCGCGCTGGCGCTGCTTTGGTCGCTCTGCGGGAAGTTCACCACTCCGGTGCCGCCGGAGCCCATTGCGCTGTCGCTGACCTGGCTTGGGGCACTGGCATTCAACCTCAGTTGCGCTCTTCTCCTGGCCCGCTTTCGTCATCACAGCGGTAGCCTGACCTGTGCGGCCTTCCTTTCAGCCGGCATTGACGCCGTCGCCATCATCGGCGCGGGGCTGGTTACCGCCAATCTCTGGAATTATGGTTGGCCCGATGTCCTCGTCGGGTTGGCCATCGCGGCGACGAATATAGATACTGCTCGCGAAGTCTGGGACGCCGCTCATGAGGAACACGCAATTGCAAAGGCCTTAGCGGCTGCTTTCGGGATCGGCGCTGTCAGCCCGAAACGGCAGTATTGGGATCGACAGCTGCCAGGCAGAAAGGCGCCCCATTGCGGCCATTCGACTTGCTTGAACGAATTCCCAAAAGCGGACATGGATATTTTTGTTCAGCGCCAATAGTGACGCTCTGGTCGCGCACCTTGCCAATGCAGGCACCTGGTGCAAGTGCCGACTTCAATGACGGGCTGGAGCGAATTAATTGGAGAAGTGGGCGTACGATCTGAGAGCAATGGCTTCAGCATTCAGGGAATCTCGTCGATTCAAAGATTTGACGGATGCCATTGATCGATACCATTCCGCATTCTCGGTACACGCTGATCTACTGGAAGCCAAACGAGCCATCGATACCCTGCATGAAGTCGACAAATACGAGAGCGCGCGGTTCCGGTTTGCCGCAGCGCTGATGACTCATGCTGTTGCTATGTATGCCCGTGCCACTATCTCAGATCATGATGGTCGCCCGCCCGTTGATGTGACGAGGTCGTTCTCTGAGGAATTGAAGCACAAGCACGCTGCGATTGCAGATCTCCGCAATACAGTCGTTGCGCACTATGGCGTTCCGAAAGGTAGTCACGCTCATCGCTGGAACGACGAGCGAACCGTCCTTCGCTGGCACCCGGAGGGGCGTTCGTTCAGCTATATAAGCAGTCGAGCAGGCTTCGTAGCTGAAGCAGTCAATGACCTTGCCATCTTGACCCGACACGCTGGCTTGGCAGTCGCCGCTGCTATCGATGAGAGGGAACTAAAATTGCGTGCGCTACTCAAGAGATTTGAGAACGATCCTGAGGTTGCCGCAGTAGCTCAGAGATGCAGGTTCAAACCTGAAAACTTCTATACAACCGAGGTTGCCGTGCACGCCTTCTGGCATGGGGTTGGTTCAGAATAGTTGCAATGCTGCCGACGGCGATGCGCCCCATTTCAGAGATTGGGGCCGTAGTGCCACATCTCGAAAACCGACGCTAAACGCAGTCGTCTTTTTTGCGCTTCGATTAGTTCACTTGATCGGCTTGCACCCCTGACGCGGCACTCCGGTCTCAGCTACGCGGTCCAAAAAGATCGCCATCCAGTTCCTTCCTTTCCCAAGTCGACAGACAACCTGTAGAAATTGCGCTTGACAGTCGTTATAACGTCATAACAGTCTGTCTGCGTCCGCGAAGTGGAGAAGCCGCGGTATAAGGATGGGAGAATGGTCGTGAAACTAGGTTACGGTTGGCGCCTTGCCACGGTTGCCACGTTGATGATGTCCAGCGTGTCGATGGCTCAAGCGGCTGAGATTTCTTTTCTGACCCATTGGGGTCCAGACACGGTGAAGCTGCTCGATGCGGCCATCGAAAAGTATGAGGCCGCCAATCCGGGCGACACCGTCACCGTGCGCGCCGTGCCCTTCGGGGACCTGCTGACCACCCTGCGCACCTCGGGTGGTGGCGCTGGCGGTGCGACGATCGCCGGCATCTACGATGCCTGGCTACCGGATCTCGTGCGCGACAAGCTGGTCAGCGCGGCAGCAGATGATGTCGCCGCCGACACCACGGCAAACTGGCCGGCTGGCGTCGTCAGCGCAGCTTCGGTGGATGGCGCACTCTATGGCATTCCCAACGAGATCGACGTCTATGCGCTCAACTACAACAAGCGCCTGTTCGAGGAAGCTGGCATCGCCGCGCCGCCCAAGACCTGGGACGAGTTTCTCGCTGCCGCCGAAAAGCTGACCGACAAGTCCAAGGGCGAGCAGGGTTTCGGACTGATCAATTCCTGGGCCGCGGGTGTGCTGCACCCCTTCGCCTCGCTCTTAGTCTCCAATGGTGGCGACCTTATTGTCGATGGCAAGCCGGTGCTGGACAGCGAAGCAGCCAAACAGACGTTCGAGCTTTACGAGAAGCTGGTCGCCTCAGGCTATTCCGATCCGGCCATGGCCACTGCCGATGCCAATACGACCGGCCCGTTCCTCGACAATTTCGTCTCCGGCAAGACCGGCATGATCATCATGGCCAACTGGTGGGAATCCGCGCTTAAGGCGGGCATGGGCGATGCCTTCGCGGACGTTGCCACCGCGCCGATCCCAGTTGGGCCTTCGGGAGATACCGCCCGCTCGATTTCCTATTCGTGGATGACCGTGGTCAATGCGCAGGCCAGCGCCGAGGAACAGGACGCTGCCTGGAAGTTCCTGTCCTGGCTCAATGGACCGGACTCCGGCGAGAATGGTGCCTCGGCCATGGGCGATATCCTGATGTCGATGGGTATCCTGCCGTCGCGCACCTCGGACGTCGCCGCATTCGGCGATCGTCTTGCCAGCGATCCGTTCCTGCTCGGCTATACCGAGACGCTCGGCGACGCTAAGCCCTTCCCGGTGGTGCTGGGCGGGCAGGAATTTTCCGAGTCGCTGCAGCAGACGCTCGAGGCAATGCAGTTCGGCCAACTTACGGCCGAGCAGGCTCAGGCCAATGCCCAGGCCGACGCGACCGAAATCCTCGCGCGCAACGCGCAATAAATCCCGCGTCTCCCGCGGCGGGTGGGGCACTCTGCCCCGCCCGTTGTCTTTCCCCAAGCAGAGCCCCCGCATGATTGGCCGCCATCGTCGCTCGACCATAGGCATGCTCGCGCCTGCCACCGGGCTCATCGCCCTTTTCGTGCTAGTGCCGATGGTGCTGACCATTGGCCTCTCATTCACGCAGTGGTCGACGCAAACCGGGTTCGAGACCGCTCGCTTCATCGGGCTCGCCAATTTCGCCGATCTGCTCGGTCCCACATCCATCGGCCGCGATTTCCGTGCAGCCTTCTTCAATACCGCGCTCTACACTGTCCTGTCGGTGGCGCTGATCGTGCCACTTTCGGTGCTACTGGGGCTTCTGGTGCACCAGACCTTCGCGCCGGGTGGCATCGTGCTGCGCACGGTCCTGTTTTCTACCTATATGGTGCCGACGATCGCTGTGGCGCTGGTGTGGTCCAAGCTCTATTCGCCGACCGAAGGGCCGATCAATCAGATGCTGGGCTGGGTCGGCATTCCGCCACAGACCTGGCTCTCTTCGCCCAATACGGCGCTCGTTTCCATTGTAATCCTCAATGTCTGGCAGCAGGTGGGCTATTTCACCGTGCTGGCTGTGGCCGGGCTGACGCAGATCCCGACAACGCTCTACGAAGCCGCACGCGTCGATGGCGCCTCGCCCTGGCTGCAGTTCTGGAAGATCACCTTGCCGCTGCTGCGCAACACGCTCTTATTCTCGGCAGTGGTCGCGGTCATCAATGCGGTGCAGGTGTTCGAGCCGGTGGCGCTGATCACTCAGGGCGGGCCGGTCAATTCCACTAACGTGTTGACCTATCATATCCGCCGCGTCGGCATCGAACGAGCGCAGGGCGGGCTCGGCTCGGCCATGGCGGTCACGCTGATGCTGTCGCTGATCGTTGTCATCGTGCTGCTGTTCGCCGTGCTGCGCGACCGGGGGGACGAGCGATGATCGTGGAGCGGCCCTATCGGCGCCGGGCCCGCGGCTGGCAGGAAGGGGCACTGACGCTCCTCATCATCGTCATCGCCGTCATCGCGGCCTTTCCGCTCGCATGGATGGTGCTTTCGAGTCTCAAGACACCCGAGGAAAGCATGCAGGTGCCGCCCGTGTGGCTGCCCGGATCGCCCAATCTCGATGCCTACATGCAGGTGGCGGACGTGGTGAGCCTTGGACGCAGTTTTTTGAACTCAGCCTTCATCGCACTGATCACCACAACGGCCATCGTCGTCACCAGCCTCATGGCCGGCTACGCCTTCGCCAAGTATCGTTTCAAGGGGCGCGACTGGCTGTTCGCGGCGCTGATCGCCACCATGTTCCTGCCGCCCATCGTGACGCTAATCCCGCTCTACCGGATGACGGGGTATCTCGGGCTCAATGCCAGCCTTCTGGGCGTCGTGGTGCCGAATCTTGCCAACGCTTTCGGCATCTTCCTGATGCGCCAATACATCAAGGGTGTGCCGGACGACCTGATCGACGCCGCCCGGGTGGATGGTGCGTCTGAAATCACCATCCTGTTCAAGATCGTGGCGCCGACCGTTTTGCCGGCCATCGCGGCACTGACGCTCTTTGCCTTCGTCTACCACTGGAACAGCTATCTATGGCCGCTGACCGTGCTGCAGGGCAATACCGACCAGTATCCCATCGTGATCTCGCTGAGCCGGCTGCTGAGTTACAATCGCGGGGCGATGAATACGGGCCTCGTCATGGCCGGGGCGACGCTGGCGGTGCTGCCGCCGGTCGTGCTTTTCGTATTTCTGCAGCGGTTCTTCGTCGACTCCATCGTCGCCACGGGGGTCAAGGGATGAGCGCCATCCTCGCCATCGACCTGGGGGGTACCCGATGCCGCATCGGGCTAGCCGATGCCGCCGATCCCGCCCGTGTGCAGTTGCTCGAGGACGTGACGGCGCCGGTCGACCGGGCCGGCTTTGTCGAGCTGGTCTCGGGCCTTCTGGCGGCGCATGGGGCGAGACGGCTAGGGGTGGGCATTCCGGGCCTTGCGCACGGAAGCATTTGCCGCTGGGTGCCGAACCTGCCCTTCCTCGACGGCCTTGATCTCGCCCAGGCGTTTGCCGGCGTCGATATTGGTCTTGGCAATGATGCTCAATTAAGTCTCCTCGCCGAAGTGCGGGCCGGCGCTGCAAAAGGTTGCGAGGATGCGGTGCTGCTGGCCATCGGCACCGGCATTGGTTCGGCCGTGCTGGCATCGGGCATTATTGTTGCCGGACACAACGGTGGCGCCTGTTCCTTCGGCTGGGCGACGGCAGACATGGCCGATGCCGGGGAAGACACTAGCGGCTGGCTGGAACGGCAGGCGGCGGGGCGCGCGCTCGACTGCCTTGGCCGTGCCCTTGGTCTTGACGGCGGCAAGGCGCTGATCGCCGCCGCACGGGACGGCAACGCAAACGCGCTTGGGTCGCTGCGCCACCCGATGGCGGCACTCGGCACGGCCGTTGGCTCCGCCCTCGCGTTGCTTGATCCCGCCGCAATCATCATTGCTGGCGGGGTGGCCGAGGCGTTCGACGTCCTCTTGCCGATACTGCGGCAGGAGGTTGATCGACGCGTGCCGCCCCACCTGCGCGGCGTGCAGCTGGTGCCCGCCACGCATGGCGCGCGGGCGGGGCTGGTGGGCGCGGCCTATGCCGGGGCGCTTGGGGCAAACTGGAGGAGGACAGCATGAGCGACGAACCCGCGGGACTGGTGCGGCCGGATCGCCGCAGGCCGGAGCCGCTCTGGCACCAGGCCGAAATGGCTCTGCGTGACCTCATCGACCAAGGCGAATGGGCGGCGGGGCTGCAAATCCCCAACGAGGACCGCCTCTGCGACATGCTGGGCATTTCGCGCATTACCCTGAGGCATGCGCTGCGCAACCTCGAAGAGGCCGGCATGCTGCGGCGCGAGCATGGGCGCGGCACCTTCGTGCGTTCGGCCACGATGGTGGCGGGGGTACGCGGGCTAACCAGCTTCACCGACGAGATGCAGAGCCTGGCGCTGTCGCCGGGCACGCGGCTCCTCGCGGCTCACACCATTGCCGCAACGGGCGAGATCGCCGAGGCGCTGGAAATGGCGGAGGGCGAGATGGTGGTGCAGCTGCGCCGCCTGCGCCTGGGCAATGGAGAGCCGATCGGCATCCAGACAACGCATCTGCCCGCGTCGCGCGCCCCAGGCCTTTTTGAGGCGGCCTCGGAAATCAGCTCGCTTTATCGCTGGCTCAAGGACAATGCCGGCATCGCTCCGGTCAGGGCCAAAGAGGTCTATCGCGTCGGTGCGGTCGCCCCCGGTGATGCTGAGGACCTGCAACTTCCCTCCGGCACGCCGGCCTTCGAGGTCGAGCGCATCACTTTCGACGCGCGTGGCCCCTTTGAATTTGCGGTCTCGACCATGCGCGCCGACCGCTATGAAATCCGTTCAACCCTTTACGTCTAGTTCTGAAAGGCCAGACCCATGTCCACGATGTTTATCAGCAAGCTCGCCGCCATTGCCGAAAAGGCGGGCGCCGAGAACGAAGCCGCCTTCGAAACCGCCTCAAAGGCCATGAGCGAAACGCTCGCCAAAGGCGGACTCGTGCATCTTTACGGCTCGGGACACTCGGTGCTGCCGGTGCAGGAAACCTATCCGCGCTATGGGTCGTATCTCGGCTTCAATCCGCTGACCGACCCACGTGTCATGTGGCACAACATCCTAGGTGCCGGCGGCGTACGCGAACTGCTCTGGCTCGAACGCACCGAGAAATATGCCGAGAAATTCCTCGACCACCAGCCGCTCAACCCGGGCGACACAATCGTCATCTTCGGTCACTCTGGTAGTAATTCCTCAGGCATCGACACCGCGCTCTATGCCAAGGAGCGGGGCCTGACCGTCATCGCCATCACCGCCAAGTCCAATGCCAGCAAGCCGGCAACCCATAGCTCGGGCAAGCGCCTGCCGCATGCGGCTGATATCGTCATCGATACCGGCGCGCCTGTCGAAGATGCGATCGTGTCGATCGACGGCTGGAGCCGGCCGGTTTCGGGTTCTTCGACCGTTCTGGCCATGATCATGATGCATGAGCTGGTCTCGCGCACGGCGCAAAAGCTTGCCGAAAAGGGCATCGAACTGCCCGTCTTCGCCTCACCAACCATTCCGGGAGTCACCTTGCACGACACCGATATCATCTATGGCCAGTACCGCGAGAAGATGATCGACGCCCAGTCCAAGCATCTGGCTCAGTTCAAGAAAACCATGGCCAATGAAGGCTGACGACATCTGTCGCTTCCGGTCCGCCCGTCTGTTCGATGGGCGGACCTGGCACGAACAGGCAACCCTTGTGGTTTCGAACGGCAGGGTCAGCGGCCTCAGCAGCGGCCCCGTCGTTGCACCCACGCTCGATTTGGGTGATTGCACGATCCTCCCGGGCCTTGTCGACCTGCAGTGCAACGGTGGCGGCGGCATTCTGCTGGACGGTGATACGACCGATGTCGGACTGAAGACTATTGTCGACACGCACGCTCGTCTGGGCACTTTGCACGTCCTTCCGACCCTGATCACGACCACGCCGGCCGCCACCGACCATGTCCTGTCCCTTGGCGCGCGCGCCACAAGGCTTGGACTCGCCGGCTTTTTAGGATTGCACCTCGAAGGACCGCATTTATCCCTTTCGAGGCGCGGCGCCCATGACTCCCGTCTCATCCGCCCCATGCAGGAAGCCGATATCGTGCGGCTTGAACGAGCGCGGTCGGAACTGGACCATATTGTCGTGACCCTCGCCGCCGAAACCGTGCCGCCGGAAACGATCGCTCGCCTGACGCGCGCCGGCATCGTCGTCAGCCTGGGACATTCCGACGCCACATACGAGCAAGCCATGGCAGCCTTTCGCGCTGGCGCGAGCATGGCGACGCATCTGTTCAATGCCATGAGTCAGATGGGCAACCGTGAGCCTGGCCTTGTCGGGGCCGTTCTCGACGCGCCGGGCGTATCGGCCGGCATTATCGCGGATACGATTCACGTGCACCGCGCCACGATGCGGGCCGCTGTTGCCGCCAAGCGTGGTCCGGGCGCCATCTTTTTGGTCTCGGACTCCATGGCGCAGGCCGGCACGGACTGGACGTCGTTCCTCTTGGGCGACGACATCATCGAACGACGTCAAGGAGCCCTGCGATTGGCTGACGGTACGCTGGCCGGCGCTGACCTGACCATGTTTTCCGCGGTCAGAAATTGGGTCGATATAGGTCTGGGAGCGATTGAGGACGCCGTCGCTCGCGCTACATCTTTGCCTTTACGTGCCCTTGGCCACGAAGACCCGCACAGACTTGCCGAAGGGTTACCCGCGGACTTCATTGTGCTCACGCCGGACATGGAATTAGAAACGGTATATCGTTCAGGAATTGCGATCGCTGAATATAGCAGCTGAATTTAGAAGCGCCGGACCTGCTTGTGATTGTGCGTTGGAAGCGTGCGTAGCTGTACTAAGCGAGGCTTCTGAGCTGATGATTGCGAAGCCCTTGCCCGTGCTCTTTCTGACCATCAATTCAATCAAGGTGTCTCGTGATTTTGGCTAGACGTCGCCGATGCGCCCCATACCTGTCGTTTGGGCGGCGAGTTGAATCGCCGAGAAGCAGTCATTACATTTAGTTGAATAGAGCAAACGCCCTCGCGGTACATAATGCAAGAAACAGTCGCTTCCAGCACTGGACATCGAATCGATAGGCAACCCTTTCACTTCGTTGCTAAATCACTTTCAGTAGTGCCCTAATCTTATGCGGCAGTGCGAACGGAATGCGCTGTGTCACTGGATGGCAGAAACTTTCTGTCGGACCAGTTGCACGAATGCGGCCCTGCTCTCGGGTGTGCCATTGTTCATGTCGTAAAGCGCAACATAGTCCGGCGGCTTAGGTGTTCGAAACGTTGCCCAGCCCCAGCGTTTCACCACTCGCCGCGGCGGATCGCCCATCAGCCAGGTCCGCCATCGATTGCCACCATAGGTGGTGACGAACATGACGTGCTTGATATGGGTGAAATTGGCGCGCGGAATGCCACGGTCGCCACTTCCGTCCATGACGAAAGACACGCCGGGCAGAAAGATGCGATCGAAATAGCCTTTGAGCATCGCCGGGAAACCGTAATTCCAGATCGGATGGACAAAGATCAGCACCTCCGCTCGCAACAAGCGCTCTGCGTAGACATCGACCGCATCGGTGCGATTGAGCGTGGTGTCGTGGTAGTTGAGGCGCTCCAGCCGGCTGAGCCTCGGGTCGAACTCCTCGGCATAAAGATCGAGCGCATCAACCTCGTGCCCACCCTTTCGCGCCTGATCAAGAACCGCCTCGAACAAGGCGCGGTTAAAACTGGTTTCGACCGGATGGGCATGGACGACGTGAAAGCGCATCACGGCTCCACGGGTGCCAGACCGCTGAACAGCCAGGCTCGTCCCGATGTCAGATCAAAGTTGGGATCGTCCCAGGCGATCATCTTGCCCGGATTGAGCCGGCCGGACGGATCGGCCTGGCGCTTGAACTGCAATTGCACCTCGTCGGTGCGCTTCATGCCACCTTCTTCAAGCGTATAGCGGTGCGGATTGAACACAGCGCAGCCGTTGGCTTCGTGAATGGCGATGATTTCCTCGAGCCTTTCTTCGCTCGTGTAGCGCACAAGGGGCAGGCCCGCGAACGCGACGCGCCCGTCCTGGCGGGCCACTTCGATATGCATAGGCAACTCATCGCCGAAAATGTCGATGATGGTGCGCACATGCTCGACGCTGGGATAACGGGTCTGCAGATAGGTTATGCTGGGGTCGACTTTGATGGCGCGCAGCGTTGTATGGTTCCAGCCCAGCTCGTAGATCGGGGGCAGGCGCTTTTTTTCGTCAGCGTCGAGCTGGTCGCCGCGCAACAGCAGCTCGCCTGCATGGTGCTCGATGAACACGGCCATGGCCTCGATGGCAACCGGGGCGACCATGAGGATGACGATGGACTGGCCAGGCCTCACATAAGCCTTGTGACGATTAAAATAATCCTGCGCAATGGGCGCGGCACAGATGCCCACTTCCTTGACCAGCAGGCCATCCTGCAGGCCGACGGCCTCGGCGAAGCGACAGGCGGCGATGCAGTCGGGAAAGCCGACCATGACATCGATCCACTGGTGGCTCTGGGTCAGCGGCATCTCGACTTCGACGATGATGCCGTTGGTGCCATAGGCATGCGCCACCTTGAGGATGTCCTTGCCCACGAGGTCGAGTTCGCGCGGCGTTTCCTCGCAGGTGATGACCTTGAGGCCCAGTATATTGCCAAAGGCACGCAGGCCTGCCCAGCGGATCGACCCTACCCCGGCAGACCCGCCGGCAATGAAACCGCCGATGCTGGCCGAACGATTGGTGGACGGGTGAAAGCGCAATTCGCCACCTACGGCCGCCCGCGTCTGATGATCGATCTCTTCCATCACCGCCCCGGCCTGCGCCCGCACCCGGTCCGGTTTGATGTCGAGCACCGCATTCATCTGCATGAGGTTGAGGATGACGCCGCCCGCCAGCGGCATGGCCTGACCGTAATTGCCAGTTCCCGCGCCACGCGCCGTTATGGCGATGCCATGTCGATAGGCAGCTGCCAACACGGTCTTGACCTCCGCGATGGAACGCGGCGACACCACGAGGTCAGCGCAGACATGGTCGAGCTTCTGCTTGAGAATGGGCGAGTACCAGTAATGGTCACGGCTGCGCTGCTGCACCAAAGCGGCTCGATCCTCGACGGCAATCTCGCCAAGGGCCGCACGAAATTGGGCGATGCTCATCGCAGTACTCCAGCCAGATCGTCAAGTTCGCGGTAGTCGGGCAGGGACGCCTCGATGGCGGCGCCACCGCGCACCACGGTGCGTTCGTAGGGTGACCGGGCCTGCAATTCGCCCCAGCTTCGCGCACGCAACACGATGACATCGGCAGGGAGCCCGACCTCGACCAGGCCAGTATGGGCAAAACCGGCAACAGCCGCCGGTTGGGCGGAGATGCTGCGCAACCAGTCCCACGCGTCTTGTGCCGGATGATCGATCTGGCAAATGCGCGTCAGTTCGCGAAAAACCTCGAGCATGTCCATATCGCCGTAGGCAAAGAAGGGATCGCGCGTATTGTCGGAGGCGGCCGAAACGCGGGCACCGGCAGCCTTCAATTCCTTGACCAGCGTGACGCCCCGCAGACGTGGGGTCCGCGGCTGCTGCGCCGCCTGCCGGTCCTGCAGATAGAGGTTGCACATTGGCAGGGTCACGATGGAAATCCCGGCGGCGACCACTACGTCGATGGTACCATGGGCCTCGGCGCTGTCCTGGGCTGCGAGCGAACAGCAATGCCCCGCCTGTACCACGCCTTGATGCCCACGCTCGAGCACCACCTCGGCAAGGGCGCGCAGCGTGCCGGCGGCCGGGTCGAGCGTTTCATCGAGATGCAGGTCGAGCGCGAGGTCGAATTCGGCAGCCGCTTCGACCATATTGGCCATAGCCGCTTTCGCGCCGTCATGCCGGCCCATTGCGCCACCCAGCACGCCCCCGAAGCGCGCAGCCCAGCGTGCCGTGTCCCGCACGAAAGCGGCATCGCACATCTGGTCCGGTCCGATTAACGCGACGGCCTGCACCTGCAGTCGGCCGAGCCAGTCCTGACGAACCGCCTCGAATGTTGTCCAACTGATGTCGCGCTGGGCCGGGTCGCTGTCGAGATGGGTGCGAATGGCAGCGGTGCCATGGGCATACGCGCTACGCAGGGCAAAATCCATGCGCCGGCGGAGATCGGCTGCCGTCCAGTGCGCGGCACGATCGGCCGCCACCGCCCCCAGCGCGCCGGCAAAGCTGCCATCGGGATTTGCGGTGCGCGTGGCAATCTGCGCCTTGTCGAGATGGGTATGGACATCCACCAACGCGGGCAGCACGAGCCCGCCATCGCAATCGACTGCGCCAGGGCCAGGGGACTGCGTCGAGGTTATTGCCGCCACGATGCCGTTGGCGATGGTGATGTCGACGCGGTCCACTTCGCCCGAAACGTGGCCGCGCGCGGCGCGCGGCAGGCTGCAATCATGCAGCACCACACTCGTTCCGGCCCAGGGCCTGATCGCCTGCGGCATGGCTAGTTCTCGCGCCGGATGGCGGATTCGTGCCAGCGGTGCAGCGTCAGCCAGGAGAGAAAAGAGGTCAGGGCGTAAATGGCGATACCCGTGCCACAGAGCATGATGAGCGCGGCGAACATGCGGGGAAGATTGAGCCGATACTGGCTTTCGAGCAGCCGGAAAGCCAGGCCCGAGCCCTGCCCGGCCGATCCTGCGGCAAATTCGGCCACCACGGCCGCAATCAGCGACAATCCGCCGGCAATGCGCAGCCCGGCCATGAAATAAGGCATCGAGGCGGGGATCTTGAGGAACAGCAGAGTCTGCCAGCCCTTGGCGCCGTAGAGCTCGAACAGATTGAGAAGATTGTGATCGACGCTTTTGAGACCCTGCACCATGTTGGAGAGGATCGGGAAGAAAGCCACGAGAAAGGCACAGATCATCAGCGCCGATTGCGTGTCGGGCGCGTAAATAAGGATCAGCGGCGCCACCGCGATGATCGGCGTCACCTGCAGGATGACGGTGAAGGGAAACAGTGCCAGTTCCAGCCAGCGGGACTGCACGATTATGATGGCAAGCAGCACACCGCCGACCAGGGCCACGCCGAGCGCCATGAATGTGATGCGCAGCGTGACCCAGAGGGCAGGCCACAGCGTCGATGAATCGGTGACCAGAGCCACGACAGCATCGATCGGTCCGGGCAGGATATATTTGGGTATCCCCTGCCACACGACGAGGATCTGCCATATCGAAATGAACGCCAGTAGCGCCGCCAGCGGCACGAGAATACGCAAGGCCTTTTCGCGCTGCGATGTTCCGAGCGGCCGGATGATGGTGGCTGCGTCCGTCCCGCGGTCGTCGCGTAGAGCAGTGCTGATTTCGGCCATTTCAGATCTCCGCCGACTGGATGGCGCTTTGCAGGGCGTCCGAAACGGTCTGACAATTGGCGCGGTAGAATTCGGAAACGCGATAAGTGCCGTCGCGCTGTTCGGGCTGGCTGATGGGCAGGTCGGTGTAAACCTGTCCAGGCCGGGCGCGCATGACCACGATGCGGCTCGACAGATAAGCGGATTCGAAAACCGAATGGGTGACGAAAATGACGGTCACGCGGGTCCGATGCCAAAGCGCCAGCACATCGTCGTTGAGCTTTTGGCGCGTGATTTCGTCCAGCGCGGCAAATGGCTCGTCCATCAGCAAGAGTTTGGGCTGTGTCACCAGCGCTCGGGCGATCGAAACACGCATCTTCATGCCGCCCGAAAGCTCGCGCGGATAAGCATGGGCAAAATCGGCGAGGCCGACACCGCGCAACTGTTCCATCACCCGGTCGGCCGCATCGGCCTTGGAGACGCCCGCCAGCTTGAGCGGCAGATGGACATTGCCGAACACCGTCGACCAAGGCATGAGCGTGGGCTCCTGGAAGACGAAGCCGACATCGCCTTCCGGCAGGCCCTTGCTGTTGATGCGCGAACTGGGCCAGGCAACCGTGCCCGAACTGGGCGCCCCCAGACCGGCAATGATGCGCAAAGCCGTCGATTTGCCGCAGCCGGAGGGGCCAAGGAGCGAAATGAACTCTCCGGCATGGACATCGAGCGACATGCCCTTGAGGGCCAGCGTCCCGTTGGAAAAGACCTTGTTGACGTCACGCATGACGACAACCTCATGCCCATTTTTGGGCCGGGACGCTGGGTTATGCTGCGATGGCGAAGCGTTCTGCACGATCTGATCCAAGCTCTATTCCCGGTCGGAGCAGCCACGCCTATTAAAGGGCGTGGCCGGAATTGCCGTCACTGGCTGGCGAGATCCTTGCCGACCGACTTGCAGACAAACTGGGTCGTAAAGGCCTTGTCGAGCTGTATGCCGGCTTCGTAGACGCCTGCCTCGATCATGCTGTCGTAAAACTCGGTCCAGCGCGCCTCGGTCATGCAGCCGATCCCACCGCTTTCCGCATCGCCCGATACCAGAATGCCGTATTCTTTCATCTTGTCGATCGCATAGGTGATTTGGTCATCCGTCATTTCGGGGTTGTCGGCCTTGATCATGTCGTTGGCCGCCTTGTTGTCCCCATAGATATAATTGTACCAGCCGATGATGCTGGCATCGACGAAGCGCTGGACCATATCGGGGTTCTGATCGATCAGGTCCTGGCGCGTCTCGATGGTCGTCGAATAGGGCTTGTAGCCATAGTCGGCGATCAAGAAGATCTGCGGCGCCCAGCCCGTCTGCTTTTCGATCTCGTAGGGCTCGGCCGTCAGATACCCCTGCTGCACGGACTTGTCGTCGGCAATGAACGGGGCGGCATTATAGGTATAGGCCTCGTAAAGATCGTCCGAGAAGCCCTCGAAATTGGCCTTCATCCAGGGCCAGTAGCCGGCGAACAGGCTGTCCTTGCCCATGATGATCTTGCTTGCACCGGACAGGCTGGCAAGGTCGGTGAAGCCGGCATCGGGATGGGCGAGCAGCACCTGCGGCGACTTCTGGAACATGGCCGCCACCGTAACGTTCGGCAGCCCCTGACGCGCCGCGTCGATGGTCGACATGCCGCCCATGTAAAACTCGATCTGGCCGGCTGTCAGCAGTTGTCCGTTGGGCGCCTGGGGGCCGCCTTGGCGGATGGTGACGTCGAGCCCATACTTGGCATAGGTGCCATCGGCCACGGCCTGATAGAAACCGCCATGCTCGGCCTGCGCCACCCAGTTGGTGCCGAAGGTAACCTTGTCTTGCGCCTGCGCGGCACCAGCTAGCCCAGCGGCAAAAAGGACAGCCGAAGCGGCCAGAATTGTTGCGTTCTTCATAGCATTCCTCCTGCCGCGCCCGGCCCCTCAGCCGAAACGTGATCATCAAGACCGCGGCGGGACCAAGAGTGTTTGGGTTCGAGCGTCTTGAAAACCCGTTAAGCCCGGTCCTTTTGTCGCAAAACCACAAATTTCATTGTTGCAACCGTTTTAAATCTGTCTAGGATGGCAATACCTATGGAGGGACATAGCGTGGAGACCCTGTCTCCGGCGCGTATTGCGCCGCCCTTTTCCGCCTATAGCCACGGTGCCCTTGTGCCGCCCGATCAGCGACTCGTCTTCTGCTCGGGGCAGTTGGGCATTGATGCTCAAGGTCAGGTGCCAGCCGATTGTGCCGCCCAGACCAGGCTTTGTTTTGCCAATATCGAGGCGATCCTGGCCGAAGCCGGTATGAGCCTCGCAAATATCGTCCGCATCAATGCTTTCGTGACCGGCCGTGAACATCTGGCTGGCTATATGGACGTGCGCAATCAACTCTTCGTCGCACCCTTTCCAGCATCGACGCTCCTTGTGGTTTCGGGCTTTTCGCGTCCTGAATCCGTCGTGGAAATAGAAGTCGTGGCTGCTGGACCGGCACAGGAATGAACATGATGTCACGGCCCTTCTGGTGGTCCGAATTCAGCGCCAATACATTTGCAGGTATCGACCCGATGCAAACGATTGCGCTGATGCCCGTCGCGGCGACCGAGCAGCATGGACCACACCTCCCGCTCGGCACGGATACGATCCTCAACCAAGGCTGCCTGGACCTGCTACGCGATCGCATCGCCGCAGACCTTGACCTGCGCGTTCTGCCGATCATGCAGGTTGGCAAATCCAACGAACATATCTGGGCCACCGGTACGCTGACGCACACCGCCCATACCCTGATCGACGCCTGGATCGAGATCGGCCTTTCGGTTGCCCGCACCGGCATCCGCAAGCTCCTGATCGTCAATTCGCATGGCGGCAACGAAGAGATCATCGGTATCGTGGCGCGCGAGCTTCGCGTTCAGGCCGATATGCTGGTGATCAAGTCAGGCTGGAGCAAGTTCGCGCCGCCCGATGGCCTTTTGCCCGATAGCGAAAGGCGCCATGGTATCCATGGCGGCGATTTCGAAACCTCGATGATGCTGGCCTTCCGCCCCGATCTCGTGGTGCTCGACCGGCTTGCCGACTTTCCATCCGTCGCAGCGCGGGACGAAGCGCGTTTTACCCATCTGCGTCCCACCGGCCAGCACGCTTATGCCTGGATCGCGAGTGACCTCAACCCGGCCGGCACCGTCGGCAATGCGAAGAGGGCCAGCGCCGAAAGGGGGCATTTGATCGCCGAGCGGGAAGTGTCGGGCATGATCGAGCTTCTGGCCGACATCCGCAACTGCCCATTGCCCGAGCCAGCCCGGACGCTGCCGCATCGAACCGGGTTTTAGCGCCGGGTGAGGAATTCGATCACCATCGCAGCCGTCCAGGTGAATCTTCCCCCGCCCAGCGCCGCCCCGGTTTGCGGCTCGTAATATTCGGCGAAGCCGGATTTCTCGATCAGGTCAAGGCTCGAGCGGACAATGCGGTCGGCGACTTCGGTCTGTCCCGCCTGCCGCAGGCCGTTTTCGATGAGAAAATTTGTGATCAGCCAGATCGGCCCGCGCCAGTAGCGCTGCGCCTCGTATCCGGGCGCTCCCGGATCGTGCGACGGCACGAGGAAGTGCATCTGTTCACCCATTGCCGCGATCTGTCCGGCAATGGCGGCGGCACGCGCAGGCGGGATGGCGGCCAGAATTGGCAGGAGCCCCCCGATGGAGCGGCTATCGATCCGTTCGCCGGTGGCGCGGTTAAACCCCTGGTAGCGCTGGCTGGACACATGCCAAAGCGCATCGAGGGCGTCAAGGGACCGCTGCGCCCACGCCCGGTTGCGCTGCGCAAGCGTTTTTTCTCCAAGCGCCTCCGCCACCGCCGCCAGATCGGCGCAGGAGCGGATGAGAATGGCGTTGAACGCCGGATCGACCACGCGAAACGGGGACGCATCATGCAGCAGACTGTTGTCCCAGCCCAGCCGCCGGAAGTGCTCCACGAGCCAGACAAACGCATCGTATTGCGCATCGGTGGGGCGATGGGCGGGATTGGCGTGGTCGGTGTCGCGCCGCCTGTACGGCGTTATGCCGCTCGTGGGAACTTGCGCCAGCGCCTCATCCCAATCGACCGAATTGTCCCGTCCCGCCTCCCAGGGATGAAGGATCGCGACAAGGCCTTCCCCGTGTGGATCGCGGTTGCGGTAGAACCACGCGTGCCAGGCATCGATCTTGTGCAACAGTGCGCGCGATCGCGTCTCTGCCATGGCGCGATCAGTGTGGCGATCCTGCGCACGATCAAACAGGCGCCGCACCGCAAAGCCTGCAACCGCTGGCTGGGTAATGCCCGATGTTGGCGTCGGACGATTGGTCTGCCAGATGTCGGGCCCCGGAAAATAGGTGTCGGACGGCACGTGAAAGACGATCTGCGGCACCATGCCATCGGGCCATTGGTGCTCGAAAAGCGTTTCGATCTCGGTCCAGGCACGATCCTGGCTGATCGCGGCCAGCCCCAGCGCGGTCAGGCACGAGTCCCAATTCCATTGAAACGGATAGAGCCCCTTGGTGGGCACGGTATAGGTACCCCTGTCGTTCTCCCGCAGCACGGCAAAGGCATTCTCGAGCGAAGCGGAAGACATTTGGGCAAGCATGGCGCGAGCGCTTTCATCGGTGTGGCTTGAGGCATTGGGGGGCGAACCGACCGCAGGTCAGGCGTCCACGAGGATGTAGTCGTTCTCAGTTTTGACTGGAAAGGTCTGGGCCGTGTATTCGCCGCGCACCAGTTGCGTGCCAGCCAGCACTTCGGTGCGGTAGCTGCGCACCTTGACGCGATCCGGCTCGCACCAGGATTTGCCGGTCCGGATATCGAATTCCCAGGCATGCCAGGGACAGCGGATGACCTGCCTGTCGGCGTGATAGTCGTAGTGGCCCGGCTCGCTGGACGTGACCGCGACGGTCAACTTGCCGTCGCACAGTCGGCCGCCCTGGTGCGGGCAGCGGTTGAGCAGGGCAAAAAATTGCCCCCCGTGGTTGAAGATGACCACTTCCCTGCCGCGAACCTCGACCAGCTTGCGCTGCCCCACCGGAATATCGCTGACCTGCGCGACGATCTCGAAAGCCATCACGAGCGCCCGTAGAGCGTCAGGGCATTGCCGAAGCGCACCTTGTCGCGCTGCTCTGCAGCCAGGGATGGTGGCAGCCCGAATTTGGGATCGTCGAAATCCCAATGCGGATAGTCGCTGGCAAACATCAGCCGGTCCCAGCCGATCTGGTCCATGACTTCGACCACCTGGTGTGGGCGCGGCGCTTCTTCCATCGGCTGCGTGGTGATCCAGATGCGCTCCTTGATGGTTTGCGAGGGTGGCCGTGTGACATGGGGCACCTCGCCGCGCATGCGGTGCCACAGCTTGTCCAGCCGCCAGCCCAGGGCTGGAAGCCAGGCAAAACCTGCTTCGATGACAAGAAACCGGAAATTGGGAAAGCGCTCGAAAACCCCCTCGAAGATCAAGCTGGCAATGGAAGCCTGGATGCCGGCGGGGTGGGCAGCGCCCTCCTCGAGATAGAATGATGGATGGCCTCCACTGGTCGCCGGATGCCCGCTATAGCCAAAGACATGGCTTGCCACCGGCAGGCCATGCTCGGAGGCCGCTTCGAAAATGGGCCAGTAACGGCGCTTGCCCAGCGGCTCGGTAGTGCGACTGAGTAGCAGCACCTGCACGAAGTCCTTGTTGGCGGCGCGCTTGTGAATTTCGGCGGCAGAGGCCTGACCGTCCTCGTAGGGCACCATGATCGACGCCTTGAGCCGGCTTTCGCGGCTGGTCCAGGTGTCGACAAGCCAGTCATTGGTGGCCGAGCAGAGGGCTGCGCTGAAATCGACGTTGAGATCGCCACCCGATGGATTGAGCGGATTGAGCACGCCCAGTTGGATATTGTGGGCATCGAGGTGCTGGCGGCGCATCATGTCCAGATCGCTGCCCGGCAGGCCTGTTTCCGGCCAGGCATCGCGGCGCATGGCGCTGGGAGCGATCTTGGGATAGGGCGTGCCCTTGACGAAGGCCTGGCGCGAGCGCAGCCCATAGGTAGTGTAATAGTCCCACCAATGCCGGCTCATATAGGGGCGCAGATCCTCGAAGGACTTGATGGCGGGATGAATGTCGCAGTCCACAACGCCTGAATTGCTCGTGCCTTGCACAGTCTGGGACATCAGAGCGCCTCCTCAAGCCGGCGATAGGTGGCACGCGGATTATCCTGAGCCATGCGGCGAATGGTTTCTTGGTCCAGCCCTTGCGGCAACACGGCGTCGCCGTCGAACTGGTGGTGCGGATAGTCGCTGGCGAACAGCAGCATGTCCTTGCCCGGCAGGTGTTCGAGAATGCGGGCGACCGTTGCTGCATCGTCCGGTGCGTCGAAGGGCTGTGCCGAAAGCCGGATATGCTCGCGCGCGATGTCGATGGGTGGCTTTGTGACCCAGGGCACCTCGCTGCGGGTACCGCGCCAGAATTTGGTGAGGCGCCAGAGGAATGGCGTCAGCCAGGTAACGCCCGATTCGAGCAGCACGACCGTGAGAGCCGGAAACTTGTTGAACACGCCTTCGCTGATCAGACTGCCCAACTGCCCCTGAAAGGCAAGGGCCTGGCTGGCATAGTCTTCGACGAAGTAAGTGGGCCAGCCGACGGGCGTCACTGCATGGCGATAGCTGCTGCCGGCATGGATGCCCACCGGTAGGCCATGCTTTTGCGCCGCTTCGTAGATGGGCCAGTAACGGCGCTGTCCGAGCGGCGCCTCGACCATGGCGGGCAGCAGAACCTGTACGAAGCGCCGGTCGGGGGCGCACCGGTCGATCTCCTCGGCGGCCCGTTGCGGATTTTGCGGCGCCACCACGATCGAGGCGCGCATGCGCGGTTCGGGATCGAGCCAGGTATCGACCATCCAGTCGTTGACCGCGCTGGCCAGCGCCACCCCCAGATCCTCGCTGAAGGCCAGATGCGCGCCGTAAAGACAATTGCCGATCGCCCATTGCACGTCCAAGCGATCCAGAACATGACGCCGATAGTCATCGAGCGATACGGGCAGGCCCTTGCCGCCCGGCCGCCAGTCCGGCCGTGCCGAGAGGGGCGCATTGGGTGGGTAGGAGATGGAGTCGAAGCCTTCGATACCCCGGTCGTCCACCGAGGCGGCCCAGTTGGCCGGCAGGTATGGGACGAGTGCCCGAATGTTAGGCACGACGGGATGCATGTCGCAATCGATCGGTCGCAGGGCACTGATCATCGCGCTCTCCTCCATTTCAGGCGGCTCGCTGCCGCATATGGGCTTTGGGATCAAAGCCGGGCGTCTGCACGTCCATCGGCGTCAGCGCGATCCCCTCGCCGAGAATTTTGCGCGCCGCCACGTGATCGGCCGTGGCGTTGATCGCCTCGACGCAGACCAGCCGATCGCCGGCGAAAAGGTACAGCGCAAAGCCGCTCCCATCGGCAGTGTCGCGCCGGATCGCCCGATCGTAACCCGTCCAAAGTCCCGCGATCTGCAGCTTGGCCGTATATTGATCGCTCCAGAACCAGGGCGCCTTGGCATAGGGCTCGGGACGGCCGACAATCGCTGCCGCGACGCAACGCGCCTGATCGGTTGCATTCTGCACGGATTCGATGCGCAGCCGGCGCCCGTCCGCCGCGACGAAGGCGGCGCAATCGCCTACCGCGTAAATACCGGGCGCACTGGTCTGCAGGTTCGCATCGACAACGATGCCGTTGTCGACGGCAAGTCCTGCCTCTGCCGCCAGTTCGACATTGGGGAGGACGCCGGCGGCAATCAGCACCAGATCGGCTTGGATCTCCTGCCCGTCAAGGGTGACGACGCGCTCGGCTCGACCCTTGCCCTCGATGCGGGCAATGCCGTTATCGAACAGAAAGCGCACGCCATGCGCCTCGTGCAAATCCTTAAGATAGCTTGCCATTTCCACCGAGACCGCGCGCAGCAATGGCCGTTCGGTGGTATCGATCACGGTTGTGTTCCGTCCACCAGCGGCGGCGACGGCCGCAAATTCAAGCCCAATCATTCCAGCGCCCAGCACCACCACATCACGCGCCTGGGCCAAGCGTTGCGAAAGCGCGACGGCATCGCCAAGGGCACGCAGCGTCAGCACATTGGGCCGGTCCGCCCCTGCGATCGGAATGCGGCGCGCCCGCGCACCGGTTGCAAGGACTAGTGTGTCGAAGCCGATTGTTTCGCCATCACGCAGACGCACTCGGCGCTCACCCGGCTCGATCGCGTCGACACCGCTCGAAAGGCGCAGGCCAATGCGCTTCTGCGCGTAAAAGCTCGCCGGTCGCAGCACCTGGCCTTCGGCATCGTGCGGATGCAGCAGCGACTTGGAGAGCGGGGGCCGATGGTAAGGCAGGTGCGTCTCGTCGCCTATCAGCACCACCTCGCCGGGGTAGTCGAGATCGCGCAGCGAAGCAGCGACCTGCACCCCGGCATGGCTGGCGCCCACGATGACGGTGACAGGGGTGCCCATCAGATCTGGCTTTCCGGCATGCGCACGACAAGGCCATCAAGCGCCTCGGTCACTCTGATCTGGCAGCTCAGGCGACTGTTGTCGTGCCGCTCGGACGCTGCAAGATCAAGCATGGTGTCTTCGACCTCCCCCATCTCGGGCAGCAGGGCGCTGAAGGTAGGATCGACATAGACATGGCAGGTCGCGCACATGGCCGAGCCGCCGCATTCGGCAACGATGCCTTCCACGCCATTGGCCACGGCGCCCTCCATGACGCTGTCCCCGAGCGGCACCATGATCGGCGTGCAGGTACCGGAATGATCGACATAGTTGATCTGCGGCATAGTTTCTCCCTATGCGGTCCACCGAACCGGGCGAGCGCGAAACCGCCGCCGGTTCGGAACCGCCTGTCGTTGCGGCATCAGGCGCCCGGCGCCGGGCCATGGCTCCCGCGTAGTTTCAATTCGGGCTGGATGAGATCGGTCTGGGCCGCCCGCGCCTCGCCCGACATCTGTCGCATAAGCATATGCGCAATCTTGGCAGCGCTCGATCGCACCTGCGCATCGAACGTGGTGAGCCCCGGCCTTGTATAGTCGGCGGCCACGATATTGTCGTAGCCGACCACGGACAGGTCGGTTGGAACCGTGAGCCCGAGGCCCTCGGCTTCCTCCATCACAGAAATAGCCAGTTCGTCGAACAGCGCGATGATGGCCGTGGGACGCGCCTCGGCATTTAGCATGCCGCCGATGGCCCTGGACCGCGCCTGACGGTCAAAACGCGGCGCGCTCACGATATCGAGGCGCACATCCGGGTCGCCGCGCCGCGCCACGGCCTGGGCCAAGCCTCTCTCGCGACGAAAGCGGAATGTCAGTAGTTCCGAGACAGTCAACAGGGCAAAGTGCCGGTGCCCCAGCCTATAGAGAAGCTCGAAGGCTTCGCCGAAGGCGAGTTCACCATCGGCGTCTAGCCAGGAATAGTCTGCCTGTCCGTCTAGCAGCCGTCCATGCGTGACGAAGGGAAAGCGGCGTTCCAGCAGATAGGCGACGCGTTGGTCGGCGATCTCGAGGCGCGGCACGACGACGCCGTCGGCTCGGCCCGATTCGACCACATGCTTGAGCACGGAGAGTTCGGACTGGCCCTGCTGGGCTGTAGCGAGAAGCAGATCAACGCCATGATCCACCAAGCCCTCACCAAGCCCGGTGATAAATTCGCCAAGATATGAATCGACCAGCTGCGTATCACGAATGGGCAGTATGAAGCTAACGAAGCCGCTGCGGCCGGACACGAGTTGGCGGGCCGCTGCATTGGGGACATAACCCAGCTTCTGGGCCGCTTCGGCAACCTTGGCTCGCGTTTTCTTGGCGATCTGCTCATGACCTGCAAGCGCACGGGACACAGTTGCGACAGAGATCCCGAGCTCTTCGGCCAGCTTCTTGAGCGTCAATGCACCGTCGTTACCCACCGTCGCCCCAACTTCTGCAAACGTTTTAAAAACGTGCCAGCTATTGGCCTGCTGGTCAACGCCTATTTGCAGGAGAAACGCTTAAAGAACGGCGTTCGTCGATTTGTTCGAATGCTACACGGAGACGTCTCTATCCATATCAAGAGATCGGTCTGACACGGCTGCGGCGGCAATGGAAAGATGGTAATAACTTCTTCCAGTCAGGTCCTGATTTTAAGTGAGGACAGGCATTAGATCGATAACTTAACTAAAGTCAGCGGCCTTGCGTCATCAGAGCGCGCGACTGTCATAATGAATGAATCGAGGGTCTTAAAAGGCAGCAGCAGAAATGCGCCCCATTTCGGTCATTCAACGGATTATTGCATCAACGAGAAAACGGACATGACCTGGATCGTCACCTGATGTGAGAATGCAAAATCAAAAAATCGCAATGGACCAAACTTCAGCATCAGTCACTCCGCAGAAGAGACAAGGCTTCAGGAAAAGAGTGTTGGCGTTCCTCGCCGTGCTATTGGCCCAAGGCGTGCGTACTCGTCATCGGTGAACAAGCGGGAGCGCGTGAGAAACCGCCGCTCGGTGCCATTATCGAGACTGAACATGCCGCCACGACCTGGAATCGCATCGATGATCAACTGGGTATGCTGCCAATATTCGAACTGGCTGGGTGACATGTAGAAGGGAGCGCTGCCGATATCACCCATCTTGACGTCATGGTCGCCGACGATGAATTCGCCTTCAGGATAGCACATCGGCGACGAGCCATCACAACACCCGCCGGACTGATGAAACATAACCGGCCCATGGCGGGCCGTGATGGTGGCGATGAGACTTAAGGCGGCGTCGGTGGCGACGACGCGCGGAACGAGATCAGTCATGGCGGGTTCCTTGCTCGACGGTCATTCCAGCGGGAGGTGGCCAGGGAGAGAGTGGGGTTAGGGCTCTTCCCGCCGGAATGATTTCTGGCGCGCCCGGAGCTCTCCCCGGGCGCCCGCTCAGGGAGGAGCGGCTTAGAAGAAGCCCAGCTTCTTGGGCGAGTAGCTCACCAGCATGTTCTTGGTCTGCTGGTAGTGGTCAAGCATCATGCGGTGGTTTTCGCGTCCGATGCCGCTCTGCTTGTAACCACCAAAGGCGGCATGGGCAGGATAGGCGTGATAGCAATTGGTCCATACGCGCCCCGCCTGGATGCCTCGGCCGAAGCGATAGGCCCGGTTGGCATCACGCGTCCACACGCCGGCGCCCAGGCCATAAAGCGTGTCATTGGCGATCTCGAGGGCTTCGGCATCGGTCTTGAAGGTCGTCACCGAGACCACCGGGCCAAAGATTTCCTCCTGGAAAATGCGCATCTTGTTGTTGCCAGCAAACACCGTCGGCTTGACGTAGTAACCACCCGCCAACTCGCCACCCAGATTGTTGCGCTCGCCGCCAGTCAGCACCGTGGCGCCTTCCTGCCGGCCGATATCGAGATAGGAGAGAATTTTCTCGAGTTGCTCGGACGAGGCCTGGGCCCCGATCATCGTGCTCATCTCGAAGGGAGAACCCTGCGTGATGGCTTCCACTCGCTTGATCGCCCGTTCCATGAAGCGGTCATAGACGCTTTCCTGGATCAGGGCGCGGCTCGGGCAGGTACACACCTCGCCCTGATTGAGCGCGAACATGGCAAAGCCCTCGAGCGCCTTGTCGAAGAAATCATCGTCTTCGGCCAATACGTCGGCAAAGAAGATGTTCGGCGATTTGCCACCCAGTTCCAGCGTCACCGGGATCAGGTTCTGGCTGGCATATTGCATGATCAGCCGGCCCGTCGTGGTCTCGCCGGTAAAGGCGATCTTGGCGATGCGGTTCGAGCTGGCCAGCGGCTTGCCGGCTTCAAGGCCAAAGCCGTTGACGATATTGACCACGCCGGGCGGCAGGATGTCTTCGATCAATTCCATGAGAAAGAGGATTGATGCCGGCGTCTGCTCGGCAGGCTTGAGCACCACGGCATTGCCTGCCGCTAGCGCGGGCGCCAGTTTCCAGACCGCCATCAGGATAGGGAAGTTCCACGGAATGATCTGCCCCACGACGCCGAGGGGCTCGTGGAAATGATAAGCCACCGTGTCATGGTCAAGTTCGGAAATGCCGCCCTCCTGGGCGCGGATGGCACCGGCGAAATAGCGGAAGTGGTCGATCGCCAGCGGAATATCGGCAGCAGTCGTCTCACGAATTGGCTTGCCATTGTCCCAGGTCTCGGCCAGCGCGATCTCGTCGAGATGTTCTTCCATGCGATCGGCAATCTTGTTGAGCATCACCGCGCGCTGCGCCACCGAGGTTTGGCCCCAGCCCGGCGCGGCCTTATGGGCCGCATCCAGCGCCCGCTCGACATCCGCCGCCTTGGAGCGCGCGACTTCGCAAATCACCTGCCCAGTGACTGGCGAGGTGTTCTCGAAGGTCTCGCCGTCGAGCGCGTCCACCCACTGCCCGCCGATATAATTGCCGTATTTCGCCTTGTATGGAGACTTGGTCCGCTGGCCGACGAATTCAGGTTTATTCATGGCATCCTCCCTTGTTCTTGGATGCCACCGTCATTGCAACCGGCGTGCCAGATGATATCAACCTGTTGAAGCTGTTAGGGAATTCTTGTGGCACCAAGCAGGGGTGGACGCGGTGCGAATTCGGATGCAACACTTTGCCACAACCAGACGCGATGGCCGATGCAACACCTGTTGCAAACTGCCACAACTGGTAGGGAGAGAGCCATGCAACAGGCGTCCGATGCTGCCTTGGTAGCCGCGCGCGAGCGTTTCTTTTCTGGGCACGATCTACCTGAGGGCCTGGTGCCTGCGCCCATATTGCGGTCCTGGCAGCGCTGCGCACAACAGGGCCTCGATGCCTCGGCGGTCATTCATGCCGAACCGGTCACCGCACCCGAGCTTCGCGCCTTGCATGAGCAGAACGAGACCTTACGCCTCCTCTCGCGCTCTGAACTGGTGTCGCTGCGCACCGAAGCGCGGCTTACCGACAGTGTCGTCATCCTCACCGATGCCAAGGGCCTCGTGCTCGATACCACGGGAAGCCCCGAATTCGCCGGCCGCGCCGCCGAAGTGGCGCTCCGCCCCGGCGTCACCTGGTCCGAAACTGCCACTGGCACCAATGCCATCGGCACGGCTCTCGCCGAACGTCGCGCCATCGAGGTGCATGGGGGAGAACACTTCTTCGAACCACATGGTATCCTGCATTGCGCCGCATCGCCCATTTTCGACCCTTTCGGGAAGCTCGCTGGCGTGCTCGATCTCTCCGGCCATGCCTCGGCTGAGCACACCCATGCCATGGGCCTGGTGCGCCTCGCCGTCGAGCAGATCGAACATCGCTTCTTCGCCCGCGGCTTCGATGACATGACCGTGGTGCGCTTCCACCGTACCGCTGATCTCCTGGGCACCGCCCGCGAAGGCATTCTGGTCTTTGATGGCGGGCGTTTGATCGCCGGCAATCGTCGCGCGCTCCATCTCGTCGGGCTCGACCGCAAGGCGCTGCGCCAGTCCACCGCCGAGGAAATCTTTGAAACCGCGGCGCTCGCCACACAGCGCGGCGAACTGCGCGCCCGCAATGGCGAGCGCTTCTTTGCCGCCGTGTCCGAGCCGCGCAAGTCGCCGCTGCGCGTCACCGGCACCCTGCCGCGCGTCGCCAAGTCGGGCGAGCCAGCGCCTTTTCTCACTCCCGAAACCCGCGCCGATCTCGCCAAGGCCATCCGCCTGGTCAATGCCGAAATTCCCCTGCTCATCGCTGGGGAAACCGGTGCCGGCAAGGAAGTCTTCGCCCGCTACCTGCATGGCCTCACCCAGCGCGCCGGCAAGCCCTTTGTCGCCATCAACTGTGCTGCACTGCCCGAGAGCCTGATCGAATCCGAACTCTTCGGCTACCAGCCCGGCGCCTTCACCGGCGCCCGCAAGCAGGGCGCCATTGGCCTGGTGCAACAAGCCGAGGGCGGCATTCTCTTCCTCGATGAAATCGGCGACATGCCGCTCTTGCTGCAGTCGCGCCTCCTGCGCGTCTTGCAGGACAAGGAAGTCGTGCCACTGGGCGGCGGCACCGCGCAGAAGGCTGATTTCGTGCCCGTTTGCGCCACCAATCGCGATCTCAAGGCCATGGTCGAGGCAGGCACCTTCCGCGCCGATCTCTACTACCGCATCGCCCAGTTCACCATTCGCCTGCCGGCCCTGTGTGATTTCCCCGATCGCGCCACTGTCGTCTCGAGCCTCTGGTCCCAGCTCGCGACGGGCCATCCGCCGCTGCCCGCCCCGGTGCTTGCCCGCCTCGCCGCCCAGCCATGGCCAGGCAATTTCCGCGAACTGACCGGGACGCTGCGCGCCCTATCAGCGCTGTGTGAACCAGAACAGCCCATCACTTTGGCCGATCTATCCCAGTTCACCGAACAGGTCACCGCGGCACCTCTGCTGTTCCAGAACGATTTGGGCAGTCTCACCGAAGCCGCAATGCGTCGCGCGGTGGACCAGAACAACGGCAATCTTTCCGCCGCTGCGCGCGCTCTCGGCATCGACCGCTCGACCCTCTACCGACGGCTGGTCTGGAAATAGTTGGAAGAGGCTGATTGAACAGCTGCGTTGGCTCGTGGCTTTGCCAGTATGGGCGCCGCAGTAGACCCGTAGTGGCTTTCATTTGACACTCATGAGTGACAACGCGAGGGCCAGCGAATGGCAGTTAATCCACTAGGTCGGCCCGAAAGCCGACAGGCTACAAACGGCCCCCAAGTTGACGTTCGCGCAGCACCAGGCGTTAACCGGGATTGGCGAGCAGATATTCCGTAATTTGGTTGAGCGTCGCCAGCTCAGCCTGCGCGCTGGCCCATTCAGCTAAGCTCGCAAGTGTAGCTTGACGAACATTATATCTAATGTGCTTTCCGTCTCTGGTAGGTTGGAGGACACCAGCGTCAACCAGCAACTTGATGTGGTGCGAGGTCGTGGATGCAGCTTTGCCGGACCTCAAGTCGGATAAGGACAATCCAGATGCCTCAACGACCTTTCGAAGAATTTCGAACCGTGCCGGATCACCAAGTGCCAACAGGACCTTCAACGCTTCGTCATCAGTCAATTCGAATTCCTTCGAAGCGTTAAGCGCGTAAACTAATTTGACGTTGGCCGATCTTGACCAACTGACGCGACCACTAAGTGAGTTTGGCCACTCCGAGTTTACGCTTCCTACCTACCATCTCCGCAAGGGTTTGCGCCACATTTTCGAACCACTGCGGCGTTTTGGAAGCTAGCATCGCGGCATTGACAGCGCACGCCCCGTTGACCAAACCACTTAGTCCCCGCTCCCTGCTTGTCAGTTGGGCTCTGACCCTTGGACAGTTCTTCGACAACGGCCGCTTCAACTATATCGGGATCGTCCATCCGCCCCCCGCCACTGCTTAGAAAAGGACCACCGGCACAATGGCGTGAAAGAAGCAATTTGAGATGGCCGCAGGTTCATGCAGTTAACCATGGCTCGAAATCGCGCGTGACATTCCCGAAACCAATGTCAGGGTAAGTGCCGAGTCCACTTGGGCTCATGGCACCGATAGGGCGGCCGCCAGAGTTGTTTGCACCAACTCCGACGGCCTGACCAAGTGACCATCAACCTGCCTCAACAGGAGAAGCCACATGGCTGACCGTATCTACGGCTGCGACAAGATTCGCAGCAACCCTTCTCTTCCCGATCATTGCGACCTCTGGTCGACTGGGTGGCTGGGCGCTTGTGCGATGCACAGCGTTTGGCCGGTATCGGCGCGCACTTAGCCGCACCATTCCACTGCGCAGCGATGCTGTTTGATCTCCGGCCGATCGCCTGAGGCAGTGCTGCTGCGCATCCAGGTTCCCACGATCCATGCTTCTGCGTCTTTGGACGCCACGGCCTGGCGCGTCCTGATGATGGTCAAACATGACAAAAATTGCAAAAAACGAAAAAATGCCGCGCTCTAGCTCTAAGAGCGACCGTGAGGACGCAGCTGGTGGCGGTACCGCCGACGCAGCGAAGCCCCGCTCGATGTTCAAGCCGCGTCCGCACGGCGACGATCACACCGACCCTCTCGACATCGGCCAAGACCTCGAGGATTTTGGGCAGGAGGTCCTGCACCCCTCTTCCATATCAGACCATGGTGATGACGAGGTGATCAACCCTTGGGTTTGGCATCACCCCGATGGCCTAAGCATCGAAGACGTGGACCGGCAGGATCGCGCTATTGATGCTGTCGAAATGGGCAAGCCTAGGACAGTGACTCTATCTATCGGGCCAGTGACCTATCTGCGGCTCACCGAGCCGATGACCAAGGACGATATCCGCAATAGCAGTGGTCGCGATGCCGAGCATCCGCAGAGGGCTCAGCTCAAGCTTGAGGCCGAAACGCCGGTGAAGCTGATGGGACCGGCAACCGAGCACGCCATCGATGAAGTTATCAGTGCGCTCTTTGCCCGTGCACCAGCCTTTGCTCCAGCTCTGCAGGCTCTGCGCGACAGCGCGCACCTGGCGTTGGCGCATGGCGCCAACTACTTCCACTTCCGGCCTTTGCTGGTCGTCTCGCCTCCAGGGCTAGGCAAGACATCCCTTGTCCGGTCGTTGGCTAAAGCTACTGGGCTGCCGCTGATCTATCTCGATGGCTCCACCATGATGACCACGGTGGATCTCACGGGCGGTGACTCCGTCTTCAGGTCGTCCCGGCCCAGTGCGATCTTTCAGGGGCTAAATCAGCACGGGGTCGGCAATCCCATCGCGGCGTTCGACGAGGTCGACAAGCTTGCCGACATGAGCCGCGGCGCACGGGAAAACCCGACCGAGTCCCTGCTGCCGTTTCTCGAGTCTTCGACGGCGGGACGAGTACGGGAGCACTTCCTGCAGATCGATCTCGACCTGCGCTTCCTCAACTGGATCCTGCTGGCCAATGACATCGACAAAGTGCCCAGGACTGTTCGGGACCGCTGCAGGGTCGTCCAGATCCCAGCTTTGACGCCCAAGGACCTGGCCGCAGTGGCTGAAGCCGAGGTCCGCAAGCGTCATCTTGAGCCCGAGCTCATCGCTGCACTGACCCGCGCATGCGCAAAGGGCCAGATCAAGAGCCTGCGCAAGCTCCACAAGGCGCTCGACGCCGCAGAGGCAACTCTGCGCCGCCCGCGTCTCCACTAACCGCCATTTTTCCCAAAAATCAAAAAAATCGAAGGACTTTCATCCATGACTACCCAACAGACGACCACCACGCTTCCCGCGATTGTCCAAAACGGCAGTGCCGTTGTACAGGGCATTGACTCCCCTACTGCCATCGCAGGCAATCGCAAGACCCGTCGTGCCATCAAGAAGGTCATTGACCTTCGCGGCGCCGAGCCGGTGATCATGCCCGTCGAGGCCGTGCTGGATGGCCTCACCGCAGTTGACCTCACCACCGCGCGGCGGGCCATTGCGTATGGGCGCGGCGAGGGCAACATCCTGTTCCGTTGTGAGAACTGCAACAGCCCTGTCTATCTTGCCGTCAGCCATACGGCCTCGACCGGCGATGGTCGTGGTGCTTACTTCAAGCACTATGGGGGCACGCCTGCGGAGTGCTGCTGGCGCACGCCTGACGTCATGCGTGACACGGGCGCCGGCCAGTTTGGTGGCAACCAGGAAGGTGAAGCGCATCGCCGCCTCAAGACTTGCCTTGCCGATAGCATCCGCTGCGATACAGACTTCTCCGAACCGGTCGTTGACAAGCACTTCATCCGGATCGGTGACGGGCACCGCAGGCCGGACATCTTCACCATCTATAAGGGTCAGCCGATCGCCTTGGAGCTGCAGCTCGCTCGTCTGACGTTGACGACCATCACCGAGCGCAACGCTGCATACCGGACGGCCGGGATCACCCTGGTATGGGTGACCAGCGCCCATGAGCTGGCTTCGCTGAACAACCAGAGTTTTCGCGACCTTTATCTTGCGGCTGGTGGAAGGATTCTTGCTGTCGATGCGGCTAGTTACGAGCGCTCGGAGGAAACCAGCGTCCTCCATCTGCGGGAGCTCTCGCTGGAACCCTGCATCCAGCATCCGTTCGCGATCTACAATCGCTGGCGCAGCCGCATGGTTGAACCTGACGTCATCCTGATGCCGGAAGGACAGCGTCATGCCGAGGGGCAGCGGGCCTATGCGGCAGCACTGGCTGAAAAGCTTCAGGCCAAGGCGCCCGGGCTAACGGAAACGATCGCCAGCACCGTTGCCTCGGGGGCTGATCTCAACCTCGTGGCAGCGGAATGGAGCGCCCTTGCCAAGCTGGTCGGTGCGCGCGATCTGCGGCAGTCCCTCCAGGACGAGCTGCCGCTGGTGCTGCGCTGGCTGCAGGCGGTCGAACGGCTGAACAATGCCACCGGGGGGGAGAAGGCAGTTGCCGGCAAGGTCGTTGCCGCCTGTGCTGCGGCGATCTTCGCCGCCCGCCCCGGCAAGCACTGGATCCCGCTCATCGAACATGCCGCCAATGCTGTGCCGGTAGTTGCTGCAGTGCTCGCTCCCGAGCTGCGCACCAAGATGACGAGGCTCAAGGCCTCGCCCGGCAAGCTGCATCCGTTCCATGCGTACCACCGGCACATGATCTCGGCCCTGCATCCTTGGCTTTCCTTCTGGCTTCTGGCCAAAGCCCCCAATGGCTTGGCACCGCATCAGCGCCTGCTCTAAGTTTTCACTCCAACCTTCCCACAGCAAGTGTTCTGCTTCTGGCTCATCCGAGAGCCAGAAGCAGATCGTGATGTTTACTCCGCTCAACCGAAGGGGTTTCGGGGTAAACGCCCCGAAGCGGCCGGCAAGCCGGCCTTGTCCGCGACGGAAGGGATCGGAGATCCCTTCAGAGATGCCGTTCCGGCAGCCACTTGGCAAAAGAAAGAAGACCCAAGCCAGAGGTTGACGCCGGAGTGGTCCGCCCCACACTCCCCCACCCCAGCTTCATCGAAGCTGGGGCAAGCGCCGTAGGCGCAAGCGAACAAATCCGGGGTCAAGTCGGCCTCCGGGCCCCATCCTCTAAATGTGCGCCACAGCGCTAGCGGAGCCACCTCCCTTTCTTGTCCAGCATTTGCGGGCCGGACCAAGCCAAGCGGCATTAAGAGGAAGGAAGAGGCAGACGACTTGGCCAGTACTCACTGTGAGATCGTAAGAAATTATCCAATCTTTATGACATTTGAAGTTGGATTGATGTTTATGGATCGGAGGAGATCCCACGCAGACCGAGGACAGACGGGGCCGACCATGTCATTCCAATGGACAAGCTCTCAACTGGCATCTGAGTGAAATTCGTCGAGCACAGGAACAATGGACCAGCTGACCGAATACAATGGCGATCTGCTTGCTGAACTGCGCGAAGAAAGCAGGCTATCGAATCTGCCATTGGAAGATGTCGCCTTTGAACGTCTATGCGCGACTCTGGAAACAGAAGGTGAGCTCGAAACAGCAGATCGATGTGGTTGGAGAGGGAACTCAGCGGGTAAAACCCTTAGGCTGGACGGCCATGGCGGTGACCCAAAGGAAGCCGAAGGGATCCTGAGCGTTATCGCGTGCGAGTTGTACAACGACCACGAACCTATGACCCTCAATGCCGCGGACGTAAAAAAGATCTTTGGGCATTTGGTAAACTACGTCGTTGCATCGAGAAGGCGGGACTTCCGGGATACCCTGAGCCTTGGAACACCAGAGTTCGGTACTGCGACGATGATTTCAGAGGGATGGCCATCGGTAACGAAGGTCAAGTTGATCCTCATCACGAACGGGATCTACAGTGCCCGAACGGATGCAAAACTCGCCGGAAAGATTGGCGAAATTCCTGTCACCTACAACATTTGGGACTTGGCACGTTTCCATCGAGTAGAGACCACAGGCTCCAAAGAAAAGATCGTCGTAAATTTTGAGCAGGACTTTGGTTCGTGCCTGCCAGCGTTGGCGGCATCAACAAATGACGCCGAGTTCCCATCATACTTGGCGGTCATCAACGGCAAACAGCTGGCTCAAATCTACGAAATGTGGGGCGCCAGGCTCCTCGAGTCTAACGTACGGTCCTTTATTCAAGCGAGCAGGCGGTCCGTCAACGCCGGTATTCGGGACACAATCCGCGACGATCCGGGGATGTTCTTCAGTTACAACAATGGACTCTCAGCTACCGCCGACAGCTTGGAGACCCGACAAGACGGAGAGCGGCTGGAAATCCTCTCGGCCCGCAACCTTCAGATCGTCAACGGCGGCCAAACAACTGCATCCCTGCATGCCGCTCTCCGATCAAATCCGGACACCTTGGATCGGGTCAATGTCCAGATCAAGTTGACTGTTGTACGGCCAGAGCGTTCCGAGGAGGTGGTGCCCAACATATCCAAGTTCGCCAACAGCCAGAACAAGGTCAGTGCAGCGGATTTTTTCTCCAATCATCCCTTTCATCTACGGATAGAGGGATACTCACGTCGCGTCCTTGCGCCCCCATCTTCGGGAGCCAATCGACAGACCATATGGTTCTATGAGCGAGCTCGAGGCCAGTACTTGGTGGAACGTTCAAAGCGCGGTGGATCGGACAGGCGCCGCTTTGATACGGAACAACCAAAATCGCAGCTCTTTCTCAAGACCGATCTTGCAAAAGTCGAGTTCTCTTTTCGGCAGCGGCCGGACATAGTCAGCAAAGGCGCGCAGAAAAATTTTGCTGCGTTTGCTGCAGAAATTGGCTCTTCCTGGTCAACGACCGAAACGCGCTATGACGAGACGTGGTACAAGCGGCTAATAGCAAAGCTGATCATATTTCGGAGCTTGGAGAAGGCCGTCCCTAGGCAGGACTGGTATCCTGGCGGCTATAGAGCGAACATAGTGGCATATGGAATCTCCAAGTTGGTCCATGACGCTGAAAAGATGGATAAAGTTCTCAACCTTGACACGGTTTGGTCAAATCAGAATGTGCCAGAAGGCATGCTTCAATGCCTTCTGATTGCCTGTGAGAGAGCGACTAAGGTCATTGTCACGCCCGAGAGCGGAATCCGGAACATCACGGAGTGGGCGAAGAAGCAGGCCTGCTGGGGCAGCCTGATGCGGTCCGAGGTCACTTATGGGACCGCTTTGATCGATCAGTTGATCGATCTGGAGGAAGCAAGGGCTGCACAACGCGAGGGAAAGCGCGAAGAGTCCATGATTTCAGGGATCGAAGCGCAAACAAAGGTCATTGAGCTGGGCGCCGATTTCTGGGGACGCCTCCGTCTTTGGACAGCACCCAATCGCACCTTCTCGATGAAGGATGATGGAATCCTAAAGGCGTGCAGTCAACTCGGTCGTCGGCTCCCTTCAGAACGTCAATGTGTTCTCGCCATAACAATTCTCGATCGTGCGCGGGCCGAGGGGTATGTTGATGACCACGAGACACCACGGATTCGTATCTCGGGGTCAAGAAGCCACTGATCGTGGAGATTAGTGCATCCTTGCCCAACCTGAGGTCAGTTTGATGCGTACTGGACCCTCCGTATCGACGGAGATCGCGTTTTCAAGGTGATCGTTGATTACCCGAATTTGGTACGTAGACGATCCTTCTTCTCGGGAGATTTCAAACAGTTCGCCTTCCTTAGCGCCGGCATCGCGAAGGAATCCTGTCAGATGAGTAATGCGGTACTCATTCCGCGTACCGCCGGGAGTGTGATGACGGTTGTTGTAGTAGACAAATCGTAACCTCAATTCCGTACCATCAGGGGCTACGCAATCTATCCAGGCCGAAGGATTCAGCTGCTTAGGATCCAGTTGCGGAAGAAACGCCAGAAGCTCGCCATCTGACTTGGGAACCAGAATGCCTGCCATATGGGCTCCGGTACTACCCACATCGTTGGCGCTCAAGGATTTGATAAATCTCTTCACTTTGTTGGCCTCGTAGGCGAAATTTGGAGGGCACGGCGCAAGTCATCTTCATCGCGGGATGAAACTGGCACGGTCTCGTTGGCCAAGTCCGATTTCCAAGCGGACCGGTCTATCATGACCTCCTCCACAGTATCCTTATAGAACAGACGGTAAACCGAGACAGGCTCGGTCTGACCACGGCGGTGCGCTCGTGCGCTGGCTTGCGCCTCTACTGCGGGGTTCCACACTGGCGTGAAGTGTATAACCACCGTCGCAGCGGTGATATTGAGACCGGCCCCGGCCGCTTTCGGGTTCAAAATTAAACACGCTGGACCATCGTGGGTGGAGAAATCATCCACGATCGGCTGCCTATCCAAGGATGGAGTTGAACCGTTGATGGCCCCCCACCAAGTTCCAGCGAGCCCATCGCTCGCCTTTTTCACCAAATCGCCGACCCGATTGAACAGCGAAAATACAAGAACTTTTCGTTGGTTCATGAATGCTTCGCGCAGAAGCTGGGTGAGCCGTTCGAGCTTGGGAGTGATCAGCGGAATTCCTTCCTGATCTACCAAGGCGGCATCATCCCAAGCCCCACCGTCTACTTTCGGAGCTCTGAGCCAAGGGTGAGCACAAAACAGCTGTAACTGAAGAGTGGCTACAAGCGCACCTGCAACAGGGTATTTTGCCAGCGTCGACTCCCGAACGGCGTCATACTGCTGGGCGAGGCCGTCTTCGAGCTCAAGTGGGACGTCTATATCAATACGCTCAGGCAGATCCGCTGCCACATCCATGACGCGTCTCTTGAGAATGATTGGATCTGTCAGTCGACCCAGCGACTGCGCGGCCTCCACGGTGTCAGGGAATTCGACTTCGAACACTGTCCTATCGCCGAGCATTCCAGGAATCGCAAAATCAACCAGTGACCAAAGGTCAAGGAGGCTGTTCTCCACCGGCGTGCCGGTCATGGGGATGGTCTTGCGGCGCGGAATCGTCGCAACAGCCATTCGGCGATTTGAATGGGGGTTCTTGATGGCTTGCGCTTCGTCGCAAATCACCCATGACCATTCGAGAGAAGATATCAGGCCGATGTCGTTCACCATCGTGTCGTAGGTGGTGATAATGACTTGCGCGACTTGGAGGTCTCGGTAAATTCCTGCTCTGTGGCTACCCCGGTGAACCATGATGCTCAGGGACGGAGCAAAACGTTGAATCTCGCGCACCCAGTTTGCGATCAGGCTAGTAGGACAAACGATCAATGCAGGTGCGTCCTTTATGGGCGGCTCCATCATCAGCAAAGCTATGATCTGGAGCGTCTTCCCAAGTCCCATCTCGTCTGCAAGGATTAGCCCTCCCGTACGATTTAAGGTTTCCCACATCCACTGCACACCGCGCGCCTGATATGGAAAAAGGTCCGCCTGTAGCCCGTCGACGGCAATGTTGGGCGGAAGTTGGTCTGCGGCCACACGACCGGCATGCAGCAACTCTGGAGAAGCTTCGACCGGCAAATCATCGGGAGCCTCGCGAACAAGACTTATTGCAGCAGAGTAAGACAGATCCTCTGGATCCAAACCCCTGAGCAGGCCCGCGACCAGATCCACGACATCTCGAGGCAGAGGACGAATGATCGTGCCGTCCGCAACCCACGAATGCATTAGGGACGGGGCAATCAGTTGATGCGCCTCGCCCCGGACGACTCTACGCCCGGCCAATTGAGCGACTATCCGGTTCTGGGATCTGGACAATACAAGAATGGGGTCAAGCACCCGTTCCGAGACCTCCATGCCATCTGGTGGGTCCCTAATCAAAGCAGCAAAATCGCGAGGAAGTTGGCCCAAGTCCGTCACAGCGGTCCATGCTCATTTTGGGCAGCTTCCATGAAAGTCCGCACGTCGTCGAGATCGAGAGGAACGGGTCTCCGGGTATGTACTGCGCGATGACAGTTCGGACAGAGCGGGGCAAGATCCTTGCCCGGGTCATATGGCCGTGGCACGGCCAACAGCGACAACGCTTCCAGATGGTGCACTTCCAGAATATCGCCAGCGTCTCCGTATAACTTCCGGGGCTCCATGCCGCAGCAGAGGCACCGCTCCCCGTGCAAACGGATGCACAAGAGGCGGTTGCGAGGATTTCTCTCCCTGCGCCGAACGGTTGCAAGCAGAATTGCGCCTTCTTCTGAGCTAGAGGCTCCCTCGTCCTCCTCAACGAGGTCGTAGCCGATGAGCTCGGCCATGGCAGCCATCAAGGGAACCACCACATCTCGGCTGACGCGAGCAACCGCCTCATCAGAAGACTCAGTGGTCTTTCTCAAGGTCGCCGTGAGCCGGAAGCTGCCCGAGTGCACTCGCCATTGGCCGCGCTCCTGACCAAACAGGTCGAGCTCAACGTCTGGAGCAAGTGAATCCACCAGAGCCTGAGCAAGCTGCACGTCCTCTTCACCGGCGCGCTGTATCTGGCGTACGATCTCCCCCGCAAAGGTGCCAAAACCAAGAGTTGCACGATAGCCCTTGAGTCCGTGCGGCTTCAGTTCCACAAACGGACCACGACGCTCATCCAGGTCTGCAAACCAGATTCGCAGGGCTGTGCGCATGCCTCGCTGATCCACGGACATGCCGATCAGAGCACCGGTACCTGCCTCAATCTCCTTTCGAACGATATCCTGCCAAGCTGCTATCACGCCGACCTCACAAGTCTTCTTCGTCGGCCAACTCGGCAGGCTCTGGATCCGGAACATTGCGCAGGAGTTTGCGGAGGTTGGCCGAGATCTCCTCACGTATGTCCTCGAAGACCGGCTCGAGTTCAGGGTCTGTATTGTTCTGCTCGGCCATTGCAAAGGCATAGAGAAGCAGGTCCATACCCTCCACGGCATAGCCGTTGGCAGCTGCCCGCTGATATATCTTCTGATAGAAGTCGTGGTGCTTGTTCAGTAGAACACCAGGCACATGCTCGGCACTGCCCGTACTGCGGTATGCGAATTCCCAGAGGTGGCCGTTCGTTATGCTGGTCACAGCCTCCACGTGGATGCTGTCCGCACTAACGTAGTTTTGGACAGGCGCCTTGATGCGGATTTTTTGGCCGCGATTATTGTTGATTTCAGCTGTCTGCGAGTTCACATCGGCGCCGGTCACGTGTGGCTTTGCCGTATTGCTGGTTGCCGCGATATTTTTGTTCGCGCTGCTGTGGTCGACCGTTCCATCCTTATTTGCCTGTTCACGGCTCTGGCGGCGATAGCGCTGTCCCGCTTCGCGATAGACCGGCTGAAGCAGTTTTCTCAGGCCGTCCTCCAGATCCGGATGGAACAGGATACGTGATTTTTTTACGTCGATCCGAAACGCCTCGTCCAACTCATGGCCGAAGTCGAACTCGATACGAAGAAGCGACGTATGTGGCTCCGGGGCGCCAAACACCTCCATCCAACCTCCGTCCTGAATTAGCCGCCCTTCGCGATACACGTAAAATCCTTGCGCTCTGTTTGAGATGCGCGCGTATTCCGCCTCTTCTTCCTTTGTCATGTCACGACGGTGAGGCAGTATCCACGCTTTCATCTGCGCTTCCTCCTCAGTCCCATCGAATAGCTCTACCAAGACTGTTTGCTTGTTCGGAGCGAGCACCTGCTCAGACTTCTCGGGATAGAAAGGGTTCCAAGGTTTGACGGGAGAACCATTGACGTTGATTACGACAGTCCTCTCCCGGCCGTCGTTGGCATCAAGAAAACGATGGAAGACAAGCGCGATGTGCTTGCTCAGTGCCTCCGCCAAGCGTTTGACGGCAGCTTGTTCCTTTGCTCCTGGCGTGTATTCTTTTGACAGCAGGCGGTCACAGTTTTCCCAGACGACCAACGTCCCTGATACACCACAAAGCTCGTCGAAAAGTTCGTTCTGGTCCCGCGAGACCGGCTCCGCCAGCATCTCCCACGCATTCTGGCGCTCAACGTGATCCAAGTCCCAAGTCAATTTTGAAATTGGCTCATCGGCTGCCTTCCTGGACAACACGCTGTAACGCTTGCAGACAGAACTTGAAGCGGTCTTCAGGCCGAGGCCAAATTTCCCTAGGCTCTTAGCGTCCCTTCTCCGATCCGCACCGTAACGCATAGCGTTACGGACCTCGGTTGCATTCATGCCGTGTCCATCGTCGCCAAAGTGCACGAGTTTCCGTCCATCATGAAGCAGTTCGATAGTGATGTTTACGGTGTTTGCGCCGGCAGCAATTGAATTGTCTATAATATCCGCGGCGGCCGTACGAACGTTATAGCCCGTGTCCCGTAATCCGTAGATCAGCCTTGCTGCATTCGGGTCGTTGATCATGTCTTGGTCAGTGATCAGCTTTGTCATTGGCGCCCCCTATGACCTCGATATACGAGTCGTTTAAAAAAATTCGAATGACTATACCAACGGTCGAGGAATTTCTTCCTCTTCCGTTGTTCCAGCAATCCAGCCCATGATCTTATCAATCAGGTTTGTCGGAGGTGATTTTCTCGTCTCACATTCCCAGACGATAAGTACGCGCCAGCCTAGCTTTCTGAGCTCCACGATCGCTTCGCGATCCCGTTCCACGTTCCGGTCGATCTTGTGGTGCCAGAACTCCGTGTTGGTCTTCGGAAGCCTGAAATTTGCGCATCCATCATGGCGATGCCAGAAACATCCGTGCACAAATATCACGGCCCGATATTTCGGCAGAACGAGATCCGGCCGTCCTGGCAGGTCACCGCGGTGAAGTCTGAAGCGGATGCCGGCCGCGTGAAGTCCGCGTCGAACCACAAGTTCAGGCTTCGTGTCCTTCGGACCGATCCTAGACATCATCTCTGACCGGCTGAAGGCCTGCCTCTCAGGCAACCCTGTGCGCCCCGGCCAAAAGCGAGACCTTATTGGTAATCCATGGGGCCATGGCTTCAGCGATCGAGATTGCCACAGGCGCGGCGACGGCGTTGCCGAATTGCCGGTAGGCTTGGGTGTCCGAGACAGGGATCGTCCAAGGTCGATTTGAGCCAAGCCTGTCAAAACCCATCAGCCTAGCGCATTCCCTTGGTGTCAGCCGTCTCGGAATGCCGCCAGGTTGAGCAATGAGGATTTCCGATCCGTCCTTGTAATATCGGGCTGACAAAGTCCTTGCCACGCCGTCGGGGCCAAAAAGCCCGAAACCAAACCCATTACCGGCAGCCTTGTGCTTCGCGGCATAGTTCTGGAGGTATTCCCACAGTCTTGGCGTAAGGGTGTAGCGTGATGACACCTTGCCCTTGGCGCCTTCGGTAAAGGGTGGCTCCGGCCTCTCGCTGCCATCTTCCGGGTGAAGAATTGACGACAACCGAGGGGATGCATCCGGGATACGAATGTCGTTCAAAGTGAAGCTGGTAGGCAGATCGCGACGGAAACCGGCGATGAATATCCGTTCTCGATGTTGCGGCACCCAAGCGCGGGCATCTATCACCCGATGGTCAACCGCATACCCCAGCTCGTCCAAAGCGTGGAGAATGACGCGCATCGTGTTCCCCTTGTCGTGCGACAAAAGGTTTTTCACATTTTCGAGTAAAAATGCCTTCGGTCGGTGATGACTAAGGATTCTTACCACATCAAAGAACAATGTACCCTGAGTTTCATCAAGGAAGCCATGAGAGCGCCCCAGGGAATTCTTCTTTGAAACCCCGGCTATACTGAATGGCTGGCATGGAAAACCTGCCAACAGGACGTCATGAGCAGGGATGTCTGTCGCAGATATTTTGGTGATGTCACCATCTATTGGATGATCATCTTCAAAATTCGCGCGGTAGGTCTCCCGGGAGAACTTGTTCCACTCACTGGTGAAAACACAACGGCCCCCGATTGCCTCGAAGCCCAAACGGAGCCCACCAATGCCCGCGAAAAGGTCGATAAAGGTGAATGCTCCCCTTTGGCTCAAATCTCTCTCCATGGACGGTGCTTTCTGGGGGGAACAAATTGACGGAGAAGCAATTCCAACAAGATGAATTACACGGCGAAGAAAGTCGAGATCGGCTGACCCCGGAGCGGAGGTTTCGAACTGATATTGAATACTCAGCTCAAAAGAGTCGCCTTTGTCGACTGCCAAGGTCGTCCGCAACTCCAAGCCCTCCCGCTTGTGGGCGCACTCATTGCCCATGGCTCAATGTAGTTAGCTTTCCCACTCGCTTAGACGAGTCTCTGCATACGCAGATAATGGTACTCTTTGAGTACGCTACCGGTTGCGAAGGTTGCGGGTTTTCGGATCACGTCCGCTAAAGAGGAAACAGTTGAGTGGTCGATCAATATCGTTGCTAGTTGCCCCAGAGACAGGGAAGCTGTCGAAAGCGAGCGCACCCAGATCCAGTCGTTGACATCTCCACCCAACCCTGTGTCCCGCGAAAGATGCTGGCCAACCTGCTGCAATATTGCGTTAGAATTGTTGACGCGCTTCTGCGCCGACTTGTTGGGCGCACCAATGACGCTCAACTTGCTATTCGCCAGCGTTGCGCTCAACTGACTGAACACAAACCGATCTTGGAGCGTGCCGAAGTCGAAAAGTGTGGTCGACAGGCGGACAATTTTGCGCCTCAGATGTTCCAGCACTTTGCCATTTTCGAAGGTGATCCGGCCATGCGCCTCAAGGAGACTTTGATGCTGCAGCGCCTGAGATTGAGATGACGCTATTCCCTCAATATAGGCAAAGACGGCATCCATGGCCGCTCCTGCCATGGCGCCCCGTGGCATAGCTTTGGCTTTGCACTCAATAAAAATGATGGTTTCGTCATCTTCCAGTACCAAATCGCATTCGCCGGCTTGGCCATGAACGAGGTACTTCGCTGCGACGATGGTCGGCACTATGCCGCGAAACTCTAAAACAGCGCGGGTGGCGTTTTCCAGGCCCTCGCCTGAAAGCTTAGCCATTTCATCTTTGGAAAAGGTATTGCGCGCAGCGGCAGCAACCACCTCATAGATAGCCGGGCCCACAGTGGCCATTGATGGGACCGTGTATTTGCCAGGTAGTAGACTCGAGACAAATGGCCTGAACATCAGGTCGTGACGCCCGGCGGAGAATGGGTCGGTATAGTCGGCATTAGGCGCCGGCAATTCATGTGTCAGATCGCGAAGAAGATTCGTAACAGTCTTAGGTGGGAGCCGGCGCTCAAAAAGTGCTGCGGAAATGATCCTAGGACTCGTTGTTTGGCCTGCCACCAGCAACTCGGCAGCGATTGCAACGTCCTCGACACCCCAACCATAGGCACTGCGCAGGGCTTCATCACGGGCGGTTCCGAAGAAACTCCGCAGTATAATCGGCGTTAGGTAGGGAGACCATTGCTGAAGGGAGAAGAGATGGTCATGCAACACTGCATCGGCCAGCCACGCATCGGTTGGCGCGGCCTGCGCAGCTATGGCCCAGAATTGGCCATAGGTTTCGATGTCGATCAAGGCAATCAGGTCTCGGGAAAGCTCAAAAGCATCCTTACGGTCTCGTTCGGGATTTTTGGAGCCCGAAGGCAGTACCGCAGTCCGTGCAGCCAACTGCCATAGGAACCCGAAGGGAATACCAGCGTCCCTAGGCTCATTGCTTGGGTTTCGACCAAACAGAACTTGGTCAAACTCATAGCCTTGTTGACTTCTTGCAACCTGTTCGATGAATTGGAAAATATCAAATTGCCCGAGCTTGTTAAACAAGCGCATTATTTCAGCGGTGGCGGTTTGAAAACCGGGGGAGGTCCTGTCTATCTTGCCCACAGCGAGGTTGAAGGCGTGCCCCTTACTCACCAGGCGTTTCAAAGCCAATTCAACATTTCTAAGTCGGTCGTTTCGGGTTTCATGGGGCCATAGTTCCTGCAGTCGAGTCGCGATTGCCAGACCACGAATCCAGCCAGCGCCGCCGGGTGGCAGGATCTCAGTATCAACCGAAAGATGCCTCACGACTACGCCCAAGAGCTTGGCCAAATCAACCTCGTCTTGGCCAGAAAGGGCCGCCTCAAGTACGACACTTGATATCAGCTGCCGAAGGTTCTTGACGGTGAAACCACTTCCGACACATTCGAGTGTGGAAGATAGAAGTTCATCTAGCTGGGCTCGCTCACTGGAAAGAGAAGTCGCATTCTCCGGGAGTTCGACTGCACCGCACGCCTTCCAAGCATCTTGCATTGCGCGCAATGAAGCCGAGAAACTTAGTTGTTCTTGCATGGGTAACAACCTAAACTCAGAATACTATAAAACGGGAGACATGGTAACTGCGCTGGTGCAAGCGCGCCATAGCAATAGGTCTTGGTAGAAAAATTACTGAACGCCGTCAGTTGCACGGACCTGAAGGCAAGACTTGACTGAGGTGGTCCCGCCTGGTGAGACAGTTCGGCGGTTTGGCTAAGGTGGATCAGGTTGGTTTCTACGCCGCCAATTGCTCCGTCATTTCCGCCGCAGCATAGACCTCGTCGGGTGTCCTGCCGCGGAAGGTCGAATGGGGGCGTCGCTCGTTGTAGTAGTCGATCCAGGAGCCGATGCCCAGCCGGGCCTCGCTGCCTGTCTCGAAGGCGTTGAGGAAGACGCACTCGTATTTGAGACTGCGCCATAGCCGCTCGATGAAGACGTTGTCCATCCAGCGTCCGCGACCGTCCATGGAGATGCGGATGCCGGCATCCTTCAATGTCGCGGTGAAGGCGAAGCTGGTGAACTGCGAGCCCTGATCAGTGTTGAAGATGTCGGGCTTGCCGTGCCGGGCGATTGCCTCTTCCAGAGCAGCGACGCAGAAGTCGACATCCATCGTGTTCGACAGCCGCCAGGCCAGAACCCTGCGGCTGAACCAGTCCATGATGGCGACGAGGTAGAGGAAGCCGCGCCGCATCGGAATGTAGGTCACGTCGGCACACCAGACCTGATCAGGCCGCTCGATCGCCAGATGCCGCAGGAGGTAGGGATAGATGCGATGCTGGGGATGCGGCTCCCTGGTCTTCGGTGCCTGGTAGATCGGCGAAAGGCCTATTTTGCGCATCAGCCGCCGGACCCGCTTGCGGCCCACACACCAGCCCTGACGGCACAGGTGCCGCGCCATCTGCCGAGACCCATACCAGGGCATTTCCATGAAGGCCTCATCGATGAGGCGCATCAGTTCGAGGTTCTCGGGCGTCTCTCCCGCCGGTTGCCGATAGAACGAGGCCCGCGAGATCGAGACTAGTTCGCATTGGCGGCGGATCGAGAGCCGGTTGTGATCGGGATCAATCATCATTCTCCTCCGATCCAGGCTCAGCGATCGAAGGCTTTGGCCAAAAAATCTCGCTCGACGACGAGCTGCCCGATCTTGGCGTGCAGCTTCGTCACCTCCGCCTCCCGGCCGACCTGTGCATCCGTTGCCTTCTCTTCGAAAGCCTTGGCCAGGTTCTCGATTGCCTGCCGTTTCCACTGCGTGATCTGGTTGGGGTGAAGCTGGTGCTTCGTCGCCAGTTCAGAAATCGTCCGCTCGCCGCGGATCGCCTCAAGCGCCACCTTGGCCTTGAACTCGGCCGTAAACCGTCTGCGTGTCTTCATGCTGGATCGTCCCTTTCGTCGGAAGATCCACCTTATGCCCCTGTCTCGGAATCCGGGACCACCTCAGACGTCGAAAGCATAAGGATTTGTCGAACGTAGGGTTACTGAGCCATGTACGCATTCACGCCACCGCAAGGGCCGAAGCGGTCCGTCGTGAAAGATGCTGCCGCCACGCCGGAGTTCAACGACATGACCGTTCCGGCAGGGATGTGCACGCCACGCTTATCTCGGCGCTGAACTTACTTTCGATAAGATCGGTGCGTCGAAAAACACCTGAAATGAAACGAATGGCCGGCGCAGAGCGCGGGCTTGTATCAAAGTAATTTTCAACAACACCGCCCAACGCTGCAGAAGATGGCTGGCCCAGTTGATCGCAGGACCTAACAACGGTGCCAATGAGGAGCCGGCGCAATGCGCCCCATTTCAGACTTCCAGCCAGCCTTTCAGACTTCCCAAAAGCTGACGGTCCGCTCAGGCCGAGGCAGTGTCCAAATGGGGGTGGGTTCCTGACTGTCGGCTTCTGGCGACCGTCCCGCCGAAGCAGACGTTACACACTAGCCCCACAAGCGGGCATGTGAGTGAAGCGGCGGATTTGGTTCCGCCGCTTGGGCTGCTAGTTCGCAGCTCCTTGTCCGAAATCAAGGTTTGTCGGGCGAGGAAGAACAAGTCCCTTGCCGCTGCTGGTTGGAACGCTGCCATCGACTTTGTTTAGGCTGAACTTGCGAGACCAGCATTTGCCGGTCCCTTTGAGGAAGAAGCCATAGTGGAGGCTCAAGGCTTCCTCGGGAATGTCAAAAACAACTGATCGCTCGTTCCAACCCTGCGTTCCGACCAATGGCCCATCGGGTCGCCGCAGTTCGAGATTGTCGAACAGGAGCGTTCCCTTGGCACCATCGACCCGGAACCAGATGGTCGCGCCAGTGCCAGCATCCTCCGTGCGCAACTCGCCAGCGAGCCGCATCCGCTTGCCTTTGAACGCTTCGGCGTCCACGCTTTGCATGACCGTGCAGAAGTCGTCGCCTCGGACGTCGTGCAGCATTTCGGGCCTGGCTGCGATCACAACAGTTGAACCGTTCTCATGATCGACGCGCGTATCGTAGAG
>NZ_JACYFU010000010.1 GCF_014837245.1 Devosia oryzisoli
TCGGTGAGAACCAAAGTTCTCGCAATTCCCGAGAGAACAGTAGCTTGCCTCCGGTTGCCCGGCAGCCACCCTGCCCTGTCAGATTGCGCCAATCAGTGGGAGCAAACTAGTCGCTCGCGTCGTCGACAAGCGGGGTTATATGGGAGGGCCTTTTGCGCGTCAACACCCATGTGAAAGAAAGATGACATTTCTTTCGAAAGGGGCCTCGGCCGATGTGCGTAACTCGCCTAAGACGCCTGTGTTTCCTCAAGTTGCTTGCTGCAGCTTATGTGGTTCGACGCCCCACCGACCTCCGCCAAACAATGACGCTGTACGGGACGGTGCTCAAGCACTGCAGCGGGGACCGAAGGGTCTCGAACCAGATGACGGCGTGGCATGCTGCTCTTTCATGTTGGCGGCGGAGCTGCTTCGAATTCTTCTGGAGACCAGCTGAGTGTATCGATCCACAACGGGGATTTGGCCGCGATTAAACCTCCCTGTCCGTGTGTTAAGACTTTGTCAAAGCGGCCGTACGCAATGTTTCGTATATGGAGACGCCAACGTCTTCCGCTGTGGGCAACTATAGGGACGACATGCCGTTTGGCATCGCCCGCCTCGATGGCCGCGGCCGGGAACTAGCCTACGAGAACCTGGGAAAGAAGGTACTGTTATACAGGCCTCGCGGGGGAGAGAAGGCCGGCTACTTTGGCACCGCGACTCTCACCGACATTACCTTTGACAGCCGGGCGCCGCGCTTTCTGCTTCTGCGGCTGGAGGCTCCGGAGTTTTTTAGTCAGCCAATTCATCCTGCCATCTGGCACGACCCTCTTGAGGGAAAAGCATATGGGGCGGATGGCAAACCCATCTTTAGCTACTTCTCGATTGGCATTCGACCACTCACTTCCCAAGATCAGGCAGCCTTACTCAAAGCAACGACGCGGCTCGGCTATGGAGGTTTTGAGATGCCGCCGGCCGAGACTGATTTCGTGGACCAACGATTTCGCGCAGAGCGTGAGGTATTGATCCGCAAAACTCGCTTCAGAAACCTGGTACTGAACGCCTATGGTCCCCGGTGCGCCGTTTGCGGCCGCGACTATGGCGATCCAAGGCGTGTACGAGGTGGAGGCCTGCCATTTGCAGGCAGTGCAGCATGGGGGACCAGATGAAATTACCAACGCGATGGCGATGTGCCGGCACCATCACTGGGCTTACGACCGGGGGCTCTTCGCGCTGTCGGGCGCGGGACGAATACTCATTGGCAAGAACATGGAGGCGGCGATGATCGAGGAGTTCCGAGGTCAGCAGCAGGCGACCTTTCCCACCGATGTCCAGCTCTGGCCACGTGCGGATCGCTTGGCAGCTCATCGAACCCAATTTGGGTTCGCATGACGCGCAGGGCAAGCTGCACATGTCTGTCGCCATCGACCGGGCGTCCAAGCTCCCCCAGTCAAAATTAGTCAGGGGCGACCCCTGGCACCTCCAGAGAGGTCTTGCGCCGCCCTTGGACCCGACAAATTCGTCACTCCCCATTTCAACCGGCGCCGAGGCAGCAAAGAGGTTCGCAGCCCACACCCGAGTTGCTCGTGCTGCGGGGGGATACGACATAGGACCGTACATTCGAGAAACGACCGCGCTGATCCGCCGGCTTGTCGTGGCCAGACTCCGCTGATCGCTGACGCGCCAGAGCCTCATAGGCCGAAGCATCGTTCGCAATCGGAAGCGAACTCGGTCGGCATGCACGAGGCCCGTCCATCCTGGTCGACAGTCATTTCGGTGTGCGATCGAGCGCAGCCGGGCAAGAAGATGGCAAACGCCGAGATCCTTGGCGCTCTGGCCCTTTCTCCTGCGACAAACTTCTCAATGTCTAGTTGAAAGCTGGACACCCGCAAAAACCCTCGCGCCTTTGATGCTGTCGTGATTCACTGACGATGCTTGATCATGGAGCATCGTCATGGACCCACAGTCGCTGTTCAGCCTGAACGATCACCTGGAGGCG
>NZ_JACYFU010000011.1 GCF_014837245.1 Devosia oryzisoli
TTCGGCGTCCACGCTTTGCATGACCGTGCAGAAGTCGTCGCCTCGGACGTCGTGCAGCATTTCGGGCCTGGCTGCGATCACAACAGTTGAACCGTTCTCATGATCGACGCGCGTATCGTAGAGATGCGGGCTCTTGCCAGCCTTGAACCAGCCGTCGGGTAGAGTCCCCTCGGGCGTGCTTGCTCGATCAATCCTGGCACTAAGCATGTTCCAATTGGCCATGCCGAACTGGCGGGAGACCAGTTCGAGGCTATCACTGTGGGTGATTTCAATGCTTCTTTCGGCGAGAGCCTGCCGCAGCAGCTTGGCCATGAGTTTAGCATCCATGAAGCTATGCATGGGTTCGATCCTTCTCTCGGGCAGTAGAAAAGATCAGTGCTCGCATTGCTGACGGCCTGCCCAGGAGTTGCGGGTCAAACCAAAACTAGGTGCATTCACCCTTCCCGGATGGGCGCGAGCGGCTGGCTGCACATGCCACCAGCGAGGCTACGCCGCCGTTGAAAATTGTCAACAGCGCGTGGCCTTGCGGCCGTCCGCTATCGGCGACTCGACAGCCGAGCATGTAGGGCCGAAACGGGATCGTTCCGACCGTCTGGGTGGGGGTGGCGGCTTTTGTGTGCTGCACCGAGAAGCGGCCTAATCGGAGCCTTGCTCCCGCCCGAACGTTGGAGTGAAATCAGAGCTTCCAGTGACGAGGCAGAAGATGGCGATTGTACCTGACGCCGACGAACTGATCGCTACGCGTGATCGGATGCTCCCGCGGTATCTCGTAACCGAAAACCTCAAGCACCTTTACTCTCGGGTATCTGATCGGTTCCGTATGGACTTAGACGATGAGCGGGACATTTTACTGAGCGAGTGCGCCATACTGATGATGATCAAGCTAGATCTCGTTGACCACGGTGGCGAGGGGCTGATGACGAAATATGCATCTGATTGACGGATTTGGTTTGGGTTTGAGAGGTTTCGCTTTCAGGCAGGACGGTGCATTTGCGGTGCTCCCACTGAGGACTTGACCGGTCGTGCGAATTTGAGAACGCTGCTGCATGTAAGCTGGGCGGGAGGGGGTCGGGTGCTAATAGTGCGACCTGCGAAATCAGAAGAACTTCATGCACTCGCCTGCGTGGGTCTAGCGTCTTGGCGCAAGGGGATCCAACCACTCGTTACTGCAGAGGTTGTCTCACGTGTTGAGAAAGACAACCCGTTCATTCCGTTCCTAGAGGAGCAGGGCGAAAACGTTTTGGTAGCGGATGTCGACGGTGCCTTGGCGGGGTTGGGGGCTTCTGAAAGTGGCGACAATCATATCAGCGACATCTGGGTTGCCCCAGAACATGAAGGAAAGGGCGTGGGTTCTGCCCTCATTGCTGCCCTTGAAAAGCAGTTCAGAGCGCGAGGCTTCGCTGAATCTACAATTAGCGTATCGGCCGATAACAAACGGGCGCTCGGCCTTTATCTACATCTGGGTTACCAGGAGATTTGGCGGGGTATCGACCACGATCCTATACTCGACGCAACGCTGGAAAAGGTCTCGCTCGCCAAGCCGCTAAGGCCTTGATGGCTTGCCATTAACTGTCATTCGGCAGCGTTGCAGCGAGGGTAAAATGACCGACTCCTGCCAGGGCGTTCAGACAATCACACAAGTCGCCGGAATGGGGTCGATGGCTGACCAGCGGCTGCGGCGCGGAATCGTCCCGCGGCCCCCAGACCTGGAGGCAGCCATTAAGTGGTCAGGTGTTTGATCAATCTATCGCCGTGCCCAGTTGGGGTGTACCCCGCAGCTTCGTAAAAGGCGCGGGCTGTCTTGGTGCTTTCCACGGTGCAATG
>NZ_JACYFU010000012.1 GCF_014837245.1 Devosia oryzisoli
AATCTCGCCGAGGGCAGCACCTTGCAATCCGAAGAGTTCGCCGCCGACTGTGAGCGGTGTTTTGGCCTCTGCTGCACAGCGCTGAGTTTTCAGCGGTCGGGGTCGTTCGGTCACGACAAGCCGGCCGGGCAAGCTTGTCACTTTCTCGAGCCGACCTTCCGCTGTGGCATCCATGCGCAGCGTGAGCAACTCGGCTATGAAGGGTGCGAGGATTTCGACTGCTTCGGTGCCGGCCAGATCGCCAGCCAGGAGTTCGCTGCGCAGAACTGGCGGCGGGAGCCAGCCGTCGCCAGGCGACTCCACGCTCGTTTTGCCGAGTTGCTCAAGGTCCAGGAGATTTCGGCGGCGCTCCATGAGGCCGGCAATCTCGGTCTGACCGGAAGCACCGAAGCCGAACGGCGCAGGCTTCTCGTCGCGTTACGGCGAGGTGAGGGTGAAAAAGGTGATGCTGACGTGACGATAAATGCGGCCTCGCGCCTGATTGAAGAAATCGGGCGTCTCCAACTTCCTTGAGCTCTTCCGCTAGTCGCTTTCAGGAAATCCGAACTGTGAGCGATGTGCCATGAGGTTTGCCGCCTTTGGCCACAAATTGAAGTCCACAGGGAAGTAGGCTCGGGTGTGTCCGCGAAGTTCTTCCACCATATTTCTCGCCATGTCGGCGCGCCGAAGAATATCTCCGTCATTGGAAAGTGCGAAAAAGCCTTCGTCGTACGCCCAGTGGTGATGCTTGCACATCGCCATGGCGTTTGTAATGTCGTCAGATCCTCCGCGTGATGCGGCTTGCAAGTGACACGCCTCGACCTCATAAATGCCGCGCTCCGGATCCCCGTGATCTCGACCGCACAGAGCGCACTTGGCGCCATAGGCAAGCAGGACCCTTGTGCGAAACTGACGATCCCGGACAAGTTCCTGACGCCCGTGCTCAATCCGCTCTCTCTCGAAAGCTGACTGAGGCTGTTCATTGGCGGAAAGATAGGGCCTGCTTCTCAAGTATGCGTTCTGATCCTCGGCTGTGAGGGGGCGTATGCCTAGCGAGAAGTAGCTGAAGATGACCTTGCCATCAGGATCATACGCGTTCGCTTCCAATGGCTCCGCGCCTTTAGATGGCGCGATCGGGCCGAACGTTTCCAGGTCGTCGAAACGAAGAAGAACAAATCGGGGCGCGCGGCTGTCAAACGTCACGTCAACGAGTTTGGCGGTGCCAAAGTAGCCATGCCGTGTTCCGCCTTTTGGTTCATAGAGCAGGACGCGCTCACCGAGCGTCTTGTAGGCGAGATCCTTCCCACGGTCATCCTGTCGGACGACCCCAACCGCAGTCTATCTCGACAGTTCGCAACTGCGGCCGGCATCTCCATGTAAGGAAAACTGCGTATACGGCCTTAAAATCCGCTTAACTTTGTCGGACCTTAGCCTGGGTGCTAGGCGCATCTGAGGCGAGAGCGCCTGTTCGGCGGCCG
>NZ_JACYFU010000013.1 GCF_014837245.1 Devosia oryzisoli
AGCTGGACACCCGCAAAAACCCTCGCGCCTTTGATGCTGTCGTGATTCACTGACGATGCTTGATCATGGAGCATCGTCATGGACCCACAGTCGCTGTTCAGCCTGAACGATCACCTGGAGGCGCTGAGCCAGCATGGTGATCCGCTCGAGGTATTGGAGCGGACGGTGGACTTCGAGTATTTCCGCGGCTGGCTCGTCGAGGGGCTGGGCTATGGCGACGGCAGCAAGGGCGGTCGGCCGCCATTCGATCCGGTGGCCATGTTCAAGATCCTGATCCTGCAAGCCCAGCACAACCTGTCGGACGCCCGCATGGAGTTCATGATCCGGGACCGTCTGAGCTGGATGCGGTTCCTGGGGTTCTCGCTCGGGGACCGGACCCCCGATGAGAACACCATCCGCCATTTCCGCAACCGCATGACAGAGACCGGTACGCTCAAGCGGGTGATGAAGGCCTTCGACTGGCAACTGCACAAGAAGGGGTACATCCCGATGTCGGGGCAGATCGTCGATGCCTCGCTGGTGCCGGCGCCCCGGCAGCGCAACACCGATGGCGAGCAGCAGGCGATCAAGGACGGCAGGACGGCCGCGGAAATCTGGCCGGACGAGCCAGCCAAGGCGGCCCACAAGGACACCGATGCGCGCTGGACGCTCAAGGTGGGCGGCAAGGTGCGCTACCGGGCGGACGGCACGCCGCTGCCGATGATCGCGCTGCCGGTGTTCGGCTACAAGAGCCACATCAGCATCGATCGGCGCTACGGCTTCATCCGGGCCGCCGCGGTCACCTCGGCATCCCACCCCGATGGTCGAATGCTGCGCCAGGTCATCGATCGGCAGAACACCGGCAGCGAGGTTTGGGCCGACAGCGCCTACCGCTCACAGAGCAACGAGGCATGGCTCGCCGATCGCATGCTGACCAGCCGCATCCATCGACGCAAGCCCAAGGGCAAGCCGATGCCGACGGCCACGGCTCGTGCCAACGCCGCCAAGTCGGCGGTCCGTGCCCGGATCGAGCATGTCTTTGCGCACCAGAAGAACCGCTTCGGACTGTTCATCCGCACCATCGGCATCGCCCGCGCCGAAGCGAAACTCACGCTGGCCAATCTGGCCTACAACTTCGACCGTCTGATCTTCCACGAGAAGCGCCTCGCCACGCCGTGAGTCCGCCCGCACGTGCGGAAAGCGCCTGATCCTGGCGCAGCAGCCCGCAGCAGAAGCGCCAAACTTGCCGAAAGCACTGATCCCACACTGGCATCATGCCGCCGCCGCTCTCATTGACCCAGTTTTTGCGGGTGTCCAGCT